>NZ_LHUR01000015.1 GCF_001263795.1 Clostridium homopropionicum DSM 5847
GCCTAACGGCTAAAATAATTAGGGACTAATTTCCATTATTCGTATTTTTTAATGGATTTTTTGTGATACCTATTTTTACTCATAAATTTTTTTATAAAAATTTATTGACTTTTACTAGCTGGTCTAATCTCCGGTGCCAGGCACCCTTTTTTATTATTTTAATTTTCATCAAATTTTCATCACAATTCTGTCACAAATTAATTTTATTATTGAAATATAGAAATTATAATACAGTGATTCCTATACACACCTCAAAAAGCCATCTGGATGGGTTCCAGAAAAATCTAAATAAATAGGAGTGAAAATACAAATGGATGCGAATGTAAAAACTCAGAGCAATACCTCAATAAAAATTAAAAAGAAAAAGACATGGATAAGATCATCAATACAAATATTCTTTTTCCTTCTTGTTCTTGCAATATCACTTAATAAAACCCTTGTAGAAGGGGGCATTTCAATCCCCCTTCTATCCACAGCTTCTCTTCACGCAATATGCCCTTTTGGCGGAGTGGTTTCAATTTATCAATTTTTCACAGCGGGAACCTTTGTGCAGAAAATCCATGAATCATCTTTCATACTTATGACTATAGGAATCATTCTTGCCATTGGCTTCGGTCCACTTATCTGTGGTTGGGTTTGTCCTTTTGGTACATTCCAAGAATTGCTTGGAAAGATAGGAAAAAAAATATTCAAAAACCGTTATAACAATATGATTCCTTCAAAAATTGATAAATACTTGCGTTATATAAGATATATAATTCTTATCTTAGTTGTTTACAATACTGCCACTACAGCAAAGCTAATGTTCCAAAATATTGACCCTTACTATGCACTTTTCAATTTTTGGACAAATGAAGTTGCCGTAACTGCATATGTTATTCTTGCAGCTACAATACTTCTTTCATTAATAATTGAACGTCCATGGTGCAAATATGCTTGCCCATACGGTGCTTTCCTTGGAATCTTTAATTTATTTAGAATATTCAAAATAAAACGTAAAGCTTCTACTTGTGTTAACTGTAAAGCCTGTGACAGATTCTGCCCAATGAATATTAAGGTGTCTGAAACAAATGTTATAAAAAATCACCAGTGTATAAGCTGTATGAAATGCACAAGTGAATCAGCTTGTCCTATAAATGATACTGTAAATTTCAGAGTAGGAGGTGCTGATAATGAAAATTAAAACATCAGCTGTTGCCGTAATTATTTTTGCATCTATTTTTGGTACCATTGCCATCACCTCAGCTTTTGGGTTATGGAATACTGTAAATACAAAAGAACCTGCACTTTATACTACAGGGGAGTTTGCTGGAGAATATAACCCAGCAGATATAAGAGGTTCCTATAACTTTGGAGAAATCAGTGACTTATTTGAGGTTTCTCTAGAAGATTTAGGCATAGCTTTTGCCCTTAAGGATGAAAAAACCTTTGCAACCTTCCAGTGTAAAGAGCTCGAAGCAATATATACTTCAGCTGCCTCAGAAGGAAAAGAAGTTGGAACTGATTCTGTAAAAACCTTTGTTGCTTTGTACAAGTCCCTACCTATAACCTTAAATGATACTACTTATTTACCAGAGCCAGCTGTAAATATTCTTAGAAGCAAAGTAAAATTAACTGAAGAACAATCAAAATATTTAGACACTCATACTATAGCTCCCCTTGATGCAGCTATAAGTTCAGATACAAAATCACAAGCCCAAGAAGAAAGTACAGCAAAAGTAAAAGAAACTTCCACTACAGAAAAAATCATTAAAGGCAGTACTACTTTTAAAGATTTGATAGATTGGGGAGTAAAAACAGAAGAAATTGAAAAAGTTATTAATGATAAAATACCTAGTACAGGAAAATTAGTAAAGGACTATGCAACTGAAAAAGGAGTTGAGTTCAGCACCTTAAAGGAATCACTTCAAAGCCTTGTAGACGCACAAAATAAATAATATTCAAATAATTACCCCTGAGGAGAATGTAAATAATTTCCCAATTTAATTAGTCTATAAAAACTAATTAGATTGGGAAATCAATTCTAATGCATTGATAGTGTAGAAAATATTACATCAAACGGGGCTGCATAAACTTTGCATTTTATATAAATCTCTTCATTAATTCTCCAACAATTTCATCCACATTTTCTGATGTTATGTTATTTCTAGCTACAATTTCTCTTGCTTTCTCTGTTAAGTTATAATAATCCATATCGTAAATTCCCTTAATGCTGCCAGTTCTTCTTCCTATCATGTATACTATTTTATCTTCCTCACTTAAATTAAGGAACTTTTTAATTACTGCAATGATTTTTTCTTTATCCTCTGGAAGCTTTCCTTCTACTTCTGGGATAAGATTTAAAATGTGATCACTCTTTATTGCTGAAGTTATCCCATGCAAATTTTCTATAAACATTAAAAGCTCTTCTATTACTTGAACATCTCCAAGCTTCTTAAATTTTCCATCCCTATAATCTATAGCTAATGGGGCTTTATCTGGGATTGCAAGGGTTCTCAATCGAATAAAGTCTGGATTTATTTGATTCATGGCATCTGATGTTTCAATGGCATTCTCTTTTGAGTATGCGGCTCCACCAAGTCCTGGCATAAAATACTCTGATAGCTCTATTCCAGCTTTCTTAACCTTCTGACCTGCTATAATATGAGTCTTCTTGTCTACTCCTTTTTTTATAAAATCTAGCACCACATCTGCCGCTGATTCCATTCCAATATGAATTCTATTAAGACCAGCTTCTCTAATTTTCAAAAGGTCTTCATCACTAATTCTAGCAATAGTTTGAGATCTTGCATAAGAAGTGATTCTTTCAACCCCAGGGAAATTTTTTCTGACATACTTTAGTATTGTCATCATATCCTCTGGTTTTATAATCATGCTGTTAGCATCTTGAAGGAATATGGATTTCATTCCCCCTTGAAGCCAAGTTATAGCAGAGTAATATGCCCAATTGCCTTCTTCCGTGACTGTACTGCCTAGCTTCCTCATTTCTTCCTTCACGTTATTAGTAGAATTTTCTCTAATATTTATAATAGCATCAATATAGTATTTAAGCCTATCAATATCTTTTAAAACATGCTCTAAAGGTCTGATGCTAAATTTTTCTCCTTTGTATAGGGCACAAAATTTGCATTGATTCCAAGGACAATTTCTAGTTATTCTTAAAAGCAGACTTTCTGCCTCACTAGGAGGTCTAATTGGTCCTAGCTCAAATCCTTCATATTCTTGATTCTTTTTATCTAAACTCATATATTTTCTCCTTTTCTCTTTTCTCCGGTGCCTGGCACCTTATAATTGGCACCTTATAATTATTTATTTTCAATTTAAAATTTTATCTATATTATATCTTATTTTATCAGACTTTAGGTATAGATTTTATTTTATAACTTTATGTTAGTTTTTGTATTCTTTAGTCCCTGGTTGTTACAATTTGTGTTATAATTGGTATGCAATTTATTTTTTATCATCAATTATATTATTCATAGCTGTAATAACTAAATACTTAGCTAAAATGGAGGAGATAATTTGGACAGCTTTTTAATTTATGTAGTATTAGTAATTTTGATAGTATCTGCTATATCAATAGTTACAGAAGTAAGGAATAGAATCAAGACTAAAAAAAGAATTAGAGAAGAGTGGGCAAAAGAAAGAGAGAGAAAATATACGGATGAGGATTGGGATGACATAACAGAATATTTTAATAACATAAAAAAGCATAAAAAAGATAGCTTTTTTATTGATGAAATTACTTGGAATGATTTAAGCATGGATAAGGTATTTGAGAAAATAAACAGTGCAGAAACTACCGTTGGGGAACAGTACCTCTACAGCATGCTAAGAGAAATAATTTACGATGAAAATGACCTTAAAGCTAGAGATGAAATGATAGATTATTTTAGAGAACATAAGGAAGAAAGAGAAAAGATTCAATACATCTTATCAAGATTAGGGAAAGTTAAAAGAGTTAAAATATCTGATTATTTTTTAGACAATGAGGGACTAGATTCTTCAGGAGTCAATTGGTACAGAATTTTAGGTTTTTTACCTATAATTTCGATTCTTATAATACTTTTCAATAAATCTATAGGTGCAAGTATGTTAATTGCATCTGCTTTAGTTAATTTTATAGTATATTACTCTGTTAAAAAGAAAATAGCTTATAAATTAGAGTCTTTTAGTTATATTGTTTTAATTGTTAAGTGTGCTCATTCACTTTATAAAGAAAATTTTCAAATACTAACACCTTTTGAAGAAGATCTAAAAAATGCTCTAAGTAAAGTGGGCAAAATAAAAGATGCAATTATGATGCTTAATACTGCTGGATCAGATATTGGAATTATTATAGAGTACATTAACGCAGTATTTTTAATAAGCATAACAAATTATAAAAGTCTATCAAAGATGCTGCTTAAAAGCGGAGAAGAATTTAATAAAATATTTCAGATAGTAGGAATTATAGACAGCTGTATTTCAGTTGCAGCCTATAGAGAAAGGCTTCCTTACTTTGTTAAACCGGAGTTATTGAATCAAAAAAATAAAAATGACTTATCTATGATAGGGAATGAATTAAGTCATCCATTAATAGAAAAGTCTGTGCCTAACTCTATAACCATTAAAGATTCTATATTACTAACCGGCTCTAATTCCTCTGGAAAGTCTACTTTTTTAAAAACCTTAGCTATAAATGCTATATTCGCTCAAACCATCTACACTTGCTTTGCTAAAGACTTTAGAATCCCTTTTATGCAAATATTCACTTCCATGGCTTTAAAGGACAACTTATTTAATAATGAAAGCTATTATATTGCAGAAACTAAATCCTTAAAAAGAATAATAAATTCAGTAAATGATAATATTCTAACTATATGTTTTGTAGATGAAATTTTAAGAGGTACAAATACTGTTGAAAGAATAGCAGCATCTGCCGAAGTCTTAAAATATTTAACCCAAAATAATTGTATTTGTGTTGCTGCTACTCATGATGTAGAGCTTACTCATATTCTTAATAAATACTTTGCCAACTATCATTTTAGAGAACAAATTGTTGGCGATGAAATAATTTTTGACTATAAAATTTATGAAAGTAGATCTAATACCCAAAATGCTATAAAGCTATTAAGCATCTTAGGTTATGAAAAAAGCATAGTGGAAAGTGCTAACAAAAGGGCAGAGAACTTTTTAAATTCAGGTGTGTGGAAAGAGGAATAAATTCTAATATTATTCTAGATTCAACACATCGCTTATTGTTCCAATAATTTTTTCTTCTGAAAAAGGCTTTAATATATAACTTTTCGCCCCTTTTTTAATAGCATTTATTACTGTAATTTTATGCTGCATTGAGCTTATCATTACAATTTTTGCCTTGTTATCATATTTTATAATTTCTTCTAAAGCATATAATCCATCATCATTAGGCATGGAAATGTCCATGGTCACAATGTCTGGCTTATATGCTTTATAGGAATTAATAGCTTTAGAGCCATTATTGGCCTCTGCTATTACCTTATGCCCCGCTTTTTCTAATATTTCTTTTATTTTTCTCCTCATAAAATTTGCATCATCCACAATTAAAACTGAAGCCATAAAATCACCCCTCAATTATTATTATAAAAGTAGTACCTTTATCAGCTTTTGTTTGCACTTCAATAATTCCCCCGTACTTTTTAACCTGTTTTTTAAGATGATATAATCCAAGTCCTTTACCTGATAGTTCTGTGCATTTGTCTCTAGTTGTAAATCCTTTTACAAATATATAATCTAAAATTTCCTTATCCGATAACTTTTCTAGCTCAGTTAAGGATAGTAAGCCTTTTTCTACAATTTTTTTCTTTAAAACTTCTAAATCTATTCCACATCCGTCATCGTGAATTTCTATTTTTATATGTTTACCTTCTTTTTTTAAAGAACAGGATATTTTTCCATATTCATCTTTTCCTCTCTCTATCCTGTCTTGAGCAGATTCTATTCCATGATCAACCATGTTTCTGAAAATGTGTACCATCGCTCTTATCAAATCATGATATTTATTTGGATCAACATTAATATCTTCTCCATGAATTTCAAAAGGATAAATTTGTTTTTGTAAATTTGCTCCTATTCTTTCTATGTATTTTCCATATGGGAATAGTAATCTTTTTAGAGGTATATAAGTTAATCTTTTAATCATTGAAACTATTTCTTCTGCTTCTTCACCAAAGTTTTCTTTCATCGCTTGTTCAATTTCTGTAAGCTTTGTTTTAAGAACAATAACCTTCTCATCATTAAAATAATCTTTTCCTAATATTGCAGTGATGGTTTCTAAGTCTTCTTTTATTGCATTCTCAATCTTATCTTTATTCACTACTGACCTTATGTCATCTTTACTTAATTCATCATGAATCCTCATAAGATCACTAAGATTATCTTCTATGATACACAATTTATTAGCTGTTTTTAGCATGTTTATTTGGGCAAAATTTCCTCTGAAAGTATGTGTTTTAGTAAGTATCTCATAGGAAATTGTTTCTGCATTTAAATTGCTATTTAATATATTATCAAGGTATGAATTACAAAATCTATTATAACTATTTATTAATTCTCTTAAGTCTTCATAATAGATTATTGAATTAACTACCATTTCTAGGACTTCTTTTTCTCTTTCTATTTTGTTTTCTAGCTGTCTCTTTTCAGATATATCTGTTAGAATTATCATTATTATTTTATCATCATAAGCTTCAGCATCTGTAATTATCTTATATTCTACAAATAAATTTCTATTATTAATTTCTATTTCTTCTGGCAGTAGCTCCATTAATATTTTTATTTTATAGCTGTCATCAGTGTTAAATATCTCTTCAGTTATGCTTTCGAAAATCACTTTATCCTCTGGATTATTTTTAAATAATAAATCTTGTATTCTTCTATCTTGTATATCTCCGTTAAAAATGTCTACACATTGTATGCTGAATACAGCTCCTACTCTATAGTCTTTACCAAAGGTTAAAAAGCCTTGTCCAGCGTTATCTAATAGGTTCTTTAGCGCCTTTCTACTATTAGATAATTTCATAGTTCTTTCTTTTACCTTGTCTTCCAATTCAACATTCATTTCCTTGATTTCACTATACATTTTTGCATTTTCATTTGCTAAGCTTTCTGATAATGTTAGAGCTCTTGTAAAATACTTTGCTAAAATATAAGATTGAATAAATATAAATAAAAATACCCCCACAGGCATAGCAAATCTAATTGATAAATAGCCATCATAATCTAGTATGTCGCACAAAAATGCAATCATGACAATCAATGCACCTAAAAACATTTCAAAAGAATTTTCTCTTTTTTCCATTAAGAATTTAATTAGCTTGTACAATATATACAGACAAATTAGCAGAGAGTATATTTGTGATGGTATAGCTAACTTATCATATATTTTATTAGTTGTAACTAAGCATAGTAAGGTCATAATTATTGCTACATACTTTGATATGTAAATAACTTTGTCTGATATTTCATTAAACAATTCTTTAAAAAACATCAAAAATAAAGGTAAAGCCAAGTAATAAGAAATAGCCGCTGTTTTACTTAATACTTCAAAAGGCATATTAGGAAAAACCTGAACTACAATTCTTTCTCCCATAAACAAGCTTCTTACAGCTATTACTAAGGAAAATAGGCCAAAATAAAGAGTTGATTTATCTTTCCTTCTTATTGAAAAAAGGGCAAGATGATATAAGGACATTATCAATATACTTCCAAATAGAAATAAATCAATTCCCAATTGAACATTCTCTTCTACCAACACTTCATTTTTAGTTCCAAGATAAATACTCTTTATCATGGATGCTGGTTCTCTAAAGTTTGCTGCTTGAATTACTATATCTATGTATTGTGATTTAGGTTGAAATATTGATACCGTTGGTTTAAATATTGGTCTATATTCTTCTTCATTTTTACCAACTACTCCGTGATAATCAGTTAAATCTCCATTCACCCATATCTTTGAGGCTGTTAGCATATCTTGAGTTTTAATTCCTAAAAACCTATTTACATCATTACTATTTAACTTAACCTTTAATCTTAAAGTCATAAATCCATAATGACTAAGTTTTGTTCCATTGATTATAGTTCCTTTTAAATTAGATGGAATTTTAAAATATTGTATACTATTTATGGAATTTGACTGGAAATCTTCTGGCGTGTAAAGCTTATTATAATAAAGTTCCCATTCACCATCTAATTTTATAATATTATTCTCTAAAAGATCATATTGGCTTAAATCCAAATATCCATTTTTCGCTGTAATAGTACTGGTCTTGTTTGTAAAAGACAGCTTAAGCCATAAAGTTAGAATAACTAAAAGTAAGCTTATTGCTATTATGAATGTTTTCTTATTCATATCATAATTACCCCTAAATATCCCCGTTGATTTATTTTAATTTTTCTCCGTACTATTACATTATATAACATTTTTTTCTATAAAGAGACGATTAAATTTAAGGTATTTTATTATTATTACAATTTATATAATGATACTGCATAGTATATGCTATTATGTTCTTTTTCCTTTTATTTCTTAATATTATAAGGTGCCAGGCACCGGAGAATAGAGAATTAAAACTCTTTTCTCCGGTGCCTGGCACCTTACTTTCCTTAATTTTCAAACTTTAAATCCAGAGGTTAGTTCTGTTAGTCTCTTAGCCATTTCTGATAACTGCTCTGTTGTAGTTTCTATTTCTGTCATAGTTGTAAGCTGTTCTTCTATACCGGTACTTATATTTTCTGTACCCTCAGCTACTTCATTTGATGTTGTTGCTAAGTTACTTATAGCCTTTTCCATTTCTTTAGTGCTCTTAGCTTGTCTATCATTAGCGTCGTCAATTTGCTCTATTTCATTTACTATGTTTTGAATATTGTCGATTATATTTTTTATGCTTTCTCCTACTTCAGAAGCAATGTTTACTCCAAGAGATACTTTTTCTTCAACATGATTTACTGATGTTACTGTAGAAGCTGATTTTAGCTGATTTTCTTTAACAAGCTCTGAAATTTGTCTTGCAGCGTTATTACTTTCATCAGCAAGCTTTCTAATCTCATCTGCCACTACACTAAAACCTCTGCCTGCTTCACCAGCACGAGCAGCTTCTATGGCAGCATTTAGAGCTAATAAATTTGTCTGTTCTGATATAGAGGTTATTATTTGAATAATATCTCCTATTTTTCTTGAAGATTCATCTAGTTCATTTATCATTGATGACACTTCTTTTGATGAAGAGGCTATTTCTGTTATTGAATCAATTACTTCAGAAATCTTTTCTGATCCATCTTCTGCTGCTTCTTTTGCCTTCTTACTGTTAACTGCAGTGTTTCTGCTAGCGCTTGCAGTGGATTCAGAAAAATTCGCCATTTCTTGAAGACTTGCAGTAGTCTCTTCAGTTACTGCAGCACCTTCTGAGGTACTTGAAGCTATCTCAACAATAGTATTTGATATATCTTCTAGAGACTGTGTAGTAGATGCTGTTGCTGTACTTAGCTGCTCACTTGAAGAAGCTATGGTTTCAGCTGAAGTTGCTACCTCCCTAATAATTCCTTGAAGTTTTTCTATAAATAAGTCAAAGCTTCTACTTAAGTCTCCAATTTCATCTTTACTTTCATATCCTATTCTTTGAGTTAAGTCTCCGCCGTTGTTCGAAATTTCCTTTAGCTTATTTGTAACACTTTTGACTGGGGATATAATGGATTTTGTTATTATTACTGATAAAATTAATGTAATTGCAGCACATATTGAAATTAGAGAAATAATTGCAATTATTGTTTGTTTATAAACAGCTTTACTTTCATCATAGGTTGTTTTCGCATTAGCTACCTGTTTATCGATTATCTTATCAAAAACTTCAACGAAAGCTTTTTTTGCTGTATCATAATTTACCATTTCAGTTGGTGCACTTCCTTGGGATGCTCCAGCTGTTGCTTGACTTCCTCCCACTACTTTTGTAGTACCTACTCCATTTGCTTTTATAAAGGCATCTTTAGCTGCTATAAAATTATTAAAGCTTTCAATTAATGTCTTATACTCCTCATTATTTTTGTATTCCGATATTTTTTCTGTTACAGAAGCTGCCCTAGCTTCTATATCTTCTTGAATAGGCTTTTTTACACTGTCATCACTACCTGCATCCATTAGTGAATTTGACTGTGACCTTATGTATTCTACATCTGACACTATACTTTGAAGCTTAACAATTGGAACTAACCTAGAATCATTCAATTCCAAGAGTTTTGAATTTACAGTAGATAATTGTTTAATGGACGCTGCCCCTATTACAGCAAGGAAAATAAAAAAGCTTAATGAAAGTACCGTTATTTTTACCGAAAGTCTCATATTCCTAATTAAATTCATATATTTACCCCCTGTTTATCCTATTTAAATAATACTATATATTACTAAGGTGACACTTTAATGACAAGGTTGTGAATAAAGTGTAAACGCGCTAACTATAATAAAAAAACACCTGTTTTGGGCCATATCGCCTACAGGTGAAGGAATATTTATCCTTTATAAATATACAATTTAATCCACTGGTATTTCTATTACTTGATTATACTCCTTGTTATACATAATACCCTTGATTACTAATTTCTTATCCTTTCCTGTTCCTTTGAAATCTAGAGTTCTTGTATGAATAATTGTGCCGTTTAACTTTTTATCATGATTTGTTGATGTAGTTTTATCTAGTTCTACCTTTTTACCATCAATCATCATATAAACTTTTGATAGAATTACATCCTCTTCAGTTGTGATCGTAACTAAGGTGTTTCCAGATTGTTCATTAATATCATTGATTACAATTTCTTTTTCTAAAACTTTTATTATTTTATCCTTTTCTTTATCTTTTAGTTCTATCTCTTCATCTACAGTATTATTTGTTCCTAAATTCACAAGTTTAATTTCTAAGGTTTTTAGATTCTGAGGCAGAGCATCATATTTCCTATTAAAAGTTATACCATTATAGCTTGTGCTAGTACCTCCACTTTGTTCTTCCACCTCTTTTCCGTTTGCAATAAGCTTAATTTCTATGCCTGTTGTTCTAAAGCCTTCACCCTTTATTTCATCCATTGCAAGTTGGAATATATTCTGAACTGTTCCGTCAATTCGAGTGGAAGTTGGTGATGCAACTATAGATTTAAAGCTGATTTCTCCTTGATCTATCTTGATGCTCTTATTTATACTCTTTTTTAATGAATGCCCCATGGCTTTATCTTTATCTAGATTAAATGTGATTTCTCCTGTTTCAAGATTGTTTCCTTCCTTCAAATTAAAGCTCCATTTTAATTTTTTTTCGAAGAAATAAGGCTTTTCAAATTCACTCTTCCATTTTATTTCAGTTCTTTCCTCATTTGATTCACCTTGACCACTCTTCATATAATGACTTCCACCTATTCCTTCAATACTTGTTATAGCTCCTAAATCAACTTTATCTACATCTCCTTTTGGACTATTGATAGTGTAAAAAAGTAAAAGCTGATTGTCATCCAGCATAACTCCATCTAATGTAACTTTAACCCCATTCTTAAAAGTATAGCTTTTATCAATGATTTGCCCTTTTCCTGCTTCATTTAGCTTCTTTAATGTTCCGTTCATTACTCCATCATAGCCCATGAGTCTTTTCCCATAAAAAGCTAGAGTGTCCATGTTGTATCCTAAAAATATACTGGCAATAATTATAGATGCAATTTTAACCTTCCAATTAAATTTACTTTTCTTTTTGGGCTGCAAGTTTTCTAGTGAATTTCTCAATCTTCTTTCCAATTCCTCTGGTACCTTTAAATTATCTATTTCTATTCTCTTATTATTAAGGATTTTTTCTACCTCACTCATACCTCTTCACCTCCAAGGCTTTCTTTTAATTTTTTAAGTCCAATAGAAATTCGAGATTTAACCGTTCCAATTGGGATTTTCAATATATGTGAGATGGATTCATAATCTAAATCTAAAAAATATCTCAGTTTTATCACTTCTTGATGCTTTGATTTTAATCTAGATATATAGTTTCCTATGAGGATTTCTTGATGCTTGCTTTCAATTAATTCTTCTTGCTTTTGTCTTTCTTCAACTTCTTTAATATTTTCTAGATAAATGACTCTTTTTCTTTTATTCAACATCTTCTTACAGCAATTAATTAATATAGTTTTACTCCAGCTATAAAAAGCTTCATCTCTTTTTAATCCATGTATGCTTTCATATAAAATTACAATCATGTCACTTAAGGCATCTAGTGCATCCTCTTGGTTTTTCATATATACATATGCCAGCTTATAATACTCCTGCTTTTTATCCATAATAAGCTTAATTAAAGCTTCCTTTTCCCCACTCTTTGCTTTTTTAACTAGCTCTCTAGTCTCCACCTTCTCACCTCTTTCTATATATAAGAGTATTTTACCTGTAAAAAGGTTCATTTTGTATTTAAAAATAAAAAAATCTAGTAGAACTTTAATTTGTCCTACTAGATTTTTTTATTTTTAAATCTCTTTTCTCAGATGGCATTCACCTTTAACACTTTAATGCATTGAATTCTCTTTTCTCCGGTGCCAGGCACCTTAAAGGCACCTTAATTTAAAGCACCTTAATTTATTATTACTATGCTACTTCTTTTTCTTGATCGAAGATTACCACGTCTAGTTCAGGTTTATTTCCTAAATTAACAAGTATGCAAAGTATTATACCAGAGGCAAGTCCCCAAGCTGCTCCTCTTGTCGCAACTATGGCTGCCATAACTCCTGCAATTCCTAGATCATTAAATGTACGTGCTTTCATAACACCAACTCTTATGGATACATATCCTTGAATTAACATTGTAGAAGCAAGAGCAATACCAAGAATTGGTTTTACAAGAGTAACTATTGGTAGTATGAAGTATCCTGTAAGTGTACCATATCTAAAGGAAGCTGCTCCTCCATTTATTGAATCCATTGCTTCTCTTCCATGTTTAAATCTTTCACATACAACAACTTGCATTGCTGCCCATAATGGTCCACACATTGTTATATCTGGTCCAATTATTGACATTATCATGTTACGTAATCCAAATATTATATGAGTTCTATTTGGGTTGTAATCAATCTTTTCATCTGGTCTATCTTTAGCAGCATCTTCTAGTAAAGCTTGAGATTGAATCATATCACCGAATAATATTATATATGCAGATATAACCATAGGAATAGATTTTACGAACATACTAGCTTTAGGGAAAGGTAGGTTACCGAATATTGTCCATTCTGACCACAAGCCTACAAAATCTGGTTTAGTTATTCCCCATTCTATTACTGGCCAGCTTGTTTCCTTAAGTATAGGTCCTAAAACTACTGCTAAAAGTACTATTGGTAGTATTCCTAAATCTGAAATTACTTTTAAAACTTTATTATTGCTTCTGATACTCTTAAAATGATTTGAGAATAATAAATAAAATGCTAAACCTACACATATCATTATTGATTTTGGGAATGTATCAAAACGTGCACCTTTTACGAATATTACATTTACAGCTGCAATACCAGATCCAATTATAATACCAGATTGCATTGCATTAGGTACGATGGAAACTATTCTTTTACCTAATCCAGTAATTCCAAGGAAGAATGCTAAACCTCCAAGCATTAATTCAAAGGCTATAAGTGCCTGCATTCTTTCAGGTCCAATTTGATAGTCGCTTACATATAACATAAGTAGCGGTATGGCCGGGGTAACCCATCCTGGTATAACTGGATCCCCTAGGAATACATGGGTAGTATATAGAATACCGTTTAAGATAACAACAGCAATTGCTATTTCAAAAGGCATACCTAAATATTCTGTAAGCATAGGAATAGCACCTAAGCATACTGCGCACATTAACAAACCTTGAATATAGTCTGCTGCTTCAAACCTGTAGTGTACAAAAGGGATACGTATCTTAAAAGGACCTGCTGGAATGTATGGTTGTTCTTTTCCAAATTCTCTTTTTAAAGCCATGATTTAACCTCCCATAATTTATATATTTTATTTTTACCAAAATTTGCAACTAAATCTTTTTTCAAATTCCACCATTAGATCATTTCTAAAATCTGGATGAGCAATATTTATTAAAGCCCTTGCTCTCTCCTTTAGGGTTTTACCCTTAAGCTTTGCTATTCCATATTCTGTAACTATATAATCAACGTCATTTCTTCCTGTAGTAACTGCGGCACCTTCATCTAATATAGGTACTATTTTTGAAACCTTTCCCTTTGCAGCAGTAGAAGGCATAGCAATAATTGATTTACCATCTTTGCACATATTTGCACCTCTTACGAAATCAACTTGTCCACCAACTCCGCTTATTTGGGTTAGTCCTACACATTCTGAAGATACTTGACCCATTAAATCAACTTGGACGCAAGAATTTATTGATACCATTTTAGAATTTTGCATTATAACTCTTGGATCATTAACATAATTTACTGGATACATTTCAACCATTGGATTATTATCAATGAAATCATAAAGTCTTTTAGTACCCATTAGAAATGTTACTATTATTTTTCCTGGATGAATTGATTTAGCTTTATTTGTTATTACTCCAGCTTCAACTAATTCCACAACACCATCGGAAATCATTTCTGAATGTATTCCTAAATCTTTCTTATCCTTTAAAAATAAGAGTACTGCATCAGGAATAGCTCCTATTCCTAGTTGTAATGTTGAGCCATCTTCAACTAAAGATGCACAATTTTCTCCAATTGCTTTTTCTATTTCACCAATCTTAGGTGGATTAAGTTCTATAATTTCATGACTTGCTTCTACTATATAGTCGATATCAGAAATGTGTATAAAGGAATCTCCCATAGTTCTTGGCATTTTATCATTTACTTGTGCAATTACTATTTTTGCTGCTTCTGCTGCTGGCTTTGTATAATCATTAGATACTCCAAAGCTAAAGAATCCATGCTCATCCATAGATGATACTTGTATAAGGGCTACATCTACAGGTAAAGTGGTTTTAAAAAGACTTGGAACTTCTGAGAAATAACAAGAGGTGAAGTCTGCTCTTCCTGATTTTACTGCATCTCTTGTGGTTCCTCCAACGAATAAGGCATTGTGTCTGAAATGTTTTTCCATTCCTGGAGCGACATATTCACCTTTACCCATAGCTACCATATGCACTATTTCTACATTTTCATAAGCTTCTTTGTTATTTACCATTGCCTTTATTAGTTCGATTGGTTCTCCTACTGCGTGTCCTGTTACGACTCTGTCATTTGATTTGATTTTTTTTACTGCTTCATCTGCTGTTACGACTTTAGACATGTAAATTTCTTTAAGATTCAAGCTTATCTTCCTCCAAATTATTCTTTATTAATTTTATCTAGTTGACTCAATATTTTCCTGTAATCGTTTTCAGAACTTGCAAAAATATTTCCATTTTTAGAGTGAATATTTTCATAATTTCGGTAGCATCCAGTACATCCACATAAAATTATCACTACATCATAAATAATTTCTTGTTTATAATTTTCAAAAACATGGTTAGAGCTTACATTCTCTTTAATTTTATCAATTAAGGCTGTTCTGTCATATCTGGGATTACATCCCCCACAATATTTAACTCCTATCCTCATTAGGATTTATATTTATCCCCGTATAATATTTCTCTAGCCATGTCTAATAATTCTTCACTTACTTCATTTGTAAGTATAACCTTTTTTATTCCAGGTAAAGCTTCTTTAAGAGTAGTTTCAACAACATCTTCTATGGTAAATTTTGCTGAAGGACACCCACTACACTCCCCTAAAAGTCTTACTTCTACTATTCCATTTTCCACACTTATAAGTTCAATATTACCGTAATGAGTTGCAAGCTGCGGTCTAACCATTTTTTCTAGTACTTCTTCAACTTTATTAATCATTTCTTCACTCCGTTCTATTTAGATATATTTTTAGCAAATAACTTATGCGTTATAGCACATCCTTGATAATGTGCTTCATCTATTTCAAATTGTGGACTGTATAAGTTTCTATTTTGGTAGGTAGTATATTCGGGTTTATTTTTAGTTCGTTTATTGCTTTATCTTATATCAAGGATGTCCTTACGCATAGTACTGAAAAAGGTATTAATAGGGATTTATATTAATATAAATTATTGAATCCTATTCTTTTATTCTTGCAATTGCCTTTGCTAAAGCTTTCTTATGAGCTAAATTGCTTTGTCTTGAAATCATTATTCTTTGTGCTTGAGGTGAACCTGCTCCATGCATAGATTCTGTTCTATATCCAACTGCTGCAGTTCCTAGTGTTATGTTTTCTATTAATCTTAAAATTCTCATTCTGTTTTCAGTTGATACTGATGCTACACCTTTTAAGTACTTTTCAATATAATGTCCAACTTCTTCACTTCTAAAATCTTTTTCTGATGGCATTGTTACCATTAATCCGCCTGCAATATCTTCTGCAAGTCTTGCTATTTCATATGGGAATCTTGTTACATTTTGCTTACATACATTTGCAAGTAAAAGGTTTATTAAATAGTTGCCTGATTCAGTTTTATGTCCTTCTGCAGAACATGCAATACCACATGCATATAAAGTTTCATTTAAGTGAGTCATTTCTATTAATTTATCTTTTATATGAGATACTTTATGAGCTCCATTGTAATCTGCTGCAAGTGCTGTAGCTCCAATTAGTACATCACCAACTCCTACTTTACATCCACCATAGCTTTGTCTGTGGTAACCTGCAAATCTTTCAACAAGCATTCCTGCAAATTCAGTTTCTCCATTTAAGAATATTCTATCGTTTGGTACAAATACATTATCGAATACAACTAGAGCTTCGTGTCCTCCATAGTTGAAGTTACCAACATCTATGTCTGCTCCTTCTTCGCTCTTTCTTGTATCACAAGATTGACGTCCCATTATAATAGTTATTCCTTGAGAGTCAGTTGGAACTGCAAAAGATACTGCATAATCTTTATCTTCTGGTCTCATTGCTACAGTAGGCATTACTAAAACTTCGTGAGAATTTGTTATACCAGTTTGGTGAGATTTAGCACCTCTAACTACAATACCATCCTCTCTTCTTTCAACAATGTGAAGATATAAGTCAGGGTCTGCTTGTTTTGCTGGTGATAAAGCTCTATCCCCTTTAGGATCAGTCATAGCTCCATCTACAGTTAAATCGTTTTCTTGTACATAAGCCATGAATTTCTTAAATCTTTCGTGATAATTTGTGCCATATTCTTTATCAATTTCAAAAGTTGTACTGTACTCTGCATTAAAAGCATCCATACCAACACATCTTTGGAAACATGCTGCTGTCTTTTGTCCACATAGTCTTTGCATCTTAACCTTTTTAACTAGGTCTTCTGTACTTTGGTGAATGTTTGTAAACCTATTTATCTTTTCTCCTGTGATGTTTGAAACTGTTGTCATCAATTCTTCATATTCAGGTTTTTCTGCTAAATCATAAGTCATTTTAACAGAATTCATTGAAGGACGAATTATAGGATTGTCTACTACATTCTCTATTTTCTTTCCAAACATATAAACGTTTAATTTTAGTTTTCTTAGACTTTCTACATACTGCTCGCCTGTCATCATTGCCATTAAAAAATCATTCCTTTCAATAATTTATTATTTTATTTGTTTTACACTCTTATATATAGCAACACCTGTGCCAAAATCTAATTTTTATAATATAATATTATAATAATATACTGAATATGCTGAAAGCCTTGTATTATCAGCATTTTCTTGAAATAATGGTATACTTAAAGTACCTATGAAAATATAAATTTATTGATTTATAGGAAATAAAAAGAATATTCATTGCATAAAAGCAACAAATATTCTTTATTATTTTTTAAATAAATTATAAATCATTGAAATACCTTACTTTCAGGACTATTTATGGTCATTGCATTATTGAAACAAATTGCATCATTGCAACAATTTTTTATCTATATATCTTTTACGTTTTCTTACGAAAGTAGCAGCATCTATTCCAAGAATTTTTGCCGCTTCTCTCACATTTCCTGCTTTATTAAAAGCCTTTGTGATAAGCTCAGCTTCCACTTTTTCAACTGCATCTTTCAAGTTACATATCTCTCCGCAATTTATAGAAGTTTCTATAGCATTCACATGGTTTGAAATTGGCAGATCGCTTTTAAGTATTTTATCACAACTGCTCATTACTACAACTCTCTCTACCATGTTTTTAAGTTCTCTTACATTTCCTGGCCAATTATAATTATACATAGCTTTTATTGCCTCTGCAGAGAAGGATTTCTTTAATTTATATTTACTATTTAGCTTAGATAAATAATATTGAACTAGTGGAATTATATCTTCTCTTCTCTCTCTTAAGGAAGGAATAGTAAGAGGTACAACATTAAGACGGTAGAATAAATCAGACCTAAAGGTTTTTGCTACAATCATTTCTTCTAAATCTCTATTTGTAGCAGCAATTATTCTTACATCTACTTTAATTGGTTTTACTCCCCCAACTCTCTCTATCTCACTTTCTTGGAGTACTCTTAGAAGCTTAACTTGTACATTTAAAGGGAGTTCTCCCACTTCATCTAAAAACATTGTACCTCCATCAGCAACTTCAAAAAGCCCCATTTTACCTTCTCTGTTTGCCCCTGTAAAGGCACCCTTTTCATATCCGAAAAGCTCAGATTCTATAAGATTTTCAGGTATGGCTCCACAATTGATTTTAATGAAATTCTTATCACTTCTTAAACTGTTTTTATGTATATATTTTGCAACTTCCTCTTTTCCTACTCCTGTTTCTCCTAATAATAAAATAGTAGTATCAACCTTCGAAACCCTTTTCACAACTTCAAGTAAATCAATGGTTTTTTTATCCTCAGCCACTAAATCTGATTTAGTCAATAGCTGAGCCCTCATGGCTTCAATTTCAGAATAATACTTTTCAGTAAGCTTCTTATTTTTAGCTAATTCCTCTTCTAACTCATATAATTCAGTTACATCTCGTACATTGGTCACAACCATAGTTATATTTCCATATTTATCGAATATAGGATTACTGGAAATTAAGACTCTTTTCCCTGATTTAAAATCTTGTATTATTGTAGCAGACTTTTTAGTTTTAAGGACAATTAATGTACCGGACTTAGATACATACCCTTCTTTTACTAAGTCATGCATATTTCTATTCAACATGTTTTCTCTTTTTAATCCAGTTATGGTTTCATAGGCTTTATTTATCTTAATTGTATTTGCATTTCCATCTGTAACATATATTCCATCATAGGAGGATTCAATAACTGCATCTAACTCTAAACAATTAAGCTTTACTTCTCCACATTCATTAGTAATGCACTTTAATCTATGTTTTAAAGTATTCAATCTTTCCAATATCTTATTGAAATGTTTTTCATTCATGTAGCTTAAACTGAAGATACCTACTGCTTCACCCTTTTTATTCTTTACTCCCATGACTTTTTCATTCTTATTAATACAATCTTCTAGATTGCAATCTTCATCTATAATTAGGCTTTTATCTAAATTTATATTTCTTATAGATGTATTGGGACTAAGGTTCTCTACTAATTTTTTTATAACTAAATCTTTAGTTATAATCCCAACTAATAAGTTGTTCTCATCTACAATATTTATAGCTTCAATAAAATCCATAGTAAATAATTTAAGAGCATCCAAAAGATTATTGTCTATACTTAAAGTAATATTGCTTTTATTCATAACTTCTTTTATTTTCATAAAAAAACCCCGCAATATATAAAATTAAACTATGCTCTATTATTTATTTTTTATAAGAACATAGTTTATCTATATTATAACATAAAATTTTATTTTATATTAAGAGAACACCATCTTACTAGTTCACTTATTATTAGGCTGCCATCCCAAGGTGAATCATAATAATTCATGTGTCCAATGTTTGTAACCCTATCTACCCCATGAGCAGTAACTTTTTCTGCAAATTTTATAGTTTTTTCTACATCTTCTGAAGCAATACCTATAGTTTGAACTTTATTTGTAACAAGTGCTACTGCTTCTAATATGTTATCCACTTCTTTTAAAAAAATAGTTCTACCAAAAATAGGCTCTTCAAGGCACTTTTCACTGTTAATCAAAATCGTATATTCCAAACCTTTAGATTTATAAATCATTTTATCAAGACTTAATAGGTATTCACCTCTTTTATTAATTATCTTAGCTGCTATAGCCTCTTCTATAGTGAAACTTTTATACCTTTTTAATACTTTTTCAAATACTTTACTCAGTGTCTCTCCTATTTCATTAATAGATAGATTAGTTTTTTCTATGAATACCACTTGTGGTGATGAACAGGCCATCTGATTAAAAGTAATTATGTCCATTACAAGTTTTTCTAAATATTTCTCAAAGTATAAACTTTTAATTGCTGATTTGTGGAACACTGCAAAAGAATATTTAGGTCCAAATACCAAATCCTTGCAGGTTGTTTTTTTAGGTAAAAGTGAAATTGAATCTACTGCTTCTTTTCCTCCCCAAATCACACGGGCATCTGCGGCTAAAGACATTTTACTATTAAGCTTATGATTTTCACTATTAAAGTAAATTAATACTATGTTTCTCAGTAAAACCTTTGATGAATAAGTTATTCCTTCGAGTTCTATTGCAATATCATCTAGTAATTTTAAAAGCTCATATACTATAGTTATACTATTCTCAGGAACTCTAAGGATATTTGCATTTTTACAAAGTAAGCTTTCAATTACTGAATAAATACCTAAGGTTGGTACATTTCCAGCCGTCCAGTGACATACAATTCCTCTTCCTTGAGCTTTCATGAACTTACCTTTTTCAACTTCTAAAAAGTTGTCCAAATACTTCATGTCTCCTAGATTAAGCGTTACCTGCTTTTCCATATTGACTTTTTTAAAATAAAAACATAAGAAAGGAACTCCCTCTGCTCTTAAAATTTCTTTGTTCAGAGCAATTTTCTTACTAAATTCATTTATTATAAGAAGTATTGCTTCCACAGGAAATTTGTGCAACTCTTCATTTGCATGCTTTAAGTGATTCTTTATTTCACTAAAATTTTCAAACTCTATTCCATCTTTATAGAATTGTGAATTAAGCTCAAAACACTTTATCATATTTCCCTCTCCATTTCAGCAAAGGTATCTCCGCACCCTCTTACTTCAGCTTTCTCAACTCTAGCCTTAAACTTAAAATATTTACCCTTTCTTCCACAAGGGCAATCGTCAATTCCTATTAATTCTCCAATATCTTCAGTTAATATTGCCTGAGATGGATAACTTGAACCTAAAATACTCATAACCTGTATAATACCAGTGCCTCCTGGTTTCACCTCTTCTAAACTTTCCAAATCCCTAATTATAACATCTGCAAAGTTTGCTATATGTTTATGCCCACATTCACAATCAAGAAAAACTACTCCTACTTGTTCTACCATGCCATAAAAGTCAATTATATTTGATGGACTTGTGTTAAATACCTTTGCTGTCCTTATATTAAACTCGTACTTTTCTACCTTTTGAGATATAAGCTTTTTCCAACCACCGCTATGAAGAAGCTTTATCTTATGCATGTCAAATTTTATTCCTTTTTCCTCTAAAACTTTTATAAATTTTGACCATACTATATAAGTAAAGCCATAGATCAGTACTTCTTGATTTCTATATTTTTCTGCAAACTCATATAATTTATTTATATCTAATTCAAGTTCCTTATCCATAACATAAGTTATATTACTTGCAAAGGTACTTACTCCTCTTATTGCAGTTCCTCTGGCAGTTATACTTCCTCCTCTTTTATTGCTATCTTCACTGTCAATAACAAGTAGAGGCCTTCGTTCTGCACCAATGAAGTTTGAAATAGTAGATATTAATCCTTGTGTTTGACGAATTGACGTTTTTTTATCTAAATAAATTTTACTTGGGATTCCTGTAGTTGTAGCACTTGAAGTTAGCACTCTTACTACCTCTTGTTCTTTACACACTGATAGATTAAACTCTTTAAACATGTTTACAGGTATATAAGGAACATCTTCTAATCTTTGAATTTCATTAATGTTTATACCTAGCTTTTCGTACATGCTTCTTATATTAAGATTATCACAATTATTTTCTAATTGTGGTTTTATAATCTGTAGTAATAATTTTTCTTTATTCTCTCTATCTAAATTAAACTGCTCTCCTAAAATCAATTCATCAATTAAATTTAGATTATCCATATTAATTCTCCTTTTTGCCTTCTTCAAAATCCTTAAGCTTTTTTATAAGAATTTTACCAGAAGAATTCTTAGGAAGCTTCTTTAGAAATTCTACATATTTAGGGGTTTTATAGCTTGGAAGATGCTTACTTGAAAAATCTATTATATATTTAGAATCTATTAAGCTATTTTCTTCAGTCAAAACTACAAAAGCTTTTACAGCTTCCCCCAAAATATCATCCTCAACTCCGATAACTGCACATTCAACTACCTCAGGAATCTTAACAATTATATCTTCAATTTCTTTTGGACTTACCCTGTTTCCACCGCTTTTAATAATATTTTTTTCTCTAGAAACAATATAAATATATCCCTCTTCATCTACCTTTGCTAAGTCTCCTGTATATAAATACCCATTCTTAATTACTTTTCTAGTCTCTTCTTCGTCATTAAAATATCCCTTCATTATATTGCCACCTCTTGCAACAACCTCACCTATCTCATCTTTTTTTACTTCTTCCCCATTCTTATTAATAACCTTAAGCTCAGTTCCTGGAATGCCTTTACCTATAGAATTTGCCTTTATATTAATTAAATTTGGAGGTAAGTAAGAAAGTCTTGCTGTTGCTTCAGTTTGTCCATACATAATGAATATATCTACACCTTCTAATATAGATACAAGCTCCTTTATAAATACCTCTGCAAGTTTTCCACCAGCTTGAGTTATATATCTTAATGATCGAAGCTTACTGTTTTTTATATCAGTCATTCTTAGCAATATTTGATAGGTGCTTGGTACACCAGCAAAACCTGTACAATTGTATTTATTAATATCATCAATTACAGTTTGCGGAAACATAAATCTATTATTTATTACAAGACTTCCACCTACTCTAAAATGAGTATGCAAAAGTGAGGTACCATAGCAATAATAAAAAGGAAGTACAACTTCAACTCTATCATTCTTAGTTAGATTTAGATATTCAATTATAGAATTAGTATTATACATTAGATTGTAATGAGTTAACATTACACCTTTTGGAGTTGCTGTTGAGCCAGAAGTAAATAGTATTACAGCAACATCTTCTTTAATGTTTACATAATTTAATTTGTCATTTTGGTAAATATTTACATCGGATTGTGAGTTATACTCTTTATCATCTTCTGTATAAATTTCTACATCTTTAGTGATCAAAGATTTAATTTTTTTGGTGAATTTTTTTTCGCAAAAGACTAATTTGATATTTAACACTTTAAGAATATACTGTATCTGTTCTTCACTTAAAGAAGGATTTATAGGAACACAAATTGCTCCGCTTTTTATTATTCCAAAATAGCTATTTATGAAAAAAATAGAGTTTTCCGATACCAATAGTACTGCATCTTTTTTGGATAATCCTTTTTGCTGTAAAAAGCAAGCTATACTTACAACATTTTCATATATTTCCTTGTAACTATATTCTCCTTTAAATATTACAGCTGAATCCTCAAGTTGCCTTGAGAATTCAAATAAATAATCAGTAAAAGTCATAGTTGAACTCCATATTTTTTAAGTATCTTCTTAATATCTCCAATAGTATACATTCTTGAAACATCAATTACTTCAAAGCCTATTTCAAAAGTACCTTCCATTTGAGTTACAAGTTCTACATGAGCAAGAGAATCCCATTCTTCTATTTCATCTGGTCCTAATTCATCACTTAAATCATCTGCACTTGCATAGTCAAATACATCACATAATATTTTATTAAGCTTATCTAAATTACTCACAATAATTCCTCCCTTATATTAAAATAGTGTATAAGCTTCCCTAAATATAAAGCAATAAACATGCCATTCTTTAAAAACCTTGATTTATATAAGTATTTTTATTATAAAATAACTGTCCTGTTGCATTATTTCAACGCACTATTACTTTCTCACTTAGATTATCTTTTTAAATTGAGCATTATACATAATTTTCTCTGTGTTGTAATTATGCATCACGTTTAATTATTGCAACAAAATTTATCCCATTTTTATTTTTATACCGCTAACAATGAGCTTTTCTGAAAAAAATATCTTTTCTAGATCAATAATTATCTTATCATTCTTTTCAATATCTATGTTATTAGATATTAGTATTTTATAATCATTACAGTAAAATTCTTTATATTGGCTTCTTTCCTTATTAGTAAATTCCATTTGAATAGAAGGAATATAATATTTTTTAGCATTCCCGCCACAGCTGCATCCAGCACTTGTTTCATTTGGAATTCCGTAAATAATTATTGATAAAGGTTTATGCTTTTTTAGATACTTTAGAGCTTTTTCAGTAATTGTAATTTCCATAAATAACACCTCTTCATAAAAATTTTTTACATTTATTTTTATATATAATTTAATGAAGCAATTCACATACCAAAATTGTATTAATAATTTATTGTGATATAATTAAAGTATATGAAAAATTTGGTTACACAAGATCACACTTAGAAGGGGGAATCAACTTGAATATTGCAATTGTCGGTGCCGGTGTTGGCGGAAGTAATTTATTGAATTCTCTTATAAATGTAGAAGACGTTAAAATTACTATGGTAGTAGATACTAATTTAAACTCTCCAGGTATTTTACTTGCAAAGAAATATGGAATAAAATATTCTGACAGTATGGACAGCATAAGATCTTCAGAAACGGACATCGTGATAGAAGCTACGGGAAATGAAAAGGTTTCCAAAATGGTTAAGGATAAATTCGAAAACTCATGTACTATCATCGACTCTAAAGCAGCATTATTTCTAATGACTTTAGTTAGAAAAGACATAGACAATATAACTAAGATGAATAATCAAATATCCCTTATTCATGATACTTCATCACTTGTAGAGTACCAAATTAAAGAAATCACCCTTACTATAGAGGAACTGCGGAATTTAAGCAGTAACTTATTATCCTATACACAGCTTTCCAATGAATACATAAATAAAAGTGATACAATAATAAAATATGTAAATGAAATATCTAGTAAAACTAATATGCTTGGTCTAAATGCTTCAATAGAAGCTGCCAGAGCAGGTGAACAAGGTAGAGGCTTTTCTGTAGTGGCTAAGGAAGTTCAAAAATTAGCTAACGACAGTGCTGGTTTTTCAAAGGAAATTGACCAAATATTGAACAAGCTATCTCATGAAATAAACAAGATCAATGTAGAGGCAAAAAAATTAGATTCCTTATCAGAAAAACAAATAGTTGCTTCTAATCACGTAAATGATGCTATTGCAAATCTTATGGAGGAAAGTAATAAACATACCACTTCAAGTATAAATCCAAGTTAAATACATAAAAATCCAGTAGAACTTTCATTCTACTGGATTTTTATTTTTTATATGTAATCTCTTTTATCAGGTGCCAGGCACCGGAGAATCCAAAACTCCTTTCTCCGGTGCCTGGCACCTTTCATTTATTCATACAAATGGCAGGCTACAAAGTGTCCGTCTTCTAATTCCTTCATCTCAGGCTCCACTTCTTTGCATTTTGCCATGCACTTGCTGCATCTTGTGTGGAAAGAACATCCCTTTGGAGGATTTATAGGACTTGGTACATCCCCTGTTAGAATAATTCTTTCGCTTTTTCTAGTTGGATCAGGTACAGGAATTGCAGAAAGTAATGCTTGAGTATAAGGATGTTTCGGATTCTTGTATAGATTAGTGTCCTTTCCAAGCTCTACAAGTTTTCCAAGGTACATTACTCCAACTCTATTACTTACATGCTTAACTACATTTAATCCATGAGCTATGAATAAATATGTTAAATGAAATTCCTTTTGCAGGTCGTCTAAAAGATTCAAAACCTGTGCTTGAACTGAAACGTCCAAAGCTGATACTGGTTCGTCACAGACAATCAATTTAGGGTTTACTGCTAGTGCTCTAGCAATACCAACTCTTTGTCTTTGTCCTCCACTGAATTCATGAGGATATCTATTTCTGTGGTAAGATGCAAGTCCTACACATTCTAATAACTCCTTGACTCTTTTTTCTAGCTGTTCTCCCTCTGCTATATTGTTTACTTTCATAGGCTCAGCAATTATATTTCCAATGGTCATTCTTGGATTTAAAGAGGCATATGGATCTTGGAATATAATTTGAATTTCTTTTCTAAGTTCTTTTCTTCTTTTGCTATTTATCTTTGTTATATCTTCCCCATTAAAGATTATCTCTCCACTGGTTGGCTCTAGTAGGTTAACTAGCATTCTTCCTGTAGTAGATTTTCCGCAACCAGATTCTCCAACTAGACCTAAGGTTTCTCCTTTAAAAATATCAAAGCTTACATTATCTACAGCTTTAACGTGATTTGTAACCTTGCCAAAAAATCCTGAATTTATAGGGAAATATTTTTTAAGATTTTTAACTTCAAGTAAAACCTCACTCATTACTTATCTCCCCCTCTTCATTATATAAAAAGCATCTAACTTCTCTATCTCCAACTTTGACTAACTGCGGTTTCTCTTTTCTGCATCTGTCAAAGCATTTTACACATCTTGTACTAAATGCACAACCTTCAGGCAAATCTAATGGATTTGGAACAACTCCATCTATCATAAATAGTCTATTCTTTTCATCATCAATTTTAGGTATAGACATCAAAAGTCCTTCAGTATAAGGATGAAGAGGCTTTGCAAACAGTTCATTTACTGAGCTTTTTTCTACCGCTTCACCGCAATACATTACTACAACCTTATCGGCAGTTTCAGCAACTACCCCTAAATCATGAGTTATAAGTAATATGGATGTACCAAATTTATCTTTTAAATTTAACATCAAATCTAAAATTTGTGCTTGAATAGTTACATCCAAAGCAGTTGTTGGTTCATCAGCAATTAATAGCTTTGGACTGCAGGCAAGTGCCATGGCAATCATAATACGCTGTCTCATACCACCACTCATTTGATGAGGATATTCTTTTACCCTTTTTTCCGGTGAAGGTATACCTACTAATTCTAATAGCTTTACAGCCTCTTGAGCTGCATCCTTTTTTGATAAATTTTTGTGTCTTATTAAAGTTTCACAAAGCTGTTTTTCAATTGTATATACAGGATTTAAAGAAGTCATTGGCTCTTGGAATATCATTGAAATCTTATTTCCTCTGATATTTTGCATCTCTTTTTTGCTCTTCTTTAATAAATCCTCACCTTCAAATATAATTTCTCCTCCAGTAATTTCTCCTGGTCTATCAATTAATCTCATTATGGAAAGGGAGGTAACGCTTTTTCCGCTTCCTGATTCACCTACTATAGCAACGACTTCACCTTCTTCAACTGAGAAGCTTACCCCGTTTACTGCATTTACCACGCCATTTTTTGTTTTAAATTGTGTCTTAAGATTCTTAACATCTAATAGCATTATAATCCCCCCTAGTTACGAAGTTTTGGATCAAGAGCATCTCTAAGCCCATCACCAAATAAGTTAAAAGCAAGCACTGTAATTGTTATAGCTATTCCTGGGAATAGAACTATATGAGGGGCGTTGAAAAAATAAGTTCTTCCTGATCCTAGCATACTTCCCCACTCTGCAGCTGGCGGTTGAACACCAAGTCCTAAGAAACCTAGAGCAGCTGTATCTAGGATAGCTGAGGAGATTCCGAGGGTAGCACGTACAACAATAGGTGAAATAACATTAGGTAAAATGTGCTTGAAAATTATAGCAGAATCTCTATTACCTATTACTCTAGCAGCTTGAACATATTCACTTTCCTTTATTGAAAGAATTGAACTTCTTACTATTCTAGCGTACTCAGGTATTGTTACTATACTTATAGCAATAATAGCTTTGTCAATACCACGTCCTAGAGCTGTCATAAAAGCAATTGCAAGTAGTAAAGAAGGGAAAGCTAGAATCATATCCATAATTCTCATTATGATCATGTCTACTCTTTTGCCATAATATCCTGCGATAGAACCTAGTATTATTCCTATAGTTAAAGCAAAGGTAACAGAAGTGACTCCAACTCTTAAGGAAATACTTGTACCATCAATAATTCTACTTAAAATATCTCTTCCTTGCTCATCAGTACCAAGCAAGTGTGCTGATGATGGTGCTTGTAAACTCTCAGATAATTGTCCTACATTAGGGTCAAAAGGCTCTATAAATTTTCCTATCAACGCTATAATAACGAGAAATATTATTATAATCATCCCTACTAAGGCTGCCCTATTTTTTATTAGCATTCCAAACATTTCTTTAAATTGTGAGGCTTTTTCACTGCTTTTATCAAGCTTAGCCATTTTCATTTCACTAGTGTTTTTTTCCATATGTAAAAGCCCCCTTAAGAATATTTTATTCTTGGGTCTAATTGTGAATATAGCAAGTCCACAAGCAGATTAACCAAAACGAATATTACTGCAAGCATCATAACAGCTCCTTGAACTACAGGATAGTCAGATTTCAAAATTGATTCTATAGTATAGCTTCCTACTCCTGGCCAAGCAAAAACTGTTTCTGTTAAAACAGCTCCACCAAGAAGAGAACCAAGTTGAAGTCCAATTACTGTAATTATAGGAATTAAAGCATTTCTAAGTGCATGTCCTAAAATAATTACATTTTCAAATACGCCCTTAGCTCTTGCTGTACGTATGTAGTCTTGTCTTATAACTTCTAACATAGTAGATCTAGTCATTCTAGCTATAATAGCAGTAGAATATGAAGCTAGAGCCACAGCTGGTAAAATAATGTGGCTTAAGGAGCTCTTAAATGCTTCCATATTTCCAGTTACTAAGCTATCTAGTAAGTATAAGCCAGTTATATGAGCAGGTTCCATTCCAATTTGAATTCTTCCTGCTGGCGGTAATAATCCCATGTTTACTGAGAAAAGTACTATTAACATTAATCCAAGCCAAAATATAGGCATTGATACACCAAGAAGGGATAATACCATGCTTATGTAATCAATTATGCTGTTTTGTTTAACAGCTGAAATAACCCCCACTGTAATACCAACTATAGATGCTAATATTATAGAAACTATTGCAAGTTCTACTGTTGCCGGAAATCTTGAAAGAAGTTCCTGTGTTACAGAGGTTTTAGTTATAAGAGAATTTCCTAAATTTCCATGTAAAATTCCCTTTAAAAAATCAATATATTGCATATAAAGAGGTTGATTTAATCCAAGCTCTTCACGCAGATTAGCTATTTGTTCTGTTGTTGCATGTTGTCCTAAAATTATACTTGTTGGATCAGAGGCAAATACACGCATTACTATAAAAACTATTACTGATACTCCAAATAGAACAGGTAAAAGCATTATTAGCCTCTTAATTGTATATTTAAACATTTGTGTGACCTCCTACCTTTAAACAAAGAAAATGGAAATCCCAAAGGGGTTCCCATTTCTTTATTTTCTAATTACAGACTATTGCTTATCTACTCCATTGAAGAATATAACTCCTGTTGGATGATACTTAAAGCCTGTTACCTTCTTAGAATAAGCAGCCATGCTCTTAGCATTAGAAATTGGAAGCCATGGTGCTTCTTTTGTTGCTATTGTTTGAATGTCTTGGTACATTTTGTCTCTTTCTGCTCCGTTTGGTGTTCCTCTTGCAGCTTTTAATAGCTTGTCAACTTCAGCATTCTTGAATTTTGCTACGTTTAAGCTTGATGCAATTTCATTTGAGTCAAGTAATGATAAGAAGTTATCAGGATCACCATTATCTCCTGTCCATCCGTAGAATAATATGTCTCCTTCACCTTGTTGAGTTTTCTTCTTGTATTCTGTCCATGTATAAACATTTATTTTAGATTTAATACCAACTTTTAATAAGTAACCTTGGATAGATTCAGCTAGTTTTTGTCCTGCTGGATTATATGGTCTTGGGTTAGAGTAAACTATCATATTTATTTCTAAGTTTTCTTTTCCTAATTCCTTTAACATAGCCTTAGCTTTTTCTGGATTGTATTCATAAGGAGTTACCTTATCATTATATCCTGGAATAAAGCTTGGCATATAGCTGTTTGCAACTTTTGCATAGCCTTGATATAAGAATTTAACTAATTCTTCTCTATTAATAGCATGGCTTATTGCCTCTCTAAGTTTAGCATCATTGAATGGAGCTCTTGATGTATTAAATGCCATATAGTTGATGTTCATTCCTTCATCTTCTGCCATTACTGCTCCAGCTTTTTCGATTTCTGCTACGTTGTTAGAATCTACACCATCAATTATATCTACTGCTCCTGTAATAAGTTGTGTCGCTCTTACAGAGTTTTCCTTTGTAAATTGGAATATAAGCTTACCAACTTTTGCTTTTTCTCCCCAATAGTCGTCGTTTCTTTCAAGTTGTATTGATTGTCCTTTATCCCATTTTACAAATTTGAAAGGACCTGTTCCTACTGGATTTTCTATAAATTTGTCACCATATTTTTGTACAGCTGCAGGACTTACAATTGGAGCTGCAAGCGCCATTGCAAGGTTAGATAAGAATGGAGTATATGCTTCCTTTAAAAGTATTTTAACTGTATAAGTATCTACTACTACAACTTTATCAACTGGTCCATAAGTAAAAGATGCATAAGGCATATCATCTGTTCTCTTTGGCGGAAGCTGTCTTTCTATACTGAACTTAACTGCTTCAGCATTGAAATCAGTTCCATCATGGAATTTTACTCCTTGACGTAGTTTAAAGGTATATTCCTTTCCATCAGGACTTATTGTCCATTCTGTTGCTAGGCCTGGTTCTAATTCTGTGGAATCCTTTTTGTACTTTAGTAGCCCGTCATAAACGTTTACAATTACTTTTGCTGATTCACCATCATCTACAAAAGCTGGGTCTAATCCTCTTGGATCTGCTCCTTGTGCAAATACTAAAGTTTTTGCTTTACTTGCATCTGCAGTATTAGTCCCCTTGCCGCCGCAACCTGAGAGCAGCATAGAAGCCGATACAGCCAGTACAAGCACTGTTGCTAATATCTTCCTTTTCATAATTTTTTTCCCCCTTTTTTAATAAAAAAATTATAAATTTACTATAAAATTATACCACTGTATTGATATTATTGCAATTTTCATTTTAAATTTATTCATTTTTATTAATATTATGTGTATTGTATGTAAATTAATCCACATAAATCCTATTTTGTATTTATATCTTTTATTTAAGAAAAACTTTACTTAATAAATTTATTTAATTTCCTAATACTATTAATGTAGTTTTTATTAAAATATTTTAAGGAGGTTTACTAATGAAAAAAAGACTTTTAGTTTTAGCTTTAGTTATACTATCAATTTTCTCTATTGCTTGCACTAGAAACCAAACTGCTAGAAGACAAAATCAAAATAGAACTGCCCAAAAGCAAGCAATTGGTGGAGTTGAATCTTCAGTTTTCCAATTAGGAGATATTGATAAAATAAAGATTACTTCTGATGTTAGTAATATTAGGACTGGCGTTTCTCCTGACTCTCCAGTTTTACAAACAACAAACAAGAACAATACTCATGATGTTTTAAGTAAAGTAGGAGATTGGTATGCTGTAAAGCTTCCAGATAATAAAATCGGATTTGTTCCTAGTGGAGATTGTAAGGCAATTGTTTCAGATGATAAAAAGCCTGCAATGCCTCCATCAGCTGCTGGAACAACACCTCAAGCACCAAATGCCCCTAAGACTCCAAGTGCAAATAATACCTATGCAGCAACTTCTGAAGAGCAACAAATGCTAAAGCTTATTAATGAAGCTCGTGCTCAAAATAATGTTCAACCATTAAAGCTTGACACTGAGGTTTCTAATTGTGCTAGAGTAAAGGCACAGGACATGATTGATAATAATTATTTCAGTCACAACTCCCCAAAATACGGAAGTCCTTTTGACATGATGAAATCTTTTGGTATTAATTATGTAGCAGCTGGCGAAAACATTGCTGGAAATCAAAATGTAGCTAATGCTCATAATTCATTAATGAATTCTCCTGGACACAGAAGAAACATATTAAATCCTGATTTCACCCATATTGGTCTTGGAATAAAAAAGGGTGGACCTTATGGAAATATGTTTTGTCAAATGTTTATCAGTAAACCACAATAAATAATCGCTAGTCACTAGTTTCTATTCTCTATGGATTTACATATAAACCTAGAGATTAGCTATTAGCGATTAGCGACTAAAAAGAGTGTATCCAAAAGATACACTCTTTAAATTTAAACTATTATTTTGTGAATTCTTGGAATTCAGTTACACTCTTCCAAGACCAAACTTTTGCACCCTTAGCATCAGTTTTGCCAGTGTCGTAAGCTTGTGCAACTGACATGTTAGTAGCACCGTTTCTTTCACCATTTGGATAAGCTATCTTGTTTAAGATACCTTCTGTGTAGTTAAGTTTGCCCATAGCAGCTATATATCCTTCCCAAGTAAGTCCATCGTAGCTATTGTTGTTGTCTTTAAGAGCTAATTCAAGTCCTTTTGTAAATGTTTCTGCAGCTATCCATCCAGACATTGCATAAGCATTTACAGTAGCCTCTGGGAAGTGTTTCTTTGTAACATCAGCAAATGTTTTAGTAGCTGGTCTTGTAGTATCAACCCATGATAAACCGTGTAGGTTTTTAATTGCATTTGGAGCAGCTTTAGCGTTTGCATTAACAAAGCTGTCAGATACGTTTGAATAAGTAGTAAGCATTGGAACATTTAAACCTGCTTTTTCAACTTCTTTTAATATAACTGAAAGTTCTCCACTTAATGCATAAGCTATGACTAAATCAGCACCTGATTCTTTAACTTTAGCAATTTGTGCTGTAGCATCTGTAGTTCCTACATCCATTGATACCTTTTGAACAAGTATATCAGATTTTCCTAATTGTTTTAATCCATCTTCAAATCCTGCAAGTCCATCAACACCAGCGTCGTCATTTCTGTAAACAACGGCTACTTTCTTAGCTTTGAAGTAAGTGTTAGCATACATTGCCATTAATTTTCCTTCATAGATATAGTTAGGTTGAACTGGGAAGAAGTTTGGACCACTCTTAGTTGTTATTGCTGCTCCTGTTGCAAAGTAAACAGCAGGGATTCCAGCATCTTTGATTGTAGGAACTGCAGCTTTAACACCAGGAGTTCCGAATAATCCAACTATTGAGAATACTTTTTCATCATTTATAAGCTTTTGAACATTTGCAATAGCATTTTCTGGTTTGAACTCATCTTCTAAAACTTTTAGTTCTATTTTCTTTCCATTAACTCCGCCTTTTTCATTTAATTCTTGGAAATAAGCTTTCATTGCATCATAGTAAGGTTTTCCTATGAAAGCATAAGCTCCTTGTTGTGCTCCAGAAGAACCAACAACAACCTTGTCAGCTAATATTCCTTGTGCAGTTTCTTTTTTTGTTTTGTCTGAGCTAGCTGCTTGACTTCCGCAACCTACTACAGATAAAGCCATTGTTAATCCTAATACTAACGCTACTACCTTTTTCATTAAATACCCTCCTTAAATTTTATGTAGAATATTAATATATAATTAAGTTAAGCTCCTAAATAAGCTTTCTTAATATTCTCATCATTTTCCATTTGTTTAGCTGGTCCTTCGAAAAGAATTTTTCCTGTTTCTAATACATATGCGTAATCAGAAACTCCTAATGCTTGTTTTGCATTTTGTTCAACTAGTAATATAGTTGTACCAGTTTTGTTAATTTCTTTAACAATTCTAAAAATATCCTTTACTATAAGTGGAGCAAGTCCAAGTGAAGGCTCATCTAGGATAAGAAGCTCTGGTGATGCCATTAGAGCTCTAGCGATGGCTAGCATTTGCTGTTCTCCTCCTGAAAGTGTTCCTGCATATTGCTTTTCTCTTTCCTTTAATCTTGGGAAATAGCTATATGCCAATTCTAAGTTTTCTTGAACCTTTTTAGTATCATTAATTGTAAATGCTCCTGCCATAAGGTTGTCTTTAACACTTAAAGTTGAAAAAACTTGCCTTCCTTCTGGAGATTGTACAATCCCAGCTTTAACTATATTTTCTATACTCTCGTGTGTAATATCTTTGTCCTTGTAAACTATCTTTCCTTGTGACGGTCTTAATACTCCAGATATACATTTAAGAGTTGAAGTTTTTCCTGCTCCATTTGCGCCAAGCAAGGTTACAACTTGACCCTTACCAACTTTAATATTTAATCCCTTTAGGGCATGAACAAATCCATAGTATGCATGCAATCCTTGTATTTCTAGCATTATTCTTCACCTCCAAGATATGCAGCTTGTACTTCTTTATTATTTTGAACTTCTTCTGGAGTTCCTTCAGTTATCTTTTTACCAAAGCTGATAACGCATAGTCTTTCACATATTTTCATTACTAGGGCCATATCATGCTCAACTAGTAAAACGGAAATTCCCAGTTCATCTCTTATTCTCTTGATTAACACTGCAAGAGCTTCTGTTTCTGTATGGTTCATACCTGCAGCAGGCTCGTCAAGTATTATAAGCTTAGGATCAGACATTAATGTTCTTCCAAGCTCTATAAGCTTTTGAACACCATAAGCTTGTGCTCCAGCTATTTCATTTTCAATCTTTTCAAGTCCTAAGAATTTTAAAACTTCTCTTGCTTTGTCGTGATACATTTTTTCCTTAAGTTTAGCTAGACCTAAAGCTTCCTGGAAAAAGTTTGTCTTTATTTCATGATGAAGACCTATAAGAAGATTGTCCATAACTGACATCATCTTTACAAGTTCAACGTTTTGGAAAGTTCTAACCATTTTCTTGCTAACAACTTCGTGAACCTTTAATTTTAAAAGATCTACTTCATTTCCATCTGGGTAGAACATTACACTACCTTCATCAGGTGTATAAAATCTACTAATGCAGTTGAAAACTGTTGTTTTACCAGCACCGTTTGGACCGATTAGTCCATATATTGAATTTTGTGGAACTTCAAAATTTAAGCTGTCTACGGCTTTTAAACCACCAAAGCTAATTGACAGATTCTGTACTTTCAGTAAGCTCATTCTTTTTACCTCCGCTCTTAAAGATTTTGCCTTTTACTCTTCCAATTACGTGGATTACTCCTTCTGGAATGAATCTAATAACTAATATTATTGCTAGACCAGTAAATATTGTGGCCGAGCTTGGTATATCTTTAAGACCAGGTATTTCTAATATAATGTGAGGCATCAATGTGATAAATGAAGCACCGATTATGCTGCCACCAATTGATGCAAGTCCACCAATTACAACCATTCCTAAAAGGTTTATTGATAATACAATTCCCCATACATCTGGTTGAGTATATTTAACTAAGTGCATATATATTGATCCTGCAATTCCTGAATAAAAAGCACTTATTGAGAATGCTATTAATTTATATTTTACTACGTCAATACCCATAGCTTGTGCAGCGTGAACACTGTCTCTCATGGCTATGAAAGCTCTTCCAGTTTTGGAATTATATATATTATATACAAATATACATAAAATAACAAGTACGATTACAGCAAAGGCTAAATACTCTGGACCACCTTTTAATTTGGTACCGAAGATTACAGCAGATGGTGCTGTTTTACCAGTAAATCCACCTGTTAAAGCAGTCAATACCTTAAAGGTTTGTTGAACTGCAACACCAAAGCCTAAAGAAGCAATTGCTAAAAAGTGTCCTTCGAGTCTAAGAGCTGCAAGTCCAAGTATTAAACCTAGTATTATTGGAACAACTCCTGCTGCAAGTAACCCAACTAAGAATGGAAGCTTCAAATCTTGAGTTACAAAGGCTGACACATATGCACCTAAGCCTATAAAGGCAGCATGTCCAAGTGATATTTGTCCTGTATATCCAAGTAAAACATTGAATCCTAATGCTGCAATTGAATAAATAACGCAGCTTGTTAACATTGTATAAGTTGAAGATTTAAGTGGTAATACATTTACAAGCAATACGAAAAGTATTCCTGTAAGTATAAATTGAATTCTTTTGTCTTGTAATACCTTCATCACTACACCTTCTTCCTGATAATTTCGCCGAATAATCCTGCTGGCTTAACTAGAAGCATTACGATAAGGAATCCGTAAACAATTACTGTTTTCCAGTCTAATGATATATAGTATCCAACCATATTATCTGCTATACCCATTATGAATCCACCTGCAACAGGTCCAATGAAGCTTGAGAATCCTCCAACAACTGCTGCTATAAATGATTTCATATGTATGTCTGCCATCATGGTAACGCTTACTTGAGTTTTAGGTGCAACTAGAATTCCAGCAAGTGCTCCAAGAGCTGTAGCTATCATCCAAGATCTTGAGTAAACTGAGCTAACTGGTATTCCCATCATTCTAGCTGTCATATCTTTTTCAGCAGTAGCTCTTATTGATATACCAAACTTAGTTTTCTTAACAAGATAGTTAAATATAAATACGATTGCAAGAATTAAAACTATAATAAATATTGCATTTGGTTGAATTATTACTCCATCAACATTTATGTTGTTAGATTCAATAGCTTTTCTTAAGTAATAATCCTCTGTTCCGAAGAAAATTACCGCTAAGCCTTGTACAACCATTACCAGACCCATGGTGATTATTAACTTATTAATAATCGAGGCCTTAACAGCTGGTCTTAAGAACAACCTTTCAATTATGTATCCAAATACTGCAGCAAAGACTAACGCTCCTATTACTGCCCCCCAATAAGGTACATGCTTTTCGAAAATCCTATATGCAACGAAGGCTGAAAACATTGCCATGTCCCCTTGTGCAAAGTTGATAACGTCTGAAGTCTTGAATATTAGCACTAACCCCAAAGCTGCCAATGCATAAAGTGCACCAGTCTCAAGACCTGAAATTATGTTTTGTAAAAAAACTACCATCTTGTACCTCCTTAAAAATTTTATGTATTACGTTTACATGTATTTATATAAGCAACTCCTGTGCCAAATGATCAAGATATTTAACATACATTTTTACTTTTTTATTAAAAGCCTTGTAAACTTTGGCCGTAAGCAGATTCAATTTTTTTTAAATAAGTGATAAGTCTGAAAATTCACTGAAAATTTACTCTAATAATAGTTTAAAGCATCCGTTACTTGTCTTATTTTTATACATACGTCCAAATTGATACAATGTGTAACGACCGTATCAATAATATACGCATTTTCATAAGTGTCTTCAAAATAACCATATACTTTTATATTATCCTGTTATAAAATAATATTATATGAATATTCTGACTATCATATTGAAATCGTTTAGATGGCTCAGTCCAACGGATCAATCTAATGGTTAAAGCTATGTATCAATTTGTCACAAGGTCACAAAATCAACTACTTATCATAAGCATAATAACTACTTTTAGGTAATAATAAAAATGAGTAGTTGAGATTTATCTATAGTATACCACAAGTAACCGACTAATTACTAGTTATTTCCTTTTAAATTTCCAGATATACTTCTCTTAAGTTAAATTATATTTAATAATCTTCAATTTTAATAATATTATCTATAAAATAACAAAAACCCTATAAGAGATCAATCTTATAGGGTATAGCATTCGAAGTTATTATCTTCTGAATCCTCTATTGTTGTTTTGTTGCTTTCTTGCTTTTCTGCAATCTACGCATCTTTGTGGTTCATTATCAAAACCTTTTTCCTTGTAGAAATTTTGTTCTCCTTCAGTGAAAACGAATTCTTTTCCACAATCTTTACATACTAATGTCTTATCTGCCATTTCAACATTCCTCCTTTTTATAAGATATTAGATTTAAAATTTGATTACACTATGTTCCTAAAAAGAGGAAATGTTGTTAACCATATTAAATCTTTCCAAGTAATTGTTCATTACTTACTTTCTCAGTGTAACATATCCAATATCATTATACAATAGATATTTAAAATAATTTTGTATATATTGTGTTTGACAAAGTGATACACTAAGTATAGAATTATATAGATTTTTTATGTTAAATAGATGAAAAATGCGACGCATTTTTCTTTAGTAACCAGTAACCAGTTGCCAGTAGGATTAATAAAACTGGTTACTGGGAATTGGTTACTGGTCACTAAGAATTTTACGTCGTAAAATTCTTATATTCCAAATTAACTATAAGGAGACAAATATGAAATATGAGTAATAAATCATTTCAGGAATTAGGATTAAATGAAGCTATAGTAACAGGTCTAAATAAACTTCATATTATAAAACCCACTAGTATACAAGAAAAAGCTATACCTGAAGCTTTATTAAATAAAGATATTATTGGTCAATCAGAAACTGGCAGCGGTAAAACACTTGCTTATCTACTTCCTATTTTTCAAAAAGTAGATTTAACTAAAAGAGAAATGCAAGCAATTATCTTAGCTCCAACACATGAACTGGCTATGCAAATTGATAGAGAAATTACTGCTTTAGCAGAAAACTCTAATACTCCAGTAACTTCAGCACCTATAATTGGAGAGGTAAATATCAAAAGACAGATTGAGAAGCTTAAAGAAAAGCCTCATATAATAGTAGGTTCCAGCGGAAGGATTTTAGAGTTAATAAAAAAGAAGAAAATAACTGCTCATACAATTAAGACTATTGTTATTGATGAAGGTGATAAATTACTTGATCAAAACAATTTACCATTAGTAAAAGACGTCATTAAAACTACTATGAGAGATAGACAGCTTATGGTCTTTTCAGCCACTATCAATAGTAAGACTCTCAGTGTTGCACAGGAATTAATGAAATCTCCAGTATTTTTAAAAGCAGAAGAGACAGTAAAAGTAAATCCTAATATTACTCACATGTATTTTAAATGTGAAAACAGGGATAAAATTGAGCTTTTAAGAAAACTCATAGCATCAATTAATCCAGAGAAAGCAATTGTATTTATAAATAAAAATGAAGAGACTCGATTAACTACCTCAAAGCTTCAATATCATAAGGTAAAAGCTGAAGCTATATACGGAAATGCTTCCAAGGAAGAAAGAAAAACAGCTATTGATAGCTTCAGGACTGGTAAAATTAAAATTCTAGTTTCTTCTGATTTATCCGCTAGGGGTCTTGATGTAAAAGGAGTAACTCATATTTTTAACTTAGACCTTCCAGAGGAACCTGAAAACTACCTTCATAGGGTTGGGCGAACTGGAAGAGCTGGAGAAAGCGGAACAGCCATTTCAATTGTTACTGAAAGAGAAGTATCTTTTATAAATAAATATACGAGACAATTTAATATTAATATAGAAGAAAAAGAAATTTATAAAGGTGTTATTTATAACAAGAGAAAACCTAAAGCAAGATAACTCTGAAATTTAAATCCGGCTTAAAAACGTTGAGTTCATTACTTGGAGCCGGAGGTTTAGTTTCACCTTTAGTCATGGTAAGAGATGGAAAACCTCTTGTACATTGATTTTATTAATGTACAAGAGGTTTTCTTAAAATTATTTTTCACGCCATATATCTTCTTTAATAACTTTTTATATATTAATTTCATTTCAAAGCCTTTTTATAGACTATAGTATTTCTTTACTATATCATATCTGCATCCCTAATTTATTGAGCATTAGTAAATCTATTAAAATATACTCTAAAAGTAGTACCCACTCCTTCCTCACTTTCTACATCTATACTTGCAGAATGAAGTTGCAATATGTTCTTTACAATAGTTAATCCTATACCATTACCTTCAATTTCATGTCTACTTTTATCTCCTCTATATAGGCGTTCGAATATATAAGGTAAATCTTCTTTCTTAATTCCCATGCCATTATCTTTAATTTCTACAACAATATTTTTGTTATCACCGTATAAATTAATTAATATATTTCCCTTTTCCCTAGTAAATTTAAGTGCATTAGAAATTAGATTTATAAATACTTGCTTTAATTTATCCTTATCTCCAATAATATTATAATTTTCTAATAACTCTGTTTCATATATAAGATTTATTCCTTTATTCTCAGCTATTCTTATAAAATCCTTATAGATACCCTCAAGAAGGTCATCTAATGCTATTGTTTCTAGAGCTAATGCTATACTTTCAGTTTCAAATTCCTTTAGTATGTCTAGATTATTTAGTAATTTCCCAAACCTTATAACTTCTTCATTTAAGCTTATTAATATTTCTTCATTAATTTCAAAAACTCCATCTATCATAGCTTCTAAATTGTTTTGAAGTATATTTAGTGGTGTTCTAATTTCATGAGATATATCTGATACTAAGCGTTTCCTAAGCATTTCTTGATGATTTAGCTTTTCTGCAAGTATATTTACACTCTTTCTCAAATCTTCTAATTCCTCTATATTACTTTTAGTTTTAGTTCGAAAATCAAATTTTCCCTTAGACAAGTTTACAGACATATTAGCAACTTCTTTAATGGGTACAGATAATTGTTTAGAAAAATACAAACTAATACTTATTATAATTATCAGTGTCATTATACTGCTAGCAAAAATGCTTTTATTTATAGCTACCTTAAAGTTTACATCTTCCTCAGTAAGTAAAACTGAAGAGTATTGTCCTATATCTATAAATCCGACTATTTTACCTTCCCTTTTAATTTCAAAAGTTTGTGATATATATACACCTTTATCTTTTACTAACATAGTATTTAGGTGAAATTTATATCTTATATCTTCTGGATTCATTCCCCATACAACTTTCTTATTGTTATCTCTAAGTGTTAAACAATAGTTCCCCATGTAGGCTTCATTCATTAACTCTGTCCCAGAATTCTCATCCCACTTTCCTTCTCTCTTATATATCTCTTCAAAATACCCTACAATTCTTTCATTCCTCTTATTTTTAATATCATCTAAATATTTGTTAAATTTATTATTTATAGTTACATTTACAAAAAGGGTTACAAGTAATATAGCTGCAATAGAACAAGCAACAAGTATAACACTTAATCTTCTTCTGATAGATTGCATCTAATTCTCACCACCAAACTTATATCCAACTCTCATTACAGTAATAATGTATCTAGGCTTTCTAGTATCTTCCTCTAATTTTTTTCGAATATTTTTTATGTGTACATCTATAGTTCTATCAAAACCTTCAAAATCAACTCCAAAGACTTTATCTATAAGTTGTTCTCGTGTAAGAACTATTCCCTTATTAACTGCAAGTGCATATAAAATATCAAATTCATTTGGAGTAAAAGTAATTTCTTTATTATTAAGCTTAACCATTCTTTTCTCATAATCTATAATTAACATATTATTATCAAATGAAAGAATCGAAGAATCACTTGCTGTAATTAATCTTCTAAACAATGCATTAACTCTAGCAGTTAGCTCTCTAGGGCTAAAAGGCTTAACTAAATACTCATCAGCTCCAATATTTAGACCATCAATTCTATCTGTTAAAGTACCTTTAGCAGTAAGCATAAATATATGGACATCTGAAGTTTCTCTTATAATTTTACATACCTCTTCTCCACTTAAATCTGGAAGCATTAAATCTAGAATTACTAACTTAAATTCTATTTTTTTAAACAATTGAATTCCCTCAAGACCTTTAGTTGTACAATGTACTGTATATCCTTCTTTTTCCAAATAAGCTTTTAGTACCCCAGATACCTTCTCTTCATCTTCAATTATTAAAATGTTTTTCATATGCAATCTCACCTCTTAACTATTGATTTTATGTTGAATATTGCTAACTATTATGTTTTAGCTATTCTTCTACTTATAATAACTACCATAATTACTTGATATATAAGAATTTTAAACTTATCGTTATTATAGTAATTTTTTTTAAAGATTTTATGAAGATTTGACAATTTAATTCAAAAATATAAATTATAAAAAACTATTATATTTATGCTCAAAAAACAAAAGAAGGAAGCGAACTAATCCTTCCTTCTTCATATTTGCTTTCTAATAATACTTTAAGGTTTTATATCATCTTTTTAATATACCCAAGCATCTATACTTTCATTTTTGTTTCCTTCAATTGTAACCACAATATTATTAGGAAGACATACGATACTCTGGTAACCCTTATCTATCCACCCTGTGTCTGAACAAATAGCATTAGGACAAATCTCCTTGTTCATTTCAAGCATCCTTACTCTTCCATTTTCTACTTCGACATATCCTATATTTTTATTAAAGTTAAACTCATAAATTTTACTTTTACCTTGATTATTCAATGGAATACTTTTTTCCAATTTATTATCAACTTTAATAACAATACGACTGCTTTGACTATTAGATTTAGTTATCATTAAAACTGCTGCTGGCAAAATACTTAGTATTAACAGAACTACTATTATTATTTTATCCCATGTTGTTATTTCTAATTTTTTTATTGGTTTCATTTCAAGGCTCTTTTCTAAATTATAATACTTCTATTCTAACTACATCGTATCCTACATCATCAATAGCAAACTTTATTTCCTCATCTTTTACATCTTCAGATGCTTCTATTACTGCTGATTTAGAAGCTAAATTTACATCTACACTAGTTACTCCATTAAGTTCACTTAATGCCTCTTTAACATGATTAACGCAATGTCCACAGCTCATTCCTTCTATTAATATTTTCTTTTTCATAATTATTACCTCCATATATATTTATATTTTAATTACTAATAGGAAACTCCTTCTCATTCCTAGAATCAGTACTCAAAGAGTAAGCGACCATCCTCAAATCAAAGATTTGAGATTTCTGCTTAAGTGACTCACACCAAATCATAGATTTGGGTTCTCTACTTATCTTGCTGTTTTAAATCTTTTTAATCTAAGTGCATTTAATAGTACTGATACTGAGCTAAAACTCATAGCAGCAGCTGCAATAATTGGGTTTAAAAGTGGTCCTCCAAATATATATAGTATTCCCATTGCTACTGGTATACCTAAAGTATTGTACCCAAATGCCCAGAATAAGTTTTCTTTAATGTTTAGTATAGTTTTCTTACTTAATTGTATTGCAGTGGGTACATCCATTAAATCACTTCTCATAAGAACTATGTCAGCTGATTCCATGGCGACATCTGTACCTGAACCTATTGCTATACCTATATCTGCTTGTGCTAGAGCTGGAGCATCATTTATACCATCACCAACCATAGCTACCTTTTTGCCTTCTGCTTGAAGTTTTTTAACTTCATTTGCTTTATCTTGTGGGAGAACTTCTGCAAGAATTCTATCTATTCCAACTTGTTTTGCTATAGCTTCTGCAGTTCTCTTATTATCTCCAGTAATCATGGCAACTTCAATCTCCATTTTATGAAGTTGTTCTATTGCCCTTTTGCTGTTTTCTTTAACTGTATCGGCAACAGCAACTATTCCTGCTAACTTGCCTTCAATAGCCACATACATTGGAGTCTTACCTTCTCCTGCAAGATTGTGTGAAGTTTCCTCTAGATCTTCTAGGGATATATTACTTTCAACCATCAACTTTCTATTACCTAATAGTATATCTTTACCATCTATCTTAACTTCTATGCCATGACCAGGTATTGCTTTAAAGAAATCAACTTTCTTAAATTCTATGCCCTTTTCCTCAGCACCTTTTACTATAGCTTCTCCAAGTGGGTGTTCTGAACCTTTTTCTGCTGATGCAGCTAATTGTAGTAATTCATCTCCTTTTATACCATCTGTAACAACCATATCAGTTACCTTTGGTTTACCTTCTGTAATAGTACCAGTTTTATCAAATACTATTGTTTGTATTTTGTGAGCTGTTTCTAGAGCAACACCACTCTTTATTAATACACCATATTCAGCGCCCTTACCTGTACCAACCATAATAGCAGTTGGAGTTGCAAGTCCCAATGCACAAGGACAAGCAATAACAAGTACCGAAATAAATATAGTTAAAGCGAATATTCCTGTTTCTCCACCAATGAAATACCACGCTAAGGCTGAAATAAGAGCAATTCCCATAACTACTGGAACAAAGTAACCTGAAATTATATCTGCCATTTTTGCAATTGGAGCTTTAGACCCTTGAGCATCTTCTACAAGTTTTATTATTTGAGCAAGTGCAGTATCTTTACCAACTCTAGTAGCCTTATATTTTATAGAACCATTTTTATTGATACTTGCTCCAATTATTTTATCTCCAATATTCTTTTCTACTGGTATGCTCTCTCCTGTAAGCATAGATTCATCTACAGAGGTAGAACCTTCTACTACTTCTCCATCTACAGGCATTTTTTCTCCTGGTTTTACGAGTATTATATCCCCTACTTCAACTTCTTCAATAGGAGTTTCTATTTCTATGCCATCCCTTATAATGATAGCTGTTTTGGGAGCAAGTCCCATAAGTTTCTTAATAGCTTCTGATGTTTTACCCTTTGTAACTGCTTCCAAATACTTACCAAGTGTTATTAGCGTTATGATTACACCGGCTGCCTCAAAATATAAATCCTTAGCATACTCTGTGTTTCCACCATAAATCTGTACTATCGCAAATATTCCATATAAGAATGCAGCGGAAGTTCCAATGGCTATTAGGGAATCCATATTAGGACTTCTTCTAAATAAGGATTTAAAACCTACTGTAAAGAACTTGTGACCTGCTATCATAACTGGTATAACAAGTATTAACTGGATTAAAGCAAAGTTTCTAGGATTCATCATAGGATCTATGACTATTGGAAGCTTAAATCCAAAGGCTTCACCAAACATATGTCCCATAGTAATAACAAGTAATGGCACAGTAAAAATTGCTCCAATAATAAACTTCGTCCAAAGTAACCTTATTTCTTTCTCTTTTCTTTCTTTATCTGAATCTACAGTAGTTTCTTCTTCTACAGCTTTATATCCAGCCTTTTCTACCGCTTTCTTAATATCTGAAACCCTAACCTTTAAGGGATCATAACTAATATTTAATTTTTCTGTTGCAAAATTTACATTTGATTCTACAACTCCATCTAATTTCTTTGTAACTCTTTCTATAGCCTTTGCGCAAGCTGCACAGGTCATTCCTTCTATTTTAAGATTTTTATCCAAGACCTTCACCTCTTTTTCTCTACTTATCTTGAGTATTAGCTTTCTTTGCTGCATTATTAGCTTTATTTAAATCACAACAATCCAACTTACCTTTACCAAAATTTTTTTCATTTTCTTGTGCCATTTTCTTTATAGATTTTTTAAAATATTCCTTTATAAAATTTAACATAATATACACCCTCTCTAAAATTACTTTTGAATTACCTTTTCTAAAATAACAATTATTTCATCTATTTTTCTATTAGCATCATTTTCCATAATAGCATCCTTTACACAATGATGCATATGCTGCTTTAAAATTAGCATATTTGCCTTTTTTAAAAGAGCTTGTGAAGCAATAATCTGATTAGATATATCAACGCAATATCTCTCATCTTCTAGCATTTTGATAATTCCATCAATTTGTCCCTTGGCAGTTTTTAATGATGTTAAAGCTTTTTTTCTTTCCTCGTTCATAATTATATCTCCTTTATTATCCCCCCACCCCGTGCGGGTGGTGCGACTGCGATATAACCCCTTTTCAAAAAACTGTCAAGGGAATTATTTCTAGTAACTGTTCCCCTGAAATTCATATAATCCAACTCCTTATAGTATTTATCTATAAGTTAATAATAATGAAATGTTATGAAGAAAATATGAAGAAGTAAAAAATCCCATAAATTTTTTATCTCATCATAGCATTTTCGTTTTAAAATTATTTTGTCTTATTAGTAAATAATTTATTTATATATATTTTTTAAATAAAAACACCCTATTAAATAGTTTTTTATCTATATAATAGGGTATCATTATTTAGTATTTTGAATAGATTAAATTACATAGTTGCTGCTGACATTTGACACATCATAGCACATTCAACTAGTATATTCACACAGTTTTTTCTTGCATTTAAGTCCGGCTCGTTTAGACATGCATTATAGCACTCATAGCATGCCTGTGCGCATTTTGTGCAAGCATCTATGCATACTTGAAATTTATTTTATTGTACCAAACATATTAACACTCCTTTTTTATAATATTACAAAACATATTATTTCTTTATAATTATGTTCCCTATACATAAAAACTAATATTGCATCTACCATACTTCTACTTTTTAGAAATATTCATAAAATCAACATATCTTTTTTATATACTTTATCCATAATTTAGTTTACTTTTTTACAATCAGGATAAACATACTCAATTCATTAGTTATATACTTGAGGAATTTATGAGTATCTCTAGTCAAATTAAAGCTAGCAAAAAGTTCTGGATATACCATAGAAGTTCTAGCAACAATAATTTAATATATATCTAATACATCTACTGCTCCAAGAAAGCAAAGTATTTGCGGTGATGATATTAGTAATATAGCTACTATGTAAATATAAATATTATGGGGGGTAATTAAATGGACAGCATTAGAAAAAAACTATTTTTAGCCTTTGGTATTACTACATTCCTGATCTTCTTGCTAGGTTCCGTAGGCATATATCAATTAAGTGAAATAAATCAAAATGTAGAAAAAATGTATCATGACCAGGTAAAGGGAATTAACTTTATTAAAGATGCTCAATATTACATAGCTATAGTTCAACGCTCAGAGAAGAATGTTATTTTATCACCAACTATTGCTGAAAAGAAGGAACATGCATCCCATTTAGAAGAGTATTATTCTAAAGGAATTATTGAGAATCTTAATGAATTTAAAAGCATGTCTCACGAAAGTGATAACAAACAAATTGATTCATTGCTAGAGGATATAATCAAAGTAAAAAAACAGCAATTAGAAGCTATAGATAAGAGTATGTCCTTTAAATATTCTGAAGCTTACGAGATCTCTAAAGATAATTCTGCTAAATTTTCAACTATAGAAAAAACTATAGATGAGATAGCTGAGCATAAACTTGAAGAAGCAAAACAAAAATATGATAGTAGCGTATTGATTTATGAAAGAGTTATTATTCTAGTTATCATATTTACTGCTGTTGCACTTATTATAAGCATTATCTTAGCAGTAACTATATCCTCATCAATAGTCAAACCACTAAAGAAAAGTGTTAATTTTGCTAAAGACTTAGCCAAAGGAAACTTAACAGATCGCCTAAATGTAAAAGCTACAGATGAAATAGGGGTACTAGTTAATGCCTTAAATAACACAGGAATGAAACTTAAAGATATTGTAACCCAAATAAAATTAACCTCTAATGAAGTAGCTTTAGGAAGTGAACAGTTAGCTTCAGCAATGCATAATACTAGTAATACTACAACTGAAATAGGAGAAAAGGTTTCAAATTCTTCTGATAATATACAAGATATTGTTTCTGCTGTAGAAGAAATCAATAAAAGTATACAAGCTATTTCAGCAAGTTCAAATAAAGTATCTATATTTGCAGAAGAAACCAAGACTAATTCCTTTGCTCTTAAAGATTATGCAGATAAAGGAAGAAGATCCGTGGAAACAGCTGCTTTAGCTATGTCAGATATTCAAACCTCTACTGCACAAGTTAAAGGTGTTATATATGAACTTGATGTATTATCAAATAAAATTGAAAGCATAACTTCTCTAATTACTAATATAGCAAACCAAACTAATATGTTGGCATTGAATGCAGCTATAGAAGCTGCTAGATCTGGAGAACATGGTAAGGGTTTCTCTGTTGTAGCAGATCAAGTTAAGAAGCTAGCTGAAGAAAGCGCTTCTGCTGCTAATAGTATTGAAAATATGATTATTGAGATTCAATCTAAAACTGAAGTTGCAGTAAATAGTATTTCCTTAACAGAAGATAAAGTAAAAGAGGGCATAGCTGTATCAATGGATACAAAAAATCAAATTAAACTCGTTATAGATAATATGAATATTCTTATAGAAAAAATAGAAGAAATCTCTTCTCAAACAGTTGAGCAGGCTAAGCAATCAAGTAATATCTCCGAAAATATGCATGGTATTGTAGTAAATACACAAAATCTCTTTTCTACCACTCAAGAAATTAATGCTAACATAGAGGAACAGACATATGTCATTAAAGAAGTATCTTCCACATCAAAGACTCTTTCTACAATGACAGAAAACCTAAATTCTATGGTTGAATACTTTAAAGTTATTTAGTTGATATAAGCAAAAACGTCCTCAAAGGAGGACGTTTTTTATTAAATTTCTATAGCACTATAATAATTTTCGTTTATCATATTCATTACTCTTACTGATATAATTACTATTTTGTTTCCCACTACAGCATCCACCACTGTTAGAATTTTTACTATGGGAATGTGAGTCATCAGAATGTCCCCCACAGCATCCACCCTTTTTAAACATCATATATGCCATCAATGCGGCAATAGCAAAATATATCCAATTACTTGCTAAGAATTCCATAATACAACACTCCTTTTATCTTTATATAAGTTAATTTAATAACTAGTATGAAATTAATTTTGTTTTCCCACTGATTATAGAGTAGTTAACAGCCTCCCTTATGATTTCCTTTGACATTCTATTCCCTTCATATATAACTTGAATTATTTTAGAATCGATATCTACATTAAATCCTTGAACATATTTAATTTGACTTAGTGCTTTAACCGCATTAATAACACATCTGTGACAAAGTATATTTTCTTGTTTAAATTTAATTGTATGATTTCTCATCTAAATCCCTTCCTTATTTTTTATTTAATAAAAGTATACCTTTTACTTATGAAGAAATTATGAAAAAATATTAAAGTTTGAAATTTTTATTATTTAATATCTAATAAACTTCTACCTTTAATCCTTTCTATAGTAATGCCATGTTGTAATCTAAATAGCACTAAAGAAATTACATTTTTCTATAGACAAGAGATTATATTGCAAATGAAGAAGTTTATTTTTATATTTATGTTCTTAATGATTATTGTTATGATTACCACTTCAATAAATGTTATAGGTGTTTTAAACGGTAGCGATTCAATATTAAAGACAAACAATTCTCCTACTATTTCATCAACAGTTGAGCCTACTTCTCCACAAACCAATTCATCCATAATTGGTAAAAATAGGTATACGGTAGTATTAGATACAGGTCATGGTGGAAAAACTCCTGGCCCTATTGGACCTAAAGGTACACTTGAAAAAGATGTGGCTTTGGCAGTGATGTTAAAGGTTGGCAAAATATTAGAGAAAAAAGATTTTAATGTAATCTATATCCGCAAAGATTATTCAGTCTAAAATTGTAAATGAAGTAAATTTAAGAGATAGGGGAATTAAACCAGAAAACTTTTCTATACTTGAAAATGTTGATACTCCAACTGTTATTATAGAACTTGCTTATATTAGCAATCCTAAAGAAGAATCTCTACTCGCAAGTCCAGTATATCAGACTAAATTTGCACAAGCTATAGCTAGTGGCATCAATGAGTATTTTCAATAACTTAATAAGGTACCACTAGTTCTCATTGTCCAAGTAGGAGTAGTTATTCTTTTAATAGCTACTCCAGTATTAATAATATACCAAAAAACTACACCTGCAATTATTTTAATAGAAAAAGATATATAGATTTAAATATGCTTTGAATAAAAAATGTTATTTAAACTATAATAACTACATTAGAAAATGTTACATACTTACTAATCTAATTGAGGTGATTATATGGTAGCACACATTGCTTATTGGGTCTTATTTGCTGTTATGCTTTTTACAACCATAATATTCATTGCCACCAAAAGGTTTACGTTTATTGACTTTGTTGTATACCTTTCATTTTGGGCTTTTTCAGAGACTATTGATATATTAGTTTTAATACAATTTCAAATGTATTATTATGTAAACAACCAAGTGAACATAATTTATGCCCTACTGTATCACTGCATTGTTTATCCTACCTTTGGACTTATATTTTCAAGGCTATTCCCAAAGAAAAGAGAAATTTTAAACTTGGTGAAATATAATGTTCTTTGGATTATATTCAATACTGTATTTGAATTGGTCTATGTGGAAGCCACTGGCACAATAGTTTACTTAAAATGGCTAGTCATTCCTTATTCATTACTGTTCTACAGTGTTTGGACGCCCTTGATGACAGTGTATTATCTTTTGGTTGATAAATGGCTTAAAAAGAGCTTTATGGATAGCACTAAAAAAGTATAATGGTAATAAGATTATTGGAGTTAAAGCAAAATGTCCCTAAATAATTTATCATCAACAATTTTTATTTAAGTTATTTTATTTTTTAATGCAATGTATAGTTGTCCATCAGTTTGAAGGGCAGCAAATATGACATCATTAACATTTGTAATATTTCTCATCTTTAACTGATTTAATAGCCATTCAATATCTACATTTATCATTTTTAAATGATACCTCATAATCTGACCATTTATAATTAGTTCTGTCATTAGTCCCTTGTAGTTAGTCGGAATATTTAAATCTTTCGTGGTTACAGTATTATATTGAGGCTTTTTTAATACACTTAAGTCTCCATTAGGCTCTAATATTGCGAACTCTACCTCAGTTATATCAAAAACATTCTTCTGACGAAGTTGCATTAGCAGATCACCTATATGGTATCTTGATTTTGCCATATTTTTATCATTTATAGTTCCGTTTTGAATAATAATTAAAGGTTCGCTATCCACAATCTTTCTGAAAAATAAATTTTTCATAGAAATATATCCTACCAAAATTGGCAATACACCCCATACTGTAGTAGCAATTATGCTATCAATAGTCTTAATAGATCTATCAACAGCAACAGATGCAATTATTGAACCTATTGTAATTGAAACAACATGATCAAAAAATGTAAGCTCTGAACGATGCTTTCTCCCCATTAAACGAGTTATAAAGAGGAGTACTATAAAAGAAATTGTAGATCTCAAAAAAATATTAAAATATCCACTCATAAATTTCCTCCTGGTTTATAACAAATATATAAAATACTTAGAAACATAAAGCGGAGCCCTTTTTAGACTCCGTTTTATCATAGAGTGTCTTTTATACGGGCTTTAATAACTTATCATCAACAGTTTCATTTCATACTTCTTTCGAATTAAGATTTTCCTTGCTCCATCATACTTTTAATTTCTTGCTGTAGCTGAGAGACATTTTTCATTTTTGCATCTCTTAGTTGAGTGAAAAGCTGACGTACTTCTGGGTTGCTAATCTCCATCATGTATTTATTATACATAGATTGTAGCATCATTTCATCCTGTAGAGAATCATGTAAAAAATCCATATTATTCATATAGTATCACTCCTTTAATGAAGGGTGACAAACCAGAAGGTATGCCACACCTAAGATTTAAACAATCGAAAACTTTGACATGGTTTGTGTTAATGTATTATAGTGATTACGTGATCCTTGTTCCATTCCCTTTAACATTTGCTTTAACTTTGGATCGTTAATTTGTTGTGAAATACTAGCATATTTTTTTGCCATACCGTCTTCATGAAACTGCATTTCCTTAAAAGCGTTGTTCATTATTTCTTGTTCAGTAAGCATTTTTATAACCTCCTTATTTTTCAGTTATTACAGAATAATATAATTCTCCGGTCGAATCAATTAATGCAGCATAAACATCTTTTATATTTGCAATACCTTTTTTAAGCAATTCATCCTTCAGCCATTTCTCATCATATCCTAATTCCTTTAAATTTTTTTCTTCAATCTTCCCCTCATTGATAAGGAGAGTTGGAAGACCAGCACCCATGGTTTGAATTTTTAAATCCTTTGGAGTTACAGGCTGATAGTCTGATTTTTTTAGAACACTTACATGACCGCTGGTTTCCAAAACTGCAGCCTCCACTTCACTAAGATTAGGAGCATCTATGCTACGTATATCAGATAGTAGTAATTCTAATGGGAAGAAAGCTTTTGCCATGTTAGGTCGGAGAATCTTCCCACCGGATACCAATGGGATTGATTTCCCCATTACAACTTTAGCGAAAGTTCTATTTTTTACGGCTATATAGGATATAAGGTAATGAAGACTATATATCACAACAATTATAACAGCAGTATTAATAAAGCTTATTTTAGCTTCAAATAAGGGAGCTGCTGTTATTCCACCCATCATCCAGAAAAATGCAAAGTCATAACCTGCAAACTGACCACCAGAACGGTGTGGTAAAACTTTTCCTTCTAGGAATAGCAAAATTCCAACTGCGATACTGCGTAAAGCAAATATAAATGGGCTAATTTCCTGAGCACTTCCAAATACATCTTTTAATAATTCCATTATCATACCTTCTTTACTATATACTCATGTACACTGTTCCATCTGATTCAAGCATAGCTAAAAATATATCTTTTTGATTGGCAATGCCCTTTTCTTTTAATTTTGTCATTAGCCAATCATGATCTAACCCCATGGCATGAAGATTTTTTTCGTCTATTTCTCCATCATAAATAAGAATTGTAGGTAGCGTTGCCATTTTAGGTGGTAAGTTCATCTGTTTTCTTGTAAGTGGTAATGCTTCAGGCTTTTTAATAACACTTATTTTCCCATAGGGTTCTAGTACAATGGTATCAATTTCTGATAGATTATGGGCTCCTTTTAGTCTTAATTGACCTAATAGATTATCTAGTGTTACATGGCAATCAAGCATATTTTCTCTGAGTATTATTCCATCCTTCATAAGAAGTGTTGGTTTTCTATCAATTAAGTTAGGCCATTTCATATCTAAATAAGATAAAAAAATATTTACAAAGGCATAAACAAAAGTAATTACTAATCCAGAAGTAAGAGATGATTCAGGGTTTAACATTCTAATAGCAGCTAAGCTGACGATTCCAGCAGCTACCAAGTAGTTATGACCTGACAGGATTCCTACTTGACGGTGGCCCATCAAGCGAGTTGCAAAAATCAATGCAATATAAAGGATAACAGCCCTTAAAGCCAAAGCAAAGGCTGATAAATTTTTACTTCCTTCCATAAATGAATTCCAATCCAAAGTAAACCCTCCTGTATTCCTTAAAAGTACATGAAGATTATTAATCTTCATGCCCCCTAAACTATTACCATTGGCAATTATTTTTCAAGCAGTCCTGAAAGGATAACTGCCAGGATAATAATGATGATACCAGTATATAAATGAGTTTTTGATAAAACTTTGGCAGTGTTTGAGGTTTTAGTCATCTCCATCTGATTTTCTTGATTTTGTGGTGTAGCTGTACTTATAAGGCTTTGCATTTTAGGACCATATACAAAAACTTGAAGAAATAAAATGACTATCATTGCTGCTACTAAAACAAGTTTTATAAATAGAACTGTACCTGATGGTTCTTGAAAAACTGGAGCTAACTTATCTTTCTTGCTGTAGGTTGCATAACTTCCTGTAAGTATGAGGATAATAAGACTGGTCCATGTAAGGCTAGAAAATTTCTTCATTGCATTTCCGCTAACTGAATGAGCCTTCATATCTCCTAAATTCTTTAATGCTGGTTTAACTCCAAACTCACTGTATATCATGCTTCCAATCCAAGTAACTGCAGCGAGGATATGCAGTGAGGCGGATATTACATGAGATATTTCCATAAGATAAAAGCCTCCTTTAATTTTCCTGCTCCTTTCTTAGAATAGTTTTTTCTAATGAAGTTAATTTTATTCATATAGCTACATGATTCTCACTGTAGAATCTGACTCTTCGTCGGTAAACATTCTTAATTTTTTAATAAGGAACATAAAAAAACTAAATGATTTATACTTAACAGAAGAATATAATAAAACTTTAAGTGTATAATATTATTTTTTATTGCTTAGAATATATGTTGGAGGCTGAATAATTAATAATCATTCAGTATCAATAAATAATCTAGGAGGGGTATTATGCAAATACAACTTAGTCAAAAAGAAAGAATGTTCTTAGAGGATGGAAAACTTCAAGAGGAAATTTGTGTTCAAAAATACAAAAATTATTCTCAGCAAGCTCAAGATCCTCAGTTGAAGCAACTTTTTAATAGACTATCTGGTGAAGAACAACATCACTATGATATTATTAATCAAATGCTTCAAGGGCAACAGCCAAATCTAGCTCACAATCAACAAGCTCAACAACCAATGACTCAAAGTACTTCCCAAGGAGCTATAAATAATCAGCATGATAAAATACTTTGTAGTGACTTATTATCAACAGAAAAGTATGTTTCAGGTACTTATGATATTGACATTTTTGAATCTGCTAATCCTATAGTTAGGCAAGCAATGCAACATATTCAAAAAGATGAGCAAAAACATGGTGAAGAACTATTCAATTATATGAATAGTCATGGTATGTATAATGTACAATAATAATAAATTATTAACTGTAAATAATTTTGAATGAAGAAATTTAGATATGAATGTTACATATGTTGAAAGAATTTTTTAGAAGAGGTAGAGCTATTTATGCTCTACCTTAATAAGTTTACTTTTGTTTTTACGTAATTAGTGATTCCTGCATCCACAGGTATCATTTTTAGCTTCGAAAGTGCTACAGCAGATTCCTTCTGATGAGTGAACCTTGTTATCTCCACTAGATCTAACCTCAATACTACCTGCATGACACTGGTGTTCTTCATTAAAAAAACATTCTTCACACATACTCTTTACAACTTTAGACGACATAATGCTTTACCTCCAGTTATTTAGTATCCTTTAATTCAACTGTATAGGTAGTTCCTTGTCATTGGCAGTTTGTTATTAATTCCTTTAGAGAAAATAATCTGGTGAATGTCTAAACCACTAGCACAGAAGGAGGCAGCGCAAGAATTTAGATATAGTCTCCACATTTTAATAAAACGTTCATCATATTTTTCTCGAACTTGCTCTATTTTGTTTTCAAAGTTTTTTGACCAATGGTCTAGAGTTTTTGCATAATGTAAACGGAGGCTTTCTGCGTCTAATAAGTGAAAGTCGTTTTCAGGTAAAAGATAAATCAATTCACGAATTGAAGGAATATATCCACCTGGAAAGATGTATTTACTAATCCATCGGTTACAAGGACCCTCAATTTGTCCTGTAATACAATGTAAAACAGATATACCTCCAGGAACAAGAAGTTTCTCTACTGCCTCCATATACTTAGGCAAGTTTGCTTTTCCCACATGCTCTACCATTCCAACACTGACTACTTTATTAAATTTATAACCATCACTTTCTGCAAGTTTTCTATAATCCATTAATTTTACATCTACCTGTTCTGTTAACCCAAGTTCGGCAATACGCTGCTTTGTTTTGGTATACTGCTCCTCACTCAAGGTTATGCCTAAAGCTTTTACTCCATATTGCTGTGCAGCACGAATAATCAACCACCCCCACCCACATCCTATGTCTAGTAAGGTTTCTCCTGATTTAAGCTGCAATTTCTTTAATATGTAATCAATTTTTTGTAATTGAGCTTGATAAAGTGAATCTTCTGGTGAACAAAAATAAGCACATGAATAACTCATAGTTTCATCTAGCCACAGTTCATAAAAATCATTTCCTAAATCATAATGATGCTCAATATCTTTTCGTTGTTTTATTAGGGAAGTTGATTTATTTTCCCTAGCAAAAAATTTTTGTAATCCATGGAAACCTTTCTTTTCAAAAAAAGGAATCTTAATTTTGTAGGCTGTTTCAACAATTTGTTCAAGATTGCCCTTAAAATCAATAATTCCATCCATATAAGCTTCTCCCAAGGCTAGTGAAGGATCTTTTAGCATCTTCATTACGGAAATTTTATCTTTAAATATGACTTTAAAGGCAGGAGCTCCTTGACCATAGTTTTCACTTGATCCATCCCAGTAATCAATTGAAAAAGAATAATCTTTAACTTTTTCACAAAACTTATGTATAACATTCTTTTCCATGTTTTCACTTCCTTTGTAATTAATATAACATTTATTATTGACGTGATGAAAAAATTATATTCACATATTGTAATAAATGATAAAATCAGCCTATGTCTCAAATTACAACGTAAAAGCTCATTAGCCCTTAACCTTCTAGTCCACCCTAAAAACATCTTTTATAGGGTGGACTTTTACATATTTTAAAGCATCTCTACTTTTGTTCTGATTTCCATTTAGCCAAAGCTTCAGCAAATGGGTTATTTATATCCTCTTTCATTTCTTTTTGCTGCTTTCTAAGATAGCTATTTACATCTTGCTTTGAAACCTTCTTATTTTCCTTGCTTCTTCTTTCATTGAAGCTTGAAAGCTTTTCTCTATAACCACAGCCGCAAACAAATATTTGACTTTCTCCAGAGCCGCGAAGCTCAAGCTTTTTGTGACACTGAGGACATCTTGCATTAGTTATCTTAGCAATTCCTTTTCTATAACCACATTCCCTGTCTTGGCAAACTAGCATTTTGCCTTTTTTACCCTTAACCGCAAGCATATACTTGCCGCATTCAGGGCACTTTTCTCTAGTTAAATTGTCATGCCTAAATTTTTCTTCACTATTTTTAATTTCACCTACAACCTCTTTAGCATAATCTCTCATTTCATTAATAAAATTGTTTTTATTAAGCTTCCCCTTAGAAATGGAATTAAGCTTTTGCTCCCATTGTGCTGTAAGGGCTGGAGACCTTAAGTCTTCTGGAACCAATTCTAAAAGCTGTTTTCCCTTTGAGGTTACAAAAATGTCTTTACCCTTTTTTTCAATTAAAAAGCTGTTAAATAATTTCTCTATAATATCTGCTCTGGTGGCTACTGTTCCAAGACCACCGGTTTCTCCTAGTGTCTTTTTTAAAGCTTCACTTTCACCACTCATATATTTTATTGGATTTTCCATAGCAGATAAAAGTGTTCCCTCATTAAAAGGAGCTGGAGGCTTAGTTTCACCTTTTGTCATAGTAACTGAAGCGATATTTAAAATGTCTCCTTTATTAATGCTTGGTAGTATTTGTTCCTTAAGATCACCATTATCCTCTTCCTCTTGAAGGTTTTTCTCATATACTTCCTTCCAACCTTCTGAAATAACTACCTTCCCTTTAGCAATAAAGTTTTCTTCACCTATCCTTGCCTTTATAGTTGTCTGTTCATATTCAAAAGGAGGAAATAAAACTGCTAAAAATCTTTTTACCACTAAATCATATATCTTTCTTTCATTGTCGCCAAAGGTACTTAATGAAACATGTTGCTCTGTTGGTATAATAGCATAGTGATCTGAAACCTTACTGCCATCTACAAAGGATTTATTAGCTTTTATTGGATTTCTTAAAACCTTTTGAGCTGCCTTTGAATAAGGTCCTACCCCTGCAGCCTTAACTCTATCCTTTAAGGTTTCTACTACGTCCTCAGATATATACCTAGAGTCTGTTCTTGGATATGTAAGAACCTTGTAATTTTCATACAGCCTCTGCATAATAGATAAGGTTTCTTTAGCTGAAAAGTTAAATATTCTATTTGCATCTCTTTGAAGTTCTGTTAAATCATAAAGACCTGGAGCAAAACTCTTTTTAAAGCTCTTATCAATCTCGATAACTTCAGCCTTCTTATTTTTAATACTAGAAACAATGCTACTACATTTTTCTTTATTAAAGGTTTTATAATCTCTAGTCTTACTATCCTGCCAAATTAATTTCAATTTGTCAGATACAGCTGTTATTCCATAATAAGTTTTAGGTTTAAAGTTTTTTATCTCCTCTTCTTTTGAAGCAATTATTGAAAGAGTTGGAGTTTGAACTCTTCCACAGGAAAGCTGAGCATTAAACTTGCAGGTTAAAGCACGGGTAGCGTTTATTCCTACCAGCCAATCTGCTTCTGCTCTGGCAACTGCTGAAGCATAAAGATTCTCATATTCTCTTCCATCCCTTAATTTGTTGAACCCATCTTTAATTGCCTTATCTGTAACGGAGGAAATCCAAAGACGTTTAATAGGCTTTCTTACATGAGCTTTTTCTATTATCCATCTAGCTACCAATTCCCCTTCTCTTCCAGCATCTGTTGCAATTACAATTTCGGAAACATCCTTTCTATTTAATTGTTCTTTTACAACACTGAATTGTCTTCCACTTTGCTTTATTACAACAAGCTTTAGCCTTTCAGGAAGCATAGGTAAATCTTCTATGTTCCAAGACTTATATCTATCCTCATAAACTTCAGGATCAGCTAAAGTAACTAAGTGCCCAAGAGCCCAGGTTACTATATACTTATCCCCTTCTAAAAATCCATTTCCACCTTTTTTGCAATTTAAAACCCTAGCTAAATCCCTTCCTACAGAAGGCTTTTCAGCAAGGACAAGTATTTTACTCATATAAACATTCCTCTCAAATTAGTATAATTTATATTAACATAAATCTAATGTGTTTAAAACTTTTACAGCAAACCAAAGCTTAAAACACAAAATAAATAGCAAACCTAAAAATAGGCTTGCTATTTATCTAAAATTTATCTTTATGAACTTTAGTATACTTTAAATCTTCATCACTATAAGGTCTTTTGCTTTCATTAGGATATCCTACAGAAATAATAGATTCTACAGAATAATTCTCTGGTATTTCTAAAACCTCTTTAACATATTCTTCAGAGGTTTTAAATTTATTATGGAACCTATTTCTTATTTGTATCCAACATGAACCAAGTCCCATTTTCTCAGCCTGAAGCTGAATTAATATAGAAGCAATAGCGGTATCTTCAACCCAAACATCACTTTTGGTACTGTCAGCAATGACGACTACTGCTAATGAAGCATCCTTTAAAAACCCAGAACCATTTTCTTTAGCCATTGACAGCTTTTCAATAGTTTCTTTATTTTGCACCACCACAAAATCCCATGGACATATCCCTCTTGATGAAGGTGATAATAGAGCTGCTTTTATAAGCTTATCAATTTTATCTTTTTCGATTAAAATGTCTTTATATTTTCTTATACTTCTTCTATTAATTAATAGATCAAGCATTTCTTTACCTCCTTATCTTCGGAACCTAAGAAAAATGCGACGCATTTTTCTTAGGTAACCAGTAACCAGTGACCAGTTGCCAGTAGGATTAATAACACTGGTTACTGGGAATTGGTTACTGGTCACTAAGAATTTTACGTCGTAAAATTCTTATGTTCTAAATATAACTTCCTCTCTACTAAACATATACCTTGCGAAGGTAATACACAATACTATATAAAATAATATCCATCCAAAGGTTATTAAAATATGTCCTGTATTAAAAACTCCTGCAAGAAATTCTTTTATTAAGCACACAGCATTTGCTATAGGTATGTGGAAATAGTACATATCAATGTTTCTAGCATCTAACATGTAAGTTAAGTATATTGGTGCTAATGCTATTATATTAAGTGGTGTTAGGTAGGTCTGAGCTTCTTTAAAGGATCTAGCGTATATGCTTATGGCAAGTTCTAAAGCTCCGAAGGTAAGATTCATTAGAATTACCATAACAGTAATTAAAACTGCTCCTTTTATTCCTATATCTGAGAACATCCCTGCATTTATATTAACGCCCATGGCGCTATTTCCACTTTGCTTTAAAGCTATTACAATACCAATCATAGATGCTAAAGTAGTAATAAGTCCTATAACTGAAATGGCGGCAAACTTGCCCCACAATAGAGACATCCTTCCTGCTTGAGTTGTTAAAAGCGGTTCTAAAGTTCCCCTCTCTTTTTCTCCAGCTCCCAAATCTATTGCTGGTCCCATAGGTCCTGTTACACTGTATATCACAAGGAAAAGCGGTAAAATCATAGCAATAATCACTTTGCCCATGCTGTCTTCCTGCTTAGTAGTAGTTTTATAGCTTATTTGTACTGGATTTAATATGGAAGTTTTTATTCCCCTTGCTTCTAATCTAGTAGCAACTATTTGTTTGCTGAATTCTTGAATATAATTTTCTACCCTGCTCTGTGCCATAGATGATTGTTGGCTGGAATTATCATAAATAATTTTAATTGGAGCATCCTTTTCATCTTTTATTAAGCTGTCAATATTATCTGGAACTTCTAAGGCTAAAAGCAATTTGCCTTCCTTAACATCCTCTTCTGGATTTTTAGAATCAATAATTTGAACTTTATCTATCTTTTTTACAAACCCTACAAACTCTGAATTCACTCCCCCAGTTATAGCTATCTTAAAGTTTTCCTCAACCTTTTTTTCATTACTTGAAGCAGATTTACCTATAACAAAGAAAATTAGCGGCATAATAATCAATGGAATTAGTATGCTTACTAAAAGAGTTTTTCTATCTCTAAAAAGATCTCTTAATTCTTTTTTAAATACTAAACTTGCCTTACTCATTATTATCACCTACCAAACTCATAAAAATACTTTCCATATTATTGTTGTTATATTTTTCCTTTAAATTTTCAATTGTTCCTTCCTCTATAAGCTTTCCTTTATGAATTATTACAATTCTATCACAAAGCTTTTCCACCTCTGCCATACTGTGACTAGAAAAAACAATAGCCTTGTTTTCTTCCTTACATTTTAAAATAAAATCTTGTACAATTTTGCTGGCAGTAACATCAAGTCCGATAGTTGGTTCATCAAAAAGCATTACAGAAGGCTTATGCACAATTGACCTTGCTATAGCTACCTTTTGTTTCATACCTCTAGAAAGCTTTCCAACTCTTCTATCTATAAATTCTTCCATCTGCAGCATTTTAACCAGGTATTCAACACTTTCTTTTGCTTCAGGCTCACTCATACCATTTAATTGTGCAAAATACATTATATTTTCTCTTGCTGTAAGTCTATCATAAAGCCCAACTTCTCCACCAAAGAGTATTCCTATTTCTCCCCTTACCTTTTCAGGATCATCCTTTATACTATAATTCGCGATTTTGCAATCTCCATCCGTAGGCTTTAGCATTGTAGCTATCATCCTCAAAGTTGTAGTTTTTCCTGCTCCATTCTCTCCTAGAAGTCCTAAAACCTCTCCTCTTTTCACAGAAAAACTTATGTGATCAACGGCTTGAACTTTTTTAAAAGTTTTTGTAAGATTAATAACCTCTACCATCATATTCCTCCTATATCAGTTTTTAATTCTATTTTATTTCCCCTATTTCATTGAAAGGATATACTCTAAATATTGCCTTTCCTTCAACCTGTTTAAAATTGATAAGACCAAACTTTCTACTGTCCATACTTACCATTCTATTGTCACCTAAAACAAACAGTTCATTTTCTCCAACTTTAACTGGAAGCTTAAACTCTCTAGTAAAAGTCTCACCTTTTGCGTAGGCTTCCTGAAGCTTTTCATCATTTACATAAACGTATCCATCTTTAATATCAACTTCATCACCTGGAGCACCAATTACCCTTTTAACTAATCTTTTACTTTCTTCACTGTAATCCTTGTTATTACTAAATATTGATACTATGCTGTCTATGGTACTTAAAGCATCATCTAAGATAGTTCCTTTTTTACCATCTTCTAAGAATATAATTATATCTCCTCTTTTAGGTTTTTTAAAATTATAACTTAATTTATCTACTATCAGCTGCTGGTTAGTAAACAAAGTATTTTCCATGGAACTTTGTTGTACTTGCACCTTTGCGAAAACCTTGCTGTTAATTAAAACTGCAATTAAGAACCCTCCTAAGATAGAAAAAATCCAACTATTAATTTCTTTTATAAGCTTTTTCTTGTCCTTCATGTTAATCCTCCATAATAATTCTTAAACTAAATTATCAGCTATCATATTTTCTTGCTGACATGGTGTATATTACTGTTTGAATAATCCACATTGCTCCAATAAAAATAGGTAATATTATAGGTATAGTTAAGAATGTAGATAAAAAAATGCTTACAACCATAGAAATTGAATACACTATCTTCATTCCCTTAAAGGTTCTATAGGAACTACTGTATGCTATCCATTTTTCTCCTTCATCCAGCCTCTCAAAAAACTTCTTATCAGAATTATTTTCAAACATGTTTAATTTCCTATCTGGATAATATCTGTTATATACTCTTATGGAAAGTACTTGAAGTATACTGGATATTATTGATGAAGCTGCAGATACTAGTACATAATTTACCTTTATTTCAAATACACTTTTATTTACCATTACTGCTACCCATACCATTGATATAATAACTATGATTGTACTTAAGCTTATAGTCATATCAATTTTTCTTTCTATATGCTTCGGTAATTCTTCTATGTCTATCTCTTTATATTTAGCTCTTAATATAACCATAATTATTGCTGATATAATACCTATTACTACTGATATAAGGAAAAATGTCATAAATAGATAATAGTACAAATTATCCATGGAACGGACTAAATTTATGCTAAATTCTTTTTTAGTTAAATAGCCAATAAATCCTCCAAACAAGCCAGCTAGAGTTATTGTAATGATAAAGTTCTTATATTTTCTCATGTTAAATCTCCCTCCTCTAAATAAAATACTTCTTCAACATTAACTTTAAATACCTTGGCTATTTTCAAAGCTAATGCAACAGAAGGGGAATAATCTCCTCTTTCTATTAGACTAATAGTTTGGCGGGAGGAATCTACAAGTTTTCCTAACTCTCCTTGACTCAAGTTATACCTTGCTCTAAATTCTTTAACTCTATTTCTAAGCTCCAAAAATCTTCCTCCTTTCCTTATAATGTAATTATATATTATCCCTTCCATAACCTTAATTGAAAATCGAAATGCAACCCTTCCGAATTTAAATTAAGCTATAAAGTTAGATTAATTACATATGCCCAGGTGGTTGCATCCTGGTTTACAAAAAGATTGGTGATGAGCCAGTCTTTTTAT
>NZ_LHUR01000016.1 GCF_001263795.1 Clostridium homopropionicum DSM 5847
TTGGCTGTACGCCAATTAATATTGTATTTTCTTGAAATTTCTGATATTGATAGTCCTTTTAAATAGTCATTTCGTATTTCCAACCATAGATCCTCCTTCATTTCTACAACACCACCTCTTGTTTTTTATAGGTAGTGTTCCATAATTTAATTAAGATCTATGCACTTTTTAATCGTTGTTTTTATGTATTTTATCATTGTGTTCTACAGATTGTTAAAAAGAGCATCAGAACAGAAGTAATGAACCTCGTCATAGACAACAATATCGTAAGTATCTTTAAGTTTCTGACATTCAAAAATGTCAGAAAGATATGAACCTAACTTTTGATATGTTACTATTCTTACGTTGGCGAAAATTTCGGTTTTATCTAAACCTACAGCAGTTAAATCTTCTAGGTAATGTTTGCACCCCACAATATTGGCCATTCGTTCCTTTTGCTGACGATTATTAGCAATCCTATTACTAACTATTAAAATTTTATTTCTAGTCTCTAAAACAAAACTTAAAAATACTTTTTCAATAAAAGTATTTTTACCCATTCCAGTTTGAGCTGATATAAAAATTGGATTTGATTTTTGCCAGCTTTCGTAGTCTAAATGAATTCCTTCAGCAACAAAATTCGCTTTACATTTATGGTAGTTAACCATTTCATCGTCGTATAAATTTTTAGATTTTGAAATTAATTTTACTTTAAGTTTTTTTTCTTTACTCATATAACATTACCTCCACTCTTAATTAAAATATGCAAATAAGTATGATCTTAAAAAAATACGTCCACTACATGTGTAATGATAGCTGCGTGCCACAAACTATGTACTTGAAGGATAACATTATTTTTTGCAATTGTCAACAGTGTGTAGTATAATTATTAAAAAACACATTATCTACGAACAGAAGATTGATGAGGAGGAAGGATGGCATTATGAGTAGCTTAGGTTATAAAATAAAAAAGTTAAGAACAGAGGCAGGACTTACACAAAGTGATCTAGGTAAATTAGTAGGGTTAAGTAAACAAGCAATATCAAAAATGGAAAATGATTTAAATAAATATTTAAACCATGAACTTGTAAATAGAATAGCATTTCAGCTAAAGTGTACACCAGATTATTTATTAGGATTGTCTGATGAAAGGAATAGTACTAGAAGTAATAAAATTCAAATTATATCAATTGACCCTGATGCAGAGGTAAAAATAGAAATGGAAAAATTATGTGGTGAAGATTTGGAATTTGCAAAACTAATATTAGCATGTAAGAAAAAACTAAGTAGTAAAGATATGAAGAGGATTAAGAAAATCTTAAAAACTTTTATAGAATAAAAATAGCTAATTTTTACTAAGAATAAGTAGTATTAATAAAGTGCATTGTAGTCAATCAGATATATTTTAAATGTCATTAGCAGATTATATTAAATAGCAACGCTGAAATAATATATGCATATCATTAGGAAGAGGGATAGGGGTATTAGGGGGAAGGGACAGAACGAAAAAATCCGTAGGATTTTTGAGTTCCTTTGTCCCTTCCCCCTAAAAAAGTAGAGGCTTCCGCCTCTACTTAATATTTATACTAAGTTTATTTATATGTTAGTATATTTATAAAAATAAATAATGTTTTTTAATGAAAAATAAGGATAAAAATATTACAATAAAGCAAACAGTGTTTAAATAATGTCTTAAACAGTTTCAGCATTTATACTATGTCATGTATTATTATATAGGATTTTGACAAATGAAATGTCATGTGACAAATGAAAAACTAATAAAAAAGACTGAGACAGCAACTATATGTTACTGTCTCTATAACTTGTCCTCTGATTTAATCCACTACTAATCAATACATAATTTTGAACTGCTATTTTAGGTATCTTCCAAATACGACCTCTTTTGAATGCTTTGACTTCGCCGTTATTTAATAGTTCATAAGCGACATTTTTGCCTATTCCCAGTATTTCACAAAGCTCTTCTACATTTAGTAAGTCTTGATATTGATTAAACATAGTTTTTTACCTCCTTCATAAATTAGATTTATATTTATGTTGATTATCTATATATAGCAATAGTTATAATACGATATAAATTAATTTTAAAAGAAATATTATTAAAGATAAATTATAAAAAAAATACTATAGAGTTTTAATGAGGCCACTGAAAAATTAGTAATGTTGAACCGTCATCACGAAAGTGATGGCGGTTTTACTTTTTCATACATAAAAGACGTTAGCAAAAAGGATTTTCGAGAGTCATGTCGAATATATAACTTAGGAATAAGTTATATTATTGATTGAGAGGTATAAATTAGATGATAAAGGGTCAGCAGCAATTTGTGGTGAGTTCATATCAAGGATTGTATGACATTATAATTCCAAAGGACAATTTTTTAAGAAGGCTTAATGATTTAGTTGATTTTTCATTCATCTACAATGAACTACTGGAAAACTATAGTGTTGACATGGGACGTGGTGCCAAGGATCCTGTCATGCTATTTAAGTATCTTATATTAAAGACTACCTATGAATTATCCGATGAGGATGTAGTATCACGAACACTCTACGATATGTCATTTAAGTATTTCTTAAACTTAGCGCCAGAGGAAGTCAATTTGATTCATCCTAGTACATTAACAAAATTTAGAAAGCTGCGCTTAAAAGATATGAAATTACTCGACTTATTAATCAAGAAAACAGTAGAAATCGCTATCGCTAAAGGAGTTTTGATAAGCAAAACTCTTATTGTTGATGCCACACATACTAAAGCAAGATATAATCAGAAGTCTGCACAAGAGGTTTTACTGGAACGTGCAAAATCCTTAAGAAAAGAGATTTACGCAATCAATATTGAAATGAAAGAAAAATTTCCTCAAAAAGTAACAAGCGATAAACTTGATGAAATTATTGAGTATTGTAAAGACTTAGTAAATGTTGTAGAATCTACACCTGAGCTAGGAGTATATGAAAAGGTTAAACAACGTCTCAATTATTTGAATGAGGCTATTGGAGATGATCTTGAGCATTTAGCGCTCTCAACAGACGGGGACGCCCGTATAGGGCATAAGACCGTGGATTCCTCATTCTTTGGATATAAAACACACATTGCGATGAGTGAAGAACGTATCATCACAGGTGCTGTAGTTACAACAGGAGAAAAAGCTGATGGTAAAGAACTTCAAAGTTTGATTGAAAAGAGTCAAGAAGCAGGTATGACAGTTGATGAGATAATTGGTGATACTGCTTATTCAGAAAAAAGAAATCTAGAGTATGCAAAACAAAACCAAATAAGATTAATTTCAAAACTTCATCCAATGGTTTCGTGTGGATTTCGTAAGAAAGAGGAAGAATTCCAATTTAACAAGGATGCTGGAATGTTTGTTTGCCCTGCCGGGCATATGGCTATAAGAAAGGCCCGACAGGGCAAGAAAGGGCAAAGCAAAAATCAAGTTACTACGTACTATTTTGATATTAAAAAATGTAAATATTGTTCGCACCGAGATGGTTGCTACAAAGAAGGCTCTAAATCGAAAACCTATTCTGTATCTATAAAATCGGATATTCATAAAGAGCAGATGGCTTTTCAAGAAACGGAATATTTTAAGCACCGAGCAAAAGAACGATATATGATTGAAGCTAAAAACAGTGAACTCAAGTATCAGCACGGCTATGATGTAGCAATATCGTCGGGCTTAATTGGCATGCAGATGCAAGGAGCACTTATAATATTTACTGTTAATATCAAGCGAATTATAAAGCTCCTAACGGAGCAATAGGTTTTAAGTGGCGCATAAAAAAGAAACAAGCACGAAGTATTTCATAAAATGCTGAAATATTTCGTGCTCTTTTTAGGATTTAATTCAATGTTCACTGAAAAAGCAAAGCTTTTTCAGTGGCCACAGTTTTAATCTATAGTATTTTTTTACTATTTTTTATAGTATACCTATACTTTTTAAAAGAGCAATTTAAATATAACATTTATTGCTCATAATTTCACCTTTCTCTAAATGACTTATTTAATATTTTCATGTAATAAATAAAATTTAATTTTTTTCAGATTATTTTTTCACTATGCCAGATACTGAGAAAATTAGCCTATGTAAACATAGCCTAATTTAAATACATTGCTTCTAAAAAAGGTAATGGATTTTACTCCTAACCATAAATACAGAGCTAATAATAAAATTGTATAACTTTATCACTCCCTATGATAAAGTTATACAATTACTATCAAAATATTAGTTATTTCTATAAATATAATAATGCTTGTTTATATTTTATTTATTATAGACAACCATACTATTATTTATTGATAAAAGATATTCCACTAATTCTATACAATATTTTTTATTTTCAGCAGGAATTATTATGGTTTCTCCATTTGATTTTTTTAGCTCAATTTTCCTTCCTACGCCAACCCAAAGTAAAATAGCAGCTAATATAAAAAATGCAGGATTGAAAAATCCAATTAATGCAAATATTATCGAAAAGGCAGCATCACTCATATCAAGTGTCTTTTTAATTCTTGCTGAAATAATTTCTGAAATATTGTGAGTAGTCTTAATAGGTTTTTTCTTAAAGAAGTATAGTAATATTTTTTGCTGATTAAGTTCTAAAATTGAATTAGTTAATGTGATCTCAGATATAATATGAGATAAATCAAGTTTTCCAAGGCTTTTATGTCTTATAAACTTAAATTGCTTTATTTGAGAAGTTGTATTGTCATTAATTTTACTCTCATCATCAATATCTATATTTAATACTTTATTTCCACATTTACTACAAAACGAACCTTTGCCTATGATTTCAGTTCCACAATTATTGCAATACATTATAAATTCTCCTTCCATATATTTAAAAAAGTATTTATTTCTATATAAATAGACTTTTTTAAAATTATAATTGTATTAAAAATCTAAGTTATGTACATCTATTTTTTCTTTAATTCAAAGAACGCTCCTCCACCGTATAATATTAATGTGTCCTTATCTAAAATATAGAAAGAACATTGTATAGTATTATTTGAATCAAGAACATTTATTTCAGTAACTGAATCTTTTTTTATTCCTAGTTTATCAAATGAAATACGATATCCGGTTACAAAATCATCTTTTGAAATAACTAGTTTCTGATATGTAGGATTATTTACTATATTTTTCATAATGCTAATATCATCACCGAAGGAACTAGATTTTTCACTTGAAAAGCTTAGTTGCTTCCCGATTATATTATTAATGTCATCACTGGAGTATGTTCCAATACCGTCATTGTTTATTAGTTTACTAATGATCCACTGCCCATAGAATGTTTCCTGAGTGGATTCGCTACTTTTATTTGTGCTTGAATTCTTTTCCTCAGATTTCGAAGATGCTTCTGTTGATGAATTCTCAAATACTTTACTAAGCAAAGCAGCTGTTATCAATTGATTTTGAGGAACATCATTAAAAGATAAGGCTCCTGCTTGAAATGTTCCAGAAGTTACATCTAAAATAAATTGCATCCTTGCTTTAACTTGTACATCTTGATATGTACAACTGCCTGTAAATTCAACAACATCTTTTCCATCGTCAGACTTGAAATATTTCCAGTTTGGTGAACCGAAGAACTTTTCAAATGATGTACCATAGGTTGAATTTGGATAATCTGTAGGATGCCCATTCTTAACCATAGAAACATATTTGTTATTATCTACTGTGCTTGAACAACCTGAAATCATAAATAATAATAATGTCAAAAGTATTAATAGTGTTTTTTTCATCTTTAAATCCCCCATTCTATCGTTATACTTAATAATATCTATAATATATATATTCAAATTGTCTATCTCCATATTGATCTAATGTATATATTTCCATCCTATCTCCATCTTCATAAAATTCAATATAGTACTGTGTATCTATATATCTTGATCCAGAAATGTCATTAACCATTGAATGAAATATTATGGTATTATTATTAGTTATACGATATTCTTTGCTCCATATACCAAGATGTTTATCTTGAACTCCATTTGAAAATGTATGAATATAACGGGAGAGATTTGCTTGATTCATATCCTTTTCAAAAACCCATTCGCCATCTATTAGAGATTGAACTTTTTCCTTTGTAACTTCCATAGGCTTTTCTTTACCATAAGTTAAATCTGTTATTGTAATTAAATTAACAGGACTACGAAAGTCAGTACAATAAAATTGAAGTGAAATAGTATTGTTATTAAGTCTATATTCCATTACAAAATTCTTATTATTAGATTCTTTAGTTGGAGTTCCAATCATAGCTTTAACATCTTTTGGCACAACACCTATTCCTACTCCTTTTGCAGTTGAACCTTTACTTTTAACACTTATAGAAACCACTTTATCATTACCTATTGCAAAATCATAAGCAGTATAATCATATACTTCTCCACTCTGAGCACCATCAATTTTAACTGGATCACCAAAGGCTTTTTTTATGTCAGCTTTGCTTTTTCCAATATAATTTAATAGGTCAATTTCTTTTTGAGCATTTTGTGTGTTAGCAGGAGAATCACCTGATGTAGCACTTTTATTTTCAGATTGAGAATTGCTTTGCACTGAACTTTCTTCTGAAGAACCTATTAGAGCAATTATGATTATTAAAGCAATAATCACACCTAATATTAATTTAAGTTTTCCAGATTTCAATTTTGCTCCACAATTAGGACAAATCTTTGCTGATTTAGCGACTTCTTTTTTACATGTCTTACATATGGTCATTTTACTCATGATAAAATACCTCCCAATTTTCGTGCAGTTTATATTCTGTTGAATATGTAATATAAATCCATATGTAGAGTTATATTGATTATTTATTTAGAGTTTTACCTGTTCTTTGATATTGTCCTTCAGAATTTTTTTCTAGATATCCACGTTCTTCTAAAACTCTAGCATAAGCAGCTTTTTGAAAACTACTAGATGTTTTAAAGTACTTAACTAATTGTTCATCAGTTGCTCTTGTGCCAATATCATATGCACGTTCAAATTCTTCTTGATTATTTTGTGCTCTTTCAATAGCATCATTAATAACGAATTTTCCAACATTTTTAGCGACATCAAAAAAACCCATAGTATAATCACTCTCCATTATTTTAAAATTATTAAAAGTTAAGTTTATTTTTAAATAGTTCTATTTTTAGTCCAGCTATGTGGCTTGTCTCCTGTTTTACGTGGACATTTTCCAGGATTAGGTCTTCCTGTAGTTTCAGATTTTAATTCCTTTTTTCCACAAGTTGTGCACATCCATTCAATAGTTTTAGACATAATATTACCACCTTTCTAAATTTTATAATTAGTCTTTCTTTTGTTAAAGTTCTCCTATTAGCTACATATATTGAGTTGAAATTATAAATATATACATAAAATATTCATTAATTTGTAATTATTATAAATATCATAACAAAAATAACACTATTAGTAAATATACATAACACTATCAGCATATTAAATTTCCTTAGTTTTGCTTTTAAAGTAAGATTTAAGGAGTGGTTATATGAATTATAGAGATTTAGGTCAGAGAATAAGAGAAGAAAGATTAAAGTTAAACTTAACACAAGAGAAATTAGCAGAAAGCATAGACATTTCCAGCTCGTATATGGGTCAAATTGAAAGAGGAGATAGAAGTGTAACTCTTGAAACACTAGTAAAGTTAGTTAATAAATTAGGTGTTACTATAGATTATTTATTGCAAGATTATACTAATTCCAATGATGATATTTTCATTAATCAATTTAAACAACTAATGTATAATAGGGATTCTAAGCAAAAGCAAATGGCTTTAGATGTATTAAAGATGATGTTTTCACATGTTGACAAATTATAAAGATTTAATATGAATTTATTAAGATTTATTAAGGTATTCTATTGCCTTAAGCTTCTTACAAATTTAATATCATAAATCATTTTCTCAATAGAATTAATAATTAATTCATCTAATGGTAAAGAAAGCTCCATAGAAATAGTAGTAAGCTCTGATACTAAATCAGGGTTTTTTATTTCTATGCTTAATATTACCTTTGCATCTAAATTATCATTCATATTTTTATGCTCCTTTCTTTATTCCTTACCTCTCGCGAGGGATTACCTATGCACTAGGTATCACACATTAATATAATATATGGTTAAAGATTTATACAAATCCATCAGGATATGGAGTTTATATTTTTTAAAGAACCACTCTATAAAAAGTTATAATATCTTTAATATTCTTCAGCTAGCATCATAGTTGAGTATTTACCATCATCTATAACAAATACTTTTGCATCTATCATTTCACTTGGAAGTAAATTATACGTCTTGAAGTATTGAGGTATTTCTTGCTTATGTTCTATTTTTTGATAGAATATATCATCAGACCTTTGCTTGGATAATTCAAATACTTGGAGATGATCTAATTGATTTACGTGTTCTTTTAATGCATCTATACAATTCCACATGAAGAGTTGCAATGCTAAGGTAATATTTTCATGTATACCTTTAGTAATAAATTTGTTATTATCGAACATATTATAATTTCACCCTTTCAATTACAGTATTCCTTTTTCTTTTAAGCTACAATAGGAGCTTTCAGAGCCAATGATTATATGGTCTAATAAATCTATACCTATGAGTTTCCCAGCCTCTTTTAGTCTAGCAGTTACATTTATATCTTCTGTGGATGGAGATGTATCTCCAGAAGGATGATTATGAAATATTATTATACTTGCAGCATTTGAAAGTATTGCTACCTTAAATACTTCTCTTGGGTGCACAATTGAAGCATTCAAAGAGCCAATGCTTACCACATTTATAGATAAGGGCTGATTTTTAGTATCTAAGCAACATGCAATTAAATTTTCTCTATCAGAGTCTTCAAGAAATTGCTTTCCTAAATTTACAACATCTGATGGGGAAGTTATTTTTCTATTTGGATAAAGAATGCTGCTTTCTTTAACCATTTTAATAGATACAATGTTTACTCTCTTTGAGATAGCTACATTTTTCTTACATTCTAAATTGAGTGACATTACTGTTTGATTTTTGTTTATTTTTTCAACACAATATAATTTATTTGTCATATTATTTCTCCTTATATAATTAAATTAGAAGCACTTCTAAATATATAATATATATTCTATTTTTTTGAAAATAACATTTGGAATTAATAGTAACGTTACTTTTGGAACAATAATATGTGACTTGAAAACTGGTAAACCAATAGATATAATCAACAGCAGAAATTTAGAAGAAGTTACAGAACATTTAAAGTTATATAAAAATGTACAAATAGTTAGCAGTGATAGGTCTACGACCTATGCAAAAGCTATAAAAAACCCTATTCCTACTGCTGATCAAATAGCTGACAGATTTGATATAATCCATAATTTTTTCGAAGGAGTTTCTGACTTTTTAAAGAGATATATGGGAAAATCAATTAAAATTGTTATAGACAAAAATGGTGCTACAATAGATAAAAAGAATAAATCAGAACCTACAGATAAATGTTCAAAAAGGCTAGAGCTAATTATTAAGGTAAGAGATATTCATAACTCAGGAATTCCCATAAAAGCTATAGTAAGAGAGTTATCCATATCTAGGAATACGATTAGAAAGTATATCAATTTGAAGAATATATAAACCTTGAGCTTTTATGATAAATCTACTCCATTTTATATGTTCAAAGATTTTATTATCAATTTATTGGTTACTAAAAAAACATATAAAGAAATACTATTAGCGTTAGAGAAAAAAGGGGTAAAATACTCTTATTCCGCATTTGCTAAGTATGCAAATACATTGAAGAGAGAGGGTCTACCAGAAACAAGCACCACAATAAAGAGTTATATATTTACACGTTTTAATCTAATGAAGTTATTCTGGAATTTTGAAAATGCAGCGACTAATGTATTTAAACTATTAGACTATGCACTGGAAGACTTTCCTATTATCGAGGATATTTTTATGGCTATTGATACATTGAAAGAAGTATATGAATGTAAAGATTCCGGAAAACTTAAAGAATAGATAAATGCTAATAAAGATTCAAAAATAAAAGAAATCCGAAGCTCTATTGATGGCATAGAGAAAGACTATGCTAGCGTTGAAAATTCAGTTATGTTTAAGGAAAGTAACGGAGTTTTGGAAGGTAATGTAAATAGATTAAAGATGATTAAAAGGTCAATGTTTGGTAAAGCCAGCTTTGAACTTTTAAGGAGAAAAGTACCATATAATATTTAGCAAGTCATTCGTATTTGATTACTTCCATCAAAAGTGACGAAGAACCAATTTTTATTGTAAATCAACAATTAGGCAAGAATTAAGTTGGGGATTTTATAAAATGGTACAGAACTATGCGATTTACTTATATTTTATTAGATACTAATGCAATATAAAAGTTATTTATAATGATATTATTTTATGAAGTTTAAAGTATTATTTCTAAAACATTTAAAGGATAGAGTCGCTTATTTTCCTGAATAAGCAACTCTATCCTTTTATTTTTACTGAAAACTGCTAGAATTATAGTGCTATTTTATGAAATCACTTATATTGGTCTCTTCAAAAATTATTTTCATTTAATATAAAATATTAGTTAATGTTATTTAGTATACTAGATACGTTTTCATTGATTTGCGACAGATCTTTATTGTCTAATTTTAAATAAATTCTTTTTAAATTTTTATCGAATGTTAACTTATTATCATTTATTTTACCTATTCCTTGATATCCACCAAGTATTAGATAGTGCCCTTTGCTGGTTTTTTCTAAGAAAAATAAGTATGATTGATTCTTGTTTAATTCAGGAGTATCTTCAATTGGATGTGTTATAAAAGTTCCTATTTGACCACCTGTTCGTAATATCTTTATTTCTTGGTTTTTATCTATATTACCCTTAAAAATTTTATTAATTTTAATGACAGACATAGTAACTATCATATTATCTTGAAGTTCAGGATTAGTAATATTTTTAAGATATTCTGGGTAAGAGTCTTTTACATTAGCTAATATTATTAGATCAGCTGCTTTAACTATTTCTGCTTCGCTTTCAAAATGGTTCATCCATTCACCGAAAGCTAGCTTAGGAAGTTCGTCAGCTGTTTTAACTACAATATCTTTATTAAGTAGTACATTGTAACTCTTGCTATTAAAGTGTGTATAAGAATATATTGATAATATGCATAAAATGAATGCTCCTATCGGTATAAGTATTTTTCTAGATTTCATAATTTAACCTTCCTCATATTTCTAATAAATAAGGTCTAGCGATGATTTATCATAAGTCGTTGGCATGGTTATTCCCCATTGGTTATAATATACTTCGTATCCCCTATAAGACATAAGAGAACGTGTCTCGTCACCTACAGTATGATGTAGTCCTAATGCATGCCCCCATTCGTGAGAAATTATAGCTTGCTTTGCACCTGGTGATGATATTGGATCTAAACGTGTTCTATTATATTTTATGAGTGCATACTCATATGAACCATCAAATGCATCTGGACCTGGTTGTCCCCATCCAATCCATTCGACTTCACCATAATATTCACTGTTAGGAATTATTACAGCACTTGTTACAGTAGAGGAACTTAAATGTATACTTGATCCGATAGATGAGAGCGCAGAATTCCAATAACTGATTGCATTGTTTATTTGGAATGAATAAACATTAGATGAATCTACATAGTATGTTGGATTACTAGTCCATTTACCTCCGAATATTTCTGCATTGGCAGTAATGAAGGATGATAAAGTAAGTAGTAACGTAATAAGAATTTTCTTTTTTTCATTTTAATTACCTCCTCATTTATATCTTTTTTTCATTATATCAAATAATTTTTGAAAAAAATGTCATTATATGAATAAAATAAAAATTTTTTAATTATAATACTATTGTGTAAAACTTATAAAATATAATTCTTGACATGGTAGTATATACAATTAATTCAAAATATTAGAGTATTTATTTTTAATAGTTCTTAAATCTTCCGCTGGGAGTTTTTTTGATTAAGTGTTGATATTAGTTTACTGAGATTTATTAATTTGCTGTTTTGTATAGGTATTGTTTGACTTATTCTTACTGTTATTATTTGGAAATTTTAAACTTATACATACACTACTCTAATCCAGTTAATGAGAATTGTCTTTTATATAGTTGGAAAAGTATGAAAAACTACATTCGATTAAGCTTAGAAGTTTAAAAATAATTATAGAGATGATTAAGTAATAATAAAATAGAGCATAAATAATTTTATTTATGACTACTTAAAAAATGAGATACCAAATCAATGATTTGGTATCAATTTTTATAAAGTTTGCTGTTGCAGTAATAACGGTGAACCGTACCATAAGTAACGTACAAAATGTAGGCTATACTTACCTTTAGGAGGATATAACTTTGGATATAAAAGAAAAAATTAAAAAACTGCCTTCTTCACCGGGAGTATATCTCATGAAAGATTCATTAGATAATATTATTTATGTAGGAAAATCTAAAAATCTAAGAAATAGAGTTGGATCATATTTTATAAATTCCAAATCACATTCTTCGAAGGTAATTAAATTGGTTAAAAACCTTAAGGATTTTGATTATATGTTAACAGATACGGAATTTGAAGCTTTATTGCTTGAATGTAAATTAATCAAAGAAATTAAACCAATATATAATAAGCAAATGAAAAGTCCCAAAGGTTATTGTTATATCGAAATAAAAATGGACGAGAAATATCCAGCTATTGAAATATGCAGCGAGCCTAACAGTTCTGATGGAAAGCTTTATTTTGGACCTTATACTAATAAGAATACTGTGGGAAAAGGGCTTTACGCTATAAAAGAACATAGTAAAATTTTGTGTACTAATAGCTCGCGAAAGGCTTCAGGCTGTCTAAAATATTCTAGGAACTTGTGTGTTGGTATGTGCATAGCTAATCCTTCTGAAGAACATTATGCTGCTTTAATAGAAAAAGTGATAAACCTGCTTAGGGGTACTAATTTGACTATTCTTGAAGAAATGGAACAGGAAATGAATATTGCTGCTGCGAATTTTGATTTTGAAGGTGCAGCTAAATATAGAGATTATATAAGATCAGTAAAGCATTTAACCAATACTGCAAAAATTATTAGCTTCATAGAAGCAAATAAAAACATTGCTTTAGTAGAGTTTCTAAATGATAAAGAAATTAAGTTTTTTTTGATAAGATATAATAAACTGCTTTTCAATGAAAGATACAAACTTAACGATTTTAGTATTAATGAAATTAAGCATAAATTTAAAAGCAATATCATATCTCATTTAAGTAATGCTTTGAAAAGCTCAGTTAATGTTGGTAAGAATGAAATAGATGAAGCTCATATAATATTTAGTTATTTAAAAAGTAAAGAAAGTACATGTAAATATATATCTATTCCAGAACAGTGGATTAATGATATGGATAGCTTAAGCATTGACAGAGCTGTTGATGAATTTTTTTAGATAATTTGTAATTAACGATAATGATTCTTATATAAACATAGAATGTAGTAATACGGTGAAAATTTAATCATAATAGACAACACTATAAAATAACAATACACTTACAGCTCATAAATGTAAGTGTATTGTTATTTTATTTAAGGATTATTTAATAATTGGCAACTTATAATTAATTCATGATCAATAAATAATCTATGAGAGGTAAGAGATATGTTTTTTAGAATATTGAAAAAAGATTTAAAGCGAAAGAAATCAATGAATATTATTCTTTTAATATTCATCATATTAGCAACAACATTCTTAGCAAGCAGTATAAATAGCTTAATTGCAGTATCAGAGTCCGTTGATTATTTTATGGAGAAAGCTAAGACACCGGACTACTTAATTTCAGCTTTTGATAGGGGAGAAAATAAAGAGTTTGATAAATGGATTAATACTTCTAAGTTTATAAGCTCCTATGACATTGACAGAGGCATAATGCTTTCTAAAGATGCTGTCAAAACAAAGGAAGACGGGAAGATTAAAGAATTTGAGCCCTTTGGAGAAAATCTGCTTCAAGTTCAGCCAAAGAAGTATGGGAAAATACTTGGTGATAAGGGAGAAGAAATTATTTTAAATCCTGGAGAAATTGCTTTTTCCTTGGGTGATAAGAGTAAAAATAATTTAGAGGTTGGAGATAAGGTCATTATTACTCTAGGCAATATTAAAAAGGAATTTACAATTAAGCTTTTTACTAAGGATGCAATTTTTGGTTCAAGCATGAATGAGATGAAGAGAGTTGTTATAAGTGAAGAAGATTATGAGCTTTATAAATCATTTAAAGAAGCAGCTTACGTAAATACTTATTATATTATATCAGATGATACAGCTGCATTAGAAAAAGAATTAAAAGGTATAGATTTCAGTACAATATTTAATGTTGATAAGTCCATGGTCAACAAAAGCTTTATTCTTGATATGATGCCCTCTGGAGTTTTAATTGTAGTAAGTCTTTGTCTTATATTAATTGCATTTTTGATTTTGAGATTCACAATAATTTTTACTCTGCAGGATGACTTTAAAGAGATAGGAGTCATGAAGGCTATTGGTCTTAAAGAGTTTGATATTAAAAAGGTTTATTTAATAAAATATCTTGCAATAACAATTATTGGTGTAATAGGTGGGCTTCTGCTAAGTTTCCCCTTTGGAAATATATTGTTAAAGCAAACCTCAGGAAATATTTTAATGAAATCATCAACTGGGAATATACTCATTAATATAGCTTGTTCTGTTTCAGTAGTCTTGGTAGTTCTTTTATTCTGTTACACTTGCACAAGAAAGCTAAATAAGTTTTCAGCAATAGATGCAATTAGAAATGGAAGCAATGGTGAAAGCTTTAAGGGTAAATCAAAACTAAAGCTTAGAAAATTTAAAAATATTAAAGTACCAATGTTCATTGCTTTGAATGATATTTTGTGTAATCTTAGGAGATTTGTGGTTTTAATCTTGACCTTCTGTATTGGAACAATTTTAATTATTATCCCATTAAACACAATAAACACTATGAAGGATGGAAATATTATTAAGTTATTTGGGGTGGATTACAGTGATGTGTTAATTGAAACTGATGATATGGGCAAATATATAGGGGGAGCCACCAAAGAAGAATATTTAAAGGATATGGAGAACCTTAGAGAATCTTTTAAAGATAGCGGAATAGATATGGAGCTTTATGGAGAAGTAATGTATAGACTTAAGTTTTATAGTGACGATAAAGATAATTCCCTTACATTAATAGCTTTCCAATCTCAAGAAAGTGAAGCTAATAATTACAATATTTTAAAAGGCAAGATGCCGGAATTAAAAAATGAAGTAGCAATAACTGAAACTGTAGCTAAAAAACTAAAGGTTTCTATAGGGGATACAATTTATACTCAGATAGGTAAGGAGAAAAAGGAATTAATAGTAACTGGTTTATATGAAAGTATGAATAACATGGGTGAATCAGTAAGATTAAATACTAAAATGGATATTGACTTCAAATATTTAGCAATCATACTACCTTTTCAAGGTAATTTTAAGGGGAATGAAGAGCCGCAAATATTAATAAATCAATTAAGGGATAAGTACCCAAGCTATACTTTTAAAAATTCACAGGAATACGTTTCAAGATATATAGGAGGCAGCTTAGATCAACTTGATACTATGAAAAATTTAATTGTTCTAATAGTATTATGTATTAATACTTTAATTACAATTCTAATGATGAAAACCTTTATTACTAAGGAAAAAGGTGAAATTGCAATGCTAAAAAGTGTTGGCTTTAGAAATAGCTCAATTAGGCTTTGGCAGTCAGCTAGAATAAGTATAGTTCTAGTAGTTGCAATATTCTTAGGAATTATACTATCTAAATTCCTCGGACCTGTTACAGCAGGTCAGGTATTTGCAATGTTGGGTGTTCATAACATTGTATTTAAGGTGCAGGCATTAGAAGTATATATAGTATATCCGATTATTTTACTTGCAGTAACTACAGCTATTGCATACTTAAGTGCTGGAGCTATTAAAAAAGTAGATTTAAAAGAAATTAATAATATGGAATAAGGTGGTTTTGAGATGAGTTCATTAAAGGTTAAAGATTTATGTAAAACTTATATCATAAATAAAATACAAAATAATGTTTTAAGAAATTTAAATTTTGAAATTAAGGTCGGTGAAATGGTGGCTATCATGGGGCCTAGTGGTTCGGGTAAATCAACTCTTCTTTACACAGTTAGCGGAATGGATCATTTAACTGCAGGGACGGTAGATTATTTTGGCAAGGAAATTAGTACTTTGACTTCAAATGAAATGAGTGATTTAAGACTTGATGAAATGGGATTTATTTTTCAACAAATGCATATGTTAAAAAATCTTTCAATATATGATAATATTATATTACCAGCATATCAGTCAAAAAAAGGCAAAGATAGAGAAGCTATCAATGACAGAGCAAGAGAATTAATGCATAAGCTTGGAATAAGTGAAATAGCACAAAATGATACAAATGAAGTTTCAGGTGGGCAACTTCAAAGAGCTTGTATCTGTAGAAGCTTAATCAACTCTCCAAAGATGATTTTTGCAGATGAGCCTACAGGTGCTTTGAATCAGCAAAATTCTAGGGAAGTTATGAAGGAACTTAATAGAATTAATCAAGATGGCACAACTATTATGCTTGTTACCCATGATATGAAGGTTGCAGCTAAGTGCGATAGAATAATGTATATTGAAGATGGATCAATAAAGGGTGAAATTGATTTAGGGAAGTTTATTGAGGAAAATAGTTTTAAGGAAAGAGAAAGAAAGGTCAATAATTGGCTAATGGAGATGGGATGGTAATATGGTAGATTTGCTTCTAGTAGAGGATAATTTAGAGCTTGCAGATTTAATTTGTACTTTTTTAAAAAAGGATGGCTTTAGCATAATAAATGTAGATAGTGGGGAAAAAGCGCTAGAATTTCTTGAAAAGGAAGCTTTTAAGATTGTGATTTTAGATATAATGCTTCCTGGTATAGATGGTTTTACAGTGTGCTCCAGCATTAGAAAGAACCATAATACACCAATTATAATAATGAGTGCAAAGGTTGATAAAGAGGACAAGATTAATGGCTTTACGCTTGGCGCTGACGATTATATTGAAAAGCCAGTAGACGTTGATATTTTAAGTGCGAAGATTTCAGCATTGATGAAAAGAAACTATGAGCTTAAAGCAAAACGTACCATTATAAATTCAGGTGCTATTTCAATTAATAAAGAGGCAAATGAAGTGTATCTTAATGGAAAGCTATTAAACGTAACTTCAAAGGAGTTTGAACTATTACTTCTACTAGTAGAAAATCCCGGTAAAACCTTAAGAAAGGATTATATATTCAATAAAATTTGGGGAGCAGACAGTTTTAGTGAAGATCAAACACTAACTGTTCATATAAAGATGCTAAGGGATAAGATTGAAGATAATCCTAAAAAGCCAAAACGGATTGTGACTCTTTGGGGGGTAGGATATAAGTATGAAGAAATTTGACAAAGTAATGGCTATAGTTATAGCTATTTATTTAATAGCTTCGCTTTGGCTGCCTATCTTGTTTAAAGGAATGGATAATAAATCAAGCAGTGAATACAAAGTAGAAATAAACAGAATATTTTTAGGCTTAGCAGAGGGAGGATCCTTTACTAAGCCTGATTTAGCTTCCTATAAATTTATAAAATCAGTATCATTTTTACCTGAGTCTCCAGCGACAAGCAAAGATGATATTGATGAATTTTATAAAAGTGCAAATGGATTAGAGTACGAAATTAAACCTTGGTATGATGGAAACAAATTATTAGGTTATTTAAGATTTAATTATGTAGGCTTAAATTCAGATAACAGTATTTTGTTAAAAGTAGAATTTGTGCTATTTATCTTTGCAGTAATAATAATTTCAGTTCTATTGTATGTTAGAAATTCAATTCTCAAACCTTTTAATATTCTAAGTGAAATGCCTTATCAATTATCAAAAGGTAATCTTAAAGAAGATATTAAAGAAAATAAAAATAGATATTTTGGTAAGTTTGTTTGGGGAATTAATGTACTTAGAGAAAATTTGGATTATCATAAAATAAAAGAGCTTAAGCTCGAAAAGGAAAAGAAGCTGTTAATGCTTTCAATTTCTCATGATATAAAAACACCTTTAAATACAATAAAGCTTTATGCCAAAGCGATAGAAGAAGAGGTTTACGATACTAATGAAAAGAAGGTATTAGCAGCAAAGCAAATACAAGAAAAGTCACTAGAAATAGAAAACTTCGTAAAAGAAATAGTAAAAACATCAAGTGAAGATATTCTTGAAATTGAAGTTAAGAATAGTGAATTTTATTTAAAGAATTTAATTGATAGAGTAATAGTAACTTATAAAGAAAAATGCAGTTTAAAAATGATAGATTTTTTTGTTGAAGACTACAGTAATAAACTAGTTAAAGGTGATTTTGATAGAGCTCTTGAAGTTATAGGAAATATCATAGAAAATGCCTTTAAGTACGGTGATGGTAAGATAATAAGAATATCTCTTTATGAAGAGGATTATTGCCAACTTATTAAAATATTCAATAGTGGAGAAATAATAAGTCAAAATGAATTCAATCATATTTTTGATAGCTTTTATAGAGCTAGTAATGCAAAAGATAAGCCAGGAAATGGGCTAGGGCTTTATATATGCAAGCATATAATGGAAAAGATGGATGGAGAAATTTTTGCAGAATGCGAAAGAGATGGCATGAGCTTTACATTAGTATTTAGATAGACAATAGTATACATTAGTTGAAATATTGACAGAAATAAATTATATATGATAGAATGACTTAAAATTTAATGAATAAAAGGAGGACATTGTATCTATGTATTCAATTCGTTTAAGATAAGCTGGCAATAAAAAAGTAGTAAAAACATCCACAATGGTTGGCTTTTTTGTTATGCTTATTTTGCGAATTAGGACATGGATACGGGTGAGGTGTAACCCTTTGAGGTTATACGGTTTTTCACTATGTCTTTTTAACGTTGCTATGCAGACTAAAGTTCCCATTGTGGATTTTAGTCTGCATTTTTTATTGCCAAAAATCACAATCAAACAACAATAAAAGGTGCAAGGAGAGAATAGATATGACAAAACAAACTTCGAAATGGAAACAAACTTTTTTTATTATATGGATGGGGCAGGCGGTTTCGCTTATCACTAGTGCCGTTCTTCAAATGGCGATTATTTTTTACCTTACTGAGAAAACTCAATCAGCCATGGTATTGTCAATGGCTTCATTGGTTGGCTTTATGCCATATGCGGTCTTTGGACCTGCCATTGGTGTATTGGTTGACCGTCATAACAGAAAGAAAATTATGATTGGTGCTGATTTAATTATTGCTGCAGCCGGTGCAGTATTGGTTCTTATTGCCTTTTATACGGAACTACCAGTTTGGATGGTTATGGCAGTATTGTTTATACGAAGTATTGGGACAGCCTTTCATTCTCCCGCTCTAAGTGCTGTAACTCCCCTTCTAGTACCGGAAGATTGGTTAACCAAATGTGCCGGTTACAGCCAGGCACTGCAATCCATCAGTTATATTGTAAGTCCCGCTATTGCAGCCTTTCTATATTCTGTTTGGGATTTGAATTTAATTATAATCCTTGATGTATTAGGTGCTGTAATAGCCTGTACAGCAGTAGTCTTTGTACCTGTTCCAAAATTGAAAACAGAGCATCAGCAATTTAAAAAATCTTTCAGAGAAGAGATGAAAGACGGATTTGCTGCTATAAAAGAAAATAAAGGATTATTTGACCTACTTTTAATAGGTACGCTGTACATGTTAGTATATATGCCAATAAATGCTCTTTACCCACTTATGAGTATGGGGTATTTTAATGGAACACCTACACATGCTTCAATTACTGAGATTGCCTATGCTGTCGGTATGTTGACAGGAGGTCTGTTGTTAGGATTATTGGGTGGATATAAGAAACGAATTATTTTAATGTCTGCTTCTATTTTATTGATGGGTTTCAGTTTGACAGTTTCAGGGCTTCTCCCATCACAAGGGTTTATTATATTTATCATATGTTGTGGGATAATGGGACTTTCTGTTCCATTTTACAGCGGTATTCAAATGGCTCTTTTTCAAGAAAAAATAAAACCAGAATATTTAGGCCGAGTTTTTTCTCTTACAGGAAGTATCATATCACTTGCTATGCCTATTGGCTTAATCCTTTCTGGAGCCTTTACCGATAAAATTGGCGTAAACCATTGGTTTTTTATATCAGGTGTGCTTATTATCGTTATTGCAATAATTTGTTATTTGGTTCCTACTGTGAGAAAACTAGATTGAGATGAAAATAAAAAAGATTAATTTAATTGCATTAATTCCATATTATTAGATGAATTAGTATATTGCATAAAGCCAACCTCTTTTTATACGAGAGGTTGGCTTTAATAAATGATTTTATTCCATTCTAGATTTTAAGGCTTCAGCCATAGAAATTCTATTTATCTTACTTCTACTTAACAACTTTGACAGTTCAAAGGTTAAGTAAATAATGACGAAACCTATTAGAACATAGATGTAATCTATAGTTACAGGGAAGGATATGCTCATATCTTTTGTCATTGATTTGAACAATGCGCCTAAGGATGCAAGAAGGAGAGGGACTCCCATAATATAGCCAAGTACTACTATAAAGCTGGAGCTATTTAAAATTAGAGAATAAACTTCTTTTTTCCTATAGCCCAGAACCTTCATAAGGGAAATATTGTCCTTATTCTCCTCTATAGTAAGAGAAGTAACAACATATATTACAATAAGACCGATTATAAAGGACATAAAGGCTATACTCCCAATTATTGCTTGGAGCGGCTTTGTCATTGTATCAAATGCTTTTTTCATATCATCCACTGTTACTGTTGCTAATAATTTATTTTCTGGAATATCTATTTTTTCAGTGCTCCATAATCCAATATAGCTTCTAGAAGGGAAACCTAACATATCGTTAAGCTGATCAAGTGGTAAATAGATATATTGTCCTACAAAAGTTTCTGCGATACCATCAACTGTTATGCTATATTCTTTTGAGTCCAATCTATTTGTAATCTTTATCGTATCTCCTGATTTTATATTAAATTTATCAGCCAAAGGTTTTGTAATAATAACTTTGTCAGATTTCAATATATTGCCTGATTTATCCTTAAAGTTAATGTACTGAGAAGCTGGATTTACACCATACACAGTAAAAGTAGTTTTATTGTCCGTTTTCATTGAAAATGGGATCTCCATGAAAGCTTCTCCTTTTGCAGGCTTACCATTTTGAATAGAGTTGAACACGTAATGGTAATTATATTTAAATGATTCGCTAAATGAATCTCTAAGTAAGGAGTCCATGGAGCTCTTTGCTGCAAAGCCTACTTGCAAAAGCATGGTGGCCATTATTATTCCAAGTAGAAGAAATAAGCTTCGTGGTATGCTTCTAAGCTGCTCTCTAATTTTAAATTTAGTTGAAAATCTGAATCTTTCAAGATTTACTTTTCTTTCTAAGAAACCGACCTTATCCTTTTCTTTTCCGCCTCTCATAAGGTCAACAGGTGAACTTTTAAGGGATTTGTTAACCACAAAATAGCTGCATACTGTTAAAAAGAATATTGGCAGTAAAATACTTATTATAATAAATGGTACATTAAAACTTAAAGAGCCTACAGGAATATTAAAGAATGAAACATAATAGTTCATCATAGGTCTTAAGGTTAGAATTCCAAGCACAGTCCCTAAAATCCCACCTAAAAGTGAAATGAACATAGGATATAAAAGATAATGTCTCATGATCTCTCTTTTTCTGTAGCCTAGTGCATAAAGAGTTCCTGTAATAACAGCTTCCTTCTTTAGCATTCTAAGCATAACTATACCTGTTAAGATGCAGGTAAGCAGTAGTATGGCTATAGGCATAGAAGAACTCATCTTTTCTATACCAGAAAGCTTTGCTGTAAAATAGGTTACTCTTGGGTTGTCAGTTACGTTCATCCAGTTAATAATAATTATATTCTCACTTCTTAGATAGTCCTTAAACTCAGATATTTTGTTGTCTATATTGCTTCTATCGTCATTAAATCTTATTGCATAAGCACTGTTTCCTCTATTTAAACTATTAAAATCTTCTTTACTTATTACTGCTACTCCAAAACTATTTGGATCATTCATGATATCGGATTCTGATTTTAATGGATAAATATAGTTTGGAAGTGACATAAAACCCGATATGGTATAATTCTTATTGTAAATTTTTATGCTGTTTCCAATATTTAATTTATTAGCTTTTGCATAGGATGGATCAATAAGAATATCACCAGTACTTAGAGCATTGCCTTTAATTATAGCAGGTATATTAACTTTTATATTTTCACTGAATATTCTTAGAGTTTTGTCTTCTGATATTGAGTAATCAATGGATTTTGTTTCCTCTATACTCATATTAAACTTTGATTCTAAGGCTTCAGTGTTATTTATTTTTTGGCTAGTCATAAAACTTGCATCTTCTTGCTTATAATTTTTTTCAAAGGAAGATGATAGTCCTGTAAGATTGATTGAGACTAAGTTAAACATTGTAAAAAGCAGGCAGCTAAAAATAATAAGTACTAAGGAACCAAAGTACTGAGATTTACTTTCTAGCATAGTTCTTTTTATCTTTTTATTAATTATCATTACCACTCAATCCTTTCCGCAGGTATTGTTGTCTTATTAACTATGCTTTCTACGACTTCTCCACTTCTAATCTTAAAAACCTTATTTGCCATTTCACTGATTGCAGTGTTATGGGTTATCATTAGTATGGTTGTGCCAAATTCCTTATTGATATTTTCAAGAAGCTTTAATATATCTCTCGAGGTTGAAAAGTCTAGAGCGCCTGTTGGCTCGTCACACAATAAGAGCTTTGGATTTTTGACTATTGCCCTTGCAATGGAAACTCTTTGCTGCTCTCCACCGCTTAGTTCTCTTGGGAATCTATGTTTTTTATCAAGCATACTTACAGCCTTTAAAACCTCATCAGTGTTTAGTGGATTTTTGCTTATGTTAGAGACAACTTCTATATTTTCTCCTACAGTTAAATTAGGGATTAGGTTATAAAATTGAAATATGAATCCTATATTTTCTCTTCTAAAGTCTGTCAGCCTATCGTCGGTTAGTTTTGTTACCTCAATGTTATCAACTGAAACCGTACCTGAGTCGCATCTGTCAATTCCTCCTATAATATTAAGAAGTGTCGACTTTCCTGAACCAGAAGGTCCAAGTATTACTCCAATTTCACCCTTGTCTAAATTTATTCCAGCACCTTTTAGAACCATGGTGGTTACATCACCTGTATTATAGCTTTTCTTTAAATTTTCTACTTTTAAGAACATTTTATTTCCCTCCATTATCCCATCATTCCATTTTTCATTAATTCAATCATGGCTTTATATTCGGTTTCAAATGCTTCAAAAGGTTCATCCAATATATCCTCTCCTAGTGCTCTTGCCTTATTCAGTGCATATTCCTTAAACTTATAGGATACTGCTGTGGCAAATAGACAAAGTAACTTATCATCTATATCTTTTCTAATGTACCCATTTTCCTTACCTTGACGTATAAACTGAAGCATGTATTCATCTGATATCTTTTGCATATATTCTATAGATTCGTTCATTAGACTTTTGTATTTTCCCAGAAAAACATCCTGAAGAAAAATAACTAAATCCTTTTCTTCCCTCATCTGAACAAAAAGTGTTTTTGAAGATTCGTACAGATAATCGAAAAAGTTAGTGGTCTTGTCTGGTAAATCCACAAACCGGGTATATTTCTTTATAAATAATTCTGAGGACCACTGAACGCAATATAAGAAAAGTTCCTTTTTATTCTCAAAGTACTGATACATGCTTCCTTTTGCCACTCCTGCATTCTTTGCTATATCCCCTATGTTGCCTTTTTCAAAACCGTGCATGGAAAATTGACTTATTGCAGCTCTCATTACTTTCTCTTGTTTTTCTTCATTAAGATTAAAAAATGTTTCTTTTGGCATCCTATAGCCCCTTTCGCATGTAATTAACGTGACTTATGAGTCATATGACTTTATAGTCACATTATATGACTATAAAGTCATTTTGTCAATAAGATAAGGAGAATATACTAAAACTCTTACTTGTACTAGATTACAGGTAAGAGTTTTTATATCAGTTGTGTAATAGATTAATTCAATTATAAATCCAGTATAGTAGAAAGATACCCTATAAGCAACAGGCAGTTATTGTTTGTCGGCCGACAGTTTTTAAAGCATCTTTCTGTTGAGCTTAACCATGTATAGAAAGCTTGTTTATTTCTTTTATTGCCGCAGCTGAAAGTCGCTTTGCCTCCATTTCACTGATTTTGTATGCGGAAGTATCTTTGCGAGTTGGATTTGAATTTAGAGAAATTAAATCCTTTATGTGTTGGTCAAGCACGATAACAGGCTTTGCTCCCGTTCGTTTCAAAAGTTCCCTGTATAGCTTTGGATTTTCACCATCAGCCCCACCGCTGATGGAAAGGAAACCATATGATTGTGGGTTTGATTTTAAATAGCGGAAATACGTCCGAAGCGGAGAAGCTACATGCCCCATCCAGACAGGAGCGCAAAAGAGGATTAAATCGTACTGCCTGAGAGAATCCGGATCTGGATGTACCTTTGGTGTCCGGGCAAAAACCATATCCACTATGATAGTCCCCATTGTCATGGGCTTTTGTACTGTGATTTTGATGTGCTTTGCCGATAAGTCCCTTGCTACGCATTCAGCAAGAACATCATTATTCCCTGTGTAAGAATAAGAAACAATTGCAATATCCATCTGAAACCTCCCTAATTATTGTTTCTGCGCTTGTATTAGCGCATTTTCCAGTGCTTTCAGGTGGGCTTTGGAGGTAAGGGTTGCTCCGCTGATCGCATCCACCTGTAATGCTTTCGATTCAATAACCCTTTTGAACAAATCGCCTATTGTCATCCCATCTATCAATTCCGCAGGGTTTCCATCACTGTCTATGGCGCCTTTAAGTATGTTTATCTCTGTAATTTTACCGCCAGATATGATTACTTCTACAGTCGCATTTCTGGAATCTCCTTTGGCTCCGTTATATTCCCCTACATAGGTTCCATCCTGTAGCTTTGTGAAGTCAATATTCCCGATGGCAAGCGTTTGAAGTTCCTGGCGTCCCGGGGCATCCGCGAGAAGTGCAATCGCTGTTCCCAACACAGCTACACCTATAATAATCAAAAGGACAAACCAGATTTTGACCTTCCTTCTACCTGTTTTAGAAACTGCCATTTACATACCTCCAATCCTCATAAAATATACAATAAACACCTTATTCCAGAGTGATTTTCACATGCTGGTTTTTATCCGGCTCGTCAACCTCCACTAACAGGCAAGGAAGCGTCAGTTCACCGCTGTTGAGTGCTTCAAAAATGGCATCCATATCAACATCCTTGAGCCGTTCCAGTTCATCTTCGACACTTCCTTTCTTTTTTGAGCTGTCGGCCGCCATTTGTCCAAATTTCATCCCCATTTTCACGACGAAATACGGAACACGCACATTGGTAGTCAAAACGCCGTTCTCGGTGATTTCAATGCGAATACCTTTGGGCTTAATAGGTTTTATGTTCTGCTTGCTTTCCATTAAAAAACCTCCTTAAATTAATGTTATGAATGAACTTAAATTAGTTCGTTCATTTTGCGATTTAAAAAATACTGCTCCGTTTTTAGTATTCGGAGCAGTCCATCAGGCTTTTCATAATAAGCTCCGTCATGAGAAGTAAAAGCTCTGGAAAGTATTCAAGCCCGATTTCCTCCTTGTGCGTATCAACATTTATAATTGCTGCGAAAATCATCATAATCATTTTACTGTCTATGTCTTTTCGCATTTTTCCTTGCTTCTGCCAAAGCGTTATGAGTTCCAAAAAGCTGTCATATAGAAAATCCACGGTATCAACGCCGTTTTCTTCACGATAGACTTGCTCCAGCTTTTCAAAGACGCTCCTGTTGTACCATTCTCGCAGAATAGGGTTTGCCTTTGTTCCCTCTACATTTAGTTTAAGCATTTGTCCTACTACAGCAAGAGGGTTCTGGTCTAGGTCAAGCGACTGAAAGCACGCTTGTTTCAGCTTTGCGTTTTCCTCCAGAAAAATGTCCATAAAGAGCTTTTCTTTAGATGGATAGTAGTTATAAAATGTTCCAACGGCCATCCCGGCTTTTTTTGTGATTTCCGAAATGTTGGTATCCTTAAATCCCTTTGCGCTGAACAGTTCCTTCGCACAATCGTAAATCAACGCCTTTTTATCTTCCACGAGTATACCTCCAAATTTGCAACCATAATATGAATGAAAAATAATATATTCATTCATATTATAGCTGTTGGAAGATGTTTTGTCAATACAGTTTAAATTTATAATACATTAGCCGTCTATTGACTGTCTTTTCTGTTCTTTCGCATTGCTTCCTTATAGACACTGCCCATTGTACCAGTGATTGCAAATTCCACTTGCTTTAATGTTAGCAGTGATAAAAACATCGGAATTGTATCGATACATTTGAAAGTTATTTAATATACAATATAATAAGCATAAGAATAAAAAACTGGGGGTTACATATATGCAAAAATATGAATTAAACAAGAACTTAGCTCAAATGCTTAAAGGCGGAGTAATCATGGACGTAGTAAATGCTAATCAAGCTATCATTGCAGAAAAGGCGGGGGCGTGTGCAGTTATGGCACTTGAGAAAGTACCGGCAGACATTAGAAAAGAGGGCGGAGTTGCTAGGATGTCTGATCCTAAGATGATAAAAGAAATACAAAATGCTGTCTCTATACCAGTTATGGCAAAGGTTAGAATAGGACATTTCGTAGAAGCTGAAATATTAGAAGCAATAGGAATTGATTTTATAGATGAAAGTGAAGTTTTAGCATATGCAGATGACAAGTATCACATAGATAAAACAGGCTTTAAGGTCCCTTTTGTATGTGGGGCAAGAAATTTAGGTGAAGCTTTAAGGCGAATTGGGGAAGGGGCAGCTATGATAAGAACTAAAGGAGAAGCAGGAACAGGAGATATAGTTCAAGCTGTTAAACATATGAGAAGCATAATGGATGAAATAAGAAGAGTTAAAAATTCAACTAAGGATGAATTAATGACTTTAGCTAAGGAATTGGGAGCGCCTTATCACCTTATAGAATATGTTTGGGAAAATGGTAAGTTACCAGTAGTTAACTTCGCTGCAGGTGGAGTTGCTACACCAGCTGATGCAGCACTTATGATAAAACTTGGAGCAGAAGGTGTATTTGTTGGGTCAGGAATATTTAAATCAGGAGATCCAGAAAAGAGAGCAAAAGCTATAGTTATGGCTGCAACATACTATAATGATCCTAAGATTCTGGCTGAAATATCAGAAGACATTGGAGAACCAATGGTTGGAATAAATTGCAGTGAAATAGATACTAAATTTGAAGAAAGAGGCTGGTAAAAGTGAAAATAGCTGTTCTAGCACTTCAGGGAGGAGTAAAAGAGCATATTGATCATTTAAAATCTCTTGGCTGTGAAGCAACTGAGCTGCGAAAGGCTGAAGAATTAGATGAGGTAGATGGACTTATTCTTCCTGGTGGAGAAAGTACAACTATGGGAATACTATTAAAGAAAACTGGTATCTTTCATAAGCTTAGAGAGAAGATAATAAACGGGTTTCCTGTTTGGGGAACTTGTGCCGGTATGATACTGCTGGCAAAGAATATTGAAAATGATGAAGCTAGACATCTGCAGACAATGGATATAACTGTTATGAGAAATGCTTACGGGACTCAAATTAATAGCTTTTCAATAGAAAAAAAGATAGATGAGTTTTCAGAAGAACCCATCCCTTTAGTATTTATAAGGGCACCTTATATTGTAAGTACAGGATCCAATGTTCAAATAATATGTAAGGTAAATAATAATATTGTAGCAGTAAGGCAAGGCAATATGCTAGCAACATCATTTCATCCGGAATTAACAAACAACTTAGCGATACATAAGTATTTTATAAATATGTGTAATAAATAGTTTATTTTAAAATGTAGTTCACAACTTAATAATTGAGTGTAGAGAAGATAAAATGAGGCAGTATCTGAATAATAAAACTTTAGGATGGCTGCATGAGCAAGTAAAGATTAAGATTCTCGAAGAGCACAGCAAAGCAACTATCGAATGGTTTAATAATACTAAAGAGCCTGTAAAAATTTTTGTGTAAAGTGAATAAAAAGCACTCTTTCTTGGCAAGAATTTGGATAAATAAATACCAAATATATACAAGAAGGAGTGTTTTTTTATGTCGAATATTTCTAAAGAAATT
>NZ_LHUR01000017.1 GCF_001263795.1 Clostridium homopropionicum DSM 5847
AGGCTACTGGTTAGGTATTACCTGATGGGATTTTCCCACTATATATTAATAACTTACTAATGAAATAGAATTTCTTCCATTTCAAGAGGAAGCTTCACGCTTTCGCGTGTTGCTTCGCAGCTCGCACTTGTATTTATATTATATCATTTTTAATAAATTAATGTTTATATTTTACTTTAATAAAGAAATAATATATAATATAGTTAAATAACATACCCCCCGGGGCTATATGTAATTATAAATAAGGAGGTATTCACATGGAACCAAAAGAATTGCTTGATTATAAAAATTGGGTAGTAGTAGGAAAAATATCAGATCCAAAAAAATTTCCCTTTAAGATACTAAGATCTTTAGAGGAAGGAGCTTATAATGTAAAGGGAGTTTATTCAAAAGATGATAGCGGTGAGGCCTTTAAAACTTTAAGTGATGTTCCTTATAAAATTGACGTGATGGATTTATGCATTAATCCTGCTCTTGGAATAGAAATTGTAAAAGAAGCCAAAAAACTAGGCGTAGATAAAATTCTACTTCAGCCAGGTGCTGAAAGTGACGAAATTTTAGATTACTGTAAAAAAGAAGGTATAACTGCTATACAAAACTGCGCCTTAGTATTATTGTCTCATTATAAAAATATTAAAACTTATCATAGTTAAAGTAAAAGGATGAAGCACTGCTTCATCCTTTTTAACTCTACTTTAGTAATTTTTAAGACATTTATCACGCCAGGAAGAAAAATGCTGCCGATACAACTATTCCGGCATATATAAGGTCCATTAAACAATATCCCATTATATCCTTAGCATTTAATCCTGCAATAGCAAGAGCTGGTAAAGCCCAGAATGGTTGAATCATATTTGTCCACGCATCTCCCCAAGCAATACCCATCGCAACTACTGATGGTTCTACTCCAATTTTAACAGCAGCAGGCATCATTATAGGAGCTTGAACTGCCCATTGTCCACCACCAGATGGTACAAAGAAGTTTATGATACCAGCACTTAGGAATGTGAATAGAGGGAATGTTTTAGGTGTTGAAATAGCAACGAATACATTAGCGATTTCTGCTGCAAGTGACATTCCTGCTGCAGATTTTCCTACCATCATACCCATTATACCTGCATAGAATGGGAATTGTAGTATGATTCCTGCTGCTCCCTTAGCTGCTTCAGTAATGGCAGCAACAAACTTTTTAGGAGTTCCATGAAGTAATACACCTAAGAATAAGAAGATAGCATTAACGATGTCTAGGTTCAAATTGAATCCTTTATTAATAAAGTAACCAATAATATAAGTAAATCCCATAAGTGCAACAAGCAAAGAAATTATTCTGCTGTTTTCTATCTTATCAGCAGGTGTCATGTGTTCTTTCTTCATTTCTACTACTACTTCTTCAACTAGTAGTTTAGGATCTACAACAACAGTATCCTCTTTATTTGGCATCATAGCCTTATTTAATAATGGAAGCGTAATCAATAATATTGCAAGCGCTACTAAGTTATAAGTTGAAAATAATGTTTGACTAGTTGGTATTGCATTGGCTATAACTCCTGCTGTAGCTTTTTTTACAGCATCTCCACCACCTGCTACTGTTAAAGGTATGGAACCTGAAAGTCCAGCATGCCAAACCATAAAACCAGAATATGCAGAAGCTATAAGTAATCTATAGTCTACACCTTTAACTTCCTTTGCAAGTTCTTTAGCAAAGATTGCTCCAATTATAAGTCCAAATCCCCAGTTTAACCAGCAAGCAATTGTAGAAATAACAGTAACCATTATGATTGCTTGTGCACCTGTTTTAGGAATTTTAGCAAGTTTCTTTAGTCCTCTTTTAAAGGCTGGAGCATTTGCAAGCGCACTTCCTGTAACTAATACTAATGCCATTTGCATTGAGAACGCTAGTAAACTCCAAAGTCCATTACTCCAATGACCTACCATTTGAATTGGGGTTTGTTTTGTAACTGTAATTCCTAATATAAATACTAAAAACGTTAATAAAACCGCAAAAATAAATGGATCTGGTAAATACTTCTGAACTACACTTACGCAAGCTTTGGTAATTTTTTTAAACATTGATACACACTCCCCTTTTTTAATTATTTTTAATCCCAATACTAAACTTATTAATTACTAATCTCATTTATTAATCTTAATTAATAATTTAGTTATCAATACGTTTAGTATTGAAAATGTTACTCTATATTTCCATAACTTTTAGGTCATCGGCAATAATTAATTCTGCTTCAGTGGCAGCTTTTACATCCTCTGCTGTGTAACCCTCACCAATTTCTCTTAGTACTAATCCTTCTTTAGTAACTTCCATTACTCCCATTTCAGTTATTATCAAGTTAACTTGTCCTGCCGCTGTTAGCGGTAGATTACACTCTTTTAATATTTTTGGACTTCCTTTTGCAGTATGTTCCATAGCTACGATAACCTTTTTAGCTCCTACAACTAAATCCATAGCTCCACCCATTCCTGGTACCATTTTGCCTGGTATCATCCAGTTTGCTAGATTTCCTTTCCCATCTACCTGAAGTGCTCCAAGAACAGTCATATCTACATGTTCACCTCTTATTATCGTAAAAGACATGGAACTATCAAAAAATGCGGCTCCTGGGTGGATAGTAACATATCCCCCTCCTGCATTAACAAGGTCCTTATTTTCCTTTCCTGCTTCGGGAGCAGGTCCAATACCAACAAATCCATTCTCCGATTGAAGGGTAACCTCAATTCCTTCTGGTATATAGTTAGCTACCATTGTAGGAAGACCAATCCCAAGGTTTACTACATCTCCATCCTTAAGCTCCTTTGCTACTCTTCTTGCAATTATTTCTTTTAAGTTCTTCTTTTCCATATTTATTTGTCCTCCTTTACAATATAGTCAATAAATATTCCAGGAGTCATTACATCATTTGGATTAATTTCGCCTATTTCAACTAAGTTTTCTGCTTCCACAATAACTATATCAGTAGCTGTAGCCATTAGAGGATTGAAGTTTCTAGTCGAATAGTTATAGTAAACGTTTCCTTTTTTGTCGACTTTAGATCCAAATATTATTGCTATATCAGCTTTTAGAGGCTTTTCCAAAATATATTCTTTATCATCAACTGTTATTTTTTCTTTTCCATCTTCTACTATTGTCCCTATTCCAGTAGGAGTTAATATACCTCCAAGTCCTGCTCCACCTGATCTTATTCTTTCAGCTAAGGTTCCTTGAGGCACTAATTCAACTTCCATTTCTCCAGCATTCATTTGTCTGCCTGTTTCAGCATTAGTTCCAATGTGGCTTGCTATTACTTTTTTGACTTGTTTATTTACAACTAACTTACCTACTCCTCTATCTATAAAAGAAGTATCATTACAAATAATAGTTAAATCCTTTACACCTTTTTCAACTAAGGCATCTATAATTTGGCATGGACTTCCCGTAGCCAGAAATCCTCCTACCATTATTGTAGTACCGTCTTTAATCTTTGAAACGGCTTCTTCAAGAGTAATTAGCTTATTCATGTGCTCTCCTCCTTTATAATATATATTATTAATTGCATTATATGCAATAATAAACTATTAAAATTAATATTACCAATTATATTATACATATATGTTTACTGTCTTAATATATATTCCCAATTACATTATATATATATGTTAACAATTAAAATTTATATTGTACCTTATATTAAACATAGTAATAAATCATTTAATTATATATAATTAATCATATTATCCACATTAATTAACCATTTAATTGTTTATTATTAATTATATTATGAGCATGAATAAACTTCTTAAAGTGATTTTGTATACTATTTATGTTATAACAATATTATACTCTAAAATTATCAATAGTACATAGCTAATTTTAATTTTGATTTATATTTTAAAGATATATTGATTTGAAAAATAGAAAGCACTAAATCAAATGTATTTGATTTAGTGCTTTCTATTTTGGCTATTATATATTATATTATATAGCTTTAGGAGGCATAACTTTTGCTTGACCTTCTATAACTACTTTTCCCTCTTGATTTGTTACAGTTGTCTTAAGAACTAATCTGTTCTTTTCTACATTTCTTTCAATTACTTCTGCTTCAGCTGTAACTGTATCTCCCATTCTAACTGGAGATAAGAATCTTACTTCTTGGCTCATATATATTGTTCCTGGACCTGGAAGATACATTCCAAGAACTGTTGAAATTAAACTTGAAACTAACATTCCATGACAAATTCTGCCTTTGAACATTGTTTTTTCAGAGTCTACTTGATTAACATGTGCAGGATTTAAATCTCCAGAAATACCTGCAAATAGATATACATCAGTTTCTGACATAGTTTTTGTAAAGGAAGCTTTATCTCCTAATTGAATTTGATCAATTGTCTTTCCTATCATATTAATATTTCCTCCCATAAATAATAATTTGACTTATTATTACCAAAGCATTAATTTCTTAGCTTCTTTTCTTAATTCTTCTCTAAAATCAGGATGAGCTATTGCACATAAGTCATTAACTCTTTCCTTAATAGTTTTTCCTCTTAGACGAGCAACACCATATTCAGTAACAACATATTCTACATCATTTCTAGATAGAGAAACTGCTGCACCTGGTTTTAATGTTGGAACTATCTTGCTTATTGGGTTGCCTGTTGCTTTATCAACAGCAGTTGAATATAAAGCAATTATAGATTTTCCACCAACACTTCTTTGTGCTCCTATTGCTGTATCAGCTTGACCGCCTGTACCACTGAATTGTTTTGAGCCAAGAGATTCTGAACAGCATTGTCCTGTTAAATCGATTTCTAATGTAGTGTTAATAGATACTTGTTTATAATTTTGTCCTATAACATATGGATCATTTACATAGTTACCATTCATTATAGCAACTCCTGGATTTTGATCTATAAAGTCATAAAGCTTTTCTGAACCAAGAGCCATAGTTGCAACAGAAATACCTCTATGTAATGTTTTTCTGCTGTTTGTTATAACTCCTGCCTCTATAAGATCAATCATTCCATCATTGAATAATTCAGTGTGAACTCCTAGATCTTTTTTATTCATAAGAGCTCCTGCAACTGCATTTGGAATTCCACCTATACCAAGCTGAATTGTAGAACCGTCTTCAACTAATTCAGCAATGTAGTTTCCTATCATTTTGTCCTTCTCAGTGCTTGGTGCATATGGGAAAAGTGGAATAGGTCTTGCAGTCTCATACACAAAGTCAACATCACTAATGTGAACGTTTGTATCACCAAAAGTTCTTGGGTAGTTTGGATCAATTTCAAGTATAACTATATCAGCAGTCTCCAATAATAGCTTTTCATAAGTTGCTGATAAAGATAAGTTGAAATATCCATGTTTGTCCATTGGAGTAGCTGTTCCAACAAACATTCTTGGTGCTGTAGTACTTATTCTGTCTGTTGCTGATTTATGAAGATGATTTGGTACAAAGTTTGTAGTTCCAAATTCATGAGCTTTTCTTATAGGTGGTGTATAAAACCATGCTGCATTTGTAAAATGCCCAGCCATTTCTGGATTTCTAAAGAACTCATAATCTCCCATGTTAAGGCAAGTATATATACGAACATCTTCTACTCTATCCTTAACTTCGTGAATCCTTGCCATAAAATCCATTGGTTCCATTGCAGCAAGTCCTGCAACTATATCCATATTTGACTCAACCTTTTGAAGTGCTTCACTTAAAGTTATGAGCTTCTTTTTATATTGTTCATTGTAATTCATATCTATCCCCCTATTACTTATTTTCACCAGTTGCATTTTTCTCTATGTACTCTGTATTTATTATTCTTGTACTGCTCCCCATCTGATTACGTTTGCAGCCCATGCATATCCTATACCAGCTGCTATCATAGAAACTATGGTACCTTCTTTAACTTTTCCTTCTTGAAGAGCTAAGTGTAATGATAATATTTGGTCTACTTGTCCGATATGACCATAATCGCTTAAGTATATTGATTGATCTTCTGTTAATCCTAAGTTGTTTAGCATTCCTATATGTTGAGAATATTTAAAATGAAGAACTGCAAGATATCCAACATCTTTTCTTGTTAAGCCTGATTTTTCAAGTGATTTATCTATACAATTCATCCAATTTGGCATAGAAATCACGTTTAGTGCATCCTTCATGTGCTTAGCATCCAAAAGTCTTAGTGATTTATATGCTTCGTTAATATTGTCAACTGTCATTGGATTTACTATACCACCAATTTCAACACCAGCATCTCTAGCTAATGAACCATCTGACATTATATGAGAGCCTAAAAGTTCATTCTTACCGTAGTTTTTCTTAAGTATAATAGCTCCAGCACCTGCACCAAGATTATACATCATTGACATATCTTTGTCAGTATAGTCAATAAAGTCTCCATTTCTATAACCGCCAACTACCATAATAGTGTCTACTTCATCGTCAGCCATAAGCATATCTTTAGCAATTTTCATTCCAGCAACACATGTACAACACCTTTGTTGAATATCAATTGCCCAGGCATTTCTTGCTCCAATTTTTTCTTGAATATAAATTCCTGAAGTTGTTAATGGGTATTCCTTCCACTCTTCACCCATGCATAATATTACATCTATATCCATTGGGTCTACACCAGTATTTCTTAAGCAGTCAAGAGCTGCCGCTGCACCCATTTCTTGCGTTCCATCTTCTAAGCTTTCTCCTGGAACACACTTTTGATTAATTCCAAGCTTTGATTTAACCGCCTCTTCAGTCCATACTCCATTTGTTGCATCAGCAATTTCCTTTGCTGTCATTATTTTTTTAGGCAAATAAATACCTGTCCCCACAATACCTACATGTTTTCTCATTGTAACACCTCCTGAATTACTTTCATCGTTTTTAATGTAAGCAATAATCGTGCCACATTTTCAAGACAAAAAAACACAAAATACAGGATAAAACAATGAATTTTTATTGCTCTATCCTGTATTTATTTGAAACAGTGTATGTATTTGTTACAATTATACCTCAAGTTCATACTCTTCTATTTTTCTATATAAAGAAGCTCTTGGTATATTTAATTTCTTAGCAACCTCACTCTTGTTATTATTGCATTCCTTTAGGGTCTTAATTATTACTTCCTTTTCAACAGAGTCTAAAATCTGTTTTAAGCCAGATTCCTCAGACATATTAGCAACAATGTTGTTTGCTCCCTTACCTGTTTGTTTTAACATATATGCTGGGAAATCCTCTTCAGTAATATCTACATCTTCTGCATTAACCGAAACCTTTTCAACTATATTTCTTAATTCTCTAACATTACCTGGCCAATTATAGTTAGCAAGAATAGCCATACAATTATCTGGCATACGTCTATATATTCCTGTCTCTTTATAAAATTCCCCTAGGAACTTATCTACTAAATCAGGTATATCTGTTTTTCTATCCCTTAAAGGTGGAATTTCTAATGTCAAAACGTTTAACCTATAATATAGGTCCTCTCTGAACTCTCCTTTTTCAACCATTTCCTTAATGTTTCTATGAGTTGCACATACTACTCTCACATCAATTTTCACTGGAGTTTTAGATCCAATAGGTTGTACTTCTCTTTCTTGCAAAACTCTAAGTAATTTTGCCTGCATATGCAATGGCATTTCACCTATTTCATCTAGAAAAATAGTACCTCCATTAGCTAATTGGAACTTACCTATATGACCACCTTTTTTTGCACCTGTAAAAGAACCTTCTTCGTATCCAAAAAGCTCAGCTTCAATAAGATTTTCTGGAATAGCAGAACAGTTAATTCCTACAAAAGGTTGGTCATTTCTATTACTTTCATTGTGTATTGAATGAGCAAATAATTCTTTACCCACTCCACTTTCCCCAAATATTAAAACATTAAGATTAACTCTGGCAATTTTCTTAACTTTTCCTTTACAATTAATTATGGCTGCGGAGTTACCAATAATATTACTTAGAGTATATTTTGCTGCGTTTAATCTTGCAATAGTACTTTTATAAAGTCGCAATTCTTTATCTAAAACCTTATATCTATCTATAACCTCTTGCATTGCAGAAATGTCTTCAAAAAGAATCATTCCAAAGCCCCCACTTAAAGAACCATCATCGTCAATAATAGGTATTCTGTGTACTATGGCATCTTTCCCATTAGAAAAGGTATGTTTCCAGGCTATCTCTGCTTGTCTAGATTCTAAGGTATCTAAAAATCTTGAAGTTTTCTCTACATGGGTAACTACTTGTCCAAGAAAATATTCTTCAGTATTACCAAGAAAATCGCAAAAAGCTTTATTTATATATATTAAAGTGCCATTTTGATCAATAACGTCAATAGGAACTGGCAACTTTCCAAAAACTGAATTGCAAAAATCATAAAATTCTTTCGATTTAAAAAACTTTGCCAAGCTTCTCATCTCCCCCACAGTATCTATTGCTATTATAACAAATTTTTTGCAATTATACAAAATACATATAAAATAATTATTGATAACGTCTACATTTTTAAGAACAATAAATACCATTTTTACTAGTTTATTAACATATATGGTTACATATTATAAATTTAAAAAACCATTAGCTTAAATAAGCTAACGGTTTTTTAAATTTATAATATTATTTAACTACTATATTCTTATTGTAAGTCTTCAAGAAACCTACAATAGCTGCTGCAAACTCGTATGATTTTTCATACATAGCCCCATGTCCAGCATCTTTCATAATAAGCATTTTAGAATCTTTTATTCTTTCATGTATCGCTATTTGATTTTCTAAAGGAGTAAGAATATCCAAGTCTCCTCCCATTACTAAAGTAGGAACTTCAATTTTATGAATTTCATCAGTAATATTTAAGCTATGAGCACTTCTGATAGCTCTTCTGAAGCCTTCATACCATTCAGGAGTAAGTGTTTGATTAAATAATTCTGCTCTTCCCTTTAGCCATTCTGAATTTTCTCTATAAAATTTAGAAGAATATATAAATGGCATTGTAGCATTGAAGAATACCATTCCATCATAGGTGCTTGCAGCATAATCCCATGCTTCTTCTAGATCCTGCATTAAAGCATTGGTTTCACTTACAGTATTAGATAATATAAGTGTAAGTAGTCTATCCTGATATTTTAATGCAAACTGCATTGCAACTTCTCCGCCGAAGGAGATTCCAAATAGATGTACTTTTCCTAGATTAAGCTTGTCTATTAACTCTTTTAATACTTCTACGTGCAAATCTTGTGTATAAGGCTTTGTTTCCTTACTTGAAGCTCCTTGATCAAAGAAGTCAATAAATATAGCTTGATAATCTTCAAAAGCATCCTTAAATGGTGCCCAACTTAAAGTACTCATCATAATACCATTTAAAAATAGCAATGGTTCTCCATCTTTTTTTCCGTACACTTCATAATTTATTTCGTAACCCATTACATTAACTTTAGACATTTTTGTCACTCCCATCTCTTTTATTACTTTAAACCCTTTTATGTAAAAAATAAACCCATAGATTTTTCAAGCATAAATCATGCCAAATTTTTTCAGGTTATTTTTTCCTTTATTTTGTAAAAAAAAATTATAAAAGAAGTAAAAAATTTTTTTAATTTTTTACTTCTTTCTATTTAACTTCTAAAAATTTAAATATTCTTGTACTGCTTTTTTCATATCCTCTTTATTGCATACAGTCTTATGAACAATTTCTCTCTTATTAATATCTTTTATAGCTAAAGGCTCTTCCTTATTTAAAAGGCTGCTCATTTCCTTAACTAATTGGAAATCATTGTAATCTGCATACTTGTTATCTATTGAATTCATAACAGCATATGTAAATTTGTAAGGACTTGCAGTTGACACAACGACAGCTTTTGTATTATCCTCTGAAACTTTCACATATCTTTCATTTACACTATATGCTACTGCAGTATGAGTATCCATAATATATTTATCTTTATTATATAAGTCACTTATAGCCTTTTTAGTTTCTTCCTCAGAAGCATAACCTCCGAAAAAGTCTTTTAAATTACTTCTCATGGCATCGTTAATCTTATAGCTTCCATTAGAATCCAAGCTATCCATTAGCTCCTTAACCATTTTTGAATCTTCACCGCTTAAGGCATATAATAATCTCTCTAAATTGCTGGATATTAATATATCCATAGAAGGAGAGATAGTTGTATAAAATTCTCGTCCTTTATCATAAACTCCTGTACTGATAAAATCATATAAAACTTTATTATCATTTGATGCACATATTAACTTGTTTATTGGTAGTCCCATTTCCTTTGCATAATATGCTGCAAGTATATTTCCGAAATTTCCTGTTGGTACAACTACATTTATACTTTCATCCTCAGCTATTTCTCCCTTAGAATAAAGCTTTAAATAAGCATAAAAATAGTAAACTACTTGTGGAACAAGTCTTCCAATATTTATTGAGTTAGCGGAAGAAAACACATAATTATTTTCTTCTAATGTTTTCAAGAACTCCTCATCTCTGAAGATTCTCTTAACTCCACTTTGAGCATCATCAAAGTTACCTTTTATTCCAATTACATGAGTATTATTGCCCTTATGAGTTATCATTTGCATCTTCTGTATTTCGCTAACACCTTCTTCAGGGTAAAATACTATTATTTTAATTCCAGGTATATTAGTAAACCCTTCTAAGGCTGCTTTTCCTGTATCTCCAGAAGTAGCAGTTAGAATTACAATTTCTTTTCCTAAGCCTTGTTTTTTAGATGATGTAGTAAGAAGGTATGGCAATATTGATAATGCCATGTCCTTAAAAGCAAGGGTTGGTCCATGAAATAATTCTAAGAAATAAGAATCACCAACCTTAACCATAGGTGCTATTTCTTCTGTATCAAACTTATTGTCATAAGCATTATTAACGCAATTTTTTAACTCTTCTTCAGTAAAATCAACTAAAAATTTGCTTAATACATAGTAAGCAAGCTCCCTATAATTCATACTTGCAAGCTCTTTTAACTTCAAATCTATTTTAGGAATTCTACTTGGAACAAATAAGCCTCCATCCTCTGCAATTCCCTTTAGTATAGCTTCTGATGCAGAGATGCCGTTTTGTCCACCCCTAGTACTTTTATAATATATTTTTTCTTCCATAATTCCACTTCCCCTACTATCTGTATTTTTATTCCATTTTCTCCACTCTAATTATGTTTTCTACTTTATCTACAAAACTTAGAGAATTGATTTCTTCAATAGATTTATTGATATTTCCTTCAAGAGTTTTATGAGTTACAAATACTAAAGTTACATACTCTTGTCTTTTTCCCTTTTGTATTACAGATAGTAAACTTACATTATGTGCTCCTAATATACTAGATATTCTACCTAAAACTCCAGGTTCATCTTTTACAGTAATTCTTATATAATACTCAGAAGTTGTTTCTTCCATTTTTCTTATGCGTTTTAAGTTTCCACTTTTGCTTTCGCTTAGCTTAAATATTGGGTCATTTACATTTCTTACAATAGATATAACATCCGCAACAACAGCACTTCCAGTAGGAAGATCCCCTGCCCCTCTACCATACATCATTAGCTCTCCAACTGCGTTTCCTTTTATTAGGATAGCATTAAAAGAGTCATTTACATTAGCTAATGGATGTCTTTCAGGTATCATTGTAGGATGAACTCTTAATTCAAGTACTCCATTATCATCTTTAACAATTGCCAAAAGCTTAATTACATAACCAAATTCTTTTGCATACTCAATATCCATAGCATCTATTTTGCTAATTCCTTCTCTGTATACTAAATCTGGATTAACAAGCTTTCCAAAAGCAAGATAAGTTAAAATGCTAAGCTTATAAACTGCATCAAATCCTTCAACATCTGATGTTGGATCTGCTTCAGCATAACCTTTATCTTGAGCTTCCTTTAAGGCTGTGCCAAAGTCCATATTGTCTAAATACATTTTTGTTAATATATAATTTGTTGTACCATTTATTATTCCTATTATTTCTTCAATTTTATTTGCAGTTAAGCTTTCATTAATTCCGTTAATTATTGGAATTCCACCGGCTACACTAGCTTCATAGCAGAATCGCACTCCTTCTTCCTTTGCTGTTCTTATAAGTTCTGCTCCTGTTGTAGCAATAACAAGCTTATTTGCTGTAACTACGTGTTTCTTCTTTTTCATAGCTTTAATCATGTATTCTTTTGCAGGATCAATTCCACCCATAACTTCAACAACTATCTTGATACTCTCATCATTAAATATGTCATCTGGATTTGTGGTTATTAATTCTTCTGGAACATCAACACATCTTTTTTTGTTTGGATTTCTAACAAGAATTTTACTAATCTGAATATCACATCCTGATCTTTCTTGTATCTCCTCTATGTTCGTCTTTAATATTTCGAAAACTCCTCCGCCCACATTTCCTAAGCCTAATAATGCAATATTAATTTTGTCCATTTTAATACCCCCTCGTATATTTTTTGCCCCAATAAAACTGTATTCTTACTGAATATAGGAATATTTCATTACAGTATACATACCCTTTATAAAGTATAATTATACTTATATTTTGACAAATAATAAAGTACCTATATATATTTTTTAATTTTAAAATTACAACTTAAACCCTTTAAAATACTTAAAGCTGATTTAATAATCCATATTACAACAATATTCCCTAATATTAACCCTAAACTATAAAGAACTCCTATATAAATCTTATTCAATAATATCTGATTTCCCTTTATGCTCTTTATTATCAATGAATAATATGTGTTATTGTTATATATTTGAGAGTTCATAAGTATAAATCCACTTAAAAAAGAAAGAATAATTACAATTTTACTATTAAAAATATGAATAATTTTATCAACCAGTTTACTATTATTTCTGCTTCCTAAGATAAAGTTGATTATTAGTTCTCCAATTATTATACCGAATAAAATATATAATCCTATTTTTATAGCTTCAACATATTTAACATTTGAAAGTTCTGGGATTTTGTTAGATAAAATCAAGATATTAAATATTAAAATTGAGATTATATATATTGCTCCTATTAAAACCTTTTTACTTTTTCTAAAACTTAAAAAGTAGAAGAATAATAAGGAAAATAGGATTAAGAATATGGATTTAAAATTATCCCCCATACCGGCTTGCACAAAGTTAACTTGATTAATTTCTCCAGTTTTCAAGTCTTTTTCAACTTTATATTGTAAAGTAGTTTCTTCTGATTCTGTTGAATTATCATCTACATTAATATTACCACCATTAATTGCTTCTTTACCATTTAAAATAGCTTCTATATCTTCTAGAATATTATTTGTAATCTCCTTTGAATATCCTAAGTAAGGATATTTTTCATTTATGAAAATAAAAGGTATTTGACTTTTTATCTCTTGAGGAATTTGATTTTTATCAGCAAATTTCTGAAAATAATTCACAACTTCTTTTGAATCTATCTCCCAAACTCTTATTGCAACAGTATCTTTGTTATACTTTGAATAAATTATATTTGGGAATTCTCCCTTTAATTCCTTGCAATGTGGACACCAAGTAGCTGAAAATACAGTAATCCTTATGGGAGCCTTTTGAAATTCCTCATCAGTGTAACTTGATAATCCTTCTTCTGATACTAATCCTTTTACTGGAATATTACCTAATACATTCTCTTCTGAAAAAACTATAACTGAATGGTTAATAGTAGTAATTATTACTACTATTAACCCTATAAGAACCTTAAATACATATTTCCTTAATGTCAAATTTAATTTTCCCATAATCTCTTTCACCTCTTAATAAATTACTATAATATACTCACCTTTTAAATTATATAACTCCAGTAACCAGTCCACCTCTGAAGACTTGTATCTCTTCCCATTTTCTAATTTTGAAGCAGTATCCCTACACGTATTATAATCTATTCTTCTTCTTTCCAATATGCATGGACTTGATACTCCAAATAATTTCTTTCCTTCTATTTCATAAATTTTTTCTGCCAAAGGAAGTTTTATTAATGGCTTATCTATTATTGTTTTTTCATCCTTATCCATGACTATTATTTTAGCATTTGTATATTCTAAATTATCTTTCATAACTAACACTACCCTTCTGAATTTTTATAAAACAGAAATAAGATTTAATATAGAAATTACTCCAAATATAAACATAATCACTGCAGTAACGTATTTTATAATGAATAATTTATTAAATAATAAATCTGTCATATCCATAACCTCTCTCCCTTTATTAATTATAAAACTAATTACAATAATAGGGAGAACAAATCCTAGATTAAAAATAAACAGATACGCTATTCTTAAACTTGCATCTAACTTATGAATGGTTACCATTGTAGCTAAATATACTTGTCCAGTACATAATAGTTCGGATACGGTAACAATAAAGCCCAGTAGTAAGCTTACTAAATATTTAAATCTAAGATTAGCAAATTTTTTTATAGTATTATGAATAAACACCTTGTTTTTATTTGGTAATTGAAGCTTAATATTTCCAACATCGTACTTTTTTGCACTAATACCATCCCTTATGTTCATATATGTAAGTAAAAAAGCTACTATAGCCGTGAAAGAGTATATTATAATATGAAAATTAGTTATATATTTTCCAAGATAAATAACCTTTAATATTCCAAGTCCTGCTAGAAAATATGAAATAAATGTGCCTATTGCAAACATGATACCCAATAAGATAATATTGGTATTTTTCGAATCATTAGCAAGGGAAAAGGTTATAAAGAATAAAAGCATAGATAAAGCACATGGATTTATTCCATCTATAATACCTGCAAGAATAACAATTATAACATTCAAATCTTCTCCACTTCTTAACTTAGATATTATAAATTCCCCAGTTATAAGGCTATCTTTAAAAATTACTATTGCAATAATTAATAATGATATTATTATTAAGGTCTTATAATATTTTTTCACTCTATCCCTTCCTTATCTGTTAATTATTAATAATCATATTTTTTCTGAATATATGTAACAAATTGATACGCTGTGTCAAATAGATACAGAACATTATATTAACAATTTAGAATATTGTTCTGTATTTTGGGTTCTATAAAGTCGTGTACATTTTGGCATGATTATTGCTGAGGAGATATTTGTCGAAAATATTAATCCATTTAAATTATATCATCTATAAATTCAAAAAACTATCTTATGCATATATAATTTTTCATATTTTAGTAATAAACAGCTAAAATATGCTTTAATGTAATTAATACTCATTTAATGCCAAAATTGTATTTCAAACAGTATCTCTGTAAATAAAATAGCTGATTGATCACTGTAATGATGTGCCTATTCTTAAAGAGATTCTAGGATGTATATACCTTCTTAATCGACATTAAGTCGACTTTTTAGCAAATAAACTGTCACCCTTACATTACCTGGAACAAATTGCATAAATTCTAATGATATGTCATTTAATATGTATCATTATTCTATAGTAATTTTTGGGAGGAATTGATATGCTGAACATTATTATTTGTGAAGATGATAGTTATTATAGGGAAAAATTTGAAAATATAATAAAAGCTGAAATAGTAGATTTAAAACTTAATTTGAAAACTGATTTATCAACAAACAATCCTACAGATGTTATTAATCATATAATTAGCAAAATAGGTAACAGCTTTATTTATTTTTTAGATGTTGAGTTAAAAGCAGATATCAATGGAATAGAACTTGCTAAAATTATAAGAAAATATGATTCAAGAGGATATATCATATTTGTTACCTCTCATACAGAGTTATCAAATTTGACTTTTAAATATAAAGTACAAGCTTTAGATTATATATCTAAATTTGATACTAATAACTTTAAAAATAGTATCTCTGAATGTTTGCTAGAAGCCTATAATGATTATAAAAATAATTACCTTGAAGAGAAAGGCTTTATAGAAATAGATTTAGGAAACAGAATAATTAAATTTTCCTATGATGAAATCTTATTTTTTGAAACAACAACTGTTGACCACAAGCTGAGACTTCATACTAAGGCTGGTCATTTTGAGTTCTATGGAAAAATAAAGGATTTAGAAGTTAAATTACCTGCATATTTTAGTAAAACTTATAGATCATATTTAGTTAATACAAACAATATCAAATCAATAAATAAGCATACAAATACTATTAGTATGATAAATGATGAAACTTGCTACGCTTCAAAAAAATTTATAAAAGGATTGAAAAAGAATGTTTGATATAATAATGAATATTCTCAATGTTCTTACTTTATCTTTTAATGTCAGTATCATCGCAAGTAATATTAGTGGTATAAAAGCAACAATTAAACATATTTTTATTACAACTATAACTATCTTTATTCCAAGCTATTGGTTATTCATTTTTAAAATGAATAACCTTCTAGTACCACTTTCTGTAATCATAATATTTCTACTTTATTGTTCAATTTTGAAAAATAAATACTCTGCCCTATTAATATCTGTTTTCACACAAGTTATTTTTGCTTTAAGTGATGCTATTGTTGGTATCGTTTTCGTAGTTATTTTAAAAATAGATTATTCTCTTATAACAAATAACATAGTGATAGCCTTAATGCTATCTTTTGCAATTATTTCAGTCGCATATATTATAAGTAAATCTTTTAATGTGTTTATTAGAAAGCAATCTTTTATTTCTCTTAGTAGATTTATTAAAAAAGATGCAAGCATATTTGCTTTCTCTTTAACTGTAGTATTGATTTCTATTTACTTATATACTAGGATATTCAAATACTGGTCTCAATCGCCAAGTATAACTTTTTATATGTCAAATTTACTTTTAATAGTAAGTTTCTTTATCTTTTTAACCTTAATTATATATTTAAATTATAAAAACATTAAAAAAGATTTAGAAAACATACATAAGGAAGCTGATTTAAATCAACTTAAAGAGTATACTGAAATGCTTGAAGCTGTTTCAAGTGATTTGAGAAGCTTTAAACATGACTATGTGAATATAATTCAAATTATTGGGGATTACCTTGATTCTAAAAAAATAGATGAATTAGATGCATTTTACAGAAATGAGTTAATGCCTGAAAGCAAAAAAATATTAGCGAAAAATAGATCTTTTATATTACTTCAACACATTAAAATTATACCCTTAAAAGGGCTAATATCTTCTAAAGTTGTTATTGCCCAATCGAAAGGAATCAATGTTAGATTAGAAATTTCTGAAGACATTCATGAATTATCAATAAACTTAATAGATATATGTAGAATTGTTGGAGTCCTATTTGATAATGCCATTGAGGCAGCTGAAGTTTGCAATGATAAATTTATAGAATTTTTAATATATCGTGATGAAAATAGTACTGTATTTATTCTAAGTAATTCTTGTTCTGAGGATGTGCCTCCTATTTATAAAATTTATGAAAAAAACTTTTCTACAAAAGGCAGCCAAAGGGGCATCGGATTGAAGTCCGTGAGAAATATTATTAACGAAAAATATAAAAATGTCACTTTGACTACTCATATTGAAAATTCTGTATTCACCCAGGAGCTAATAGTTAATCTACCTTATACAAAGATTTAGGCATTTTACTTTCTTCAGTATACCACCAAATACACATGGAGGATGAAGTAGCGGCAACAGCCATTGCAATTGAGCAAATCAATAAGGCTAATCTTTTTCCTATTATTGAATTTTTCATAATAAATCTCTCCTTTATCATAAAATAATAAATACTTTTTAATTTGAATAGTAGTTTAACATAGTACTCTAATATATTTCCATAATATTTCATAAAATCAACCATTTCTTTCGTGAAATGTCATTGATAAGGACTTTATTAATAAAAATAATTTTTTAGGCGGTGTTATCTTGAATATTATAAATAGATTTTATAATTCTTTTTTTAGCTATATAAAGATTAATTTAGGAAAGTCAGAAGAAGATATAGAAAAAATTAGATATGGTCTGCAAGTTATATTTATGAATATATTTAAAATGATTATTTTATTTGTCACCGCATATTTTTTAGGACTATTTAAATATACTTTGATATCACTTTTATCCTTTGGATTTATTAGAACTTTCTCCTGTGGAGTTCATGCAGACTCCAGCATAAAATGTATTACATGTAATTTTATAATCTTTTTAGGAAATGTATTATTAAGCTTAAGTTTTTCATTGAATTTCATTTCCATGGTTATATTATTTTCAATAAGCTTAATTCTAATTATTAAATATGCACCGGCAGATACTGCTGAACGACCGTTGGTAAGTAAAAAGTTAAGGAGAACTTTAAAAATAAAGTCATGTATTGCGGTATTATTATTATTTTTATTAAGCATATTACTTACCAATCCAATTTATAAAAATATATTGGTCTATTCTGCCTTACAAGAATCATTTTTAATTACTCCTTTAGCCTACTCCATTTTGAAAAAGCCTTATAGAAATTATGAAAATATAGAAATTTAGAATATATTACTTAACCAAGACCAATCCATATAATTATATTAAAAACTGAATGACATATTATTGGCACCCATAAGGAATCAGTTTCTTTAAACAAATAACCTAAAATAAAACTAACAACAACTAAGCTTTTAGTAGAATCTATAATATTAACTCCATTAAGTAACCAGTTTGGTATATGTATCGTTATAAATAGCAGTGTTGTTAATAAATTTGCTGCAATAAAATCCGTATGCTTAGTAAGTTTTTGAAGTATAAAGCCCCTAAAAGGTATTTCTTCTAATATACCAACTGTTAGCCCACTGATCCAAAGTATTCCTATATTAAAATTAATGTTATTGAAACCTACTATTAATTTTTTTAATATAAGTACTAATATAAATAAAATGCTTATAACAAAGCCTTTTATAAAATTTTGCTTTATGTTTTTGGTGAGTTTTAAAAATTCTAAGGGGGATACCTTGTCTATAAATTTTAGATAAAAGATAACTGGAAATATGAAAATTAGTAGATATATTAATAAATTTATTATAAATAACACATTTTCGTCTGTCATTTTAATCACATCCATATTTTTTCTCTATAACTGTTATTTAAACTTGTATGTTAATGGAATTTAACATACAAGCTTTACATTGTCAAGTTAACAGACCCCTTTTGTTGAAATTGGATGTATTTTTTATTGTAAACTAACACAAACCATGTGGTATACCGTAAGACCTCTTTATTATGTCGTAAAATATTAAAAAGCTAATTCGCGACATAAAAATGCCCTCTAATGGTATTAGTATTTACTAAATTTCTATTATATTTTAATATTGCAGTATAGAATTTATACAATTCTTTGTAACTGTTTACACATCATTTACACCAACTGCATAAGTCCTGTTTAATAAGTTTCAATGATATAATATACCTTGTATAATTTTAAGACACTGTCATAAAATTATACATTTAATTTAAGACAATCTTATAGATATTAATATTATGTTAAGTATTTATGCACTTTACGAAGTAATTCATCAATATCAAACGCTTGGCATGATTTATGCTATTTATAAAATTGTCGGAAAAGGTTACATTTTTGTGTAGACTCGTGTAAACATTTACATTATTATGTCATTTACATTTATACAATAATGTAATAATGATTAATTTTTCAATCATATTGAAAACGTTATCTTTAAATTCATAAGTTATCTATAATCTTTACACATATGAAAGGAGGTGAATCTTTAATTATTATTCATAATATTAAATAATAGAATATTTATCAAAACTAATTTTGAATTGGAGGGGTTATTTTGAAATCAAAAGGACTAAAAGTTTTATGTGCTCGTTTAGCTTTAGCATTTACTCTTTCTTTAGGATTTACGTCATTATCTCCATTACAAGCCTTTGCTACAGGAACGTTCACTACTATTACTTATAGTGGTAGAGAGTACAAGCTTTATGTACCAAGCGGTTATACTGCTGGCTCAAACTTACCTTTAGTAGTTATGCTACACGGATGTACTCAAGATCCAGATCAATTTGCAGCTGGTACACAAATGAATGCTTTAGCTGAAACTGAAAACTTCTTAGTAATGTACCCTAAACAGACAACATCTGCAAATCAAAATGCTTGTTGGAACTTTTTTGAGCCAACTAGTCAAACAAGAGGTTCAGGTGAGCCAGCTCTTATAGCAGGTATGGTTAATGATGTTAAATCTAAATACTCTGTAAATAACGAGGCTGTTTTTGTAACTGGATTATCTGCTGGTGGTGCTATGACTGCTATTATGGGAGCTACTTACCCAGATGTATTCAAAGCTATAAGTGTTGGTGCTGGTTTAGAATATAAAGCTGCTACTAGCATGACTGCTGCTTTCACTGCAATGAGCAGTGGTGGTCCAGATCCTGTAGCTCAAGGGCTAGCTGCTTACAATGCAATGGGATCATATGAAAGAGTAGTACCTACAATGGTATGGCACGGAACTTCTGATTCTACTGTTGCTCCAGTTAACGGAAACCAAGTTCTTACTCAATGGGCCGAAACAAACGATCGTGCTGATGACGGTTCTTCAAATAATTCAATAGACGATGTTGCTGACCAAACAATAACTGGTCAAGTGCCTGGTTCTAGTGGAAGAGCTTATACTAGATATATATACAATGATGCTAATGGAAACTCTATAATGGAAAAATACTTAGTTACTGGAATGGGACATGCTTGGTCTGGCGGAAGCACTGCTGGAAGCTATACTGATCCAAATGGTCCAAATCAAAGTCAACTTACTTGGGAATTCTTTAAAAGTTTTATGGCTGACACTGTAGCTCCTGTAACAACTGCTAGCCCAGCTGGTGGCTTTTACACTTCTGCTGTAAATGTTACTTTAACTGCTAATGAAGCTGCTACTACTTACTATACTTTAGACGGAACTACTCCAACTACAAGCTCAGCTGTTTACAGTGCTCCTATAGTTATTAGCGATGACTCAACATTAAAATACTTCAGTGTTGATGCTGCTGGTAATCAAGAAGCTGTACAAACTCAAGTTTATCAATTTGGTGAAGATACAATAGCTCCTATAACTACTGCAAACAATGCTGGTGGTACTTATACTGGATCTGTAAATGTTACTTTATCTACTAACGAAGCAGCTACTACTTACTATACTTTAGATGGAACTACTCCAACTACAAGTTCAGCTGTTTACAGTGCTCCTATAACTATTAGTGCTGATGCAACATTAAAATACTTCAGTGTTGATACCGCTGGTAATACTGAAGCTGTACAAACTCAAGTTTATAATATTGAAATAAGCTACGAAACTGCTACAGGAACAGCTACAGAACACTATGTTGCTGGTAGATTAGATGCAGCAGGATATATAGAAATGGGTACAAAATATGGCTACTCAACGCCATTTAACTTATATAAAGTAGAAGGATCTTCTGTTTGGACTGATGTTAACCCTGCAGGAACAACAGATACAACAGCTCCTGTAACTACTGTAAGCCCAGCTGGCGGTACTTACACTTCTGCTCAATCAGTTACTTTAACTCCTAATGAGTCCGCTACTACTTACTATACTTTAGATGGAACTACTCCAACTACAAGTTCAACTGTTTACTCCGGTGCCATCAATATTAGCGCTAATACAACATTAAAATTCTTCAGTGTTGATACTGCTGGCAATCAAGAAGCTGTTAAAACTGAAACTTATACTATTCAAGCTCCCCCTGTAGATACAACAGCTCCTGTAACTACTGCAAGCCCAGCTGGCGGTACTTACACTTCTGCTCAATCAGTTACTTTAACTCCTAATGAGTCCGCTACTACTTACTATACTTTAGATGGAACTACTCCAACTACAAGTTCAACTGTTTACACTGGTGCCATCAATATTAGCGCTAACACAACATTAAAATTCTTCAGTGTCGATACTGCTGGTAATACTGAAGCTGTTAAAACCGAATCTTATACTTTCCAATCTGCTGGAACAGTATTCAACTCAATAGATGCTGAAGATGGATATGTTGGTCAATTAACTTCTGATGGATACAGCACTACAACTTTAAAAGTTGGAGATAAGGGAATGTATAATGCTAACACATACTACTCAATCTTATCTTTTGATACTAGTTCTCTTGGATCTGCTTCAATTGGAAGTGCTAAATTGAGAATATACAGAAAAGCTTTAACTGGAAGTGTAACTGGAATTAACGTTGATATAAAATCTGGATACTTTGGCACAAGCAGTGCTTTAGCTCAATCAGATTACAGTGCTAGTGCTTCTCTTATTGATGTTGCTACTGGAAATGTACCAGCTTCAAATAATGATTATGTTGACATTCCATTATCATCATTATCATTATCCTATATCAATAAGTCAGGTAAAACTCAATTTAGATTAAAAGGAGTGTCTACAACTGATTCTATAGCTGATTCACTTGAGATCTACGGTGGAGACAGCACTCAATATGCTCCTCAATTAATTATTACAACAAACTAAATCTAAGAAAGAGTGGTAGTTGCTACCACTCTTTCTTTTACTATTAAAAAGCTATAACTATACCTCCATCATCTGCATATGTGGAGCTAAGTCCTGCCATTTCAACAATAAAAACATCTTGAAAATTATATTTTTTTAATACCTCTTCTTTAAATTTCTGAGCTCTTTCAAAGCAATTACAATGGGCAATTCCCAGTACCTTTTGTTCTAAACTTTCTCCTTCTTCACCTATAATATCAAGCAACCTTCCAAAAGCCTTTTTATATCCTCTTGTCTTTTCAACTAATCTTATGGTACCCTCTTTTGTGGAACCCATAATAGGCTTAATTGATAACATATTGGCCACTTTTGCAATAATCGGATTTAATCTACCTGCCTTAGCTAAATGCTCTAGACTCTCTAATAAAAAGAATGTTTTCATTTCATGAATATATTTTGTTACTATTTCTACTATCTCTAATTCTTCTATGTCTTTCTTGGATAATTCATTTATCTTCAATGCAACTAATGTTTCACCAACAGAAGCACTTAAGGAATCAAAAACATGTATAAATTTGTTCCCTATTTCATCTAAAAACAAGTCTTTTGCAAGCACTGCACTATTATAGCTTCCGCTTAATTTTGAAGACAAGGTTACTACAAAAACACTGTCCTCTCCTTGATACTTTTTCATATATTCTTCTGGAGAAGGGCAAGATGTTTTAGGAGCAACTTCACACATTTCCATATCTTTAATATAACCCATAACATCTAACTTATCATCATCCACATATTCTTTGTCCTTTAACTGCAAAATCAAAGGGGCAAGTTCTATGTTTAAACTTTTTTTTATATCCTCAGATAAATCACAACTACTGTCTGCAACAATTTTAACTTTCACCAATTTTCACCCCTACTTTTCTTCCTTTGCATTTAAAAAGAATACTGCTATAGTCCCTGGACCTGAATGAGCTCCTATTACACTTCCTACTGTGTTTATTAAGAATTCCTTGCATCCATACTTTTCTTCTATCATCTGTTTCATTTTTTCTGCTTCATCTAGGCAGTCCCCATGTGATATACCTATTATTTGATTCTTTAAATCTACTCCTCGTTCTCCAACTATATCAACTATTCTTCTTAGTGATTTTTTTCTTCCCCTAATTTTCTCTATTGGTATAAGCTTACCCTTCTCTACATTAAGAACTGGCTTTATGTCTAATAGTCCACCAATGAAAGCTGATGTTCTACTGACTCTTCCTCCCCTAAAAAGATATTCTAAGGTTTCAACTGTAAAAATATGCTCCATATGTTTTATATAAAAATATATTCTAGATAATATTTCTTCTTTACTTTTTCCCTTCATTACCATCTTTGAGGCTTCATAAACTACTAATCCAAAACCTACTGATGCACAGCCTGTATCAATTGTATACCCATCAAAATCAGGATATAATTCTAGAACCTCTTCTTTTGCAATGGTTGCTGCCTGAAAAGTTCCAGAAAGTCCTGATGAAAATCCTATATATATGCAAGTCTCCTTTTTTTCTGCATATTTTATAAAAGCTTCTCTAAATTTACTTGGAGGCACCTGAGAAGTCTTGTACACTTTTCCTTCTCTCATATGAGAATACATTTGCTCTGGTTTAATATCCACACCATCTAAATAATCAACTTCACCTAAATGTACAGAGAGTGGCAAAACTTCTATATTATTTTCCCTAATAATATATTCTGGTAAATCACACCCACTATCTGTTAATATCCTTATAGTCATTCTATCATCCCCTTATAATAAAAAATCCTACTATCTTATTTTACACTATTATTGGTAATTATTATTACTTTTTATATAAATTTTAGGAGATAATAAAACTATTGTGTTTTTTTCTCATTGCTTTTTGCTTGTACATTTCTTCGTCTGCTTCATCAAAGAGTTTTAGGAAAATATCTTTATCAATTTTACCTTCATATTTAGCTATCCCATAAGATATAGATAGAGGAATCTTAAGTTCATTTCCACGGTTCATTAAATCTTCATCAATTGATGCTAATCTAGCTTTTATTTCCTCCTCATCTGAGCCAATGACTATGGATAAGAATTCATCTCCTCCAAGTCTTATGAGAATATTTTTTTTATCAAAATTATTTTTTAGAATGTTGACAGTTTGTAAAATAGCCTTATCCCCTTTAACATGTCCAAATTTATCATTAATTATTTTTAAATTGTCCATGTCAAAAACTATTAATATAGTTTTCTCATAGTTACTTACAAATATATTATTAATTACCGAATCTAAATACATTCTATTATATAATCCTGTCATAAAATCAATGCACATATTTAAACTTAAATTTAAGTTTTTTTGTAACTCTTCTTTGTAATTTGAAAGTGCTTTTTCAAAGGGTGCTTTAATATTCTCAAAAAATATAGCATAACAAATAAAAACATAAGATATAGCTTTAAAAACATGACCTAAGGCATTAAATATTCCATATACATCAAAATACAAAGTAAAATATGCTTCTCCTATAATAGCAAAAATAAAGCTTTGCGCAAATAACTTTACTATATTTGTTTCAAAATACTGTTTATTTTTGTATAGCAAAAATATGTTTATTACGTTAATTGCTATAATAACATATTCACTAATAATTTTAAATTTAGTCAAACCTATACCATCTAAATAGCAATCTGGAAAATAACTAGTAAAAAATATACTATATAAAGAGGCGACAGTAAATACAAAGTAAACGATTGCAATCCTGCTTTTATTAATTCTCTTGTTTAGCCATATAAATGCTATTAAAAATGAAATGCTTTCTACATATCTAACAAGAATCCAAAGTTGAGTAGGTATATTCGCCCCACTGCATATAATATTAACTCCTTTATATGATAAAACGTGAAAAAAATCTATTATTGCTACAGACAAATACGCAATTCCTATATTATTTACTAGCGAATTTGATTTAGATGAATAGCTTGAAAATCCTAAAATTGCAATAGATGAAGCAATAACAACGCAAAAAATTTCTAGAATAAAATGAAATAAAATATAATTTCTTAAAGATATATATAGACTCATAATCAATAGTAAAATAACAATTAATACCTTACAATTGGTTTTCTCCTTCGTAATTTCCACACCCCTTAAGAAAGACAATAAATTATATTTCTTATTATGATATATTTATACATTTTACGTCATATAAATACTGTATTATTTTAATTATTGTTCATGAAAATTAAAAATCCTTTATAAATTTAATATAACATAAATTCATCCTTAACACAAAAAAAGATGTGGCTTATACTTCCACATCTTCCTTTATTGCTGATGTACAACATCTAATCTACCAAATTTGCTATACTGTCCAAGCCATGCAAGCTTAACTGTACCAACTGGACCATTCCTTTGCTTTGCAATAATGCATTCTGCTACATTTTTATCTTCTGTTTCATTATTATAATATTCATCTCTATACAAAAACATAACAAGGTCCGCATCCTGCTCAATGGAACCAGATTCTCTAAGGTCAGAAAGCATTGGTCTATGGTCTGCTCTTTGCTCTGGTGCACGGGATAACTGAGAAAGTGCAATTACAGGGCAATGCATTTCCTTTGCTAGAGCCTTTATAGATCTAGATATCTCAGAAACCTCTTGTTGCCTACTTTCAGATCCACTGCTTCCGCTCATTAACTGAAGGTAATCAATAACTATAAGATCAATACCATATTCTATTTTTAATCTTCTGCACTTAGATCTCATTTCCATTACAGAAACTCCAGCAGTATCATCAATATATATTTTAGAAGCTGCTATTGGACCAGCTGCTTTAGCTATTCTTTCCCAATCGCTGTCCTCTAAAGCTCCTGTTCTCAGCTTAAGCATATCAATATTAGCTTCAGCACAAAGAATCTTATAAGCTAATTGTTCTTTCGACATTTCCAAAGAAAAAACTACTACGCTTTTCCCTTCCCTTATTGCAGCATATTGAGCAATATTTATAGCAAAAGTTGTTTTTCCCATTGATGGTCTAGCTGCAATCAAAATCATATCACCTGACTGAAATCCAGAGGTTTTTGAGTCTAGCTCTGGAAATCCAGAAGGAACACCTGTTGTTTCTCCTTTATTATTGAACATTTTTTCTATCTGCTCAAAACCTCTTTCAAGTACAAGGCTGATAGGCTCAAAATCACTAGAACTCTTCTTTTGTGCAATATCAAAAATTCTCTTTTCAGCTCCATCTAGAACCCCTTCTACATCATCCTGCTTTGTGTAGCTTTCTTCTGTTATTTCTGCTGAAGCTTTAATTAATTTTCTAAGCACAGATTTCTGTTCAACAATTTTAGCATAAGAATTTAAATTACTAGTAGTTTCTATAGAAGCTGTAAGTTCTGTTATGTATGTAATGCCTCCAACTACTTGCAGCTTCTCAGTAGCATTTAAATGTTCAATTAAAGTTACAGTATCTACTGGAATATCCTTAGAATATAATTCTAAAATAGCATTAAATATAATCTTATGACCTTCTCTATAGAAGTCTTCTCCCTTTAATACTTCTGCTGCTTGAGCTATTGATGTTTTATCTTTTATCATACATCCCAAAACTCTTTGTTCTGCCTCAATATTTTGAGGCAGAACCCTAAGATGTGCTTCCATTTGCCATCTCCCCTAATTGTCTAGTTTAGACTTGCTTTCTTCAAAAGCAATTTTAATAAGTTCTTCTATATTATCAACTGCTTCTACTTCAATATCGTCTAATCCTGAAGGTACTTCCTTTAAGTTGTCTTTTGGAACTATTACTAACTTAATTCCTTTTCTTCTAGCTCCATATACTTTTTCAAATATTCCACCAACAGGTTTTATTTTTCCCCTTAAGGATATTTCACCTGTTACCGCAATATCTTGCCTAATTGGCTTATTTAATAATGCACTTATTATACAAATAGTTATTGCTGCACCAGCGGAAGGTCCATCAATACGTCCTCCCCCTACAATGTTAACATGAATATCATAATCATTAATATCCTTATCTGTTATTTTTCTTATTACAGAAGCAGCATTAACTACTGAGTCTTTTGCCATACTTCCAGCTGTATCATTAAATTTTACATGACCTTTTCCCTTTTCCTTAGCGTCAAAGACTGCGGCCTCTATCTCTAAGGTTGAACCAATATATCCACTAACACCAAGTCCTAAAATATGACCTACTTCATGTTCTCCTTCTGTTGAAATTTCTTCAAAAGGCGTAAACCTGCTTATAGATATTACTTCTTCAATATCCTTTAAAGATATAAAGACATCATCATAGGTTTCTGATCTTTTATTATAAAGTACATAACCATAAGTATCTGCCAAAATATTTACTGCTTTTCTTCCTTCAATAGTATATCTACTAATAAGCTTTGAAGAACCTTCTTCTAGTTTTATATTTAATTTTTTAGCCGCATTTTCAACAATTTTCTCTATATCCTTAGGAGACAGCGGTTCAAAATATACCTCTGCGCACCTAGATCTTAGAGCTGGATCTATATCCTTAGGTTCTCTTGTAGTAGCTCCTATAAGCACGAAATCTGCTGGTGCTCCATTATCAAATAGATACTTTATATACTTAGGAACATTTTCATCATCAGGGTCATAATATGATGATGAAAATTCTACTCTTTTATCTTCTAATACCTTCAATAGCTTATTTTGAAGTATTATATCTAGTTCTCCTATTTCATCGATAAATAGAACCCCTCCATGAGCCTCAGTTACAAGACCTGGTTTTGGTTCAGGAACTCCTATTTCAGCTAAATCCCTTTTACTTCCCTGATATATAGGATCGTGTACTGAACCCAACAAAGGATTTGTTATCTCTCTAGGATCCCATCTAAGGGTAGTGCCATCTACTTCCACAAATTTTGCATCCTTATAAAAAGGAGTATATTTTAGCTTTTTAGCTTCTTCTAATGCAAGACGTGCTGCAGTAGTTTTTCCTACTCCAGGAGGTCCATAGAGAATAATATGCTGTGGATAAGGAGAAGCTATTTTTGATAATAGTGACTTAATTGCTCTTTCCTGACCTACTATTTCTGAGAATTCTTGCGGTCTTAAAAGTGCTTGAATATTATTAGTCATTTTTCTTGAATCCAAAACTTCTAACCTTGCATACTTTTTCAAGGTTTTAGCATTTTCTGGCCCCTTTTTCTTTCTTATAATTCCTAATCTCACTTCATCAATATATTTTTCTTGTTTTTCAATAACTACTTGCTCTACTTCTTTTTCAATGCTGTTTTCTATATATTTTTTTGCAACAATATCAACAATATAGTTATTTATACTTTCGAAAACTTCATCTACATTATGTTCACTTGGTATAATATCTATTCCTTTGCCATCACTGACTATTTTATTTATTGCATATATCCTTTTAAACATATCTTCACTATGCAAATGCTTGTTTAACTTATATTTTATTACTCTTGTTTTAATAGTTTTTTCATCTATTACTTTTCTCATAAGCTCATCTAAAGCATTTACTTTTACATCAAAAGGAATATTATCTTTAATATATTCAATTGAATCTTTTGATTTCTCATCTAATAATGAAAATTTCAATATGTTACCCTTAAGAAAGTCTGCTTTTAAAAGATTTTCCCCTCGGGTGTCCCCCCTTTTTGGTTATAAACTATTGTTCAGATATAACTATCTTCACCTTAGTAGAAATTTCAGGATATAACTTTATTTCTACTTCATGAGTTCCTAATTGTTTTATTGTATCTGTAACTATCTTCTTTTTATCTATATCTATGTTATATTGTTTCTTTAACTCTTCAGCTATATCTTTGCTAGTAATAGCACCGAAAAGTCTTCCATTTTCTCCTGCCTTTCCAATTATCTTAACTTCTTTGTTTCTTAGACTTTCAGCTAATTTTTGTGCAGCTTCTGTTTCTTCTAGCTTCTTCTTTCTTTCTGCTTCTTTTTGTTTATTTAAAACATGCATATTTGCATCAGTTGCTTCCTTTGCAAGTCCCTTTGGCAGCAAGAAGTTTCTTGCATACCCATCTGATGCATTTATTACTTCTCCCTTTTTACCTTGACCTTTAACATCCTTTAATAATATTAACTTCATTCCTCTTCACCTTCCCTTAAGTATTTATAAATAGCCTTTTGAAGCTGTTCCTTTGCTTCTTCTATAGAAACATTTTTTAGTTTTGCACCTGCTATAGTCATGTGCCCTCCTCCACCTAATACTTCTAAGATAACTTGAACGTTAATATTACCAAATGATCTTCCACTTATAAATACCTCACCTTCTATTTTAGCAAGAACAAAGGACGCTTGAACACCTGTAATATTTAGTAATTCATCCGCTACTTGTGCAGCTAATACATTATCTCTTATATCTGGTGGACAGATAGCAATTGCAATATCATTATTTACTTCTGCTTCGCTTATTATTTCAGCTCTTTTTAAGTAGGTTTCCAATTGTCCTGCAAACATTTTTTTTACATCAATCATATCAGCACCAAGCTGTCTTAAATATGCTGCAGCCTCAAAGGTTCTAACTCCTGTTTTAAAATAAAAATTTTTAGTATCTATATAAATTCCAGCCATAAGCATTTCTGCCGCAATAGAACTTACATACTGCTTTGGATTATCAATCATATACTGAAGCATTTCTGTAACTAGCTCACAAGTAGATGATGCATAAGGCTCTACGTAGCTAAGCAATGCTCCTTCTATGGATTCTGTAGATTTTCTATGATGATCAATTATAACCATCCTGCTTACTTTTTCTAAAATGTGATTGTTATGGACATAATCTCTACTGTTTACATCAACTAAAATTAGTAAACTATTTTTATCAAGTGCAGCTATAGCTTTTTCACCTGTAATAAATGTCTTATCATACTGATGTGTTATTTTAAGCCTTTCCATTGGCTTTTCAATTCCACTACTTACTTTATCAAGTATAATATATCCTTCCTTTTCTAAGGATTTCACCACGCTATAAATTCCTATAGCTGCTCCTAATGAATCAATGTCTAAGTTAGAATGTCCCATTATATAAATGTTACTGCTCTCATTTATCAAATTAACTAAAGCATGGGCAATTACTCTCGCTCTTACTTTTGTCCTCTTTTCAACTTCTTTTGTTGTTCCTCCAAAAAATTGCAGTTTATCATTAATCTTTACTACTACTTGATCCCCACCCCTACTTAATGCAAGTTCCTTAGCCGTCATAGCTAATTCATAGTTTTCTACAGGAGTACTACCATCGCATCCAACACCAACGCTTAGAGTAACTGCTAATTCATTGCCAGAACGTATCTCTCTTATTTCATCTAGTATCTGGAAATTTTTCTCCATCTCTTTTTTAATATTTTCAAAATAAGTTACCAGCATATATTTGTTTGATGAATACTTAATAGCAACAGAATTAATATTCTGAGCATAGGTCTTTATTGTTCTTTCTATTTCAGCAGATAACAATAGTGCTTTATTTTCTTCAGTAGTTTTCAATACATCATCTATGTTATCTACTTCGATTAAAATAATTGTTGTCTTTCTTTGATTTAATTTTTCGCTAATCTCTACTTCATTTGTTACATCATAGAAATAAAGCAGAATTATTTTGTCTTTAATATTAGTAGAACTATCATTAACACTTGAAACTACATTGTAATATTTGTTATTAACTTTTATATATTTTATTGTGCTCTTCTCTGCTGCAATAATCTTATTTATGTTTTTATCCTCTATAACCTGATTTAAACGCTTCCCTAATATATCGTTTTTATTGATTATATTAAAAAAACCTTGATTATACCAAAGTATATCTCCTTCAGCCCCAACTAAGGTTAATGCAAAAGGTGAATTCAACAAGATATTTCTAGTAGAGGCATCTATCTTTGAAGAGAAATCCTCAATTATCCTTTCCCATTCATTCTTTGTAATTTTAGATATTCTTGTATTATAAGCTATAAGTATACCATAAGTAATGATTAATAAACTACCTATAAAGTAATGCTTTAAGATAAAAAAAATAGCTATTAAAACTCCTATAATAAATATATATAGTTTACTTTTTTGATTCATAAAATCATTTTTCATACTATTCCCTCTATTTTACTTTCCTTATTGGATTAGGATCTAGCTTTCTTAAATTAAATATTATATCTGTAATTCCAAACACAAGATATAAATCAGAGATAGCTGGGATAAATAATATTAGTAATACTGTTATTATTATTATACCCTTTGGCAGCTTTCCTTTTTCTTTTAATAGATATACCAAATACGCCATTCCGTCTAGATTTAAAGTGAAAATAACTAGCGTATTTACAATGGAAAATGCGTATGAATATTTAGTAAATTCTTTAGCATTCAATATTATTCCTATACATGCGATTATTATCAATAATGCTTCAATTCTATTTGGAATATATACTCTGCTAAATGGAATTATTTCCTCAACCACATAATTTAATCTCAAAAGTACTTTTTGTATAATAATATAGCTAATATAGGCTTGAATTAATCCACCTATTATAAAACTTAAAGTTAATATTACAATTAACATTTCTAAATTCACATATTTTGAAACACTCTCTACATAATCTATTGCTTCCTTTGGAGCGTTCATTTGTATGTAGATATTTTTATACGCATCCAATGATTCGTGCAATTGATTTACCATCATATTTAAGTACTGTACTATTCCTGCTTTACTAACAAAGATAGCATAAATTAAAAATTTAATGATTTTACCTATAGCAGTAGCTATTGTTACAGCTACTATAGTTTCACTACTGCTTTTATTATTTTTTATGTAATATCCTAAACTTAGTGCAGCAAATCCATATACTACACCAGAGACTAAGGCTGAAATAGGATTATACAAAAATGTTGTAAGAATAATACTTAAAATTATTGTTATAAAAGCTAGCTTGAAATTATGTCTAATATATATTAAAGTAGCTGGAATAGGTAAAATAAACATGCCCAACTCTAATAATATAGGCACATATGCCGTCATAGCAATTATGACAAAAGTTATTGATATCATTATACCTGTTTCAACTATTTTATTTGCATTATAATTGTTGTTTTGCATTTTAGCCCTCATTCTATCTATCTTTAATATGATTATATAACCTGCTTAGATCTTTATTTTCTTTTTCAACAATATCTTCTTCTATAATACCCAGTTTTAGTTTTCTCTTCATTTCTTCATCTACTTCTAAATGTGAATATCCCAGTCTCTCAGCTAATAGATATAATAAAATTATTGCCCCGGAAATACACTCCAAAAGAGCTCCTTGTGCAACGTTACTCCCCTTAGCAAGTAATTTAAAAAGGTCGCCTACAATACATAGAAGGTCTGCCTTTAGATTTTCAATAATTTTTATATTTGACATTATATTAAAGTCATCATTTTTCAATAAATCCACCTCCTATGTACCATACATACATATTTACAATCTTATATATATATTTTAGTTATTTTTTCTAACTTATGCAACTTTAGTTTTTAATCGGGAATATTAATGATATAAAAAAGCAGTGCCTAATGACACTGCTCTATGTTTTTTATTAATCAGTTGTGAATGGTAATAAAGCTAAGTTTCTAGCTCTCTTAATAGCTATTGTCAATACTCTTTGATGCTTAGCACAGCTGCCAGAAATTCTTCTTGGAAGTATCTTTCCTCTTTCTGTAACGTACTTTCTTAACTTATTTACATCCTTATAATCTATTGTAGAAGTTTTGTCTGCACAAAATGAACAAACTTTTTTTCTTCTTCTTTTCATATTTCTCTTGTTTTGTTGCATCATATTTTTCCCTCCTTACCTTTTAAAAATCAAGAATTAGCTAAAATGGTATATCACCATCATCAATTGGAGTAATATCATCTTCATACTCTGGTTGATTTGAGCTTCCAAAATCATTTAATGGAGCGTTATTATTCATTCCTGAATAAAATGGTTCTGTTCTATTTAGGCTAGCATTTTTAGGCTCCAAGAATTGTACTTCTTCAGCAACAACCTCTGTTACATATCTTTTTGTACCATCTTTAGCATCATAAGATCTAGTTTGTATAGATCCACTTATTCCAACCATTCTTCCTTTACCTACATAGTTTGCTGTATTTTCCGCTTGTTTTCCCCAAACAACTACAGGTATAAAGTCTGCTTCTGGCTGACCTGGACTTTTAAATCTTCTATTTACTGCTAAAGTAAAAGTTGCAACAGCTGTTCCTTTCCCTGGAGTAAATCTTAACTCTGGGTCTTTAGTTAACCTACCTACTAAAACAACCTTATTCATTCTTGCACCACCTATTTTTCAGGATTAACTACCATGAATCTTATAACTCCATCTGTTATTCTGAATACTCTTTCTAATTCTTTAGGTAATTCAGGATTAGACTTAAAGTTAACTAGAGTGTAATATCCATCGTTAATTTTATCTATAGGATAAGCAAGCTTTCTTTTACCCCATTCATCAACGTTTTCAATTACTCCTCCACCATTTTCTATTACACCTTTAAACTTTTCGATATTTGCTTTTATAGCTTCATCATCTAAAGATGGGTGTAATATGAATATAGTTTCATAATTTCTCATTGATTTCACCTCCTCCCTATGGACTAACGGCCGTGGTTATATTAAAACTATCCCCACAGCAGGGACCACATTTAATCATTTTATCATTATAAGGTATAAAAATCAATATATTATTTCAATTTTTTACTCAGCATCAGGAATATTTTGCTTTATTATCTTTTTTATACTTTTTTCAAATTTAGTTCTAGGTAACATTACTATTCTATCACAGCCTAAACATTTTATTTTTATATCTGCTCCTAATCTTATTACTTCCCATTTCTTACTTCCACAAGGATGTTGTTTTTTTGTTTCTACTATATCCCCTAAATAAAATTCTTTTTCCATTTCTAATTTCCCCTTCTATTCTAATATAATATATCTTTTTATAGTTTAATGCTATATTTTAACGATATTATACGAAATCAATAATCTCTTAAAACATAGCCTAATTTTTAATTTCAAACTTTATATAATTATATAATAAGTTAGTTATAAATATAAATACTTATTAACTTTAATTTTGTAACTAAATTATCGGCACTTGAATAAAAATATGATAATTGGTAAATAATCTCTTCAAAGGAGGTTATTACATGAGTAAATATGTTATCAACTCTAACGATATCGATTCTGTATATGATTTAAGAGATATCTTATCTCAAAAAATTTTCAATATATTGAAAGATAAAAGGCCTATCATTTTTTTATGCATTGGCACAGATAGATCTACAGGTGATAGCCTAGGACCTTTAGTAGGAAATAGATTACGTTACATTATAGGTAAAGATTTTTATCTATATGGAACTTTAGAATTTCCTGTGCACGCTAAAAACTTAGTATCTGTTATTGATGAAATAAACTCTAAATATGAAAATCCATACATAATTGCTATTGATGCTTGTCTTGGTAGTATTCAAAGCATCGGTAATATAATAATAGAAGATAAACCCCTATCTCCTGGAGCTGCAATGAATAAGCAACTTCCTAAAGTTGGAAATTTAAGCATAACTGGTATTGTAAACATTTCTGGGGCTTTAGAATTCATGGTTCTTCAAAACACTCGATTATTTACTGTCATGCATCTTTCTGATGTGATTTATCGAGGTATTTATCATTGTATATTAAAAACTGTAGGCTATAAAAAAGCATCTGATTTTAGTATTAGCTTATCTAATAAAATAAGTAGACTGCTAGATTCAAATAGTTAACATAAAATAAAATAACTCCACATATAAGGAGTTATTTTATTTTAATTATTTAAATATTTTATTGCATGCATTTTGCAATACTTCCTCTTCTTCATCAGATAAATCATATCTTGATATTCCTTCGTCAATAGGTTTAGCATATACGGTGCTATCGTGCCTTCCATATATACCTGTAAGTATTACTCCATCATTATTTTCATTTAATAGAGCTATAGAAAAACTTAAATCACTACCAACATCATCAAAAGCTTTATATCTTAATATTGATATCTTTTGAAAACACTCTTTTAATTTGTCTTCTATATTATCTTGCCTATTTTTAACATCATGAGCTATTGTTTTTACTTCATCTATATTATCTAAGTAATTTACAATAATTTCTTCTATGTTTTTATTATTTATACCTCTTGTTAATTTTCTATATTTAGTATCTAATTTACTTATTGATCTTGCTAATGATATTAACATTATTAGCATTATTAAAATTATTACTGAAAGACCAACTATTATATAAGCCTCTAAGCCATTCATTAATTGCGAAATACTGTTCATTTAATTGTCCTCCCATTGTTTCACGTGAAACATTATATATTTAATACATCAATAATTCTTTGTAACTCTTCTTCTGAATAATACTCAATCGTTATTTTACCTTTATTACCATTAGTTTTAAAAACAACCTTTGTATCAAACAAATTTTCCAATTTAGTTTTTATATCATTATAATATGGATTATTTTCATTTTGTTTTTTAGGCTTTTTAGCTTTACCTATATTTTTAATTAATGCCTCAACATCCCTTACATTTAACTGTTCATCTATAATCATCTGTGCAAATTTATACTGAAGATCTTTATCTTCTAATGGAAGCAGTGCCCTTCCATGTCCTTCAGTGATTACACCTTCAATTAAATACTCCTGAACTCTAGAGTCTAAGTTCAATAATCTAATGCAATTAGCAATAGCAGCTCTCGATTTACCTATTCTTTTACTTAATAATTCTTGAGTAAAATCAAATTCTTCTAATAACTTTTTATATGCAATAGCTTCTTCAATAGGATTTAAATCTTCCCTTTGGATATTTTCAATTAAAGAAATTTCTAAAACTTGCTTATCATCTAAATCTAATATAACAGCTGGTACCTCTTTTAGACCAATTGCCTTAGCAGCTCTCCATCTTCTCTCACCAGCTACAATTAGATAATAATTTCCTTCTTTTTTTAATACTAGGGGTTGAATTATTCCATGTTCTTTTATAGACTCAGAAAGTTGAATGATTTTATCTTCGTCAAAATTCTTTCTTGGTTGTGAATTATTAGGTTTTATCAAATTAATTTTAACTTTAAGAATGTTATCTTCATTAGAATTTTCTTCAGGAATTAAAGCTCCGAGACCTTTTCCTAATCCAAACTTTTTAGTCAATGTTAATTCACGCTCCTTGTTTACTTAAAAATTCATCAGCTAACCTTTCATATGCTTCTGCACCCTTACATTTATCATCATATAACATAATTGGCAAACCAAAGCTAGGTGCTTCAGCAAGTCTAATATTTCTTGGTATATATGTATTATAAACTTTATCATTAAAATACTTATTAACTTCTTCAACTACCTCATTACATAATTTTGTTCTATTATCATACATACTCATAATAACACCTTCAACTTCTAAACTCTTGTTAAGAGATTTTTTTACAAGCTGAATTGTATTAATTAACTGCCCAACTCCTTCTAATGCATAAAATTCACACTGTATTGGTATTAAAACGCTATCTGCAGCAGTTAACGCATTGATTGTTAAAAATCCTAGAGAAGGAGGACAGTCAATAAATATATATTCAAATTTATCTTTAATAGCTTTTATTTTGTCCCTTAAAATTGTTTCTCTATTTTCCTTAGAAATTAATTCAATTTCCGCACCGACCAATTCCATGTTTGATGGAACAATATAAAAGTTATTTATAAGTTCACTTTCAAACATAGCTTCATCAATGGATATATCTGAAGCTAGTACATCATAAATAGAGTATTTAATTTTGCTTTTATCAATTCCAAGTCCGCTAGTAGTATTACCTTGTGGATCTATATCTATGGCCAAGACTTTATGTCCGTTCATAGCTAAGTTTGCACAAAGATTAATGTTTGTAGTAGTTTTACCTACTCCTCCCTTTTGATTAAAGATACATACTACCTTCATTTTATCCCCCCTTGTATTTTAAAAAATACATATAAAATTAAATATAATATTTTACTTATTTACATTATAATATCTCTATTAAAATTTATAAAGCATAACTTGTTATAAAAATAATTAAAATAAAAAAACACCTAAAAATAATAAAAATAGGTGTTTTGTTTCACGTGAAACATTAAATTATTAAAAAAGAATATTTAATTTTTAGGTATAGTAATCGTAACTTGTATTTTATCTTCTAATTCTTTAGTTTTATATGAAGCATTAATACCAAACTTATCAAAAACTTGCTTTACAGTATTAACGTAAACCTTAGGACTAAAGATGCCTTTTATTCTCTTTTTCCCATCAGAAGCTAAATCTTTAGAATTTAGTTTTAAAATTTCCTTATTAATTAATAGTTCAGTATCTTTAACATTAAGCTTCTTTTTAATTACAACACTTAATACTTTTTTCTGTAATTCAATATTAGGAAGTTTTAATAGAGCTCTAGCATGTCTTTCTGTTAAATAATTTTCTAAAAGCAATTCCCTTAAACTGCTATCTAACTTCAGAATTCTCATCTTGTTTGCTATCGTTGACTGTTTTTTACCTATAATAGAAGCTAATTGTTCTTGAGTATAATTATATTCAGAAATAAGATTTTGATATGCTTCAGCCTCTTCTATAAAATTTAAATCTTCTCTTTGAATATTCTCAAGTAAAGCAACAGCAGCTGAATCTTTCGTATTTATGTCAACTACTATTGCAGGCACCATAATTAGTCCAGCTTTCTTTGCAGCGCGCAGCCTTCTTTCTCCTGCCACTAGTTCATACTTACCATCCTTGAGCACCCTGACAGAAAGAGGTTGAATAATTCCATAAACTTTTATTGATTCTGCTAATTCATCAATAGTCTCTTCATTAAAGTATTTTCTAGGCTGATTTTCATTTGGAATAATTAAATCAGTAGAAATCTCAATAATTTCTTTTTGCATATTTCCCATCCCTCGATTAACTATAAATTTGGTTATTTATAATAAAGGCTTTTTCGATACTATACCAGCTTTTCTTGGATACTGTTTAGGGGTATTCTTCATCTTTTTTATAATCACTAAATTGTGTTTTAGATCACTATTTTCAATCTGTACCTCTATTAAATCAATAAGCTTTCCACCTAATTCATTAATAGCTCTTTTACTTTCGCTCACTTCACTTTCAACTGACGGACCCTTTAATGCTACAAAATATCCACCTACTTTAGCATAAGGTAAACAAAACTCAGATAAAACAGCTAAATTAGCAACAGCCCTAGACACTACAATATCAAATTTTTCTCTAAACTTTGGATTAGCTCCGTACTCTTCTGCTCTACCATGAATAGTAGTTACGCCTTTAATTCCAATATTCTCTGAAATACTCTCTAAAACATTAATTCTCTTTTTTAAAGAATCCAATAATACCATTTCTAATTCAGGCTTTACTATTTTCATAGGTATACCTGGAAATCCTCCACCAGTACCAACGTCAATAACTTTTACAGCATCCTTTAATGGCTCAAATTTAAATATTTTTATTGAATCTATAAAATGCTTTTTTACAATTTCTAAATCATCTATTATTGCTGTTAAATTAACCTTTTCATTCCAGGACTTAAGCAAGCTCATATATTGCATAAATTGATTGTATTTATTTTCATCAAATTCTAAGCCAACATCATTTACAGCGGAATTTAATAAGTCATAGTACTTATTATTCTCTTCCATTCAGTTAAATCCTCCTATTTTTTGGTATTTCTATTATATTGTTCAAGAATTACTAAAAGAACAGATATATCTGCAGGGGAAACTCCCGAAATTCTAGATGCCTGCCCTAAATTAACAGGTCTTATTTTATCTAATTTTTGTATTGCCTCAACTCTAAGACCCTTGGCAGTTTTATAATCAAATTCTTCAGGAATTAATCTATCTTCAATTTTTTTAAATTGCTCAACTTGTTCTAATTGCTTTTGAATATAGCCTTCATATTTAGACATAATATTTACTTCTTCCTGAACTTCTTTAGGAAGTAGAGGCCTATTTTCATCCAATTTTTCTACACTAAAATAATTAAGTTCAGGTCTTTTAATTAATTCATATAGACTTATTGGTTTTCTCAATGAAACAGAATTTATACTTTCTAAAAATTCATTAACTTCATTCTTATTAGTAATTTGTAAATTCTTTAATCTATCTATTTCATTATCTATGTCAGTCTTTCTTTTAATAAATCTTTCATATCTAGCTTCTGTCACAAGCCCAATTCCATATCCAATCTCAGTTAATCTCAAATCAGCATTGTCTTGTCTTAAGAGCAACCTATATTCAGCTCTAGAAGTCATCATTCTATAAGGTTCTAGAGTACCTTTTGTAACTAAGTCATCAATCAAAACACCTATATAAGCTTGAGATCTATCTAAAATAAGTGGTTCTTTATTTTGTACTTTCAAGGCTGCATTAATTCCAGCAATTAATCCCTGGCAAGCAGCTTCTTCATAGCCTGAGCTTCCATTCATTTGACCTGCTGAAAATAATCCACTGATATTCTTTAGTTCTAATGATAGTTTTAATTGTACAGGGTCAATGCAATCATATTCAATAGCATAAGCTGTTCTCATCATCTGAGCATTTTCAAGCCCTGGAACGGATCTTATCATTTTAATTTGAACTTCCTCAGGAAGAGAACTAGACATGCCTCCAATGTAAAGTTCTTCAGTATTCTCACCTTCTGGTTCTATGAAGATTTGATGTTGGAGTTTTTCAGGGAATCTCATAATTTTATCTTCAAAAGACGGACAATATCTTGGTCCAACACTTTTTATAGAGCCATTATACAAAGGTGATCTATCAATATTATCTAGAACCACTTGCTTTGTATTATCATTAGAATAAGTTAAATAACATGATATCTGTTCTCTATCTACATTATCATTCATAAAAGAAAATGGAATAATTTTGTCGTCACCTTTTTGCTCTATCATTTTTGAAAAATCAACAGAGTTCCTGTTTATTCTTGCTGGAGTTCCAGTTTTAAATCTTCTCAAGTTTATTCCATGCTTAATTAAATTTTCAGATAATATATATGCACCAGATAAACCACTAGGACCACCATCATAACTAACTTCACCAATGATAATTCTAGATTTTAAATATACTCCAGTACACAAAACAACAGCCTTAGTTTTAAAATAAGCTCCTGTTCGCGTAAGCACTCCCTTAACTTTTCCATCTTCAATTTCTATTTCAACTATTTCTGTTTGCTTTAAATCTAGATTTTTTTCATTCTCTAATACATGCTTCATAGTTTCAGAATATCTTCTCTTATCTGCTTGAACCCTTAGAGAATGGACTGCTGGTCCTTTCGATGTATTTAACATTCTTGATTGAATAAAAGTTTTATCGATATTTATTGCCATTTCTCCACCTAAAGCGTCAATTTCCCTTACTAAGTGACCTTTAGCAGTCCCACCAATATTAGGATTACATGGCATCATAGCAACACTTGCCAAATCAGTAGCACATACTAGTGTTTTTGCCCCTAATCTTGCACTAGCAAGAGAAGCTTCACATCCAGCATGGCCTGCGCCTACAACAACTACGTCGTATTCCCCTGCAAAATAACTCATACGTTCCTCCCCTTATTTTCCTAAACAGAATTTAGAAAATATCCTGTCTATAATATCCTCTTCAATAGTATCTCCCGAAATTTCTCCCATAATTTTCCAAGTATTTTTTAAATCTATCGCTGCTAAATCTATTGCAAAAGTATTATTAAGAGCTTCTACAGCTGCTTCTAAGTTCTCCTCAGCTCTAATTAAGGCTTCTTTATGTCTTGAATTAGTTATCATTACGTCCTTAGAATTAACCTCACCTTTGAAAAACAGCTCTTTTATAGTATTTTTAAATTCCTTTATACCTTCTCCAGTTTTAGCAGAAACATCTATTATATAGCGTGAATCTAATGCTTTTATATCACTCTTATCTATTTTAAATTCTAAATCCATTTTATTCAATAATACAATATACTTTTTATCTTTAATAAAATTAATTATTTCTCTATCTTCTTCAGTGAATTCCGAACTAACATCCAAAACAAAAACTACTAAATCAGCAGCATTTACCTTTTCTTTTGACCGTTCTACTCCTATTTTCTCAACTACATCCTCTGTTTCCCTGATTCCAGCAGTATCTACAATTTTTATTGGAATACCATCTATACTTATATATTCTTCAATAACATCTCTAGTAGTTCCTGGAATATCCGTAACTATTGCTCTTTTTTCCATTAAAAGCGCATTTAAAATTGATGACTTCCCAACATTAGGCTTACCAACAATTACAGTATTTAATCCTTCTCTTAAAATTTTCCCCTCATCAGCACTATCAAGAAGTTCTCTTATTTTATTTATTAAAAACTGAATATCTGACTTTGATTTTTCAGCAGTTACTTCTTCTAAGTCATCCTCTGGATAATCAACTGTAGCTTCTATATGAGCAATAACTTCTAAAAGTTTATCCCTAAGATTCATTATTTCCCGGGAAAGCTTTCCTCCGGATTGTTCTAATGCTGATTTAACACTCAATTCAGTTTTTGCAGTTATAATATCAATAACAGCTTCAGCTTGACTTAAATCTATTCTTCCATTTAAAAATGCTCGTTTTGTAAATTCTCCTGGATCAGCTAGTCTAGCCCCTGCTTTTATAACTTCTTCTAATATTCTTCTTGTAACTACTACACCACCATGGCAATTTATTTCAACAGTGTCCTCTGCAGTAAAGCTTCTAGGTCCTTTCATATAGCTTACAATTACTTCATCAAGTTTTTCCTCAGTTGCTTTATCTATTATAAAACCATATCTCATGGTATATGATTTAATATCCATTAATTTTTTTTCGTTTTTTCCTACAAAAATACTGCTTACAATACTTAAAGCTTTATTTCCTGAAACTCTTATAATTGATACTCCACTTTCACCTAAGTTCGTTGCTATAGCAGCAATTGTATCGAATTCTTTCATTTCTTACATCCTTCCTAGATTATAGTAATATTAAATAAAATTAAAAGAAAGCCCCTAGGCTTTCTTCTTTAAATCAACTACAACTTTTCTAAATGGCTCTTCACCTTCACTATATGTTATTATAGATGAATCATTTTGTAAAGCAGAATGAATTATTCTTCTTTCATAAGGATTCATTGGCTCAAGCTTAACAGCTCTATTAGTCTTCTTAGCCTTGAAAGCTATTTTATTAGCAAGCCTTATTAAGGTCTCTTCCCTTTTAGCTCTATAATTTTCAGTATCTAAAGTTACTCTCTTATAAGCGCCTTCATTATTTTTATTAACAACTAAACTTACTAAATATTGTAGAGAATCTAAGGTTTCGCCTCTGTAACCTATTATTAATCCCATATTAGGACCAGTAAGGTTAATTTTTAATACATCATCTTCTTCTTTAATTCTTATCTCAGCTAATATTCCCATAGAATTTAATACATCTCTTAAGAATTTTTTAGCTTCTTCCTTTTTATCTTCCTTGACAGTTACTTCAATTTTTGCTTCCTTGCCTTTAAAAATTTTAAATAATCCTTTAGTACCTTCTTCAATAACTTTAATTTCCACTTTATCTTCTGATAGATTAAGTTTCTTTAAAGCGTTTTCAATAGCTTCTTCTACAGTTTTTCCAGTCATTTCTATTGATTTCATATTTATTAAAGACACCTGCCCTTCATAATATTAAAATAAGGCAAATTTCCACATTGTTATATCTTTTGTTTAGCTAGTTTATTATCTTCCATTCTTTTGATAATAAAAGTTTGAACTATTTGAACAACACTATTAGTAACCCAATACAATACTAATGCAGTATTAAACTTAAAGCTCATAAAAGTGATAAGTATAGCCATACTTACACTCATAGTATTCATTTGTTTATTTTGAGCATTTTCCTGATTCTTAGGTGATATCATTATTGTGGAATAATAAGTTAAAGCTCCAGATAAAAGAGGTAAAATCCAAGTATACCATTTGTCAGGACTTAATACAGGAACTCCCATTAATTTAAGACCTAAAAAAGAAGCAGTATTAATATTTGGATCTATTGTACTTAAATTATTAAATACATAGTACAACGCTATTAATATAGGCCATTGAATAATTAATGGTAAGCATCCACCTAGAGGATTAACTCCCTTTTCCTTATACAATTTCATTGTTTCTTGTTGTAGTTTTTGTGGATCGCTCTTATATTTAGTTTGTATTTTTTTTATTTCTGGTTGTAATTCATTCATTACTACTGAAGATCTAATCTGTTTATAGTTTAAAGGAAATAATATACCCCTTATTATTATTGTAACTAAAATTATTGAAATACCATAAGATATGTTAGGACTAGTAAACACGCTTTGAACAGCACTATGTATTATATTAAAGAATTGAATAAAAGCATTGTTCAGCCAACTAGTTTTCACAGAAATTAACGCATAACTTAAAAAAGTAACTTCCAAATCAAGACCTCCTTAATTATTTAACTGGATCAAATCCACCTGGATTAAATGGATGACATTTTGATATTCTCTTCAAAGCCATAGCAACACCTTTAAATACACCATATTTTTCAATTGCTTCAATAGCATACTGAGAACATGTTGGATAAAACCTGCAACTAGGTCTTTTTAGAGGTGAAATGTATTTTCTATAAAATTTTATTATACTAAGAATAATTTTTTTCATTATTATATAAACCTGCCTTGCTTAATAGGTTTAATACTGAACTCTCAATTTCTTTATATGTCTTTCCTTTTGAAGTATTTCTAGCTATAAAAACTAAATCATAGCCATTTTTTAATTCTCCTAAATGTAATCTATAACTCTCGCTTATCAATCTCTTTACTCTACTTCTTACAACGCTATTTCCAACTTTTTTACTTACCGATATTCCTACTCTATTTTTATCATTGTTATAAAAATTACTAAATACATATAGCACTAAAAAATAATTAGAATACGATTTTCCTTTTCTATAAACCCTACGAAACTCCACATTCTTTCTTATTTTCTGTTCTTTTTTCATAAAAGTGCTCCTTTTTTCTGCAATTGCAGAAAAAGGCCACTAAAGCGGCCCTTATGCTGACAATTTCTTTCTTCCTTTTTGTCTTCTTCTCTTAAGAACATTTCTTCCATTTAAAGTACTCATTCTTTTTCTAAATCCGTGCTCTCTTTTTCTTTGCTTTTTCTTTGGTTGATATGTCATTTTCATCAGTATCCACCTCCTTACAACTAATGAACATTACACACTTTATATGAATATTAATTAAATTCATAACAAAGGTAATTCAAAAAAGTAGTTTTACTATTAAATTATATATATACACCTTATTAATGTCAAGATTATGGTTTACTGTTGATATTTTTTTCTTTTGATCTTTTTTTGTGGATAAGTCCTTGAATACAAGTTATTCTTTTGATATTATTATTGTTGAACTGTTAATAAATTGTTTTTAAATGTAGTTATTCACACTCTGTGGACAAATCTGTGTATAACTTGTTCTATACTTCTTAATATTCGAACTTCATATTTAATTTGTCGGCTATTTTTCTTATTTTACTATGTTAATATGTATTTTTTGTTTATTGTTAATACTTTTTATATTCTTTAAATATAAACAATGTTATAAACATGTGAATATTATTTTCTCTATTTGTCAACAACTTATACTATGTTGTTATTAAGTTGTTCATTTTTTGTGAATTATATAAAATTTATATCAAAAATTTTTTTATTTTTATAGACTGGAGGATAAACAATGAATGCCCAACTCGAACAACTATGGATAAAAACATTGAATATAATAAAAGGCGAGCTAACCGAAGTAAGTTTTAATACTTGGATTAAAAGCATAGTTCCTATTTCTTTAGAAGATACAACTATGAAATTAGAAGTTCCAAATGATTTTACAAGAGGCATTCTTGAAAGTAGGTATAAGGATTTAATAATCAATGCAATTAAACTATTAACTTCAAAAAGATATAATATTGAATTTTTAATTTCATCAGAAGAAGGTACCGTTGAAAACGAAAAGATACAAAATACTACTCCTAAAGATTCAAATGTTGTAGTAAACGATGAAATGTCTTCTACTTTAAATCCAAAGTATACATTTAATTCCTTCGTCATTGGTAATAGCAATAGATTTGCTCACGCTGCCTCTCTCGCAGTTGCAGAAGCTCCAGCCAAAGCATACAATCCTTTATTTATATATGGCGGTGTAGGACTTGGCAAAACCCACTTAATGCATGCAATAGGCCATTACATATTACAAAATAACCCAAAAGCAAAGGTTGTTTATGTATCATCTGAAAAATTTACTAATGAACTAATTAATTCTATTAAAGATGATAAAAATGTTGATTTTAGAAATAAATATAGGCATGTAGACGTTCTGTTAATAGATGATATTCAGTTTATTGCTGGAAAAGAAAGAACTCAAGAAGAATTTTTCCATACTTTTAATGATTTACATTCTGCTGATAAACAAATTATATTATCAAGTGATAGGCCTCCTAAAGAAATACCTACATTAGAAGATAGGTTAAGATCTAGATTCGAATGGGGTCTAATCGCAGATATTCAACCACCAGATTTTGAAACTAGAATAGCAATTCTAAAGAAAAAAGCAGATGTAGAAAACTTAAACATACCTAATGAGGTAATGGTATACATAGCAAATAAGATAAAGTCAAATATAAGAGAACTAGAAGGAGCTCTAATAAGAATAGTAGCTTATTCTTCATTAACTAATAAAGATGTTAGCGTAGACTTAGCTGCTGAAGCTTTAAAAGACATTATCTCAAACGAACAAAATAAGCAGGTTACAATAAATCTCATTCAAGATGTTGTTTCAAATTACTTTAATTTAAAGGTTGAAGAATTGAAATCTTCAAGAAGGACAAGAAATATAGCTTTTCCAAGACAAATAGCAATGTACCTAAGTAGAAAACTTACAGATATGTCTTTGCCTAAAATAGGTGAAGAGTTTGGTGGTCGCGATCATACTACAGTAATTCATGCTTATGAAAAAATATCAAATGGTTTAAAAAAAGATGAACAATTAAAAAATGTAATAACTGATCTTACTAAAAAAATTAATACTAAATAAACAATTGTTTATAATAAGTTTTTAATTATTTGTGGATAGAATAAAAAAGAAAGTTCATGTGTTTTTATTGTGGATAAAGTTAATTTTAACTTACTTACTTATCCACAATAATTTTTCTGTTAATTTTCTTTTATTTATTGAGGTTGAAGTACTTATCCACATACTAACAGCCCCTATTACTATTACTACTATATTTTTATTAATTATCTTACCTATATAAAGAAATAACTAAGTGTGGATAAAGGAGGTAAAATCATTAATGAATTTTTCATGTACCAAAACCAAATTACAAGAAGCTATCTCAATAGCACAAAAAGCTGTCACTGGCAAATCACCCATGCCAATACTTCAAGGTATACTAATATCAGCAAAAGATAATGAACTAATACTTATAGGTTCTGATATAGATTTAAGTATAGAAACTAAAATTGAAGCGGAGGTTCTGCAAGAAGGAAGCATAGTAGTTGATGCAAAAATATTTGGTGAGATAATAAGAAAACTTCCTAATAGCTTGGTTGAAATAAAGACTTTAGATAATAATTCTATAGAAATTATTTGTGAAAAATCTAAATTTAATTTAATACATATGGATCCAGAAGAATTTCCTAGTTTACCAAGGATAAATGAAAATATAATATTTAGTGTTTCTCAAAAGATGCTGAAAAATATGATAAAAAGTACTATTTTTGCTATTGCGCAAGAAGAAACTAGGCCTATTTTAACAGGAATACTTTTTGAAGTTAAGGAAAATAAACTAAATTTAGTTGCTCTAGATGGATATAGATTAGCCCTAAGAAGCAGCATTATTGAAAACGAAGATGTAATAAATGCAGTAATTCCTGGAAAAACCTTTAATGAAGTATCTAAAATTTTAAGTGATGAAGATGAAAATGTTAATATAACATTTACTCCAAATCACATCCTATTTAATTTAGGTGACACTAAAATAGTATCAAGATTATTAGAGGGAGAATTTATAAAATACAACTCGATCATTCCAGAAGAATTTGCTTTAAAGGTAACTGCTAAAAGATTAGAATTACTTAATTGTATAGAAAGAGCCTCTCTAATGGCTAAGGATGGAAACACTAATTTAATAAAGTTTGATATTAAAGAAGATACACTAATAATTACATCTAATTCTCAATTGGGAAGAGTGAGAGAAGAATTGAATATAATTTTGCAAGGAGAGGAATTACAGATTGCATTTAATTCTAAATACCTAATAGATGTTTTAAAAATCATTGAAGAAGATGAAATAGTTTTAGAGTTTTCAAGTAGTGTTAGTCCATGCGTAATAAAAAGTAAAGAAAATAATAATTATACATACTTGGTGTTACCGGTAAGATTGTTAAGTAATTAACAAAATTCTTGTAGGAGGTTATTTTTATGCAAGAAATAGAAATAAATACGGAAATAATAAAGTTAGATTCATTTCTAAAATGGGCTAATATTACTTCAATGGGATCAGAATCTAAATTCTTAATTCAAAATGGAGAAGTAAAAGTTAATGGAGAAGTAGAATTAAGAAGAGGTAGAAAATTAACAAAAGGTGATTTAATAGAGTTTCAGGGAGAAACTTATAAAATTGTTTAGGCTTACACTGAGTATGTTATGATATAATTAAATAGGTGTTTCTATGTATATAAAAAGTTTAAACTTATTAAATTTTAGAAATTATAATAATTTATCAATTCAATTAAATAAAGGCATTAATATTTTTACAGGTGATAATGCTCAAGGAAAAACTAATATTCTTGAAAGTATATATTATTGCAGTATTGGAAAATCCCATAGAACTAGTAAAGATAAAGAGTTAATCAAATGGGGAGCTGACGAAGCTTATATAAGTACATATATTTCAAAAGAAAGACTTGATAAGAAAATTGATATAAAAATATTTAAAGAGGGAAAAAAAGGAATTAATATAAACTCTATTAAATTGAATTCAATTTCTGATCTCATGGGAGTTTTTAATGTTGTAATATTTTCTCCGGAAGATTTAAAAATTGTAAAAGAATCACCTGCCTTTAGAAGAAAATTTATTGATATTGAATTGTGCAAACTGAATAAAAAATACTATTATACCCTTGTTCAGTATAATAAAGTTTTAAATGAAAGAAATTTTGCTTTAAGAAAATGGGAAAATGATAAAAATATCTTAGATATTTACGATAGTCAAATAAGTAAATTTGCTAGTTTGATTATTAAAGAAAGATTAAATTATATAAAAAAGCTAAATGATCAGGGTAAAATAATACATAAGAAGATTACCTCAAATAATGAATTTATAGATTTTGAATATATTACAGAAGTTAAAGATTTTGACAATATTGAAAATGATTTTATTAAATTATTGCGTGAAAATAGGAGAAAGGACCTTGAGAAAGGCATAACTTCAATAGGTCCACATAGGGATGATTTTTCAATATTCATAAATAATATAGATACTAGAAAATTTGGTTCCCAAGGGCAACAAAGGACAGCGGTATTGTCTACAAAATTTGCGTCTTTAGAAATAATAAAAGAAGAAATTGGAGAATATCCAGTACTTTTATTAGATGATGTTTTATCGGAATTAGATTTAAAAAGACAAAAATATATATTAAATTCTATTAAAAAGGTTCAGACTATAATAACTTGTACTGGAATATTCGATATTAAGGATTACTTAGATGAGGATATCAATATGTATTACGTAAAAAATGGAACAGTTGAATAATATCTAATAGTTTTTAAGGAGGATATTTATGTTTTTACATCTAGGAGAAAATGTAGTAGTTCCATTAAAGGATATAATAGGGATATTTGATATAGAAACTACCATGTATAGTACAGATACCATTCAATTTTTAAGGATGGCTGAAGAAGATGGTTTTGTAGAGAGAATCAGTAAAGAAAGTGCAAAATCATTTATTGTTGCAGAGGTAGATAAAAAAAGCAAGATATATCTATCGCCTATATCTTCTTCCACTTTAACTAAGAGGACTGAAAATATGTTCTATGAACCTAAATAGTAAGTTAGGAGGATATAAATGGAAAACAATCAAATTTATGATGAATCGCAAATTCAAGTATTAGAAGGACTTGAAGCAGTTAGAAAAAGACCAGGTATGTACATTGGAAGTACTGGCTTAAGGGGTCTTCATCATTTAGTTTATGAAATAGTTGATAATAGTATTGATGAAGCATTGTCAGGTTTCTGTGACAGAATAGATGTGTCTATTGAACAAGATAATTCAATAACAGTTGATGATAATGGTAGAGGTATGCCTGTAGGTATACATCCAAAAATGCAAATACCTACTGTAGAAGTTATTATGACTATTCTACATGCAGGTGGAAAATTTGGTGGAAGTGGATATAAGGTATCTGGAGGACTTCATGGAGTAGGTGCATCAGTTGTTAATGCGCTATCAGAATACTGTAAAGTAGAAGTAAAAAGAGAAGGAAAGATTTGGAGACAAGAATATTCCAGAGGAAAAGTTCTTGGTGGATTAGATATTATCGGTGAAACAGAAGATCACGGTACCGTAGTTTATTTTAAGCCTGATAAGGATATATTTGAAGAAGTTGAATTTGACTACGATACTTTAGCACAAAGATTAAGAGAATTAGCTTTTTTAAATAAAGGAATAAAAATTACTCTTACAGATAAAAGAGGAGAAAAAGAAAGAAGAGATGAATTCCACTATGAAGGTGGTATTAAGTCTTTTGTTTCATATTTGAACAGAAATAAAGAAAAGCTTCATCCAGAACCAATTTATGTAGAAGGTGTAAAGGATGATTATATTGTTGAACTAGCATTACAATACAATGATACCTACAATGAAAACATTTTTTCATTTGCAAATAACATAGACACTATAGAAGGTGGTACTCATTTATCAGGATTTAAAACTGCTCTTACTAGAGTTTTAAATGATTATGCTAGAAGATATGGATATTTAAAAGAAAATGATAAGAACTTGTCTGGTGATGATACTAGAGAAGGACTTACTGCTGTAATTTCAGTTAAGCTTACAGAACCACAATTTGAAGGTCAAACAAAGACTAAACTTGGTAATACTGAGGTTAGAGGTATAGTTGATACCATAGTTGCTGAAAGTGTAAATACTTTTTTAGAAGAAAATCCAGCAGTTGGTAAGATTATAATAGAAAAATCATTAACAGCAGCTAGAGCTAGGGAAGCTGCTAAGAAGGCAAGAGAACTTACTAGAAGAAAAAGTGTTTTAGAGAGTACAACACTTCCAGGAAAGCTTGCAGATTGTTCTTCTAAGGATCCAGAGGAATGTGAAATTTACATAGTAGAGGGAGATTCTGCGGGAGGTTCAGCTAAGCAAGGAAGAAATAGAAGATTCCAGGCAATTTTACCTTTGAGAGGTAAGATAATGAATATTGAAAAACAGAGGTTAGATAAAATATTAGGATCAGATACTATAAGATCCATGATAACGGCCTTTGGAGCAGGAATTGGAAAGGATTTTGATGTTACAAAAATAAGATACAATAGAATTATTATAATGACCGATGCTGATGTCGATGGTGCTCATATAAGAACTCTTTTATTAACATTTTTCTATAGATACATGAAGGAATTAGTAGAAAAAGGCCATGTTTTTATCGCACAACCACCTTTGTATAAAATTCAAAAAGGAAAAAATATAAGATATGCTTATTCAGATAATGAGCTTCAAAACGAATTAATGGAGATGGGTGGAAAAGATAAAAACACAGACATTCAAAGATATAAAGGTCTTGGAGAGATGGATGCAACACAATTGTGGGAGACTACAATGAACCCAGAAAACAGAACTTTACTTCAAGTGACAGTAGAAGATGCCATGGTGGCAGATGAAATATTTACAATCCTTATGGGAGATAAGGTAGAGCCAAGACGTGAATTTATACATGAAAATGCTAAGAAGGTTGTTAACTTAGATATATAAGGTTAGTAAAGAGGTGTAAAAATGAATAACGAAGGTAATATTTTACCGGTAGACATAAGTCATGAAATGAAAAAAAGTTATATAGATTATGCCATGAGCGTTATTGTTGGTCGTGCACTTCCTGATGTAAGAGATGGTTTAAAACCAGTACACAGGAGAATTTTATATTCAATGCATGAGTTAGGATTAACTCCTGAAAAAGGATATAGAAAGTGCGCAAGAATTGTCGGAGACGTTCTTGGTAAGTATCATCCTCATGGAGATACTGCTGTATATGATGCCTTAGTAAGAATGGCTCAAGATTTTTCAATTAGATATACTCTTGTAGATGGCCATGGTAATTTTGGTTCAGTAGACGGTGATGGCGCTGCAGCTATGAGATATACAGAAGCTAAGATGCAGAAAATAACATTAGAGATGCTTAGGGATATAAACAAGGAAACTGTAGACTTTATTCCTAACTTTGATGGAGAAGAACAAGAACCATCAGTACTTCCTTCAAGATTTCCAAATTTACTTGTAAATGGTTCATCAGGTATTGCTGTTGGTATGGCAACTAATATTCCTCCACATAATTTAACAGAGGTTATAAATGGTATCCATATGTTAATAGATAATCCTGAGGTTTCAGTTCAACAGCTGATGACTGAAATTAAAGGCCCAGATTTTCCAACCTACGGATTAATTGTTGGGAAACGAGGAATAAGAGAAGCTTACGAAACTGGCCGTGGTAAGGTACTAATGAGGGCCAAGGCAGATATAGAAGAGATAAAAGGAAAACATAGAATAATAGTATCTGAAATACCTTATCAGGTTAATAAAGCAAAGCTTATAGAGAATATAGCAGATCTTGTTAAGGATAAGAAGATAAATGGAATATCAGACCTTAGAGATGAATCAGACAGAGAAGGTATGAGAATTGTAATTGAATTGAAGAAGGACAGTAATCCAAATATCATTCTAAATCAATTATATAAGCATACAAAGATGCAAGATAGCTTCGGAATAATAATGCTTGCTTTAGTTGATGGAGAACCTCAGGTTATTAACTTAAAGCAAATGCTAGAACATTACTTAAAATTCCAAGAAGAAGTTATAAGAAGAAGAACTCAGTTTGATTTAGATAAAGCTTTAGCTAGAGCTCATATCTTGGAAGGATTAAAAATAGCTTTAGATCATATTGATGAGGTTATAAAGCTAATTAGAGCTTCTAAAACAACAAATGATGCAAAAGAGGGCTTAATGGATAAATTCGGTCTTTCAGAAAAGCAAGCTTTAGCCATTTTGGATATGAGACTTCAAAGACTTACAGGTCTTGAAAGAGACAAAATTGAAGAAGAGTATACTAAATTATTAGAACAAATAAAATATTTCAGAGAAGTTTTATCTGATAATGCTCTATTATTAAAAATAATAAAAGATGAACTTAACGAAATAAAACAAAAATATGGTGATGAGAGAAGAAGTAAGATAATAGCAGATGAGGGAAATGCTTTAGAGTTAGAAGATCTTATAGAAGAGAAGGATCTTGTAATAACATTAACTCATGCTGGATACATCAAAAGACTTCCTATTGAAACCTATAGCGCTCAAAAACGTGGGGGAAGAGGTATTCAGGCAATGGCAACAAAGGAAGATGACTTTGTTGAACATATTATGACAACAACAACCCACAACAATATACTTTTCTTTACAAATCTAGGAAAAGTATATCAGCTAAAGGCTTATCAAATACCGGAAGCAGGTAGAACAGCTAAAGGAATGAATTTAATTAATCTAATCCCTCTAGGTCAAGAGGAAAAGATTCAAGCTGTTTTATATATAAATGAGTTTACTGAAAATAGCCATTTAGTAATGGGAACTAAAAAAGGTCTAATAAAGAAAACTTCCCTTAGTGAGTATTCATCTATTAGGAAGAATGGTTTAAATGCTATTAACTTAAAAGAAGATGATGAGCTTATTAGTGTAAGAGTAACAACTGAAAATTGCCAGATAATTTACGTAACTAAAAATGGATATGCCATAAGATTTAATGAAAGTGACATAAGATCTTTAGGAAGAACTGCCTCTGGTGTTAAAGCAATTAATTTAAGAGAAGACGATGAAGTTGTTGGAATGGAAGTAGCTACTAAGAATCAAGATCTTCTAGTAGTAAGTGAAAACGGATATGGTAAGAGAACACCTATTGAAGAATATACGCTTCAAAAGAGAGGTGGAAAAGGACTTATAACCTATAAGATATCTGAAAAGACAGGTAAAGTTATAGGTGCTAGATTAGTTAGTGATGGAGAAGAATTAATGCTTATTAATACTAATGGAATAGCAATAAGGATAAATGTATCTGATATATCAACTACTAGTAGAAATGCTATGGGAGTTACTTTAATGAAAACTACTGAAGAAGAAAAGGTAGTTGCTATGGCTAAAGTAAACATTAGTGGAGAAAACGAAGAAAATTTAGTAAATGAATCGACAAATTCAAATGAAATAGAAGATAGAGTAGAAATTGATGATGGCAATGAGGAATAGAAGATTTTAGATTTTGTAGTTATGTTATAAGTTTGTTTATGAAAAATAAAAAATAGTCTCTAGTCTCTAATCGCTAATCTCTATGTATTTATTAAAGCATAGGGGCTAGTGATTAGATATTAGGGATTTCTTTTTAAGCTTATTTATATATTGTATTTATTTTACAAATATAAAATGAAAAAATATTGTTGACAAAAGTATTTTTTCAGTATAAAATAATTTTTGTCGTCAAGAAATGACGAAAACAAATGGTCTTTGAAAATTAAACAGAATTAAGGTAAATAAATGCCAGTCAATAACTGTAATTGAGTAAGGATACTCAAAATGAAGTTATAGAGAAGCGAAGGAAACTCGCTCAGCGAAGCTGAGGAGTGCTCAAAGAGTAAGCGACTATCATCAAATCATAGATTTGAGATATCTGCTTAAGCGATTCGCACCAAATTATAAATTTGGGCTCTCTGCTTAACTTTTAAATTGAGAGTTTGATCCTGGCTCAGGACGAACGCTGGCGGCGTGCCTAACACATGCAAGTCGAGCGAGGGGAGTTCTTCGGAACAAACCTAGCGGCGGACGGGTGAGTAACACGTGGGC
>NZ_LHUR01000018.1 GCF_001263795.1 Clostridium homopropionicum DSM 5847
GAATAATGCCCGTATGTGAGCTTATTAAGAAAATTAATCTTAAGCTTAGAGGGCACTACCAGTATTATGGTGTAACTGATAATACAAGAAGTGTGAAAAGTTATCAAAATACAGTTAAATATCTGCTTTTTTAAATGGCTAAATAGAAGAAGTCAAAAGAGGAGTTATACTCTAGAATCATTTTATAATGGTCTACTTAAAACTTTTCCACTATTAGAACCGACAATAAGCGTTAGCTTATTCTATATATGATTGAAATATGATGTGAAAAGCCGTATGCCTTAATAGGGCACGTACGGTTTTGTAGAGGAGCTTGGGCGGTGACGCTCTTGTTTACTCAAGAATAAATTTGGAGGTATATATATGATAAATATAGATGTAGCTATGGGATTAGTAAGAGTAACAGAAGCTGCTGCTTTAAAAGGTGCGAAACTTATGGGTAGAGGAGATAAAAGTGCAGCTGATCAAGCAGCTGTTGACGGCATGGAAAGCGCTTTTGCAATGATGCCAATTAGAGGTACAGTTGTTATTGGAGAAGGAGAAATGGACGAGGCACCAATGCTCTATATTGGTCAAAAAGTAGGAAGTTGGGAAGAAAATATGCCTGAGATGGATGTAGCAGTAGATCCTGTAGATGGGACTGTATTGATTGCAAAAGGTTTGCCAAATTCTATAGCAGTTGTAGCTATGGGACCTAAAGGAAGCCTTCTTCATGCACCGGATATGTATATGAAAAAAATTGCAGTTGGTGCTGGAGCAAAAGGAGCAATTGATATAAATAAATCTCCAAAAGAAAATATTACAAATGTTGCTAAAGCATTAAATAAAGATATAACAGAATTAACTATAATTGTGCAAGAAAGAGAAAGACATAATTATATAGTTGAACAGGCTAGAGAAGTTGGAGCTAGAGTTAAGCTTTTCGGAGAAGGAGATGTAGCTGCTATATTAGCTTGCGGCTTTGAAAATACAGGAATAGACCTCATGATAGGTACTGGAGGAGCTCCAGAAGGTGTTATTGCTGCTGCTGCAATAAAATGTATGGGAGGAGAAATGCAGGCTAAACTTGAACCACATACCCAAGAAGAAATAGATAGATGTAAGTCAATGGGCATAGAGGATGTGGACAAGGTACTGACAATTGATGATTTAGTGAATAATGAAGATGTATATTTTGCTGCTACAGCACTTACTGATAGTGATTTATTAAAAGGAGTAGTTTTTAATAGAGATAATACTGCTACAACACATTCAGTAGTTATGAGATCTAAAACTGGAACTATAAGATTTGTAGAAGCGATACATAGATTGGATATAACTAACCTAGTTTAGGTAAAAATAATAGTAGCTTTGTAGTTAAAATCTCATAAGAAAGAGAGGGAGGACTATGAAAATAACAGTTGAAAAATTAATGAAGGATTTAGAATTTGATGTAGTAGTTGAAGGTGAGAAGAATACTGAAATAAAATCCAGTGATATTAATAGACCGGGATTACAATTTGCTGGTTTTTATAGTTATTTTGCAAATGAAAGAGTGCAGCTTATTGGAAAAGCAGAATGGAGCTTTCTTGAAAATATGCCTTTGGAAGTAATGGAAAAAAGATTGAGTAAATTTTTTCAGTTTGAAACTCCCTGCGTAATAATTTCTAGAGATTTAGAACCTCAAAAGGCATTAATTGAAAATGCAAAATTAAATAAAAGGTGGGTACTTAGAAGTAAACGACTAACAACAGAAAATGTAACAAGACTTAAAAATTATTTAGATGCTGCTTTAGCACCTGAGACAAGAATGCACGGAGTATTAGTAGACGTCTATGGAATAGGGATTCTGATTACTGGAGAAAGCGGTATAGGTAAAAGTGAAACCGCATTAGAACTTATGAAAAGAGGACATAGGTTAGTAGCAGATGATGCTGTAGATATAAAGGCAATAGATGGAAGTTTACACGGTACAGCACCTTATATTACATCAGGAATGATGGAAGTGAGAGGCATGGGAATTATTGATGTACCAGCTCTATATGGATTAAGTTCAATTCTTGAAGAGAAAACTATTGAACTTATAATATACTTAGAACAATGGAAAACTGAGCATAATTATGACAGATTAGGATTGGATGAGGAATACGATACTATACTTGATGTACCTGTTAGAAAGATTACAGTTCCAATAAGACCAGGAAGAAATATGGCAGTTATTATAGAAGCTGCTGCTGCAAACTTCAGATACAAGCTTGTATCTAAAATATCTCCTGCAGAAACCATTAACAAAAGAATGGGAGAAGTGATAAATGGTGCAAGAAAAAAAGAGGATTAGAGAGTTAATTAATAGAAAACGAATTTCGTTGAAACCAGAAGCAAAGAAAGTGTTTGATGAAATAATATTTAAAAAAATTATTGAAAGTGCAGAGTACAAAAATTCTAGGACTATTTTAGTCTATGTTAGTTATAATGGAGAAGTTGATACTCATAAATTTATTCAGCATGCTTTAAAAGATAATAAAATAGTATGCGTTCCAAAGATAGTGTCAAAAAAAGAAGGAATGAAAGCAATTGAAATTTCAGATTTTGAAGATTTAAAAATAGGCTCTTATGGTATCCTAGAACCTACTTCCTTTAATAAAAAAATTGATGAAGAATCTATCAATTTAGTAATTGTTCCTGGAGTGGCATTTGATTTAAAGGGAGGGAGAATAGGCTATGGTGGAGCCTTTTACGATAGATTTTTAAAAAATATTTCTAAAGATACATTTAAAGTTGCCATAGCATATGACTTTCAAATATTAAAAAATATACCTATGGAAGTTCATGATGAAAAAATACATAGAATAATCACCAATGTAAATACAGATAATAATTAATAATAAATATTTATAACTGCAAATCAAGCTTATATAGGGTTGGTGATTAAATGCAGATATTTGACATTTTAGATAATTTTAATGAAGTGTCAGAGGAGTGGAAAGTTGGTAAAAGTAACTATTGGATATTACTGGACAAATATGAATTAGATGAGTTAAAGAAAAAAATTGTTTTAGATGAAGAGAGTCTTGAAGAATGTATGACCTACGGAAATACCTCTTCTAAGATAATTTTTTTTGATGGGTATATGTTTCTAAGCTTTAATATATTAGGATACAAAAATGGGATTGTTAAAAGCAGAGAGTTAAATATATATTTGAGTAAAGATTATATAGTTACTTTGTATAATGAAGAAATAGGTATAATCGATGAGCTAATTAAAGATATAAAAGATTTGAAAAACTGCTTTCTGCTCAAAAATAATCCTAGACCATCTATGATTCTCTACTATCTAATTGATCGAATAATTTTAAAAAACTATAATATTATGTCTAAACTTGAGGGAAAAGCTGATGAAATTGAAATTGCTATTTTAAAAAATCCCTCTAGGGAACATGCAGAAGATTTAATCCATCTAAGAAGACAACTTTATAAGCTTAGAAAATACTTAAACCCTTTAAGATACGTTGGAGATAGTCTTGTAAGTAATGATAATTCAATAATCGATAAAGAGGATATAAACCATTTTCATAGTATAAATATGAAGATAAATAAGCTTATGTTAGCATTAGAAAGCTTAGTTCAGGATTTAGCTTTAGTAAGAGAAGCCTTTGAATCAGAGATAGGAAATAAGACAAATGATTTTATGAAGGTCTTTACTATAGTTACAAGCATATTTTTACCATTAAACCTTATAACAAGTTTGCAAGGAATGAATTATGAAAAAATGCCCTTTTCATCTTCACCTAATGGATATTATTATATTTTGATAATTATGATTTTAATTTCTGCCACAATGCTCATTTTTTTCAAAAGAAATAAATGGCTATAAAATACTAGAGATAGTTATGATTTTCTCATGGATGAATAGTATGATATAATATGGTTATTGAGTAATAAAAATGTAATAGAAACAAAGATAACTAAAAATGAGGGGGAATATTATAATGGTCAAGGCAAAAAAGATTACTAAATCTTCTTTAGAAAAAACCTATGATTATGCTTGGGATAAATATTCAAAAGAAGACTTGGAAAATTTAAATGATTTGAATGATAGATATATAGATTTTATGTCAAAATGTAAAACTGAAAGAGAATGTATCACAGAATTTATCCAATTAGCTGAGAAAAAGGGATATAGAAATATAGATGAGCTAATTAGTAATAATACAAAACTTAAGGCTGGAGATAAGGTTTATTCTCAAATCATGGGAAAGACTCTAGCAATGTTTGTAATCGGTAGTGAACCAATCGAAAATGGAATGACAATATTAGGAGCACATGTGGATTCACCAAGGCTAGATATAAAGCAAAATCCATTGTATGAAGATACTGATTTAGCTTTATTTGAAACTCACTATTATGGAGGAATTAAAAAATACCAATGGGTTACTATTCCGCTAGCTATTCATGGAGTTCTAGGTAAAAAGGATGGAACAGTTACAAAAGTTGTAATAGGAGAAGATGAAAATGATCCAGTTGTAGGAATTTCAGATTTACTAGTACACCTTTCTGCAAACCAACTAGAAAAGAAATTAGCTAAGGGAATTGAAGGAGAAGACTTAAACGTATTGATAGGAAGTATGCCTGTAGAAGATAAGGAAGTTAAAGGCAGAGTAAAGCAAAACATTTTAAAAATTTTAAATGAGAAATATGATATTAACGAAGAGGATTTTGTTTCTGCAGAACTTGAAGTAGTTCCAGCAGGTAGAGCAAGACATTATGGATTAGATAAGAGTATGGTAATGGCATATGGACATGATGATAGAGTGTGTGCTTATACATCCTTTGAAGCAATGCTTAAAGTAGAAAAGCCAGCCAAAACATGTGTTACTCTATTAGTTGATAAAGAAGAAATAGGAAGCGTAGGAGCTACAGGAATGCAGTCAAAGTTTTTTGAAAATTCTGTAGCAGAAATAATGAATCTTCTTGATGGTTATAATGACCTTATGTTGAGAAGAGCTTTATCAAATTCTAAGATGCTTTCGTCTGATGTAAGTGCAGCTTTTGATCCAAACTATCCATCAGTTATGGAAAAGAAGAATGCTGCATATTTCGGAAAAGGAGTTGTATTTAATAAATATACAGGGGCTAGAGGAAAATCTGGTTCTAATGATGCTAATGCAGAATATATAGCTGAAATTAGAGCTATAATGGAAAAACATAATGTATCATGGCAAACAGCTGAGCTTGGAAAAGTTGATGAAGGCGGCGGCGGTACTATTGCATATATTCTAGCTCAATATTGTATGCAAGTAATTGATTGCGGAGTTGCTGTTCAAAATATGCATGCTCCTTGGGAAGTAGTTTCAAAAGCTGACGTTTATGAAACAATGAAGGCTTATTGTGCGTTCTTAGAAGAAGCTTAAAGATAATAAAAAAGATGAGTGATTAGAAAAATGGATAAATTATTTGAATTTATAAATGATCCAGCCAATACAAAAAAAATATATATATTATTTGTGTTAATAGGACTCGGCTTTATTGGGAATTTGGTTAAAAGAGTAATGAATGAAATAAAAAGAAAATAATATAAAAATATAAAATAGGATCTCTATTATTTAATTAAAGAGATCCTATTTTTTCTAAAAATATTTTAAGATCCATACCTTGTAATACACTCTTCCCTAAATAACCATGTTTGCTATCGCTTTCTTCAATTCCATGATAGTCAGAACCAGCGGTTATTATTTTTTTGTATTTTTCTGCTAGTGTTCTAAAACGTAGTTCATCTTCAGGCTCATTTAAGGGATATATTCCTTCTATGCAATCAAAATTAAATTGTAGAATTTCTTCAACAGGTGAATTTTTTATAAGAACTGGATGAGCAAGTCCCGTAATTGCATTTACTGATTTTAATACTTCTATACCTTCTTCAATGCTAATTTCTTTATTTGGCACATAAGCTGGAGAAGTAGATCCAATAAAGTTGTCAAATATATAATCATAAGTGTAAGGATAACCAGCTTCTATTATAGCCTTGGCAATATGAGGTCTTGCAATAATTCCGTTATTTGATAGTAGTAGATTATCCAAAGATAATTCTATATTAAAAAGCTTTTTTAAATTAAATACTATTTTTTCTGCCCTTTTAATGCGGAAGTCTTGTATATCTTGTAAATATTGCTGAAAAGAGCTAGAGCTATAAGAATTGCTAGAAAAATACCCTAGAATGTGTATACTTTCCCCATTATATCTAGTTGAAAGTTCTATACCAGGTATTACTTTGACTCCAATATTATTACCTTCTTTTATAGCTTCTTCAACTCCAAAGGTGTTATCATGATCTGTAATAGCAATTATGTCAAGCTTTTCTAATTTAGCTAAGGATACTAGTTCTTTTGGAGCAAGCTTGCCGTCAGAAGCATTTGTATGTAAATGAAAATCTCCTTTATTATACATAATATTACCTCTAATCTAAAAAATTTAAATAGTATATATAAATATACACTATAATAAAAAAAAATTGAAGGCTTATTTTTCCTGTACCCATAAAAAACCTTTTGATATAATAAAAGAAGAGTTTCCTTAAAATGCCTAAAGGGAGGGCGTATTAATGCAAGAACCAGATAGAATTAATAGAATAATTAATCATAAAAAGTATATTGAATATACAAATAAAATTAAGATTCATGAAAAGACAAGAGAATTTTGCAGGCATGATATGCAGCACTTTCTAGATGCAGCTAGAATAGCGTATATTTTAGCTTTAGAAAAGGGATTAGATATACATAAAGAATTGATATATGCAGTAGGACTTTTGCATGATATTGGGAAGTGGATTCAATATGAAAGTGGAATTAAACATGATGTTGCAAGTGCAGATTTATGTGAAGAAATATTAGTTGATTGCGGTTTTAATCAAGAGGAAATAGATGAAATAAAAAATGCAATTTTAAATCATAGAAAAAAAATAAAGGATAAAAAGAAAACTGAAGATTTATCTAGTATATTTTATTCAGCAGATAAGCTTTCAAGAAATTGTTATTCTTGTGCTAGCATAGAAAAGTGCAACTGGAAGGAAGATAAAAAGAATTTATATATAAAGTACTAAGCAGAATTATATAGTTTACAGGAGGACAGAATAAATGAAAATTGGAAAGAAAGAATTTAATATAGGCAAAAGGACTTATATTATGGGCATTTTAAATATAACTCCAGATTCCTTTTCTGATGGTGGAAAGTATAACAATATTGAAGCAGCAATAAAGCACGCTAAGGAAATGATAGAAGCTGGAGCGGATATTATTGATATAGGCGGTGAGTCTACAAGACCTAACTTTGTTGAAATATCACCAGAGGAAGAAATTAAAAGAGTTGCTCCTATTATTGAAGTTTTGTCAAAGGAATTAGATGTTCCTATTTCTATAGATACTTATAAAGGAGTAGTTGCTGAAAAAGCAATAGAGGCAGGTGCTTCTTTAATCAATGATATATGGGGCTTTAAAAGAGATGAACAAATGGCAAGGATTGCAGCAAAATATGAAGTTACTTGCTGCCTTATGCACAATAGAGAAAATAAAAACTACAATAATTTAATAGAAGATGTTATTAGAGATTTAAGGGAAAGCATAGATATAGCTTTAAAAGCAGGAATAAAGAGTGAAAATATTATGATTGACCCAGGAATTGGATTTGCAAAAACCTATGAGGATAATTTAAAAGTTATGAGTAATTTAGATAAGTTAAATGTTTTAGGATATCCGGTGCTATTAGGTACATCTAGAAAGTCAATGATAGGGATAGCTTTGAATTTACCGGTAAATGAAAGAGTAGAAGGTACTGTGGCTACGACAGTAATTGGAATAATGAAAGGCTGTGATTTTGTAAGAGTTCATGATATTAAAGAAAATAAGCGAGCAGCAGTAATGACAGATGCTATAGTAAGGGGAGAGTCTATTGGATAAAATATTTATAAAAGATCTAGAAATATATGGATATCACGGTGTTTATGAAGAAGAAAAAAGAATAGGACAAAAATTTTTAATTTCTGCAGAACTTTTTTTAAATTTAAGTCCCGCAGGTAAAAGTGATGACTTAAGCAAAACAGTAAACTATGGACAGCTTTCTAATGAACTAGAAAAAGAATTTAATAAAAATAAGTATGACTTAATAGAAAAAGCAGCCGAAGAATTATCAAAATTTGTATTATTAAATTATGGTGAAGTTGAAAGAGTTAAAATAACTATTAAAAAGCCTTGGGCACCTATTGGAAAGCCGATAGATTATGCGGCAGTTGAAATTGATAGAAGATGGAATAGAGTATTTATTGGAGTAGGCTCAAACCTAGGTGATAAAAAAGAAAATATTAAACTTGCTGCTGAAAAAATTAATTCTTCTGGTTTAACAAAAATAATTAATCAGTCCCCACAATATGAGACAAAGCCTGTAGGATATTTAGAACAGGATAATTTTATTAATGCAGTATTTGAAGCAAAGACTCTTCTTAATCCAAAGGAACTTATTGTGCTTTTGCTTGAAATAGAAAAGGAATTAAAAAGAGAAAGACTTATAAAATGGGGACCAAGAACTATTGATTTAGACATTCTTTTATACAATGACATTGTAACAAGCTCTGAAGAAATAGTTATTCCTCATTTGAGAATGCATGAAAGATTATTTGTAATTAAACCTCTTTGTGATATTGCTCCTTACGTTATTCATCCTGTGTTAAATAAGAGGATTTACGAAATTAAAGAAGAGCTTGAGAAAAATGAAAATATCATATAAGTTATTTTGAAATAATCTAGGCTTTAAAGGTAATAATATAGTTATTATAAAAGAGGAGGCATAAAAATGGATTTTTCTCTGAATAAAATATATCATGATTTTAAATTAATTGAAGAGAAGTATATTAAAGAAATAAATTCAAAAGCTAGAATATTCCAGCATAACAAAACGGGAGCAAGACTATTAAATTTAGAAAATGATGATGATAATAAGGTTTTTGCTATAGGCTTTAGGACTCCTCCAAAGGATAGCACAGGAATTGCCCATATAATGGAGCATTCGGTTTTATGCGGTTCTAGAAAATTCTCAATTAAGGACCCCTTTGTAGAACTTGCAAAAGGTTCTTTAAATACATTTTTGAATGCAATGACTTTTTCAGATAAAACCTTGTATCCAGTTGCCAGCAAGAATGATAAAGACTTTTTTAACCTTATGGATGTGTATTTAGATGCGGTCTTATATCCAAACATATATAAGTATCCGGAAATATTAATGCAAGAAGGATGGCATCATGAGCTAAATAGTGAGGATGATGAAATAACATATAAAGGTGTAGTATATAATGAAATGAAGGGAGTTTTTTCTTCACCGGAAGACGTTTTGTATAGAAAAATACAAGAGTCTTTATTTCCTGACACTACTTATGGTTTTGAATCAGGAGGAGATCCTCAATATATACCAGACCTAACTTATGAGAAATTTATTGATTTTCATAAAAACTTTTACCATCCTTCAAATAGTTATATATATTTATACGGAAATGGAAACTTAGATGAACAGCTTAGATTTATTAATGAAGAATATTTAAATAAATTTGATAAAGCTGAAATAAATTCTCGAATAGAAGTCCAAAAACCCTTTGGTGGAATAAGAGATTTCAAAGCAGAATATTCCGTTTCAAAAGAAGACCAAGGAAAAGATAAGACATTTTTCAGCTTAAATTTTGTTCTTGGTGAGGCATGTAATGATGAGCTTTACTTAGCCTTTGATATTTTGGAATATTTATTACTAGAAACTCCAGCTGCTCCATTAAAAAAAGCTCTTATTGAGGCAGGAATAGGAAAAGATGTTTATGGTTTTTTTGATAATAGTATACTTCAACCTGTATTTAGTGTGGTTGTAAAAAATTCCAATGAGGATAAAAAAGAGGAATTCAAAAAGATAATATTTGATACTTTTAATGAACTAGTTGAAAAAGGAATAGATAAAAAACTCATTGAGGCATGTATTAACATAAAAGAATTTAGATTAAGAGAAGGAGATACTAGGAATTATCCAAAGGGTCTCATATATTATACAAAAGCTATGGATAGCTGGCTTTATGATGGAAATCCACTTTCCCATTTAGAGTATGAAGAAACATTTAATAAGATAAAAATAGCATTAACTACTAATTACTTTGAAGAGTTAATTAAAAAATATTTATTAAATGTAAAGCACGGGTCAATAATTACCCTTACTCCAAAACAAGGGTTAGCAGAAGAAAAGGCAGAAAAGTTAAGATTAAAATTAAAAGAATATAAATCAACTCTGTCAAAAAAAGAATTAAAGAAATTAGTAGAAGAAACAAATAGTCTAAGAGAAAGACAGACTTCTCCTGAAAAGAAGGAAGATTTAGAAAAAATACCATTGTTGTCATTGAAGGATATAGATCCTAAGGCTGAGGAATTGCCATTAGAAGAAACAACTATAGGAAATAATAAATTACTATATCATTCATTGTTTACTAACAAGATAGTCTACTTAAAATTTATTTTTGATTCAAAAACTGTAGAAGAAAATTATATTCCGTATGTTAGCTTACTTTCTGCAGTGCTTGGGAAAATAGGAACTGAAAAATATGATTATGCTGATTTGGCAAATGAAATTAATATTTATACAGGTGGTATAGGGTACTCTTCTTCAACCTTTATTAAAAATGGTACTGAGGGAGAATATCTACCTAAGTTTATAGTGAAAGCAAAGGTATTGATTGATAAGCTGCCCAAAAACATAGATATTCTTGAAGAAATAATCTTAAATACTAAAATGGATGATAAAAAGAGACTCAAGGAGATAATACAAGAGACAAAATCTAGACTAGAAATGGTTATTTTTGATGCTGGTCATATTGTAGCTGCAAACAGGCTATTTTCATACTTCTCACCTGTAGGAAAATATGAAGAAAATATTTCAGGACTTCAATTCTATAAATTTGTAGAAGAATTAGAGGAAAATTTCGATGAAAAGGCTGATGAAATAATTCGTAGTTTGAAAAAGGTTGCAGAAGCTATTTTTAATAAGAATAATTTAATAATAAGTATAGCAATTGAGGAAGAACATTTTAATGGTGCTAAGGAAAATATAATTAAATTTATTGAAAAACTAGATGATAAGGTTTTAAAAATAAATGAATATAAGTTTGAGATTGATCCACAAAATGAGGGGCTTTTAACTGAAGGAGATGTTCAATATGTGGTTAAAGGATGCAATTTTAAACAGTTAGGTTACGAATATAGTGGAAGTTTACAGGTGTTGAAGACTATTATAAGTCTTGATTATTTATGGCATAATATCCGTGTACTTGGGGGAGCTTATGGTTCTTTTGCTAGCTTTGGAAGAAGTGGAAATATGTTTTTTGGCTCTTATAGAGATCCAAACTTAAAAGAAACTATAGATGCATATAAAAAAGCAGAACTTTATTTAAAAAACTTTGATGTAAATGAAAGAGAAATGACAAAGTATATTATAGGCACTATAAGTGGATTAGATATGCCATTAACACCAGCTGCTAAATCTGAAAAAGCAGTAGCATACTATTTAAGTAATATTACTAAAGAAGATGTGCAAAAGGAAAGAGATGAAATATTAAATTGTAATAAAGAAATGATTAAGTCTTTCTCAAGTCTTATTGCTGATGCAATGAAAGAAAATTATATATGTGTTTTAGGAAATTCATCAAAAATAAAAAATAATAAAGATATTTTTAATAATTTAGTAGAAGTATTTAAATAGTAATTAAGAAAAGTGTGCTTTATAAAGATAAGCACACTTTTCTTAATTACTCGTTTAAGTCAGGATATTTTACAAAAGTATTTTTCCCAAGGCTATAAAGATTATAACGAATAGGGATATTCTCCATTGTTATATAATCCATAGTAAACTCACCATCCCAAGGGTGAATGGATATATATTTTGTATCATAGATATTAACTACAAATTTATCATTATTATCAAGAAATTTAATAAAAAACTTATATTTGGGCTTTACATTTATGATTTGAGGCTTATCAATAAAATTTTGTTTTTTCAGTTCCTTAATAAACGAAAGTATTATTTCAATATTTTCTTCAGAAACCTCTTCTACTTTATAAAAATTGTTGTCTAGAATTTTAATTTCATACTTTTTATTAAGGGTGAGATTTTTAGCCAATTGATTTGTATAGTAGTAATTGTTCGGCTTTTTTTTATTATAATAAGCTGTGTAGCTTCCAAATAAAACTAGTATTAGTATTAGGAAGAGTATTATTAAGCTGCCCTTTTTCAAAGAGAACCACCTCAAAAGTAATTTATATAAATAAAAATATGTGTTATTTTATCTTATTATTACAACTTTATTTTTATGTGCATATATTAAATTGAACGATTATTTAGTATACAAGGAGGAATCACATGAAAATATTTATAGATCCAGGACATGGCGGAAATGATTCAGGTGCAGTTGGAAATGGCTTTTTAGAGAAAAATCTAAATTTAGATATATCACTTCGTCAAAAGAGTTTATTTGAGAGTTTTGGACATCAAGTAAAGATGTCAAGAATTACAGATGAATCAGTATCCTTAGAAAAGAGAGTAGAAAATGCAAATCAATGGGGCGCAGATATTTTTATTTCAAATCATATCAACTCTGGAGGAGGTACAGGAATAGAGGTTTGGCATTCCATTACAGGTGGAATTGGAAAACTATATGCAGAAAAAGTAGAAAACAACTTAAGAAAAATTTTTAAATCAAGAGGTTTGAAAAGTATGAGAGGTAACAATGGAGACTATTTGTATGTAATTAGAGCTACTAAAATGCCGGCAATATTAAATGAGTTTGGATTTATAGACAATAGCTTTGATATGGCTATTATGAGTAAAGCGGAAATGAGACAAAAGTGTGCTGAGGCTGTAGTGTATGGGATTATAGGAAAAGAATTTAATGAAAAAAATATAACGGAGTATAAAAATTCAGAAAAAATTGCTTATAAGAAAATACTCATGTACAAGAAGCCAATGATGAAGGGAGAGGATATAAGACTACTACAGAAAAAACTTAATGAATTAGGATTCAATGTTGGAAATGCTGATGGAATTTTTGGATATAAAACTGAAACACAAGTAAAAAAATATCAGCAATCTATAGGACTAGTGGTAGATGGAATTGTAGGAAAGAAAACTTGGGATAGCTTATTTAATTAATAATAATTTAAAAATTAATGCAAATAATAATGCTTGAGTAATAAAATATTAACTATAAGAGGAGAGAGAAGATGGCTAGGAAAATGGGTAAAACACATAAGATAACAGAAGAACTTTCAAGAGAGTTTAAGAAGGTAAATATGGAGGCTGCTGAACTTATGGAAATGCCTAATACAGATAAAAAAAGAAAGCAAGGCAAAGGAAGTGCAAGAAATCAGTTTAAGTAGAATGCAAGGAGAAATGTAAAATGGATAAAAAGGCAAGCAGCAATAAAAAATCAAGAAACAAGAGTAAAGAAGCATATAATTTGAAACATGAAAAATTAATGAATGAAGTCAGTGAAGACTTGACACCTAATAAAGACAGAAAAAACATTAAAGATAAATAGCAGGTACAAGATAAAAAAAGTAAAAAAGGAGCATATAAAGCATAATGCTCCTTTTTTGATTACTAGTTGATTATAGGTATTTCGTCTAAAGTAAAAATACTGTTTATTATTTTTCGTACATTATCATCTTTTAAACTGTATATTATTTCGGTACCATTTCTAGTTCCTTCAATTATTCCCTTTGATTTTAGTATAGATAGGTGTTGGGAAATTGTTGACTGGGGTAAATTGAGACAGTTTTGCATCTGAGAAACATTGTGTTCTTTTACCATAAGTCTGCATACAATGCAAAGTCGCGCTGGATGTCCAATGGTTTTTAAAATTTCAGATACATCAATAATCTTTTCGTTATAATTATCAAGACTCAAATTAATCACACCTTATGCTTGTATTTTAAAATTAATAAAATAATTAATTCAAATTGTATGAAATAAATGACATTTTGTCAATAAAAATTAAGGAATAAAAGCCATATCCTTGGGAAAATTAAAGTTATATTATTATTAGTATATGTTATATAGAATGGAAAGGAGATTAGCGGATGGAAAAAATAAAAGGAGAAAAACATAAAAAAAGCAAAAAGTTAGATGGACATAGGCCAGCTGATGATGCTAAGAAGAGAGGTAAAAGAACTCCAGAGAGATATACAAATTTTGATGGAGAACCTATAGAATAGAAATGGCTATGGATAGTTTTCCATAGCCATTTCTATTCTTTGTGAATATAATATATAAAAGAGAGGTATTTAAAGACAATCAGCAGCAGCTTTTATAACTTCTGAGTCTTGCTTATCAATTGCTTTTAAATCTTCTAGTTCTTGAATAAGTTCTTTAACTCTTTTTTTATTAAGTTCATTTGTAATTATTCTAGTAGTTAAGCTTATTTGTTTTAAATTCTCATTCATTGGATTACCTCCTAATTTGTCTTTATTGTAATTATTACCATTTATTTGCTGAATTATAACATTGTAAAAATATATCTTATAAATAATAATATTATGGTTAAAATATACTAATAATAATTTTAAAGAGGAGATTAAATGGATTATAATAAAGATGATATTGTATTAATTTTAGACGAAGGTGAATGGTATGGACTTTATGGTATAGTAGAAGGATTTATAGAGCATATGCCATATGTTTTTTGTATACAAAAACCTTGTTATAGATATATTATTACTGATAAAGTTGAAAAATTTATTTTAAAGGTTAAATTGAGATAAGGACAAATTCTATACCTTTAACGATAGGAGGAATAAGCTTGATTGAGGATATTTTAAAAACGGAATACAGTTTGAAATTTGATGATTTAAGAAAAAATAGAATGATAACTAGTTATTATAAATATGGGCCTATTAAAAATAATTATGGTGAAAAATTAATAAATGCTATTGAAAATTTAGAGATAAGACTAAAAAAATACAAGGACACTGGAAATACTGAGTATTTGTTAGATGTGGCCAATTTCGCTATGATAGAATTTATGTATCCTCAGCACAAAGATTCTTTTTTTAAAGCTACTGATAGTGAAGATAAACTTGAAGGAATGACCATTAAAGAATTAGAAAATTTATAGTACAAGCGGTGAATTAATTTATATTAGTATAAGGCTGGAACAACCAGTCTTTTTTCTTTTTTTGCTTAAGTATAAAAAAGTTTTATAAGAGAAGTATATATTATATAAAATTTGTTAAATAGGAGTTGGTTTTTTATGTTAAAAAATGCAATGACAGCTGATTTTTTAAGATCTGCTTACGGGGGAGAAAGTATGGCACATATGAGATATTTAATATGGGGAGAAGCAGCAGAAAAAGATGATTTCCCTAATATTTCTAGGCTTTTTAAGGCAGTGGCATATGCGGAATTAGTCCATGCAAAAAATCATTTTAAAGTACTTAAGGAGCAAGTTGGTGATAATACAGTTCCAGCAGGGGCAGTTTTTGGAATTACCAACATAGTAGATAATCTTCAAGGTGCAATAAATGGAGAGTTACATGAAATTGATCAAATGTATCCTGTGTATCTTGAAACTGCAAGATTTCAAGGAGAAAAAGATGCTGAAAGATCTTTTCATTATGCAGTGGAAGCTGAAAAAAAGCATGCTGAGCTATTTAATAAAGCTAAGGAAAGTGCAAAGGAAGGAAAAGATTTAGAAAAGGATAATTTCTACGTATGCCCTATATGTGGATATACAGAAGAGAAGGATGCTCCAGAAAAATGTCCTATTTGTGGTGCAAAAAAGGAACTATTTAAAGAATTTTAATAGAAGTAACTGAAAAATATAAAAAGTAAAAAAACCTCAGTAAGCATAATGAGCTAGGCTGAGGTTTTAATAATGGGTGGGGATAATGAGTATTTAAATTATTTACAAAATGCAATAATTTTATACATTACTTATTTATTTATTATATTAAAGCTTAATAAAACTATTTACATATACCCGCTATGGGTATATAATATACTAAAATCTATTTTATAATTTGGGGGCGGATGGATTCTGGTGGATCCCTTGGACTTCAAATCCATAGTCGGGTGGTAGTACCGGCCGAGGTGGGTTCAATTCCTACACGTTCCCGCCAATTTTAAAATTGATATGCTAGCTGCAAGGGGGTGTCTATATTGACTGATAAGGAATTAAAAAGACTTACTCATATGTCATCAAAGGCTGGATGAGCTAGCAAATTAGGTCCGGAAGACCTGGCACAAGTTTTGTGTCATTTAGATAATGATAATAGAAGAGATCCAAACTTAATTGTTGGTTTTGATAAATCAGATGATGCAGGGGTTTACAAGATTTCAGATGAGCTTGCTTTAGTTCAAACAGTTGATTTCTTTACTCCAGTAGTAGATGATCCTTATACCTTTGGTCAAATTGCAGCAGCAAATGCCTTAAGCGATGTTTATGCTATGGGTGGGGAACCACTAACAGCTCTAAATATTGCATGCTTTTCTTGTTCACTAGAGCCAAGTATTTTAGCCGAAATTTTAAAGGGTGGAGCTGATAAGATAAAAGAAGCCGGAGCTACTCTAGCAGGTGGTCACACTATAACAGATAATGAAATTAAATATGGATTATCTGTTACTGGCACAATTAATCCATCAAAGGTTATAACAAACTCAGGAGCAGTACCAGGAGATGTTCTTATTCTAACAAAACCTATTGGAGCTGGTGTTCTTACAACTGCATTTAAATTTGACATGATTTTAGAAGAGGAACTTAAAGAAGCTGTAACTGTAATGTCTGCACTAAATAAGACTGCTTCTGAAGAAATGCAAAAAATAGGTGTTAATGCCTGTACAGATATAACAGGTTTTGGACTTTTAGGACATAGTTACGAAATGGCTAAGGGCAGTAGAGTTCAATTTAAAATTTATAGTTCAAAGATTCCATTTATGAAAAATGTAATCAAATTAATTGAAAAGGATGCTGCTCCAGGAGGAGCACATTTGAATATGAAGTTCTTTGAGAATTGGGTAAGTTTTGATGAAGCTATTGAAAGAGCAATAAGAATTGCATTGTTTGATCCTCAGACTTCTGGTGGTCTATTAATATCTGTACCGAAAGAAAAAGGATTAAAGCTTTTAGAAATATTAAATCTCAATGGTTCAATAAAATCGGTGATAATTGGAGAAGTATTAAAAGCAGATACAGAGGAAAATACTATTATTGTTGTATAAGAGGGCATAACCTTAAATTGATATATTCAATTATAGGCTATGTCCACTTTCCTTAAAGGAGGAATAAGTTTTGGAAAACTTTCATAAACATGAGACTTTAAGAAATATTCCACCTATAAATGATTTACTAGAATTAAGTGTGGTTAAAGAGCTTATAGATAAACACGGAAAAAATCCGGTATTAGATAAAATAAGATTAATAATAGAGGAATTCAGAAATAATGTTCAGATAATGTCTAGAGCAGAAATTACACAATATATTTTAGAAAAACTATTAGTAGAAGTAACTGAGTATGAAGCAATGGGATTAAGAAAAGTTATAAATGCTACAGGTATTGTTTTACATACAAATCTGGGCAGAGCTCCTCTGCCACAAAATGCAATAAAGTATATAAATGAAGTTTGTGAAGGATATTGCAATTTAGAATTTGATATTGAAAGTGGAAAGAGGGGTTCAAGGTATTCTCATATTGAGCCTCTAATAAAGAAGATTACTGGTGCTGAAAGTGCACTAGTGGTTAATAATAATGCAGCAGCAGTATTTTTAGCATTAAATACTTTGGCAAATAATAGAGAGGTAGTAATTTCTAGAGGACAGCAAGTAGAAATAGGTGGAAGCTTTAGAATACCAGATATAATAGCTAGAAGTTCTGCAAAGATGGTAGAGATAGGGACCACAAATAAAACTCGAATAAGTGATTATGCTAATGCTATTAGGGAAGATACATCAGTACTGCTTAAGGTACATACAAGCAATTATAAAGTGATAGGCTTTACTGAGGAAGTACCACTTGAGGAATTAGTATCTTTAAGTAAAGAGCAAGATTTAGTTGTTATGGAAGATCTGGGCAGCGGGAGTCTTTTGGATTTATCTACTATTGGATTGCCTTACGAAAGAACAGTTCAAGATAGTCTTAAAGCTGGAGCGGATATTATAACCTTTAGTGGTGATAAGCTTTTAGGTGGTCCTCAAGTTGGAGTTATTGTAGGAAAAAAAGAGTTAATTGATAAAATTAAACTTAATCCCCTTACACGCATGCTTAGGTGTGATAAGCTCACAATTGCTTCACTAACAGCAGTACTCAACTTGTATATGGATTCTGAAAAAGCATTTAAGGCAATACCTGTTCTTAGAATGATGGCACTAAAAGAAGAAGAATTAATTTATAAGGCCAGTGAGCTTGAAAAGCTCATAAATAAAGAATTAAAAAGTATAATTGAAACTGAAATAGTAGATGACCTTGATGAGGTAGGGGGTGGATCTCTTCCAGCTGTAATTCTAAAAGGTAAAGCTGTAGCCTTAAAGGTCATTAATGGAGATATTAATGAATTTCAAGAAAGTTTGAGAAAAAGTCATATACCAATTATTTGTAAAATAAAAAAGGACAGAGTAATTATAAACGTGAGAACCATTGAAAATGAAGACTTTAAGCTGATTGTTGAAACTCTTAAAGGTATACTAGGAGAGAAAGTATGAAGAATGTTGTAATGGGAACTGCTGGACACATTGATCATGGAAAGACAGCGCTTGTGAAGAAATTAACAGGAGTTGATACTGATAGATTAGAAGAAGAAAAAAGAAGAGGTATGACCATAGAACTTGGTTTTGCACCATTAACCTTACCATCTGGAAAGGTTATTTCAGTAATTGATGTGCCAGGTCATGAAAAATTTGTAAAGACTATGGTTGCAGGTGTTACAGGGATTGATTTTGTTATGCTTGTAATAGCAGCAGATGAAGGGATTATGCCCCAGACAAAGGAACATATGGAAATTTTATCTCTTCTTAAAATAAAAAATGGAGTAATTGCTTTAACAAAAACAGATTTAGTTGAAAATAAATGGCTTCAGATGGTTAAAACTGATATAAAAGAAAGTATAAGAGGAACATGGCTTAAGAATTATCCTATAATACCAGTGTCGTCAATTACTGGAGAGGGAATAGGGGAACTTCTGTCCTATTTAGAAAAGTTAGCAAAGGATGCTGAACAGTACAATGCTGAAGAACTATTTAGATTGCATGTAGATAGAGTATTTACAATTGCAGGGCATGGTACAGTTATTACAGGAACACTAATGGGAGGAAGAGTTGCTAAAGGGGATATAATAGAAATATTGCCTGAAGGCATCAATGGAAAAGTAAGAGGATTACAAGTCCACAATAAAAATGTTGAATTTGCTACAGTAGGAGATAGATGTGCAATAAATATAACTGGCGTTTCAAAGTCAGAAATAGAGAGAGGAAATGTAATAGCTAGACCAGGGGATATAAAGCCAAGTAAGCTAGTGGATGCAGTGATTTTCACCACAAAAGATATGGAAAAGTTAGTACATAATCAACGGGTACATGTTCATATTGGGACTAAAGAAGTTCTAGCTAGATTAAGAATTTTAGGAGCAAATGAGATAAAAAATGGTGCTAAGGGCTATATTCAGCTTAGATTTGAAGAATCGGTTGTAGCTTTAAGGGGAGATAAGTTTATTATTCGATCCTATTCTCCAGCAATTACTATTGGGGGAGGAGAGGTAATTTTTCATTCTACATTAAATAGACAGAGATTTTCTGAAAAAAATATAGAAGATTTAACTATAGGGGAATTAGGCAATTCAGAAGAACTAATAGAGTATGTTCTAAAAAGTTCAAAAAAGTTATATAGTATTCAGGATTTATGGCAAGAAACCCTATTAAGTAAAAGCGAGATTCAAAAGATTCTTGCTAAATTAGTGGAAACTGGTAAAGTAATTAAACTAGTAGAAGTTAATAAATATTTAAGTATTGATTTATACGAGCAATTTATAATAGAAATTAACCAGGAATTTGAAAACTTATTTAAAAGGAATAATTTTAAATTTCAAATAGATAAAGAAGAAATAAAGAGTAAATTGTTTAAACAACTGGATATGAAAGAATTTATGAATCTACTTAACTCCTTTATTGAAAATAACAAGTTTAAACTGCATAATAATCAAATTGTTCAAATGAATGGGAACATCATTAATAGGATTTTGCAATTAAAAGAAACAAAATTAGTCAAAGAGGCCATTGAAAAGGATGGTTTTAATATTAGAAGCTTAAGTGTAATAAAAAAATCTATTAATGTTGGTAAATATAAAATTGAAGACATCTTAAAGTTTCTAATAGAAATAGGGGAAATAGTAGATTTAGGAAGTGAAATGTATATTCATAAGAATAGCCTAAAAGATGCAGTAAATAAAATTAGATATATTTTTCAAGGTCAAGACTCTGCTTCATTAGTAAATATTAGAGATTACCTAGGAGTAAGCAGAAAAGTAACTCTTGCAGTACTAGAATATCTAGATAATATAGGTGTTACTATAAGAGAAGAAGATGTGCGAAAACCAGGAATCCATTTTATGGATTATTATATATAGAATTAATTAAAGTCTGGTTTAAAATTTAATCATGAGAGGTAGGTGAAAATAATATGATTTCAATATCTAAATTAGCAGCTGAAAAATTTCAAGAATTGAGAAAAAAAGCTATAAATCCAGAAACAACTATGATTAGAGTATCTTTTGGTGGGTATGGCTGAGGAGGTCCAAGATTACAATTAACTCTGGATGAGTTAAAGAAAGAAAATGATGTAACTGTTGAATCAGAAGGAATAACTATAGTGTTTGAAAAGGATCTTGAAATATATTTGGATAGAGCTGTAATTGACTATTCTAATGGTTGGTTTGAACGTGGATTTGTTATAAGAGGAACATCCTCTTGCTAGAATAAAATACTGTGGACAAAAATGATTGTCCACAGTATTTTTATTTTCTTAATTTAAACTTTAAGTAATTCTATTTGGCTTTTAATCCACTTTATTACCTTTTTTTTATCCTTATTAGCTGAAGGTAAAGAACTCCACATGGATAAGAAATATCTAATAAATGCATCTACTACTTCAGCTTCAGAGATTAGTAGATCAACATTTTCATTACAATTATAGGAAGAGTATGGACTAATTATGTTATCATTTAATTTTTGTATAAATACACCATTATTTTCTTTTACCATCCAACATATCTTTGAAATGTTCTCAAAATCTTTCTTATTAACTAGAGCGATTTCGTAATTTTCATATTTTTCCAGCATATTAATTATATTTTCTAGGTGGCATTTAATATCATTATAATCTAAAGTTATATCGTCTAATATAAAGTACGGATCAAAGGAATAGATTTTTTCTTTTACTAAATTTTCAATGGACTCTTTAAAGAAAATGTCCTTAAATTTATAGTATTTTATTTGAGCTTCAAAGGCATCTAACCTTCTCTTATGCAAGAATAAATGTTCTTTTATTTCTTCATTAGTTTTTTTAGTTAATTTCAAGTATTTTTTATAAAGGTCCAGTGGTAGAGTTATAGTATTTATATCTCCTTTAAAAACATATTTGTCACCCAATGTTTCTTCTGCTTCAATAAACGTATGATGAAGTTGAGTTGTTTTTTGCCAATTGTAAGATTTTAGCAGAGGTTTGGCAGAGGAAAATAGTTGAAAAAAGTGTCCAGATAGAATTTCTATACTCTCTTTAGATTTAAATAAAAACGCACTATCAACTTGATTTTTAAGTTTTGAGGAAAAACAGTATAAAGCCCCTACATTTGGTACAACAATAAGTTCATTGCCCATGAATCCAAGAGAACTATCTTTATAATAGTAAATATCATATCTTCCTGTATAAAGTGAAAGTTGCATATATTCAATAATTTTAATTGTTCTTTTTATATTATTATTTAGTTTTACTAAATATACAATTTTCCATCCATTTTTCAATATTTTGTGAAGCACTTTCTTCCATTTAATATTAAACTCTTTGAAATTATCCAGAATATCCATATTACTATTTAAAGTAATAAGTATTGTATCATCTTTACCTTCTGGATACTTTGGTATATTTTCTAAGATATCTAAAGCGGATTGTAATACTCCATCCTCTCCAGTAATAATATTTACAAAATCAATTCCAGAGGATAGCATATCTTTTGATAAACTTTTAGCTTGCCTTTTTTTATTATTTTCCTTTGACAATAGTTCAATTGAATATCCTTGTGCTTCTTTTAAATAAGTTCTAATGGCTTCTTCAATAGAAATATCTTCGGTGGCTAATTCCTCAAGGGACCATTTTCTTAAAGCTTCTACTACAATTTCTTTTTGAAAAGAATTACTAATATTATTAATAAAGAAATTTGTTATAAGATCAATATAAGTGGAATTATATGATGGAACTCTTTCATTCCTCAGCCACTTGTATATTAGCGATGAATCCACATTTATTCCCCTGGCAAGTCTACTTCCTTTCAAATTAAAAATTTTCAATAATTCTGATAAACAGTTTCCAAATCCTTTATTGTTTTTCATGTGTGTTCCTCCTGATTTTGAACATAATGTCAAATTATATATAAGTATCCTATTTTAAATAACATACTTATATATAAAACAATTTAATTCAACAATAAAATGGAATTTTTACAATTGTCAGAGAATAAACCAGGACAAAATTTAGTATTTATTGATGAATAATACAAATTTATGTAAAATAAATTTGTATATTTGTCATATATTAATAGTATACCATTATAGGTTAGATTTGATTGGGTAAAAGGTAAATTGGGTGTGATGCTATCCAATGGTATATATTAGGTAAGCCTGGTAATGCTTCTTGGGTAGAAACATTATTAAATAGGGGGTATAAGTTATGTTTAAAAATTTGAAAGTAAGAACAAAAATATTTACTTTATCTGTAACAATGCTAGCATTAATAGGTATTATATCAGTAGTAGGATATATAAATATTTCTAAGGCAAATGATGGAATGACAGATATGTATAATAATAATCTGTTGTCATTACAGTATCTTATGGACAATAAAGCGCAAGCAAGAGCTATAGAAGCAGATATTTATTATTTAATTTTACATACTGGTGAAAAAGAAAAGCAGAATGAAAAAGTAAAGGATATTGAAGAAAGAAAAAAAGTTGCTGACGAGAATTTTACTAAATATAAAAGCTCAGAACTAGACCAATCTGAAAAAAATTTGATGAAAGTTCTTGAAGCAAATATGGCTATATATAGAGAAGGAAGAGAGGCGACAATTAAACTAGCCTTAGCTGGGCAGCAAAAGGAAGCTAAGGATGAATTTAATAAAGTAGAGGCTGTAGCAAATGAATTTCAAAAGAATTTGATAGAATTATCAGATTATAACATTAAAGAAGCAGATAAAGTTAAAAAACAAAGTGATATAAGTTATAGAAATACAATAATAATATTTATAGGTTTAGTCTTAATCTCTATATTAATTGGAGTTATAATATCAGTAATAATTCTCGAAAATATTGTTCATCCTCTTGGCTTATTAAAGGATTTTGCAGAGAGGATGAAAAATTCTGATTTTTCAAAAGCTATAAATGTTACTAGGAAGGATGAGTTTGGACAAACTGCCGCAGCTCTAAATGAGGCTCAAAGCAATGTAGGAGAACTTATTAGAGAAGTAGTTAATTCTGTTCAGGATTTAAGTGCAGGCAGTGAAGAACTATCTGCAACAGTTGAGGAAATGTCTGCAAAGCTAGAGGAAATTAATACCCAAACTGAAGAAATAACATTAGGTACACAAGAAGCTAGTGCAGGAGCAGAAGAGGTTTCAGCTTCTTCAGAAGAAGTAGGTTCAAGCCTACAGACCCTTTCGGCTCAAGCTGTGGAAGGTAGTCAAAAATCAGAAGCTATAAAAAATAGAGCAATAAAAGTTAGAGATGACAGCAATGAAGCTGTTGATAGTACAGATAAAATTTATTTAGAGAAAGAGGAGAATATTCTTCAAGCTCTGAAAAAAGCAGAGGTAGTGGAGAATATAAAAGTTATGGCAGATACTATATCAAGTATCTCAGAACAAACAAATCTCCTAGCACTAAATGCTGCCATTGAGGCAGCTAGAGCAGGAGAGCAGGGAAAAGGCTTTGCGGTTGTAGCAGAGGAAGTTAGAAAGCTTGCAGAGCAATCCTCTGAAGCTGTAGTTAAAATTCAAGATACAATAACAGAAGTTAGGGAAGCTGTTTTAGAGTTGAAGGATAATAGCAATGAAGTACTACAATTTATAGGAGAACATATTAGACCTCAGCTTAGCAGTTTCGTAGAAACTGGGAATGACTATTACAATGATGCAGAGTTCGTTGCTAATATGTCTGAAAGCATAGCTTCCATGTCAGAAGAAATTACAGCAACAATGGAGCAAGTTAGTTCTGCTATACAGGAAATGGCTCATCAAGCACAGAATGCAAATAATAATGCAGAAAATATAAAGGGCGGGGTAAACGAAGCAGCAATTGGAATGGAGCAAATTTCTAAAACAGCTCAAGCACAGGCAGAGATGTCACAAAAATTAAGCGAAATGGTACAAAAATTTAAAATTTAATTGAAGTCACAAAGCCACAGGTCAACTGTGGCTTTTAAATTGTTATTTTTTATAAATAAATTCATTAAATATTAATTTTAGGATACTTAAGAATATATTATGAATATGATATAATTGTATTCTATTAAGGGAAAATAGTGATATACAGGTGATAATATGAAAGATAATTGTAAAAAAGATAAAATAGATTTTAGAAAACATAAAAGCTTAAAAAACCGTTTTAAATTTATGGTAAATTTATCAACATTTTTTACTGTTATAATAATGAGTGCTATGTTTTTGTTTATAGTAAACAGAATGCTATTTATTATTGGCACAAGTACCTCTAAATATTATATAGAGCATATAGATACGATTGTTTCAAGAGTAACAGAAAATACCAAAACTAATGTTGAAGCTAAAGATTTTTTAAAAAATGATATGTTTCAGAAAGAAATGAATAGAGTTAGTAATATTATTCCTGTATTTAGTATAATGATAGAGATTCAGGGGGATGTGGTTTTTGAAAGAAATTCTAGGATTTTTTTAAATACAGCAGTAAATAAAGAAATTAATAATGCTCCTCTAGAATTTGATAAAGAAAATTATAAAGGAACAAAAGTTTCAAAAATGATTCTTGATAAAAAAGGCAGCGAAGTGGGAGAGATTAGAGTTGGAATTGATTCTAGACTAGCATGGATGATATATTTAGGTATAATTGCTTCATTATTACTTGGAGGAGTATTTTTACTAATAATTATGAGGATTATAACTAATATAATGACAAAACCAATTTTAAGACCACTAAATATTTTGCAGAGGCAAATGGAGCAGTTGGCAGATGAAAAGTATGAGAATGTAAATCCTTCTCTAACAATAGATAAGAAAACAGTAAGAGAAGTTTATGAACTAGCTAATGTAACCAATCGGCTTTTGAATAAGATGGTAAATTATAACGAGGTTATTACACAAACAGAAAAAATGGCTTCAGTAGGTCAATTGACAGCAGCTATCACTCATGAAATCAATACCCCACTTGGAACAATTAATTCAAATGTTAATATGATAAAGCTTATGGCTGAGGAAGTATCAAATATAGAAGATTTAGATATGTTAAGAGAAATGAATGAAAATATTAAAGAATCTGCTGTACTTTCAGAGGAAGCTAGTAAAAGAATTCAAGAAATAATAAAAAGCTTACGTTCTTTTTCGCGAATTGACCAAGCTGATTTTATGCCAGCAGATATAAATGAAAGTATAAGAAGTGTAATTATATTAACAACTAATCTTCATAAGAATCGCATTCATATAGAAGAAAAGTTAGGTGAAATACCTAATGTATCCTGTTATATAGGCTTAATTAATCAAGTTTTTATGAATATAATTATAAATGCAATTCAAGCAATTGATGAAAAAGGTACTATTACTATTGAGACAAGTGCTGACGAAGCTTTTGTTTATGCTAAAATAACTGATACGGGGTGTGGTATAAGCAGTAAAAATATTTATAGGATATTTGAATATGGTTTTACAACAAAGCAGCCTGGTTCAGGATCGGGTATCGGACTTGCCCTAAGTAATAATATTATAAAAAAACACAATGGTTCTATTCTTGTTGATTCTGAAGAAGGTAAAGGAACCACATTTACAGTTAAAATTCCAATCAATCAAGAAAAATATAATAATAAATAGAGGTGACCTATGCAAACAATAATGGTTGTTGATGACGAACTCATGATAACAAAAACCTTATCCTTATTACTCAAAATGAAGACAAAACAAAACATAGTAACCTTTAACACGCCAACCGAAGCTTTATATAGCCAGATGCTTCAATCAAAGGAAGTAGATGTAATTGTATCTGACTTTATAATGCCAGAAATGAACGGTATAGAATTTTTAATGGAAGTAAAGAAAATTTCTCCAAAGACAGAAACGATTTTATTGACAGGATATGCTGATAAGGAAAATGCCATTAGAAGTATAAATGAGGTAGGCGTTTATTACTATTTAGAAAAACCATGGAACAATGAGGAACTTATAAAAATTATTAATAATGCCTTAGATAAAAAAAGATTATCTGATGAGCTAAAAGAAAAAATCAAAGAACTTGAGGCGTCAAATAATGAAAATAGGAGATTATACGAATTAACTAGTAAGGAATACAATAATGAAATAGAAGGTTCAAAAAGTTTAATGTTATCACTTGCTAATATTATTGAAGCAAAAGATATTTATACTGATGGACATACTAGAAGAGTATCATCAATTTCATCAGCCTTAGGAAAAAGCATGAATCTTAGTAAAGATCAGTTAGATACATTGGAGGTAGTTGGCATAATTCATGATGTAGGTAAAGTTGCCATACCTGAACAAATACTAAATAAAGCAGGTAAGTTAACAGATGAAGAATTTAAGATTATAAAAAAGCATCCAGAGATTGGTGAAAAGATTTGCAGACCACTTGGAGCATTTAATAAGTATTTAGGACCAATACTTCATCATCACGAAAAATTAAATGGAAAAGGGTATCCTCATGGATTAAAGGGAGACGAAATAGATGTAGTTACTAGAATCATAACTATAGTAGATATTTTTGATGCGCTTTATTCAGATAGACCATATAGATCAAAGATGCCTATTGAAAAAGTTAAAAGTGTTATGATGAAAGAGGTAGAAGAAGGATACATAGATAAGCAAATTGTGAATTTACTTTTTTATTTGATTGAAACGGGAAAATTAGAACTAGAGTAATAGATAAAAAATCCAGTAGAATGTATAATATTCTACTGGATTTTTTAGTATTTAATTATTTTAACCAATAGGCTGGACGTATTAGTGAAGAAGGTAATTTTGTTTTAGAATCGCCTTTCGCAGTATTGATCTGTGCCTGTGTTAAGAAAATGCAGTTTGTAAGATTAGCACCGCTTAGATCAGCATCGCGTAAATCAGCTCCAATAAGGTCAGCTCCACTTAAATCACACCCTTTGAAATTTGCTGCAATAAGGTATGCTCCTCGAAGGCTAGCACCTATAAGATTGGTTTTCCTCAGATCTGCACCAAAAAAATTTATACCTTTAGCAAGAGGTTTCAGCTGCTTCGAAGGATTATTTTGATTGCTGTGATATTTAGAACGTATCATATCGCTAGTTTGTAAAAGTAGAGAGTTAACCTTTGTTCGATGTGCTGTTAAATCTAATTCTTGTAGGGAATTAGGGTTTAGAGCAGTAAGGTGCTCTGTTTCCAAAATCATTGAACTTATATTATTACTCAATTCTCTTGAAGAGTGCAGATTTAATGCCTCTGAAAGGTACCACAACATTTCATGAAGCTGTCTCATAATTAGAAAGCTCTCGAACATTTGGCGTGCTAATTCCGGTACTTGACGCCAATTCTTTCCATTAAATGTAATTTGAGATACCTTTTGGCCTGCACCAAAACAATCATAAGCAGTACAGCCTTTAAGGCCAGTATTTCTAAGGTTTTTGTGAACAGAGCAACGAAAGTCATGTTGTAAGTTTATACAAGGCTTGCCAGCTTCCTTGTCAGTTGGAAAACCCTCTGATGCAGAAAAGTAAAGTGCAATACAACACAATCCAAAACATTTTTGACAGTCAATTCTTAATTTTTTCAGATTTGTGTTGTGAAATGATATAGAATCTATGTGATTTTCAGATAATTGTTTATCAGTGTTATTATTATATTTAGATATCATACTAATTTACCTCGAATATTAAAAAATATAAAATCGTCACTTTGAAATTATATCATATGTACCAATTATTTCAACTGATGAAATTTTGTATTAGAAATCTATTATTGGCATTTGACAATAATAAAAAATAGGAGTAATATTAAATTGGCAAATGCCAATTTAATATATAGGAGCTGATTTTATATCAATCCTATTGTTACAAAGATTATTAATAAATTGGAGGGAGAATAATGAAAATAGCAATTTCAGCAACAGGAAAAAATAGTGAAGATTTACTTGATAAAAGATTTGGAAGATGTGAATATTTTCAAATTCATGATACTGAAAGTGGAGAGGTTAAAGTTTTAGAAAACAAAGGTCAAAATTCTAGCGGAGGAGCAGGTATTGCAGCATCTAATCAATTAATAGATGAAAACATAGATGTTATTATTACAGGAAATCTAGGACCTAACGCCTTTGAGCTTATTGAAAAATCAGGAATAAAATCTTATAAATGTGAAAATGTAGCTATTAGTTCAGTGTTAGAAAAATATAAGAAGGGTGAACTTGAAGAAATAAAAATGTCTGGACCTGCATATCATGGAGGAAGTCATTAGATTGGAGGTGAAGATACGATGAATATAGCAGTACTTAGTGGTAAAGGAGGAACAGGAAAAACTACAGTTTCAACTAATCTAGCTCTTGCACTAAAGGCAAATTATATAGACTGTGATGTGGAAGAGCCAAATGGTTTCTTGTTTTTAAACCCTAAAGTGAATAAAACAGAAAAGATTATGGTAGAATATCCTGTTATAGATGATAATAAATGTACTACTTGTGGAGCTTGCGTTAATGTATGTGAATTTAATGCTCTTGCAAAAGTAAAAGATGATATTATACTTTTTCAAAAACTATGTCATGGCTGTGGAACGTGTCAAATAGCCTGTAAATATGGTGCTATAACTTATGAAAAAAGAGAAATAGGTAGAATGGAAAGAGGAGAAGGAAGAGAAATAAATTGCAGCAGAGGAATTTTAAATATAAGTGAACCTATGGCAGTACCAGTTATTAGAGAACTTCTTAAAAATTTACCAGAAGGTATAAATTTAATTGATTGTCCACCGGGAACCTCTTGCAACGTAGTAAATGCTTTAAAATATGCTGATGGAGCAATACTTGTTACAGAGCCTTCAGAATTTGGATTTCATGATTTAAAATTAGCTGTAGAACTTGTTAAAATGTATAATATTCCCTTTGGCATAGTTATAAACAAGGATGATGGAAAGGAGAATATAATAAAAAAATATTGCAAAGAAGAAAAAATAAGATTGATTGGTGTTATACCTTATGGAAGGGAGACGGCAGTTCTTTATTCAAAGGGGAAAATATTATATGATTATGTGCACTATAAAATAGTGTTTGATAAGCTTTCAAAGGGAGCGAGGGAGGTGCTACTTTGGAATTAGTTGTTTTAAGTGGAAAGGGAGGAACAGGTAAAACTACAATTGCAACAGCATTAGCTGAACTTGCTAAAGATGTAATAAGAATAGATTGTGATGTAGATGCACCAAATCTTTATCTATTTTATAAAGGTAAGGATATTGAGGAGGGTGAATTTATAGGAGGCAAAAAAGCAATTATAGATGAAATACTTTGTATTAAATGCGGAAAATGTGAGGGTATATGTAGATTTAATGCTATAGAAAATTGCACTATAAATTCATTTGTTTGCGAAGGGTGTGGAGCATGTACATTAATATGTCCACAAAATGCTATAAAATTAATTGATGAAAAAACAGCAGATACATTTGTAACTGAACTTGATAAAGGAATAATTTCAAGAGCAGAAATGGACATAGGAAGTGATGGTTCAGGAAAACTAATTACGTATTTAAGGAAAAATGGAAAAAAGTTCAATGAAGATGAAAAATTAACTATAATTGACGGTTCTCCAGGCATTGGATGTGCTGTTATATCTTCAATAACAGGAGCAGATGCAGTATTAGTTGTTACAGAACCTACAAAATCAGGTCTTGAAGATTTAATGAGAGTAGTAGCCTTATGTGAACACTTTGGAGTTTTTACCATGGTTTGTATAAATAAATATGACATTAATGAAGAAATGTCTATAGAAATAGAGAGCTTTATTAATGGTAAAGATTTAAAATTAGTAGGTAAAATTCCATATGATGATACAGTTATGAAATCTATAAATGAATTAAAGCCTATAACTCATTATAAAGAGAGTATAGCAGAAAAAGCCATTGAAGAGATGTGGAGTAATATGAAAAGCTTAATATAAGTTAATATACAGAAAACTTAGTTAAATATAAAAAATACGAGGTAATACAAATGGCAAAGGTATTAGAATACTATAAGCAAGGATACAATTGCACTGAATCTATAGTGAAGGCATTTAATGAAGAAAACAATTCAAGTATCCCAATTTCCATTGCTAGTCCGTTTGGTACTGGTATGGCTGTAGGAAGTACCTGTGGAGCAATTACAGGTGCAATTATAGCTTTGGGTTCAGTAAAAGGAAGAGAAGAAGCTGCAGTTAGAAATGAATCAAGAAAATATGCAAAAGAAATAATGAATAAAATAAAAGAAAAATACGGTACATTTGAATGTTTAGAGTTAAAGAAAAAAGGGGTATCTTGTAGTGAAATAATAGAGTATACCTACAATATTTTAAAAGAATGTTTAAAATAAATTTAATAAATAATAATAGGGAGGAATTTTAAATGAAAATAGCTATTGCAAGTGAAGGAAAATATGTAAGTGGACATTTTGGACATTGTGAAGGGTTTACAATATATGAAGTAGAGGAAGGTAAAGCATTAAATAAAAACTTTACTGTAAATCCAGGGCATAGACCAGGATATCTTCCAGTATTTTTAAAAGGATTAGACATAAATATTATTATTGCAGGAGGTATGGGAGAAACAGCACAAGAGCTATTTAATGAAAATGGAATTGAAGTTGTAGTTGGAGCGCAAGGTTTTAGCGATGAAATTGTACAAAAATATATAAATGGTGAATTAAAATCAACAGGAAGTGTTTGTAGGGAACATGAACATGAGGGTCACTGTAATGAATAATTATGAAGGATGATATTATGAAAAAGGATTTGATGCCTTTTAAAAAGATTTTAGAAAAAAATGGTTATGAATTTACAGTACAAAAACAAAAAATATTAAAAATAATTTTAGATAGCAGTATACATTTGCAAGCAAAAGAAATATATGAAAAAGTAAAAGAAGCCAATATAGGTCTTGCTACAGTATATAGAGCTTTAAAGATATTTAAAAGGCTAGGAATAGTAAAAGAAATAAATATTAATGGAACAAGTTATTACGAAATGAAGATATTTAGTGGAAAGCCCTTGCATATTCATTTTAAATGTATTAAATGTAATAGTATAATTGATATAGATAGTCGAAGTTTAAACTTTGACTATCTAAAATTAAACAAGAAAATTGAGGAAGAAAATAATTTAGAAATATATGATTCAAATATTATGTTTATTGGATTATGTAATAAGTGCAGGGGGGATTTAAAGTGGCAAGACCAACAAAATTTAGAAGAGTAGAGTTCTTCCCAGAGGATACATATTTTGTTCCCTGGGGAAAACCTAAATGTGAAATTGAAGAAATAGTTTTAAAAGTTGAAGAACTGGAGGCTATGAGGCTTAAGGATATTGAGGAACTAAATCAAGAAGAGTGTGCTGAAAGAATGCAAGTATCAAGACAAACTTTTCAAAACATTATAGACAGTGCCAGAAAAAAAGTAGCTTTAGGTTTAACCAATGGAAATGCTATTAGAATAAGCGGTGGCAATTATAGAGCAAAATTTTGCAAATTTAAATGCTTTAAGTGTGGTAATCTATATGAGATAAACTATGAGCAGGATAAATATACTTGCCCTGCTTGCGGTTCGGATAAGGTTATTTGCAGTAAAAAAGCTGATATTTGTAAAAAGTGGTGCAGAGAAATGGATTAGTATACAAGATAAAAATGGTTATTAGCATTTGACAATAACTTAAATAAGGATTAATATTAAATTAGCAAATGCCAAATTTGATATTAATCCTTATTTAATAAGTAATAGAAGTGGAGGGGGAAAAATGATTAAAACAGATATTTTAATAATAGGAGGAAGTGCAGGTGGAATACTTACTGCCACCACAGCTAAAAAGGTATTTACAGATAAAAAGGTAATGCTTATAAGAAAAACTAAGACAGTCATGGTTCCTTGCGGAATACCTTACATATTTGGAACATTAAAAGATGCAGGTAAAAATAGAATACCAGATGCAATGATATTAAATGCAGGAGTTGAGCTTTTAATAGACGAAGTTGTAAAAATTGATAAGGAAAACAAGATTGCATCTTTAGCAGAAAATGAAGAAATATCTTACGATAAGCTAGTAATTGCAACAGGTTCACTTCCAATTATACCTAAGTTTATTAATGGATATGATTTAAACAATGTATTCCCAATTCTAAAGGATGAAGAGTATTTAAATGATATCTTAAATAAATTAGTTAATATGCAAAACATAGTAGTAATCGGTGGAGGATTTATTGGTGTAGAATTTGCAGAGCAACTAAAAAAAGATGGTAAAAATGTAACTATTGTTGAAGTGGCAGAAAAATGCTTATGGCAGGCTTTTGATAATAAAATTTGTGATATTGCTGAACAAGAAATGAAGGAAAATAACATTAATGTTATGACAGGCATTAAGGTGAAAAATATTTTAGGCAATGAAAAAGTTGAAGAAGTTGAACTTGAAAATGGAGAAAGAATAAAAGCAGATGCAGTTATTCTAGGTATGGGAGTTGTTCCTAATTCAAATATAGCAAAAGAAGCAGGAATAAAGGTCAATGAAAAGAGTGCGATAGTTGTAGATGAATATATGAGAACTAGCGAAAAAGATATATTTGCAGTAGGAGATTGTGCTGAAAAGACATGTCTATTTACTAATAAAAATATTCCAATATTACTTGCATCTACTGCTGCTATGGAAGCAAAAGTGGCAGCTTGTAATCTATATGGATTAAAATATTTAAGGGAAAATAAAGGAACTATAAGTGCATTTTCAACAAAAATATTTAATAAATCCTTTGGAGCTGCTGGACTTACAGAAAGAAGAGCTAAAGAAGAAGGATTTGAAGTAATTGTAGGAAAGTTTACAACTATGGACAAGCATCCAGGTTCCCTTCCAGGAACAAACACATTAGATTTAACTTTAATATTTGTGAGAACTTCTGGAGTACTTATAGGAGCACAAATATCTGGTGGAGAAAGCGTTGGTGAAATGATTAATATATTGAGTTTAGCCATCCAGAAAGGTTTAACTGCTAATGAACTAAATACTTTCCAAGTTGCTACTCATCCACTTCTTACATCTTCACCTATTGCATATCCAATAAATGCAGCATCTTTAGATGCTTTAACAAAATATTAGAAAGATAAAACAATTAAAAAGGACTTTGGATACTAATCCAAAGTCCTTAAATCGTTAATAAAATTGGTGCCGAAGGCGGGACTTGAACCCGCACGCTGTTGCCAGCGATGGATTTTGAGTCCATTGCGTCTGCCGATTCCACCACTTCGGCGCATTTGACGAATATTATAATATCATATTGCCAAAATTAAGTCAAGAAATGTTTTTGTGACATATACTGAGAATTTTACGACGTAAAATTCTTAGTGACCAGTAACCAATTTCCAGTAACCAGTAAAGGAAGTTTTGCGAAGCAAAACTAGAATTTTATATGAGCGTAGCTCATTATGCTTATTGTAGCTTGCTACAATGGCGGATTTTATAATTATGCTACGCTTAATTATTTCATTTACTGGTCACTGGAAACTGGTCACTGGTTACTTAAGAAAAATGCTTCGCATTTTTCTTATTTTCCATCTAAAATATCTCCTAAGAACCCTAAGGCACTTCCTTCACCTGTTCTTTTTCCTCCAACCATTGGTGCAGAAGATATTATTTTATCTGCTAGCCTGCTAAATGGTAAAGATTGAATCCATACAGAACCAGGTCCTGTAACTGTAGCAAAGAATAAACCTTCACCGCTAAAGAAAGCTGATTTTATTCCACCAATATATTGAATATCATAATGAACATCCTTTGTCATGGCTACAAGGCAGCCAGTATCAATTTTAAGAATTTCTCCAGGCATTAGCTTTTTCTCAATAATAGTTCCGCTAGCATGAACAAAGGCAAGGCCGTCTCCTTCAAGCTTTTGAAGTATAAATCCTTCACCGCCAAAGAAGCCAACTCCAAGTTTTCTCCTAAAGTCAATTCCTATAGAAACACCTTTAGCTGCACATAAAAAAGCATCTTTTTGACATATAATTTTTCCACCATATTTACTTAAATCCATAGGAATTATTTTACCAGGATAAGGTGATGCAAAGCTGACACTTTGTCTTCCAACTCCAAGGTTTGTAAACATAGTCATAAATAAGCTTTCACCAGTTAGAACTCTTTTACCTGCTCCAAAAAGCTTATTCATGAATCCTGGACCTTCACTGCCAGTTCCATCTCCAAAAATTGTTTCTAATTGAATTGAAGAATCCATCATCATCATTGCTCCAGCTTCAGCAACAACACTTTCATGAGGATCCAGTTGAATCTCAACAAATTGCATATCATCTCCGTATATTTTATAATCTATTTCATGGGCATTCATGTTATTACCTCCCTCGTATAGTAAAATATAGTTATATTCTATCAAAATATGAAAATTAATTAAAGTGACTTATGTCATTAGAATATGATAATTTAAGTATTAATATTTATTATTTTCACAGCAAGGTTGATATAAATAGAGAAAATAGGTAAACTAGTTATAACGTATGAAATAGAAGATGCAAATTTTTTTGGAGGTTTATAATGAAAAAAGAGAGATTATTAATACTTGACGGACATAGTCTTATGTATAGAGCGTTTTTTGCACTACCTCAATTTACTACTTCCGAAGGTATTCATACCAATGCAATATATGGATTTATAAAAATGCTTTTGAAAATGAGGGAGGAATTAAAGCCAGATTACATTGTCACAGCCTTCGATAAAAAAGCACCTACTTTTAGACATGAGAAATATGAAAATTACAAGGCTGGTAGAGAAAAAATGCCAGAAGAACTAAGAGGACAGTTTTCAATTTTGAAAGAATTTCTTCAAATGTTAGCAATTAATATATTTGAAATTGATGGCTTTGAAGCAGATGACATAATTGGTACTCTTTCAAAATATGCTGAAGAAAAAGATATAGAAGTATATATAGTAACAGGTGATAGAGATGCACTGCAACTTGCAACAGACAATGTAAAAGTCGTAATAAATAAAAAGGGTATGAGTGAAAAAGAAATTTACGATAGAAATAGAATGATTCAGGAATTTGGTGTTACTCCAACTGAATTTATAGATGTAAAAGGGTTAATGGGCGATAAATCTGATAATATACCAGGGGTTCCAGGCGTAGGAAGTAAAACTGCCTATAAACTAATAGCTGAATATGGTAGTATTGAAAACTTATTAGAAAACATAGAAAGTGTAAAGGGGAAAAAACTAAAAGAAAATCTTATAGAAAATACTGAACAAGCAATTTTTAGTAAAAAGTTAGCAACAATAATGACTGATGTTCCAATTGATATAGTTTTAGAAGATATAAAATCAAAGGAAAGCTACAACAAAGAAGGAATTAAAGAATTATTTAAAAAACTTGAATTTAAATCACTTATGGGTGCTTTAGATGATGATGGCGATAAAGAAGTCACTAACATAGAAGATAAAAATATAAAAGAAACAAAGGAGTCTTTTATATTTGAAGTAATAGATTCATTAGAAAGTTTGAAAGAGGTCTTAGAAAGTATAGAAAATACAATTTATATGCAGTTTGAATTTTTAAATCCAAATATATTTTCAAAAGTAGAATTCAATAAATTTTATTTGAAAAATAACGATATTACATATTGCATAATGATAAAGAAAATAAAGGATGCAAATTCAGAAGAAACAATAGCACTTTTAAAAAACTTTTTTGAAAATGAAAAAATACAAAAGGTATGTCACGATTGTAAAATGGCATATGTGGCCTTAAACAAAGATAATATTTTTATTAAGGGGCTTATTTTTGATACAAAAATAGCTGCTTATTTGATAAAGCCTGAAAGTAAGGATTATATTATTAGCGAATTAGTAAAAGAAAAATTAAATGTAGAATTATCTGGTGAAGCAGATGAAATAAAATCCAAAGAGGTATTCTATTTAAAATCACTGTTTGAAGAGTTAAATAAAGAAATTCACCAGTTGGAAATGGAAAGACTGTTTGAACAGGTGGAGCTGCCGCTTATTGAGGTCTTAGCTTCAATGGAGACCTTAGGATTTAAGGTGGATAAGGATAGACTAGTTGAAATAGGGGAAAAATTCAAAATAAAAATTCAAGAACTTGAAAAAGAAATATTCTCTTTGGCTGAAGAAGAATTTAATATTAAATCTCCTAAGCAGTTAGGGAAAATATTATTCGAAAAGCTTGACTTGCCTACTGTTAAAAAGACTAAAACGGGATATTCTACAAATGCTGAAGTTCTAGAAAAGCTTAAAGCTAAACATCCAATAATACCTAAAATTTTAGAGTATAGACAAATTACTAAACTGGATTCAACTTATGTAGAAGGTTTAAAAAATGTCATTGATGAAGACAATAAAATTCATTCAAGTTTTCATCAGACTGTAACAACTACAGGAAGGCTTTCAAGTACTGAGCCTAACTTGCAAAACATACCAATTAAGTATGAGATGGGAAGGGAAATAAGAAAAGTATTTGTTCCTGAAAATGATAATTGTTTAATATTATCAGCAGACTATTCTCAAATTGAGTTAAGAGTTCTGGCTCATATTGCTAAGGATGAAAAATTTATAAATGCTTTTAAGAATCATGAGGATATTCATAGAAGAACAGCCTCAGAGGTATTTAAAGTAGATATAGATAAGGTTACTCCATTAATGAGAAGTAATGCTAAAGCAGTAAATTTTGGGATAGTTTATGGTATAGGGTCTTTTAGTTTAGCCGAAGATATAAATGTTTCAAGAAAAGAGGCTCAAGCTTATATAGATGCATATTTTGAAAGATATCCTATGGTTAAGAGGTATATTGATGAAGTAATAAAACAGGCACATAAAGATGGATATGTAAAAACTATAATGAATAGAAGAAGATTTATACCAGAAGTACAGTCGAGCAATAAAATATTAAGAGCCTTTGGGGAAAGACTGGCAATGAATACACCAATACAAGGCAGTGCTGCTGATATAATAAAGCTTGCTATGGTAAATGTATATAAAGAATTAAAAGACAGAAAGTTAAAAACTTCTTTAATACTTCAGGTTCATGATGAATTGATACTAAATGTTTATAAGGATGAATTAGAAGAGGTTAAAAAAATTATTATTGACAAAATGGAAAAGGCAATGGAATTATCTGTACCGCTTGAGGCAGATATAAATATAGGGAATAACTGGTATGAGGCTAAATAATGGAGGTTATTATGATAAAAGTTGGACTTACAGGGGGAATTGGAAGCGGGAAAAGTACCGTATCTAATATTTTAAGGGAACAAAATATCCCTATTATTGATGCAGATATTATATCAAGAGAGGTATTAGAGCTTTATCCAGAGATAATTGAGAAAATTAAAACTGATTTTGGATTTGAATTTGTAGATGAAAATGGGAAATTAAAGAGACGCGAATTTGGAAACTACATTTTTAAAAATAAAACACACAGGATAAATTATGAAAAAATAATAATACCATTTATAAAAACAGAAATATTTAAAAGATTAGATCAATACAATGAATTAGGAGAAGAAATATGTATTGTAGATGCACCTACCTTAATTGAGCATTCCATTCATGAGGATATGGATGCTAACATTTTAGTATGGGTATGCAGAGAAATTCAGATAGACAGAGTTATTAAAAGGGACTTACTTGAAGAACACCAGGTATTAGATAGAATAAATTCTCAAATGACACTTGAAGAAAAAAAGTCGAAGGTAAATTTTATAATAGATAACTCTGGAGATCTTAAAAAAACTAGAGAACAAATTAATAAAATTTTAGCAGCTATAAAAAATATTAGGGAGGAGTAATGAAAAAAAATAGAAAAAAGTCAATGATATTTGTATTGATCTTAACTTTATTATTAGTAGTTTTAAATTTAAAAAACATAGTAAAAACTTTTTATCCTCTAAACTACAAAGAATATATAGAAACATATTCAAATGAGTATAATTTGAATCCACTATTTGTGGCCGCTGTAATTAAAGCAGAAAGTAATTTTCAAGTAGATGCAGTTTCAAAAAGAGATGCTAGAGGACTTATGCAAATCACACCTTCTACTGCAAAATGGGCCGCATCCAAATTAAGAATAGATAATTTTGATATAAATAGCTTGTATGACCCTGAGTTAAATATCAAAATTGGATGTTGGTATCTAAATGATCTTTGTAAAGAATTTGGCACTGATACTACTGTGATTTTAGCGGCATATAATGGTGGCAGAGGGAACGTTAATAAGTGGCTAAGTAATAAAGAATACTCTAAAGATGGAAAAAAATTAGATTACATACCCTTTAAAGAAACAGACCAATATGTAAAAAAGATAGAAGTAAATTATAATATTTATAAGTTCTTATATGGCCAAGATGGAGATTATATAAAGTTTTTAAAATTAGTTTTTTCTAAATTTTTATTATAAGACTATTGACAGTGTGTATTATGATAGTATAATTATATAGGTAAATATTATTTATACTATGCAGGAGTGGCGGAATGGGCAGACGCGTGCGTTTAAGGGGCGCATACCGCGAGGTGTATGGGTTCAAGTCCCATCTTCTGCACCAAACCGATTTAGAAAGTTTTTCTAAATCGGTTTATTTTTTTTATTTTTATAACATATATTTACAAAAATTTATAAAAAAAATTCGATATTTTTAATAATTCAATAAAATATTTACATATTTTACTTGAACATCATTAATCATGGTGATATAATCTTGAATAAATTACAATTTTGAGGGGGATATTGTATATGTTTAAATGGAAAGAGGATTATAGTATTGGAGTGGAATTAATAGACACTCAGCATGAAGAATTGTTCAATATTGCAAATAAGGCATATGAGCTTTTAAAAAATGATTTCTTTACTGATAAATATGACAAAATCATTGAAATATTAGAGGAATTAAAAGAGTATACAATTTTTCATTTTAAAACTGAAGAAGAATTTATGTTAAATAAAAAATATAAAAAATTCTTCTCTCACAAAATTGAACATGATAATTTTATACAAAAAATTAATAATGTTGATTTAAAAAAGGTTGATCAAGAACAGCAAAAGTATTTAATGGATATACTAGAATTTGTAGTGCAATGGATTAATCAGCACATTCTAGAAAGAGACAAGTTTATTATGGTTGACTAATTTCAATTAATTTAGTAAGCTGTGATTTTTAATTAACACCCCAGTGGGTGTATTTTTTATGTCCACTTATTTTACTTGAATAAGAGTTATAAAAAATAGTATAATACATGAAAGTATTTTTTTTAAAATCCATTCATAATAGTAATTATAATATAAAACAATTTAGTTTATTGAGGGAAAAATGAATTACAATAAAAATAGTAAAGATAATAAAGTTGATAAGGACAAAACTAATTTGTTAGATGAAAAAGCAAAAAATCAAGATGATAAAAATATGATTCAATGCCAAAAGTCAGATGATAAACTAAGCGAAAGTATACAGGATGCAACTGATATTTTAACTAATATTAATATAATAAAAGATGAACTTTGCAAATTACCATTAGACCCATGTGAAAAGGAAATTTATGAAAATAACCTATTTCCTATGTTGAATTTATTATATTATCTTTCTAATGTATCAGTTAATCTAGCAAATAGTGCAAATACCTTAACTAATTCAACAATTGTATTTAGGAAAAAATCTGAAATAAAGGATACTATAAATTTGGTTTATGATATTAATAAAAAATGTGAGAAAGTATACGAAGTATTAGAAAAACGAATAGATAAATTTATTTATTAGTTAGGAGGAATTATGGATAAATACTTAATAATTAATACACAAATATTGCCAGATATATTTGAAAAGGTTTTACAGGTAAAAGAAATGCTTAGAACTGGCAAAGCTAAAGACATTTCAGATGCAGTAAAGTTAGTTGGAATAAGCAGAAGTTCTTATTATAAATATAAGGACTATGTTTTTTCAGTTGCTGAAGGAACCAATGTTCAAAAGGCTACAATAGGATTCCTTCTATCTCACAAAGCAGGTACCTTATCAAGAATATTAGATAGAATGGCACAGGTTAACGGAAATATATTAACCATTAATCAAGATATTCCTGTAAATAATGCTGCTAACGTTACAATTACATTGGATATTTCAGCAATGAACGTTGAATTAAATACTTTTATTGAGGAAGTAGAGAATATGGACAACGTTGTTAAAATAACTTTAATAGCAGTGGAATAAAATTAATTATTGAAGTGTATTTAAATTAGAATTATATGCATAACTTATTAATAAAGGTAAAATTAGGAGGTGCATATATGGAATATAGTAAAGAAGATTTAAAAAACATGAACATAAGTGATGAAAGTGATATAGATATGGAATACGATATGGTCCCAATGCCCATGGCCTTATATAATAATTTTTATGAAATATATGAGCCAAGCTTTATGGCAATTATTCCAGAAATGATGGAGATAGGAGAAGAGTCTTTTCAAAAATTTGGTGATGAATTAACAAGAAAAAAAGATTATACTCCAAATGAAATAAATAGAATACTTATGAAAATAGAACGATACAATCCAGGAGTATTTAGAGAGATGAAAATGTATGGAATGCCATATAAATCTACAAAAGCATTAATTAAAAAAATTATTAGACTTACCTTAATATATGAAGAGAATTGATAATCTTAATAAAAAAAGCCTTCAAGATAAAACTTGAAGGCTTTTTTAAAGGGAAAAATTAATTTTTGTAGAATTAAAATACTGAGGTGTAACTAATGTTTGATATTAAAATAAATTCGGATAAAATTCAAATTACTAGTATAGAAAAAGAAGATTTAGGAAATATATATAGATGGATTACTTGTCAGGTAGAACCTATTAATAATAATTTAGATTTTATAAATGAAGCTGAATTTTATGAAAGATTTATAGAATATTATTTAAATGAATGCGAGTTCTTTCTAAAAATAGAAATACATAATGAATTAACTGGTATTTTAAAGGGAAGAGCAGAGTTTAAAAACCCTAACGAAGTTTGGATTAATTATGTTTTTTTTAGTCAAAAATATAGAAATCTAGGCTTAGGGAGTATAATTTTAAAAGAAATAATAGAATATTTTACTAAAGATTTTGGTATAATAAATTTTTTTGTAAAGATTGAAGAAGATAATTTTAATACATTTGATTTTTGGAAAAAAAATAAATTCATTATTTTGGAATTTTTAGTTGAAAAAGGTAAGAAAAGAAAAGCGATTATGAAAAAAATTGGGAATGTGTGATTTAAAACCAATATTTCTAAAAAAGTTGACAGATATTAATGAAATGGAATATAATAAAAAAAGTAGGTAAAAATAAATAATAATTTGTAACAAAATGAATAACTTTTAATTGACTAATGGAAACGTTAACAATGAAAGGCTCAAAGGAGGAAAAAAAGTGAAGGCTACCCTTAGGAAATTTATAGCTCCATTTTTATTCATTTTAACATTAGGAGTTATAACTTCTTTATACAGCTATGATGCAAAAGCTGACGTCGGAGTCCAATCATCCCAAGGCATTAGTGTTCGTTCCACAAAGGTAGAAAGCAATAGAATCATTAAAGTCCCAGATAAGGAGTCAGAAAGACAACAGTTGTCTAGAGGAAGCAGCAGCGCTTCTTTTCAACTAATCCAATATGCATATAAGTTCTTAGGAAGACCATATGTATGGGCTGCGTCAGGACCTAAAGCATTTGATTGTTCAGGATTTACTTCTTACGTGTATAGTAAATTTGGATATGATCTTCCGCACTATACAGGAGAACAGGTTTCTATGGGAAAATCCATTTCTAGAAGTAATTTAAAAACAGGGGATCTTGTATTTTTCGATACTACTGGCTCAGACAGCCATGTAGGTATATACATAGGAAATGGAAAATTCATTCATGCATCTTCTGGAAAAAGAAAGGTTATGATAAGCGATCTAAGTGAAGCTTATTATAAATCTAGATTTTCGGCAGCAAGAAGAATAATAAGCTAAAAAAGATACATAAAATATATTAATTTAAAAACTCAATCATACTTGATTGAGTTTTTTTAGTATAAAAAAAGTTCCTGCGAAATATTATTATATTAAGTAAATATAATTTGCAACCAGGAGGTAAAAAATGAAATACACTAGAGTTGATTTTAAAAGGAAAAATAGCAAAGGAAGTTTTTTTATTCTATTAATATTAGGTATTTTAATACTTGCATTTATTTCTGGAAGCATAATATCAAAGTTAATAATTAAAAATAACAATATAGACATTAATGCTAAGAGTGTTAGCGAAGTTGAAGGGAAAAAGATTGAAGATAGTATTAGCAAAAATGAAAGTCCAAATGAATTTTTCATTATTCAGTGTGGGGTATTTGCAAACAAAGTGAATGCAGAAGCTTTAAGAGACAAGTTGAGTTTTGCAAAAACTCCTTTTATTATACAACAAGAGGACAAGTATCGAGTAATTCTAGGAATACATACAAAAACAGAAACTGAAGAAATTGTAAAAAAATTAGAAGAAAACAAAATAGAGTTTTCTAAGAAAGCCATAATAATTAATGATAATGATTTATGTAATGCACAAATAAAAGAGATAGTAGATGCAAGGTTGCAAATAATAAATAAATTTAGTAATGAAAAAGTTAAGTCAGTCCAAACAAAACAAATAAAAGAGTGGATATCTAGTTTAAAAGATAGTAATGAGAAAAGCAGTAATTATGCTGTATTAAATGAACTGAAAGAGGATACTAAAAAATTGCCAGATAATCTTGTTGAAAGTGATATGGATAAACAGGTAGCTTTCATCTACAAAATGTTAATAACATTGAAATAATAATAAATAAAGGCATTGAAAATCAGATTTTCAATGCCTTTAAAATTTAAATTAAATTCACAAATTTTATAGACTTATATACTTGTGTATGTTTTTATTAAATGTTAAACTATAAAAGATAAACAGGTTAAAAGGAGTAAAAGATGGTTAGGGGTAGTGGAAAAAATGGTTTTTTAATCTTTGTAATACTTCTGGGAGGCATATGTGGGAGTTTTCTTGGAGATATCCTTGGAAGTAATATAAAAGCCTTGAGTTTTTTAAATGCTACACATCCAATTGGGACTTCAAGTCCATTTATCTTAAATTTAAAGATAGCTCAAATAACTTTTGGTATCAATTTCTATGTAAATATTATGACTATAATTGGAGTTATTTTGGCAATATTATTATATAGAAAGTACTAGGAGTGATAAAGTGACATTAGTTTTAGCATCAGCATCAGAAAGAAGAAAAGAATTATTAACTCGTCTAACAGAGGAGTTTAATATTATTATAAGCGACTTTGATGAAAGTAAAGTAATTTTTAATGAAGATTGTTCAAAATATGTTATGGATTTAGCAGAAGGTAAGGCTAGGTCTGTAGCTAAAGACTTAAAATATGACGCTTTAATTATAGGTTGCGATACTGTTGTTACATATAATGATGAAGTATTAGGCAAACCTAAGAATGAGGAGGATGCCTTTGAAATGCTTAAGCGATTAAGCGGGAAGATACATAAGGTATACTCGGGTATTGCTATATTTGATACTATAAAATGTAGAGTTATAAGAGACTGTGCATGTACAGAGGTTAAATTTTCAGATATTACTGATGAAGAAATATTAAAATATGTTTCTTCTGGAGAACCCATGGATAAAGCTGGTGCATATGGTATTCAAGGATTCGGGGGTGTATTCGTAGAGTATATTAAAGGAGATTTCTACAACGTTGTAGGACTTCCAATAAATAAACTAAAGTATATGTTAAGGGTGATGGGGGTAAATCTATAAAGGAGTAGTAATATGAATAATGCTATGAAATTAAAGGATTTACCACAAAATGAAAGACCCAGGGAAAGACTTTTAAAATATGGACCAGAAGTATTGTCAAACACTGAACTGCTTGCTATTATACTTAGAACTGGCACTGCAAAAGAAAATGTAATTAATTTAAGCAGTAGAGTTCTGGGTGAAAGTGGAGGAATAAATGGTCTGCTTAGTCTTTTACCTGAAGAAATTATGAATTTAAAGGGAATTGGGAGTGCAAAAGCTTCACAAATTGCTGCAATAGGAGAATTGTCCAAAAGGCTCAAAGCATTTAGATCAGGAGAGCAATTTAAAATTAGTGAACCTAAAGATGCAGCAAGTTTAGTTATGGAAGAAATGAGATACCTAAAAGAAGAGCATTTAAAGGTTATAATGTTAAATACTAAAAATATAGTAATAGGATCTAAGGATGTTTCTATAGGAAGTCTTAATTCATCAATAGTTCACCCAAGAGAAATATTCCTTGAGGCCATTAAAAAAAGTAGTGCAACAATAGTTATATGTCATAATCATCCTTCAGGAGATCCTACGCCAAGTGCTGAGGATATAAATGTAACAAAGAGAATAAAAGAGTGTGGGAAGCTTTTAGGAATAGAATTATTAGATCATATAATAATTGGGAATGGTATTTATATAAGTCTTAAAGACAAGAATGTAGTATAGTCTTTATTAAGAGGGAAGTTTGAAAGGAGAAACAATAGTGGGATTTTTTGGTATGACGAAAGACATGGGTATAGATTTAGGAACAGCGAATACTTTAGTTTATGCTAAAGGGAAAGGTATTGTTTTAAGAGAGCCTTCTGTAGTAGCAATAAATAAACTTACAAATAAGGTTTTAGCTGTAGGAAATGAAGCAAAGCAAATGATAGGAAGAACTCCTGGAAATATAGTTGCTATTAGACCACTAAAGGATGGTGTAATTGCTGACTTTGATATAACAGAAGAAATGCTAAGAAGTTTTATTTCTAAGGTATGCTCAAAATCTGCATTTACAAGTCCAAGGGTAGTTGTATGTTTTCCATCAGGAGTAACTGCTGTAGAAAGAAGAGCCATAGAGGAAGCTAGTAAAAGAGCTGGTGCTAGAGAAGTATACTTAATGGAAGAACCGATGGCTGCTGCTATAGGTGCAGGACTTCCAGTTCAGGAGCCTACAGGAAGTATGGTTGTTGATATTGGTGGAGGAACTACTGAGGTTGCTGTAATTTCTCTTGGAGGAATTGTAACAAGCAAATCTTTGAGAATAGCAGGAGATGAATTAGATCAAGCAATTATTGCTTATATTAAAAAGGAATATAATTTAATGATTGGTGAAAGAACAGCAGAAATAATAAAAATGGAAATAGGTTCTGCTTACGAATTTGATAAAAAAGAAGAAAAAGAGATTGTTGAAGGGGAAGAGGGAGTTACTTTAGAAAAAGAACAGATAGATTCTAATGGATTAAACGTTATGGAAATAAGAGGAAGAGATCTTATCACTGGACTTCCTAAACTAATAACAATTAATGAAGAAGAAGTTAGAGAGGCTTTAAAGGAGCCTGTTGCTGCAATTGTAGATGCTATTAAAACTAACCTTGAAAAAACACCACCAGAATTAGCTTCAGATTTAATGGATAAAGGTATAATGCTTACCGGTGGAGGAGCCTTGTTAAAGGGACTTGATAAACTAATAAATAAGGAAACTCATATGCCAGTACACATAGCAGAATCACCTCTTGATTGTGTTGCAGTAGGTGCAGGAAAAGCTTTGGATAATCTTGATAAAATGAGTAGGAAATAGAATATCGAAATGACTTTTTTTAAGAATAAGCTGACAGTAACTGTAATTGTACTGTCAGTTAGCTTTTTGGTATTAATTGGATACACTGTGAATAAAAAAAATATGACTGCAGCAGAAGATGGTATTGGTAAAGTATTAAACTCAATTCAAGGTGTTGTTTACAAGGTTAATAATGGTCTTAAAAATAATATTAATTTTATAGTTAATTATAGAAAAATAAAAGAGGAAAATAAGCAAATATTAGAAGAAAATTTACAACTAAAAGATAAAGCCTTAAATTATGACGCTTTAAAGAATGAAAACGAAAGACTTAGGCAAATGTTAAATTTTAAAAACCAAAGAACTGAATATGATTATTTAGGCTGTGACATAATAGGTAAAAGCGGTGACAATTGGTTAGACGGTTTTGTAATTAATAGAGGAACAGAAGATGGAGTTAAGGACAGAATGGTTGTAGTGACTGGTGCTGGACTAGTTGGTCAAGTTACCGCTGTAGGCAGTAATTGGGCAATAGTTCAATCTCTTGTTAATGAAAATATTGCAGTTGCAGGAATGTTAAATAGCACAAGAGAAAATGATGGAGTAGTAAAAGGATATAGGGATTATGATGATAAGCTTTTAGCAAAGTTATACTATCTTCCTTTAGATTCATTAGTTAAAGAAGGTGACTTAGTATTAACTTCTGGACTTGGAGGATTATATCCGAAAGGAATTAAAATTGGCACAGTAATTAATGTTGAAGAGGACAAGGGAAAGCTTATAAAAAATGCATTAATAGAGCCTAGTGTAGATTTTAATAAATTAGAAGAATTGTTTATAGTAATTCCTAAAAATAATAGGGAAGTAAAATACTAAGGTGATTAAAAATGAAAAAAATATTTACTGTATCATTTTTGATAATAGCTTTAATGATTTTAGATAATGCATTAATGCCATTTATTTCTATTAAAGGAGTATATCCTAGCTTATTATTTTTATTCGTAATTTGTTATTCAATAGTAAATGGAAGTAAAAGTGCAGTTATACTTGGCATTTTTTCAGGACTATTGCAAGATATATATTTTATCGATGGCGTAGGAATAAATATGCTATTAAACATGATAATGTGCTTAATTGCAGCACAAATAGGAAGTACTATATTTAAAGATAAGATTATTATACCTGTATTAACGTGCATTCTACTGATGCTGCTTAAAGGAATACTAATGCTTATAGTTCTATATATACTAGGAAATCATGTATATCTAAAAGTTATATTATATAGAAGTATATATAGCATACCATTTTCAATTTTTATGTATAGAATAGTATATAAATTATGTGAAAGACCATTTATGGTAAAAAATTGGAGATTCTAGAAACGGTGATTTTTAAATGGCTAAAAATAAGTTAAGTTTTAAAAAAAAGAAAAAAGAAAAAAAATTTAATAGATATACTGGTTTGTTTATGGCAGTTATTTTTTGCTTTTCGTTAATAGTATCCAAGCTTATTTACCTTCAAATTGTAAAGGCTGATGAATACAGAGAAGCAACTAGCCAGAAATCTATTAGGAATATTCCTATTTCACCTCCAAGGGGAAATATAATAGATTCTAAAGGGAATATTCTTGCAGAAAGCGTACAAGGATATACATTGACTTTCACTGAAACAGATGAAAGCAAAGAGAATTTTTTTAAGACCATGGAAACAGTTTTTAAGTTATTGGACGAAAATAAAGAATTTCAAAAGGATGACTTAGAGTTAAAGATAAATCCATTTAGATTTGAATTCGGAAGTGATAACGAAAATACAAGAAGATGGATGGAAATTAGATTTAAAAAGGACCGTGGAATGGATAGCCTGGTAAAAAAAGAACTTTTTCCAGATAAGAAAGATGAAGAGTTAAGTGACGAAGATAAAGCAAAAATTGACGAAGAACTATTAAAAAAGACACCAGAAGAAACCTTCAATTATCTATTAGATTTTTACAAGATTAACGCTGAAGAAGAAAAGCTTGCATATACTGATCTATATAATAAGATAAAGAAGGATCAAAATGCTAATCCAAAATTTCAAGATTACCTAAAAAAATATAAAATTGAAGTAGAGGATGAAAAAAAGCAATTTGCCCAAGTATATAGTAAAATGCCTAAGGAAGAATTTAAAGGGCTTGTTAAAAAATATAATATAAGCACTAGTAGATATTCATTAGAACAAAAAAGAAGGTTCATATTAGTTAAAGATTCAATTAAACTTCAAAGCTATTATGGGTTTAAACCGGTAGTAATTGCTACTAATATTTCTAAAAATACGGCATTTATTTTTATGCAATACTATGAACAATTGCCAGGAATTGAAGTGTCAGTTGATCCAATAAGAGTGTACCCTAATGGAGATTTAGGTTCATCTTTTTTAGGTTATCTATCTAAAATTAATTCATGGCAGCAGGAACAATATGAAGAAAAAGGATATGATACAAGCACTGACTATATAGGTGCAGCAGGAATAGAAAGTGCATTTGAAAGTACTCTTAGAGGTTCAAAAGGAACTAAAATAGTTCAAATTAATAAGTATGGAAGAATCATGAGAGAACTTGGAATAAAAGAACCATACCCAGGAAAAACAGTTCAATTAACAGTTGATAGTAACATTCAATATACAGCTGAAAAAGCTCTTGATCAAGTAATGGCTAATTTACAAGCTCAAGGAAGAGTTGCAGACGTTGATACTTCAAATGCAACCAGGGGAGCTGTTGTGGTTCTTGATGTAAAAACCGGGAAAATACTTGCTTTAGTTAGTAAACCAGGATATGATCCAAATGACTTTGCAGTTCCTGGTAAATTAACTGCTGATCTTCAAAAGAAATACTTCAATCCTGATTTGCAGGAATTTGGAAAACAGTATGCTACTGATTTAATCAAAAACAATTATGTTGCAAGAGAAGCCTATAAGGACAAATCTCTTCAAGATATAATAGATAGATTATTTCCACTAGATAAAAGTATAAAAAACAATACCACTATTAGACAGGATTATTATGATATATATCCTAAGCCGCTTTATAATTATGCTACAAAAAGTCTTATTCCTCCTGGTTCAACTTTTAAACCTGTAGTTGGTCTTGCTGGACTTGAGGAGGGAGTAATAGGTCCAAACGAAACTATTTATGATGGGCTTATATTTACGAAACATGGATATAAAGGAAAAGACTGGAACACATACAGCTTTGGTAATATTACTGTTGCCGACGCTATAGAAAGATCTGTTAACTACTTCTTCTTTGAGGTAGGAGATAGACTTTACCAGACTAAGAAATACAACAATGGCTATGATGTTATAGCAAATTACGCTTGGAAATTTGGACTTGGTGTTCCACAAGGAGTTAAAGCCTCCACTGGAATAGAAATTCCAGAAAAGTTTGGTCAAGTGTATAATTTAGAGTCAGGAAGAAAGATATTTTCAAATCTATATATGAGCACATTAATAAGTTTACTTTCTAGAGGAACAGATACAAGAACTCAAAATTATAAGAGCCATTATATTGGAATAAATATAAATACAAGTGAAAGTGATAATGAAGAAGTTGCCAAGTTAAAAGATCAGTTAAGAGCTAGGATATTAGAAGAGATGCAATTTAAAAATAAAGGAACTTCTGATATTAAAGACATGTTACAGAAGCTTGCTGATAAGGATACTGTATTAAAGCAAAACTATCAAAATGCATACAGCGACTATAGTAGTCAATATACTGGAGATATGAATAAAAGATTAAATCTAGAAAGCTTTATTCAAACACAAGTTGAAAAAGCATGGCTTGCCATTATATATTCTATTGACGATGCTAATTACAACATAAATAATCAAAATAACGTTTATGACGCATCTATTGGTCAAGGTACAAATCAATTTACTCCACTTCAGTTAGCAAACTATATTGCTACTTTAGTAAATGGAGGAAATAGATATAAGGTTCATTTAGTTGATAAGATTTTAGATCAAGAGGGAAATGTAGTTAAGGAATACAAACCAGAAGTAATTGAAAAGATCAATTTTAACGAAGCAAACATTAAAGCAGTTAAAGACGGTATGAAAGATGTTACCAATGCAGAAGACGGTACAGCTAAGTTTGCTTTTGAGGGTTTTCCTATACCTAATGGAGGTAAAACAGGTTCTGCTACTTACAGCAGTAATCAAGATGAATATGGTAGAACTTCTTATGGACTTTTCGTAGGTTTTGCACCTTTTGATAATCCTGAAATAGCTGTATGTGCTGTAGTATTTGACGGTGGACATGGTGGATCTGTAGCACCTGTAGCAAGAGCTGTTTATGAAGAGTATTTTAAAGATACTCTAAAAAAGGATTATCCAGGATATGTACCTATGTACAATTATAAAATAGACACTAGTAAGCAACAAGAAAAGACTGAATCTAATACAGAAGTACAAGTTACCCAATAAAACCAGATATTACTATCTGGTTTTTTGAAATTTATTTTGTTTTTTAGGAGGAATTAGCAATAAAATGTTGAAATATAAGTGATGAGGCTTTATTGGAGGTTTTGTATGTTAGTAGATGGAATAATTATAAAAGGCAATAGAGAAGGTTTAGTTGCAATAATAGATATGAATAAATTTAGAGATTTTGAAGATATGCTAGAAAAACTCATAGAAAAGCTTAATGTGGGTAAGAAGTTCTATAAAGGAGCTACAATAAAAATCTCTACTCAACTAAAGGAATTTAATGAAAAGCAGATAATAATACTAAAGGATAAATTATTTGATGAGTTTTTAATAAAGGGTTGTATTTTTGAAGAAAAAGATGAAGTAAGTAACAAAGTATTTCAAGGAATTTATGAAGGCCGCACTAAATTCTATAGAAAAACCTTAAGAAGCGGCCAAATAATAAGGTATCCAGGCAATGTGGTTATTATTGGTGATGTAAATCCAGGTGCAGAAGTATATGCTGGCGGAAACGTTATTGTACTTGGAAATTTGCAAGGAAATGTATATGCAGGTAATTCAGGAAATACTAAAGCTATAATATCTGCTTTTAGACTTTACCCTCAAATACTTCAAATTGCAAATATAATTACTAGATCACCAGAAAATGATGAAAAACCATATTATCCAGAAGTTGCAAAAATCAAAGATGATACGATAATTGTGGAACCTTATATACCTAATAAATTTGTATAATGGAGGAAGAAAGATGAGTGAAGCTATAGTTATTACATCAGGTAAAGGTGGAGTTGGGAAAACTACTACAACTGCTAATATTGGTACAGCCCTTGCTTCTCTTGGTAAAAAAGTTGTTGTAGTGGATGGTGATACAGGACTTAGAAATTTAGATGTTTTAATGGGACTTGAAAATAGAATAGTATTTACTCTACTTGACGTAATAGAAGAAAGATGTAGAGTAAAACAAGCACTAATTAAAGATAAAAGATTTCCTAATTTATATTTACTTCCAACAGCTCAAACAAGAGATAAAGACGAGGTAAGTCCTGAACAAATGTTAAATTTAGTAAATGAGTTGAAAGAAGAGTTTGATTACATACTAATAGATTGTCCAGCTGGTATTGAGCAAGGCTTTGAAAATGCTATCATTGGTGCAGATAGAGCACTAATAGTTGTAAATCCAGAAGTGACTTCAGTCAGAGATGCGGATAGGGTTATTGGAAAATTAGACGCTAAAGGACTTGATAACCATCAACTTATAATAAATAGATTAAATCAAGATATGGTTAAAAGAGGAGATATGTTAGACATTAATGATATTTTGGATAGTCTAGCAGTAAAATTAATTGGTATTGTACCTGCAGACGAAGAAATTACTGTAGCTACTAATAAAGGTGAGCCAGTTGTTTTAAATAACAAAGCTATATCTGGACAAGCGTTTAATAACATTGCTAAAAGAATATTAGGAGAAGAAGTTCCTTTTATGACATTGCCAAGCAGCCAAACAGGATTTTTCTCTTCATTGAAGAAAATATTTGGGATTAAATAGGAGGGTATAAGATGGATTTATTTAAGTTTTTTACGGGAAAGCCCTCTTCTAAAGAAGTGGCTAAGGATAGACTTAAGTTAATCCTTATCCATGATAGAGCAAACGTTTCTCCAGAACTGCTAGAAATGATGAAAACAGATATTCTAGAAGTTATTTCTAAGTATGTTATTATTGATGATGGGGATGTAGATGTAAGATTTACAAAAACTGATGAAAGTGAAGGCAGTGCTCCTGCTTTAGTAGCTAGTATACCTATAAAAAAAATGAGAGCAAGATAAGCAGGCATCCCAAATTTATAATTTGGTGATGCTCGGTTAAGCTCGGTTAAGCAGAGAACACAAATTTACAATTTGTAGTGAATCGCTTACTCTTTGAGAACTCCTCTGACTGAAAGGAAGAGGAGTTTCATATATGAAGACATATGAAATAAAGAAAGCTATGTATAATTAATAAGTTGTACATAGCTTTTTGTGTTTTATATGTTATAATTTTATTTGTATTGGAGGGATACTTGTGCTTGACAAATTTAAAATTGATAAAAAATTATTAAGACAGCTAGATTATAGTATAATAATTATTTGTGTAATTATAGTATTATTTAGCTGTATAAATGTATATAGTGCTACCTTTAGGAGTTTAGGTATTTATTATGCAAAACTACAATTTACTTGGCTTATTTTAGGCCTGGTTGTAATTTATATTATTTTATTGATAGATTATTCAATGATTGGAAACTTTGCAAGTATAATATATTGGGCAGGCATCATTTTATTAGCATTAAATGATTTTGTATTAGGAAGCACTCATAAAGGGGCAACCGGGTGGATTGGGATAGGTTCAAGAGCTATTCAGCCTTCTGAATTTGCAAAGCTAGGAATGATTATTATGCTTGCTAGATTACTAGATGATATGGAAGGAAAGGTTAATGAACCAAAAAACTTTTTCAAACTTGCATTTTACAGTATACTTCCTATGGTATTGATTGTAATACAACCTGATATGGGTATGACAATGGTAACATTTTTTATAGCCTTAGGCATATTTTATGTTGCCGGTCTAAATATGAGAGTTATTCTTGGTGGTCTTGCAGGTATTTTTGCTTTAATAGTTGTAATTTGGAATTCACCTCTTATGAAAACCTATTGGAAAGGTAGATTACTATCCTTTATTAGTCCAGAGGCTCATGGACAAGGACTTTCTTTTCAGCTAAATCAGTCTTTAATGGGAATAGGCTCAGGTAAGATATTAGGAGAAGGATTTACAAAGGGACTACAGATTGCAGGGAATAATGTTCCCGAAGCTCATACAGATTTTATTTTCTCAGTTGTAGGTGAAGAATGGGGATTGATTGGTGCTTTAGTATTATTGTTTTTATATGGATTATTATTATATAAATTTATTAAAATAGCTAAAAATTCTAAGGATCTTTTTGGTTCTATAGTTGTAGTTGGAGTAATATCTACTTTCTTATTTTCAATATTTCAAAATATAGGCATGACTATTGGATTAATGCCTATTACGGGGATTACATTGCCTTTAATGAGTTATGGGGGTAGTTCGATATTAACTAGCTTTATGGCAATTGGATTAGTGCTAAATGTTGGTATGAGAAGAAAAAAGATAAATTTTTAAGTATATTAAAAATCTTTGATGAAAAAAAACATCAAGGATTTTCTTTTTTTTTGGGACGGATGTACAAGCTTTGCATAGTATATATTAGACATGAAAAATTATGTCTTCACGAAAAATTAAGGGGGATATTTTTATGGAGTATTGTAATTCTAAAAAAGAAGACTGTGGCAAAGTAGAATCAACAACATTACCTCTTTGTCCAGGCGTTAATATAACACCAACTGGCATATGTGGACCAGTAGTTGCAAAAATTCCAGTAGTATTAGCTCAAAGGGAAGTACAAGTTGATGTAGAGTCAAAAATTTATTTAAAAAAACCTTTATTTGAAATAAAAAGAGTTAAAAAAGATGTATTTTTGACACAATGTAAACTAATTCCAAGGGCAGGAATTATTGAAGGTGGAGTGCTAAGAACTGGTAAGTTATTTATTAGTGGATATGTTAGAAAGAATATAGAATATGCAACATCTGAATGTAAAGAAGACAAGATAGTTAAAGGGGAAATAAATCATATTACAGCAAAGATACCTTTTACTTGTGTTACTGAAGTAACTTATGTTGTTCCTCCAGTAATAAATTTAAGGGGCTTCTCAAGGGAAATAGATTTATTATGCACTAAACAAGGGGACTGCAAAGTATGTGAAGAAGAATTTATGGGAAGAAGCTTATGTGAAACAGAATTTGAAGAAACAGTGTACTACAATGAAAAGCCATACTGCGAATTAATATCAGCAAGAATATTTGAAGCAGATATTCAAAGATGTGAAGAAGAAAACTGGCATAAAGAAGATTGCTTAATGGAAAAAGAAGCTAATTATGAAGCTAAAGATAAGAAAAAAGAAATTACTACTAAATTAACTGAAAAAATGGTTGTTTTCATTACAGTGAAAGTACTACAAGTTCAACAAGTTAATATTTGCTAATTAATAAATTAAGACCTATAGCATTTTAGCTATAGGTCTTAATTTATTAATAATAGTTTCTATTTCTCTATTTTAGAATATATTATTAGTATATAAGATTTTATTAGCAAGAATAAAGAGGTGTTACTTGTGAGAAAATGCTCAGTAAATTATGAAAATCAAGAACAGGCTTTAAAAGCTATTTTATTAATAAAAATAATATATGAATTATATAATTACTACAGAAATTATACTGTATTTTCAACTATTGAACAAAAGAAAATGAATAATAATAAAAATTGCTCAATCAATAAAGAAATAAAAGATAATAATTCACATGTTGAAGAAACATTTTTTGACAAAGTAACTCCAAAGATAACAGTTCAGGAGGATTCTAATGAAAATACAATAATAGTTAATATTCCAGTAGTAATTGCAGAAAAAAGGATTAGTATCCCTATAGAAGAAGCAATCGATTTTAATGAAAATATTACTGAAATATTAAGAACCAAAAGTGATGTTTGTATAACTGATAGTAAATTCATTCCAATAGATATAGCAAAGAAAAGTACAAATAAGATAGAAGGGGAATTACTATTGGAGGGTAAATTGATAAGTACCCTTGAGTATAATAGTTTTGAAGATTTAAATAATAATGCATATAAGGGATATATAAAAACTTTAAAATTATTTTTCCCATTTAAATTTAATACAATTATACACTGCTACTGTCCAGAAAAGAGATTTTCAAATGATAAATATAACAAAAATATAAGCTGTTATATTAATGAAGCAAATATTTTTACTACAGATAATATATTAGATATGGATTCTAATAGTTCTAATAGCAATTGTAATATATTTAAAAAGATCAATAGAAAGAATATAATTAACTTACTTATAACAGTTACTCAAATTTATCCTATAGTAGTAAGCAATAATTTTACATCTAAGAAACCTTCTTCAATGTAATAGGAAGACGGTTTTTTAGTTAATTAATTTAAAATTAATGACATGAATTACAAATTAAGGTATAATTGTCATATCATAATTTGGAGGGGATCAATTTGTATGATGATGGAAATTCATCTGTAAGTCTATTAGTTCAAGGTTCGTATACAATTTATTGCTATTTCAATATTTCTTCAAAGGACGTATATAAAATTAAAGAATTGTACGGAGAAGAAAGCTGGAAAAAATCAAAATCAATGATAATTGTATATGAATTCACTAATGAAAAAGAAATTAAAATCTATGAAGAGCATATAGATCCTTTTGCAGACAATTGGTTTATAACATTGAACAGATGCAATATTCAAGTACTAGTTAAGCTGTGCAGAAAATTTGAGAATGGTACTATATTACCCATAGCAACCTCAAATAAAGTTACAACTTTGACTAACAAAGAGTCAAGTAATAATAAAGTAAAATTTATTAAGGTTTGTGAATTTGTTCAAGACAAAATATATTCATATTAGAAAAGAGGGAGAAAGGTGAAAAAAGGGGATGTTTCCATAGTACTACATAGCCATATGCCATTTATAAGGCATCCAGAAGTAATTGATTCTATTGAGGAAAGATGGCTATTTGAGGCAATGACAGAATGCTATTTACCTTTAATTCAGGTATATGACTCTTTAATTAAGGATAAGATAAATTTTAAGATTACAATGTCAATAACTCCAACGTTAATGAGTATGCTTCAGGATAATTATCTTAATAAAAGATTTAGTGAATATATTCACAATGCTTTAGAGCTATCTGAAAAAGAAATAAAAAAAAACAAAGAGAACAAGGACTTATATAATTTGTCATGCTTTTATAATGAAAGATTTAAAGAATTAATTAATATTTATAATAATTATGATAAAAACATAATTAATGCTTTTAAAAAGTTTGTAAAGATAGGAGTATTGGAAGTCATAACCTCATCTGCAACTCATGCATTTCTACCATTACTTGATTTAAATCGAGAAGCAATAAAGGCTCAAATATCAATAGGAGTAAAATCCTATATAAAAACTATGGGACAATCGCCAAAGGGAATTTGGCTTCCTGAGTGTGCTTATTCAAAAAATATTGATGAAATACTAAAAGAATTCGGGATAAAATTTTTTATTTCTGAAGATAAAGCAATAATAAATGCAAATCCTAGACCGTTATACGGAACATATAAGCCTATTGCAACAACAAATGGTATATGTGCTTTTGGAAGAGATATGGATTCATCAAAACAGGTATGGAGTAGTGTAATTGGATATCCAGGAGATTATTCCTATAGAGAATTTTATAGAGATTTAGGATATGATGCTCCTATAGAATATATTAAGCCATACATAAACAAGGGGGGCATTAGAATTGACACTGGTATTAAATATTATAAAATAACTGGTAAGACTGAGAGAAAAGAATATTACAATAGAGAAGAAGCTATGAGTAAAGTTAAACTCCATGCAAGACATTTTGCAGAAGAAAGATGCAAGCAAATTGAAAAAGTAAATATAGATATTAAAGATAAACCTATCATAGTAGCTCCGTATGATACTGAACTTTATGGACATTGGTGGTTTGAAGGACCAGATTTTATAGATGAGTTTATAAGAGTTTCTTCAGAGAATTGGATAAATTATGAGCTAACTACTCCATGGAAATATTTACTTCAAAGCAAATATGTTCAAAATTGCGAACCAGCAGCTTCAAGTTGGGGAGAAAATAGTGATTACTCTGTATGGCTTAACAAATCAAATCACTGGATTTATAGGGATTTGCATAAAGCTGAAAGGAATATGATTAAGCTTGCAAATACATATCAAAATCCAACAGAGATTGAGAGAAGGATCTTAAACCAGATAGCTAGAGAACTGCTGCTAGCAGAGGCATCTGATTGGCCATTTATTATAAAGAATGGCACTTCAGTAGAGTACGCAGTAAACAGAGTGAATTTACATTTAGAAAGATTTAATAGGTTGTATGATATGATTACAAAAGATTCAATAGATGAAAGTTATTTAGAAAAAATAGAGCAAATAGATAATATATTTTCAGATTTAGATTATAGAGTATATTTAAGTTATAATAAAACACATTAAAAAGATAGAAAGTTTATATATTCAGAGTGAAACTGAATAATTATTAGAAAATGAGAATGAATATTCAACTTCAAAAAAAAATGAATTTTAAAATTCATTTTTTCTAATTATTTCAAATATATTGACAATCATAGGGTTCACTGTTAAAATAGATAAAACCTTAATATATGTCAATAGAGTGATGTTAAGGGATTCTTAAAATTAAGGGCACACATTTTTACACCTTGCCTAAAGCTAGGTGATTGTTTTTTTTAGTTTAATTATTTTGTTAAAAAATATAAAATTATATTATATATAAAAATTATAAATTTTTAAGGGGGCAATTTTAATGGCAAAGTTATACTATGACAAGGATGCAAATTTGGAATTATTATCTGGTAAAAAGGTAGCAGTTATCGGCTATGGAAGTCAGGGGCATGCTCACGCTTTAAATCTAAGAGATAGCGGAGTAGATGTTTGTGTTGGACTTTACAAAGGAAGTAAATCTTGGATGATAGCTGAAAATGCAGGACTTCAAGTATTAGAAGTTGCTGATGCTGTAAAAGAATCAGACCTTATTATGATTTTAATTCCGGATGAAAAGCAAGCAAATTTATATAAGGAAAGTATAGCACCATATCTCACTCAAGGTAAATCACTTTTATTTGCTCATGGATTCAACATTCATTTTGGTCAAATAGTTCCTCCATCAAATGTTGATGTATTTATGGTAGCTCCAAAGGGACCAGGACACACTGTTAGAAGTCAATATCAAGAAGGAAAAGGAGTTCCATGTCTTATAGCTATTTATCAAGATCATACTGGAAAAGCTAAGGATTTAGCCCTAGCTTATGCAAAAGGAATTGGTGGAGCTAGAGCAGGAGTACTTGAAACTACATTTAAAGAAGAAACTGAAACTGACTTATTTGGAGAGCAAGCAGTTCTTTGTGGTGGAGTTACTGAACTAATAAAAGCAGGATTTGAAACATTAGTAGCAGCTGGTTATCAACCAGAAAGTGCATACTTTGAATGTCTTCATGAAATGAAGTTAATTGTTGACTTAATAAATCAAGGTGGACTTGAATATATGAGATATTCAATCAGTGATACTGCTGAATATGGCGATTATTCAGTTGGAAAGAGAATAATTACTGATGAAACAAGAAAAGAAATGAAGAAAGTACTTACTGAAATTCAAGATGGTACATTTGCTAGAAACTGGATACTTGAAAATCAATCTAACAGACCTAGCTTTAATGCAATAAGAAGAATTGAAAAAGAACATCAAATAGAGAAAGTTGGAAAAGAATTAAGAAAAATGATGTCATGGACAGATAGAAAGTAGTTTTATTAGCTGAAATATAATTAAAAATGCAACCTGAGAAAGTTCTAGAACTGTCAGGAGAGGCTGTGGCTTATGCCAAGTCTCTTTGTGCTCAGGTTGGAATTTAATTTATAGTAAAACTTAATTTATAAGAATATAAGTTGAATTAATGATTTGAATAGTGAAGAAATATAGTTTTAATTAGAAATTTTGCACTTATATATATAGTAAATATTAAATAATAAGAATAAGGGGCTGGGATTAAATTGGGGATTCAAAATTAATGAACAAAGTTTACATTTTTGATACAACACTTAGGGATGGTGCGCAGGCACAAGGAATTTCTTTTACAGTAGAAGATAAGTTAAAGATATTAAAAAAATTAGATGAATTCGGAATCGATTATGTAGAAGCAGGTAATCCAGGGTCAAATCCAAAGGATCTTGAGTTTTTTGCAAGGGCCCAAGATTTAAAATTAGGTCATACAAAATTAACGGCTTTTGGTAACACCAGAAGACCAAGTATGGAAGTTGAAGATGATCCGACAGTTATGGCATTAGCAAATGCTGGAACTGATTCTGTAGCTATATTCGGTAAGTCTTGGGATTTCCATGTTACAGATGTTATAAAAACAACCCTGGAAGAAAATATTAATATGATATATGATACACTCTCATATATGAAAAAACTAGGGAAAGAAGTAATATTCGATGCAGAACATTTCTTTGATGGATATAAGAACAATTCAGAATATGCAATAGAGACCTTGAAAACAGCAGAGGCTGCAGGGGCAGATTGGATAGTTCTCTGTGATACAAATGGAGGACTAATGCCTTGGGAAGCTGCAGATATTATTGATAAAATAAGTAAAGTCATTAAAACACCATTAGGAATACACTGCCATAATGATGCAGGTATGGCTGTAGCAAATACAATAGTTGCTGTAAAACAAGGTGTATTACAGGTGCAGGGAACTATAAATGGTTATGGTGAAAGATGTGGTAACACTAATTTATGCACAGTAATACCGAATCTAGAATTGAAAATGGAAAAAACAACTGTTGGAAAAGAAAGATTAGTTGAAATAACAGAGCTTTCACGATATATTAACGAAATTACAAACATAATGCCAAATGATAGGGACCCTTATGTTGGAGCTAGTGCATTCACTCATAAAGGAGGAATGCACATAGATGGTGTTCAGAAAAATCCAAAATCCTTTGAACACGTATCTCCTGAAGATGTAGGTAATACTAGAAATTTCGCTATGTCTGAAGTAGCAGGTAGAAGTACTATACTTAAGAAAATTCAAAAGGTAGCTCCATGGGTTACAAAAGATTCAGAAGAAACAAAAGACTTAATGGATAAAATTAAGGAATTAGAGCATCAAGGATATGTTTTTGAAGGAGCAGAAGTTTCCTTTGAACTAATGGTAATGAAAACTCTAGGTAACTTTAAACCAATGTTTCAGGTTAAGGATTTTAAGGCTATCTGTGATGATAATTGGGGAGAAGATAACAGTGCTTCTTCAATTGTCAAGGTTCAAGTTGATGGAGTTGAGGAAATTACTGCTGCAGAAGGAAATGGACCTGTAAATGCACTTGATAAAGCTCTTAGAAAAGCATTAGAAGTTTTTTATCCTCATATAAGAAAAATGAGACTTGTTGATTATAAAGTTAGAGTATTAAATACTAATACAGCAACTAAATCAAAGGTTAGAGTTCATATTGAGTCTACAGACGGTAAAGATGTATGGGGAACTGTAGGAGTATCAACAAATATTATTGAAGCAAGCTGGGTTGCTTTAATTGATTCAATAGAATACTTTTTATACAGTCATAAGTCAGAATGATTTGTAAACTATATAAAGAAAGGGAGAAAGAGATAATGAAAATAGCGTTAATTCCCGGTGACGGTATTGGTCCAGATATAATAGAACAAGCCGTAAAAGTACTTAAAGTTATAGAAAAAAAGTACAATTGCAAATTTGAATTTACTGAAGTTTTAATGGGAGGAGTTGCAATAGATGCAACAGGAGTTCCTCTACCAGAAGAAACTATAAAGATTTGTAAAGAAAGTGATGCAGTATTATTAGGTGCTGTTGGAGGAGAAAAGTGGGATGTACTTCCAGGTCATCTAAGACCAGAAGCTGGACTTCTTGGAATGAGAAAGGCACTTGAAGTTTTTGCTAACTTAAGACCAGCAATAATGTTTCCACAACTTAAATCAGCTTCAACACTAAAGGAAGAAGTTTTAGGAGATGGATTAGACATAATGGTAATCCGTGAGCTAAATGGTGGAGCATACTTTGGAGAAAAAGTAAGAATAGATACAGAAGATGGACAAAAAGCTTGGGATACAATGGCTTACTCTACTTCTGAAATTGTAAGAATTGCTAAGGTTGCTTTTGAAACAGCTAAGAAGAGGGATAATAAACTTACATTGATAGATAAAGCAAATGTACTTGAAAGTTCAAGATTATGGCGTGAAACTGTTAAAAAAGTTGCACTAGATTATCCTGAAGTAGAATTAAATTTCATGTATGTTGATAATGCTGCAATGCAATTAATTAGAAATCCAAGACAATTTAGCACTATAGTTACTGAAAACCTATTTGGAGATATACTTAGTGATGAAGCTTCAATGCTTACTGGTTCTCTTGGAATGTTGCCATCAGCTAGTTTAGGATCAGGAAAACTTGGGGTTTATGAGCCAATACATGGTTCTGCTCCAGACATTGCGGGACAAGATAAGGCTAATCCTATAGCTACAATAATGAGCGTTGCAATGATGCTTAGATACAGTCTTGATATGGAAGACGCAGCTAAAGAGATAGAAGCAGCTGTATCAAAGGTTCTTGATATGGGATATAGAACAGGAGATATAATGCAAACAGGTATGACTTTAGTTGGAACTAAAAAAATGGGAGACTTGATTGCTGAGACTCTAAAATAGTAAATAGAAAAAATCATGTAGATTTAATTATGGATATGTTTTAAAAGGGGGCACAAATATGAAATTAACTGGTGCACAAATATTTATTGAATGTTTAAAAGAACAAGGTGCAGATGTAATATTTGGTTATCCAGGAGGTACAGTACTTCCTATCTATGATGAACTATATAATACAACTGAAATAAAGCATATTTTAACAGCTCATGAGCAAGGGGCAACTCATGCAGCTGACGGATATGCTAGATCCACGGGAAAAGTTGGAGTTGTACTTGCAACTTCAGGTCCTGGTGCTACAAATACAGTTACTGGTATAGCCACAGCATATATGGATTCAGTTCCTTTAGTGGTTTTTACAGGACAAGTTCCTCTACCAATATTGGGACGTTCATCCTTTCAAGAGGTAGATATAACAAGCATGACTGCGCCAATAACTAAAGATAATTATATAGTTAAAGACGTTAAAAAGTTGGCACAGACAATAAGAGAAGCATTTAAAAATGCACGTTCGGGAAGACCAGGACCAGTACTTGTAGATATTCCAAAGGATGTTCAAATGGATACATCAGAGTATGAACCAGCAGTTATTGACACTTCAAATAAAAGAATAGAATGGGGATTCCACAGAGATGAGTGGAACCAAGAAGCATTAAAAAGAAATCTTGAAAGAGCTATTGAAGCAATAAACAATGCTGAGAAGCCACTTATTTATGCAGGTGGAGGAGTAATAATAGCTGAAGCCTGTGATGAACTTATGACTTTTGCAGAAAAAATAAAGTCACCAGTTGCTTGTTCACTTATGGGAATGGGTGCATTTTCTCAAGATCATCCTTTCTATACTGGACTTATCGGAATGCATGGAACAAGGGCTTCCAATAGAGCTGCAAGTAACTGTGATCTTTTGATTGCTATCGGTGCTAGATTTAGTGATAGGGTAGTTGGAAATGTTAAAACCTTTGCTGCAAATGCGAAGATAATACACATTGATATAGACCCTGCAGAAATAGGTAAAAACGTTTTTGCACACATTCCATTATGTGGACACTTAAAAAATGTTCTTTCTATGCTAAATGAGAGAATAGATGAGAAAAAATTAAGTTCATGGAATAAACAAATTGATGAGTGGAAAGGAGTTTTCCCTCCAAAGTTCACATATAAACATACATTAAATCCTCATTATATTATTGAAAAACTTTCGGATTTAACTAAAGGTGAGGTAATTATTACCACTGAAGTTGGTCAAAATCAAATGTGGACAGCGCAATCCTATGTATTTAAGAAGCCTAGAACTTTTATTTCTTCAGGTGGTCTTGGAACAATGGGTTATGGGCTTGGAGCGTCAATTGGGGCTTGCATTGCAAATCCAGATAAAAGGGTAATAAATGTAGCTGGAGATGGTTCCTTTAGAATGAATTCAACTGAACTTGTTACTATTTCAAGATATAAATTACCTATTATACAACTGGTATTAAACAATCATGCTCTTGGAATGGTACGTCAGTGGCAAGACTTATTTTATGAAAAGAAATTTAACAGCACTAAGCTAGGAAATGATGTAGATCTTATGAAGCTTGCAGACGCATATGGAATAAAGGGAATAAGAATCACATCAGATGATGAAGTAGAAGAAAAGCTACAACAAGCCTTAAATATGAATGAGGCAGTGGTTGTTGAATGCATCATAGATGAAAGAGAAATGGTTTTTCCAATAGTTCCTCCAGGAGCTTCAATACAGGATGCTTTAGAAGAATAAAAATAGCCTTAGCGTACTAATGGAAAGTTTTAAATGAATGTAAAAACAAACATTCATTTAGGACTTTTTATTTATTTGAATATAAATTATAATAGTCTTTATTAAGGTTATTTAAAAGGAGAATATATGGAGAAAGGCATTTTTGACTTAAGAACATTTAATCTAAATAATGGTATTAAACTAGTATCAATAAAAAAAGATACTCAATTAGCATCTGTTCATATTGGAGTTAAGATCGGATCTATATATGAAAATAAAGAAGAAAAAGGGATATCTCATTTTGTTGAGCATATGCTTTTTAAAGGAACAAAAAACAGGAGTAATGAAGAGCTTAATGAAGCCTTAGAACAAAGGGCTGGAGAATATAACGCTTATACAGATTATAATTGTACTGTATATAGTATTTCGGCATTAAATGAAGAATTGGATGCATCTGTGGAATTACTATCGGATATGCTTCAAAATTCTATATTTTCTAAGGAAGAGATGGATAAAGAAAGAGGAGTAATATTAGCTGAAATACGTACTAGTAAAGATGACGTTGAAGAGTATAGCTTTAATAAGACCTTAGAAATAGCATTTAAAAATAGTTCTATTAAAATTGATACTATAGGGAAAAGCAGCACTGTTAAGAAGTTTACAAGAGAGCAACTGTTTAATTACTATAAAAGATATTATGTTCCTAATAACACATTCATATCAATAGTATCGCCAAATGAACATGATGATATATTTAAACTTGTAGAAAAGTATTTTAAAAATTGGGATGCAGCGCCTTTTGAAAGAGGAAAAGTTATTTGTGAAAATAACCTTCAAAATAGGAAAATATCTTATAAAAAAGATATAGAGCAGAGTACTATTATTTATCTTTATACTTTTCACAATTTAACAAAACATGATGAACTTGCATTAAGGATTTTAAATTACAAACTAGGTGAAAGCGCAAACTCAATTCTTTTTAGAAAATTAAGAGAAGAAAAAGGACTTGCATATGATGTTTATTCTGAAATAGACACTACAAAGAGCGTTAAAATGCTTATGATCTATACTGCAGTGAACGAAGAAGATGTTAATGAATCAATTGAAATAATAGAAAATTTACTTAAGGAAATAAAAAATGAAAAAATCATCTTTGATGAGAGAAATATTGCATTGATGAAAAAAGTAATTAAAACAGCTTTAGCAGGAACATTGGAAGATTCTACTGAACTTTCTAATTATATTCTACACCAAATAGTTGATGAAGAAGATATATATGAATTTATTGAAGATATAAAAAGAATGGAAAGTATTGATAATACAGATATATATAATATTGCTAGAAAAGTACTAGAAAATCCTACAGTACACATTTTGCTTTCTGAAAAGAGTGATAAGTAGTGGAAGGTATAATAACAAAAATAGAATTATGTAAAAAAAATAAAAATAGAGTAAATATATATATTGATGAAGAATTTGCATTTGCATGCAGTATAGATTTAGTATATTATCATTCCATAGAAAAAGGAAAGAAAGTAAATTTAAAATTGCTTAATGATGTAATTGAAGAAGATAACTATATTAAGGGTAAAAATCATGCTTTAAAAATATTAGAAAAAAGCTATAAAAGCGAAAAAGAGATTTCAGATAAACTTATAATCAAGGGATACGATTTAAAAACTGTAGAAAGAATTATTGATTTTTTAAAAGAATATGATTTTATTAATGATGAGAAACTTGCTGAGAGATATATAGAAGAAAAACGCTCTTCCAATGGTAAGAACAAGATTAAGTTCATGCTTATGAAAAAAGGCATAAGAGAAGAAATTATAAATCAAAAGTTAAATTGTATGGAAGAAAATCTAGAAGAGGATGGAGCATTAAAGTTAGCCAGAAAAAAATATGAAAGTCTAATTAAATCAGAAGATAACAATGTAATTATAAAGAAAAAGCTTAGTCAATATCTTTTAAGAAGAGGTTATAATTGGGAGGATGTAAAGAAAATATTAAAAGGGATAGTGAAAGATGAGTAAAATAGTACTTTTTTTAAAAGACAATATAATAGATATAACATTAATTTTAATATTAATTTATCCAGTAATAAAGGGATTTTTATTTAAATTCTCTTCAAAAAGCCTAAAGAATGATATTGAAGAGGCTACAAGTTACACTTCTTTTATAATTGGAACGATTCTTGGTGTTGTAATTACTAAAGGGATTTTTATAAGACATGATCAAGGAATTTATAGTAAAATATATAATATTATACCTGAAAATTTGATTAATATGCTAGAAAATAAGCCAATACTAGTATATCTATTAATAATGCCTATAATAATATTCATAGTTTATAAGGGCATTGAAACTATTATTGGTTTTATTAATAGAGTAACCTTTTATCTATTACTAGACGTAGTAGAAAATTTTTTAAGAGAAAAAAGTAATTTTACTAAGAGGATAATAGGGCTAATATTTCAAACTCCTAAGGCAATCTGCTATGTTATTTTAGCAACATTTCTACTTAACATTTTGTCTGTGATTGGAATAAGTAGCAGGTTTAATAATAAATTAGAGAGTTCTCAGGTCTATAGCTTTTTATCAAGTGAACTTGTAAATCCAATTACAAATTCAAATTTTGCAAAGAATATTCCAAACATAATTAATAATTCGTTTAAAATTGTTATTAAAAACAATGCTGATGAATCTTCAAAAGATAATGGTAAGACTATAGTATATTATAATGGAATTACATTAGAGGAAGGCTTAAAATCAAATGACGAGATAGACAACTTTGCTAGAAAGTTGGTAGCTGACAGTAATAACACAAGATCTAAAGCGAAAGTTATATATAACTGGGTAGGAAAAAATATTGATTATGATTATGCAAAGGTAGATAAAATAATGAACAATGACTTTACAATAAAGTCAGGAGCAATCCCAACTTTTTATAGCAAGAAAGGAATTTGTTTTGATTATTCTTGCCTATATGCTGTTATGTGTAGGGCTAATGGAATTAAGACAAGGATAATTACTGGTGAAGGTTATAATGGGTCTAGTTGGGTTAGCCATGCATGGAATCAGGTTTACATTGAAGAAGAAAATAAATGGATAAATGTAGATACTACTTTTTATAAAGGTGGCAACTATTTTGATAGTTCTGTATTCAAATTAGATCATAGAAATTCAACAATAGCAAATTAAATTAGAATCATGCGGAAGCATGATTCTAATTTTTATATTGACATTTTCTCAATATAATGTATTATTTAATATAGAATATTGTGTAATATTGTGTAGTATTTTGTGTATTCGATAAAAAATGTGTCATTAGTTTTGATTTGTTTAAATATATAAATAAAGAATATGTTTATATCTCTTTAATGCATTGGGAGGATAAAATGAGCTATAATGCAATTTGGGGTGAATCTTTAGCAGGGCTATTTGAAACAATAACAATAGTTTTGATATATTTGGAAATTTTTGATAAGACTTATTATCTTAAGGAAAATAAATATAAAATAATATCTCTTATTGTTATGAGCACGGCATTTTCAGCTTGGGCTTCTTTAATAATTGAACCAGGTTACCATACTATGGTAATTATTACCTTCATGACTATTATTCTTTCAATTCAAATATCCACAAAATTTCTTAAATCTTTTATTGCAGTATTGATAGGGGTCATATTTATAGGGATTATAGATTTTTTCGTTCTAATTATATTTTCTTTTTTTCTTGGACATTCTTTATTCGATTTGGATATATTAAATCAATATAAAGGCCAAGTTATGTTTGTAGCAAAATTTGTTGAACTATTCATAATATTTTTAATATATAAATTTAATAAAAAAATGATAAGATTACAGTCTGGAGATGTAGATGAAGGTATCCTAGGTTATTGGGTTTTAGGGATGTTTTTAATGACCTTATTTATAAGTATTGGGATTTTTAATAAGGCAGATTCATTTATACTTCAAATGTCCCTTTATTTATTCCTTTTTATATTTATAATTGTAGGAATGCTTGACTACAAAAAAAAGATGGAACTGCTTCAAATAAAAAATAAGTTTCATTTAAAAGAAGAATATATTAATAATTTAGAAGCTATAGTAGATATTATTAGAAGAGAAAAACATGATTTTGCAAATCACATAAATACAATTTATGCAATGTGCATAATGAATAGACCAGATTCCTTAGATAGAATTAAAAACTATTTAAAAAATACTACTAACAATTTAGAGTCAAGCTATAAATTTTTTGAAACTGGTAATGGATATGTAGATGGGTTAATTGCTGTTAAGAGTAACTTTGCTTTTGAAAATGATATTTATTTAGATGTGGATTTTGAAACTTCTTTAGAAGCAGTTATTATAAATGATAATGATTTAGTTAGAGTTATTGGAAATATCATAGATAATGCCTTTTATGCAGTTAATCTAAAAAAAGACGAGGGGAAGAAAATAGTATCCGTTTATGGATATATTGAAAATGACAGATACTATCTATCTATCGCTAATAATGGACCTATGGTTCCAAAAGAAATAGGAAACAAAATATTTAAAAAAGGATTTTCAACTAAGGAAAATAATAAAAAAGACCATGGCTTTGGATTGTATATTGTAGATCAAATTGTTAAGAAAAATGGTGGTGAAATACTGTTCTCTAGTTCACAAGAAGAAACTGAGTTTCTAATAGAATTTAGAGTAAAGCAAGAGTATTACGGGAAAATTAGCTAACAATCCTTAGTGTATTTTTCAATAATAATATTTATAGCTTTTTCACAGTCCAAATCAGTATTGTCAAGTGCCCAGGCTGTGTTAAAATAGATTAATGCCTTTCGAGAATCTTTCATCATAGCATAACAATATCCTAAATTGAAATAGTATCGACTATCTTGTTTCTCCATGATTGCTAACATTAAAAGAGGAATTGCCTTTTCATAATCTTTTAACTTTATAAAGCATACGGCAGTATTGTATAAGGAAGCTGTCTTGTTATCTTTGATTTCTATAGCTTTTTTATATACATCGATTGCTTTTTTGTATTGCTTTTTATTATATAAACTATTCGCTTCATCAAAATAATTCATTTTATGCCTCCTGTAATCTAATGCATAATAATTAAACATGAATTTATATTCATGTTTAATTATTATCTCTTTTTATCCAAATTATTCATGTTGTTTTAGTTTTTTATACTACTATGCTTTATTAGCTTTTTTTCCAATATCGCAACTATTTCATACATTAAAAAGGCCAAAATACATAGTATTACTATGCTCATCATTACCATATCAAGCTGAGAAATTTGACCTCCAAAAATAATAAGAAAACCTAGTCCATCTTTTGCTACTAAGAACTCTCCCATTATTACTCCTACCCAGGATAAACCTACGTTAATTTTTAAAGAAGATATAATAGTTGGTATTGTTGCAGGAATTATCAAGTAGTAGAGTATTTGAAGCTTAGAGGCTCCAAAGGTCTTAAGTAGCTTTACTTTATCTTGATCTACTTCCTTAAAGCCATTTAGTATGTTTATTATGGTTACAACTATTGATATTAAAATTGCTATAAATACGATAGCACTTATCCCATTTCCAACCCAAAAGATAATAATAGGAGCTAATGCTACCTTAGGTAGTGCATTTAAAACAACTAAATATGGATCTAATACCTTTGAGGCAAAGTCTGACATCCATAAAAGAATTGCAATAATAGTTCCTAAAAATGTACTAAGTAAAAATCCAAGTATTGTTTCACCGCAAGTAATTAAAATATGCTTATATAGAGTTCCTTCAGAATATATTTTTATACAACTTTTATACATTCTTGAAGGTGTACTAGTTAAAAATGGATCTATTAATCCCACATTCCCTGCTACTTCCCAAAATACAAACAAAGCTATCAGTATTAATATTCTAGTAATGATAACCTTTTTCTTTTCTTTCTTTACTTTATCAACAAAATTTTGATGTTCTAAACTATAATTACTCACTTAAGTCCATCTCCTTCCAAATAGTATTAAAGAAGAAGCTGAAATTTGGATTTTCTCTAGATTTAAGAGGAGATTCACATTTTTCACATAAGTCAATTTTGATTTCTTTTTTTATAAATGCAGGTCGCATTGATAATATTAAAACCCTATTAGACATAGAAATAGCTTCTGCAATATCATGAGTTACCATTATGGCAGTTTTATTTTCATTTTTTATTATTTTATAAATTTCGTCGCTAGCATTTAGTCTGCTTTGATAGTCAAGGGCAGAAAAAGGCTCGTCTAATAAAAGTATTGTTGGATCTATAGCTAAAGTTCTAATTAGTGCAACTCTTTGGCGCATTCCTCCAGATAATTGATTTGGATAGTAGTCTCTAAAGTCCCAAAGTCCATAGGTTAGTAAAAGCTCTTTAACTTTATCTTTTGCATCATTTGTAATCTTATTTTGAACTTTAAGTCCTAGTAATACGTTATCTAAAACAGAAAGCCACTGGAATAATTGATCCTTTTGAAACATATAACCTATTTTTAGAAGGGATTTATTAATTGGTTCATTATCAACCAGTACTTCACCTTTTGAAGGAGTTAAAAGACCTGCAATAATATTTAATATTGTTGATTTACCGCAGCCTGAAGGTCCTACAATACTTATAAATTCTCCATGCTCAACATTAAAGGATATATCTTTCAATGTTTCAGTTTCACCCTTAATAGTATGATAGTTCATATATATGTGAGATAATCTCAAGTTTTTCACAGTATCAACTCCTTAGTGATTATAATTCATTATATGAATTGGGTAAAATTATGTTAAAAGTATATATAAACCATTACTGATTTTGTGTAATCATAATTAAATAAGAGAAATTATTAGATATTTTTCATAAATTAATATCCAAATACTAAATTTAATTGAATTATGATGAAAGGAGAAAAACTCTCCATTGAAAAAAAAACATAAAAACCGTATAATAGATTATTACAAAACATAACAATAATCTATTTATAATTATTTCAAAAATATTAAGAAGAATAGGAAGGAATGTATGAAAAAGTTATTAAGTTTTGGATTAGATGTAGGCTCAACAACAGTAAAACTAGTTGCCTTAGATCAGAATAATAAAATTCTATATGGCAATTATAAGAGACATTTTTCTGATATAAAGAATACTATAATAAGCCTAATAGAAGAAGCGTACACAAAATTCAGAAATGATAGCATTACTATAATGATAACTGGTTCAGGAGGTCTTGCAGTTTCGAAGTGGTTAGATGTGCCTTTTATTCAGGAGGTAATTGCTTCTACAAAAACTGTAGAAGAATTTATTCCTTCAGCAGATGTAGCAATTGAACTTGGAGGAGAAGATGCTAAGATAACTTATTTTGATGATGGTATTGAGCAGAGAATGAATGGAACTTGTGCAGGTGGTACAGGAGCATTTATAGATCAGATGGCAGTACTTCTTCAAACAGATGCTTTAGGATTGAACGAAATGGCAAAAAGATATAAAACCATTTATCCAATTGCATCAAGATGTGGAGTTTTTGCAAAAACAGATATTCAACCTTTATTAAATGAAGGTGCTTCCAAGGATGATTTAGCTGCATCAATTTTTCAAGCAGTTGTAAATCAAACAATTAGTGGACTTGCTTGTGGTAAACCTATTAGAGGTAAGGTTGCTTTTTTAGGAGGACCTCTATATTTTTTATCTGAGCTTAGAAGGAGATTTGCTGAAACTTTAAATTTATCTAAAGAGCAAATTTTATTTCCAGAAAACTCTCAGCTTTTTGTAGCAATGGGTGCTGCCATAGCTTCTAGAGAAGAAAAAATAATTTCATATAAATCTCTTTATGATAAATTACCTGAGATGAAAAATGCTAATAGTCATGAAGTAAATAGATTAAGACCATTATTTTTAAATGAAGAAGAGTATAGGGAGTTTAAAAATAGGCATTCCAAATATAATATAAGTAAATCTGATTTATCCAAATATGAAGGAAAATGTTTCCTTGGAATTGATGCAGGATCTACTACAACAAAAGCTGTATTAATTGGGGAAGACGCTTCCCTTCTATATTCATACTATGGAAGTAATCAAGGTAAACCATTGGCACTTACAATAGAGATTTTGAAGGATATATATAGTAAGCTTCCATCTAAAGCGAAAATTGCACATGCTGCAGTAACTGGTTATGGAGAAGGTCTTATAAAGGCCGCTTTAAGAATGGATATAGGTGAAATAGAAACTATTGCACATTATAAAGCAGCTGAACATTTTTTACCTGGAGTAGATTTTATCCTAGATATAGGTGGACAGGATATGAAATGCTTAAGGGTAAAAGATGGAGTTATAGATAGCATAATGCTAAATGAAGCTTGTTCTTCAGGTTGCGGATCTTTCATTGAAACCTTTGCAAAATCCTTAAGTATGGGTGTGGAAGAATTTGCAAACTCTGCAATATTTGCAAATGAACCTGTTGATTTAGGCTCAAGATGTACAGTATTTATGAACTCAAGAGTAAAACAAGCTCAAAAAGAAGGGGCAACTGTTGGCGATATATCTGCTGGTTTATCCTATTCAGTAATAAAAAATGCTATATATAAGGTTATTAAAGTTAGAAATCCTGAAGAAATGGGTTCAAAGATCATTGTTCAAGGAGGAACCTTCTATAACGATGCTGTTTTAAGAAGTATTGAGCTTATTTCAGAAAGAGAAGTAGTAAGGCCAGATATAGCAGGACTTATGGGTGCCTTTGGAGTTGCACTTATTGCAAGAGAAAGATATAAAGAAGGTTTAAATACTAGTCTAATTTCTTTGGAAAGCTTAGATAAATTAAAAGTAGATACAACTATGAAAAGATGTTCTCATTGCGGTAACAACTGCCTAATGACTATTAATAACTTTTCAGAAGGTGGACAATTTGTTACAGGAAATAGATGTGAAAGAGGCGTTGAAAAAGAAATTACAAAAAAGAAAATACCAAATTTATATGAATACAAATATAATAGAACCTTCAACTATATTCCATTAAAAAAGGAAGAAGCAAAAAGGGGAACAGTTGGAATTCCTAGAGTTCTAAATATGTATGAAAATTATCCTTTCTGGTTTACATTCTTTAATGAGCTTGGATATAGAGTTGAAATATCAAGAAGGTCATCTAAGGAAGTATACGAGCTTGGCATGGAAACTATACCATCAGAGTCTGTATGCTACCCGGCAAAATTAGTTCATGGACATATTATGGACTTAATTAAGAAAAAAGTAGACATGATATTTTATCCATGCATTCCTGTGGATAAGAAAGAACAAGAGGGAGCAGATAATAAATATAGTTGTCCTATTGTCACTTCCTATCCAGAAGTAATAAAAAATAACGTAGACATATTAAAAGAAAAGAATATTAAGTTTTTAAATCCTTTCCTTCCTTTAGATGATAAAAATAGAATTGCAAGAAGGTTGTATGAGGAGTTTTCAAAATTCGGAATTTCTAAAAATCTGATCATTGAAGCTGCCCATAAGGCTTGGCAGGAAAGAGAAAATTATAAAAATGATATAAAAATTAAAGGAGAAGAAGTATTAAAGTATTTATCAGAAACTGGTAGCAAAGGTATTGTTTTAGCTGGGAGGCCATACCATGTAGATCCAGAAATAGAGCATGGGATTTCAAAATTAGTTACTGAATATAATATGGCTGTACTTACAGAAGATTCGGTAGCTCATTTAGCAAAAGTTCAAAGACCACTCAGAGTAGTTGATCAGTGGGTATATCACTCAAGGTTATATGCAGCAGCAGAATTTGTTGCAACACAGGATAATCTTGAATTAATTCAGCTAAATTCCTTTGGATGCGGTCTTGATGCAGTTACCTCAGATCAGGTAGAAGAAATATTAAAAGGTCATAATAAGATATTTACCTTATTAAAAATAGATGAGGTTAGCAACCTTGGTGCAGTTAGAATAAGAATGCGTTCATTAATAGCTGCAATGAATGAAAGAGATAGAAGGGGTATTAAGGCAAAGAAAACATATAAACCAGAGAAGAAAGTTTCCTTTACAGAGGAAATGAGAGAAAAACATACTATACTTGCGCCACAGATGTCACCTATACATTTTCAATTTTTAGAAGAGGCTTTAGCTTCTTCAGGGTATAGAGTTGAGATTTTGCCATCAGTGGATAAGAAAGCAGTTGAAGAAGGATTGAAGTATGTTAATAATGATGCCTGCTATCCTTCAATTATAGCTGTCGGTCAGATGATAGAAGCTTTAAAATCAGGAAAATATGATATTAATAATACATCACTAATAATGAGCCAAACTGGGGGAGGCTGCAGAGCAAGTAATTATATAGGTTTTCTTAGAAAAGCATTAAAGGAAGCTGGTTTTGAAAATGTTCCGGTTATTTCATTAAACTATGTGGGACTCGAAAGTAATCCTGGATTTAAAATCACTTTCCAGATGGCTAAAAAAGCCTTGACAGCACTTTTATTTGGAGATTTGTTTATGAGGGTCTTATATAGAGTAAGACCTTATGAAAAAATAAAAGGATCTGCTAATTTACTCTATGAAAAGTGGGTTGAGAAGTGTAAAAAGGTAGTAAGAGAAGGAGATTATAAAAAAGCAAAGCAATATATATATGAAATAGTGGAGGAATTTGATAATCTAGAGATACTAGATATAGTAAAACCTAGAGTTGGGGTAGTTGGAGAAATATTAGTAAAGTATCATCCAACTGCTAATAATGACATTGTAGCTATTCTAGAGAGTGAGGGAGCGGAGGCAGTTGTTCCAGATCTTATAGATTTCTTCCTTTACTGTGCTTATGACGAAACTTTTAAATACAAGTATTTATCTGGCAATCTAAAATCTAAGCTAATTAGCGATGCAGTAATTTGGGGTATTGACTATTTTAGAAAAGATATGAAGAAAGCCCTAGATAATAGCAAGAGATTCCATTCTATCGCAACTATTAAGGAAATTGCCGACGGTGCAGAACCTATTCTATCTATAGGCAATCAGACAGGAGAAGGATGGTTTTTAACAGGTGAAATGGTTGAATTAATACACAATGGAGTAAAGAATATTGTTTGCTTACAACCATTTGCTTGCCTTCCAAATCACGTTACTGGTAAAGGAGTAATTAAGGAATTAAGAAGAAGATATAAAGGCTCCAATATAGTTGCTATAGATTATGACCCAGGAGCTAGTGAAGTAAATCAATTAAATAGAATAAAGCTTATGCTTGCAGTAGCAGAAAAGAATTTAAAAGAAGAAAATGGCTTAAATCATAAATTAGAGGCTATTGGAGAAGTAGCTAGCGGGAAACAAATTTAATAATTTGTGTAAAAGAACATAGATAAAAGCTATAAAAAGAGTGCTGATTTCATTAATTTGAAAATCAACACTCTTTTAAATTTGTTTAATCTATAGCATTTTCAGCATATTCATTAGTAGCTACATCTCCAAAGGCAGGCCTTTCTTTGATTAAGTCAGCTTTATAGCCTTGAATTATATCCATAAGTTTATTTAAATCAGCTTCTTTTAAAGTTGGATCTTCAGCAAAGGCATTAATGCTTCTATAATTTTTAATAACATTTGTTAATATAGAAAGATCACTTCCAGGGAAGAAGGATTGAATGGATTTAGCTACTTCTTCATCACTATGATTTGTTACCCATAGTTGACCCTTATAAATTGCATTAGTAAATTTTTGAATAACTTCAGGATTTTTTTCCATATATGATTTAGTAGCATAGAAACAAGTATAAGCAATATTTCCTGCTTCTTTTCCTACAGAAGCCACAATGTATCCAGATTTATCTTTTTCTAGCATACTTCCTGTAGGCTCAAATAGGGCTACATAGTCTCCAGTGCCAGCCTTAAAGGCTCCTGCTGTTGCGGTAAAATCTAAGTTTGTAATAAAGGTTACATCCTTTCCAGGCTCTAAACCATTCTTTTTAAGAACATATTCAAGAGCCATTTGAGGAACTCCACCAGGTCTTCCGCCAATTACAGTTTTTCCCTTAAGTGATTTCCAATCAAAATCTTTCTCAGGATTTCTTCCAACTAGGAAAGAACCGTCAGTTTGAGTTAACTGAGCAAATACTATCGGCAAATCCTTACGCTTTTGATTGTAGATATATACTACTTGTTCAGGTCCACTAAAACCAATGTCAGAACTACCACTTAAAACTTGCTGCATGGTTTTATCTGCTCCTTGTCCAGTGGAAAGTTCTATGTCCAATCCTTCATCTTTAAAGAAGCCTTCATTTAAGGCAACATACATTGGAGCATAAAAAACAGAACGAACAACTTCGTTTAATTTAACCTTTTGCAAAGTTGTAGTATTCTCTTTCTCACCACAGCCAACAAGGAAAATTGAACTTGCCACTAGTATTACAGCTAAAAATGTACTCAGTATTTTTTTTATCACTTTTCAATCCCCCTCAATAGAAATATTTTATGTTATAAAATAGTATATGTTTATAATCATAAAGGGGTGAGTGAATAAAAATATTCAGCTGTATTATCCAAGTTATAATTACATATATGGTATTTTAAGAAATAAGTGGAATTAATTTAGAAAAGTTGTTATAATTAAGGTGTTATTCAATATTATAAAGAAAGCGCAGGAGTAATAATATGATAGAAACATTATTATTAGCAATGCTTGTTGCAAAATTAAAAGGATATAACTTAAAACCACTTTTTAAATCATGGACAATATATCCCATATTAGTATGTGAATTAGTCTATATTCTTTTACAAATATCAATTTTTATGGGAGAATACAGATTCATACAATATGCAGGAATATTGAAATTGTTATATTTATATTTATTTTTATTTCCTATCATTAAATATAGGAAATACTATAGTTCTATTATTGGATCAATATTTGTTGTTTTAGGGACTGTTCTAAATAAAATTGCAATAAAATACAATGATGGTTATATGCCAGTATTCCCTAAATTATCATATTGGACAGGCTATGTAAAACCTGATACTTTTAAAAAGGTAAATGATATACATGTTTTAGGAAATTCAGATACAAAATTAAAGTTTTTAACCGATGTAATCGATATAGGTTATAGTATATTAAGTATAGGTGATGTTTTTATAAGAGCCTTTGCCTTTATTATTATTTATAACGTAATTAAGCATTTAAATACAGAAAAAAGTAGGGAATTTAAACAGATAACACAGATCTATGATTTGTTGTGAATCGCTTACTCCTCTGATGATAAGAAGAGGAGTTTCATAAGCAGAGAACACAAATCTGTGATTTGTCGTGAATCGCTTACTCCTCTGATGATAAGAAGAGGAGTTTCATAATAATAACACAAACAAAGGAGAAAAGATATGTTGAAAATAACTCTGCTAGAATTATTTTTACGTGGAGTACCAGAGGGATTTTTATTTATTTTTGGAACATATGCATTTTCAAAGAGAATTATCAATGCTAAGAGTTTTATTATGTCAAGTATATTATATGTTATTCTGGTATATCTAATTAGAAGCCTACCAATTCACTATGGTGTGCATGCTATACTAAACATTTTTGTATTAATTATATTGACTGTTAATATAAATAAGATAAGTCTAATTAAATCAATAAGATCAGGAGTAATTATTATAATGCTACAGTTTTTATTTGAAGGAATCAATGTTCTAATAATACAGTATATTTTTAAAGTTGATATAAACTATGTATTTACTCAACCATCTGCAAAAATATTGTATGGGATTCCATCAATTGTGATTTTTGCATGTGTAGTAATTGGCTACTATATAATATTACTAAAAAAGAAAGAGTTGGAACTTAACTAAATGAATAATTTATCACATAGTATTGCAAATAAAATAGCATCAGAATTAAAGTTGGATAATGATAAAAAAGAAGTTATAGCCTATGGCACATTTGCTTTATTGCAGACTTTTCTTTCTATATTCTCGGTAAGTGTAATTGGCTATTTATTTCACGTTTCTTTTGAAGCTACAATAGTATTATTTACAGCAAGCATTCTTAGAAAATACTCAGGTGGAGCTCATGCTAATTCACCATGGAAGTGTACTTTTATTGGACTAATAATATGTATTGGACAAGCTATATTAATCTATAATTTAGTAAATAGTTTCATTGATTTGAACATGACTATAATTATTATTTTAAGTACTTTTTTATGGGCATACATAATAATTTATATGCTAGCACCTGTTGATAGTCTAGCAAAACCTATAAAAAAGGATGAAAAAAAGAAGAGGATGAAAAAAGGATCATTAGTTATTTTAAGTATTTATCTTATAATTACAATATGTACAATAATGCTTTATATTTTTTTTGCAAAGAAAATATTTCTTGTATATGCTCTATGTATTAGTGGCGGCATAGATTGGCAAGTTTTTACACTGACAAGGTCTGGTCATTTTACATTGAGAAAGTTAGATGATTTTTTAAATTATATAATTAGATAATTAAATAAAAAGGAGTGAATATATTATGAAAAAACTAAATACTAAATTCTTAGCTTTAGTTGCGACTATTACTACTCTTGTTGCAGCTTCAGTATCTACTTCTGCATGCCTTTGGTTTTCATATCAGCCTGAAGAACCAAAATGCCTAAGAGAAGAATAGTATAAGGTGGTTAAATACCACCTTATACTTATAATAAGTGAATTGAGGTAAATAGAAAATGTCAAACTTTGAATTTGATAAACATAAAAGAATATACGAAATACTCTCAATAGTAAAATTAGCAGCACTATTATTTTCAGGAGTAGCATTTTTTAGAAGTTACTTTGATAATCGATTTGTACTATCAAATACAAAAAGTTTTTATACATCTTTATTTTGCATTATCTTAGTATTATTATTATCTTTAGTTTATATTGTATGGACATTTCCAACAGATAAAAAGAATATTTTAAAAGATGATAAATATATACAATTTGCCGAAGGATTTATATTTACTGTTATATTTTTTACTGCAATACTCATTTCGGGAGGCTATGAAAGTAGTTATAAGTTCCTATTTTTATTTATTATTATTACATCTACAATACAATCTGGTATGAAACAAGGAATAATTATTGCCTGTATTTCTTCAGTTATTATATTAGCAATAGATATTTTGGGGGTTCATAGTGGAGAAGTGAATTCTTATTTCGAAAATGATTTAATATTAGTGGGAGTATTTATCCTTACAGCATGGCCTTTGGGATTTTATGTAAAAATAGAAGGGGAGCATATTGAGGAACTTAAAAGGTTAGTAAATGAAGATGGACTAACAGGTCTGTATAATCACAGATTTTTTTATGAAGTATTAAATAAGAAAATATTATCATGTGAAGTGGAACGAAAGCCTGTTTCCATGATATTAATGGATATAGATTATTTCAAGTACTATAATGATTTATATGGACATCAAAAAGGTGATGAAGTACTTAAAAGTATAGGATTAATACTGAAAAGTAGTGTACGAAAAACAGATATTGTAGCCAGGTATGGCGGTGAAGAATTTGCAATAGTATTGACTAATACTATTGAAGAGGATGCAATTAAAATAGCTGAGAATATAAGAAGCAAAATTGAGGAAACTTACTTTGAAGGAGAAGAAAATCAGCCTAATGGTAAGATAACTGTTTCTATAGGAGTTTCTGTTTATCCAGATAAAGCGAAAAATGATGTTGAGCTTATTAAAAGTGCAGATGATGCACTTTATAGAGCTAAGTTTTTCAATAAAAATAGGGTGGAGACTTATACTTCTATACTAGATGAATTAAAGAAGGATATAGAGGAAAGTGATATAGACCTTGTAACCTCTATAAAAACATTAATAAGTGTTATTAATGCAAAGGACAGATATACATATGGACATGTTGAGAGAGTGGTAGCTTATGGCAGAATATTAGCTGATAAGCTTGGACTTAGCAATGATGATAAAAAGAAATTGATATATGGAGCATATATGCATGACATTGGAAAGATAAATATTTCAAAGGAAGTATTAAACAAAAAGATGCCACTAACTAATGAGGAATGGGAACTTCTTAAACAACATCCACAAAATGGAGTTGCAATAATTAAGCCTGTTAAATCTCTAAGAGATATTTCTTCGCTTATACTACATCATCATGAAAGATATGATGGGAAAGGATATCCTGGGAATTTAAAGGGAGAAGAAATTCCTTTTTTAGCAAGAGTCTTAACAGTTGTTGATAGCTTTGATGCCATGACCTCAAATAGACCATATAATAAAAGAAAAACTTATGAAGAGGCAATAGAGGAACTGAAAAAATGCAGTGGTACTCAATTTGATCCTAGCATAACTAATTCATTCATTGAGGTTATTACAAAAGAGGAATATAAAATTTTAAGATGATAATAAGAACTCCCAATAGTAGCAGTACTATAAAACATTATGCTTAAAGCAGCTAATTAAGTGGTCATTTATGACACCAGTAGCTTGAAGATGAGCATATATTATAGTGCTGCCTAGAAATTTAAAGCCTCTTGATTTTAAATCTTTGCTTACCTTATCAGAAATTTCTGAGGTGGCAGGTACTTCAGATATATCATGCCAATGATTAACAATAGGTTCATTATTAACAAAGCCCCAAATGTATTTATCAAAGCTTCCAAATTCCTTTTGAATATTTAGAAAGCCTTTAGCGTTGTTTATGGAAGCTTCTATCTTTCTTCTATTTCTTATGATTCCTGCATTCTGCATAAGTTCGTTAATCTTATTCTCATCGTATAAGGCAATTTTTGCAGCATCAAAGTTTTTATAAGCTTTTCTATAATTTTCTCTTTTTCGCAACACAGTAATCCAACTTAAACCAGCTTGAGCTGATTCCAGGACTAAAAATTCAAAATGTTTTTTATCATCATGAACTGGAACTCCCCATTCTTCATCGTGATACTTAACATATAATTCATCTGTACCGCACCAAGGGCATCTATTCATACTATTTCAACACTCCTATTAACATTATTTATACAAAATATTCAAAAAATTAAATGATATTACTAGTATTATAACATATGTGGCAATTTAAAAACATTAAAATGCCATAGATATAGTTATGAATATATGATAATTGGTGGAATAATGTTATAATTAGTCCAACTGAAGATATACAAGTTAGGTGGAGAATAGGCATGGAAAAGGTATACTTAACATCAGGAATAAATAATTGTGGTGGGAGATGTATTATTAAAGCTCATGTAGTTGATGGTAAGATAGTTAAATTGACTACTGATTCCAGTGATGGAAAAAATGGCACACCACCACTTTGTTCCTGCACAAGGGGTAAGCAGTATATAGAAACTTTTTTGGGAGATAATCGCTTAAAATATCCAATGAAACGAGTTGGTGAACGTGGAGAAGGAAAGTTCGTCCGAATTTCTTGGAAAGAAGCGGTAGATATTATTATAGCTGAATGGAAAAGAATAAAGAAGACCTATGGTGTAGGATCTAGGTATGTAAATTATGCTACAGGTGTAAGTGCATTAATGAAGGGAAATGTTCTCGCTAAACGTTTATTAGCTTTAGATGGTGGATTTTTAGATAGTTATAACAGCTACAGTACAGCATGTATTAGTACTGCCACACCGTACACATATGGGACAAATTTAACAGGAAACAGCCTTGAAGATTGGGTTAATTCAAAGTTAATTATACTATGGGGACACAATCCTGTAGAAACCAGGTTTGGTACTGCCTTGTGGCATTTGAAACAGGCGAAAGAAGCTGGAGCGAAAATAATTGTGGTTAATCCTCGTTACAGTGATACAGCAAAAGCATTTGCAGATCGGTGGATAGGATTAAAACCTGCAACAGACAGCGCTCTTATGGATGGAATGGCATATACTATATATACTGAGAATTTACATGATCAAGCTTTTATGGATAAGTATTGTATAGGATTTGATAGTAAGCATATGCCAGAGGGATATGATGGTAAAGAGAGCTATTTATCATATTTGTTAGGAGAAAAAGATGGTATTGCTAAAACTCCAAAATGGGCAGCGAAAATTACTGGAGTTGATGAGGATACTATTATTAAACTTGCAAGAGAGTATGCAACTAGTAAGCCAGCTGCACTAGTACAAGGCTATGGACCTCAAAGGCATGCAAATGGAGAACAAAATGTAAGAAGTGGAACAATGCTTGCTTGTATAACAGGTAATGTTGGAATATCTGGAGGATGGGCCTGTGGAATGGGTTCAGTAGAGAGGCATAAAAGCCCGAGTTTCCCTGTAAAAGAAAATCCATATAAAGCTAAAATTCCTTGCTTTTTATGGACAGATGCTATTATTAGAGGAAGTGAAATGACCTCAAAGAATGATGGAGTAAGAGGATCGGAAAGGCTGGATGGGAATATCAAAATGATATTAAATTTAGCAAGTAATACACTACTAAATCAGCATTCAGATATTAACAGAACTATTGAAATTTTAAAGGATACTTCAAAATGTGAATTTATAGTTTGTTCTGACTTATTCATGACACCTAGTGCAAAGTTTGCAGATATTTTGCTTCCTGGAACCTCCATGTTCGAAGGAGAAAACATAACTATGCCCTGGGGATATGGAGATTATCTTTTATATAATCAAAAGGTAATTGAACCACTTTATGAATGCCGTTTTGAATATGATTGGCTGTGTGAGGTTGCAGAAGGACTAAATTTAAAAGGGCAATTTACTGAAGGCCATAATAGTGTACGGGATTGGTTAAAAACACTTTATGAAGCTTTGAGAAAAAAAGAAAGTGAACTGCCGGAATTTGAAATTTTTGCGTCTAATGGTGGATACCAGTACAAAAATAATCCTACAGTTATTGCTTTTAAGAAACAGATAGAAGATTTAGAACAAAATCCATTTCCAACACCTTCTGGTAAAATTGAAATTTTTTCAGAAACTTTATTTAAAATGAATAAACCAGAGGAGATTCCTGCCATTCCTAAGTATGTAGCTTCTTTTGAGGGAGTAGATGATGCTTTAAGAAAGAAATATTCATTACAATTAATAGGATGGCATACAAAACGTAGAACCCATTCTACTCATGATAGCAATTCTGCATTGGAAAAAATTGAAAAACAGAGAGCTTGGATTAATGCTAAGGATGCTGAAAGACGTAATATTAAAAATAATGATTTAGTTGAAATATGGAATGACAGAGGTGTGATTCATATTCCAGCTTTTGTTACGGAAAGAATCGTAGAAGGAGTTGTTGCAGTTTCTCAGGGAGCTTGGTATACCCCTGATAGCGGGGGAATTGATCAAAGAGGATCTATTAACGTACTCACAACATCTAAACCAACACCACTAGCAAAAGGAAATCCACAACATTCTAATTTAGTTGAGGTAAAACTTGCAAGGTAGTACAAGTCTAAATCAGAAAGGAGGTGACATAAGTCATCTCCTTTCATCATTAGGCATAGAGAATTAGCTTCTCCAAACATCATATAATTCAGGTCTTTCTTTTTTTAAAATCTTAAAAAACTTCTTTGATACTTTTAAATTTCTTAAGCCAGATATCATATGCTTAGGGTATTTTTCCTTTTTAATAAAATTGTTTTTTAATCCTATTACTTTTAATTTATTGTCATCAGTTATGAAAATATGAGAAATACCTGTATCCAATCTTGTAAATTCTAAAAGCTTGAAATTATCTATCAAATCAACTAAAGCTAAAGCCATAGTTTCAGAAAGACTATACTTTTTTATATAATCTATTAAACATGTGCCGCTTATATATTCTCTTATAATGTATCCTAATCTATATTCATAAACTTTTGGAAAGTACTTATTTTCTTGACAATAACGTAAAATTAAATATTCTCGCCTACATTCATCAGTATTTTTGCATATTTTAATGATTTTATTATCGGAGGTAAGGTAGATTTTTTCTTTTTTGCTGTGATGTATTATTTTTGAATTACATAAATCTACTCCTGTTAGTATAGCTTCTTCCATATATAATACCTCATTTATCTTTATTTAATTAAAGAGATATAATTTTATATAGTATATATTTATAATGATTTGGGTTATAATATTACAATATTCAAAGCGAGTTATTTAAGTGAGAACATAAGAATTTTACAAGGTAAAATTCTTAGTAAACAGTAACCAATTCCCAGTAACCAGTTTTATTAATTCTACTGGCAACTGGTCACTGGTTACTTAAGAAAAATGCGACGCATTTTTCTTAAAACCGTGCTCTTGACAGTTTTTAAAATAGATGTATAATAAAAAATAATTGTATATAGTTTACTAGCAGTGAAAAAGAGGAGTAAAGATACAGGAGTATTAAGAGAGGAAAGTTTGAGGCTGAAAGACTTTCTATACAAAATATCTTGAAGGTAGCTTTGGAGCTTCTTTATCGAATTTTAGTAGATAAAGACGGTGGATTAGATTACATCGTTAATAGATTAAGATGCCTGTATTTATTGCAGGAATTAAGGTGGTATCGCGCATTGTCGTCCTTTGGGAGGTCAATGCTTTTTTTATTTGTATTGGAATTTTATATGTTATAAATGAGGAGGAATAAATATGACTGAATTAAATATTGCAAAAACCTATGATCCAAAAGAATTTGAAGATAGAATTTATAAGGAGTGGGAAAATAAAGGTTATTTTACTCCGAAAGTAGACGAGAAGAAAAAGCCTTATACTATTATGATGCCCCCACCAAATATTACAGGACAATTACATTTAGGTCATGCACTTGATGGAACTCTTCAAGATTTTCTAATTAGGACTAAAAGAATGCAGGGATATAGTGCTTTATGGCTGCCAGGAGAGGACCATGCAAGTATTGCGACAGAGGTAAGAGTTGAAAAAGAGCTAATTAAACAAGGCTTTAATAAAAAAGAGATGGGGAGAGAAGCTTTCCTAGAAAAAGTATGGGAATGGTCAGATAAATACAGAGAAAAAATAAAAAATCAATATAACAAGTTAGGAATATCTGCTGACTATACAAGAGAGAGATTTACTATGGATGAAGGCTTAAGTAAGGCAGTTAGACAAGTATTTGTTGATTTATATAATGAAGGCTTAATTTATAAAGGAAACAGAATAGTAAACTGGTGTCCTAAATGCCAAACAGCAATTTCAGATGCTGAAATAGAATACGAAGAAAAAGAAGGGCACTTCTGGCATATTAAATATCCGGTAGTAGGTTCAGAGGAAACTATAGAAATTGCCACAACTAGACCTGAGACAATGCTTGGAGATACTGCTGTTGCAGTAAATCCAAAGGATACAAGATACTCTCATTTAGTTGGAAGGACTTTAATGCTACCTCTAGTTAATAGAGAGATACCTATAATTACAGATGATTATGTAGATATGGAGTTTGGAACTGGTGCGGTTAAAATTACTCCAGCACATGACCCTAATGATTATGAGGTTGGAAAAAGACACAACCTTCCTGAAATTGTAATTATGAATAAAGACGGCAGCATAGCTGAAGGCTATGGCAGATACTCTGGTCTTGATAGATATGAAGCAAGAAAAGCTATAGTAGAAGATTTAGAGGAACAAGGATATCTTGTTAAGGTAAGAGATCATTCTCATAATGTTGGAACTCATGATAGATGTAATACTATTATAGAACCTGTAACATCTAAGCAATGGTATGTAAAAATGCAGCCCCTTGCTGAACCTGCTATAAAAGTAGTAAAAGAAGGATCAATTAAATTTGTACCAGAAAGATTTTCAAAGACTTATTTTAATTGGATGGAAAACATTCAAGATTGGTGTATTTCAAGGCAGCTTTGGTGGGGACATAGAATTCCAGTTTGGTATTGTAAAGACTGCGGTGAAGTAATTGCAGCTGTAGAGGAACCAAGCTGCTGTCTTAAGTGCAATAGCAAAAATCTAGTTCAAGATGAGGATGTTCTTGATACTTGGTTTAGTTCAGCACTATGGCCATTCTCAACTTTAGGATATCCTGAAAAAACTGAGGATTTAAAGTACTTCTATCCAACTAGTACCTTAGTTACAGGGTACGATATTATTTTCTTCTGGGTAGCTAGAATGATATTTTCAGGCCTCCACAGTATGGGAGACATACCTTTTGATACAGTACTTATTCATGGTATTGTTAGAGATTCACAGGGAAGAAAGATGTCAAAATCTCTAGGCAACGGAGTTGACCCGCTTGAAGTAATTGAAAAGTATGGAGCAGATGCCTTAAGATTTATGCTTGTAACAGGCAATGCACCTGGTAATGATATAAGATATTATGAAGAAAAAGTAGAAGCTGCTAGAAATTTTGCAAATAAAATTTGGAATGCTTCAAGATTTGTAATGATGAATTTAGACAAAGATATAATGGAAGAGTTTAAGGATTGCAAGGAATATACAATTGCTGATAAGTGGATTTTATCAAGAATTAATACTGTAGTAAAAGAAGTAACAGAAAACATTGAAAAATTCGAATTAGGAATTGCATCACAAAAAATATATGACTTCATGTGGAGTGAGTTCTGTGACTGGTATATTGAACTTGTAAAACCTGTATTATATGGTGAAGATAAAAAAGCAAAAGGTGTAGTATTAAATGTATTAAATGAAGTTTTATCAACAGGACTAAAATTATTACACCCTGTTATGCCATATATTACCGAAGAAATATACACTAATTTACCAAATACTGAAGAATCTATTGTAATTTCTAACTGGCCTACTTTTCATGCAGAATTAAAAGATGAAAATGTAGAAGCACAAATGAACAACATAATTGAAGCTATTAAGGCTTTGAGAAATGTTAGGGTTGAAATGAATGTACCACCTTCAAGAAAAGCAAAGGTTATTATATTTGCTACAGAAGGAAAGGAAGCTTTTGAGGAAGGGAAAATATATTTTGAAAAACTTGCTTCTGCTTCAGAGGTTGAGTTTGTAAGCTCAAAAGAAGAAATTCCAGAAAACTCTGTATCAGCAGTTATTAAAGGTGCAGAATTATTCATGCCTTTATTAGATTTAGTAGATTTAGAGAAGGAATTAGAAAGACTTAACAAGGAAAAAGATAAGCTTCAAAGTGAAATTGACAGGGTTGAAAAGAAGCTTTCAAATGAAAAGTTTGTAAGCAAAGCACCTGCTTCTGTTGTTCAAGAAGAGAAAGAAAAAGGCGAAAAATATAAAGAAATGTACAAAGCGGTGTTGGAAAGAATAGAAAGTCTAAAAAGATAAATAACAAAATAATCTAGGCGCTGATATGATAAATATCAGCGTTTTTAAAAGTAATTATTAAAAATGAAGAGAGGAAGTTATAGTGAATTATTTAGAAGCTATGGAATACATAGATGATTTAGCGAAATTTAGCATGAAATTAGGGTTAAGTAGAACAGGAAAGATATTAGAGCTACTGGGAAATCCACAAGAAAAGCTTAGGTGTATACACATTGCAGGGACAAATGGCAAGGGATCTACCACAGCCATGATATCAAAAATTTTAATAGAAAATGGGTATAAGGTAGGAATGTATACTTCACCCTTTATTGAAGAATTTGAAGAGAGAATTCAAATTAATAATTTAAACATTCCTAAAGATGAATTAGCAGAAGTGATTTCAAAAGTTGCTAATGCTGTAGAGAAGGTAATAGAGCTTGGATATGATAATCCAACTCAATTTGAAGTAATAACCTGTGCAGGGCTTCTTTATTTTTATAAACAAGCTGTAGATTTTGCAGTAATAGAAGTAGGACTTGGAGGAAGACTTGATTCAACAAATTTAATTACTCCTATTTTAAGTATAATTACTTCAATAAGCTATGATCACATGAATGTTTTAGGAAACACCTTATCAGAAATAGCTTATGAGAAGGCAGGGATAATTAAAGAGACTGTTCCAGTAATTCTTTATCCTCAAGAGGAAGAAGCAGAGAGGGTTATAGAAAAAGTTTCTTTAGAAAAAGGAACTAGGCTTATTAAGGTTCCAGCAAATTCTGCTAAATTATTAGGGGTAAGAGACGCTATATTTAATGATAAGATCATTAGGGTTCAAGATATTAAAATAGATACAAAAGATAATAAGTATAATATTAGTTTAACTTTACTAGGTAGACACCAAATTTTAAACTGTGCTACAGTAATTTATTCAATTGAAGAGCTTAAACGCTTAGGCATTGAGATTTCTAATGAAGCTATAGAAAAAGGACTAAGTAAGGTTAAATGGATTGGTAGAATGGAAATATTAGAAAGAAGACCTTTAACTATTATAGATGGTGCTCATAATATTGATGGTATTGTTAAGTTAAGGGAAAGTCTTGAAGAATACTTAAATTATAAAGATGTAGTCTTGATACTTGGGATTTTAGCTGATAAGCAAGTAGAAGCTATGATTAGGATTATAGCTCCTATTGCTAAAAGAATCATTTGTGTTACTCCTCACAGTGATAGAGGGGAGCTAGCAGCTACTTTAAAGAGTGAAGTGGAAAAATACAATACAAATTGTGAAGCCATAGAGGATTATAAAAAAGCCTATGAAAAGGCTATTAGTTATTGCAGTGAAGATGATTTATTATTGATTTCTGGCTCACTTTACATGATTGGAGATATGAGAAAGGTGATTACTAATAAACATCTGGTTTAGTATTATTTTCTTTACTCTTTTCTGCTAAGCGTTTATCAATATACCTTTGGAGAGTTATTTTTATAATAGCAATAAAAGGTACTCCCAAGAACATACCTAAAACTCCAAAGGTACCTCCACCTACAATTATAGCCAGAATAATCCAAAAAGGACTTACACCAACTTGTTCTCCAAGGATTTTAGGGCCTAAATACCAGCCGTCAAATTGTTGAAGAAGGAAAATAAATAAAAGTACTTTTAGTGCAACAATAGGACTATAAAAGAGAGTAATTGTAACGCCTGGAATCATTCCAATAAATGGTCCAAAGTAAGGGATCATATTTGTAACTCCAACTATTAGACTGATTAAGAGAGCATATGGTACGTCAATTATTGATAATCCAATAGCACATAGAATACCTATTATTGTGGAGTCTATTGCTTTTCCGATAATAAAACGAGAGAATATGGAATTTACTTCTCTTCCGTAGATTAGGAAGGATTCAACAGAATCTTTATTAAACATTGCAAAAAGAAACTTTTTTGCATTCTTTATAAAGTTTTCTTTATCTTTAAGAATATAAACAGCTATTATGAAACCAAAAATCATTTTTAAAAATGAAGAAGTAAAGGCAATAGCTTTACTAAAAGCTAAATTTAAAGTTCTATTTAGTGACATGGTAAATTTCTCCAAGTAACTGTTAAAGGTTCTATGAGCATAACTCATTATTTCAGGATTATTAGAAAAGCTGCTATGGGATAAATTATTTTCAAACCAATCTTGTGTTTTATTTAAATAAATAGGAGTATTATTAACTAAATCTTTTATATTCTTGGATATAGTTGGTGAAATTATATTCACAATGAGGGCTAAAAATCCAAATACAATAATATAAACAACTATTATACTTAATATTCTTCTTAATTTGAATTTATTTTCTATATAAACCATCATTGGATTTAATATATAAGCTATTCCAAATGCCCAAAAAAAAGGACTTAAGATTGATATAATAAACCCAAATCCACGAACAAAATAATCAATGTTGTTAATAATTTTAAAGAGAAAAAATGCAATAATTAAAATTGGAATTAAGTTGAAGTAAGGGATTTTTTTACGGTTTATCAAGTAGCATCTCTCCTTTTGATATATGTAACTTAATTGATTATATCATCAAAATTTGCGCTATTCTAGTATTTTATTGGAATTTATAACATTTTATAAAAGCGGTATATTATAAAATTACATAATATACCGCCAATTTGCTACATACTAACAACAACAGCAGAATATAGGTGCAGCACAGCCTAATCCACCGAAACCAAAACCTAATCCACCGCAGAAGCAGCAAATTAATATTATTAATATTATTATGAATAGAAGATTGTCATCTCTTCTTATTGGATGGCAGTTGTTACTCATTATAATTTCCTCCCTTCTTGGAGAAATTGAATTGATAGGATTCTCGGCAGTTCCTATCAATATTAGTATATGAGGAAGTACTGATAAGTGTTTAAAAAAGAATATAATTTTTAATAGAAATATTCTAAAGGAGATTCAATTAATGAAGAAACTAACTAGAGAATTTTACAAAAGGGGCACCTTGTTAGTTGCAAAGGAGTTACTAGGTAAGTACCTTGTGGTGAATAATGAAAATAGTATACTTAAAGGTAAAATAGTGGAAGTAGAGGCTTACATGGGAACTGTGGATAAAGCGGCTCATTCATATAGTGGTAAAATTACAGAAAGAACTAAGGTTATGTACAAGGAAGGTGGATATGCATACGTATATTTAATATATGGAATGTACTACTGCATGAATGTGGTTACTTCAGAAGAAAACCTTCCTGAGGCAATACTTATTAGAGCAATTGAACCTATTAACGAACTTGATACAATGTGCAGAAATAGGTATGGTAAAAGTTTTAAGGAACTAAATAGCTATGAAAAGAAAAATATAACAAATGGGCCTGGAAAGCTATGTAAGGCAATGAATATTACGAAAGAGCTTAATGGTGAAGATCTTTGTGGGGATAAATTTTACATTTTGCAAAATGTAAAGGAAGAAAAAATAGAAATAGTATCTTCAAAAAGAATAGGAATTGATTATGCAGAAGAAGCTAAAGATTTTCTATGGAGATTCTATATAAAAGATAATAAATTTGTTTCCAAGTTAGATTAAAAAGAAATAAGTAAAGAAGCAGCCTTAGGCAAGCCTCTTTACTTATTTTTTTTAATTACTAATTCTTCTAATGCCTTAGCTAACTGATCTGGACAAGATGTAGGTTTTTTACCGCAAGTAATACCTTTACATTTCTCAAAAACTGTTTTCACATTCATTCCTTCAACTAAATTAGAAATACCCTTTAAGTTTCCATCACAACCACCTGTAAAAGAAACGTTTTTTAATTTATTATTTTCTATTTCAAAATTAATTTGCATACTACAAATTCCTTTAGGATTATATGTGTACATAGCAAAACTCCCCCTTAGTAAAAACTTTAATGTATGATTTTAATATTATAAAGTATTATTCCTAAATAGGCAAGGCTTTATCTTTAATTAGAAGCATAAGAAAAATGCAGGGCATTTTTCTTAAGTAACCAGTAACCAGTAGCTAATAGAGTTAATAAAAACTGGTTACTGGGAATTGGTTACTGAAGAATTTTACGGAGTAAAATTCTCATAATAGCCTCTGCAAAAAGGGTTCAAATTCATTAAAAATCTCATATATTGTACAAGGGGGGGTGAGACGGGTGGAGGAATATTTATATGTATGTAATACATCTTCAGATAATTTATCTGTAATTGATTTAAATAAATTTAGTGAAGAATGTAAGATTTCTTTAGAGGCATCTCAAATGGATAGAGTAGGACCACATGGCATTTGTAAATACGGAGATAAATTACTTATTGCAAATAATTATAGCAATAGCATTTCCATAATAGATAGATATAAAAAACAAGAAATAGAAAGTCATTTTATTGGAATGCATTGCAATGATGCTGTTGTGTATGAAGATAAGGCGTATGTTATTTGTGGAGAATCAAATTATGTAGTTGAATTTAATTTACTTACAAATAAAATTGATGAGGAATTACCCTGCGGCAATTTACCTCATAGTATAGAAATAAATAAGCAGAAGAAGCTTATGATAGTTTCGAACTTTGAAAATGATAGTCTAACCTTAATTGATTTAGAGAATAAAAAAAACATTCAGGAAATAAAGGTTGGTGCATACCCAACGAAAGCAGTATTTTCAGTAGATGGAAACCATATTATAATTTGTGAAAGTAATTTAGGAGCAGATGTTAGAGGAAACATAAGTATTATCTCTTTAAAAGGCTTTAAACAAATAAATAAGGTCATGGTTGGAAAATATCCTGTGGATATGTTTGTAAATTCAGCATACACTTTTGTATCCAATTTTGGAGAAGGAACTGTAAGCATTGTAGACATAAATTACTGCAACGAAGTAAAAAAGATAAATATTGGAGGTATGCCAAGGGGCGTTATAAAAATTGGAGATTTCATTTACGTGGGGGATAATTATAATAACTTATTAATTAGAGTTGACATAAAGAGAGAAAATAAAAAAGTCATATCCATAGGTGGTGAACCTAATGGAATGACATATATTTAATCATCAATAAGCACTTGAAGCAATTTTTTATACAAATCCGAGGAATTTTTCTTCCACTTTGCACATAGATCTTGAGCTTGCTTATTGGTTGCTACATTCAATTTTATATCAATTAAAATATAATTTTTCTCTAAAGTTTTTAAATTTACAATATAATTATTGCCTTCAATTGTATATTCAGCATAAACCGAGATTTCCTTTTTAATATCATCAAGCTGATTATCTAAGTATGCATCAATTGCTTTTATTTTATTTTCAGAAATTCTATTTCTAAATAATGATAAAACTTTTAAACCATTATCGGATATAACAATTCTATTTTTACCTTCTTGCTCTATAGTGTCTATAAAGTTAGAATTTAAAAGTTCAGTTATATATTGTTGAAGAGAAAAATAATTGATAAAATTATTCTCTAAAATTATTTGAGTTATTTTATTGTTTGATATTGGGAGTTTAATTTTTTCCAACAAATAAAGTAAAAGAAGTTTGTCTTCAGCTAAGTCTGAGGTAGTATTATACACAATTCTCACTCCTTTAAGACTATTTACTAAATTATTATATCATAAAAAGCACTGAAATAAATCGGTGCTTATAATTTTTTTCATATTTGGGTAAGAAGGATATTAGATTATAGGTAATATTTAGTAATAAACTAAATATAAATTTAATAAAAAGCTTTAAGGAGGAAATATGAAAATAGTTTTTTTTACTACAATATCAAAAAAGCTTATTACTGGCATATGTATAACTGCAGGAATGCTAATTATTATCTCTTCTTTTCTATTAAGTAAGTATGTTATAAGTGTAAATCTAGTAGAAAAGAATTATTCGCCAATATATTCAGTGGAAACTAATGAAAAAAAGGTTGCAATAACTTTTGATTCAACTTGGGGAAATAATAATACCATTGAAATCTTAAATATATTAGATAAGGAAGGGGTAAAAGCAACATTTTTCCTGCTTGGAAAATGGGTAGATGAATTTCCGGAAGAAACAAAAGAAATTTATAAAAGAGGTAATGAAATAGGAAATCATTCTGATAGTCACCCAAGTATGAGTAATATTTCAGCAGAAAGATTAACTAAGGAGATTACTCTTGGAGATGAAAAACTAAGAAAATTAACAGGTTCAAATACTAAGTTATTTAGATTCCCATCTGGAGAATATAACAAAGATTTAGTACAAGTAGTGGAAAGAACCAGACATATCGCTATTCAATGGGATGTAGACAGCATAGATTGGAAAGAACAAGGGGCTGATATTGAGTTTAATAGAGTAATTAAAAATGTAAAACCAGGTTCTATAATACTATTCCATAACGGTGCTAAGTACACTACTGAGACTTTACCTAAAATAATTGAAAATCTAAAAAAAGAAGGTTATAGCTTTGTAACTGTTTCTGAACTAATCTATAAAGACAACTATTCTATTGATCATAGAGGAGTTCAGAAAATAAATAATTAGATTGAGGTTAAATTTCACAAAGGTGTTGAAATTTAACTCATAATTGTATTATAATGGAAATATGCTTTTGATGGTATTTATTTGTAATACTACATAATGCATTTCAATTAAAAACAATTTTATTAATTATTTCAATTTGGTTGTTATATTTTATTAATTAACTGAATAATTATATTTCAGTAAGATAAATAATAAAGGAAACTAAGGGAGAGATGGGTTATGATGGACAATTTAATGTTAAACAACAAAATTTATTTAGAAGGTACTTGTGTATCAGGCTTAGAATTTAGTCACGACATGTATGGAGAAGGGTTTTATTCTTTTAAAATTGCAGTAAATAGGTTAAGTGATGTAAGCGATATCTTACCTATTACAGTTTCAGAAAGACTACTTACTGAATTAGAAATCAAAGAAGGATTAGACTTGGTTATTGAAGGACAGCTTAGGTCATATAACAAATTTATCGATGGTTCTAATAGACTAATCTTAACGGTATTTGCAAGAGATATACAGCCTTGCATAGAAAAAAGCAAAAATCCAAACCAAATATTTTTAAACGGCTATATATGCAAAGAACCTGTATACAGAACTACCCCTTTTGGAAGAGAAATTTCGGATATTTTATTAGCAGTTAATAGGCCATATAACAAATCAGATTATATACCAACTATATCTTGGGGTAGAAATTCTAGGTTTTGTAAATCTTTAAGAGTAGGTGACAATATAAAGGTATGGGGAAGACTTCAGAGCAGACAATATCAGAAAAAGATTGGTGAAAGTGATACCTTAACAAAAACTGCTTATGAAGTGTCTATATCAAAGTTAGAATATGCAAATCCAGATGATAATGTTAATCAAGAAATTGAATTTTTAGAAGATATAGCGGAATAAATAAAAAATACTTGGCCCAGCCAAGTATTTTTTATTTATTTTCTTAAATCATCAAGTATTTTCGTCTTATCTTTAGTTTTTTCATCCACGTGTTTTATTATTTTAGCTGGACTGCCTGCAACAACTACGTTCTCAGGTACATCTTCTACTACAACGGATCCAGCAGCTACAACAGAATTAGAACCTATTTTAACTCCTTCTAAAACAACTGCATTAGCGCCAATTAAAACATTATCACCAATTTCACAAGGAGATTTGCTTGGCGGTTCTAAAACTCCTGCTACAACAGCTCCAGCACCTATATGGGAGTTTTTACCTACCTTTGCTCTAGCGCCAAGTACTGCATTCATATCCACCATTGTTCCTTCACCAATTTCGCAACCTATATTGATTACAGCTCCCATCATTATAACAGCGTTTTTTTGGATAAGAACTTTATCTCTTATTATTGCACCTGGTTCTATTCTAGCATCAACATATTTTATATCTAATAGTGGTATTGCAGAATTTCTTCTGTCCTGTTCCATTCTATACTTATTAATTTTTCCTTTATATTTTTCTAAAAAATTCAGTATATCTGAACTCTCACCAAATAGTACATAGAAATTGTTATCCCCAAAACAATCAATATTACCAAAATCACAGCCCTTTAAATCTCCATCAATATAGATTTTTAGAGGAGTAGTTTTTTTAGCTTCTTTTATGTACCTTGCAATTTCATAGGGATTAGTTAAATCATATTGCATTAAATAGCCTCCTTTTAAAAAATAAGTATAGTTTATATTATAATGAAAAAATCAATTATTTAAAAGTAAGAATATGTAAAAACACACAAATTAGAAATTAAATATGGACCTAAATAAACAATTACAGTAAAATGGAATTAATTGCAGTGAACGAGGAGATGAAAATATGAACGGAATAATATCAAAAAATGTAAATAGCATTGAAATATCTGGAATTAGAAAGTTTTATAATAAGGTTCAAAACTATCCAGAGGCACTATCATTAACTCTTGGTCAACCTGATTTTAAGGTGCCTTCTAAAATAAAAGAGGCTATAGTTGACGCTATTGAAAAAAATAGAACTGAATATACAGCAAATGCAGGTATAGAAGTATTAAGAGAAGAAATATCATTATACTTGAAAAATAGTTTTAAAATAAAATTTGATGAAGAAGAAATATGCCTAACTGTAGGTGGCAGCGAAGGACTTTTTTCTGTATTTGGTACCTTAATTGAATCAGGAGATAAGGTTCTTATACCAACACCAGCTTATCCTGCTTACGAAAGCTGTGTAAGAATTCTAGGTGGGAAGGTTATTAATTATGAATTAAAAGAGGATTTTTCAATTAATTATGAAAAACTAGAAGAACTAATAATTAAAGAAAAACCTAAAGCGATAGTAGTTTCTTATCCAAGCAATCCAACTGGAGCGATACTTACAAAGGAAGACAGAGATGCTTTATATAATATTTTAAAAGATAAGGAAATTGTAATTATAAGTGATGAAATATATAGCTCCTTAAGCTTTGAAAAAGAATATTATTCTATTGCTCAGTTTGAGGATATTAGAGAAAAAGTTATACTTGTAAGCGGCTTTTCTAAAATGTTCTCTATGACTGGTCTAAGGTTAGGTTACATTTGTGCTGCAGAAAGGTTAATGAATGGTATAATTAAGGTTCATCAATATAATGTATCCTGTGCTCCTTCTATAGTTCAGTGGGGAGCATTAGAAGGGCTTAGAAATTGTATTCCCGAGGTTGAATACATGAAAAGTGAATTCATAAAAAGAAGAGATTTTGTTTATAAAGGATTAGTTGACCTTGGATTAGATGTAAATATGCCAAAGGGGGCATTCTACATATTTCCTAGTATAAAGAAGTTTAACTTAGAAAGCGAAGTTTTTTGTGAAAGGGCCTTAAAAGAAGGGAAAATTGCAATGGTTCCAGGAAATGCATTTGGTAGTGGTGGAGAAGGGTATCTTAGAATTTCCTACTCTTATAGTATGGAGACCTTGCAAGAAGCATTAATAAGATTAGAAAAATTTATTAAAAAAATATAGATATAAATTAAATGAAAAAATAGTAGCTTTGAAAAGTTATTTCAAAGCTACTATTTTAGTTTATTTTAATACATCATCCATTGTATAAAAGCCTTTTTCTTTACCGCACATAAATTCAGAAGCTTTAAGTGCGCCTATGGCAAAAACTTCCCTGGAAAGTGCATAGTGGCTAAGTTCAATAATTTCTCCTTGCCCAGCAAAAATTATTTGATGATCTCCAACAATGCTTCCACCTCTAACAGCGTGAATACCAATTTCTTTATGTTCTCTTTTCTTTATTCCTTCACGACCATATACAAAATTAGTTTCTTCTGGTATAGAGTCTTTTATAGAATTTGCTAATAATAGAGCTGTACCACTTGGAGAATCAACCTTTTGATTATGATGTTTTTCTATTATTTCAATGTCATAGTTATTATAAAGCATAGCACTAATGTTTTTTAATATTCCATTAATAAGATTAATTCCTATTGACATATTAGCTGATTTGAAAACAGGTATTTTATTACTATATTCTGTGACTTTTTCTAAGGCTTCCTCTGAATATCCAGTTGTACATAGGACTAAAGGAAGATTTTTATTTGAACAGTAATCTAATAAAGAATCTAATGCTTCTGGTCTTGAAAAATCCAAAACCACATCAACAGGTATAGTACATTCTGAAATATGTGCAAATATAGGATATTTTACAGAAGAGTCTTTTTGCATATCAACACCAGCAGCTATTTCTAAGTTTGGAAAGTTTGATATACTTTGAGTAATTACCCTTCCCATTTTACCCAAGCATCCACATAACAATATTTTTTTCATAAAGTTATTCCCCCTTAAAAGAGTTGAACTTTTCTACAATATCCTTCAATGTCTTTAAATTTCCTTCTTCCATTTCACATAATGGAAGTCTTAAAGGACCTACATTCATTCCGCTAAAATTCATAGCAGTCTTAATAGGAATAGGGTTTACCTCTATAAACATTGCATTTATAACTGGAAGCATATCTAATTGCAATTTTAGTGCTTCATCTTGGCGACCATTAAAATATAAATCACAAATGTTGCTAATTTCTTTAGGATATAAATTTGCTACAACAGAAATAACTCCAAGCCCACCTAGAGAAAGTAAAGGTATTATTTGATCATCATTTCCTGAGTATAGATCTATTTTACCTCTACATAAAGACATCATTTCAGCAATTTGACTTATGTTTCCACTTGCTTCTTTTATTGCAGTTATATTTTTTAATTCAGAAAGCTTTAGTAAAGTTTTCGGAGTTATATTTAAACCAGTTCTTCCAGGAACATTATAAACAACAATAGGAATATTTACTTTATCGTTTATGGCTTTAAAATGTTCATAAATTCCCTTTTGAGTAGTTTTATTATAGTATGGAGTAATTACTAAAAGCCCATCAACTCCTATACTCTCAGCCCAAACACTCATGCTGACACTTTTTGCTGTATCATTAGTTCCAGTTCCTGCAATTACAGGTATTCTCTTATTTATTACATCAACTGTAAATTTAATTGTTTCTTTTCTTTCTGCTTCAGACATGGTTGACGCTTCGCCAGTAGTGCCGCATATTATTATGGCAGCAGTGCCATTTTCAACATGCCAATTTAACAATTCTTCTAATTTATTAAAATCAACTTTATCATCTTTGAAAGGAGTAACAATAGCTACTCCAGGACCTTTAAACAAAGCCATTTTGAGTACCCCCTTACAATGTATTTATTTGTGAGAAATCATCCATTCAGCAATTTGAATAGCATTAGAAGCTGCACCTTTTCTAATGTTATCTGCAACTACCCATAGATTTAAGCCATTTTCAATACTAAAATCTCTTCTGATTCTACCAACGTAAACTTCGTCATGACCTTCAGCCTCTATTGGTAATGGATAAACTAGGTTCTCAACATCATCTTTTAGTATTACACCTGGTGCATTACTATACAGATTGAAGATATCCTTTATTTCGAAAGGTTGTTTTAATTCCACGTTTATGCTTTCACTATGACCATAAAAAACAGGTACTCTTACTGTAGTAGCTGTAATTTTTAAGTCATAATCGTTCATAATCTTCTGAGTTTCATTTATCATTTTCATTTCTTCTTTTGTATAGCCATTTTCTAAGAAAGAATCAATATGAGGAAGAACATTTCCTGCTATTGGATAAGGAAATTTCTTCGGTGAATTTCCAAGGTATCCTTCTTTCAAATCATTAAATCCAGCTACACCTGCACCTGAAACTGCTTGGTAAGTAGAATAAACTATTCTTTTAATTCCATATTTATCTTTTAAAGGTTTCAAAGCTACTACAGCTTGTATTGTAGAACAATTGGGATTAGCAATAATTCCTTTATGAAGCTTTATCGCTTCAGGATTAACTTCAGGAACAACTAATGGAACTTCAGGATCCATTCTCCAAGCACTGCTATTGTCTATAACAACAGCATTATATTTAGCGAAAATTGGTGCGAATTTTAAGCTGGTATCTCCGCCAGCAGAAAAAAGAGCAAAATCAATCTGTTTATTTTTTATGTTTTCTTCGCAAAGCTCTTCTACTACTACATCAGCGTCCTTAAATTTTAGTATTTTTCCAGCTGATCTTTTTGAAGCAAAAAAATAAATGTTTTTTATTGGAAAGTTCCTTTCAGCTAGAACTTCAATAAATTTGTTACCAACCATACCAGTGGCCCCAACTACTGCAACGTTGTATTGCATAATAAATCCCCCTATATCTAAAATTATAGTTATTTCCCATTCAAATTTAATATACACATTACTAATAATTATACAACGTATGGCGCAAAAAATACAATTATTTTTATTGCTTTATTATGCTTTTTAGAAATAATCAAAAAAATACTTAAATATAATAATATTATATACATAATAAAGTATAAAAGTTTCATATTCAGTGGAAAATAATATTAGAAGTAGATATTTAAAAATTTATATTCTATTGGATTGAAAGGAGAAATCTTTGTGAGTGGGACACCTTTAAAAAAGATAATTAAGTCTAAGATAAAGTCTAATAAGGAACTTTCCGAAATGGAGAAACTTAGAGAAAAGATAAAATATGAAATTGCAGAGGAACTTGGATTAAAAGATAAGGTAGATAAGCTTGGATGGGGTGCATTGACTGCCGAAGAAACAGGGAGAATTGGTGGAATAATGACTAGAAAGAAAAGAGAACTTAAGGTACCAAATAACAATATCATTCGTGAAATGGATGGATACAATTAAAGTACAAGAAATCAATATTGTACATGATAAAAAATATTTTCTATAATTTATTGATTTTTAATACATAAATATATTATATTTATCTGAGAATTATAATTTTAATATATAAATATTATGGTTTATTTCTAACTTTCTTGTAAAATTAATGTAATTTAATAAAGTAGGGGGAAAGGTATTGGATTGTTATAAGGAATTTGCACATATTTATGATAAACTGCTTTATGGAGATATTGATTATAAAGCATGGTCAAATAAAATCATAAATATTTGCAACGAACTAAAGATAAACAAAGATAGTTATTTAGATCTTGCATGTGGAACTGGTAACATGACAAAAGAGATAGGGAAATTTTTTAATAATGTATGGGCTGTAGATATGTCAAATGAAATGCTTAGTGAAGCTGAAGCTAAGCTTAGAAATGAAAAGATAAAAGCAAAATTTGTGTGCCAAGATATAAGTAGTCTTAATTTAAATACTAAATTTGACTTAGTCACTTGTGTTTTAGATTCAACGAACTACATACTTGAACTTGAGGATTTAAAACAGTATTTTTTAGGAGTATATAATCATTTAAAGGATGATGGAGTATTTATTTTCGATATAAATTCTTACTATAAATTAACTAACGTGTTAGGAAATAACCTATTTAATTATGATGATGATAATATTGTTTATATATGGGAAAACGTTTTAGAAGAAAATATAGTTAATATGTATCTTACATTTTTTATAAGGGAAAAGGACGTTTACAGAAGATTTGATGAGCACCATGTAGAAAGGGCATACGAGGACGAAACTATAGATAAATTATTATTAGGACTTGGCTATAAGATAATAAAAAAACTTGACAATTACTGTTATGATGCAATAAATGCAGATACAGAGAGAATAGCCTATATAGTTCAAAAATAAGAGGAGGTTAATGCAATGGCGGATAGAATTATTAAGGCTTTAGCAAACAAGGGACAAGTGAGAATTATTGCTGCTTATACTGAAGAACTAGTTAATACTGGAGTAAAGCTGCATAATTGTGCTCCTACTGCGGCAGCTGCTTTTGGTAGAATGCTTACTGCTGGGGCAATTATGGGAACAATGCTAAAATCTGAAAAGGATGTAATGACTATTAAAATAAATGGAAATGGACCAGCAGGACCAATAATAGTTACAGCTTATAGTAATGGAAGAGTAAAAGGATATATTAGTAATCCTTCAGTAGATTTGCCTGCAAATAAGCAAGGTAAATTGGATGTTGGAGGGGCAGTGGGAAAGGATGGTTCATTAATAGTCATTAAGGATATGGGGTTAAAAGAACCATACGTAGGACAAGTAGGAATTTATTCTGGAGAAATTGCGGAAGATATAGCATATTTCTTTACAGTTTCGGAACAAACCCCATCTGCAGTAGCTTTGGGAGTTTTAGTTGACAGAGATGGAACTATAAAAAATTCAGGGGGAATAATTATTCAGCTTATGCCTGGAGCAGATGAAATGCTAGCAGATTTGATTACTTATAGACTTCAAGATTTAGGATCACTGACTAGTAATTTTTCTAAAGGGAAGTCTTTAGAAGATGTTTTAAACTTTTTATTCGATGATATGGATTTAAAAATTTTAGAGGAATTAGAACCGAAATATCAATGCGATTGTTCTAGAGAAAAAGTAGAAAAGGCTTTAATTAGTATAGGAAAAGAAGAACTAAGAAAACTTTACAATGAAGGTAAAAAAGAGGAATTAAAATGCAACTTCTGTAATAAAATATATGAATTTAATAAAGAAGATATTGAGAAATTGATATAGAAAATTTAGCCATTTATCACTTTACCATATTAAAGTTTTAGCTTAAAAATATACTATTTATACTATGTAAGGCAAAAAATGTATTTAATAAATGTAATATATCTTAAAAAATGAAATATATTGTAAAAATGAACGACTAAATAAGACAAATATAGCTATATGGAATACAAATTTTAATTGACAGAAAATTATGGGTATGATAATATGATAAAAAAAGTCCTTGTTTATTGATAAATTAATAATTGCAATATTCTACTTTTGTGATATATATAAATTATGGTTTTAGATTGAAATTTTTTAATAATTCTTTATTTAAGTATGATACAATAAAGCTATTATTAATAAAGAAAATGGTATGCTAGAAAATTTCGCATTCCATTTATTAGTGTTGTTTTAAATTTTTTAAATAAAATTTAATAAATATTAAGGGGGAATTTTAGTAAAGAAGAAATTACTATCAGTATTACTGTCTGCCACTTTAGCCTTATCAGTTATTCTAACTGGCTGCGGCAATGGCGGCAATGGAGCAGCTGGAGAGAAGAAGGTACTTGATTATTACTCAAAGGCTGAACCGGAAATACTAGACGCACAACAAATTTCAGGACAACCAGACATGGTTATTGCTAACATGTTTATTGAGGGATTAATGCGTTTTGGTAAAGAGGAAGGCAAGTATGAACCTGGTATAGCTGAATCATATAAATTTGATGAGGCTGCTAATTCTTACACATTTAAGCTAAGAAAAGATGCTAAATGGAGTGACGGAACACCTGTTACTGCTGATGACTTCTTTTTTGCTTGGAGACTGGCTTTGGATGAGCAAACAGTATATAGCTTTATGATCAGTCAATATATTAAGGGTGCTGATGCATACGCTGCTGTAACTAAGAAATCTTTCTTATCAGGAAAAGATGCAAGCTTTAAGGCTTTAGTTGATAGTGCAAAGAAAGAAACAAATGCTGATAAGAAAAAAGAAATTAATGCTAAAATAGCTGATAGACAAGAAAAAATGACAGATGCAGAAAAAACTGAATTTAAAAAGATTCAAGATGATTTATGGTCAAAAGTTGGAGTTAAGGCTGAAGGAGAAAATTTAACAATTCAATTAGCTGGTCCTACTCCATACTTTATTGGTTTAACTGCATTCCCTGTATTCTATCCAATGAATAAAGCTTTTTATGAAAAGCATAAAGCTGATAACACTTATGGACTTGAAGCAGCTGGACTTAATTCAAATGGACCATGGAAAGTAACTGAATGGAAGCATAAAGATAGCTTTAAATTAGTTAAAAACGAGAACTATTGGAATAAGAACAATATTAAAATCGATGAAATCAACTTAAAAGTAGTTGATAAAGTTGAAACAAGAACTAACTTATTAAAAACTGGAAAACTTGATGGTTCTGCTATCCAAGCAAAAGACCTTCCAGAATTCCAAGATCTTGCAACACGTGATCAGCTTAAACTACAAGATATGGTAGATAGACCTGATTACAGTGTATTCTATGTAGACTTTAATCAATTTAATAATAAAACTACAATGAATGTTAATATTAGAAAAGCATTAACATTAGCAATGGATCGTAAGAGCTTTGTAGAAAAAATCAACCTAGGAGATAAACCAGCATTAGCTTTTGTACCTGAAAGCTTCCCAGGATTAAGCAAATCCTTTAGAGAAGAAAATGGAGTAGAGTTAATAAAGGATAATGACAAAGAACAAGCTAAACAATACTTAGCAAAAGGACTTCAAGAATTAGGATTAAAACAATTACCAGCATTAGACATGGTTATAGAGGATACCGATATTGCGCAAAAGATGGCAGTAAAGTTCCAACAAGACTGGAAGGAAATAGGAGTTACTGTTAATCTTGTACCAGTACCATGGGGAGAAAAATTAAGAAGATTAAAAGCAGGACAATTTGCAATATGCTCTGATGGTTGGGGACCAGATTATATGGATCCAATGACATACTTAGATTTATTTGAATCTACAAACGGAAATAACTATGGAAAATTCAACAATCCAGAATATGATAAATTAATATCAAGTGCTAGAACAGAAAAAGATGCAGCAAAACGTATGGATATGTTATATAAAGCTGAAAAAATGCTAATAGACAACGCTGTTACAGCTCCACAATATTTCAGAATTGCACACTATGTATATAAAAATTATCTAACTGGTGTAGTTAACAGAGGAGCAGGTCCAGATACTGACTTCTACTGGGCTGATATAGACATGAAAGCTAAGGCAGAACAAGCAAAATAGTTAATTTTAAAAAAATAATAATTAGTGAAAAGGTATATGTTTTCGCGTATACCTTTTTGCTTATGATATATACATAAGGTAGAATTATACAGATTTATTATAAACTATGATACATATTTTAATTGGTTTATAAATTAATTTGATAATATAAATAAATTAATAGGAGGAAGTTAATGTGCTGAAATATACATTAAAACGAATAGTATACGCCTTGATAACTATATGGGTAATAGCAACCTTGACATTTGGGCTTATGAAAGCGCTTCCTGGTGATCCTTTTCACAACCCTAAAATGTCTCCAGCTGTAAAAGAAGCTTTGCAGCGTAAATATGCTTTAGATAAACCATTATTAGAACAATACGGTATTTATATAGGTAATCTTGTTAAAGGAGATTTAGGAACATCAATAAAGTACCCAGGAAGATCTGTAAATCAAATTATAAAAGACGGCTTTCCAAAATCTTTAGCAATTGGTTGGAGAGCAATGGTGTTCGCAACATTTTTCGGACTAATTTTAGGTATTATTGCAGCATTAAACCATGAAAAGGTATCTGACTATCTTGTAATATTCATAGCAATTATAGGGGTATCTGTGCCAAGTATAGTAATGGGACCTTTCCTTGCATATACCTTTGGAGTAGATTTGGGTTGGCTTCCTGTAACAGTAGATGGTACTCAAAAATCACTTATTTTGCCGTCGATAACTTTAGGATTTGCTACATTAGCATTTATTGCAAGACTTATGCGTACAACAACACTAGAAGTTTTGGGACAAGACTATATTCAAACTGCAAAATCAAAAGGACTTAATAAGATACAATTAGTGTGGAAGCATGTAATAAGAAATGCAATAATGCCTGTTGTAACAGTTGTTGGTCCATTATTTGCAGGAATAATAACAGGATCAATAGTTATAGAAAAAGTATTTGCAGTGGCAGGACTTGGAGATTCATTTGTTAGTTCAATATTAGAACAAGATTACTCAATGATTATGGGAATTACAATATTCTATGCAATCTTGATAATTATTTCAGTATTGTTAGTTGATATAGTATATGGATTCATAGATCCAAGACTTAGATTATCAGGAAAAGGAGGAAAATAAATAGCATGGCAAATTTAGATAAATCTATGTTCCAACATGTAGGAAAAAATTTAAATGAAGCTCAAAAAATTAAACGTCCAAGTATGTCTTATTTAGAAGACGCTATGAGAAGATTGAAGAAAAATATACCTGCTATGATCTCCTTTTGGATTTTAGTAATTTTAATTACTATGTCTATAATTGGACCGATTATTTCCGCTAAGGTACAAGGGCATGATTACCGTCAGCAAAATTTAGCTAATCAAAACCAAACATCGGTAATGTCCAATCAAAGAAGTATAGCAGTATTAAAGAATCAAGTTCTTAAATATAGTGCATATAAATCTAACTTAAGAAAAACTAAAATTGAATTTAAGAATGCAGAATTTAAAGGAGCAGGTATTATAGAATTTAAAGTAGGAAACAAATCAGAAGTTTCCTATCAAGGAGATAAAAAGGAATTTTCTTTATCAATAAAGGCAGGCTCAAATGATACTTTGGATAGTGTTATAACAAAATTAAATGCTGAGTCAGATAAGCTACTTCAACAAGATCCAGATTTTAGGGGAGTTAAATTTAATAAGAGTGGAAGTAAGCTTGTTATTGAGACAGGTGGAGAAAAATGGTTCAATAAGCAATACTGGTTTGGAACTGATGAATTCGGCAGAGATTTATTTACCCGTCTTTGGGAAGGTGGAAAAGTATCTTTCTTAATTGCCTTTGTTTCAGTATTAATTACTGTATTTATAGGAATCGTTTATGGAGGCGTTGCTGGTTATGTAGGAGGAACGGCTGATATTCTTATGATGCGATTTGTTGAGATAATAATGGTCATACCAGATTTGTTATATATTATATTGCTACTTACCGTTATGAAGCCGGGGCTTGGACCAATAATCATAGTTCTTGCAGCTACAGGTTGGATGCAGACTGCCATGATTGTACGTGGAGAAATTTTAAGACTAAAAAATTCTGAATATGTTATAGCAGCTGAGCTTTTAGGAGCAGGATCCAAAAGAATTATATTTAAGCACCTAATTCCAAATGCAATGGGACCAATTATAGTTAATATGACAATGATGATTCCAAGAATGATATTTGCAGAAGCATTTTTAAGCTTTATAGGGCTAGGGATACCAGCACCTATGGCATCTTGGGGAGCATTGGTAAATACCGGTGCTAGCATATTTACTCAATATCCACAACAACTATTAGTACCAGCACTAGCACTTAGTTTAACCATGCTAGCGTTTAATATACTTGGAGATGGATTAAGAGATGCACTAGATCCTAAACTAAGAGCGTAGGGAGTGAATTATGGTGAATAAGATATTAGACGTGAAAAATTTAGAAGTTTCCTTTGATACTTATGCTGGAGAAATACAATCAGTAAGAGGAGTATCCTTTGACTTATATGAAGGTGAAACTATTGCTATAGTTGGAGAGTCTGGTTGCGGTAAATCGGTTACATCAAAAGCAATAATGAGATTAAATCCAGAACCACCAGCAAGAATTAAGGGTGGAGAGATAATATTTGATGGAGAAGATTTAGCTAAAAAATCAGAAAGGGAAATGACTAAAATCAGAGGTAAAAAGATTAGTATGATTTTCCAAGATCCAATGACCTCATTGAACCCAACTATGACTGTTGGAAAACAAATTGTAGAAGGGCTTAGAAAGCATCAAAATATTTCATATGAAGAAGCTAAAAAGAGAGCTATAGAAATGTTAAAGCTAGTTCAAATACCTAATCCTGAAAAGAGATTTGAAGAATATCCTCATCAGTTCTCAGGTGGTATGAGACAGCGTGCGATGATTGCAGTTGCCTTAGTATGTAATCCAAAGCTTTTAATAGCTGATGAACCAACGACAGCTCTAGATGTTACTATACAAGCACAAATTCTAGATGTTATGAAGGATCTTCAAAAGAAGATTAATACTTCAATAATTATGATTACTCATGATTTGGGAGTTGTTGCAGATATAGCACAAAGAATTATGGTAATGTATGGAGGAAAGATTGTAGAAAAAGGAACTGTCAATGACATATTCTATAATTCTAGACACCCATATACTTGGGGTCTTCTAAAATCAGTTCCAAGACTAGATATAGACAAGGAAGATGAAAGATTAGCATCTATTGAGGGAACACCTCCAGATTTATTTGCTCCACCAAAGGGATGCCCATTTGCAGATAGATGTGAACATGCAATGAAAATCTGTAGGGAAGATATGCCTCCTATATTCGATATAAAGGAAGGACATCAATCAGCATGTTGGTTAAATCATCCAGATGCTCCTGTGGTTGAAGCACCTATTAATAAGCCTCATAGAGGTATTGCTGGAGAGAAAGGAGGTACAAGGGACTAATGAATCTTAATAAAAATGATAAACAAGTATTAGTAAAAGTACAAAATCTAAAAAAATACTTTGAAGTTGGCAAAGACGTTTACCTAAAAGCTATTGATGATGTTAGCTTTGATATATATAAAGGAGAAACTCTAGGACTTGTAGGAGAATCGGGTTGTGGTAAATCTACTACTGGAAGAACTATCTTAAATATTTATAAAGCAACAGAAGGAACAGTTGAATTTAATGGTAAAGATGTTCATAAGATGAATTCTAAAGATAAAAAAGAATTCAATAAAAAAGCTCAGATGATATTCCAAGACCCTTATGCCTCTTTAAATCCAAGAATGCTTGTAGGAAATATAATAGGTGAGGGACTTGATATTCACGGTATTTTAAAGGGTGAGGAAAGACAAAATCGTATATATGAGCTCTTAGAGTTAGTAGGATTAAATAGAGAGCATGCTAACCGTTTTCCGCACGAATTTAGTGGTGGTCAAAGACAAAGAATAGGTATTGCTAGAGCGTTAGCTTTAAACCCAGACTTCATTGTTTGTGATGAACCTATTTCGGCCTTAGACGTTTCTGTACAAGCACAAGTTGTTAATTTACTGCAAGACTTACAAAAACAATATGGATTAACTTACTTGTTTATAGCTCACGATTTATCCATGGTTAGATACATTTCTGATCGTGTTGCTGTAATGTATCTTGGTGTTATAGCAGAACTTGCTGAAAGTGATGAGTTATATGAGAATCCAATGCATCCATATACAAAGGCATTACTATCAGCTATTCCAATACCGGATCCAGATATGCAAAAAAGCAAAAAACGTATTCTACTAGAAGGGGAGGTGCCAAGTCCTATTAATCCTTTACCTGGATGTAAATTTGTTGAACGTTGTCAACATGCCACAGAAAGATGTAGAGAGGAAAGACCAGAATTAAAAGAGGTAAAACCTGGACACTTCGTTGCATGTCATATATTTGGCTAAGGAAAATGTACTACAAAATAAGTTGAGGTGAACAGTGCCCTGTGAGATAGATACAGAGAATAGATTGTATTTTTATTTTACAGGGTATATGTTATTTTGCTTAGATAGATTAACTAATTAAATTTTCAAATATATATATATAATAATATTTATTTTCATAAATAATAATTTTATATATTGACAAAGTGAGGATAATTTTATATTATATTAATGCACCGAGCAAGTAGAAGAAATACCTAAATTAGTCAATAAAAAGATTGTTGACAAAGATAATAAAACATTATATAATATTATTTGTTGCTAATAAACATGGGCGCATAGCTCAGCTGGGAGAGCATCTGCCTTACAAGCAGAGGGTCACAGGTTCGAGCCCTGTTGTGCCCACCATGTTTTTTAATACATTATGGCCCAGTGGCTCAGTTGGTTAGAGTGCCGGCCTGTCACGCCGGAGGTCGAGGGTTCGAGCCCCTTCTGGGTCGCCATAATGGCTCGATAGCTCAGTTGGTAGAGCAGAGGACTGAAAATCCTCGTGTCACTGGTTCGATTCCAGTTCGAGCCACCAATTTTGCGGGAGTGGCTCAGTGGTAGAGCGTCACCTTGCCAAGGTGAACGTCGCGAGTTCGAATCTCGTCTTCCGCTCCAAAATAAGGCGCTATAGCCAAGTGGTAAGGCACGAGTCTGCAAAACTCTGATCCCCCAGTTCAAATCTGGGTGGCGCCTCCAAAAAGCATCTTAATAATATGTTTAGGATGCTTTTATTATTCCTATTAATAAAAGATTTTGTCTCAAATATTTTTATTCAGCATAGTATATTATATAAAACAAAATGTGGCGCTATAGCCAAGTGGTAAGGCACGAGTCTGCAAAACTCTGATCCCCCAGTTCAAATCTGGGTGGCGCCTCCAAAAAAGCATCTTAATAATTTTTAAGATGCTTTTTATATTGCAAAAATACTTCCTCTATCTATTAGTGGACCTTCTCTTAAAAATACAGGTGTAACTTTATGTTTTTTTAGAAAATTCATAACTTCATCTCTGTATTTGTAATATTTTAAATTGCCGTAGAATGCTAAAACATCTTCTCTAATTAGGCCACAACAACCTCCTATAAAGCCATAATTAAGTCCAGGAAGTAAAATATCTCCTGGTGGTAATAAGAGTACATCTATATGATTTGAAGATAAAATGGAAGCAATTCCAGTGTCACTAGTTATAATAGCTTTATCATTTATTATAGCTGTAGAACACTTTGTATATCCTTGTTTTACTTTAAGAAAATTTTTTTGGTACTTAAAGAAGTTTAGCAAATTAGTATCAGTATAATCAAGGTAGTGGACAAAGTAATTAGAAATATTTAAAGCGTTTAAGATAATATCGTGTGGATAAGCAGATTTTAATGAGGAATTGCTGTATAAAATGTTATATCCAGAATCTTTTAATATACAAACAAATTCCTTTGGCATATCTTTATGAACAATTATATTTTTACTATTCAGGATATGCATTAGCATGTCAGGATGACCGGAAACTGAAAAATGCAAATCTTTTGAAGGAGGACATAATAAGAAATTATATCCCAGCTTTAATATGCTATTCTTTTCCTCTTCAGAAATTCTATAGTCAACAATTAATTTTTTCAATTAAATCACCACTCATCTAATTTCACTTTAATTCATATTACAAAATTTTAATCAATCTGTATAGACATTTATTTTAAACATATACTAACTCAAGGAAGGAGTGAAGTATGTGCTACTATTAACTATCGTTTTTGAAAAGGATTACCAGGACATTGTAGATGAATTAAGGCAGATGAAAGAGTATTTTGATGAAAAAGATACTTTTATTGGAATTTCTGAATCCTTGGAATTAGACACTCATTTCATAAAAATATTTTGCAGTGATAAAGATTACAGTACAAAGCTAGTTAATAAGTTTAATTTATATATATCAAATATTATATATAAAATTGTAATAAAAGAATTTTGTTATGATGAGATATATCATTATTTAGTAGATACCTATTTCTTCTTAAGATATGATGAGTTAAAAGAAATATCTAATAGAACTTTAGAAATATTAAGAAATGAAGAAGTAATAAATGATGAAGATATGGTTTATTGTTTAAACAAGAAAAATGCAATTATAAATAAAATAAAAGCTTGCGTAGAAGAAAATAAAGAAATAAATATAAAAGGATTTATTACTTTTAGACTAAAAGAACTTAAAGGAGAATTAGAAGCTGTTATCGATAGAGTTGTAGAAAAGTTCATGGCTGAAAAAGAGTATAATGAATTTATAAAGCTATTAAAATATTTTGTGGAGGTTCAGGAGAGCAAAATCGATTTAATAAATATAGTGATTACTTCCGATGGAAATTATATTATAAAGGATAGAGAAGGAAAAGATATAATGGATCAATTGTTAAGTGATTTATCGGATGCAAGATATTCAGATTCTATAACAGTTGAGGATTTAATTATAAGTGGACTCATAACATACTGTCCTGAAAGAATCATTATTCACAATAGAAAAAATTCTAAAAATAAAGAGGTAATTGACACAATAACAAAAGTATTTGAGGAGCGGGTAGAATTTTGCCACGATTGCAAAATGTGTAAGAAGGTAAAAAATATAGTAAAGGCATAAAGGTATTGACAGTATGGAGTATAAAGAATATAATCATAAAAAAGAATATTATAAAAACAGTGAAAAGGAAAAGTAAAAAGTTTACTGATCTAAGAGAGGAAAATTCGTCGGCTGCAAGATTTTCTGTTTAAGCACTTTTGAAAACCACCTTTGAGTTGAATATTGAAATAATAGTAAGTATTTTCCGCTTTTCTGGCGTTATAGTTAATGAGATAACAATATCTAGATTTATATTGTTAATTTGGGTGGAACCGCGACGTTTACTCGTCCCATTTTGTTTGGGATGAGTTTTTATTTTTTGTGAAAAATATAAAATTATAAATTGATTATTAAAAGGGGAGGAAAACTATGTTAAAGGTAACATTAAAAGATGGAAAAGAGCTTCAAGTTGAAGAAGGTTTAAGTGTTGGTGAAGTAGCTAATATAATAAGTCCTTCATTAAGAAAAAAGGCTTTAGGCGCTAAAATAAATGGGAATAAAGCTGAGTTAATGGATAAGATTACTGAAGACTGCACTTTAGAAATTTTAACCTTTGAAGATGAGGATGGAAAGGCAACTCTTAGACATACAGCATCTCACATCTTAGCTCAAGCTGTTAAAAGATTATATCCAGAGGTAAAGCTTGCTATAGGACCTTCTATAGATAATGGATTCTATTACGATTTTGATGCAGATTTTCCATTTACTCCAGAGGTTATGGAAAAAATAGAAAAAGAAATGGAAAAAATAGTAAAGGAAAACATGCAGCTTGAAAAGTTTGTTTTAAGCAGAGAAGATGCTATTAAGTTTATGAAAGAAAAAGATGAACCATATAAGGTTGAACTTATTCAAGATTTACCCGAAGATGCGGAAATTTCTTTCTATAAGCAAGGAGAATTTGTTGATCTTTGTGCTGGTCCACATGTGCCTTCAACAAAAGAAGTAAAGGCCATAAAGCTTTTATCTGTTGCAGGTGCATACTGGAGAGGAAATGAAAAAAATAAAATGCTCCAAAGAATATATGGAACAGCTTTTACTAAGAAGAGCGACTTAGATGATTATATTCACATGCTAGAAGAAGCTAAAAAGAGAGATCACAGAAAAATAGGAAAGGAATTAGGTTTATTCGTAATTCCAGAAGAAGGTCCTGGTTTCCCATTATTCTTACCTAAAGGAGTACAGATTAAAAATAGTCTGTTAGAATACTGGAGAGAGATTCATAGAAAAGCAGGATATGTAGAAATTGAAACTCCTATCATATTAAGTAGACATCTTTGGGAAAATTCAGGTCACTGGGATCATTATAAAGATAACATGTACTCAGTATCTATTGATGATCAAGATTTTGCTATTAAGCCAATGAATTGTCCAGGAGGCATGCTTGCTTATAAAACACAAATTCATTCTTATAGAGAGTTACCAATGAGAGTGGCTGAACTAGGTAGAGTTCATAGACATGAACTTTCAGGAGCTTTACACGGACTAATGAGAGTAAGAGCCTTTACTCAAGATGATGCTCATATATTTATGCTTCCAGAGCAAATAAAGGACGAAATCAAAGGAGTTGCAAAGCTAATAGATGGAGTTTATAAAACTTTTGGATTTAAGTATCATGTAGAATTGTCTACAAGACCAGAAGATTCAATGGGAACTGATGAAGAGTGGCAAATTGCTGAAGATGGATTGAGAGAAGCTTTAGAAGAATTAGGACTTCAGTACAAGATAAACGAAGGTGATGGAGCTTTTTATGGTCCTAAAATAGATTTCCACTTAGAAGATTGTATAGGAAGAACATGGCAATGTGGAACAATTCAGTTAGATATGCAAATGCCTCAAAGATTTGACTTAAACTATATTGGAAAAGATGGTGAAAAGCATAGGCCTGTAATGATTCATAGAGTTGCTTTTGGAAGTATAGAAAGATTCATCGGTATACTAATAGAGCACTATGCAGGAAAATTCCCAGTATGGATAGCACCAGTTCAAGTTAAGATTCTTCCTATATCTGATAAATTCATGGATTATGCAAAATCTGTAGAGAAGACTCTTTTTGAAAATGGTATTAGAGTTGAGATAGACGATAGGGCAGAAAAAATAGGATATAAAATTAGAGAAGCTCAGCTAGAGAAAGTTCCTTACATGCTTATATTAGGAGAAAAGGAAATGAGTGAAAATAATATTTCAGTAAGATCTAGAAAAGATGGAGATTTAGGATCTGTTAGCTTAGAGTCATTTATAGAAAAAATCAATTCAGAAATTACAAATAGAGTAAATGAATTATAAAAAACTATTGACATGTTTTATATATAATAGTAAAATACATTATGTTAAGTGGAAACGAAGCTGTTTCTCACCTTACAGCATCGCTAGGAAGGTATACATACGAGCTATTTTAAGCTTATTTGCTATGTATTGTATGGGACGGCTTATGCCGTCCCTTTTTATTTTCATAAAGATAAGAATAATTATTCCGTAGAGTATAAATTTTAATATTTGTATCTATGAATTCTTTTGGAGGTGAAACAATATTAAGAAAGAAGTTCTTATAAATGAAGACATAAAAGAAAAAGAAGTAAGATTAATTGATAGTAATGGAGAGCAATTAGGAGTAGTTAACATAAATGATGCAATGAAGCTTGCTGAAGAAAGCGAAATGGATTTAGTTATGATATCAGCAAATGCAAATCCTCCTGTTTGCAGAATAATGGACTATGGTAAGTTTTTGTATGAACAAACTAAAAAGGTAAAAGAAGCAAAGAAAAACCAGAAGGTTGTAAATATAAAAGAAATAAGACTAAGTCCTACTATCGAAGAGCATGATATTGAAATAAAAGCTAATAATGCTAGAAAGTTTCTACAAGATGAAGATAAAGTAAAGGTTACAGTAAGATTTAGAGGAAGAGAAGCCGACTATTCATACAAAGGGAATTCAATATTAGATCTCTTTGTTTCAAAAATAGAAGATGTTTGTGTTGTTGAAAAGGCAGCAAAACTCGAAGGAAGAAATATGATTATGATATTAGCTCCAAAGAGAGCATAATTGAAAAATTGAAAGGAGGAAATTCAAATGCCAAAAATGAAATCACACAAAGGTGCAGCAAAAAGATTTAAGAAAACAGGAAGTGGAAAGATAAAAAGAGCTAAAGCTTTTAAGAGCCATATATTAACAAAGAAATCTTCAAAGACAAAGAGAAATCTTAGACAAAGTGCTTTAGTATCTGATACACAAGAAAAATCAATAAAGAAGATGTTACCATATCTATAATCGATATATTTAAAGAAGGAGGTTTATTTAATGGCAAGAGTAAAAAGAGCTATGCACGCTCGTAAAAAACATAAAAAAATATTAAAGCTTGCAAAAGGATTTTATGGAAGAAGAAGTAAAACCTTTAGAGTAGCAAACGAAACTGTATTAAGAGCAATGAATTTTGCTTTCGTAGGTAGAAAGCTAAAGAAAAGAGAATTTAGAAGACTTTGGATAGCAAGAATAAATGCTGCAACAAGATTAAGTGGTCTTTCATATTCTAGATTTATAAATGGAATAAAGCTTGCAGGAATAAATATGAACAGAAAAATGCTTTCAGAGATTGCAATAAATGATCCTAAAGCTTTTGCTGATTTAGTAGAAGTAGCTAAAAAACAATTAAATGCTTAATAAAATGCGGCCTAATAGCTGCATTTTTATTATTTTTGACATTTAATTCGTAAGTGATATAATCTTAAATAAACGTAATAATTAGAGGTGTTGGAGTTGGAAAAAAAATCTAGCAAAAACTTATCACCAGTGCAAATATTAGCCCTAGGATTTGGTATAGTAATATTAATAGGTGCATTATTATTAATGCTTCCTATTGCATCTAAAGATGGAACAGTAACACCGTTTATTGATGCCTTTTTTACTTCAACTTCTGCTGTTTGTGTTACTGGACTTGTTACTCTTAACACAGCTGAGCACTGGACCTATTTTGGAACTACTGTTATAATATTTCTAATTCAAATTGGTGGTTTAGGATTTATGTCCTTTGCAACTTTGTTTGCCCTTATTTTAGGAAAGAGAATAACATTAAAAGAAAGACTAATAATGCAAGAAGCTATGAATACTTTCTCTCTTCAAGGACTTGTAAAGCTAGCAAAATATATTCTTATTTTTACCTTTGCTATTGAAGGTGCAGGTGCACTATTTTTGTCAACTCAGTTCATACCTGATTATGGCATTGGCAAAGGAATTTATTTTAGTATATTTCACTCAATATCTGCATTTTGTAACGCAGGCTTTGACCTTACTGGGAATAGTTTAGTACCATATGCAGAAAACTCAGTTGTAATACTTACAATTTCAGCTTTGCTTATAATTGGTGGCCTTGGATTTGCAGTTTGGGCTGAGATATATAATTATAACGGAACAAAAAAAATATCTTTACACTCTAAGCTTGTAATTGGAATGACAATTCTACTAATTTTAGTTGGATGGATTTTCATGTTTTTATTTGAAATGAATAATCCTAAAACAATTGAAAATATGTCAATGAAGGGTAAGTTACTATCAGCTTTTTTTGCTTCTGTAACTCCAAGAACTGCAGGATTTAATTCTATTGTGACCTCGGACATGACCTTGGCTGGTATCTTTTTAACTATAGTGTTAATGTTTATTGGCGGATCCCCAGGAGGAACAGCGGGAGGAATTAAAACAACAACAGCTGGAATACTTTTTATGACAATAATTAGTGTTATGAAAAATAAAGAAGATACTGAAATTTTTGATAGAACAATTAGTAAAGGGTTGGTTTATAAAGCTTTTGCAATATCAACTATAGCTATAGCATTGATAATAATAGAAACAATGATATTATCTTTTACTGAATTAGGAGCATCCTTAGAGTACATTATCTATGAAGTTACTTCTGCTTTTGGTACTGTAGGGCTTTCTTTAGGACTTACGCCAAATTTAAGCTTAGTTGGTAAAGTTTTCATAGCTTTAACTATGTATATTGGAAGAGTTGGAGTATTAACCTTATTATTAGCTTTATCAAATAAGAAGAATGGAAATACAATAAAATATCCGGAAGGTAAAATTCTTGTGGGGTAGAGGTGAATTTTATGAAAAAGAAACAATTTGTTGTAATAGGAATAGGAAGATTTGGAAGTTCAATTGCTAAAACATTGTATTCATTAGGAAATGACGTAATGGTTATAGACTCTGATGAAGAGATAATTCAAGAAATGGCTGATAGTGTAACTCACGCGGTGCAAGCAGATGGTACAGATGAACACAGCTTAAGGACTCTTGGAATTACAAATTTTGATGTGGCAGTGATAACAATAGGCTCAAATGTTCAGGCAAGTATTATGACAGCACTATTAGTTAAAGAATTAGGCGTAAAAACAATAATTGCAAAAGCAAACACTGAATTACATGCAAAGGTACTTAAAAAAATTGGAGTAGATAGAGTTATTTTTCCAGAAAGAGATATGGGAATTAGAGTTGCACATAATTTAGTTTCTGCAAATATTTTAGACTATGTTGAATTATCAGATGATTATAGCATTGCTGAAATTGTAAGTCCACAGGAGTGGCACGGAAAAACAATGAAAGAGCTAAATTTGCGTTCAAAATATGGAATTAATGTTATGGCAGTAAAGAGGGACAATGAAATAAATATATCACCTTCTGCTGATGACCATATTGAAGAAGGTGATGTAATAGTAGCAATAGGTGGAATTGAAGAGTTAAATGCCTTAGAGAATAAAATAAAATAATATACCTTGAGGAGACTTCCATGAATATAATAGAAAGTAAAGATAACTTACTTATTAAGGAAGTAAAAAAACTTCATAAAAGGAAAAACAGAATTGAAAAAGGACAATTTATTGTAGAGGGTTTTAGATTTGTTGAAGAAGCTTTAAAATCTTTTTTTAAGGTAGAATATCTATTCATTGGTGAAGATGTTTTAGATAAGTATAATTCTTTAAATATAAAGAATTTTATTACTAAAGAAACTAAAATTTATGTTGTTAAGAAAAATATAATCAAAGAATTATGTGAAACTGATAATCCACAAGGAATTATAGCAGTTGTATGGAATAATGAAAAGGAATTAGTAGATAATATAGGTTTCTATGTTCTAGTGGATAAGATTCAAGACCCTGGAAACTTAGGTACTATAATTAGAAGTGCTCATGCCAGCGGTGCTCTTGGAGTAATTACAACAAAGGGTACAGTAGACGTATATAATGACAAAACCTTAAGGGCTACAATGGGTTCTATTTTCAATATTCCAGTTAAAGAAGATGTTGAATTTCAAATAATAAATAAACTTAAAAAAAATGGATTTAAATTTATTGTAAGTTCTCTTGATACAGAGAAAAATTTTTATAATATAGATCTAAAAGGTAAAGTAGTAATTTGTGTAGGAAATGAAGGAAATGGAATAAGTGAAGAGGTTTATTCATTTTCTGATGAAAAGGTTAAAATTCCAATGCCTGGAGGAGCTGAATCATTAAATGCAGCGGTTGCCGCAAGTATTATGATGTATGAAGTGGTAAGGCAAAGTATTAGTTGTAAATAAAATATAAAAAATGTTTGAATTTTTTTAATCTGATAGTTATAATATTATTTAAGCTTATAATCAAAAAATAAATATACATAAACTATGATAGAGAGAGTAGATATAGAATTATTTTTACAGGGAGAATAAGCCATAGACTGAGAGCTTATTAAAAGAATATATATTGAAGTTCACTCTGGAGTTCTAGTTGTGAAGATAGTAGCAATTAGCGGTAAATCCGATAAAATTTTGAGGGAGCTATATTGATTTATAGCTAACAAGGGTGGTAACGCGGATATACTTCGTCCCTATTTTGGGACGGAGTTTTTTATTTTTTTGCATTTTTACTTATTAAATTAAACGAAAGGAGTACTATTATGAGAGAAAAATTAGAACAAATAAAAAGCAATGCACTAGAAGAATTAAAGAATATTGCAAATAAAACTGAGCTTGAAAATATTAGAGTAAAATACCTTGGGAAAAAAGGTGAACTTACTGAAATTTTAAGGGGAATGGGTAAGCTTTCCGCAGAAGAAAGACCTATAATAGGGAAATTAGCTAATGAGGTTAGAGAAAAGCTAGAAAACTTTATTGAAGCTTCTCTTAATGAAATGAAATCAAAAGAAAAGGAAATGAAATTAAAAAGTGAAATTATCGATATTTCAATGCCAGGTAAGAAACCAGTAATTGGCAGCAAGAATCCTTTAGAATTAACATTAAATAGTATTACAGATATATTTATATCTATGGGATTTTCTATTGAAGAAGGTCCAGAGGTTGAAAAAGACTATTATAACTTTGAAGCTTTGAATATACCTAAAAATCATCCAGCAAGAGGAGAGCAAGATACATTCTATATAAATGACGATATAGTTTTAAGAACTCAAACTTCACCTATACAAATAAGAACTATGGAAAATCAAAAGCCTCCAATTAAAATGATTGCACCTGGAAAGGTTTATCGTTCAGATGCGGTGGATGCTACACACTCTCCAATATTTTATCAAATAGAAGGACTAGTAATAGATAAAGGAATTACTTTTGCAGATTTAAAAGGAACTCTTGAAATGTTCATAAGAAAAATGTTTGGAGATAAAATGGAGACATTATTCAGACCACATCATTTTCCTTTTACAGAACCTTCTGCAGAAATGGATGCAACATGTTTTGTGTGTGGTGGTAAGGGATGTAATGTTTGTAAGAATAGTGGATGGATTGAGATATTAGGCTGCGGAATGGTTCATCCCCAAGTATTAAGAAACTGCGGAATTGATCCAGAAGTATACAGCGGTTTTGCTTTTGGTTTTGGATTAGATAGAATGGTAATGCAAAAATATGAGCTAGATGATATTAGATTACTATATGAAAGCGATATGAGATTTTTAAATCAATTTTAGTTATTAATTGTATAATGAGGAGGAAATAAAATGAAAGTACCAGTTAATTGGCTTAAAGATTATGTTGATATAAATGTTTCACCAAAAGACTTAGCAGATGCGTTAACTCTATCTGGATCTAAGGTAGAAGAAGTAATTGTAACTGGAGATGTAGTTGATAACGTAGTAACAGGTAAAATAATTAAGCTGGAAAAACATCCTGAAGCTGAGAGATTATCAATTTGCCAAGTAGATATTGGAAAAGATGAGACAATTCAAATAGTTACTGCGGCAACAAATATGAAAGAAGGAGACATAGTACCTACTGCACTTCATGGATCTACTTTAGCAGATGGAACTAAAATAAAAAAAGGAAAGCTTAGAGGAGAAGTTTCAAATGGAATGTTCTGCTCTGAAGAAGAATTGGGAATAGCAGGAGATGAGCCTGTTCATGGGTTAATGATTTTACCTACTGAAACACCTATAGGAAAAGATATTAAAGAAGTTGTTAATATGCAAAAGGCTATAATAGATTTTGAAATAACTTCAAATAGACCAGATTGCTTAAGTATTATTGGGATTGCTAGAGAAACTGCAGCTACCCTTGGAAAAACATACAGACTTCCAAACTTAAATTATAAAGAAACTTGCAGTGATAAAATAGAAGGAGATATTAAGGTAGAAGTTAGAGATTCTCTTTGCAGAAGATATATGGCTAAAGGAATTAAGAATATTGAAATAAAGCCTTCTCCTCAATGGATGCAGGAAAGACTTATAGAAGCTGGAGTAAGACCTATAAATAATATAGTTGATATTACAAACTTTGTAATGATAGAAATGGGTCAACCAATGCATGCTTTTGACAGAAGAGAGATAAGTTCAAATATTATTGTTGTTGAAAGAGCCTATGATGGAGAAAAATTTACTACCTTAGATGGGGAAGAAAGAATTCTAGATTCTTCAATGCTTAACATAAAAGATGGGGATACCACTATTGGTCTTGCAGGAATCATGGGTGGTTTAAATTCAGAAGTAAAAGAAGACACTAAGGAAGTAATTTTTGAATGTGCAAACTTTGATGGAACTAATATAAGAATCTCATCAAAAAAGCTTGCTTTAAGAACAGAAGCCTCAGGAAAATTCGAAAAGGATTTAGATCCTAATCTAACAGAAATGGCTTTAGCTAGAGCTTGTGCCCTAGTTGAAGAAATAGGTGCTGGAGAGATTATGGAAGGTACTATTGATATTTATCCTGAAAAAATAGAGAGTCACATTTTAAAGGTAGATTCTTCATGGATAAATAAATTTTTAGGAATAAATATATCTAAAGAAGATATGAAGGAATACTTGGAGAGATTAGACTTAAAAACAAGTATTGAAAATGAAGATTTAGTAATTACAGTACCAACCTTTAGATCTGATATAAATATAAAAGAGGATGTTGCAGAAGAAATTGCAAGAATATATGGCTATAATAAAGTTCCATCAACTATCCCTAGTACTCAAACTGAAAAAGCTGGTAAAAGTCATAAGCAAATACTTAGCAGTAAGCTAGTTGATACACTTATTGCCAGTGGACTAAATCAAGCGATAACTTATTCTTTTGTAAGTCCAAAGGTTTTTGATAAGGTATTAATAAAGAGTGATAGCGCTCTTAGAAAGGTTGTAGCAATAAAAAATCCACTAGGCGAAGATTACAGTATTATGAGGACTACAACAATACCTTCAATAATGGAGGCTCTAAGCAGAAATTATGCAAGAAATAATGAAATTGTAAGATTATTTGAGATAGGGAAAATATATTTACCAAAAGAAGATCCAAAGGAATTGCCAGAAGAAAGAAACATATTAACTATAGCTATGTATGGTGAAGCAGATTATTATGATATAAAAGGAATAGTGGAAAATGTATTAGTTTCATTAGGAATAGAAAATGCAAAATTCCAAAGAGAAACTAATAATGATAGCTATCATCCAGGGAAAACTGCTTCAATAGTTATAAAGAAAGAGCAAGCAGGTGTAGTTGGAGAAATTCATCCAGAGGTTGCAGAAAATTATGAGGTTGAAGAAAGCTGTTATATAGCAGAAATTAATTTAGATGTATTATTTAGATATGCTAAACTAGATAAAAAATACATTCCTCTTCCAAAATTCCCTGCCGTAACAAGAGACTTAGCTGTTATAGTTGACGAGAATATTTTAGTTCAGGATATAGAAGATATAATTAAAAATCAAGGTGGAGCTATTCTTGAAAGCGCAAAACTCTTCGATGTATACAGAGGAAAACAAATACCAGAAGGAAAGAAAAGTATTGCTTATTCTTTTGTTTATAGAGGAGAGAATAAAACACTAACAGATAATGAAGTTAATAAAGTTCATGATAGAATTCTTAAAGCTTTAGAGAATAAATTAGGTGCTGAATTAAGATAATCATAGATAAATCAATCCTTGCATAATAAAGTGTATTTTATATATTGCTAATTTGTGTTAAAATATAGATAAATAATTGAATTTATCTTAAGAGGGTGTTCAAATGAATGTTGTAACGGTTAAAATAAATGGTTCAGAATACAATTTAAAAGGTGAGGAAAGAGAAGAATATTTGCATAGGGTAGCAAGTTATGTAGATAAAAGAATTATAGATATGCTAAAAAAGAATAGCAGACTTAACGTGTCAGATGCTTCTGTTCTTGCAGCGTTAAATATAGTTGATGAAAAATTTAAGGCGGACAATATCATTGAAACCCTTAAAAAAGAAGCTGAACAGGCAAGCAATGCTGAGAAAGCGTTACAGACACAGGTTAATGATTTAAAAAGGCATATTAATAATTTAGAGGAATATAACATAGAATTGCAAAATAAGCTTGAAAGCACTAAAAGCGGAGAGTATATAAAAGAAATAGAGGATGAAAATAAAGCTTTAAGAGAAGAATTGGAGTTATTGAAAGAAACTTCAAAAAAATATTTGAAAGAAAAGAATGATTTAAAGGCAGAAAATAAAGAGCTTAAGTTCCAAGTTCAATCCTCAAAATATAAAATAATGGATCTTCAAAATAGACTGATAGAAAATCAGATTGACTTAGCTAAGATTAAGAAAAAAGACAATCCATTATTGAATATAAAATAAGTAAAGCCTCCTATGATAATAAAATTATATCTAGGAGGCCTTTTATATAATCTATTTTAAAATATTGGTAGGTAATTATCTAATATCCAGTTTTAAATATTTTTTTAATAAAAGACTCTTTATTTTTCTCTTCTAAAAAATTAAGTTGAGTTTTTAAATTATTAATCTCTTCAGTCTTATCTTTTACAAGCCTGTTTAATTTAGCTATTTCTTCTTTAAGGTTCTTCAACTCATTTGAATAATTAGACCTTTCCATATCTTTTTCAGTAATAAGTTTTTTCAATTCTAATATTTCCTCTTCTTTTTTCCCTAATTCAAGTTCTTTATTTTGCAATTTTGATGTAGAACTTGTTAGATCTTTTAATTTTTTTTCATAAGAAAATATTAAATTTTGCTTTTCAGTTAGAGCCTTTTCTAGTGTATTGATTCTATTATATTTTTTGGTGATTTCTTCATACAAAGATGCCATACCTAAACGAAGTTTATTTTTTTCTTCATCATTTTTTGCTTTATTTTTAGAAATTAAATTTAGTTTTTCTTCATATTTTTTTAGTTTAATGTTAAGTTCTTCAACTATATTTTCTTGTATTGGATTTAAATACATATCCTTATTAGCTATTTCGTAAGAGTCTATTTCTTTTACCGTGAAGTTTTTAGCAGAATAATTATTATTAATATTCATTTCAATTTTTTGGCTTTTATCTAAATGTTTTCTATAAAAATAATTATCAGTATAAATAGTTTCATTTTCACATTCTATAGCAAATATAAAGTTAGTATAAATATTATTATTTGATTGAAAAGAGAATTTTTTTATATTTTTAATATTAAATATATCTAAGTCAATAATATATTCTGTATTATTATTTAAGTCTATTTCTTTTAATTTTATGATATTGTCTACTATATAAAGTAAATTAAACTTATTTTTTAAGCCTAAAAATATAGTATTTGAACTAAAAATATTGGAATATTCTTCAATTAAATCTCTTTTTATATTCGATTTTGAACCAAATCCAAATCTCATTAAATTATTATTTATATTTTGCTTTGAAAATATAAATGAGTATCCAATAATCTCTTTAAATTTAATAAAACTGTAATCTTTTATTAAAAAATAAGCTGAATCTAGAACATTAAAATTACTCCAACTATTTTTTCTAAAATTAAATTCTCTATAGCCAATCAAATTTGGATATCCATTTTTAATATAGCAAATGGATAACTCATTATTTTCTGCATTTATTATAAATGGAGGCTTACAGCTTTTGTCTATTATATCTAATATTAATGGTGGGGATAAGAGTAATTTATTGTTTAGTATTCTAAAACAAAGCGTATTATTATTTATATAAAATATGTTTAATGCATTATTTACAGAAGCGATTTGGACATATTTTGCATTTTGTAAGGATTCTATGAGAGTTATTCTATTGGTTATTTCTTCATTCAATATTGTGAATAGGATTAGCTCTGTTTCGTAACTAGTAATAATAAGTGATATTTCATTATTATGATTAAGTATGACATTATTTAAATATTTACAATTATTAATTATAAATTTTTCCTCAATAAGTTGATTTTGTTTATATTTTACTAGGTATATTTTCTCATCATTTCTATAAAAATAAAAAAGTTCATCTTTAATTTCAATCAAAAAAGTCTCTTCTTTAAATGAATTCATACTACTCCTCCACAATATTACTACTATATAATATGATTCTAGTCATATATTTTATAACTAGTAAAATATTAAGCATTTTAAACAAATTTATTTCATATTGAGTAGAGAATTTATTATTTTATCTTTTTCTTCTAAGAATTTTATTAAATTACCTATAGTATGTAGGTAATTATTGCATATATTTTTATGATATTCTTCTATTTGATTTGAATGGGTTAAATTCTCTATTTGAGTATTAAGATATCTTTCGTATAGAGCTTTTTCTTTCAAGCTATATTCAAGATTCATTTTTTTATATATTTGTGGCAGGCTTTCATAATCGTAAATAACATTATCTTGAATTTCTACATTTTCCTTATTTTCAAAAGAGCTTAATAATAAATATATTTTAGAAGCGTTTATATAGGTTTTTAACTTTTCACTGTTATATTTAGTAATTTTAATAATTGTTGCTTTAACTAAATTAGAATTATTAAATTTAGTTATATAGTTATAATTCCATGTTTTTAAATTATCTGATACAGCAATGTTTATAGGATTAGTATTATGCCAAACTACATATATTTTTCCCATATAGGAGGATACATTTGGATTTAGAATATTTTCAGGAAGATATAGGCTACACTCATCATTTAAATATCCGTTGTTATGCTTCACAATAAGTTCTCTGTAATATATTGATAAATTTTTTTTATGTAGCTTATTGTAAAATATTAGCAATCTGTTTTTATAATTTATAAAAGACATATTATTTATATCTGATATAGTAAATCTAGCAATTACCCTATTGGTTAATAGATTATATAAAGTATATTTTCCGTCATTAAAATCCTCACATATAAGAATAAACGTAGTATCATCCTTATTACAAATAGTAAAAGGGTTATTGTAACTAGCACAATTACTACTAGTTATAAGACTAATATTATTTGTATTAGTATTGCAATGAAATATAAGTCCAGTTTTACTAAAATTGCTCCAGCCTCTAAAAATTATTTGGATATTATTATATGAATTTACAATTAGATTTAGGGAATCTATATTTTGGGTGTAAGGTTTATAAAATAAAAATTCATTATTATAGATGTTTCTATAAACTTTATTTTCTAAGTCAAATTCAATTATAAAAACAGAATAGTTTACAGTATAATAGCAAATCCATAAAAAGTAATTATTACACGTTAATGTATATCTTAAAACGCTTTTATCGATTACTTTTATATTATTACCTTCACTAATATATAGTGTATTGTTAATTAAAAATATATAAAAGCAAAAGTCTTTATAATGTATTATATTTAAATCTTTAATCATAAAACCACCTAAATACAATTTTTAATATTACTATGTGAATATTAGAACAATTATGTTTAATATAAAAAAATAACTCAAATTTTATTAAATATAAAATCAATCACAATTTAAAATTCATCTCATACTATATTACTAGATAATTATTAACCTAAATAAGGAGGGTAATCTCTATGCAAGACAATTTTCAAGTAACCAACTCAGAAGTACAACAGGTTACAACTGATGAATGTATAATTGGACAGAAAGTCTATGGAAAATGTAGACAACAAGATTGTTTAAAACCTTTAGATTCTAATACTATTCCTACTCCTGGAATGATTCAAATAGACTCTTCTAGATCAGGGGAAACAGAAAATATTTCAGGGGGAGGATTAATTGGAACAATTGCACCAAATAGTATAATTAAATTTGATTCAACAGTTTCTGGAGTTCAGTTGGTACCTAACACATTTTCAGTTTCTGATATTAAAGTATTAAGTATTCAACCTAGTGTATTCTCACAAGATGGTTTCTATGATGTTACTATCAAATATACATTTGCGTATCAAATTAATTTATTAGACAGTAATGGAGACCCAATTCCAGTAACATTAGGAACAGGGACAACAACCGACATTAATGCTTTTACAACTTATACAAAATTAGTTCCTTTATTTGGTGGAGAAGCTTCTACATCAACTGTAGTTACTTTAAATACTTTATATGACCCAAGTTCAGTATACAGTCAAGCAAACCCTTATACACTTGTTGAAGCTATTGCAAATCCACTAACAATAAATATAGGAACTTATGTAGTAGGTACAGAAACAGAATATCATGCTGATATAACAATAGGACTATTTACTATAATTAAGTTATTTAGAATAGTAAATATGCTTGTAGCATCTGCTGGAAATTGTGATGTACCAGTTTGTGATCCAATCCAACCTGGTGATCCTTGTGAATATTTCAATAGTTTGCCATTCCCATTTGACGATTTTGACCCACCAAGTAGTTTAGTATAATCTTGTTTTAGTGTATAAAAATATGTTGGATCCTCATGAAAAATACTATGCTTAAGGCGTAGTATTTTTTATACGTATGGTAAAAAGACAACTTTAATGGAGTGTTGTAACCATTAGTATGTAAATTCATATATTAATAATGGGATTAAAAGTCCTAAAAATAAATATAAGAAAATATAGGAGATGAAATTTTAATGGCTACAACAATTAATTTTGATACACCTGCTTCAAGTACAGCTCGTCCTGTTGCCGTTACAGGAACTGTTGCAGCTGGCAGCTATGGTCTTTTAACAATTACAATTAATGTTACTAATGGAGTCACTGCAGCTAGGAACCGTTCATTTTATAGAGAAATAACTTTCGATAATACAGGTAGTGCTACTTCCCTAGCAGTTAATACCTCTTATACTATGTCTATTGTACCAAAAGTTTTAGGCTCAGACACTGTTGCTGCTGTATCTGCTTGGTCTTATACTCCTAACAATTAATACTAACTATTTATATGGAGCCGTAAATGGCTCCATGCTTCAAGTTAACATTTTAGAAAAGAGGTGGAAAGTTGTCCAGTATACTAATTCCTGCTACTAAAAGTCTTACAGTAACCAATAAATTTCCAAATGGAAATATAAATGAAGACATTATAATGGTGGGAATTGATGGGGAATATATGTATACTAGCTACTTGTTCTTTGATTCTTCAGCTATACCAAATAATGTGTATGTTTCAAATGCAGAACTTGTGCTATTTAAAACTAATAATTTTTATAATAATAGTAAAATTGAATTTTTTATATCGCCATTAAGTGATTATTTTAGCACTTATACCACTTTTAATAATCCACCAAGAGAAAATAAAATTATTAAGATGAAATTTTATCCAATAACTTCCAAGGTGGCTGTAACAGTGAATTTAAGTTATATTGTTTCACTATGGGTTAAAAATCAATTAACCAATACAGGTATAGCATTGTATTGTAGAAATCAAAATGTTATTGCTGAATTTGGCTCTGCAATAAATGAGAATTCTTATCTTATTCCTTTTATAAACGTTGCAATTAATCCAATAATTAATAAGAATCAATGCTGTACTAGATATCCTATAGACAATGGAACTACTAAACAAGTTCAAGTTATAGGAACTGTGGCTCCTGCATCAAAATATGATGCAATAGTAAATGTGGGAGTTACAAGAAGTGGTAGTGGGCATACAGATAATTATTATGTTGCTGATGAATATGATAATTCAACAAGTGGAAATCCTCTTCATATAGATAAAACTTATAATGTAGCTATTATTCCAAAAGAAAATCCAGGTGATGTTGAAACTGTAAACTTTTATGGCTCCTATAAGGAATAGAAAGGGCATCACCTTTTATTAATATATGAAAATAAATTCAGTAACATTCAAATATTATCTTAAATACGATATTTGAATGTTTACTGACTAACATAGTTCAAATTAGTAGAAATTTTATTGAATTAGGAGGATTGTTTAGTGGAAGAGATTATTAATAGTAAAATTGATACTAGTAAAAATAATAAGAAAAAAATTGTTTTTTTTGTGAAACATGGATTAGACAATTTTCTGTTAGATATTATAAATGAACTAGAAAAAGAATATATAACAAAGAAGATAGTAGTGACAAATTTGAAACAAATTGATGAGGGTATGGAATGGGGAGATATATGCTGGTTTGAATGGTGTGATGAATTGGTATCCTATGGAAGCAAAATTAATCTTGCTAAGGAAAGAATTATTATCTGCAGGCTGCACAGTTATGAAGCTTTTACAGAATATCCAGATAAAGTTACGTGGGAAAATATTGATAAAGTTATTTTGGTAGCAGAACACATACAAAACTTTATAATTGATAATTTTAATGTAAATGAAGAAAAAACCGTAGTAATTCCAAATGGCATAGATACTAAGAAATGGACTTTTAATCGTAGAAAACCGGGGTTTAATATTGCGTATGTTGGATATATAAATTATAAGAAGGGCCCTATGTTATTATTGCATACCTTTAAGGCTATTTATGATAAGAATAATCAATATAAATTATTCATTGCGGGTAACTTTCAAGACCATAGAGATGTTCTGTATTTTAATCAGATGATAAAAGAATTTGGCTTAGAAAATAATGTGATTTATCAAGGATGGCAAAATGACCTTGATAAATGGCTTGAGGATAAAAATTATATATTATGTACAAGTATCCTTGAGTCTCAGAATATAAGTGTTATGCAAGCTATGGCAAAAGGTATAAAACCTATAATTCATAATTTTGTTGGAGCAAGAAATATATATCCACAAGCTCTAATTTGGAACACTATAGATGATGCTATCAATATGATAGTGAGTAATGAATACAAATCAGAAGAATATAGTTATTTTGTAGAGAAATACTTTCAACTTGATTATCAATTAGAAAAAATCAAGTCTTTATTTTTAGACTTAATTAAAACAAAAAAGTATATTAAAATTGAACAACCACTAGTGACAATAGGAATTACAAACTATAATGGCAAGAAGTATTTGTCAAAATGTATAGATTCCTTTCTAAATCAAAGTTATTCAAATATAGAAATATTACTTATTGATGATTGTTCCACTGATGGTTCTGAAAAAATAATAAAAGATTACGAAGAAAAATACAAAAATATTAATGCAATTTATCATGATGTTAATTCAGGTGGAGCATCAAAAGGGATTCAAGAAGTTATTAGTAATGCGAAGGGGAAATATTTTCAATGGATCGCATGTGATGATTTTGTTGAAAAAGATGCTATCTTAAAATTTGTAGATTATTTAGAAAGAAATCCAGAAAAAGACTATGTATATAGTGATTTTAATATTATTAATGACAATAATGTAAAAACACAAGAGTGGAATTACAAAGTATATACTAAAAATAAGGTTGTTCAACATATATTTAAATCTGCTTCTGGGTTAATTCCAATGAACTGTTTATACAGATTAGACTTTTTCAAAAATAACAAAATAAGTTGGTTAGTATATAGGGGTAATGATTTTTCATCTGATACATTAAATACTATACATTTTATAAAACATGGCTGGAATTATGGAAAAATTGATGAAGCCGTAGTAAATTATAGAATTCATACAGATAACTTATCAAAAAACATACAAAAACGAATACAAAATTCCGTTTCTATTTTTGATTATATTATCAACAATTATAAAGAAGAAGTATATAATCCAGAAATTTTGTGGAGTCAATTAGAAGATAAAAACCAATACAAAAATTATATAATAGCACAGTTTTATTACAATCAAATTCAGAATCACTTAAGTATGAGAGTAATACCTAATTATGTGAGTAGGGATGTTACAAAACAAGAGCTTATGAAATACTGTTATGTATTTGCAGAAGAAGGTATGAAATATATTGAAGAAGGCTTAAAACAGGGAAATACTTATACCAGTGAGATACTTGAATTAAAAGAATTATATAATAAATATATTGAAGAAGTGAAAAATTTAGGAGTGATTGGTTAATGAAAATAATGACTATTTTAGGAACTAGACCAGAGATAATAAGATTATCATTGATTATAAAAAAATTAGATAGATTATGTACTCATATTCTAGTCCACACAGGTCAAAATTATTCTTCTTCATTAAATGATATATTTTTTGAAGAATTAGATATAAGAAAACCTGATTACTATTTGCAAGCTCCAGGAAATAGTTTTGGGATTCAGATTGGTAGAATACTAGAACTTACAGAAGAAGTTATTTTAAAAGAAAGACCTGATAAAATACTCATATTAGGTGATACAAATAGTGGATTGGCTGCAATTATTGCTGAAAGATTAGGTATACCAGTATTCCATATGGAAGCTGGGAATAGATGCTTTGATTTAAAGGTACCAGAAGAAAAGAATAGAAAAATAATAGATGCAATTTCTACTTATGCACTGCCATATACTTTTGGAAGTAGAGAAAACCTTTTAAAAGAGGGGATATTGAAAAATAGAATATTTGTTTCTGGCAATCCAATATTTGAGGTAATTGAATATTACAATGAATGCATTGAAGAAAGTAATATTCTTACAGATTTAAACCTAGAAAGAGGTAAATATATATTAGCTACTATTCATAGAGCCGAAAATGTGGATGTAAAAGAACGATTAGAAATCATTCTAAGTGCAGTTGAGGAAGTTCAAAAAGAATTTAATTGTAAAATAATTTTTAGTATCCATCCAAGGACAAAAAACAAAATAGAAAAATTTGGCTGGCTAAATAAAAATAAAGATATAATTTACAGTGAACCCTTTGGCTTTTTCGATTTTATTAAGCTTGAAAAAAATACACTTTTAGTATTAACAGATAGTGGTACAGTTCAAGAAGAATGCTGTATTTTCAAAATTCCTACAGTTACAATTAGAGAAACTACTGAGAGGCCTGAAACCGTTGAATGTGGAAGTAATATAGTTTCTGGTATTAATCTTGAAAAGATTAATACATGTTCAAAGCTTATGGCAAACTCAAATAAAAATTGGAATTGTCCAGAAGGGTATTTAGATAACAATGTATCAAATAAAGTTGTGAATTTTTTACTTTCTAATTAGAGGTGAGAAATAATGAAAAAAGTCTTAGTGCTAGGGGCAGCTGGAATGGCAGGGCATATGATTTGTGAATATTTAAAGACTTTCACGGAAAAATATAAAATATATAAAATATGCCATAATATTAAATTGGATTCAGAGTCAATACTATTAGATATATTTGATTTAGATTTACTAGATACAACCATTCGGATGATTAATCCTGATGTTATAATCAACTCCATAGGAATTCTAAATAAAAATGCTGAAGATAACCCATCTAAAACTATATTTATTAATTCTTATTTTCCAAGATATTTAGAAAAGAAATTTAAAAATACTAATGTAAAACTTATTCATTTAAGTACAGATTGCGTTTTTTCTGGAGACACAGGTAATTATAGTGAAACTTCAGAAACTGATGGAAAGGATATATATGCAAGGACCAAAATATTAGGTGAGATAAATAATAATAAAGATTTAACGGTTAGAACTTCCATAATAGGACCAGAGCTAAAAAACAATGGAACTGGTCTATTTCATTGGTTTATGAAACAAACTAATTCTATTAAAGGATATTCTAAAGTTATTTGGTCGGGAGTTACCACACTTCAACTGGCAAAATCCTTGCATGATATGATAGAAAGTAATTTAACTGGACTTTATAATTTAGCAGCAAATAAACCAATTAGTAAATATGAATTATTAAAAATTATAAATGTAGTTTTTGAAAAGAATATCATAATTGAAGATTGTAAAGAAAATTATAACAATAAATCTCTGATTAGTATAAGAAGTGATTTTCCTGTGAATTTACCGACTTATACAGAAATGATTATGGAATTAAGAGATTGTATGTTAAAAAACAAGCAGTTGTATGAACAGTATTTTTGTAAGTAGGTGATAACATGAATATAAGAAAGTATATAAAAAGAGAAGCTTCGCACTTTTATAATATTTTTGAAGAGTGTAAATCAAAGAATAATAAAGTAGATGTAATACTATATGGTGCAGGAGAAAAAGCAAGAATGTTTTTAAGTGATTATGATAACATTGACGTGAAGTTTTGTTGTGATGATGATATTGATAAAATTGGCAAATTTTTAAATTATATACCGATTATTTCCATAGAAGAATTAAAAAACCATCACAATAATCTACCAATTATAATTACCTCTAAATGGAGTGATGATATTTCAGTTAGATTAAAGTCTATAGGTTTAAAATATATATACCATAGATTTTCTCTTGAGTATTTAATGCATTTAGACGAGTTACAAGAGGTTTATAATCTGCTTGAAGATAGAGTATCAAAAGTTATATTTTTAGGATTAATAAAGTATGTATTTAATCAAAATCCAAGTATTTTTAAGAAAATTACTTTTGATGAAAATCAATACTTTTTAGAGGATATCTTTCAGTTTGGAGATAATGAAACAATCATTGATGGAGGAGCCTTTACAGGAGATACTTTAGAAAGTTATATAAAGCAAAGCAAAGGTGTTTTTAAAAAATATTATTGTTTTGAGCCAGATAACAATAATTTTAATAAACTTAAGGAGTATATTGAAAATTTAGAAATAAGGGAAAAAGTTGAGGCATATCAGCTTGGATTATTTGATAGTGATAAAACTGTTAGATTTTCTAACTTAAATAGCTCTGCATCCTGCATTAACATGTTTTCTGATAGTTTTATAAAGGTTACTAATATAGATAAAATATGCAATAATGAAGATATTACAATGATTAAAATGGATATTGAAGGAAGTGAATATGAGGCTCTTATTGGCAGTAGAAATACCATATTAAGAAATAATCCAAAACTAGCTATTTGTGTCTATCATTTAGCATCAGACTTATGGAAGATACCTATTTTAATCAAAGCCTTCAATAAAAGCTATAAACTCTATCTGAGACATCATAATAAAAAATGCTGGTATGAAACTGTACTGTATGCGACTTTATAAATGGGGGATTGCATATGTTTGAGAATAAATCTATTTTAATTACTGGAGGTACAGGTTCCTGGGGAAATGAACTAACTACTCAGCTTTTAGAGATGAATACAAAGCAAATAATAATATATTCAAGAAGTGAATTAAATCAAGTAAATATGAAGAGGAAATTTAATAATGAAAGATTAAAGTTTATAATTGGTGATATAAGAGATTATGATTCCATAAAACAAGCTACAAAAAATGTAGATTATATTTTTCATTTGGCAGCCTTAAAGCATGTTCCTATTTGTGAAGAACAGCCCTATGAGGCAATGAAAACCAATATTATAGGTATCGACAATCTTATTAAGGCAGCAATTGAAAATAAGGTGTCTAAAGTAATTGATGTTTCTACGGATAAATCTGTTGAACCAATAAACGTTTATGGCATGACAAAAGCTATAGGTGAAAAATTAATAATTCATGCAAATACTTTAACTAATGAGACTAAGTTTGTCTGCATAAGAGGAGGAAATGTATTAGGAACCAATGGAAGTGTTGTACCATATTTTATAGATCAAGTAAAAAGGTTTAATGAAATCACTATTACAGATACAGATATGACCAGGTATTTTTTGACTTTAAGACAAGCAATACAGTTATTATTCAAAGCAATTGGCAATAGCATAGGTGGAGAAACCTTCGTAATGAAAATGCCAGGTTATAAAATAATAGATATAGCCAAAGTTATACAAGCTGAATTTGGAAATGAAAATTGTAAAATTAGAATAATAGGTAAAAGACCTGGTGAAAAGCTGCATGAAGTATTAATATCGAGATATGAAGTTGAAAATGCATATATTTATGATGAAAATTACTTTGTCATATTACCTCAACTTGATATAAAAGGTTTAAAAGAACATTATATAAAAAAGAATTTAGAGCCTTTAAATAAAAAAGAATATTCATCTAGTGACTATATATTAGGATATAATGAAGCTAAAAAAATGTTAATTCAAGGTGGATTTATTGCTTAAGTGTTTTAGTTATATATTATGAGAAAAAGGAGGCATCAAGCCTCCTTTATTCTTTACTTACATAGACTAGTAATATTTCTATTCTAAACGTACAATAGTCAATTGGGCACCAACTGAAGGAGCTAAGGTTGTTATTAATGGAGTAGCGGAGTCATTTCTTAAGGTAATAACATCTCCAGCTGCAAGTGATAATATAGCTTCACCTGAAACTTCTCCAGTAGCAACTAGAGCTGAAATTGGTGTGGAAGCATCTACTGTTCCGTTTACTGCGATTGCAATTGCAGAACCGACACCAGCAGTTATACTCACACTATAGAAAATTTTATAAACTCCGGTTGTAGCAACTGTTATAGTTGTAGTACCTGCTGAATGGGTAATATTAGTTAAAGGTCCATTATTGCTAAAAGGCACGTCAGCTCCACCAGCTACTGTGGCGTCAGCAACAGTAGCTAATTGATATACATAACCAAAGCCGGCTAATCCTGCGCCGGTAGGACCCATAGGACCAGTTGGTCCGGTAACGCCGGTAGGACCCATAGGACCAGTTGGTCCGGTAACGCCGGTAGGACCCATAGGACCAGTTGGTCCGGTAACGCCAGTAGGACCCATAGGACCAGTTGGTCCGGTAACGCCAGTAGGACCCATAGGACCAGTTGCTCCGGTAACGCCGGTAGGGCCTATAGGACCAGTTGGTCCGGTAACGCCAGTAGGACCCATAGGACCAGTTGGTCCGGTAGCGCCGGTAGGACCCATAGGACCAGTTGGTCCAGTAATGCCAGTAGGACCTATAGGACCAGTTGCTCCGGTAGGACCACCGGCAGGACCGGCAGGACCAGTAGGTCCAGTTGGGCCAGGGAGCATATTATATGAACTTGTCAAAATTCTAAGTTGTTCTCTCAAAATAAATTCCTCCTTCTTCTAGCATAAAATTCGGTCTTATTCATTTCCCAAAATTCAATAAATTAATTTACAAAAATGAATATCTATATAAAAATAATTACTGCTTAAAGCTTATTTCTATATATTTTAGTATATGAAATTAGTACTTTATTGGAGATATATAAGACAAGATTAGTATAAAAACTACACCAGATTTTGATGGTGCAGTCTATTTTTAACTATAACCTAGTTTTTCAAAGTATTTTTTATTATACAAAACACTTTTATTATTTGGATTATAACTACTGGCTATTTCGTTATGCTCATAAGCTAAGTCATGATTACCTAATTTATCATAACAAACACATAATTGTATATGAGGAACCCAGGTCCAGTATGCATTACTGGTAAAACCCATATTCTCTTCGGGCATATCTAATTTTGTAGCAAGTTCAAACCAAAATATTGCTTGCTTGAAGTTGTTTTTTTCCTTGAAGTAGCTTCCAAGTCTACAGCAATGTTCAGCATGTGGCGAATCGTATTTAAACGATCTAAGACTATAATTCATTGCATTTTCATAATCTCCAATTGAGTGATAGTAGTCCGCCACTTTTCCGCATGCATAGACTTTATCTTGATGCCATCCACCATTCATATTTAAATAGTTATCATAGTTTTCTAAAGCTTTTTCATACATCTCATGATCGTATAGTTCATTAGCATAGTAGAAAGTATCTCTTGGTGAAAATTCTTCACCTCTAGCTATTTTTTTTTCATAAATTTTCAAGTTACGATTTGTTTGTTGGCGTATTTTTTTATGACTAATAGCAATATCGCTATTTACTATGTTGCCATATACTTCTAAATAATTATGACATGCACCATACCACTTGAAATTTCTTTCTCTTTTCACTAATCTATTCCGTCTATAGCTAAAAGTTACATTTCCATCTTCATCAAAACCTACATTATATTTCATTGTAACAGAATCTATGGATGGGTCTAATTCTTTTTTAAAATTCTTAAATTTTTCTCTATCTTCTTCCAGTATCACATCATCAGCATCTAGGTAAAATATATATTCTTTATTCGCTTTACTAAAAGAAAAGTTTCTAGCTGCAGCAAAATCATCAATCCAAGGAAAGTCATATATATATTCTGTATAATTTTTTGAAATTTCTTTTGTTTTATCTTCAGAACCAGTATCTACTATAATGATTTCATCAACTAAATCTTTTGCTGAGTCTAAACATCTACTAAGTGTGTCTTCTTCGTCTTTTACTATCATACATAAACTAATACTTATCAAATTTTATCTCCCCTTGTTTAATCATTGCTTTCAAAACTCTTAAAAGTTTATTTTTTTCCTATTATTATATGATAGTAGAGCTACAACAGTGTATAATATAATGTTAATGCATCAATATTTCTAATCCTTCTTTATCATACACTTCAAGTTCTTTTATTGACCGCAATATTTCTTTCTTGGCAAGGTCAATATATCCATGTTTATAATACAATTTTCCAAGGTTAAGCAATACAAATTTATTATTTACTAGGTTCAATAAATTTACAGCTATTGCTAGTTCGTCAAATTTATCATTTATAAGCAATATTTCACAAATTTCTAATATTATTGGAAGATAATCAGCTTCATTTTCTTCTTCGGATATGATTAGAGTAGGCTTTTTTATAAATAGATTTATAAACTGGGTATATACTCTTAATAATTTTTTATCATGACCAGATAAGGTATCTTCTTTAAAGTTACTTAGTAGAGACAAAGCATTGACATTATTATTAGTTAATATACTACTTATGATTTTATACATGTTAAGATATAAATAAGATGAATTTTTTTCATCTATGCATTTTATATTAATACAATCATTAAAGTAACCAGTCATTACAAGGCACTTAGCCTTAAGTAATAATAGGTCAGTTGTACTTATATTAGCTTTTTCACATTTTTCTATATACTCCAGGGCTGTCTTATAGTATTGTTCATTATAAAATAAATTTGCAATAATAAAATTACTTTTCGGAGAGTCTATAAAAAATTTCTCTATAATTTTTTTAAAATCATCTATAGGGATATTTTGGATTTTTAATATATGACCAATACAGTATATAGGCTCAATAAAATCAGGTTTTGACTTCATAGCTTCAATAAAATAATTATATGCTGTATCATAGTCTTTTAGTTTTATATATGCATTGCCTAATTCATAATACGCTTTAAAGGTACCTACACCATAAAAACACTTTAAGTCAGGAGAAGGCTCACCTAATTCAATACATTTTTCTAATGCTTTTATTTGATACATAGGCATATTTGTATCTCTAAAGATAAGGGATTTTAAAAAGTACAAATCAGTAAATTTTGGATAGTGTTCTATACCTATATTTATAAATTTTAGTGAAGTATTATAATCTTTTATTTTGTGATTTAAAATTGCTATTCTTAAGATTAGTAGAAAACTATAACCATTAAGGGGGTCAAAATTTTCAAAAGATTTATAATAGTGTTCTAATGCTGTTCTTTCATCATTCAATGCTGCATATTCAGTACCAAGATTGAAATATGCAAAAACATCATCTGGATTTTCTTCAATTTGTTTTTTTAAAAGAGTAATATTTCTATTTCTTTTATTCTTAGAACTTATGCTGTTTTCCATATACCCATAGTGATGAATCTGTACAAATTTATAAATTAAATTATACTTATTTTCCGAATGAACAAGCTGGTTATGAATTTCTCCTTCATAATGAGTTCCTTGATTGTTTTTAAAAAGTCGTGGATTTAAATTTACAGTTATAGAATTATCATCAATAGTGCTGCCATAGTAGTTTAAGGTTTCAAAAAAGTAAATTGCATTTTCGTCCAACTGTTTAGTTAGTAAATCCTTAAGATTTTCTTGATCTTTGGTATATAATTCATCATCAGCATCTAAAATCAATATCCAGTCTTTTGTAGCATGTTTTAATGATTCATTTCTTGCTTCACTAAAATTATTATTCCATTGAAAATAATAAACTTTCGCACCAAAGCTTTTAGCGATATCTACAGTTCTATCAGTAGAGCCTGTATCAACAATAATTATTTCATCAACAATATCTTTAATACTTTTAAGACATTGAGGTAAATATTTCTCTTCATTCTTTACAATCATACATAAACTGACTTCATTTTTCATGTTAAACTGGCCTCCATTTATATAGTAAATATAGTAGTCAAAAATTAAAATATAGATAAAATCTAAAAATGCATATTGAAAATTTGAATGATTGTGTCAATGAAATTTTCAACATCTTTAAAACAATTAAAATATCCTGGACTAATACGTATAGTACCCCTTTTATCTGTTCCAATGATTTTATGAATCATAGGAGCACAGTGATAACCAGTTCTAACACAAATATTGTGTTGACTCAGAAATGCTCCCATTTCTGAACTATCGAAGCCCTCCACATTAAAGGATATAACGGGTGTCTTTTTAGGAGCATCTAATTCACCGTATATATTGATAAAAGGTAATTTTAATAATTCTTCAGTAAGATATTTAATTAGGGCTATTTCGTGCTCTCTTATTTTTATAAGATTCTCAGTAAAAAGGAAATTAACTCCTTCACTTAAACCTATAATTCCAGGAGTATTCATTGTTCCACTTTCAAGTTTGTCAGGCATAAAAGATGGCTGGAGTAAGCTACTTGAATTACTGCCTGTACCACCTTCTTTAAGCGGTAATAGGTCAATTTCTTTGCTTACATATAAACCACCAGTACCTTGCAAGCCAAAAAGTGATTTGTGTCCTGGAAAAGCAAGTATATCAATATTCATTTTTTTTACATCAATATCTATATAGCCAACAGTTTGTGCACCATCTACAATTAGCAATATACCTAGTGATTTAGATAACCTACCAATTACTTCAATATCTTGAATAGTTCCTAAAACATTAGAACCATGGTTAATTATTATAGCCTTGGTATTTTTCTTTATAGAATTTTTAATATCATCAATTGATATATATCCATATAAGTCTACAGGCAAAAAAGTAGTTTCTATTCCGATTTTTTTAAGACTTTCTAAAGGACGTAAAACAGAATTGTGCTCAATCATAGTAGTTATAACATGGTCGCCAGGTTTTAGCGCACCTTTTATTGCAATATTTAAGCTATCAGTGGCATTAGATGTAAACACAATTTGCATTGGGTCATCTACATTCAAAAGCTTAGCTAAACGTTCTCGACATTCAATTATTTTAAGTTCACATTTTATTGAAAGATTGTGAGAACCTCTATTAGGATTAGAACAATAATTTCTAAGACAATAATCTACAGAATCATATACAGAGGTAGGTTTAGGAAAAGAAGTTGCAGCATTATCAAAATATATCATATATCCTCCTTAAAAATAAATTATCTACAAAATCCACATTTACTAACATGAAATTTCCAAATATTCGTAGCGTCTTGTTTTTGGATTTATAAATTTTTTATAAATGCTCTGAATTTCTATATTAAAATTGTTAATTTTCTCAATTGCTTTACTCAAGTCTAATTGTTTAATTTCTAATGCTCTTGAACATCCTGCTGAAAGTTTACAAGGTGTTTGTATCATAGTAACTTTCATTTTGGAATCTTTTAAAATTTTATATAGCATTAAACTGCTATTAGTTGAAGAAAAAGTTATTATATAAACTGTCTCCATGATAGTACCTCCAGTTATTAATATACTAATTTATTATATTCAATAGGAAAAATTTAGGTGTTACAAATGGACTAATTAATTATGCTTACCTAAAGTTATTAGCTTAAAATAGCGTTAAAATTTCAATGAGTAACCGAAAATTGGCTTGTACATATAATATATATAGGTAACTATTAGTTATCTAAATTCAAGATAAAGGGGAAATAAAAGTGTCAAGAAGTCTTAGATTACAAACTGATGTGGCATTTGATTACGCAGCAAGTACAACTGCTCAAGCATTAGTACCTGCTACAGAAACTTTATTAGATAATTTAGTATTAGAATTAGCAAATAGAAATGATAAGGCTTTAGTTAAAGGTATATTTTCATTAAGTCTGGCTGGTATACTTTTAGCTGTTACTGATGAAGTTTCAGTAACAATCAATGTTTATAGAGATGCAGCTTTAACTGATTTAGCATATAGTTTTGATAATACTCTTGTTGCAGGTATTGTAGGTACTCCTGCAGCTACTAGTTATCAAGTGCCTGTTTTATTCTTAGATACTCCTTCTTTAAAATCAACAGAAGATACAACAGAATATTATATTACAATTACGGTAAATGGAACTGGAGTTACTTTGGGAGATGAGGATGTAAGCTTAACACAATACACTGTAGCTGCAGAAGAAATTCCACAATAAAAATAGAAGTATCTTAGGCCCTGCATTTAGCAGGGTCTACTATTTTAGTATATTCAATACATCCTTTCTAAAAGCAAAACACAAATTTAGTACAATGGCATATCTATATATTAGTAAAAAAACTTCATTTATTCATTTTTATCCCATTATAAGATATGAAGAGACGGATAATTTAATATTATAAAGCATAGAGATATTTTAAACTAGGATTTTTATAATAATTTTTAGGGGGATAAACACTATATGAAAGTACTGCTATGTACGAGGCAAGATTATAATAGAAATATTGCTGGAGACTCAACTCAAGTATTGAAAACAGCAAAATATTTAGATAAATTAGGAGTAGAAGTATCTATAAATAATGGATGTATTTTTGATTACTATAATTATGACATCATTCATTTATTTAATATTAATAAGATAGGGGATATTTATAATTATTATAAAATAGCTCATAAGTATAAGAAAAAAATAGTTATTTCACCTGTATATCATAATCCCCAAAAATATCTTATTTTTAAGGATTATAAAGATAAGTTAAAGCTATGGGAAGCTAGTAATGCATACAGAAAAGAAATATTTATGGGAAGTACTGCAATTATAACTAATAGTATAAGTGAAAGAGAAAATATAATTAGAGACTTTAATATAAAAAAGAAATTTAATGTAATTTATAATGGAGTAGAGGTTGAGGATGAGCAAGTTCCTTTATATAGCATTAGAGAAAGGTATAATTTAAATTCTTATGTACTAAGCGTAGGTAAAATTTGTTCAATGAAAAATCAACATATAATTGCTAAAATATGTAATGAGTTAGATATTCAGCTGCTTTTAATTGGTAGAATAAAAGAGAGTAGCTATTATAAGGAGTGCATGAAGTATAAAAATGTACTGTACTTAGGATTTATGGATAGCTATAACATTTACAATGCTTATAGGTTTGCAAAGTTGCATGTGAAAGCTGGATTTTTTGAAATGCCTGGATTTTCATCTCTTGAGGCTGCAGCAAGTGGATGTAACATAGTAACAACTTCAGAAGGATGTGCAAAGGAGTATTTTAAGGATTTAGCAATATACTGCAATCCGTATGATGAAAATAGTATTTATGAAAGCATTAGAGCAGGGTTAAAAATGCACAAGGCTGAAAAACTAAAGGAATTAGTTAAAAAGGAATATACTTGGGAGAAATACACAAATCAGTTATATGAAACTTATAAAAAATTAATTTGATTTTTACCTCTTTAGGAGTAAAATGTAAATAACAAAAGTTAAGTCAAAGGAAGTGGAATATATGAAAGTATACTCATGGAATGTAAATGGATTAAGAGCTATTGAAAAGAAAGGCTTTATTCAGTGGATTTATGATGAAAAGCCTGATATATTATGTATACAAGAAAGCAAAATTCAATTAGATCAAATAGATGAAAAGTTTAAAAGTATTAAAGGATATAAAGCATATTTTTCTTGTGCAGAAAAAAAGGGATATAGCGGAGTAGCAACTTTTACTAAAGAAGAGCCAATTGCCATTCAATATGGCATTGGAATTGAAAAGTTTGATAAAGAAGGAAGAATATTAATATGTGAATATAAGGATTTCATTCTATTTAATATTTATTTTCCTAATGGACAAAAGGATGAAGAAAGATTAAAGTACAAGCTAGATTTTTACGAGGCATTGTTCAATTATTGCGATGGTTTAAAAAATGAAGGTAAAAAGCTATTAATTTGTGGGGATTATAATACTGCTCATAAGGAAATCGATTTAAAAAACCCAAAGGCAAATAGCAAAACCTCTGGTTTTCTACCAATTGAAAGAGAATGGATGGATAACATAATTAATAGAGGGTATTTTGATACATTTAGATACTTTCACCCAGATGAAATAAAGTATTCGTGGTGGACTTACCGTTTTAATGCTAGAGAAAACAATGCAGGATGGAGAATAGATTATCATTTCGTATCTGAAAATATGATAGGAGATGTTATCGATTCTGAAATTCTCAATGAAGTTACTGGATCTGACCATTGCCCTGTAGTACTTATTCTAAAATAATTAATCGCTAATCTCTAGTCACTAGCCGCTATTAAATATCAAGAAGTAAGATATTTAGCGGTTAGAAATTAGGGATTAGCGATTTTTTTTATACTTTTTTTATTACTCCACAGGCAATTCTTTTACCGGAGTTTCCAGCAGGTTCAGTCCTATAGTCATCAGGACTTTCATGAATAATTACTGATTTACCAATGATGTCTGAAATTTTAAATTTATTAGTAAAAAAACTCATCCTAGCTACTCCATTATTTGAAAATAAGACAGGAAAATCTCCAGCATGATTTCCGTGAGGCTGGTTTGTAGGATTAAAGTGTTCTCCAGCACATTTAAATGGATCATTAGGATTTTCTATGTTACAACAGCCATTTTCATGTATGTGAAAACCATGAGGACCAACTTGTGAATTATTCCCTTCAGCAGGTTTAAATGCAGGTAAGCCTGTAACAGATACATAAACTTCTGTTCCACCTGGCACATCCTTAAAATAGACTATACCATTTATTTCAGGATAAGTTGGACTGCCGTTTATTCTCGCTACTGCTAGAAGTGATGAGTCTTCCATGGTATCACTACCTCTAAAAAAGGGAATTCTATTGTAAGGGTTAACATTATTATAGAAAAATGTATTATTATAATACATTAAGCTACCTCCTTGTAGTATTACTTTATTATCTTATGATTTATTTAAAGAAAAAGTTACTTTAGTTGTTTTGAATCAGCTTGTTTTGTTATAATGTATAATTGATATAGATGTTAGGGGAGATATAAATGAAAAAAATAGAATTGCTTGCTCCAGCAGGTTCAATGGAAAGTCTTTATGCTGCAGTTCAAAATGGTGCAGATGCTATATATATTGGTGGAAATAAATTTTCTGCTAGAGCCTATGCTTCAAATTTTAATGAAGAGGAAATGATTAAGGCTGTTTCATACTGCCATTTGTATAATATTAAGGTATATGTAACCCTTAATATACTTATAAAAGAAGAAGAAATAGTAGAAGCATTGGAATATGTTAAGCTTTTATATGAAATAGGGATAGATGCTTTAATTATTCAAGATTTTGGATTAGCACAATTAATTGGGAAAAATTTCCCGAATTTTGAGATTCATGCTTCTACTCAGATGACAGTACATAATGGAGAGGGAGCATTATTCTTAAAGGAATTAGGATTTAAAAGAATAGTATTAGCGAGAGAACTATCATTAAAAGAGATAGAACGTATTTCAAAGGGATTAATGATAGAGACAGAGATATTTATCCACGGTGCACTATGTATTTGTTATTCTGGACAATGTCTCATGAGTAGCATCATAGGAGGAAGAAGCGGAAATAGGGGAAGATGCGCTCAACCCTGTAGACTTCCTTATGAAATAATTAATAAAGAAAATAATGAAATAAAAAAAGGATACATAATGAGTCCTAAGGATATATGTACTCTTGAAAACATAGAAGATATTATTGACAGCGGCACTAGTTCTTTAAAGATTGAAGGAAGAATGAAAAGACCAGAATATGTAGCTGGAGTAGTTTCAACTTATAGAAAAGCTATTGACGGGAACCTAAGAAAAGAAAATGTTTCTACAGAAAAAAAGAAACTTACTCAACTATTTAATAGAGAAGGATTTTCTAATGCATATCTTTATGGCAATCCAGGAAAAGAACTTATGTCTTATGGGCATCCTAGAAATACAGGAATATTATTAGGTAAAGTAAATAAAGATCACACAATTAGGCTAGAAGAAAACATCAAAGTAAAAGATGGTGTTAGAAGTGAAGATAAAGGATTTACAATATCAAAAATAGAAAAAAATAATATAGAAGTAGATGAAGCCTATATAGGTGAAATTGTAAAAATAAAACCTGTAAACTACAAAGCGGGAGATGTTTTATATAAAACTCTAGATATAAGCTTAATGGATGAATTAAGTAATACTTATAAAGATATTTATCATAGAAAAAATAAAATAAATTTAGAGGTAACTTTTAAAATTGGTGAACCTTTCATCTTAAGAGGTAATTATAAAGACAAAACTTATGAGGTCTGTGGAGAAAAGGTTCAAAAGCCTTTAAAAAAGGGAGTAGATAAGGAAAATTTAATTAGAAATTTAAATAAAACAGGAGACACACCTTTTTCTTTTGAATCAATTAATTTTATTGAATTTGAAGAGGGATTTATACCAATCTCTCTAATAAATTCTTGCCGCAGAGAATTATTGGATAAAATTACCAAGGATATTATAAGTAAGGATTCAAGAAAACATATAGAAAGCTTAGACTTTAATATTGAGAAAGTGCTGCAAAAAAATAACGTGTTGAATTCAACGATAGTATTAATAAGCTCAACAGATCATTTAAGAGCTGTAGAAAAGTTTAAGATAGAGAATGTAGCTGTGGATATATTCATGAAGAATTGTAATGTGGACATAAAAAATATTAAAGACAAAAAAGTATATTTAAGGATACCTACAATTGTGAGAAATGAGTTTGAGTATATATGTGCAATAATTGAAGAAAATATATGCAATATTTGTGGAATAATTACTTCAAACTTAGGAATAATAAAGAAATTTAGCGGAAGTATTAGTATAATCGGTGATTATAAATTAAATATATTCAATTCTTATGCATTGAATAGCTATAGTGACTATATTGAGGCTGCCACTTTAAGTTTAGAATTAAATAAAAAAGAAATACAAAGTTTGTTATCTAAAACTTCAATTAGACCATATCAGCTTATTTATGGGAAACCAGAGCTTATGGTTAATGAGTATTGTCCTATAGGCAGCTTATTTGGTAAAAAAGATAGTATTGATAGTAATTGTACAAATGCATGTGAAAAGGGTCAATTTATTTTAAAGGATCGAAAGGAAACAGAATTTAGAATTTTAACGGATAAATTTTGTAGAAGCCACTTATACAATCCTGTGGCAATAAATCTTATTCCTAATTTACAGGAGTTAAGAAAATTAAAAATAGATTCATTTAGAATTGATTTTACAGATGAAACTTATGAAGAAGCTGTAAAAATACTTAAGACCTATATGGATGAAAAATTTGATGAAGATTTTAAGAATTATACAAGAGGACACTTTAAAAGAGGAGTAGAGTAGGATGAATGAAAAAGCTTTAAAGGTACTAGAATTTAATAAAATAAAAGAAGAGTTGAAAAAATATACAAATACTGCTGCTGGAAAAGATATAATTCATGCTTTGGTGCCTTATAGCAATTTGTATGAAGTGAAAGAGCATTTAGAAGAAACAAGAGAAGCTTTTGAGTTAATGATAAAAAAAGGAATGCCGCCCTTTGAAGGTATCTATGATATAAGAGAAGGTATAGCAAAATCTGAAAGAGGATTTGTATTATTACCGGTGGAGCTTTTAAGAATTGCAAATTTATTAAGATGCAGTAGAAGATTTAAAAGCTATATTAGCAGAAAGGATGAAGAAGAGAGCTTTAGAATAATTGAAGATATTTGTGAAGGATTGAAACCTTTAAAAAATCTAGAGGAAGAGATATTTAATGCAATAATAAGTGAAGAAGAAATATCCGATAGGGCAAGTTCAGCACTTTATAATATAAGAAGAAGCCTGAAGGAAAAGGTAAGTTCCGTAAAAACAAAGGTAAACTCACTTGTAAGGACCTATTCACAATTTCTTCAGGAAAATATCTATACAGTTAGAGGGGAAAGATATGTTTTACCTGTAAAGGTTGAACATAAAGGATCAGTTCCGGGACTTGTTCATGATCAAAGCTCCTCAGGAGCAACTTTATATATAGAACCTATGAGTCTAGTAACCTTAAATAATGAAATAAAAGAATTGGTATTAAAAGAAAAAGCAGAAATAGAGAAGATACTTGGAGAGCTTTCAGTTAAGGTATATATGGATATAGAATTAATCAAAAGTAATGCAAATATAATTTGGGAGTTAGATTTTATATTTGCAAAAGCAAAATATGCTGGCAGTATTAATGCAATTTGCCCTAATGTAAATGAAGAAGGATACTTTAATATTTTAAAAGCAAAACATCCATTAATTAATCCAAAGGATGTAGTAACAAATGATATGTATTTAAATGAAGGAGTTTCTTCATTAATAATAACTGGACCCAATACTGGAGGTAAAACTGTTACTTTAAAAACAGTTGGCCTGCTTCACATAATGGCATTGAGTGGACTTATGATTCCAGCTGGATCTGGTTCAGAGATTAGTTTTTTTAAAGAGGTATTTGCTGATATTGGGGATGAGCAGAGTATAGAACAAAGCTTATCTACATTTTCTTCTCATATGACTAATATTGTAAATATAATAAATAATGCTGATGATGAGTCGCTAGCCTTATTTGATGAACTAGGAGCTGGAACAGATCCAACTGAGGGGGCTGCTCTTGCTATTTCAATATTAGAAAATTTAAGAGAAAGAGGAACAAAAATTGTTGCAACAACTCACTATAGTGAATTAAAGGCATATGCTCTTAGAGTTCAAGGAGTTGAAAATGCTTCAGTTGAATTTGATGTAGAAACCTTAAGACCAACATACAAATTACTTATAGGAATTCCAGGAAAATCTAATGCTTTTGAAATTTCAAGAAGATTAGGCTTAGCTGATTATATTATAGAGGATGCTAAAAGTGGGATTTCTAAAGATACTTTAAGATTTGAAGATTTAATTCAATCACTTCAAGATAAAAATATTAAGGCTCAAAGAGATGCATCGGAAGCTGCTTATGTTAAGAAAGAGGCATTTAAACTAAAAGAAAAGTATGAGGAAAAGTTAGATAAATTTGAAAATATAAGAGAAAAGGCTATTATTGAAGCTCAAAAAGAAGCTAAGAAGATAATCAAAGAAGCCAAAGAAGAGGCTGATAAAATATTAAAAGATATAAGAGAGCTTGAAAGAATGGGATACTCTTCTGATGTTCGACAGGCTTTAGAGGAAAATAGAAAAAAATTAAAAGATAAAATAAATAAATTAGAGAGCAGTATGGAAAAGGAAAAGGAACAGGGAGAAGAGCTTACTACAGTGTATGAGGGACAAGAAGTTTACCTTCCTAAGTTTGATAAAAAGGTAATAGTATTAACTACTCCAGACAATAAAGGAGAAGTTCAAGTTCAAGCTGGAATTTTAAAAATAAGTGTAAACATAAAGGATTTAAGAGAAATAAAGGGCAATGTTGTGGAAAATAAAAAAATTAATAAAAAAGGTCTAAATCTTAATTTAAAATCTATTTCTACATCAGTAGATTTGAGAGGAATGGACTCACAGGAAGCTATTTACACAGTTGACAAATATCTTGATGATGCCTATATTGGAGGACTTAATGAGGTAACTATTATACATGGAAAGGGAACAGGAATACTTAGAAAAGCTATAAATGATATGTTAAGAAGTAACCCACATGTAAATAGCTATAGATTAGGTGAATATGGAGAAGGCGGTACAGGAGTTACAGTTGTAGAACTAAAATAATGAATAAAGGTTATTTATTATCACATAAGGTAGAAAAATATAACTAATTACTATTTAAAAATAGTTTATAGTGGTTTATAATTATTCTTGGAGGTCTAAATAAGATGATAATTATTAGTGCATGCCTCTGTGGCGTTAACTGTAGATATAATGGTGGAAGTAATTTAAATGAAGAAGTATTAAGTATTTTTAAGGAAGGTAATGCTGTACTAGTTTGTCCAGAACAATTAGGTGGACTTGAAACTCCAAGGGAGCCACAAGAAATTCAAGGTGGTTCAGGAATAGATGTGTTAGAAGGTAAAGCTAAGGTTGTTAGTAAAACAGGCAAGGACAGTACAGAACAATTTGTTAAGGGTGCCTATGAAACCCTAAAAATTGCAAAGAGTGTTGGAGCTAAGCTTGCAATTTTGAAAGCAAATAGTCCATCCTGTGGATGCGGGGAAATTTATAATGGACTTTTCGAGGGCAAGTTAATTAAAGGAAATGGAGTTACTGCAGAGCTATTAATTAATAATCAAATAAAAGTTATATCTGAAAAAGATATAAATGCGGGAGGTAATTTTTATGGATTATAAAGAAATGCTTAAGAAGGCTAAAGAAAACTTAAATGGCAGCTGTCGAGTTTGTACATCATGTAATGGAGTTGTTTGTGCAGGTGAAGTCCCAGGGATGGGTGGAAAAGGAACTGGTTCAGCTTTTAAGGAAAACTTTGAAGCATTGAATGCATACAAACTTAATATGAGAGTAATTCATGGAGCTAAGAATCCAGATACATCAATAGAACTTTTTGGTAAGAAGATGGATATACCACTTTTGGCAGCACCAGTATCAGGAACTACTTTAAACATGGGGGGTAAATTCACTGAAGAAGAATACATATCTTGGGTTATTGGAGGCTGTTTAGATGCAGGAATCTATCCAATGGTAGGAGATACAGCGGTGGATTCATTTTTAACTACGAATTTGGAACAATTAAAAAAGTTTAATGGACAAGGTATTGCTATTATTAAACCTTGGGCTAACGAAAATGTTATAAATAAAATAAAATTGGCAGAAGAAGCTGGTGCTTTTGCAGTTGGAATGGATATTGATGCTTGTGGACTTATAACTCTTGCATTGCATGGAAAACCAGTAATGCCAAAAACAGTTGAAGAAATTAAAGAAATAGTTAAGAGCACAAGACTACCATTTATATTAAAAGGAATTATGACTCCAGATGAAGCAGAACTTGCTGTAGAAGCAGGAGTAGATGCTATTGTAGTATCAAACCATGGAGGAAGAGTACTTGATCAAACTCCAGGTGTTGCAGATGTACTTCCTGAGATAGCTTCTAAAGTAAAAGGAAAAGTTACAATCTTAGCTGATGGTGGAGTAAGAAATGGTGTAGATATATTAAAAATGATAGGACTTGGAGCAGATGCTGTATTAATAGGAAGACCATTTGTAACAGCTTCTTTTGGTGGACAAAGAGAGGGTGTTAAGATGTATGTTGATAAATTAAAAGATGACCTAAAGGCTGCTATGATTCTAACAGGATGTAAAGATATTAAGGATGTAGATGGAAGAGTTATATATTAAAAATGCGACGCATTTTTTAAAGTAACCCGTGACCAGTAACCAGTTGCCAGTGAATTAATAAAAACTGGTTACCGGGAATTGGTTACTGGTTACTAAGAATTTTACCTCATAAAATTCTTAAACAATGTATATTATTATCCCTTTTGACCATAATAAGAGAGGATAAGGAGGGATAATAATGGAAACATTGAAATGTGAGAAAAGAATAAAATCTAGTTCTCATTCTGCAAGAAGATCTAGAAGAATGGGAAAGATTCCTGGTGTTTTATATAGTTCAAGCCTAGGTAATATAATGTTTGAAGTAGCAGATTTAGATTTTAACAGAGAAATCCAAATGCAGGGAGAACACTCTGCTATAAGTTTAATAATAAACAAAAGTGAACACAAGGCACTAATAAAGGAATTACAAAAAGAACCTGTAACTCAAAAGATAATACATATTGATTTACAGGAAATAAACGATCAAAATGTAATTCAAACAGAAGTCCCAATAGTATTTGTTGGTGAAAGTATAGCTGCTAAAAATGGAGGAATAATTCAAAAGGAAAGAAACAATGTAAAAATTCAAGGTAAATATAACGATATACCTAAGGTTGTAAATGTTGATGTTTCTAAAATGCAGATAGGTGATGTATTTAGAATAGCTGATCTTGAATTGGCAAAAGAAATAACATTTTTAGATGATATTAATTCCGTTTTAGCTGTTGTAAGTAAGTCAGGAGTAAGTTTCTCAGATCAAGAGGAGATAAATACAATCTCAAATGTAAATGAAAAGACTCAACAATAGAATAGCCAATTATTTTAGAGACTGCTGAAAGGCAGTCTTTAGTATTAAAATTTTATAAATAATTGTTCTATTTTTACCTTTTATAGTATAATTATTTTATTGATTGTGAGGAGGATTTAAGAATGAATTATTATGAAATTTATAATTCTTGGCTAGAGTCAGAAAGCATTGATGAGAAAACTAAGGAAGAAATTAATGCTATCATAGATGAAAAGGATTTAGAAGATAGATTTTATAAAGAATTGGAATTTGGAACAGGTGGTCTTAGAGGTATCATAGGGGTAGGTTCTAATAGAATAAATGTCTATACTGTTGGAAAAGCTACACAAGGCTTAGCTTACTATTTACTAGAAAAATATAAAGGACAAAGGAGTATTTCTGTAAGCATTGCTTATGATTCGAGAATAATGTCAAAAGAATTTGCAGAAAGAGCAGCTTCAATATTATGCGCCAATGGTATAAAAGTATATCTATTCGAAAGCTTAAGACCAACACCTGAATTGTCTTTTACTGTTAGAAATTTAAAGAGTAAAGCAGGCATAGTTGTTACTGCTTCCCATAATCCGAAGGAATATAATGGCTATAAAGTATATGGAGAAGATGGTGGACAAGTAACTGATGTTGCAGCAAAGGAGATTACTTCATTTATAAATAAGGTAGATAACTTTAATAAGGTAAGATCTATTAGCTTAGAAGAAGCTTCAAATAAAGGCTTATTAGAAGTAATTGGAGAAAAGATTGACAAATTATATATTGAAAAAGTAAAATCCTTAAGTATGAGGAAGGGAATTATTCAAACAGAAGCAAAAAATTTGAAAATAATCTATACTCCTTTACACGGCAGTGGAAATATACCAGTTAGAAGGATTTTAAGTGAGTTGGGTTACAGCAATTTATGGGTGGTTTCAGAACAAGAGCATCCAGATGGAACTTTCCCGACTGCTAAATATCCAAATCCTGAAGTGCCTCAGGTGTTCTCACTTGCCATGAAAATGGCTGAAGAAATAAAACCAGATATTATTTTCGGAACTGATCCGGATTGCGACAGAATTGGAACTATTGTGAGAGATAAAAATGGAGAATATAAAATTCTTAATGGTAACATGATGGGAATACTTTTAACAAATTATATCCTATCTACTTTAAAGGAATTTAATATTCTTCCAAGCAATGGAGTAGTAATAAAAACTATTGTAACTACTGAAATGGCAGCAGAAATTGCTAAAGAATTTAATATTGAAATAATGGATGTGTTAACAGGATTTAAGTATATAGGAGAAAAGATAAAAGAGTTTTCAGAGGATGAAGAAAAGAAATTTATATTCGGTTTTGAGGAAAGCTATGGTTACCTAGCTGGAGACTTTGTAAGAGACAAGGATGCAGTTATTGCAGCTATGCTAATTTGTGAAATGGCAGCGTACTACAAGAAAAATGGGTTAAACTTATATGAAGTTTTATTAAATTTATATGAAAAGTATGGATTTTTTAAAGAAGACCTTGTATCAATTGATTTAGAAGGAAAAATAGGGCAAGAGAAGATAAGCAAAACCCTAGAGGCTTTAAGACATTCCATGAAGGTTGAAATAAATGGGATTAAAATTGCTAAAAAATTAGACTATATGGCAGGACTAGAAAAAGATTTGCTAAATCTTACAGAAAAAATAATTAATCTTCCAGAATCAAATGTTATAAAATTTATATTAGAAGATAAATCAAGCTTTGTTGCTAGACCTTCTGGAACTGAGCCAAAGATGAAAATATATATGTCGGTAGTTGGTAAATCAAAAGAAGATGCAGAATATAAAATGAATATGTTTAAAAATTCAGTTATGAATATTATAGAAAATTCTTGTGATTTCTCTGAATAAATTAAAAAATATAAGGTGGATAAAATGACAGTAAAAACAGAAATGAAAAATAAGCTTTCTTTGCTTCTATTTTTAGAAGTAAAGAAAGAAAGAATTGAGAGCATATTTAAAATCAAAATTAATGAAGTGGGAGAATTTTATTTACCCATAGTGTCAGAAAACATAATTGAAAAGGTTAATAAAGATGAAGATGTTAGTAGTATACCTGTTGGGTTTTTCATAGAAGGTATGTTTTATGTATTAGGAGCAGATGAAGAGTTTAAGTATAATAGATTATATTTAAATATTATTAATAATGTTCCAAATTCAAAAGAATATATTAAAGGTAAGATAGCAGAATTAGTAAAGTTAAAAAAATATGAAGATGGATATATTCTTCTAAAAGGGCTTTCAAAGATTGAAGCTACAGCTGAAATTTACGAAAAATTAATAAACTTATTAGAAAATCTAAGAAGCACAAATGATGAATACATTGATGAAGAAATAGAAATTATTGAGGAAGCAAAAGAGATAAAGAATTTTGCCTTACCTTATTACTATGAAGGAATCATAAAACAGGAAAAAGGTGACTATGAAGGTGCACTGTACAGCATTAATTCTTATATTTCGGCAGGTGGTAAAAAAACTGAAGAAGTTTTAGAGTTTAAAAGCTCCTTAAACCTTATTAATGCTTATAAAAATGGTAAAGAACTTGTATATGAAGACCCCGAAAAAGCATTAGGAATTCTGATTCCTTTGCTCAATCAAATGGGAGATAGTGCAGAAATATATTTTTATATTGCAATTGGTTATAGGATACTAGAGAACTTCAACAAGGCAATATACTACTTAGAAAAGTCAATAGAAATTGATAACTCCTTCCCAGAAGCTTTTAACGAACTAGCTATTAATTATGCTTGTTTAGAAGACTTTGATTTGGCAATAAAGTATTTAAGAAAAGTATTTGAAGTAACTAAATCTGTTGAAGTATGTACAAATTTAGTTATGTGCTATTTAAATTCAGGAGACATAAGACAAGCGAAAATCCATTTAGAAATAGCTAAAACACTAGACAAAAATGACGAAGTGGTAAAAGAATTAGAGCAAATATTAAATGAATTAAAAGAAGAATAATAAGTATTATATAATGACTTTATGATATAAATTCACAGAAAGTACAAAATAATATATAATAAAATCTTATATTTTTATGATATAATAGACATGTTTCATACATAAATTAAATTTTATGCATGAAACATGTCTTGTTAATTCATATTTATAAATAAAAAACATTGAATATTTCTATAAATGATGTAAAATAATTAAGGGCATATTCAATTACAACTTAAGGATGTGGTAATTTGAAAAGTAATAAAAAGTTTTTAATATACGATACTATTCTAGTTACATTTTTTTTGTATTTTGCTTTATTATTAAGATTCGACTTTAAGATTCCTAGTGAATATATATTGTTTTTTAAATTTTCAATTATTCCGGTCATACTAATAACTATCTTTTGTAACAGATTATTTAATCTATATGATTTTATATGGAAATATGCTTCAATAGGAGAATTGCTTTCAATAGTATACTCAGTTACCCTAACAAATATAATTTTTATTTTGTATAGTTATACAATTAACTATTCATTACTAAAACTTATGCATTATAGATTTCCAGCTACTGTACATATAATATTCTGGGTTTTAAGTGTTGGTGCTTTAGGTGGAACTAGATTCTTGTATAGAATTATGGAAAAAAATGAAAATAATTCTACCATGAATGAAAAAAAATCTAAACTTCTCATTGTTGGTGCTGGAGATGCAGGAGCTATGCTAATAAAAGAAGTAAAAAAGCATAATTCCCTAAATTATGATATTGTTGGTTTAGTAGATGATGATGAATATAAAGTTGGACATGTAATTAATAGTATAAAAATATTAGGTGGAAGAGAAGATATAGAAGATATATGCAAGAAATATAATGTTGAAGAAATATTCATTGCTTTACCTTCTGCACCATTTCAGGAAAGAAAAGATATTTATAACATATGTAAAAAAACAGGATGTAAGCTTAAAACTCTTCCGGGAATATATGAAATAATTAATGGTGATGTTAATATTAGCCAATTGAGAGATGTTGATATTAATGATCTTCTTGGAAGGCCTCCAGTTAAATTAAACAATGAAAATATTAATGAATACATTTTAAATAAAGTAGTTATGGTTACTGGCGGAGGAGGTTCTATAGGTTCTGAACTTTGTAGACAAATAGTTAAGTTTAAGCCTAAGAAACTTATTATTTTAGATATATATGAAAATAATGCTTATGATCTTCAAATGGAGCTTAAGTATAAATATCCAGACTTAGATTTAGCTGTTGTAATTGCTTCAATAAGGGATTTTGAAAGATTAAAAGAAATTTTTGAGAAATATAGACCATATGTAGTATTCCATGCTGCTGCACATAAACACGTTCCACTTATGGAGGATAATGCAGCAGAGGCAATAAAAAATAATATTATTGGTACCTATAATGTGGTAAAATGTAGCCATATGTATAATGTTAGAAGATTTGTTCAAATAAGCACTGATAAAGCTGTAAATCCGACAAATGTTATGGGAGCTACAAAAAGATTTTGTGAGAAAATTATTCAAGCCTTCGATAAAGGCAGTGAAACGGAATACGTAGCAGTTAGATTTGGGAATGTATTAGGCAGTAACGGGTCAGTTATTCCTCTTTTCAAAAAACAAATCATGCAAGGAGGTCCAATTACTGTTACTCATCCAGAAATAAATAGATTTTTTATGACTATTCCTGAAGCAGCACAATTAGTTATTCAAGCAGGAGCAATGGCAAAAGGTGGAGAAATATTTGTGCTTGATATGGGAGAGCCAGTTAAAATTGTAGATTTAGCAAGAGACTTAATAAGATTATCCGGTTTAAAACCAGATGTAGATATAAAAATAGAATATAGTGGCCTTAGACCTGGTGAAAAGTTATACGAAGAATTATTAATGGATGAAGTTGCACTTACTTCTACAGAGCATGAGAAAATTTTTGTAGAAAAGCCTATGGGATTTGATATTGATTATGTAGAAAAATCAATTGAAGAATTTAAAAATGTTATTGAAAAGGATAGAGAAAATATTATAGAGCTATTAGAGGAAAAAGTTCCTACTTATAAAAGAAAACAATAAATTATTTTACTATTTGGGAGGAAAAATAATGTCAATATTAAAGGATGAACTTTTATCAAAACTTAAAAACAGAACTGCAAAGCTAGGAGTTGTTGGGCTAGGTTATGTAGGATTGCCCCTAGCTGTAGAAAAAGCAAGAGCAGGATATGCTGTAATAGGCTTTGATGTTCAAGAAAAAAAGGTAAACTTGGTAAATGAAGGACATAACTATATTGGGGATATTTTAGATGAGGATTTAGAAAATTTAGTTAAAGAAGGTAAAATAAAAGCTACTACTAATTTCTCTTTTGTTAAAGATGTGGATGCAGTAGCTATTGCAGTTCCAACACCACTTGATAAATTTG
>NZ_LHUR01000019.1 GCF_001263795.1 Clostridium homopropionicum DSM 5847
AAATTTCTTTAGAAATATTCGACATAAAAAAACACTCCTTCTTGTATATATTTGGTATTTATTTATCCAAATTCTTGCCAAGAAAGAGTGCTTTTTATTCACTTTACACAAAAATTTTTACAGGCTCGGCTACAATCAGGAATTTATATTTTAGAATAAGTATTTTCTATTTTAACCGTAAATTAAGTTTTACAAAAAGGTTGCTACAGAATCAAATAATTCTATAGCAACCTTATATTTGTTGAACTTCTTAATGCTCTCCTTGAGCTTCTATTATCTTTTTTATTTTTTCAATGTCCTTATCCGTAACCCCTGTATATTTCTTTATTTTTTCTTCTGATTTCCCATCAATTAACATATTCTTGGCAACATAAAGCTTTCCTTTTTTACTTATATTTTTCAAGTCCTTCCATATACTCAACTAAATCTCCTATATTAGTATAAGGATTGCTTTCAACTAAGTCTTTAACTATAGCTTTATATTTATCTTTTTCTACATTTGGTAACTTTCTACCTAAACTTTCATGATGCTTTCTCAATCTTTTACTAATTTCTATTGCTTTGATTGTCAATTGCTTTAATTTCTCATAAATATCTTTATTCTTTTCATAATCTGTAATATATTTATTTAATTTTTGTATTACAGCATCATAATCTTTTAAATTAGCTGTGGTATATTCAAAATGGAAGAGAAACCATAATTCAAAACAGGGATTGGATATCCCTAGGTTTATTTTGTTTTTATCTGCTATTGGCTTAGCTTTTTCTATTTCATCAATTTTGCTTTGAATAGTATTGTTGTTTTTATAATTTATATCAACATCAAAAACACATCAGACTCTATCTCCATCTTCTTCATTAATATCATACTTATTCTCTTTAAAATAAATAGCTCTTTCAACTAAACTTTTACAATCTGTGGCCTTGCCTTTGTCTTTTCCTCTAGATTTTTCAGCACTCTTTTTTAGCTTCATTTCAAAGCTCCTTTAAGGTAAGGAATTGCACCATATTTTCCTTGAAGATATCCTTTTTCTATCCTTTCACTCTTTCTTATTCCCCCAAAATCATACAATGAGTATAAATCAGTACTCTTATCTTCTTTTTTTTCTACAAACCATATTTGATCCCTTCTTAGGACATCTATATCTAAAAGATTTGTATCATGAGTTGAAAAGATCAGCTGCGCATTATTTTTATTTATTTCAGGGTCTAAAAATAATTCTACAAGTTTCATTACTAGTAATGTATGAAGCCTTATATCTAGTTCATCAATTACTAAAGTATATCCATTAATTAATACACTAATTATAGGGCCCAAAATTCCAAAGTACTTTTTAGTACCTTCTGATTCCTGTCTTAAATTAAAATAGATATCTATTGCATTTCCAGCTTCATCTACACCTCTGTGCAAAGTCTTAATATCTAAAACTCCAGTCTTTTCTTCATCAAGAGTTTTAATTATGTCTGCTTTAGCCCCATCTGAAAGCATCTTAAATAGTTCTGAAGATACGATATCCGACTTATTCTTCACTTGAACATCTATGTCTTCTATATCCATATCAGCATATCTCATATATTTTTTTACATAATCATTTACTTCGTTACTTTCTAGCATAGCCCCACCTGTGTAGGACTCTAAATCTTCATGGTCAATAAATACATCAAAATACTCACTAAGCCATTTAAATGGAACCTTTGCCTTTTCATACTCCCAGAGACTTTCAGTTGCTAGAAATAACTTGTTTTTCGAATGAAATTTTTCTTTTAATTCAGTTTGACGTTCTATATCACTAGTAAACTTATAATCATCATCTTTTCTTTCGAAAATAGTGCTTTGCCTTCCATTAGGATAATAATATAAATATTCTTCAGTAACTTCTGTTTCTATGACCGAAAACATATATAGATACTTTATTCCTTCATGAACAAATAATATTCTAAATTCACTGGGCTCTTTTAAAAAGTTACCATCAAGTTTAAAAGGTACTCTTGGTATTTTTCTTCCCTGTTGCATTTCATGAGATTTATTTATAAAAAAGCTAACAAAATTCATAGCTTTTAAAATATTAGTTTTTCCTGAAGCATTTGCTCCGTATAAAACTCCAACATTTAAAGCTCTTTTTTCATTCTTACCTTTTTCGTAAACTACAGTATTTTCTTCAATACGAAACTTATCCTTTGAAGCTACCATATTCAAGGTTACCTCTTCTTTTATTGATAGAAAATTCCTCACTGTAAATTCTAGTAACATATAAGCCCTCCATTCTATCACATGATTTTATATCATTTTATATCATTTATATTCCCTTATTAAGTATATTATAATCATATTTTTGCAAAAAAGATACAAAATAAGCATATAAATTCTTGTAAATTAACAATTTAAATTAAAAACACTATTGATAGTAAAGATTTATAGTTATATACTTAATTCATGAAAATAAAAAAAGACAGCTGCAACTGCCTTTTTAGGAAACACTGACAAGTTTCCACTTCTAGTAAATATGTAAAATTATTCAAAACAATTTTATCATAAATACTAGGAAATGGACCTTTCCCACTTATTCCACCGTCCTATCTATTTCTCTCTCAATAGTAACTTTCTTCTTCCTAGAAACCCACTTCAAAAATCTCGTTGAATACCCCAAGGTTCTTGTTGGGCAAACATCTACACAATGCCCGCAGCCCACACATCTAAGCTCCGCCACTGCTTTTCCTTCCTTTGCATTGTCCTTGATGTTTATGAACATAGGGCAAGTTTCATTACACTTACCGCATTGAACACATTTTGTCTTGTCCGTAATTATTCTTTGACCTGCTATCTTGCTTATTAGTCCTAGAACAGTTCCTAAAGGGCAGTAATAGCAATATCCTCTGCCAATAAAGGCTACCCAGAAAAACATAGCCATCAATAACTCTGTAGTTAAATACTTATAATTTTCTACCTTACCCATAAGGCTTATATTCCCACCTATTGAGGTACCTGATAAAAACATTATCCACCAAAGGGTGAAGAAAACTGCAATGGCTAGAGAAGCCCATCTGAAAATCGAAAAACCCTCTAGTGTCTTTTTATTTAACTTTTTATTTTTTCCAACAAGAGGTATTGCCGGTTCAAAAACTTCTGCTGCAAAGCCATTAAAAAGGCATAAGGTAGAACACTGCCACCTTCTACCAAATAAAAGCGTTCCTATAAGTACAATAATACTTATACAAATATAAAAAATTAAAGCAGCTAAAACTCCTGCAGCACCCCAAACTGGAAAACGGCTGATATAAAAGGTTGAATCTGATCTTAACAACTGCAGCGGAGTGGTTGTCCAAGGCAACGGCATTGTAAAAAAGTATAATTCACTATTGTTTAAGAGCAAAGGTGTTACTATGTGTACAACCAGTGCTGCGATAATAAAGCCTATTAAATTTCTCTTTCTCATGGTGTTTATTTTAGAAGTGCTTACTATTCTTAAAGTTAGGAAACTACAGACAATTATAAAAATAGTTTTTATCCAATTTTCGTAAAAGTGCCAAAACCAAGTAATAAATGCAGCAGCTTCTGGAGTTGCTTTACTAGCATAGCCGTAATTTAATCCTGCAATTATTATGCATAAGACAATATATATACATAGAATAGCTTTAAGTATCTTTAATTCTACAGTTTTATTATCAGGCATTTTACACACTCCTTGTTTTATAATTATCTTATAATAATTAGTTACAATTCTTTATTCCTTTTTTCACACAGCATCTTCAAAAATTCTTCACTGGCAATAGATAGAGGATGAGAAGTTCTACTGATGGCGCAAATAGTTCTTTTAGGGATCTCTTCTTTAAGGTTTACTCTAAAAACAGATTTCTTTTCTAGAGAGGCTTTTGCAAATTCATATGGTACAAAGCCTATGCCAAGGTTGTTTTCCACCATCGGTGTTATCAAATCTGAGGTTGCTAGCTCTATATCTGGGTTTAATGAGAGATTATGCTTTAGAAAGAATTCATCAAGAAATTGTCTAGTAATCGTGCCAGGTTCCATGCATACTATGGGATATTTAGTGAGATCATTTAATGAAACTTCCGAAGCTAGCAATTCTGAAAAGTCACTGCCTGCAATGAAGATGTCCTGAAAATCTAAAAGCTCTGTAATAGAAAGGTCCGGTTCCTTTTCACTTGGAGACATAACTAAAATTGCAAAGTCAATAAGCCCTGATCTCAGTGAAGCTATTGTGGCAGGAGTAGTGCTGTTAGTAACCTTTAGCTTTATGTCAGGATTATCTTCCCTAAATTTTTTTAAGTATGGAAGCAGCATAAGGTGAATGCTGGTTTCACTGGCACCAATGGTTACCTGCCCCTTAGCTAACTTTTTTGCTGAGTTTATGTTAGCTTCAGCTTCAAAAATATGCTTACAAGCAATGGATACATGCTCATAAAGCATCTTAGCTTCTGGTGTAAGAGTAACCCCTTTTTGAGAACGCAAAAATAAAGTACACCCTAGTTCCCTTTCTAAAGTTTTAATTGTATAGGTAACTGTAGGTTGAGTAACGCACAGTGCTTTTGAAGCATTTGTAATATTTTTATATTTAGCTACATAATAAAATACTCTATAGGCATCAAAACTTACTCCCATATAAATACGCCTCCTAAAGCTTCTTTATACCATAAAAATTATCTATGGACTTCATAAAAATAAAGTATTATATTTATGAAACTATAAGTAGTATAATATATTTTGTATAGATACACAACAAAAGCAAAATGGACATGTTCAATTAATAATTAATAAGGAGATTAGGTTAAAATGAGTGAAACTTTAGAAGCGGCTATGGTCATATGCTTTGGTATTTCTTGGCCAATGTCAATTGTAAAATCCTATAAAGCAAGAACCAGCAAGGGTAAAAGCTTAATTTTTATGACATTAATTTGGATTGGATATATCTGCGGTATTGGAAGCAAGCTTGTATCTAGTAAAATTACTTATGTATTTATTTTCTATGTTATCAATCTTATAATGGTATCAATAGATATCTTTCTCTATTTCCGCAATTTAAAACTAGATAAGTTAGCGGATAACAAATAAACTTTTCTATAGGATTTGAACAATCTAAAGGTTGCTGTAGGATTAACGTTTCTACAGCAACTTTATTATTTATTCTATAAACTCACTTTTCTCCCCTGTATAGTATAAAACTAACTGATGCAGAGCCCTTGTGCATGCTATATACAGAAGTCTTTTATCAAAGTGGGTGTTATAGTTTTCTTTCGAAGCATCGTATACTAACACTACATCAAATTCTAAACCCTTTGCTAAATAGGATGGTATAATCAAAACAGAATTTTTATTATCTAAATCTTCATCATCTAATAGCTTAACCTCAATTAAATCCCTTAACATATATTGAATATGCTTTGCTTCCGCTTCTGTTTTGCAGATTATAGCTATAGAATTGTATCCTGCCTCGCGAAATTTAGTTGCGTCTTCACAAATCTCTTTGTAATGTTCCTCTAAATCCTTCATGTACTTTACTTTTGGAGCTGCTTCACGCCTTTCAAAAGGCATAAATTCCTGCTTATTTTGAAGGAGCTTTTGATTGAAATTATTAATTTCAAAGGAAGACCTATATCCTTTATTTAGAGTTATTTTTATTGATTTTCTTTTGTGAAGTATCTCCTCTACATAATCGTAAATATTCTTATCTCCGCCTCTTTCCAAGGTTTGATTAAAATCTCCTAATACAGTGAACCTAGCATTTTTAAATAAAAGCTTAAAAATATAGTAGTGCATTGGATAATAATCCTGAGCCTCATCTATAACTACTTGTTTAATGCTAGTAAACTCTTCATTGCCTTCAACTTTAATTTTCAAATATAAAAGTACCGCTGCATCTTCATATGAAATGTGCCCTGTACTTAAGTTTTCATTTGTTTCATCTATAATTTCATCAATATTTCCCGGCAATATTATGTCCTTAGATAATTTAAAAAATAAATTCTTATCTCTAAAAAGCAGCTTGTAAATATCCCTATAATCTACTTCAGTAAATTTTTTAATATGCTCCATTAATTTCCCTGCTTCTTTTATAGCTATAAGCCTGCTGAAGGATTTAATCTCAAATCTATGTTCTTCAGTAGTTTTCTCCACCACTTTCTCAATTATTTTAAGCCTTTCCTTTCTAAGAGGGTAAATTTTATTTAATAATATGCTCTCTATTCTCTTTAGTCTTTTAGCCATCGGAATATTTATTTTATTATCAAGAAACATATTTTTTAACTGCTGCCCTGTTACAATTGTGTTTCCATGATAGTATGCGTCTTTAAATGGAATTAATTTTCTTTCACAATACTTAAGCAATCTGTTTAGAATTTCAACAAATTCCTGTGAACCTTTGAATTTTATACCTTCAAGCTTTACCTGGAATTTATCCTTTCCCTGAAATGTTATAAGCTTTTCCATCTGCTGTTGTCTTTTTTCTCCTTGAATGAGATCATCAAAGGTTACCTGATCAACATTTTCTTCCCCCAACTCTGGAAGCACCTGAGAAGTATATTTACTGAATACAGCATTAGGAGATATTATTAAAACATCATTTATATTTAACTTTGAACTTAAGCCTTCATATAGTAAAAATGCTATTCTGTGAAGTGCAATGGATGTTTTGCCGCTTCCTGCAACTCCTTGAACCATCAAAAGCTCATTTTCAATATCTCTTATGATAATGTCCTGTTCCTTTTGTATAGTCTGAACTATACTTTTCATTTTGGATGAAGAGTTTCTGCTTAACACTTCCTGCAGTATTTCATCATTTATTTTTATACTGCTGTCAAAAAAGTACTTTAGCTTTGAGTTTTCAATTTTATACTGCCTTTTCAATAAAATATCTCCGCTAATTATACCTGCTGGCGATTTATACGAGCCTTTTCCTAATTCATTTCTATAAAATATGCTTGCTATAGGAGAACGCCAATCGTACACATAAATATCATCAGTTTTTGTATTCATCAAATTATATAAGCCAATGTATATTTTATCAGGGCTTCCATAACCATTTTCAGTAAAATCAATCCTTCCAAAATAAGGTGAAGTGATCATTTTATTGTATCTATAAATTCTTTTTTCACTGCTTAGATAATCTCTTGTTTGAGTATTAATCTCACTTAAATATTGATTCATCTCAGATATTCTTGCAAATTCCCTAGAAGCATGTGAGCTTTCTTGCCACATTTCCCTTCTGGAATCTATTACTTTACCCCGTTTTACCTGTAAAATTTCATTTTCTTTTTCTATTTCAGACTTAATAGTTGTAATAACTTCTTCAAGATAAGCTGTTTCTTCTTTTTGAATTTCAATAAAATTATTCACTAAACCACTCCCTTATAATTTTTTAATAAAAACCCTTGACAGCATTACTCTATTGGTGATAGAATTAATGTGTAAATTATTAAAGTTATGATATAATAGTTATAGTTGTGTCCAAATTTTAATTATACTTTAGAAATGTAATTTTGTAAATATAAAGAGCTGAGATCTGTATTAGATTCTCAGCTCTATTTATATAATTTAAAATTTATATAATATATTTAACTTCCTTGTTGCTAAACAACTCCTCAATTTCTTTCCCGAAAAATTCTTTTATTTCCTCCATGCTTTCTTTAGGGTATACATACTTTCCATATCCAAATTGCCCATACTTATACTTTCTATCTTCATCCTTCATAGGCAGCCCACTTTCAGGAAATATTTGAAGTATTCTATTCTTGGCTACAGTAGTATATCGGTGTGATATAACCTCAAAGGTTACTGGAAACTTTAAGTCTTCTGGAAGCCTATTTCTTAATTCCATTAATAAATCATGATACTCCTCTTTCCAATTAGGATAAATGAATACTGGGGCAATTAAAAATCCAGTTGGATAACCTGCTTCAGCAACCTTTATACTCGCTTCTATTCTATTTATACTGGAAGCAGTTGCATGCTCGTATTGTTTTATAATGGAAGCAGTATTTAAACTGAATCTTATTTCTGTATGTCCATTGTGCTCTAAATTAAGCAGGGAATCTATGTCATTGTACTTTGTTACAAATCTAAATCTGGCATTTTTGTTCCTTCCGAAAAATTCAATAGTTTTCTCTAGGGAATGAGTATAAGGCTCCACAGGTATAGGATCAGAGGTAGCTGCCCCTTCAAATATAGTTATCTCCAGCAGCCTTTCATCAATATATTTTTCAGCTTGATTAAGAATCTCATCTATATTAACATGAATCTTTACAAAAGGTTTATCTCCCAGCTGAGTATTCAAGTAGCAATATTCACACTGCCCCATGCATCCTGATACAAGAGGAAGTTGGTAATGAGCTGAAGGTTTACAGGATTGGAACTTCAAGCTTTTTTTAGTTCCTACAACTAATGTCTTTTTACCTTCTCTATATTGTGTTAATAAATCTTCACCTGGAATGTGCTGTTTTATTTTATTAGAAGTTAGATTTATAATTTCAATTTCTGCCTTATCTTTAAACTTTGCTAGAATCTCTTTCGCCATATCATAATCCAGTGAATCCTTCTCAAATAAAATTCTTTTAGGTATAAACATAATGTCTCCTATCTCTGGTTTGCTTAGAAGAGTAATATTTTTTATTCTAAACAATATTTTAGAATTATTATTTGCAAAAGCTTATGGAGTATATACTAAAAAATGCAGTGCGAAGCCGAAGAGGAATTAAACATGGTTGATAAAAAAATTATAGAGGCTTTTTATATGATGTGGGATAGTTTCCCAGGCCCTGCAAGATTAATTCATAAAAATCGTACCATACTTGCGGCTAAGGAAAAATCAGATATTGGCTTCCTGTGAAAGATTGCGATGATATTTATGTTCATATAACATTAGATACTAATGTTATTAAATAAGTAAATTTACTTAACCCTTGGAAAAATAAATGAACATCTTAAAAGATAGCAGAAAATCAATATAATGAATATACTTTAAATATACAAATTCATATGGAGGAATAAAAAGTGGCAGTTTTTCAACCTTTTACTGGTATAGTAACAATGATTAATGACTTTTTCGTAGGAAGTGGAGAGAGCTCCGGCTGTTACAAATTAATGTCTGTAGAAAATCAAGATGGAAGTTTAGTAAATTTTGTGGTATCACCAAATACTTATTTTATTAATCACGTTACAGTGAGAATTGGAGACAGGGTAACAGGCTTTTATGATACTACTGTACCTGTCCCTCTAATTTACCCGCCACAATATGGTGCAGTAGTTATGACAAGAGATACAAGATATAGAAATGTAAAAGTAGACTATTTTAACGAACAGCTTATAAGCAGTGATGGGTTTTTAAAATTGAACATTTCTCCATACACTAGGATAATACTAGAAAATGATCAACTTTTTACTGGAAACCTTGCAAACAGGAATCTAATTGTTGTATATGGTCCTACTACAAGAAGTATACCAGCTCAAACCACACCTTATAAAATAATTGTTATGTGTTAGCAGATAAAAAGCCACTGCAATTTAAATATTTTTATCCCTTTCAACTATTAAATTTCTTCTCCACATAGACAAAAATATTCCTATTAGCATACAATCAGTTATATAATTAGTTGCTCCAAATGATATGAATGGAACATTTGAACTGATTCCATGTAAAAAACCAAAGTTTATTATTGAACCACCAATAAAGCTGCATATAAAATAAATTACTATAGCTATTGAAAAATAAAAAGCAACATTACTTTTCATTTTTAAGGCACTTAAGATCATTGATCCTATTAAAATTATCACAACAAAAGATGATATAATAACAAATTTCCATCCAAATTTTGATACTATAATTGCAAGCTCATAATCTACCCAATTAGCAGGGAAATTCCCGTTTCTAGTTATATTGAACTTCCACATAATCATACTAAAAACAGCAAATCCATGTATCACAATTAAATTAGTCAACTTTTTTCTAATGGAAAAATAATTATTTAAAATAGCTATAGTAATAATTGATAGATATACTACAAACATTATAGGAACAATCTGAGTATTAGAATTAATGTATAGACTAAATAAAGCAAAAACTATATATAAACTTACCTTTACGAGTCCAAAACTATTTTTATTTTTTACATCACCTAATATGCCCATTATTGATATAAGAAAAATCAAGTTGCTGAGCTTAGCTACTTCAAAACTAATTGGTCCAACTTGTAAAAACGTATGCCCATTAACTGTATTTCCAAATAAAATTGTAACTAAGCTCAATAGTATTCCTAAAAAATATACCTGCTTACTATTTTCTATTAGCTTTCTATAATTTACATGATACATAAGTACCATGGCCAATCCGCCAATAGCAATGCTTATAAGCTGTTTTATTCCAAAAATAATTCCATTGCCATAAGGTAATTCTCCTAATAACATCAATGATATTATTCCAATTAGGCTTAAACCTCCGGCAGCAGTAACAACTTGCCATTTAATTCCTGAACTATGCACTTTGTTCAGCTCTTCTCCTATTTCCTTAGGATTGCCCATAGATTGCACCGCCATAATTAATGCTTCTTTTTCGGACAATCCTTCCTCTAAGAAATTTTCTACTAGCTCATCAATATGCAACTCTAACTCTTCTCTTATAGCTTTATGTGCTTCTTTAAAGGAAATCTCTTCGCAAACCTCATCAATAAAAGCTTTCTTACTAACATGCATATTATTTCACCCCAACAACCTTATTCAAACTATTAGAAAAACTTATCCATTCATTTTTTTTATCTTCTAATTGCCTTTTTCCATCCTCTGTTATTTTATAATACTTGCGTTTCTTCCCCTTTTCACCCTCAGAAATATACGAAACAACAAAGCCTTCTCGTTCTAATGAATGGAGTATAGGATATAATGTTCCTTCTTTAAGTGAAAATACATTTTCTGATTTTTTTTCTAGTTCCTTTACTATTTGATATCCATACATATCTCCACTTTCTAACAAGCTCATAATCATAAGTGAAGTGCTTCCGGACATTAAACTTTTATGAAAATTCATTAATAATCACTCCCTTATCATCTCTATTATTTCTGAATTAATAATTTCTGGGTTAAACCAATGAACATAATGTTGAGAATTTTCAACTATTATTTGCTCACTATTATTAGACCATTTTAATAATCCTTGTTGAATATTTTTGGTAAGTTCTAGGTTATTATAGGTGGACGAGGTTATTACCTTTAAAGGAATGTCACCAATTCCATTATGTCCAATCAGCTTTAAAGCACCCATTCTCACTTCTTGAAGATGGTTTTTATTATTAAGTGTCTTTATAAACATAGATTCATCAAGTTTCTTTAACTCCTCAGGAGCAGAGGAAAGACCATTTTTATAACTTGTAAACTTTGAAATATACAAATCTGTAATATTAAAAAGTAATCTTGTTATTCCAAAATTATTTAATGCATTAATTGTTTCATTAAATAAAGTATATTTTACTGTTCCATATTTTAATAAATATTTAGAAGGCCTCTTTTGAGTTACTGTATAATCTGGATTTGATCCATCAATAAGGACTACTCCAGCTACTTCTTTACTATATAATTGTGCAAATCTTAAAACTTCATTAGCTCCAAAAGAGTGTCCAACTAAGATAAATGGCCCTTTTTCTCCGTTTTTTATAAGAAGTTCATGAAGCTCATTTGTAATTGTATCAATATCTCTTTCACCCTTTGCTATTTCACTCCATCCGTATCCTGGTCTTTCATAAACTATAGTTCTAGTGTATTTTGATATTTCTTTTTGCAATGGATAATAATCCACATAAGCACTTGGGGTTCTCCAGCCTGAAGTAAATAACACCGTTGGACTATTGTTTGCCTTTCCTTCTCCATATATGTGCATCTTGTGTCCATTAATGCTTATTAACTTACCAGGTATCTTAAATTTCTTGCTGTCCAAATATTCTCCACTTTTCTCAAAGACAAATCCAATTATAAGCAAACCTAGTATGATGAAGCTTATATTTCTTCTCTTTCTTTTTACTTTAATTTTATCATTATTATTGTGTTTCTTTTTTAATAAATTCATAATTGTCCCCTCCAAACATTACCTTGATTATCTATGTATAATATTACCTCGATAATCAAGGTAATGTCAAGAAGGAATATCATCTCAAAGCATATCCTCAAAATTATTGTTTTATGTTATTAAATAAAAAGCCACTGAAATGTTAAGAAACTACCTCTCATCATCTCAGTGGCTATAAGCTTTTCTAAATAATATAATTCAACCTCACTACTAAATCATAAAGAAGCAAATTGCTATTATAAGATATACAGATATTAACTGCACACCTTCAAGCCAGTTTGATTCACCATCATTTGCTACTCTATTTGCTATAAATACAGAAACTATTAGAGCTGCCAGTTCAAATTCATTAAATATTATGCTCATTGGCTTAAAGAGTAAGCTTATAAATATAAGTACTGGTGCTACGAATAAAACTATCTGAAGACTTGAACCTATGGCAATTTCTACTGCCACATCCATTTTATTTTTAATAGCCATTACGATTGCAGTGCTGTGTTCTGCTGCATTACCTATTATAGGGACAAGTATTATTCCTACAAAGAAGGTGCTAAGTCCTAAGGATTCAGTCATAGGTTCTATAGCTCCCACTAAAAATTCACTTTCTATGGCAATTGCTATTGTAGCTAATACTAACACTGCTAGAGCCTTTTTAAGAGACCATTTTGCTTCTTCTCCTTCTTCTTCTAAGTCTGAAGAATATATGTCCTTATGAGTGTAGAATGAGAAAAACAAACTTAAAATATAAATTATAAACATTATTAGAGCTACAGCTACACTTAATCCTTCATATTTTGTATTCAATAACTCAGAGTTTAGTGTGTGTGTAAACAATGCGGGCACACTTAGTCCAATAACTGAAAAAAGCAGCATACTTGAAGATACCTCTGATACCTTCTTATTAAATTTTTGTGTCTTATGCTTTATGCCCCCTGCTAGCATGCTTGCCCCTAAAACTAGAAGCACATTTCCGATTACTGATCCAGCTATAGAAGCTTTTACAACATCAAAAAGCCCTTCCTTAAGTGCAAATATAGATATTATAAGTTCTGTAGCATTTCCAAAGGTAGCGTTTAAAAAGCCTCCTATTTTAGGGCTTGTATAAAAAGATATCTCTTCAGTACCCGCTCCCATGAGTCCTGCTAGTGGAACAATAGAAAGTGCTGCAAGTATAAACATCACCGTTGGTGAAAAATGCAAGAATTCTCCTACTATACTTATAGGAATAAAAATTAACATATATTTAAGTATCTTCATCATTATGTCCTCCATTACTTCTGTATAAATTATATCCAATTACATTTACATTATCAACTTAAACATTCGGAGAGTGGAAAAAAGATATTACAAATTTAAGCTAAATTTAAGTTTTCGATGTTAGTATATTTTTATAGATAATATAGAAAAATAATTTACTTAATTGATACGAAATTTTGGGAGGAAATTTTATGAATAAAAAACTTATATCTTTAGTAATTAGTGTATCTCTATTTTCAAGTTTAATTGGATGTACAAAACAAAGTTCAGAAACAGCTAAGTCTGATTCTGCTTCAACTACAACTTCAAATGCTGCAATACTTTCGAATATTAATGTAACTTCTGGTGAAAGCGAAACTGTTGGAGCAGCAAATACCTTTATAGAATTAGGAAGTACTACAACTATAACTGGCTCAGGAGCAACTGTAGAAAAAAATAAGATTACTATTACTTCTGCTGGAACCTACAGCATAAAGGGAATTTTAACTGATGGACAAATAATAGTAAATGCAGGTGATGAGGATAAGGTATACATTATTTTAAACGGGGTAAATATTACTTGTTCTAATAGTGCACCTATTTATATTAAGAATTCTAAGAAAACAGTCATCTCATTAGCCGATAATACTAAAAACTATATAAAAGATGGAACATCCTATGTATTTGAAGATAAATCTACCGAGGAGCCTAATGCAGCCATATATAGTAAAGATGAACTTACCTTTATAGGCAAGGGTTCATTAACCGTTGATGCCAACTACAAAAACGGTATTACAAGTAAAGATGATTTAAAAATAGAAAATGGTACTATTACCGTAAATGCTAAAGAAGACGGCCTTTTAGGGAAAGACACTGTTGTTGTGACAAATGGAACTATAACTATAAACGCTGGAGCAGATGGAATAAAATCAACTAATGCTGAAGATTCAAAGAAGGGCTATGTATTAATTGAAGGAGGTAAATTCAATATTACTTCTGCTCAAGATGGTATTCAGGCAGAAACAAGTGCCTTAGTAAAGAATGGGGATATAACAATTAACTCCGGCGGCGGTAGCAAAAACGCTGTTACTAAGAGAGAAAATATGAATCAACCTGGCATGAGACAAGGCTCTAATTCTCAAAATACTAATACTACTAATACTACAGAAAGTGAAGAGTCCACTAGTGCAAAGTCTATAAAGGCAGGAGTTAATATTGTTACAGAAGGTGGAACCTTTAATATTGACTCTTCAGATGATTCCCTTCACTCAAACAATAACTTAGTAATTAATAATGGCGTTTTCAAAATTGCTGCAGGAGATGATGCTTTTCATAGTGATTCTACTTTAACAATTAATAAAGGAACTATAGATATTACAAAAGCCTATGAAGGTATTGAGAGTGAGACTATAACAATTAATGGTGGAAATATTAATCTTACAACAAGTGATGATGGACTTAATGCATCTGGTGGCAATGACTCTTCAGGAAATACAGGAGATATGGATAAAAATAATATTTCTCAAAATGCTGGTAAACCTGGTTCAGAATCTGCTGGTAATGGTATTATAAACATTAATGGAGGTAACATTTCAGTAAATGCTAGTGGAGATGGTGTTGATTCAAATGGTTCAATATATATGAAAGCTGGTACTGTCATTGTAAATGGTCCTACAAATGATGGAAACGGAGCTTTAGATTATAATGGGACCTTTGAAGTTAAAGGTGGAACTTTAATTGCTGCTGGCAGCTCGGGGATGGCACAAGCTCCAAGTACAAGTTCAACTGTAAATTCTATAAAAATTACTTTATCTTCTCAAAGTGCTAACACCTTAGTTCATATAGAGAATGAAGCAGGAGAAAACATACTTACCTTTACACCATCAAAGGAATATGCATCAGTTGTTGTGACTTCTCCAAGCATTAAAACCGGATCAACCTATAAAGTATATGTAGGAGGAAGTACTACTGGAACAGCTAAAAATGGAGTATATTCTGATGGAACCTATACAAAAGGAAAAGAAATTGGAAGTGTCAAAATTTCCAGTACTGTAAGTGAAGTAACACAGGAAGGTGTCACTGTTAATACTAGAGGCGGTGGTGGCGGACAAGGCGGCCGTATGGGGGGACAAAAAGGTCAAGGTAAAGTTGACCCAAATGGAATGCAGCCTCCACAAAAATAAATTAAAAGCTTCAGGTGTAGATGTTTCTGCATCTGAAGCTTTATTAATTAATCTTAATCTCTTTACCTTCTTTACGCCACTTTGCAAATTCAGCTGTTGCTGTAAAAAGCACGTCTGTAGATGAGTTAATCGCCGTTTCACAAGAGTCTTGTATTACACCTATAATAAATCCTACCCCAACTACCTTCATAGCAATATCATTTGGAATTCCAAATAAGCTGCAGGCTAGAGGTATCAGTAATAAGGAACCTCCAGCTACTCCAGAAGCCCCACAAGCACTTATAGCTGATAATATGCTGAGGATAAATGCAGTAGCTATATCCACTTTAATACCAAGAGTATTAACTGCTGCAAGGGTTAATACAGAAATAGTGATAGCTGCACCAGCCATATTGATAGTAGCACCTAGTGGAATGGATACTGAATAGGTATCCCTATCTAAATGCAGCCTTTCACACAAACTCATATTCACAGGAATATTTGCAGCTGAGCTTCGTGTAAAGAATGCTGTAATTCCACTTTCCTTTAAGCATTTAAAAACAAGTGGATATGGATTTTTGCGAATATTTAAGTACACAATAATTGGATTTACAACAAGAGCCATAAAAAACATAGAACCAATTAGAACTAAGATTAGCTTACCATAGCTAAGTAAGGATTGAATACCGCTAGTAGCAATAGCATCAAATACCAAACCCATAATTCCTAAGGGTGCAAAGCTTATGACCCATTTAACTATTTGAGATAATGCCTCTGAAAAATTTGAAATCATAGTTTTTGTAGTATCTGGCGCGCTTCTTAAAGCAAAGCCAAGTAGTACTGCCCAAGACAATATGCCTATATAATTTGCACTATAAAGTGCTCTTATTGGGTTATCAACAAGGTTCAGTAGCAAAGCTCTGAGAACTTCAACTATTCCACCAGGAGGCGTTATATTCTCAGTAGTGCCAGCTGCAAGGGTCAAGCTTGTTGGAAACATAAAGCTTGCCACAACACCAACAAGTCCAGCTAAAAATGTTCCTATAAGATATAATACAATAATTGATCTCATGTTAGTTTTATGACCACTTTTATGTTTACTTATAGCTGACATTACTAAGAAAAATACTAACATAGGTGCAACAGCTTTTAAAGCACCTACAAATAGTGAACCAAAAATAATTATAGGTTTTCCCGCTTCTGGAATAGTTAAAGCTAAAATAATTCCAATAATTAAACCAATGATTATCCTTTTTACTAAACTTAAATTGCTCCATTTTTTAAGTATATTTCTCATTGAAGTCTTCCTTCCTAAGTTACAATTTATATATCCTTTTTTTTCTTTTATTTTTCATATTTCATCTCTATATATTTTGCAGAACAAGCAATGCCTTTATGTCTATATTTTCTTCGGATTCGATTAGTTTTATTCCATCTTCTTTAGACATTAAGAATACTTCAATATCTTCATCTGCTTCTAGATATTTTTTTGATATTTCTCCTGTACAGATACAGTAAACTAAAGCTACTGATTCATCTGTCATACCTGAGGATATATATGTTTTTTTCTTAGTTTTTTCGTAGTCAATTTGGATTAATTGAAGACCTGTTTCTTCCTTTAGCTCTCTTTTAACTGTTGTTTCTAAATCTTCTCCCGCATCTACAAGTCCTGCTGGCAGCTCATAAACATAGCCATTTAAAGGAACTCTAAATTGTTTTATAAGAACTAATTTATTTTCCTCTACATGTGTTGCTACGATTACAACTGCATCTATCTTATCCTCAGTATTGTTAAAAAATTTGCTATTAATTGTGTCTAATTCTTTTCTTGAAGCAATAGTCCAATTTCTCTTATTACCATTTTTATTTGTATACTCTGCATTGTAGAGCTTTAAGTATTTAGTATCTGCAAGAGTGTTTATACGATTTACTTTTGGTGTTTCCTCATTCATTTTTTCGCCTCCAAATAAAATTTACTTCATTATACCACGTCAATAGTTTATTTATAACTATTCTTATTTCATTTGTTATATAATCCTCCTTGTATAATCTAGTCATAACATTCAATAGAAAACTATCCATATTTGTAATGAACATTAAGACTCATTTCTTTTTTATTATTCGTAAATACGTTACCCGACAGGGTAAACTTCTCTACTCTAACTTAGTTTTCTATTTTCCCTTAATGGGAAACCAAATTAGTAAATATTGATGTATAATATCTCCTGAATA
>NZ_LHUR01000020.1 GCF_001263795.1 Clostridium homopropionicum DSM 5847
AGTAAGACCCCTGAAAGACCATCAGGTTGATAGGTTAGAGGTGTAAGTGCAGTAATGTACTCAGCTGACTAATACTAATAGGTCGAGGACTTGATCAATATTAATTCACTGTGCAATTTTGAGAGAACAAAGTTCTTTCAAAGGAAACTCACTGAGCAGAGCTGAGGAGTACTGATTAATGACACTCTTGAACAGAAGCTCATGAGTAGCCGACCATCACAAAATCGAAGATTTTGGATGTCTGGCTATCTGGTGGTTATGGCTTGAAGGTAACACCCGTTCCCATTCCGAACACGAAGGTTAAGCTTCAAAGCGCCGATGGTACTGCACTGGTGACGGTGTGGAAGAGTAGGTCACCGCCGGGTTATATGGCTCCTTGGTCAAGCGGTCAAGACACCACCCTTTCACGGTGGTAACAGGGGTTCGATTCCCCTAGGAGTCACCATTAAATTTAAATTAAAATGCAGGTGTGGCGGAATTGGCAGACGCACTAGACTTAGGATCTAGCGCCTTTGGCGTGGGGGTTCGACTCCCTTCACCTGCACCAAATTTAAATTATAATTTATAAATATGCGGGTATGGTTCAATGGTAGAACGTCAGCCTTCCAAGCTGAACACAAGGGTTCGATTCCCTTTACCCGCTCCATTTTGCGTCTTTAGCTCAGCTGGATAGAGCAACGCCCTTCTAAGGCGTGGGCCAGGAGTTCGAATCTCTTAAGACGCACCAAACATTGGGATGTCGCCAAGCGGTAAGGCATAGCACTTTGACTGCTACATGCGTAGGTTCAAATCCTGCCATCCCAGCCATATTTTAAGAGTTATTTATTAAAAATAACTCTTAAAAAACTTTAAAAAATTATTAATATGGCTCCTTGGTCAAGTGGTTAAGACATCGCCCTCTCAAGGCGGGGTCAGGGGTTCAATTCCCCTAGGAGCTGCCAAAAGCATTTCGTTTTATAGCGAAATGCTTTTTTATTTTGTTAAAAATAAACATTGTGTATAAAACTATAATAATGTTATGATTAAAGACAAAATAATACACAGTGTTAATAAAAACTGTCCACATATGTGGAAAACATAAGGGATAATCTAATAGGAAGATTAATATAGAAACTTTTATACTTAAGAATCGGGGGAAAGATATGATATACAATAATAATATTATAACAGCAGAATTTATAAAAAGACCAAATAGGTTTGTAGCTTACGTTAAAATAAATGATAAAGAAGAGATAGTTCACGTACCTAATACAGGAAGATGCAGAGAAATACTGACTGTAGGCTCCACCGTAGTATTATCTGAAGGAAAAAATAAAGATAGAAAAACAAAGTACGATTTGATAGCGGGATACAAAGATAGTATGTTAATAAATATTGATTCACAGGTGCCTAATGCAGTAGTAGAAGAAGCTTTAAAAAATAGAAAGATTAGAACATTAATGAAATATCCAATAATACAAAGGGAAAAGTTTTTTGGAAATAGCAGATTCGATTTTAAGCTTTCCAATGGTGCAGGTGAAGAATATTATCTTGAGGTAAAAGGAGTAACTCTTGAAAATGAAGGTCATTGTATGTTTCCGGATGCTCCAACAGATAGGGGAAGGAAACACTTATTAGAATTAGTAGAGGTATGTAAAACTGGCAGGGGAGCAGGAGTATTATTTTTAATTCAGCTTAAAAGTGCAAAGACTTTTTCACCCCATAGAGATATGGATAAGGATTTTGCGGAGGCTCTTAGATTTGCAAAAGAGAATGGTGTAGATGTTTGGGCTTATGATTGTAATGTTGGGGAAAATTTCATAGAGTTAAATAAGAAAGTAAAGGTTATATTTTAAAGGTAGCATAAGAATTTAAAAATATATACTAAAAAATATATTTAGAATATAATATTATTATACTGTTGAGTTTGGGGGTAAGCTAATGAAATATAAGTTTTGTCCAAAATGCGGCGCTAAACTAAAAATGAGAAATAGCTTTGATGAAGGGGAAGTTCCTTATTGTGAAGTTGATAATATTATGTATTTTGATTTGCCTAAACCTTGTGTAGTAGTAGCAGTTATAAGAGATCATGAAATTCTTTTAATGAAGCAAAGTTATATTTATAAAGATTCTAAGGTCTTAGTATCAGGATATGTGACAGTAGGAGAGAATGTAGAAGAAACTGTTATAAGAGAAGTTAAAGAAGAGACAGGGATCACAATAAGTAATTTAAAGTATCTAGGAAGCGATGTTATTCCACCAGCAGAATTATTAATGCTTACTTTTATGGCAGAGTACGTTGAGGGAGAATTAGCTAAATCAGATGAAGTAGAATGGGTAGATTGGAGTAACCTAGAAGATGCACTAGATGAAATGAAAGAGGATGAAGTGGGTAAAAGAGTTGTTAGAAAAGTCCTAAAAGAAATAGGATATATTGGAGATAAATAATATAGTTGCGAATTAGAATTTAAAGATAAGTAATCTTGGAGGAATAAGAGTGTTAGATATTAAGAGTAATTGTAGTAAATGTATCGAGTTTAAAAATAATGAATGCGATGGTAAGGCAGAAGATTGTATTTGCAGAAAGTGTCCTAGAAATTTAGGACAATGTCTTACTGTAAAATATTGCAGAGAAACAGAATCTATAATTTATTAGTAGTAGAGCTATAAGTGAATGATAAAGCGTAGGATTAACAGTCTTACGTTTTTTTATTTAATAATGTTATTTAGTGGATTATATTATGATAACTTTGGGCAGAATATATTATAAAATATTATAAGGTCGGTGTAAAATAATGTTTTCTAATATGGATAATATGCTAGTAGCTCAAAATTGTATAGAATACAATCCAATGCATATAATAAGTTTGCTCAGTGTTTCTGCGCCATTAGAGAGTTGTACAAATTGTAAAAATTTCATAAAAGGAAAATGTTCTAAGGAATTACATAATGAAATTAAGGAAATGATAAATAGGAACTAGTTATTAAAAGGAGGAGATTTAATATGAAAAAAGAAAAAACTGATTTAAATCGCGTCGAAGCTAGTATGAATGGTACTAGTATATATAATCCTAAGGTGAGCAGCAGTATTTCTCAATGTCCTGAAGCTACTAGCCAGGTAAATATGACAATTGCAGTAAATTGTCCAGGATATGAACCATTTTTAAAAGATGGCATGGTAAATGGAGTTTGTTCAGTTAGCTGTGATAGTTGTAGAAACTTTCAAGATAATAAATGCGTAGTAAATTTATATGATAAGGTATTAGCAAGAATAGATGATAGTAAATAATATAATAACTTAACTGTGAAATAATTTTCACAGTTTTTTATTTTAATTGTAATAATTATATTTTAAAGGTCAGTTATAGTGTATAATATTTTGGATGAAGCTAAATAATTATTTAAGAATAATTCTTATACGATTAAAATATATAAAAGTTGAGGAGAAAAGAAATGGCACATTTTTTAGATAGAACTAAAAGAATAATAGGAGAAGATAATATAAAAAAATTAGAAAAAAGCAAGGTTGTAATTTTAGGAGTAGGTGGAGTAGGTGGATTTGCCGCTGAAGCTATTGCTAGAAGTGGAATAGGAAAAATAATAATAGTAGATAAAGACGAAATTGATGTAACAAATATTAATAGACAAATAATAGCCACTAATAGCACTATTGGAAGAGCAAAAGTTGAAGTAATGAGGGATAGAATTTTAGACATTAATCCTAATTGTGAGGTTATAGTACATAAAGTTTTTATTGATGAAAATAATATAGAAGAAATTATTCATAAGGATATAGATTATGTAATTGATGCAATAGATACTATATCATCAAAAATTTCTGTAGCAGTATGGTGTGAAAAAAATGATATGAAACTAATTAGCAGTATGGGAATGGGAAACAAACTAGACCCAACTAAGATTAAGGTATCAGAAATATACAAGACAAATGTATGTCCACTAGCTAAGGTTATGAGACAAGAGCTTAAAAAGAGAAATGTTAAAAAGTTAAAGGTAATATATTCTGAGGAACAGCCAATAAAGCCTATAATTAAAGAAGAAGAGATTAACATGAGAAAGAAGGCTCCAGGAAGCACTGCTTTTGTTCCATCTGTAGGAGGATTAATTATAGCTAGCCAAGTGATAAGAGATATAATTAATGAATAATATTATAGATTTCAAAGAGGAGCTAAGCTTATGGTTAAGATCAAAAACAAAATAGTTATTATATATATTTTTTTTATGATGATTTTATCAGCTATGTGCGATAATGTAAGAGGACCTTTTGTACCCATAATAAAACAGGAGTTCTCTGTAAATAATACGGGAATTGCTACTGCCATTATGGTGTGCTCTCTAGGTTATATGCTATTTACTTTTATTGGAGGAATTCTTTGCGAGAAGGTAGGGCAAAAGAGAGTATTTGATTATGGATTTATATTTATAATATTTGCATCAACAGTATTGTATTTTTCTAAATCCTTTGTTGTATACTTAATAGCTTTATTTTTACTGAATTCAGGACAAGCACTAGTATGCATAGGTACTAATACTTTAATTCCAATAATATCAATAGGCTTCCAGGCAATACTTATGAATTTGACGCATTTTTCATATGGCATTGGTGCAACCTTTACTCAAAGATTTACAGGAATATTGTTATACAATGGTGTAACCTGGAGACAAATTTATCTCCTTATAGCTATAATATCCGTTATTATTTTTATAGGATTTCTATTTGTTAAAATTCCTGAAGCTCATATATCAAAGAAAAATAGTATTAATCATAAAGAAGTATTTAAGAATAAATTAGTATATATGTACATGCTTGCAATGGGGTTCTATGTAGCTGCAGAAATGAATACAGGTAGTTGGTTTGTAAATTTTATGCATGACGTATATAAATATGATGAAAGAATGAGTTCTGCATATGCAGCCCTATTTTTTGGAGCCTTTACCCTAGGGAGATTGCTAGGAGGATTAGTTGTAGAAAAGATAGGACTCATAAAAAGTGTACTATACTCTGTAACATTGGGCACAATCCTTCAATTTATAGGGGTAATTTTTGGAGAAAGTTCAATGATAATAGTTTCTATTTCAGGGTTGTTCTTTTCAATAACTTTTCCAACTTTAGTTTTAAGCATAAGTAAGGTATTTAAACAAAATATATCCTATATTACAGGAATAGTAATAACCGCTGGTTCCTTAATGAGTATGTTAGTTAATCTGCTTATAGGAGTTATGAATGATTTAATAGGTGTTTATAAAACTTATTACGTAATACCTATATGCTTAGGATTATGTACTATATTTGTTTGTGTAATATATAAAAATACTACTGGAAATGGTATGTTAAATTTTAGGAGGAAGCAATGCTTAGAGAGATAAATGAAAAAGTAAAGTTTACTAATGTTAAAGGCAAAGAATATTTAATTCAGGATAAGTTCGGAATTAGCTTAGGAAGAATATACATAGTTGAACTAAACGAAGAAAATAAATATTGCCTTCTAAGAATAAGGTTTTATAAAAACAGCGATGAATACAAATTAGAATTAAAAAGTTCCTTAGATGCTATAATTAAATCATTAATATTAAATAAAAGATTACACAAGTTAAATATAATTGTAGATGAAGATGTGTTATCAAGTCCTTTTATTGAAATGGGATTTGCACTAGAAGGTGTATTATGGGATAGCTGTATTCACAATAATACCTTAAAAAACGAGTTTATATTTGGAATTGATTCTGATAAACTTAATCAAGCAAATAATATTAATATCTTAAGATTAACAGGAAAGAACCTAGATCTAAAAGTTTTAACACCAGAAGATGCTGTTAGCCTACTAGATTATTACAATAGAAATAAAAAATATCTAGAACCATATGAACCAAGCAGAAATAAAGATTTTTATACATTAGAAATACAAACAAAGGGACTAGAGGAATCTTATAAGCAGTACTTAAATGGAAGCAGTGCAAATTTTGGAATATATAAGGACAAAGCTTTAATTGGAAAAATCCAATTAAGTAATATTGTAAGAGGGGTATTTAAAAATGCCTTTGTAGGATATTCTATAGATGAAAAAGAACAAAATAAAGGATATATGAAAGAAGCCTTAGATCTAGTTTTGGATTACGCGTTTAATGATTTAGAGTTGCATAGAATAGAAGCAACTACCTTAGTAGATAATGAAAAATCTCAAAATGTGTTATTGGGTTGTGGTTTTAGGGAAATAGGTATTAGTAAAGAATATCTTTTTATAAACAATAAATGGAGAGATCACAAAATCTTTTACAGACTAAATCAGTAGAAGGAAACTTTTGTAAAATTTCCTTCTACTGATTTAAATGATATTAAGGGTTTATGAAAAAATACTCTGGATTATTTCAGGTCTGGCTGTTCGAAGCATCATATAGCCTATACCTGAAATTCCTTGAAAAAAGGAAGGATTCCAAAGCATAGTTTTATTTTTACCAAGGATTTCATAGTAGCCTTTTTCATTCTTACTATTAATTATATTTTGTAGAATTTCAAGGGCCTTATCCGAAATAGATGGATTGCAGGTAGCAAAAGAGGCTTGTAATAAAAATTCAACTCTACCTAATTTTCCGCAGCATAGGTGATCTTCTAATTCTAAACTCTTATTAGAAAGAGTGCTTAGAACTAATTTTATAGTTTCTAAGGAACTTTCTCTTTCCTTATAATCAGGTAGCCCAAGAAGAAGTGCCTGTACTATACCCATACCAGAAAGACCACCGCAAAGGCTTGTTGCTACTGAATTATTTTGATCAGCCACTGCATGAATCAACTCTATCTCACTATTAAGTCCATCCTTAAGTATAGTTTCTATTTCATTGTTACTACTTAACTCTAGCCATTTTGCAAGTGGATAGAGTATTCCGCTTTGGTCTGCGAGGCCAGTAGTTTTTTCAAAGCTTTTATCTATAGAAACGTGTTTAACCATATGGCCATGATGGAGAAGCTTTGTTGCTTTTCGGTTAATTAATTCTTTGCCGCACAAATCTGCAATTCTCAATGCAGTAGAATTCTTTGTTCTTTTGTAAATATTCACAGAGGCGTGTAGTAATCCAGCAATACCATTGAACCAATCCACCTTATCCTCATTTTTTATGATTTCCGGCGTAAGCTTTTCCAATAGAAAAAGAGCATCTTGAAGCAACTCGGGTTCTTCTAAATAATCTTCCATTAATGAAAGCACTTGTACTATGCCTGCCACACCATGACCCATACCAAGGGGAAGTCTTCCCACTGGAAGAGGATATTCTTTATTTTTCAAGCTTTCTCTCAATAAAAAGACTCCTTTAAGGGCAGACTCCTTTATCTCTTGCTTTTTAGTGATTTTATAAAGTGCAGAAAAGAAAAGAGAAATACCTAGGAATCCATCATAGAAATATAAATTCAAAGGTGCAATATTTATAACTTGGTTTCTTAAATTATGATGATAGCTTAATCCAATGTTATTTTCAAGGTTCTCACTGATAGCCTTTAGTAGAAAATCATTGTATAGTGCTTCTGCTTCTTCTATAAGATTTTCTTTTGAAATAGATGAAGCAGTTAAAGGATTGAAAGTTTCCTCCTTGCTATATGAATCTTCCAATCTGTGAGTTGTTCTATAGCGTATATACAAACTCTCCTCTATTAATTCTGTCTGAAGTAGCATATCCTTTTCGCTGAGGGAGGTTATTCTATCAAGAACGCGTTCAATAGCACTTGATTCAAAAAACTCCTCTGCAAGGAGACCATCATTATGATCCCAAATACCTGTTTCTTGAACATTTCCGAAAAACATAGGAATGTCTCTTTCCTCCATGGCTTTTCTTTCGGATAAAAATATAGGCCAAAGGTATTTTGATTTTTCTTCTTTAACGCCTAAAAAGTATGGGGCAGCAAAACGTTCGATTTCTGTGGAGTATAAAAATCCATCCTTTAAAAATCTTGGACTTGTAAGCTTATGTAGCATAAGTGCATAGACACGAGTTCCACGCATAAGGAACCTTACCTGAGCCTTATTAATAAATATTGTTTCCAGCCATTCTTTTGAAAACTGTTCTCTATTTTTTAGAAAGAATTTATAGGTATTTTTAAAACCTTCTAGCAGCTCACAGCTGTATTCCTTGGCTGGTACTTTTTTACCATCCATTACGGGAACACTCTGATGATGTTCACCTGTTAATGCACCAAGGTCAAGCCATACATCCTTCGATACAGGATACCAAACTGGGAGAATTCCTTGGGACAAAACTGAGCCTATAACCTTTCCGTTTGTTTTAAGTGATTGTGCAAGTTCACGAATTTCTTCATTAAAAAGTGTAACTTGATAAGAGAAGATAGTTTCTAAGTCTATTAAAATAGGATCCGCTCCTGAGGTTATAAGATTTTCTGCATGAAAGTCATTTCCACCAAGAACATATACCAAAGCAAACGATGCTCCTATATTTTTATAATATTCTCTTGCTTCTTCAAGGCTGTTTAAAGGTATATGAGTAATAAATTCTGACCAACCATGGTCATCAAAGCTTATTGTATTAGGGGCTTTTAATTTATATGGAAAGCCTTCTTCATAAAGTTTTTTAATCAATCGAATAAATAGTACATCTACTTCAAGTGATCTTGGCTTATATACAAGAGAAAGACCAGAGGAAAAGCCTATTAGAATTACACTTCTTCCCTTGTTATGAGCATCTCCCATATTTCCTTTTAAGCTTTGAATTTTTCCTGTTTCTACACCATTATTAAAAGAGGCCGCTATTTGTTCCTTATCTTGATAAAAATGCATGATAAGGGCATTCATATTTTCTAACCAATAATTAAGGTAAACAGTCATCAATCTTCCAAGCAGTGGATATTCCGTAAATACTTCAAGCCATCCACCACCAAGGAGATGATCTGCAAAAATGCCACGATAACGGCTGGCATTTTCAGCATTCATAGCCATGAGAAAACTCATGGATTCTTGTCGAAGAACAAAGAGCCTAAATCGCTCTTCCCAAACCTGTGAGAAAATCTGTATAAGAACATTTTCCAGTATTGAAGTCATATTTGCCAATGCTTCTTCAGTAAATAAAGCTGCATTATCACCTAGTTTTTCTAGTAAATGCTTCTCTGCATACTTAAGAAAGGGCATTAAGGAAACAAGCACTTCATTTTCTATAACCTTATCTCCAACTATGTTATTTCGAACACATGGAAAGCTTTCAAGCATTTCATCAAGGGTTGAAATATAGTATGGCAATTTTCCAAGGTATCTTCCATCAGAATCGCTTGCAGCTATTAGTGCCTGTTCCATAGAGATCTCCTCCATTTTTAAGCGCTGTAGAAAGCTCTTCTCTCCGCCCCGACCACTAGCATTTTTTTGCCACTGTAAAAGACGCTGTTCCTGCTTTTTTGAGATTTCCTTTTGAAAGTATTCTACCTTTCCGGCAAGTCTTTCATCTAAAAATGCAGCCTGAAATGCAATTTTATTCTTTTGTTCCTCTGTAAGTCTCATAAATCATCATCCTTTACAAATTAAATTTTGTATTTCAACCTCTCTCTATTTTTTTCTTATCTATCAACTCTTGAAAGCTATTACATTTGAAGTATGCATTATCTACCCAGAAATCATATTCTCCAGGCTTATGGATACGATTTGAGTAAATCATTTTCTTCATTTGCTGAAAGGTTTCCTCAAGATTGATATTGGATTTCAAATTTTTTCTGCCAGAAATATAGTCAGAAAGTGTTTGGGCTGCTTTTTCAACTCTTCTATTTAATTCATCCTCATTTAAAAACTTTCCCTGCATAAAGACATGTGTACTATAAGCTCCAACAGGTTTAAGACCCAAGGGATACATTATTTTAATAAGGAAATTTAAAACCTCCATCTCCCCTGTAGATGCAGTGGTAGTAAGAGCTATTCCAGGTTTCCCTGCAAGAGGCATCAAGTGCAGCCAATAACTTAACCTGTCTATAACTGTTTTCATTTGTCCTGAAACCTGATGAGCATATACAGGGCTGCCTAATATTATAAAATCTGCATCCAATAGTTTTTGCTTTAATGTTGGCATTTCATCTAATTTATCTGTAGGACAAATGCATTTGCGAAAACAGAGACAACAACCTTGGCAGTAGTCTAGTTTGATGTTATTAGAGGTAAGGATTTCATATTCAAAAGGTACATCACTCAATTCACTGGCTTTTTCAAATATTTTATGAGCAAACTGAGCTGTACAGGAAATTTTCCCTTGATTACTGCCGATAAAGGCAAATGCTTTTTTCATAAGCTCCTCCTTGTGGAAAATTTTACAACAGTTAAGCAGGATTATTGGTAATAAATCCTGCTTAACCAGCTTTTATATACTATTTAAATAATTTTTCAAGATAATGATCTATTACTAAAATATTTTACATAAGATTTAATTTAAATCAGTTTATTTGATAATTTGAGGGTCATTTAAGGTTAGTGTTATCGGTTGAGGAAATTGTGGTGACATTATTGGTGGGTTAAAGGTTGTAATATATGGTGGTGGTGCAGTTATGGTAATTGTTATAGTGATTGGCAATTGTAGTGATATTGCTGAACTGAGGAATAAATTACCACCTGCAACCTGCTCTAAGTCTTCTTCAGAAAGCTCTACGGAGCTGTTCTGTGATGGTGACTTACCTTTCATAGCTTTATTAATTTCATTTAAGTCTTCAGATGTTATGGCAATGCCTGCTTCTCCTGCAATACGAATTATTTCTTCTACATCAGTTTGTGACATAACAAGCTCAGCAAAAGACTTGTTCTCAATTAATTTGCTGATGAACTGACCAACAGGGGTATCTTTAGGAATATTCTTAAGGCTTTCTTCTCTAAGGGCTTCATTTACAGCATCAATATCCTCAACAGTTAATTGAATACCTTCAGCCTTTGCAGCTTCAACAACTTCCTCACGAGTTTTCATAGCTGAAATTTTTTGTATAAAAGATCCATCCTCTTTAGCTTTAAGTAAAAATTGTTCTACTTGACTATTCATTATTGTACCCTCCTTGTATAGTTTATTTTTTTATTTGATCTAGTGAGTAAGCAATTGAAATTAGTATTTTAGCTATTAACTTGGGATATTACATTATCTATTGACTTGGCTACTGAGGCAATAGCTGTAGCAAGTGTAGCTCCTACTGAGGCTGCAGTTGCCGCTGTTATTGCTGCAGAAGATACAGTTGCAGCTGACATTATAGAGAATGTAACTGCAGATGTTACAATTTCAGTAATGCTAGTGCCTAAAAAGCCACCTGCAACTTGTTCTAAGTCTTCTTCTGAAAGTTCACCATAGCTTGGTTGAACTGGTGCAGCACCTGACATGGTACCTATGATCTTGTTAATTTCACTTAGGTCTTCAGCTGTAATGTCAATGCCTGATTTTTTTGAAACGCGAAGAACTTCCTCTACATCAGTTTGTGACATAACAAGTTCTGCAAAAGACTTGTCTTCAATCAATTTACTTATGAACTTACCAACAGGGGTATCTTTAGGAATATTCTTAAGCCTTTCTTCTCTTAAGGCTTCATTTACTGTATCAATATCCTCAACAGATAATTCTATACCTTCAGCCTTTGCAGCCTCAACGATTTCTTTACGGGTTTTTAAAGCAGCAATCTTTTGTATAAAAGCAGGATTTTCTTTTGACTTAAGTATAAATTGTTCTACTGGATTACTCATAGTAACTTCCTCCTCGTAATATATAAATAAATTATCAGGAATAGGGTTGCTAGATAATTTATTATTGATTTTAATCAATTTGTTTAGTTATTTGCTATTATATGATACTAAGGTTGAGGTTAAGGTTGAAGCAGCACTAAAATCTACTGAAGCAGTTATTGACAATGAAGACAAAGCTGTAACTGATGTGATAGAGAAAGTAGCAGAAGGAACTATAGATTCTGTTATACTATAATTTAAAAAACCACCTGCAACTTGTTCAAGGTCTTCTTCTGAAAGCTGACCGTAGCTTGGGTGTGTTGGTGAAGCTACGGACAATGCAGCAATGGTTTTATTGACTTCGAAAAGGTCTTCTACTGTAATGGAAATTCCTACTTCATTTGCGATACGCAATACTTCCTCTATTTCAGTTTGTAGCATTACTAGCTCAGCAAAATTTTTATTCTCAATCATTTTGCTTATAAATTTAATAGCTGGTGTCATCTTAGTAACAGTATTAAGGTTTTCTTTCCTAAGGGCTTCATTTATAGCATCAATATCTTCAACAGTCAATTGTATTCCCTCAGTTTTTGCAGCACAAATAACTTCTTCGCGAGTTTTCATCCTTGAAACTTTCTCAAGGAAGGCAGGATCCTCTTTTGATTTAGTTACAAATTGTTCTACTGGATCACTCATGGTAATTTCCATGCTATTTTAGATTGTCTTCTAAAGTATTAACTACAAAGTTAGTGATTGGATTTACAATTGGATCTACTACATGTTGAACAGACACCATGGTAACGGCTGATAATGATAGCATAGATACAGTTGCTGATGTTATTGTATATGCCACAGACTTAGTTATAACGTTTGATATAGTACCACCTGCAACTTGTTCTAAGTCTTCTTCTGAAAGCTCACCGTAGTTTTGTTGTGCTGGAGCAACACCTGCTAGAGCAGCGATGGTTTTATTGGCCTCAGCTAGGTCTTCAGCTGTTAGTGAAATGCCTGATTCCTTAGCAATGCGGATTACCTCTTCTGATTCAGTTTGTGCCATGATTTTTTCAGCAAAAGACTTGTCTTCAATCATCTTATTGATGAACTGACCAGCTGGTGTATCCTTTAGAATACTCTTAAGGGTTTCCTGTTTAAGAGTTTCATTTACAGCATCTATATCCTCAACAGTCAATTGAATGTCTTCAGTCTTTGCTGCCTCAATAATCTCCTCACGAGTTTTCATAGCTGCAATCTTCTGCATAAAAGCTGCGTCCTCTTTACATTTAAGTACAAATTTTTCTACAGGATTACTCATAATAATTTCCCCCTTATAACTTATATTTATATTATTTAAATTTTAAACATAACTAATTATTTTTAGGATTATTGCAAACCATCAATATGCCATCGTATCCCTTATAACTGCAAAAACAGCAGTATTTGGATCTAGTCATTTCACCATCGAGACCATCTTTTGCAGTGAATTCATGACAGGTAGAGTAAGCAGAGATAACCCATTTACCACTCCAAGTTGCAACTCCACCCAGGATATTATCCAGTATATCCTCAGATAGAGGACTATTTTCTTCCAGATGCAGTATTTTTTTTGGGGATTCCTCTGACATTTTAAATCCTCCTGATACTTTTAATTATTACTAATTCATTATTTAATAAAACAATAACATGATAATATTACAAATCTAAGGAGTTTTGTTACGGCAGTGTAAAAATATAAAAAACAAAAAATGATGTAAAAATACAAGTTTTTCTTTGTTAAGACTTAATTTCTTGAAAATTCTTTAATTATAAAATATAATTGTCATATAAAGTAAGTTTTTGAAAGGGGAGGTGTCCCATTGGGAAAAACAATAATGATAGTTGATGATGATTCATCTGTAAGCAGATTGATAAAAGCTGCGTTAGAGGGTAATGGGTATAAGACCATGGCTTTTGCTTCAGGAGAGGATGCTCTTGAGGAGCTTTCATTAAAACAGGTGGATGGTATCATATTAGACATTATCCTTCCAGGAATAGATGGACTTGAGGTTTTAAAAAAGATAAGAGCAAATTCTTGTTATAAAAAAATTCCTGTTATCATGTTGACAACTAAGAGTGGAGAAATTGAAACCGTATTGGGGCTTGAATTAGGAGCAGATGATTATTTAAGCAAACCGGTAAGGTATCATGAATTGTTGACAAGAATGAAAAAGATATTTATGAAAATGGACATGCAACCTAAGACAGAGGAAAATTTCGTTGAAATTCATGGCATCAAAATTGATTTAGACTCTAGAGAAGCTTATTGTAACAATATATTTGTTCCAATGACATATATGGAATATGAGCTCTTGCAGCTTCTTGTTAGAAACCCAGGTAAAGTTTTTACTCGGGAACAGCTACTGGATTTATTATGGTCTGATAGCTTCTGCATAGAAACTCGTACGGTGGATGTGCATATTAGAAGAATTAGACAAAAGCTGGAGGAAAGCGGAATAAACCCACATATAATTGAATCCGTTAGAAGTGTGGGATACCGCCTTTCTTCCAAAGCAATATAAGATTACTAATATAATTTTTTAGACAATTGATTTTTAATGTTTTCAAGTTCATGGGAGAGAGGAACTATATTTTCAACTACTAAAGCATAAGATGAAATCAGATTTTCTAAGTTCTGATTTCTGGCGTAAGTTTCCATTTGCCTAAGTGTATCAACGAAGCTTTTGCATTGAAATATAGATACTGTACTTGCAAACCTATGAATTTCTTTTTCAGCATCCGAGAAATTGGAATTCTCTATATGATTTTTTATTCTTTGAAGAGTTAGAGCATATCCTTGCAAGAATTCATCAAGAATTTCACTCATTATATCTTCACCATAGAGGGATGCTTCCTCTAAAAATATATCTTTTTCAATCCATTGGCTTGTTGATGGATTCTTTATTGCTTTTTTTGTTTTTTTCAAAACAAAACTTTTTTTTGCTGACTTTAGGGTATAAATCAACTCTTTTTCATTCACTGGTTTTGAAAGATAATAGTCCATTCCAGATGAGAGCAGTTTTTCACGTTCACCAACAATGGCAGAAGCGGTAAGAGCTATAATAGGTATATGTGCTCCAGTTATATATTCATCTCTTCGAATTATTCTAGTAGTTTCTATACCGTCTAAATTTGGCATATTTTTATCCATCAGGATACAGTCAAATTTATGTAGCTTTAACTCTTCTAGAACTCCAATTCCATCTGAAACTATGGTAACTTCGCAGCTAAGATATTTTAAAATTGAATTGATATATTTGCGGCTAATTTCATCATCTTCAGCTACAAGGATACGATAACCTGTAAGTTTTTCAATTGACTGATATTCTTCTTCCCCTGAGCTTGTATCATGAACTACAATAGCTTCTGGTAATTTTAGATATACCTTGCAGGTAAAGGTGCTTCCTATATCAAGTTTACTTTTTACTTTAATAGTGCCATTCATCATCTCTACAAGTTTCTTTGTAATTGAAAGCCCTAATCCTGTGCCACCAAATCTTCTGGCTGTACTGCTATCTGCTTGAGTAAAATCTTGAAAAATATAGTCCAATTTTTCTTCTGATATTCCAATTCCAGTGTCTCTTACAGTAATCTCTAAAACTCCAGTAGTATCTTCAATTTTTTCAGAAGACACCTCCATTTCTACTTTACCTTTTTCTGTAAATTTAATTGCGTTGCTGAGAAGGTTTATAATAATTTCCTTTATTCTTAGAGGATCTCCCTTTAAGAACTCAAGTGATCCCTCTTTCACAGAACAGGAAAGATTGATTCTCTTTTCCTTAGCTTTAAGAGCAAAGGCAGGCAGCAGCTCTTGAATCATATGGACTAAATTGAAATTCTGTTCTTCTAGATCAATTTTATTAGCTTGTATTTTTGAAAAATCAAGTATATCATTTATAATTGCAAGAAGAGATTGGGCAGAATGAATAATTGCATCTACACTCTCTTTTTGTTCACCGTCAAGTCTGCTCTTTTGAAGCATACTAGCCATACCAATTACTCCATTAAGAGGAGTACGCATCTCATGACTCATGTTAGCTAGAAAACTGTTTTTTGCACGGTCTGCATTTTCAAGTTTTTTATTTGCATTTTCTAGTTCATTATTTTTTAATTTAAGCTCCAGTGTTCTTTCATCTACCATTTTTTCAAGATTTTGATACAGCTTAGCGTTTTCTATGGAAATAGCTAACTGTGAAGCAAAAATTTTTAGTATCTTCATATGTTGCCTAGTAAAAACACCATTGATTAAATCATTCTCCAAGTAAAGGATTCCTACTAGATTACGTTTAGATTCTATAGGCATACATAACAGTGAAAGAGACTCTTTTTCATTAGAAAGATTATCATCAGTAAAGTGCCTTATTTCTTCAGTATTGTTTAATATAATAGTTTCTCGCGTGTTAACCACATAGTTTATAAGTTTTTCTAAAATTTCGCTATTTTCTTTTAAAGGAACGGCTTTTTTTAATTCTATACTGCTATCCATAACAGTTCCCTGAGCTTCAACAAATAATTCTCCATTGGTTTCCATTATGAAAAATGCTTTCCTAGCTCCTGAGTTTTGTAAGACTATGCTTAGCATTTTTTTTAGAAGCTCTGACAGCACAATTTCCTCAGATATAGCTTGGCTACCTCTTATTATTGTTTCTAGATCAAGGAACTGATGGGAATCAAAATTTTCGGTAGCTTTAAATTTATCTACATTTGTGTGTTGCTCCATGCCCATGAAGCTTCTTTTCAAGGTATATTGCAACTGTTTTGCCTTGGATGGACATCCCCATTTTGTATAACAAGCAATTCCAGCTTGTGCGTATTTTGAGGCATCATGGCTTCTTCCAAGGGAATACAGCATTTTTGCAGCAAGTTCATTTCCAAGTGCTTCCTCTTGAAGAAAACCATTTTTCCCTGCTGATTTAATGGACATATTAAAATACTGTATTGCCAGTTCGTAATTTCCATAAATGCGGGCTTCTTCAGCTTTTATAAGATAATACTTGTTTTCATTATTTTCAGGTGCATCTTTATAGAAGCTTTTTACTTTCTTAAGAAAATATTTAGCTTTACCACTGTATAAACGTTTTTTTGTTTTTTCAGAAGATATGGACATAAATTTAAGGTTAATAAGAGCACTATAGAAATTTAGTACAGGAATACAGAAGGTACCTATGGCTCCCTTAAGATTTACCTCAGCATTTTTCAAATTATTTATTGCTTCTTCATATTGTCCGAATAGATAAGCAATTACCATTTTATTAAAATATATATTAAAGGTAACGGCCTTATCGTTTACCTCCTCATAAGCAAGCAATTCAGCCTTCTCATCATAGTAATGCCCTTGTATTTCCCATGGAACCTTTGAGCCTTCCATTAAATTTTCAATTCCTTGTAGGTACATGAAGCATATAGAAATAGGTATTCTATTCCCGGTTATAAGCAAGTCTTCTTTATATTCTAGTGTGACTTTATAGATGGTGCTTAGCTCTAATCCGGCTAGGTACATATAGACAAGATGCTGCATAATTACATAACCTGCTGAATTAAGATCTCCTGTATGAAGTCCCTTTTGATGGTTTTCAGGAAAACTATTTAGTGTATTTCTTAGAGGTTCTTTATTATGCCTAAGTAATATTTCAAAAATTAGATTAACTTTGCATTCATAAGCTTTTGACTTCATGGTATTTTGAAGATCAATGGCAAGTCTTCCAAATTGGTATCCCGTTTCTCTTTTATTTAAATAGGAACAGAGAAAATGGCCATATGCAGTATAGGAGGCTGGGCTTAAAGGAGAGTTTCCATATTTTATTGAAATTTCTACTATATTCAATGTTATTATAAGAAAAACCATTTCTGAGTCAGTGTAGGCTGCAAGACCTGCACTGGCCAAAATTCTCATAATTGCGAGCATAGTTCCATCTCTCATTGGAGGCATGCTCTTTAAGTCTTCAAAAGTACGTCCTATTAGTGCAAATTTAATCTTAAAATATCTTATAGATATGTCTAAAGTGGTAGGATTTACAGGTAAATTGACATTGAAAAGACTTAAAACATATCTTGCCTCATCTACTGCTTCCTTTAGCTTGTTTTCAACTGTTAAATGTTCAATTCTAATCTCATAGATTTTACATTTATCAAGAAGGGTTCTGCCATTTTCAAGAACCTCATTGCCATACTTTTTCATAAGTTCAACTTGTCCAGAGGCGTAAGCTGCAGTGGTTGCTTCTGTAAGAAGGCTCAGGGTCAATTCATAATGTTTTAACCATCCTTCTGAACCTAAGGTTTCTATTCCTCTCTTAAAATATTCCAGTGCCCTATCGTAGGCATAGAAACTAGCAGCTCTTTTACCAGATGCTAAATTAAGTTTAGTAAGAAAAAGAATCTCCATTTTCTCTTTAAAAATATCTTCTGCTTGATTTAAGTGCTCTGTTATTTCAAATAAATTTTCATTCTCATCTATATTGTTACCGCTTTTTTCTAGTAGGTACATTCCAATTCCATAATGAATTTCAGATCTCTGAATTATATTTATCAAGGAGTAAACTGCTTGTTTAACCCTGTCGTGTGAAAAACAAAAGGTATCAGTAGTATTTCCTATATCCTTTGAATAAATATCAGATTGACTCAAACGGATGAAACCTTCATATGAGGAATTTTGCAGAGCATTTGAAACTTCTTCATAAGGTAGATCTAAAATATTTGAAATGGTGACTGCTTCGAAGTTATTATGCATACATGCAGCAACCTTAAGTGCCTCTATAGCTTCTATATTTAGTTTTTTAAGTTTTCTGATCAGTATATCGGAAAGAGCATTACCAAAGCTGGTGATGCCCAATTGATCCAAATTGATAGTCCATTTTTTTTCCTTTCCTGCATAAATGAGAATTCCTTCATCTTTATAAGATTTTATAAGCTGCTGGAGGAAAAAAGGATTTCCACCAGATTTTTCAAAGCACAGACTTGAAAAACTCTCAATATCCTGATTCCAATGCTGGAATAATGATCCTACTAATTGACTAACCTCTTGTAAAGTTAAAGGCTTCAGGGTAATTATTTGCTCACTAGTCATGCTTTTAGAGAGTTGAGTTAAAATAGACCAGAGGGGATGATTGGAATCTACTTCATTGTTTCTGTAAGTTCCAACAAAAAGAATAGGGAAATTTTCTTTGTTATTTAATAAGTACTGAAGCAGCTTGATACTATTTATATCAGCCCACTGTAAATCATCCAGAAATAAGAGTATAGGTCTATCTTTTGAAACAGCATGAAAAAAACGAATGAAAGCACTATGGAGTATGCTTTGGGCCTCGTTAAACATAAATAATTCAGAGTGTTTCTGTGGTCCTATAATAAGTTCTAGTTTTGGGAAAATTTTCGTAATCATACTGGCATTTGAGTCAAGAGCTTGGATAAATTTATCTTTCCACAGAGCAACCTGTTCCTTGCCTTGAACCAATATTTCATTAAAATAATTATCAAATGCCTGAACAAAAGATGAGTAGGGAGTGTTATTATTGTATTGGTCATACTTACCGTGAATAAAAATATATCCAGAGCTTTTGATTAAAGTACCTATGGTATTAACTAAGGTAGTCTTCCCAACTCCTGAATAACCAGAAACCATAATAATTTTTGAAGTATTGTCCATTTTAACCGATTCAAAAGTATCCATTAAAATTTTAATTTGAGTTTCTCGTCCAAAAATTTTTTCATCAGGGAATAATTCTCCACAAACATTTCTTTTGCATGGAATAAATTCTTTTATCTTATATTTTTCATCTTTAAATTCGAGTCTATTTAAGCATTCTTTCAAATCGCATTTTAACTCATGTGAGGTTTCATATCGTTTTTCTAATTTTTTTTCAAGCAGTATTCCTATAATATCAGACAAAATCTTAGGAATCTCTGGGTTTAAAAGACAAACAGGAACTGGCTCCTTTGCAATATGGAAGTGTATTATCTCTATGGGATCTTCAGATTCAAAAGGCCGCTTTCCAGTTAGCATCTCATAAAGAATAATCCCAAGAGAGTACAAGTCAGATCTACAATCTATTTTACAGTTTATTCTTCCGGTTTGTTCCGGCGAAATATATGCCACTTCATAACTGCTTTGCATTTCTCCCAAAGATTTTTTGTTGTCAAAGGTGGTCATAGAAGTAGCCAAATTTCCTTTAAAACCAGTAAGTTTGATAATTTCTGCATCCCAATTTACAAAGATATTATCTGGTTTTATATGTAAGTGTAAAATATTTGCATTATGTAAATATTCTACAGATTCTGCTAATTTTATGGCAAGTTTTAGAAATTTTTTAACTGAAAAGCTTTTATTCTTTAATATATTGTAAAGTATATCACTACCGAAATCCTCTAAAATCAGTATTGGATCCACTTTGTAGCTTATGATATTCAAAAGTTTTACAATTCCATCATGATTAAGTTTTTTGCTAGCATCTAATTCATTCATAAAAAAAGAAAATTTGTCTTCCTTAGTATTTTTGTTGGTAAACTGTTTTAAGATAACAGGAATTTGATCTTCTTCACTGAAGGACTTATAAAAAATGAAATCTTGATTTTCAAATATTTTAGTGGGGGCTTTAAACCCTGTAAAACTTTCCAACTTAAATCACCTCCATATCTAGATTATAATATACTTCTCTTATATTTCAATGAAAGGTTGAGTTCTAGAAGTGATTCTATAATCCATTAATTAATTTGTTTACACTGCTGTAACAAATCTACGAGGATTTGTAATATTCCCATGTTACTCTTTTAGTTATAGAAGAATATTGATGACGATTATTAGGATAAGATTGTCATATTTATGAAATATATAAATCAGGAGGTAACAATATGGATAACAACATATTTAGAAAGTCATCACTTGAAAGAATATCTTCACCAGAACAGCTAAATGAGTATATTAAAATTACTAATCCTAGCGTTTGGGGAGTTGTATTCGCATGTATGGCTATATTAGTTGCACTGGCCTTTTGGTCAGTTTTTGGAAGCATACCTGAATCTGTACAAACAAGGGGAGTCATTTTCCCTGAAAATGGTGTTACTAAGGTAATATCTCAGGCCAGCGGAAGAGTAACAGATGTGAGGGTAAAGACCGGAGATTTTGTACAAAGTGGTCAGATAATTGCAGTTGTTCCTCAGGATGCCATATTGAACGAAATAAAACAACTGAAGGCTCAAAATAATGTGAATACAGAAATGCTTTTAGCATTAATGTCTGAATATGAAAGAACATCTGTAATAGTAGCTCCAGTTTCTGGTGTTGTTCTTGATGTAATAGGATCACAGGAGATGGTTTCAGCAAATCAGGCTGTTGCAAATATAGTAAAAAGTGAAAAGTACTCTAATGATAAGCAAGTTATATGTTATATACCAACAGGAACTGCAAAGAAGCTCAGAGAAGGAATGGAGGTTCAAGTTTCACCGGACTTTGCATCTAGAGAAGAGTATGGATATATGTACGGTCGTATTGCAAGTATAGGGTCTTATTCTGTGACAGAAGCAAATATTCTATCTACCCTTGGAAGCAAACAGTATGCAGTAGGCATAGTGCCTCAGGATAACTCAGTTGAGGTAAGAATTAATCTTACTGTAGATCCAAATTCAGCGGAAAAGATAAAATGGTCTAATGAAAAGGGGGAAAGCATAAGGCTTGATATTGGAACAAAGTGTAATATGCTTATTATTGTAAATAATATGCCCCCATACAAGCTTATATTTAATTAAAGAGGCGGTGATTTAATGGCAAGGATAGCAAAAGTACCTGTTGTAATGCAGATGGAGGCTTTGGAGTGTGGAGCTGCTTCACTGTGTATGATTCTCGCCTATCACGGCAAGTGGATACCTTTAGAACAGGTTAGAGCTGACTGTGGTGTTTCTAGAGATGGAAGTAGTGCTAAAAATATTCTAAGAGCTGCTAGATCTTACGGACTTAAGGCCCAGGGCTTTAGAATGGAGCCTTCAACCCTTAAGGAGATAGAGCTGCCAGTAATTATTCATTGGAACTTTAATCATTTTTTAGTGTTAAACGGCTTTAAAAAAGGGAAAGCTGTTCTTAATGACCCAGCCAGAGGTAATGTAGAGGTTTCCATGGAGGAATTTGATAAGTCCTTCACTGGAGTAGTGCTTAGATTTGAAAAGACAGAGGAATTTGTTGCAGAAGGTAAACCGAAGAGTGTTTGGCAGTTTGCAAGAAAGAGGCTTAAGGGAACTCTAGTGCCATTCATGTTCGTTGTAATAACAGGAATACTTACTGCAGGGGTAGGCATAATTACACCAGCCTTTTCAAGAATATTCATAGATAATATACTTTCTGGAAAAAATCCTGACTGGCTTGGACCATTTATAATTTTCATATTAGGTACACTTTTATTTCAGTTTGTTGTGAGAGTTGTGGAAGCCGTATACTTGCTAAAAATACAGGGGATGCTTTCAGTATCAGCAAACGCCATGTTTATGTGGCATGTATTAAGATTACCTGTTGAATTTTTTTTACAACGTTATATTGGTGATGTTGCAGCAAGACAGTCTAGCAACGAAACAATTGCATATACTCTTATAGGTAAACTAGCACCAGTATTTTTGAACATTTGTATGTTGTTCTTTTACTTTATAATTATGCTGAATTATAGTCCCTTGCTCACAGCAGTAGGAATTGTTACTACATTTTTAAATATTGTAACTTTTAAATGGATTTCACAAAAGAGAGTTAATATGAGCAGAATACTTCAGAGAGATGCTGGAAAGCTTTCAGGTGTTACTGTTTCGGGTATCGAGATGATAGAAACTATTAAAGCAAGCGGTGCTGAAAATGGATTTTTTGAACGTTGGGCAGGCTATCAGGCAAAACAAAATAATGCTCAAGTAAATTTTACAAAAACAAATCAATATTTAGGAGCCATACCTTCACTGCTTCAGCAGCTTGCAAATATCGCAATACTTATGATAGGTGTTTATCTTATACTGGATGGTAAATTTACAATAGGAACACTTATGGCTTTTCAAGGTTTTCTTTCAGCATTTTTAAAGCCAGTAAATGAACTTATTGAAGTGGGACAATCCTTTCAAGAAATGCGGTCATCCATGGAAAGAGTTGAAGATGTTATGAATTACAAGCCTGATGTAGAGATTGAAGATTTTCAAGATGAAAAAGAGAAGGATAAGAGTTACGAGAAACTTAATGGGAACATCACTATAAAAAATATTACTTTTGGGTATAATCGACTTAGTCTACCTCTTATAGAAAATTTCAGCATGAACCTTAAACCCGGCTCACGTGTTGCCTTTGTAGGGGGATCAGGAAGCGGAAAGTCTACACTTGCTAAGCTCATATCAGGATTATACAAGCCTTGGTCTGGTGATATTTTACTTGATGGAGATTCCATAGATAAAGTAAATAGAAGTGTTTTAACAGGTTCTTTAGCAGTGGTTGATCAAGAAGTTATACTCTTTGAGGATACCATTCTAAACAATTTAACATTATGGGATACCTCTATTGAACAAACAACAATAGTTGCGGCATCAAAGGATGCTCAGATACATGAGGATATCATGCAGCGTGAGGGTGGTTATGAACATATAATTAAAGAGGGTGGCAAAAACTTCTCCGGAGGGCAGAGACAGCGTTTTGAAATAGCAAGAGCTTTGGCACAGGAGCCGACAATAATTATATTGGATGAAGCCACTTCAGCATTAGATGCAAAAACAGAGCTTGATATAATGAATGCCATAAAGGCAAGGGGTATTACATGTATAATTGTTGCTCACAGACTATCAACCATTAGAGACAGTGATGAAATAATAGTATTAGATAAGGGCAAGGTAGCTGAGAGAGGCACCCATGAAGATCTAATGAAGCTAGACGGTGTATATACTAGACTTATAACTACAGAATAGGGGGTGTAGGAATGTCAGATGGCTTTAATCAACAGTTGAAAGACAGAATGAAAAATGATAATTTTTCCATGAAGGAGGCTTTTTATAATTTTTCATCCATAGTTAAGGGGGAAAGAAAAGGACCAAAATTTAAAGATACAATAGGAAATAAATCAGGAAGTGCCATTGAACAAGTTTTGACCAATTTAGGAGTTAAGATTCCTTCACTTCCCAAGGGCATTACGGATTTAAACGAACAGCTTGAATATATGCTAAGGGCATCTGGAGTTATGAGAAGAAGGGTAGAACTTAAGGGAAGTTGGTGGAAGGATGGAGGAGGCCCACTGCTTGGAAGTACTACTAAGGGTGAGGTTATTGCAATACTACCTGGACTTTTACAGGGATATATATATTATGACCCTGATACGGGAAATAAGATTCCAATGAATAAAAAAACTGCTAAGAATATAAGTATTGATGCTTTCTGCTTTTATAAACCTTTTCCGGCAAGAAAACTAACTATTAGGGATTTATTGTTATATATAGCTAAATGTATTACTTATGCAGATATAGCAATGGTTATAGTTGCAAGCTTATTAGTAAGCCTTCTTGGTATGTTTACTCCATATATGAATAAACAGATATTTGATTCTGTTATTCCTTCAGGAACAAAGGAAGATATAGTTCCAGTTGGAGGACTTTTAGTAGGAGCTGCCATAGGAACTCTGCTTTTTGGTATTACTAGAAGCATAATATTAAATCGGTTTAGAGATAAAATAAATACAACTGTACAAGGAGCAACAATGGCAAGGATATTCTCTCTTCCTGCTACGTTTTTCAAGGAATATTCATCAGGAGAGTTGTCTAGCAGGTCAATGAGTATAAATCATATTTGCAGCATGTTATCGGATACTGTTTTAACCTCTGGACTATCTGCTATTTTTTCAATTGTATATATATTTCAAATGGTTAGATATGCTCCAAGTCTTGTGAAGCCAGGCTTGATTATAATACTGTCTATGTTGATATTTACAATATTAACAGTTTTACTTCAGCAGAAAATAACAAAGAAGAAAACTATAGTTAGTGCAAAAATAAGTGGATTAGTTTACGGGCTTTTTAGCGGCATACAGAAATTCAAGCTTGCCGGTGCAGAAAAAAGAGCTTTTTCAAAATGGGCAGATGCATACAAAGAGGAGGGAAGACTCACATACTCTCCACCTCTGTTTTTAAAACTTAGTACACCAATATCAGCTGCTATGACACTTGGAGGAGGACTCATCATTTACTATTTTGCAGGAAAGTCTCAGGTATCTCCTTCTGATTATATAGCGTTTAATACAGCTTATGGTTCTGTAAGTAGTGCAATAATGCAGCTTTCAGGAATAGTTACAACACTTGCAAATATTAAACCTCATCTTGATATGGTAAAGCCTATACTTAATGCAGTTCCAGAAATAGATGAAAATAAAAAGGTTGTAACTCAGCTTAGTGGGGAAATTGAACTTAATAACATAACCTTCCGTTATGTAGAGAATGGACCTGCTATTTTAGATAATGTAAGCTTTAAAGTTAAGAAGGGAGAATATGTAGCCTTAGTAGGTAAGACAGGTTGTGGTAAGTCAACGCTTATGAGGCTTATGCTCGGTTTTGAAAAGCCTGAAGCAGGGGCTATTTACTATGATGGGAACGATCTTGAAAGCCTTGATGTACCTTCTGTAAGAAAGAATATTGGTGTAGTGCTTCAAAACGGAAAGCTTTTTTCAGGAGATATTTTTTCAAACATAATTATAACAGCTCCATGGCTTAAGCTTGAGGATGCATGGAAGGCAGCACGTTTGGCAGGACTTGATAATGATATAAAGGCAATGCCTATGGGAATGCACACTATGATTTCTGAGGGGAGCGGAGGAATATCAGGGGGACAGAAGCAGCGAATAATGATTGCAAGAGCAATTGTATCAAAGCCAAATATACTCTTCTTTGATGAAGCTACCTCTGCTCTTGATAATATAACTCAAAAGATTGTTTCAGAATCAGTTTCTACATTAAATTGTACACGAATAGTTATAGCACACAGACTTTCAACAATAAAAATGTGTGACAGAATTCTAGTACTTGATAAAGGGAAAATCGTTGAAGAGGGCAATTTTGAAGAGTTAATGGCTAAGGAGGGGCTTTTTTATGAATTTGCAAGTAGACAAATGGCATAGGAAAATAATTAAAAGAGATATATCAAATAAAAGATGGTTTTCATTGCTTTTATGTATATTGTTAACTTTGGGGATTTATGGATGTAGAAGTACCCAAAAGAGCAATGAAAAGGAAATTAATATTGCGGTACTAGGAGATAGTGCATGGTTAACCTCAGACAAAACCTTTTTAAATGGAGTTCAGCTTGCACTAGAGGAAGTAAACAGTAAGTATGGTGCTCAAGGCTTCACTATAAAGACAAAACTTGTTGATGATAAGGATGTATATGAAAATGGCGTTGAAGAGGCCATAAAGTTGGCTAAAGACAGTAAAGTTACTGCAATTCTTAACACTCAAAATTTTGATGTGTCTAAGACAACTGCCGATATCTTATCTGAAAGTAAAAAGATAGTTTTATTTCCTTATGGGGCATATGACAGTATATTTTTAAAGTCTAATCCTTATTTATTTTGCACTGTTCCTGCTTTTTCTGATTTGGGAAAGGTAATGGCAGATTATGCAGTTAATAAGGGGTACAAGCGAATAGCCATATATTATAATGGAAAGCAGTCTCAGGAGGAGCTTGTAACAGCTTTAGAACTTCAACTTTCTAATAAAGGTTCAAAGGTTATGGACTATGTGCCAGCAATTACTTCAGAAAGTGAATTTGATTTAATATACAGCAGATGGAAGACTATAGGTGTTGACTGTGTTGTTATTTCTCAGTACGGAGCTGATAGAGCTTTTGAAATACTAAAAATGCTTAGAAGCAGGGATAGCAATATAGCAGTTATGGGTGAACCGATTTTCAATGGAGCAAAGGCACTTAAAGATAATATTTCAATTGCTGAGGGAATGGTTGTACCATCTACAGTAGATATAGAAAATTCTAAAGGCTATAATGAATTTATGCAAAAGTACAAGGCTAGATTCAAGGAAGATGGTGATATTTGGGCAATTCAGGGCTATGATATGGTGAAACTAATAGTCGATAAAGCTGCAGAACTTGGTACAAATGATCCAGTTAAGATAGCAAATTCTATGCATGATAAAAAGGGCTATGATGGTACAGTGAGAAAGATATCCTTTGAAAGCGGAGGAGCCATGATTTTAGATACTAACAAACTTCCAATGCTTAAGTGTGTAAATGGACAATTTGTAGCTATTAATTGATAAATTAAAAATACCTTATTTAAAATAAATGAAAATGGACATTACTTTGATGTCCAATTTTCATAACTTAAAAACATCGGTAGTTAAAGCAAAAGGAGAAGAAAGATGAAAAAGTATTTTAAGGTAATAATAATTTTTATTTTATTATGCTTAATACCGGTAAGCTATAGTTTATTAAATTATGATGAGGCATCTAATAATAAAGAAATAAAGTATACAATGTATGTAGGGCTTAATGACAAGGATACTTACAAACAGATAATTTCTACAGGTGATGCTGAAAAAAAAGTTGAGGAGATAATACTAAAATATCTAGATGGCTTTACAAGGATTTATGGAAGAGGAGCTTATATGGATGAAAGGAAAAACATTACCAGAGAAAATAGCCTCATATATATCTTTTATTCTGCTGATGATGAAGATGTAAAATCAATAATGAACGAGATAATAAAAGAACTTAACCAAAATTCTGTACTCATTGAGAAGGAGAAAGTTCAATATGAATTTTATGAGGAGGTTAAGCAATGACGAGAATTGAGTCTAATATTGTATTATTTTCAATAACACTTTGCTGGGCATCTTCTTATATTTTTATTAAGAATATACCTGAATCATTGTCAACCTTTGCCTATATTACACTTACAACTGGAATTGCATCTATAATTATGCTAATAGTATTTTTTAAAAGAATAAAGGAAATGGATAAGAAAACATTATTAAGAAGCTTTATACTGGCTGCAATAATCTGCCTAAACCTTGTTTTTGAGAGAATGGGAATATCCAGAATACCTGCCTCAACAGCTAGTTTCATAGCTTCTCTTAATATTGTATTTGTTCCTCTGCTTATGCTTTTATTTAGGAAAAAGCTTAATGCTAACAACCTTTTAGGTATGGTATTTATACTAACAGGACTTTTTTTTACCAGCGGAATAAAATCTGGGCAGGAAATTAATTCGGGGGTTCTTATAATGACTGCTGCTTGTTTTGTAATGGCAATTTATATTGTGGTAGTAGACAACTTTACAAAGAAAAGCGATCCACTTCTTCTTGGAATAGGACAGATGATTTTTACATCTGTAATTGGTTTTATGCTTTGGGCAATTGAAGAACCAAAAACCTTCCTAACAGTAAATTATACAAATGAAATACTGGCTAATATTTTTCTCCTAGCTTTTTTTGCTAAGGCCTATGCCTATATTATGCTTATGTATTCACAAAAATATGCTTCACCTATAACAGTAACTATCATTGCTTCAACGGAGCCAGTAGTGACCATGGTGCTTGCACTGCTTATACCAAGCACCTTTGGGAAAACAGAGCTATTTACATTTTCAAATGCAGTAGGTGCCTTATTTATAGTTTCAGGAGCTATATTTGCTGGAACAAACTTTCTAAGTAAAAAGAAGGATTTGCACAATAATGCGTTGGAGGGTTAAAGATGAGAGAAATATTATCACCCTTTAAGACAAGGGAGAAGTTTAAGCAAGTAATTATATGTATCCTGATATTTTTGGGGATGGCTGTGCCCTTTAAGGTTATGGTTTTAATTCCTGGACTTACTGAGGTTCGACCTGTGAATGCAGTGCCTGTTGTTGTAGGACTATTGCTGGGACCAGCAGGAGCATGGGGCTGTGCATTTGGGAATTTGATTGCAGATGTCTTTGGAACCTTTTCTAATGCATCTATTCTTGGCTTTTTTGGCAACTTCACTGCAGCATATGTTCCATATAAGCTTTGGCATCTTATATCAGGTGGAACGGAGCCAAATGTAAAGAGTGGAATAAACTTAATAAAATACATTATTATATCTTTTATTTCAGCACTTTCAACAGCAATAATTTTAGCTTGTGGATTAGATATATTTTTTAGAAAATGGATTCCTGGATTATTCTGGATAATACTCTTTAATGATTTTTGCTTTCCATTATTCTTGGGACTTCCTGTATTTATAATTATTATTTCAGATGACATTAATTTTAAAATTACTATGCCAGAAGAAATATCTATTGATAAAGATATTGATAAGGATAACAAAAGATACTTATATCTAAAGTATTTTTTACCTACATTAATGTTAACAAGCGAACTAATAATATTGATAATGATAGTTATAGGAAAACAGATGTCTTCCTATATACCTATGTATATAACAGGTGCAGTATTTATTATTGCGCTTCTTAGCTTTATAGTATTTAGGTATGAAAATAAGTTATTAGTTAAAAAAAGTAGTAATTGATTGTATTATCTTATTATATTAATAATAGATGGACAGGTCATAAAATTTTTTATAAGTTAAACAAGTAGAAAGTGAGAATAATATTCTTACTTTTTTTATTTTAGGTATTGTTTTATTGAGAATAGTGATTTAACATATTATTAATAAAGTGTCGAATTTAATAATAAATTATCAATAATAACGCATTATAATAATAAATTGTTAAAAATTAACCTATTAAGTAATATTAAAACAAAAGAGGTGGTTTTTAAATGGTGGTTAGTTGCAAAGAGATATTAAACCTTCCAGAGCTAAGTAAAGTTAAAGTTGTTGGAGGTAAAGATGGATTAAATAGAATTATATCTTGGGTTCATATTGTGGAGCTACCTAATGTAGGAGAATGGTCCTCAGCTGGGGATTTGGTATTTTTAACAGGGGTTGGACTTAAGAGTTATAAAGAAGATCTTGTAGATATAATTAGACAAGCTAGTGAAAAAAATTTATCTGGTATAGTAGTTGGAGTTGGGCCGTATATTAATAAAATTCCAAAAGAAGCTATAGAAATTGCTGACATCTTAAATGTTCCGTTACTTCAAGTTCCTTTTGAAGTTAAAGTAACATTTATAACTCAAAGTATAATAAAAATGATATTTAATAATCAAATTAAGCTGAAATCTATGAACGACCTTATGGAGGAAGTAATTTTTGGAACTTATAAAGAAGATATGATTGATAGAGCAACCTTTTATGGATATAAACCTAAAGAGGAATATGTAGCTATTGTGATAGATATTGATAAATTTTCAGAGTTTATTAAAAAAGAAAATATAAAAGATGAGTATATAATTTTAAAAATGAAAACTAATATACAAAATATTATTAATTCTATTTTTAGAAAATATGATAAAAATATCCTGTATGTAAATAAAAGTGATTCGTTTAATATAATGTCACCAGTAAAAACTATGGAAGAAATTTTAAAAATAGCTGAAGAGATAAAACTTGAAATTAAAAATAAAGTAAAAGGCTTAACTGTAAGTATAGGCATAGGAAGTATGTGCAAGGAATTAAGAAAATTTAAAAACAGTGTATATGAAGCTAATAAAGCTTTAACAATCTTAAAGGCTTGTAATAGAGAAGATACTATAAGGAGTTATAGTGAACTCGGAATTTACAGACTTTTTTTTAAAGTAGATGATATAGACGAACTAAATAAGATTTACATGGAGAATTTAGGCAAGCTGTTAGAGTATGATAATAAAAATGGCACAGATTTATTGGATACCTTGGAAATATATCTTACTGAAGATAGGAATCTAAGAAAAACTTCTGAAGAACTATATATTCACAGAAATACTCTAAAATACAGAATTTCAAGGATAGAAGAAATATTAGAGCTAAGCCTAGAAGGAGTAAATGAATGTTTTAATTTAAGGTTGGCTTTTAAAATAAGAAGATTTATAAAGATGCTACAGTGAACAAATAAAGATCTAAATAATTGTATGAAGTGGACATATGAATTCTGATGACAATATGATAAATTATATACAAGATTATTAATAAATTAATAATAATATATGCAGTTATTTATTAATTTGTTAATAAATATAATTTACCATAGTAGGTGAAACATATGTCCATTTACTTTTTTAGATTTCCTAGAGCATAATATATAGTTTAAACTGCAGAAGGAAACATAACAATATTCATTACAATTTTAGAGAAAGGGAAGGAAATAATAAAGGGGGAGTTAATATGAAAAACAAAAAGTTAATCGCTATAGTTACTGCTATTATGATGGCTGGTGCAGTTTTCACAGGATGCGGTAAAAATTCTAGCAGTGAAAAAACAATTAAGATTGGGGTACTCTATTCAACTACGGGTGCGTTCTCAATTTCAGAAAAACCAATGGTCAATGCAGCTAAAATGGCCATAGATGAAATTAATGCCAAGGGTGGTATTAAGGGAAAGATGATCGAGCCTATTTATTCAGATTATAACTCAGATCCAGCAAAAGCTAGTGAAAAAATTAAGAAATTAATATTAGAAGATGAAGTAGTTGCAACAGTAGGTACTAACTCTTCAGCCACAAGACTTGCTGTTATACCGGTAGTTCAAAATAATAATTCGGTTTTAGTTTATAACACTTTTTATGAAGGTGAAAAACCATCACCAAACGTAATTTACACAAATACAGTTCCAAGTCAACAAATAAGTGCATTCATTCCTTGGATTACTAAAAACTTAGGTAAAAAAGTATTTTTCGTAGGATCAGATTATGTATTCCCTAAGAAGAGCATAGCTTTTGCTAAAAACCTATTAGAGGCATCAGGTGGACAAATTGTCGGTGAAGAGTATTTACCATTAGGACATACAGAGTTTTCTTCTTTAATAAATAAAATTAAACAAGCAAAACCAGATGTAGTATTCTCAGCAATTGCTGGAGATAGTGTAGTACCATTTTATAAACAATATAAGCAATATGGTATTTCATCTTCTGATATTCCAATTTGTTCAATTGCAACTCATGAAGGTTCAGTTAAAGGTATAGGTGTAGATGCAGCTGCAGGTCACTATAGTTCATTTGACTATTTTAATACAGTAGATACTAAAGAAAGCAAAGCATTTGTTGAAAAGTATAAATCTACCTTTAATGATAATACAACTGTAACAAATCAAGTAGAAGGTGCATACCACGGTGTTTACTTATTAGCAGCAGCACTTGAAAAGGCTGATAAGCTAGATACAGAATCTATAATAAAAGCTTTTTCAGGATTAGAAATTGATACTCCACAAGGAAAAATTAAAATGGACAAAGAGAACCATCATGCTTGGTTAAATTCATATATAGGAAAAGTTAATTCAAAGGGTACATTTGACATTATATATCATGCAGACGGATTAGTAGAACCAGTAATTCAATAAGTTTTAAGAAGTTAAATATTTATAGTGTAATGTTAAAATTCTAAATAGATTTTTGACTTGCACTATAAATTTTAAAAAATTAAAGGAGGAAGACTTATGGACATATTTACATCACAGTTAATAAATGGGTTAAGTGTTTCGTCAACATTATTTATATCAGCCATAGGATTAGTAATTATATTTGGACTGTTAGATGTAGTTAACATGGCCCATGGTGAATTTATAATGATTGGTGCTTATTTTGCATATTTCACATCAACAGTTTTAAAGCTTCCTTTTGCAGTCTCAATAATAGCATCTTTTATATTCACAGCTATTTTAGGAATAATAATAGAAACCCTATTGATAAAAAGATTGTATGGTAAGGTTCCAGAAACACTTTTAGCAACATTTGCACTCTCATATATTTTTCAACAAATCATTAAAATGATATTTGGACCAGAAGATAAATTTGTAGGGAATCCATTAGAAGGAAGTTTAAAGTTCGGTGATGTAGTAATTCCCTACTATAATATATTTTTAGTTGCAATAGCAGTAATAATATTACTTGTAACTTTAGCTTTATTTTTTAAGACCACATTTGGAATGCAAATTAGAGCAATTACTAGAAATAGAAGTATGTCTCAATGTTTAGGACTTAATACAGCTCGTATCGATACTTTGACTTTTGCTTATGGATCTGGACTTGCAGGAGTGGCAGGAGCTTTGCTTGCACCAGTTAAAAGTGTAATGCCATCAATGGGTATTGGATATCAGGTAGATGGATTTTTAACAGTAACTTTAGGTGGCCTAAATTCTATAATAGGAGCATTTACAAGTTCCTTTGTAATAAGTGAGTCTGTAACATTAATGTCAGGATATATAAGTGAAATTACAGCTAAGATACTAGTATTTATGCTAATTATAATATTAATTAGATTTAAACCAGAAGGCTTATTTGCTTTAAAAGAAAGGAGATGATGGAATGTTAATGGAGAAGTTTAAAAATATTGGGGCAAAAAAATATATTGATATAGTGTTATTTTTAATACTATTTTTAGTTCCATTTTTCACATCCAACTTTAAGACAGAATTAGTTGGAAGATTCATAGTTTATATGATATTTGCTATTTCATTAGATATTCTATGGGGAAGTGCTGGGCTGATGAATTTAGGACATGCTATATTCTTCGGTATTGGAGGATATATAATGGCAATTTCTCTCGCATCTCAAGAGGGTGTACCAGTATTTATGCAGTCTTTTGGATTAACTAGGTTACCTGGAGTATTAAGAATTTTAGAAAGCCCCATTATTGCCTTTTTTATGGGATTAATAGTACCAATGATAGTTGCCTTATTATTAGGATATTTTATTTTTACTAGCAAAGTAAAAGGAGTATTCTTTAATATTATTACATTAGCTTTTGCAGCTTTGTTTGAATTATTTGTGAATAATCAACAAAAGTATACTGGAGGAGCAAACGGTATTAGTGGGATTACAAATATAAAGATAGGCGGAGAGCCTTTGTCTATAACTCAACTATATTACTTAGTATTTGGGATTTTAATTTTAGTATACTTGTTCTGTATTTGGTTAACGAAAAGTAGGTTTGGGTTAATAATTAAATCTGTAAGAGAAAATGAGGCAAGATTGCAGTTTTTAGGTTTTAATCCAGCTGCATTTAAAATGGTTATATTTGCGATTTCAGGAATGATTGCAGGACTCGCAGGAATGTTATATATACCTATGAATTCATTTATATCTCCAGATAAGGTAGGTGTCATGTTGTCTACCTCTGTACTTGTATGGCTAGCAGTTGGAGGAAAAGGAAATATAACAGGTGCCATGGTAGGGGCGCTAATAATAAACATATTGGAAAGTTCATTATCAGATAGTTTTGGAGAACTATGGCAATTAGTACTTGGAGTAATTATGTTAGTGGTAGTTGTATTTTTCCCTAAAGGAATTATAGGAACTCTAATTGATTTTGATATAAAGTTAAAGGCTAGAAAAAATGTATTAAAGGCAGGTGAAGGTTATGGAATTTTTAGAACTACAAGATTTAACCGTTAGCTTTAATGGATTTTTAGCAGTTGACAAAGTTAATTTGAAAATAAGAAAAGGGGAAACTCGTGTTGTTATTGGCCCTAATGGTGCTGGTAAAACAACAATTATTGATATGATTACAGGTAAAACTAAACCAACCTCAGGGAAGATAATAATAGATGGTATAGATATTACAGGGAAAGATCCTGAGGTAATAGCTAGTAAACACAAAGTGGGTAGAAAATTTCAAGGACCAAATGTATTTGACTATATGACCGTGGAAGAGAATATTGAAGTAGCCTTAGCTGGTAATAGTACTGTAGCTAAAACCTTTTTATATAAAAAAACAAAGAAGATACAAGAGGAAATTGAATCGATTTTAAAAGATATAAATCTTTTTGAAAAGAGAGATATGTTAACAACATCTTTGTCACATGGTGAAAGACAGTGGCTTGAAATAGGTATGGTAATAGCTCAAAACCCTCAAATTATTACTCTTGATGAACCAACTGCAGGAATGACTGCAGACGAAACCTATAAAACTGGTGAGTTAATTAAGACTTTAATGAAGGATCAAACAGTTATAGTTGTTGAGCATGATATAGATTTTGTTAAACAAATTGCTGAGAATGTAACGGTATTACATCAAGGCAAGTTACTTGCAGAAGGGACATATGAAGAGGTAACTAAGAATCCAGAGGTTATTAAAGTATATTTGAAGAATGATGAGGAGGCGGATGAGGCATGCTGATGGTGAAAGATGTATCCGTAAATTACGGGGAAAGTAGAGTAGTACACGATGTCTCATTTAATGTTCTCCCAACAGAAAAGATGGTTATTTTAGGGCGAAATGGTGTTGGAAAAACAACATTATTAAAGAGTATGGTGGGCTTATTGCCAATGCAAAAAGGTTCAATAGAACTGAACCACAATAATTTAACAAAATTAAAAACCTATGAACGATCATGTAATGGACTTGCTTATGTTCCTCAAGGAAGAGAGATTATTCCTAATTTAACAGTAAAGGAAAATTTAGAGCTAGGGGCCCTTGCACACACTAAAGAGATTAAAGAGAGAATGGAAGAAATATTTGATTACTTTCCTATTTTACCAGAGCACTTAAATAGGAAAGGAGGAGTTTTATCAGGTGGACAACAACAACAATTAGCCCTAGCAAGAGCATTAATGAGTAAGCCTAAAGCATTAATATTAGATGAGCCTACTGAAGGAATTCAGCCTAATGTTGTAGATGAAATAGCAAATATTTTAATAAGGCTTCATAAAAAAATGTGTATACCAATGATTATTGTAGAGCAAAACTTGAAGTTTGCTAAAAAGCTCTCAGACACATTTATGGTAATGCAAAAGGGTACAGTTGTAGCTAGTGGAAAGACAAGTCAATTAACAGATGACATAATTGAAAAATACCTGACAATTTAATTTGTTAAAGGAAAGTTATATGTTTTTATGCAGAATAAGAGGAAAGGCCCACAGCAAATATTTAAATATTATGCTGAAAGGCTTTTTTCATTTTTGTCTTAAATAACTTTTATGTTAGAGTGAACAAATATCAATATAAATAATTGTGCCAAATGGACATATGAAACTATATGATAATATGATAAATTATATACAATATATTTGATAAATTAATAATATATACTATAATTATTTGATAATTTATCAATGAATATAATTAAACATAAGAAGGTGAAACATATGTCTATTTTCGTTTTTAAAGCTCCAAATAAAATAATTTATGGGCTAGGAAGCATAAAGAATGTTGGAGAGGAAACGGCTAAGTATGGTAAAAAAGCTTTAATAGTAACAGGGAGAAGTTCTACAAAAAAAAGCGGTGCCTTAGATAAGGTTTTAAATAGCTTAAAGGAAAACAAGGTAGAAACAATTGTATTTGATCAGGTTGAATCGGATCCAAGTGTAGATACAGTTGAAGCTGGAACAAAGGTAGCTAAAGAGCAAGCGATAGATGTAATTATAGCTTTAGGAGGAGGAAGTCCTCTTGATGCAGCAAAAGCTATAAGCATAATGCTTACAAATCCAGGAAAGCTTATTGATTATGAAAATAAAGCCCCTGAAATTGAGGGAATTCCTGTAATAGCTGTACCAACTACAGCAGGTACAGGCAGTGAAGTAACCAGGTTTTCAGTAATAACTGATACAAAAAGGAAGATAAAAATGCTATTAGCAGGGGATACTTTAATTCCTAAAGTAGCAATTTTAGATGCAGAGCTGACTATTACTATGCCTAAAGATGTAACTGCTGCTACTGGAATGGATGCACTTACCCATGCAATTGAGGCATACATATCTAAAGTCTCTCAGCCAGCTTCAAATTTGTATGCTCTTTCAGCTATAAAAATAATAAGCTCAAATATTATAAAAGCAGTTAATAATGGAGATAACCTTGAAGCTAGAGAAAATATGTTATTTGGGCAGATGCAAGCAGGACTTGCTTTTAGCAATGCTTCTGTAGCATTAGTGCATGCTATGTCAAGGCCACTTGGTGCATTCTTTAAGATACCTCATGGAATGGCAAATGCAATACTTCTTCCAAAGGTGATGGAATATAATAGAGCATCTGTGCCAGAGAAGTTTAAAGATATAGCAGAAGCTATGGGAGAAAATACAAGTAATTTATCTCTAAGAGAAGCAAGTAAGTTAGCAGTTAAAGCTATTAAGAATATATATGATGAAACGGGTTTACCTAAAACCTTAGGAGAAGTTGGCGTCACGGAGGATAGTATTGAAACTTTGGCAAAGGATGCTTTTAAGAGTGGAAGCACCTTATTAAATCCTACAAAAGCTTCAATTCACGATATTATCAAAATTTATAAAGATATATATTAAAACACTTGTATAGATTTTAAGTACATTAAAGAGGGGGAAGAAATAATGAAAGCTTATTCTTTAACAGAGGAAAACATAAAAGATTATGATAAAAAATACAATTTACATTCTTGGTCTAGCCAAGGGAATTTAAATCCATTAGTAGTTACAAAGGCAGAAGGTATATATTTTTGGGATTTTCAAGGAAATAAATATTTCGATATGTCTTCTCAATTAGTAAATTCTAATATTGGACATGGAAACAAGAAAGTAATTGAGGCAATTAAACAGCAAGCGGATAGATTAACTTATACAGCTCCAAGTTACGCAGTGGATGTAAGGTCAGAGCTTGCTAAAAGAATAATAGAGTTAGCACCTGATAATATGGGAAAAGTATTTTTTACCTTAGGAGGTGCAGATGCTAATGAAAATGCCATTAAGATGGCTAGGATGTATACTGGAAGGCAAAAGATTTTTTCAAGATATCGTTCTTATCATGGTTCAACCATGGGAGCTGGGAACTTAACTGGTGAGCCAAGAAGATATGCTAGTGAACCAGGGATTCCGGGCTTTATCAAGTTCTTTGATCCTTACATATATAGAGCTGGAATTGAGTTTGAAAGTGAAGAAGCAGCTTCTAAGTTCTATGTAGACAAGCTAAGAGAGCAAGTTATTTATGAAGGACCAGAAAATGTAGCTGCAATAGTTATGGAAAGTATAACAGGAAGTAATGGAGTAATTATTCCACCTAAGGGATATATGAAAGGTGTTAGGGCAATTTGTGATGAGTTTGGAATAATTATGATTTGTGATGAAGTTATGGCTGGCTTTGGCAGAACAGGAGAATACTTTGCTATAAATAATTTTGGAGTAAAGCCAGATATTATATCCTTTGCAAAAGGTATTACCTGTGGTTACATTCCACTAGGAGGAGTCATTGTTGATAAGAAGATTGCTGATTATTTTGATGATAAAACTCTTATGTGCGGTTTAACCTATAGTGGTCACCCAATGGCATGTGCAGCAGGTTGTGCAACCTTAGATGTTTACGAAGAAGAAGGTCTTCTAGAAAATGCAAAAGCTATGGGAAAGATTTTGGGTGAAGAACTAGAAAAATTAAAAGCTAAGCATCCATCTGTAGGAGATGTAAGATATATTGGGTTATTTTCAGCTATAGAACTTGTAAAAGATAAAGAAACAAGAGAACCATTGGTATCATATGGAAAAGATCCAGGTAAAGTGATGGGTACAATAATAGGTTTACTTAAAAATAAAGGCTTTTCAACTTATTCACATGAAAACATGATAATTGTAGCTCCACCACTTATCATAAAGGAAGAAGAGCTAAAGGAAGCTTTAGGAATTATGGATGAAGTATTAGATTATGTAGATAAATTAATTGCATAGATCAAAACTTTAAGGAAAGAAGATGATTATATTGGTTGAGAATATTGAAAACATTGAAAAGATAGTTAAATATATAAAACCGAAAATGATTGAATTTGCAAGAAAATTAATACAATGCCCTTCCTTATCAGGAGAAGAAAAGGATGTAGCAGATATTTATATGGCCGAAATGAAGGAACTTGGATATGACGAAGTTTTTAGGGATGAGTGGGGCAATGTAATTGGAATAGTAAATGGTACAGAACCAGGACCTACAATCATGTACAACGCCCATTTAGATCATGTTGATCCAGGGGATTATAGTGAGTGGGAAGGCTATGATCCCTATGGAGCAGCTATTGATATAGTGGAAATGGAGAATCAAGACAGAACAGGCCTTGAAATGGCAGAGGTTATTCACGGAAGAGCCGCAGCAGATGTCAAAGGAGGGGGAGCCTGCCAAGTATATTCAGGGTTTATACTTTTAAAGCTTAGAGATATGGGATATAAGATGAAGGGTAAATTCATGTTCACAGGAGTAGTTCTTGAGGAACCAGCTGAACAGCTAGGAATGATAAAGCTTATTGACGAGACCTTACCTAGTCGTGGAATAGACTACGATGGAGTTGTATCCTGTGAAGCCACAAGTCTTAAATTATATTTAGGACATAGGGGAAGAGTTGAACTTAAAGTAACTATTTCAGGAGTTACCTCTCATGGAAGTGCTCCTTGGCTTGGAATAAATGCAGTAAATAAAGCCACTAAATTTATTGATAAAGTAGAAAAATATCTTGCAGAAAATTATTCAGAGGATAGGGATTTAGGCAAATCAAGTATCGCTCTTACAATAATAAACTGTACGCCAGGAGCCTTATGCATTGTGCCAGATAGATGCAATATAACTTATGATAGGAGATTTGTTCCTGGGGAAACAGCAGAAAGTTGCCTCTTAGAAATTCAAAATATTATAGATGAAATTTCAAAGGAAGACAAAGACTTTAGAGCTACAGTAGAAATTGCCGCAGTACCTAGAATCTCATATACAGGAAAAACAGCTACAATTCCTAATGTAAAAGAGGCTTGGAAAATAGATAAGGAGCATGAATTTGTAAAAGCAGCAGCTAAAGCTATAGATAAATCAGGACAACCTGTTAAATATGGTTATTGGGATTTTGGTACAGACCTTTCAGTTATTTGTGGAAGAGATAAAAAGCCAGCTATAGGATATTCACCAATGCAGGAGTTTTACTGCCATAGGCCTGTAGACAAAGTTAGAACAGACTATATGGAAAAAGCCGTTCTTGGTAATACTTGCATTTACTTAGAATTAAGCAAATTGCCAAAAGAAGCTTTTAAACTTTAATAATTGAAAGAAGGTTTTATTATGAAGAATATTTTTGAAGAATTAAAAGAGATAAAGGAAGAATTTAAAACACAAGTTATTGAATTTGCTCAAAAGCTAATTCAAACTCCAAGTATAAGCGGAACTGAAAAGGAAATTGCAGATATTTACTTAAGCGAAATGGAAAAACTAGGTTATGATGAAGTATTTAGAGATGATATGGGTAACGTAGTTGGAATAATCAATGGAACTGAGGAAGGACCTGCAATAATGTATAACTCTCATATGGATCATGTTAGCCCAGGAGATGTGAATAATTGGGAAGGTTATGATCCTTATGGCGGAAAAATCGATATATGCTTAGTGGACAATCAAGATAAAACGGTTAAAGAGTTAGCAGAATGCATACATGGAAGGGCTGCTTCAGATGTTAAAGGAGGAGCAGCAGCTCAAATATATGCAGGGGCTGCACTTGTAAAGCTTAGAGAAAAAGGCTTTAAGTTTAAAGGAAGATTTATATTTACAGGTGTTGTTCAAGAGGAACCGGCTGAAATGGTAGGAATGCTTCATTTAGTGGATAAGACTTTTAAAGAAAAAGGTATAACCTATGATGCAATGGTTTCTTCAGAAGCCTCTTCCTTAAAGCTGTACTGTGGACATAGAGGAAGGGTAGAGTTTTTAGCCACAGTTTATGGAAGAACCTCTCATGGAAGTGCTCCTTGGCTTGGAATAAATGCTATATATAAATCTATTCCTCTTATTAATAAAATTAAGGATGAACTTTATCCTTCTCTTCAAAAAGACAATGAATTAGGACAAGCATCTATTTCCTTAAATATAATCGAATGTTCTCCAGGAGCTTTATCAATAGTACCTGACAAGTGTATGCTTTCCATTGATAGACGTACAATTCCAGGGGAAAATGCAGAAATTGCAAAGGAACAAATTGAAAAAATTATTAAGGAGCTTTCAGAGAAAGATCCAGAGTTTAAAGCAGATATAAAGGTTAAGAGTGCTCTTGAAAAATCATATACAGGAATAGAGTACAAGGTTCCGAAGGATATGGCTCCATGGAAAATAGGTGTTGAACATTCATTTGTAAAGGCAGCAGCAGAAGCATTGGAGACAGTAGGTCAGCCTGTAAAATACGGCTACTGGGATTTTGGAACAGATGCTAGTAAGACAGCTGGAATAGATAGAAAGCCAAGTATAGGATATTCTCCTATGCAAGAGCAATATGCACATACACCTTATGATAAAGTCAGAACAGATTATATAGTTAAAGCAGTAGAAGGAAATGCTGCCATATTCCTTAAGGTGGTAGAGGGAAATGATAAAACCTTTGAATTATTAGAATGGTAAAAGCTAAGAGGTAGGTAAATTTTGGGAGGTAATTATATGGATTTAATAATTAAGAACGGTACGATAATTTCTCCAGTGGCAACATATAGAGCTGATATTGCGGTAACTGACGGAAAAATAACTGCCATTGGTAGAAATTTTCCGGAAGAAGGAGCTATTGTAATAGATGCTGGAAATAAATTAGTTTTACCGGGAGCTATTGATGCTCATACTCACTTGGCAATGCCCTTTGGAGGTACTATATCAGCAGATAGCTATATGTCAGGAACAAGAGCTGCGGCATGTGGTGGTGTAACAACAGTTTTTGACTATCCCTTACAGAAAAAAGGTATGAAAATTCTTGATTTAATTAATGATAAAAAAGCCATCTGCGAAAAAGAGGCCTGCATAGATTATGCATTTCACTGCTGCATCACAGATTTAAACGGTGGTGAAATATTAGATGAGATGGAAAAAGCAGTAGAGGAAGGTATTACTAGCTTCAAATGTTTTTTCGTTTATAAAAAAGAAGGCATGATGGTGGATGATGGTACTTTTGCAAAACTATTAATAAAGGCAAAAGAAATTGGAGCAATGATTAATATTCATGCTGAAAATCCAGATTTAATCGATTTGAACATTGAAAAATTTATGAAAGAAGGAAAGACCTCTCCTTGGTATCACTATTTAAGTCGTCCGGAATTTGTAGAAGCAGAGGCAGATAAAAGAGCTGTACACTGGGCGAAAAACCTTCAATCACCTCTTTATATAGTACACATGGCAGATAAGGAAGGTTTGGAAGCCGCAATAGATGCAAAAAAAGAAGGTCATGAAATTTATATAGAAACTTGCCCTCAATATTTGGAGTTTACCTGTGATGTGTATAAACGAGAAGATGGCAGAAATTTTGTATGTTCCCCACCTATGAAGGGACAAGAAAGTCAAGATGCTTTATGGAATGCAATTAAAACTGGCGGGATTGATACTATAGCTACAGATCACTGTCCATTCCAAAGCTATGAAAAGGATTGGGGAAAAGATGATTTTACAAAGATACCAAATGGCTGTGCAGGTATCGAAAACATGTATCCATACATGTTGTCAGCAGCTAATGAAGGAAAGATTACTTTTAATAAAGTTGTAGAGCTTTGTTGTACTAATTCAGCAAAAATCTTTGGTTGTACAGAAAAAGGATCTCTAACTGTTGGTAAGGATGCAGACATTGTAATTTATGATCCTAATAAGGAGTTTACAATTTCCGTAGATAACATGCACTCAGATTATGATCATACTATTTGGGAAGGAAAGAAGTTATCTGGCTACCCTGTTATGACCTTTTCAAGAGGCAAATTAGTGTATAAAGATGGAAAATTCCTTGGTGAACCAGGCTGGGGAAAGTTCGTAAAACGAGTTGGGAGAAATTAAAAATAACCCAAAATTAAATATATAGTCAGGAGGATGCGGCATGTTGGAAAGAGCATTAAATAAAATTTCAGCTAAAAGTGAATCAGATGGTTGCCTGCTTTGTTACAATGCCCCTTGCACAGAAACATGTCCAAATGGATTAGATCCTGCTAAAGTAATTCGCTCTATCCGTTTTGAGAATATTAGTGGGGCAGAGAATTATGCAAAAGGTAGTGAACTATGTAAGATCTGTAAAGAGAAAAGCTGTATAAAAGCATGCTTAAAAGATAAAATAGATAAACCTGTTGAAATTTCAAAGCTTATGGAATATGCAGGTAATTTAAATAAAGAAAATAGAAGTAAAAAGAAGATAGGCTTAAATACTACATTTTGTGGGTTACCTTGCGAGAATCCGTTCTTCCTATCATCTTCTGTAGTAGCCAGCAATTATGACATGGTTGCAAAAGCCTTTGAAATGGGCTGGGCTGGGGTAGCATTTAAGACTATAGGCACTTTTGTTCCAGAAGAAGTTTCACCAAGGTTTGCAACTATTCGTAAAGAAGGGAATTCCTTTATTGGTTTTAAAAATATTGAACAAATTTCGGATCATACATTAGAAGAAAATTTAGAGTATTTAAGACGATTAAAGAGGGATTATCCAACAAAAATTATAATAGCTTCTATCCTAGGACAGAATGAAGAAGAATGGACTTATTTAGCAGAGAAAATGACAGAGGCAGGTGCTGATATAATTGAGTGCAATTTTTCTTGTCCTCACATGACAGGTGAAGGCTTAGGCTCTGATGTAGGACAAAATCCTGAATTAGTTGCACTATATACAGCAGCCACAAGAAAAGGGACACATCTTCCTATTTTAGCTAAGATGACACCTAACATAGGGAATATGGAGGTTCCTGCTATAGCAGCAATGAAGTCAGGTGCTACTGGTATAGCTGCAATCAATACTATAAAGAGTATCATGAATATAAATTTAGATGATTTTACTTCAGAACCTCAGGTAGATGGAAAATCCTGTGTTGGAGGGTACTCTGGTAAAACAGTAAAACCAATAGCATTACGTTTTATCCATGACATGAAAAAACACCCTTACTTGAAGGAGACACCAATCAGTGGAATGGGGGGAATAGAAACCTGGCGTGATGCTGCAGAATTTTTAGCTTTAGGGTGTACAAATCTACAGGTAACAACATCAATAATGCAATATGGCTATCGTATTATTGAAGATTTGATAGATGGACTTTCTTCATATCTAGGGGAAAGAGGTTTCAGTTCAGTTGAAGAAATGGTGGGAATGGCACTACCAAATTTAGTGCCAGCAGATCATCTAAATAGGCATTCAATATCTTACCCTAATATAAATAGAGATGAATGTGTTGGATGCGGTAGATGTTACCTATCCTGTTATGATGGTGGTCATCAAGCAATAGAAATGGACGAAGCAAGTGGCAAACCAAAACTTTTAGCAAAAAAATGTGTAGGGTGTCACCTTTGTATGGTTGTATGTCCAGTAGGTGCAATTTCTGCTAGTAAAAGAGTAGATATTTCTCAAATAAATAAAAATTAATAACTTGTAATAATTTAATCTGCAAGATTGTGGGGGACACTTAATACTGCATCTTGCGTTAGGAGGTTTGTTTATGAATACACCTGAAATACAAATTAAAGATGTAAGCATGGTATATACAAATAATATTGGAGAAGAAATAGTAGCTTTAAATAATGTAAGCTTAGATATTCGTAAAGGGGAGTTTATTTCATTACTAGGTCCTTCAGGTTGTGGGAAAAGTACACTAATTCGTCTAATTGCAGACTTGCTTCAACCAACTTCAGGTAATGTATCAATAAGTGGCAAATCTCCCCGGGAAATTAGATTACAGCAAAAATACGGTATTGTATTTCAAAGTCCAGTTCTATATGATTGGAGAACTATTAGAAGAAATATATGTCTTCCAATGGAGATCATGGGTATTCCAAAGAAAGAGAGAACAGCTCGAATTGACAAGATGCTAAATTTAGTTGAATTAGAAGAGTTTGGATATAAGTATCCATTTCAGTTAAGTGGCGGTATGCAGCAGAGGGTCGGTATTGCAAGAGCTTTAGCCCTTGAACCTGAGATCCTATTGATGGACGAGCCTTTCTCTGCACTGGATGAGTTTACCCGTGAAAAATTAAATGAAGACTTACTAAATATTTGGGGAAAGACAAAGAATACAGTTATTTTCGTTACTCATAACATTCCAGAATCTGTTTTCCTATCAGATCGAGTTGTTGTATTATCCCCACACCCAGGTAGACTTTCAGCTATTGTAGATATAGATTTACCAAGACCACGTGAAAATTCACTTCGAGAAACTCCAGAGTTTTATGAGTATGTAGCTAAGATAAGAAGAAGCTTTGAGGGGGTGTGAGTATGGTTGTAGATAAAAAAGAAAGAAGGATTGTCGCCATAGTTTGGGTTATTGGGATAATCTTAGTATGGTCATTCTTTGCATTTGCTCTACAAAATATATTTCACGATAAAATGGCTTCCACAAAACTTCCTTACCCCCATTCTGTATTTATGACAATTATAAAAAATTGGAAAATGTTATTAGAAGCAAGTGCAGTGACTTTTTCTAGAGCAACTATTGGTTTTGTTGTGGGTGCTGGAGTTGGAATAGTTCTAGCAGTTGTAATGAGTTTATCTAAAACTATAGAAAGAATAGCATTTCCATATTTAATAATTTCTCAGATGATACCTGTATTAGGGCTTGCTCCTATTATCTTCAATATTGTTAGAGATATGAATACTTCAAGAATAGTCATAGCAGCATATATTACTTTTTTCCCTGTCTCTGTTAATATGCTCAGTGGTTTAAAGAGTGTAGAACAAGAAAAGAAGGATTTACTCTATTCAATAGCTGCAAATAAATTAAATGTATATTATAAACTAATGTTTCCATTCTCCATGTCTTACTTATTTACAGGATTGAAAATTGCTGCGCCTATGGCTGTAACAGCATCAATTCTAGTAGATATGTTGGGTTCTAGCAGCGGAATTGGTGTAAAAATTCTCTATTCTTTATACTCTAGTTCCAACGGAATATTTTGGGCATCAGTGATAACTAGTGCCTTCATGGGAGTAATCAGCTTCTATATTGTAGTTTTTGCTGAAAGAATTTTCTTACCTTGGCAAAAGGATATTGTAAAGAAAGAAGGTGAAGCTGCATGAAAATTGAAGTGAAAAATATACTATGGCCATTGATTTTTGGAGCTATTCTAATTTTACTTTGGCAATTTGGTTTTTTGCATAAAATTTTAAACTTAAAGCCATTTCAATTGCCGGTTCCATCTGAAATTGTTGCTACCTTATCAAATAATATAGGAAAAGCATTAAAGGATTGCGGTACAACTATTTCCGGTGCTTTAATCGGAATGATACTAGGCTCATTTATGGGATTTATGATTGCGGTAATAGCCACAACTTTTCCAAAGTGGGGATACGGTGGTATGATTGTGGTCTCAGCATTAAATGCAGTACCAATTGTAGCGTTATCTCCAATTATGAATCGTTGGTTTTCAGTAGGTATGCAACAGAAAATAGGCGTTGTTACGGTAGTTTGCATGGCAGCGATGGCAATTAATGCTTATAGCGGATTGAATAATTTGAAACCATTCTCCATAGATTTAATGCACTCAGTTGCGGCAAGTAAATGGACAACCTTTAGGAAATTGCGTTTGCCAAATTGCTTACCAAATGTGTTTACTGCCTTCAAAATAAATATAGCTTCATCTATTATTGCTGCCATCATTAGTGAATACTTTGCAACATCTACCTCAGGTTTAGGATTTGGAATAAAAGACAGCCTAAGAAAAGCTGAAATGGCTATGGGGTGGTCCTATATAGTTGTAGCTTCACTGGCAGGTGTGATTTTATATTGCATTATTTTATTGGTTGAGCGTGATGCCATAAAATGGCACGCATCACATAGATAAAAAAATATTAGGAGTGATGAAAATGAGAAAAAGAAAAAACTTAGCTTGGTTATTCTTAGCAATTATGTTAATTTCAATTGTAGCAACTGCTTGTAGCTCTAATAGTTCAAAAGACACAAGCACAAACACGGAAACAAAAGCTGCAGATGGCAAACTTGACAAGGTTAGACTTCAGCTTAAGTGGTTACCTCAATCACAATTCATGGGATACTATGTAGCTAAAGCAAAGGGCTATTATAAGGATGAAGGAATTGATATAGAGATTCTTCCAGGTGGAAGTGATATTATCCCTGAACAACAAGTAAATAACGGTGTTGCAGATATAGGTGTAACTTGGGTTTCTAGTTTGTTAAAGTATCAATCTCAAGGTTGGGGATTAACTGAAGTAGCACAGATTTTCCAAAAGAGTGCTATGTTACTTGTTTCAAAAGCTTCTTCAGGAATTAAAAGTCCTGCAGATTTAAAAGGAAAGAAAGTAGGTTCTTGGTTTGGTGGTAATGAATATGAGATTTATGCACTTCTTCAAGCTAATAAGCTAAACAAAGATAAAGATCTACAATTGGTACAACAAGATTTTACAATGAATCAGCTTTTAAATGATCAAATTGCCGCTGCTTCAGCTATGACTTATAATGAATATGGACTTCTTCTTGAAGCAGGACTTAAGGAAAGTGAACTTAATAAAATTGATATGAATGACGCTGGTGTTGCAATGCTTGAAGATTGCTTATTTGTAAATTCAGATTGGATTTCAAAAAATGAAGATCTTTTTGTAAGATTTTTAAGAGCTTCTATCAAAGGATGGGCAGATGCTTGTGCTGATCCAGCTGCAGCAGGAAAAATTGTATATGATACTGACCAAAGTGTATCTCTTGAACACCAAGTTTATATGGCAAAAGAAGTTGCTAAATTAGTTGCTCCTCAAGGATTTGATTCTGCTAAGATAGGTTATATTGATATGAAGGCAATTCAACAAACTGCAGATCTTGCACATAAATACGGATTACTTTCAAAACCAGCTGACTTATCAGAAAAGACAATTACAAGTAAGTATTGGGAAAAAGCAACAGCAAAATAACTGTTCCACAAAGGGTGATTTCAATTGAAAAAAATATTAGTAAGCGGTTGTTTGTACGGATGGCATGTTCGATATGATGATGGTGATATTCCATGTTTAGATAAGCGATTTTTAAAATGGAAAGAAGAAGGAAGACTAATTCCAGTTTGTCCAGAAGTCTTTGGAGGATTGACTATTCCACGCCCAGATTCTCAACGGGTAGGAAGTAAAGTAATTGCCTGTACTGGAGTTGATGTAACAAAAGAGTATGAATTAGGTGCAATAGAAGCAGTTCGTCTTGCAAAAGAGAATGACGTTGTAGTATGTATTATGAAGCAAGACAGCCCCTCTTGCGGAAGTAAATATATTTATGACGGTACTTTCACTGATACCAAGATTGAAGGTCAAGGTAGGGCAGTTCAGCTTCTAAGAGAATCCGGGTTTGTTGTATTAGATGAAAATGATTTGGATAAAATTGAAAAGTTGATTGAAGAAAATTAATTTGAAGTAAAAAAGGCTATGAGAAAAGCTAGATTAGCATAAAATTCATAGTCTTTTTTATTATAGTCTTTTCTTTAAAAGCTTAATATACTATTCCGTGCGTATCACTGATAGATTAATAGAGTAATTTTTAAAAAAATGTAGATATTTAAAGCTAACTTAATGTAAAGAGATATAAATATTAAATTACATTAATTTTTTGTGATAAGATACTTCTTGTCGCTGTCGCAGTACGACAACGAAATTCAAATATAATATTTACAGGTTTACTGATTTCGGGTTTATCTGATAAATTAATAAGTATTGACAAACTAAAAAATTAGTGATATAATGAATAAGCTGTCTAACGATGGCGAAAACAAATGGTCTTTGAAAATTAAACAGAATTAAGGTAAATAAATGCCAGTCAATAAATTTGAGAACAGATTAAACTTTTAATTCGAGAGTTTGATCCTGGCTCAGGACGAACGCTGGCGGCGTGCCTAACACATGCAAGTCGAGCGAGGGGAGTTCTTCGGAACAAACCTAGCGGCGGACGGGTGAGTAACACGTGGGCAACCTGCCTCAA
>NZ_LHUR01000021.1 GCF_001263795.1 Clostridium homopropionicum DSM 5847
ATATTCCATCAATGCCTTTAGCCTTCTTCCTATTCATTTCTTTGTGAATAGTACTTAAATTATCTTCATTGATATAAATCGCAAGATTTTGAACTTTACCATCTAACCTAGACTTTTCTATATTATATTGTATTCCAAGTAGCTCGTTAACCATGTTCTTCAGCTCTCCTGTCTGCATAATTCCAAGCTTACTTGAAGCTATGTTGTGCTAACCCCTTCCCTCCACCTGCTTTCGCAGGTTTCTGCAGTACTACGAGTTAGTCGGACTTCCTATAACACTTTTGCTCATCTTACTCGTTTCCTTGCTTGATTTTGCATACTGATTTTTTTTCAGATATCATAGGACCTCAGCTGTTCTATTAATATACTTATCATCAAACTCGCCAAGCCCTCAGACCCCGGAAGAGTTCTATAAATCTCACCCTAACGAATTATAGAATGTTGTCTGCGACCAATCAAAGGGCATCGACCTCTTCATTTAGATAATAATTTCGTGGCTCTATAGCTTCACTTTCGTTTCGGCTCGTTTGCTCCCTGTCCTACGCTTAAACCTAGTGTTACCACTTCGGCTCCAAGGAACTAGGTACAGGCTACTGGTTAGGTATTACCTGATGGGATTTTCCCACTATATATTAATAACTTACTAATGAAATAGAATTTCTTCCATTTCAAGAGGAAGCTTCACGCTTTCGCGTGTTGCTTCGCAGCTCGCACTTAATTACAATTATACCATAATAACCTACAAAATTTACTAAGTAATATAATAAACTAATTTCCAAGATCTTTTGATAAAAGAAATATTAAATAGTAAAAATTTCAGAGGGAATTTTTATTCCCTCTGAACCTTAAAGCTTTTTTTATATACTATTACGTATATTGAAGAGTAGAAAATCACTAAGAATAACCCTGCTAATAACCCTGCTCCTTGGCCCTCAATAAAAGGCATAGAAGCAATAATTACGATTACAGCTATACTTGAAATCCATGAAGTATATGGATATCCTGGGAATCTGCATTTTCCTTTAGGTGGACATCCATGATTTTTTCTAAACCTATTGTGAGTAATTAAAATAATAAAATATGTAAATAATAGCGAAAAACCACCTGAGCTAACAAGAAAAATATATACCTGTTTTGGGAGCAAAAAACCTAATCCAAGGCCAATGAGCATAGATATACCTGAAAATATAATCCCTTTATAGGGTATTTCTCCAGTATCCTTTAGTATTCTAGGTGCGTGCCCTTCCTCCGCTAATGAACGCAACATTCTTCCAAGACCAAACATTGCCGCTAACATAGTAGATAATATGGCAATAACTAGAATAATATTCATTACTCTTGCGGCCCAACTTATACCTCTAGATTCTAATGCCAAAACAAAGGGACTAGCATCTCCTGTTAGTTTGTTAGTATTAATTAAGGGTAACAATACTGCTATTGCAATAGAATATAAACCAACCAATCCAACAACAGTATAAGTAATAGCCTTTGGTATAGTTACATGAGGATTCTCTGCTTCAGAAGCCGCAAGACCAATAACTTCAAAGCCTGCATAAGTAAACATTACAATAAGTGCACTTCCTAAAACACCAGAAATACCACTTGGAACCAATGCCTCTCTTTGTATTTCTCCTAACCCAGTTGATGGAATATTAGGAAGTATCCCTATAATTATTGCTATAGCTATAACTATAAATCCTGCAATAGCTAATAACTTTATAGCTGAAAGACTGCTTTCAAGTTTACTTAGCTTTTCTGCTCCTAAAAGATTAAGTACAGTTATAAGAACAATTATTCCACTGCCTAATATTGGAATAGGTATATTCCCAAACCAAATCCTTAAGAACACCGAAACCGCAGTTGCTTCGCTTGACATTGCTAAAATAAGCCCAGTCCAGTAAACCCACCCTACAACAAACCCAACTCCAGGCCCAAAAGCCCTCTCAGCAAAAGTTCTAAAAGATCCAGGTGCTGGGTCTGCTACTGTCATTTCTGATAATGCGTATAGTATAAAGTATACTAGAATTCCTACAAGTAGGTATACTAATATAATTGAAGGCCCTGCTGCCTTAATACCAATAGATGATCCTAAAAAAAATGAACCTCCTATAACTGTTCCCAATGCCATCATCGAAAGATGCAGCGGAGATAAGCCTCCTTTTTTGTTTTCCATATTATTACCTCCATTATTGTAAATATATTTCGGAACTTTTGTATAACATTACTACTGATATTTTGCCCATTTTTATAATTAATACAGATAATAATTTGAAAACAAAAAAAACACCTAAAGTGGCTTTGAGTATATTTATGCAGACTATACATCCCTAATACAATTAGTCTTCATTTACAAGATATAACTTATTATCATCAATATTGTAATATAATGGAGCAACTAAAATATTAGGATATCTTAGCCTCAATCTTTTTGCTTCACTCAATACGAAATCTATTTCGTTTCCTATCTCAAACATTGGAGAGAAGTTCATAAAATGTTCCTCAGCCCATTGTCTGTCCCATCCAGCTACATCCACTAATCCATTAATAAAATTTTTCTTTTTTGACATTAAATTAACCATTCCGCAATTGTTGTGAGCAATTAACGCAATGGTCTTTACTCCACCAATTGCAATTGCATAAGACACTTTAAATTCACTATATCTTAAATTTCCCCCTCCACTTCTAAGTATAAAGGCAAAGTTATCTGGAATTCTAAGACTTTTTCTATTGTCCATGCACATTCCTATTAGTATCTCTGCCTTTGCGAAGGTATCATGTGGATAATCTAGGTTATGGTATTTTAGCAAAGCCTCTATAGGTGTCCCCTTATATTTTTCAAAAATATCTTCTTCCTTTGTTACTTTTACTAATCTTTTCATATTTCCTCCTTAAATTAATTAAAATCTCGCCATTCTGCTTATGCATAATTATACTACATCTTCAATTTAATTTACATGTTTTTATAATAATTATTGTGTTTTAATATAAGGCTTTGTTTTAACTTGAAACATAGCCTTATACTAGATTAGTTTTTTAGTTTCTTCAAATACATTTTTAAACCTAAAACCCATTTCTCTAGCTTTTTTATTTTCTAAGGTGAATTTGTAAAAACCATTAAATGCTCCAGCCTTTTCACTGTTGTCTTCTGCTGAAATCCACTTTTTATTGTATTTTTCTTCACATAATTTAATGATTTCTTTAATCTTTATAGTTCCATTACAACATGCATTTATAGGGCCTTGGAAATCTTTAGTACTTATCCAATGTAAAAATTCTCCAGCCTCTTGTGAGCTAATAAAGCTCATAGTACTATCTAGATTGTCTACATAAAATGCTTCTCCCTTACAAATATTATCTGAATATGAAATTAGCCTATTAGTATAATCCTCCTCTCCAATTACAACAGGAAATCTCACTGCTACTACTTGAAAAGGTGCCTCCTGAAAAAATACTGCCTCTGCTAATCTCTTTCCTTCTCCATAATCAAAATCATCTCTTTTTCCATATTTAATTTTATAACCATAAGGATCAAAATTCTCTTCCTTCAAATTTAATCCCGCATCATACACAGATAGAGTAGATGTAAAAATATACTTATTCACATTATCATTAAAAACATTGCAAGCGTATTTTGCTGCATTGGGACTGTAACATATATTATCGTAAATGACATCATAGCTTTTATCTCTAAAAGCTTCCATTAAAGCATTTTCATCATCTCTATCCACTATTACTCTTTTAACTTTATCACTAAAGTTATCCTTTGTAATTCCTCTTGTTGCAATTGTTACATCATGTCCATTGTCAATAAGTGCTTTCACTAGTTTTTTGCCAAAAAATCTTGTTCCCCCAAAAACTAAAACCTTTTTCATGTTAATTTTCCCCTTCCATGGCGATTTATCCTACAATCATTGCCTTAGCAAAGTCTTTAGCCTTTTGAAAATCATCTTCATTTGGTCTACCCTTTGCAATTCCTCCAATTAATTTGAATGGTCCAAAAGTATCAAAGCCCTTACATGCAAAGTGACCAAGAACTTTAAAGCCTTTTTCCTCTAATTTATCTTTAATAGAATTATTATAATCCTCTTTCCCTTGACCGCTAGTAGAAAAAATAAAGGCCTTTTTATTAGATAAAGCTGGGATATTTTCAATTAATTCAATTATACCTTTGTGGAATTTACCATAGAATATCCCTGAACCAAAACCTATTAAATCATAATCCTTCAAAGTATCCACATTAATTTCATTAAATTTAACTATGTCAGCATTTAAAATTTCTGCCATTGTCTTTCCTATTTTTTCAGTATTTCCATGATGTACGGATGCATATATTATTAAAGTTTTCAAATCAATTCCCTCCTAAATCATTTTTGAATATAAGCTGTAATTTTCTTCATCAAAACAAACAAATATTACTTTTTCAATGCTTTTATTTTCAAGCATAAATTTCTTTACTGTATTTACTGCTATTTCAGCAGCTCTTTCTTTTGGAAATCTATATACTCCAGTACTTATATTAGGAAAAGCTATTGTTTTTATATTATTTTCTTCAGCTAATCTTAAAGAATTAATATAACAGTTGGATAATAGTTTATCCTCATCATTATTTCCACCATGCCAAATAGGTCCAACTGTATGTATTACGTATCTGGCTTTTAACAAGCCTCCTGTTGTAATAACAGCTTCTCCTGTTTCACATCCACCTTGTCTATTTCTTATTATCATGCATTCTTCAAGAATTTGCCTTCCACCAACTTTATGTATGGCCCCATCTACACCACCACCTCCAAGCAAGCTATTATTTGCAGCATTTACAATGGCATTTACTTCTAATTTTGTAATATCCCCTTTAATAATACTTATTCTATTTCCTTTTAATTCTAAATCCATTTATTCAATTCTCCTTTACTTTTTCTGCATACATCATAATCTGCTAAGTTTGCACCACCCTTTAGGTTAAATTCAATTTTCTATTTCCAACTTAAAGTTCCTTATTTATTTATCTTTTGCCATCTTAGTATGAACTTCATATTACAATTATACCATATTATAGTAGTAAAATGTGATAACCCAAAGTCTTCTGTATTAAAGAAAAAAGAAGAACATCCAAAAATATCCTTCTTCTATAAAAAACTTATATGCAATATTTCATATATTGTATATGTTTTAAATACGAACTCAATAATCTCTTAAAATATAGTCTATAAATTATAAAACTCCTCAAACACCTTTGCTGCATAATAGTGATCCATTACTCCACAAAGCTCTCTTACAGAATGCATTGCAAGCATGGGAGTTCCTATATCTACTGAGCGAATATTTATATGAGTTGAGGATATTGGCCCTATAGTAGAACCTCCTCTTTCATCTGAGCGATTTACGAATTTTTGCACTGGCACCTGTGCCCTTTCACATAGAGCTTTAAATACAGAGCTAGAATCACTGTCTGAAGTATAACTTTGATTAGCTGCAAGCTTTATTACAGGTCCCTTATTTATTAGAGGCTTATTGGTTGGATCGCTCTTTTCTCCTTTGTTTGGATGAACTGCATGAGCTGCATCAGCTGAAATAATGAAAGATTTTGACAGAGCTCTAAAATAATCTTCTCTATCTCCCTCTAAAGCTAAAACTATTCTCTCTAGAACATTTGTAAGCATAGGTGAATCAGCTCCTTGCTTTGTAGAGCTTCCCACTTCTTCATTATCAAAGCATACTAACACATTTGTAGCCTTTGATGCTTGTGATTTTATAAGTGCCTTAATTCCTCCGTGAACTGCCTCCAGGTCATCTAATCTTCCTGATGAAATAAACTCCTTTTCTAGTCCTATAATACTTCCCTTTTCATATTCATAAAGAAATAAATCAAAGTCTAGTATCTCTTTATAATCTATATTTAGTTCCTTTGAAAGAATTCTTACAAGGAAATTATCCTTTTCAAATTGCTCATTTATAAGTCCAGCCATTGGAAGCATATCTACTTGTTTATTTAATGCTATTCCATCATTTACTCCTCGGTTCATGTGTATAGCTAGGCTCGGTATTATCATTATTGGTTTATTTATGTTCACAAGCTTTGACTCCGGAAATAATGGATTATCTCCTTTTAAAATTACCCTTCCTGCAATGGCAAGAGGTCTATCTAACCAAGTATTAAGGATTGGACCTCCATATACTTCTGTATTTAATTTAATATATGTATTTTCTGAAACCATCTCTGGATTTGGCTTTATTCTAAAGCTTGGTGAATCTGTATGAGTTCCTATTATCTTAAATCCATTTTCATGTATTTTACCTTTTCCAACTACAAAAGCAATTAAAGCAGAGTCATTTTTAGTCATAAAATATTTTAAACCTTTCTCAAGCTTCCACTGTTCTTCTTCCTTAATTTCTTTAAATCCTTCCCTTTTTAATACTTCCTTTAAACTATTTACAGCATGAAAAGCTGTAGGGCTATTATATATAAATTCTATTAATTCCTCAGCAAGTTTTATTTCCTTTGACATAAGACACCTCCGTAATTTTAGAAAAATGCGACGCATTTTAAAATTGACAATGCACAATGGACAATTGACAATGAAGGATGTTTTGCTAAGGCAAAACTAGATTTTATATTGCAGCAAAGCTGCAATTATTAAAATTGGTAATTAAGCTTTGCTTAATTACTTCCTTCATTGTCCATTGTCAATTCTCAATTGTCAATTGTCAATTTAGAAGAATTTTACGTCGTAAAATTCTTCTATTCTAATTTAAACTTAAAGAAATAGTAATATAATAAGTATACCAAAAATAAAGTATTTTATCACTTTAAAAAAGTGTACAATAATTTGTACACTTTTAAAAGTTTTATTAATTTGTGTTAGTTTAATCTTACATTCCTGGTTGTACAGATGAACTTGCAATTAATAATTGCATAATATCTATTGAATTTTGTTCATTAACTTCTGGCATAGGAGCTAATTTTATTTCTTTATTAATATTTGATAGTTTAGAGTCAAAGTTTAATGTGAAAGTATATTTTGAACTAGCAGCCTTAGTATTTGCTGCATTTTGTTTTTGATTTTCTGCTGCATTTAAAGCATTTAACTTAGCTGAATCAACTGTAACTTTTAAGCTTCCTTTTTGATAAGAAATATACCCTTCTTTATTAACTCCACATTCTAATGTCATGTCCAATCTTAATGAATCTCCTAGCTGACCAAGAGCTTTTGTTATTTCTCCAATTCCTTCTTCAAAGTCCTTATCAGTCATTTCTTGTCCTTTTATTGTAGGATCAAGCTTCATACTATCATTAATATAGTTTTTAATAACTTTTTTCATTGAATAATCTTTTAGAGCATCATTAACTATGCCTAGCAATTTTTCATTATTCAGATCAATTTTATATAACTTTGAGACTTCTTGAGCTGTTTCTTTATCTAAAGTAGCTAAATCTCCTCTTGAAACTAAATCATATTTTCCATCAGCAATTTTAATAAAATCATTAAAACTTGCAGTGAACTTCTTATTAAATACTTCTGCTGACTTCATTATGTCCCCAAAACCTGCCATTTGTGCACCATTTGCACCTGAAGCTTTAAGTATGGTTTCCATATCATAAACTAGGTATTGTTTGTCCTTAAACTCTGCAGGCAAGAACATTTTTATACTATTTGGAATTTCAATAATATATTTCATTTTTGGAGTTGCTCCAGTAATGTCCATGTCTATCCACATTTTTGCTTCTACTGGCATGTTCATCACACTTATGTCTATTGTTCCTTCAATTTGTATCTTCTTATTTTCGTCACTGGTTTTCATTTTTGAATCCATACCAAAACTTAAAGTATTTATTATTGGTAGGATTTGGGCCATCGCCATTTGCTCTTCCTCTGATAAATTTTCAGCTAATAAACTAGTGTTTAATCCAAACTTTTGTTCCATTGAAGTTATACTTTGATTTTTTGCGGAAGCATTTAATAGTTCATCGATTGGTGAAATACCCTTATCAATATTTTTATCTACGTATAGATTTAATAAATAAATATATGCTGAAGTATATCTTAAATCAGAAATACCGCTTATCATTTTTCTAGCTGCTTTTATATCTGCTTCTGTAGGATTTTCTTTAATCTTATTAAGTAAATCATAAGACTGTTGTTTTAAATCCTTTTGGCTGACTACTGCATTAATGACTTGTACCTTATCATTTGTTGCAGCTAATGCTTTTACAGGTAAAAAACCGGTTCCACCTACAGTAAGTCCTGCTGCTAAAACCATTGAAATAATCTTTTTCTTTTTCATTTATATACTCCCCTCTATTTTTATTAACATTCTATCACCCAATTTTTAAGGCTTATTCTATAATTTACCTCATATAATGATTTTTTGCAAGTTGCAAATATCTCACTAAAAGCTATTAATATTGCTTATACTATTCTATATCGTATGTAATTAGGTCTTAATGAATATTTTAAAGTATTTTTATTTTAAAATTCCCTGTAAAAATGTTATTATATAAATACTGTAATTGTATTAGGTAAATTTTTTATTACGGAGGAAAAATATGTTCTCTCAATTTTTAATAAAACAATTTATAAAAAATCATGAAAACGTAGAAGATAGTAAAGTCAGGGATTCCTATGGATATCTAGGAGGAATTGTTGGTATAACTGTAAATATAATTTTATTTATTGTAAAATTATCTGTTGGATTAATAGTAAAAAGTATTGCCGTTACCGCTGATGCCTTTAACAATCTTTCAGATGCCTTCTCATCAATAATTACTATTGCTGGATTTAAACTGGCTTCAAAACCCGCGGATGCTGAGCATCCTTTTGGCCATGGAAGAATTGAGTATATCTCTGGGCTTATAGTTTCATTTATGGTTATTATTGTTGGTCTTCAGTTTATTAAGTCATCTTACAATAGAATTGTAAATCCTGAAATAATAAACTTCGAATTAATTCCCTTTGTTTTAATATTAATATCAATCTTTGCAAAGATATGGCTTAGCAGATTTAATAAATTCATAGGTGTAAAAATAAATTCTTCAGCACTTCAGGCTTCTTCTTTAGATGCTTTAGGTGATGTTATAACTTCTAGTACAGTAGCACTTTCTCTATTGCTTTCAAATTGGATTATATTCCCCATTGATGGTTATATTGGAGTTCTTGTTTCCTTATTTATTTTGTATTCCGGTTTCAATTTAATTAAAGAAACTATAAACCCTCTCCTAGGAGAAGCTCCAGATCCTGAGTTAGTTGAAGAGATACAAAAGGAAGTGCTAAAATATAATATTATCACAGGAGTTCATGACTTAGTAATTCATAATTATGGTCCTGGAAGACGTATGGCTTCCCTTCATGCAGAGGTTCCTTATAACCTATCTATTATGAAAATTCACGATGTAATAGATAAAGCTGAAAAAGAAATTTCTCAAAAATTAAATATTTTTTTAGTTATTCATATGGATCCAGTAAACATAGATGATGATGAAATTAATAAAGCTAAAGAAGAAGTAGCTGACATATTAAAAAATTTCCCCGAAGTTAAATCTTATCATGATTTTAGAATCGTTGGAGAGGGTGAAGATAAGAGCTTGCTTTTCGATGTAGTTATTGATAAAGCTAACCCACTTAACTCATCTGAAGCTAGAACCAACTTCATTAATAAAACTAAGAGTGAAATTAAAAAAATTCATCCTAACTATAATGTTATTATAACTATTGATATTGACTTTTCATAATTTTTATAAAATCCCATTAAAGAAAGTATTAATCTCCTATTTATTAATATAAATATATTGATATAAAATTAGGAGTGTGATTTTATGAAAGGCAATTTCGTGCACTTATTTCCTGCCGGAAATACTTCTAAGGGTTTTTATTCCTTTTACAGGTATATTCTCCCTCAAGAAACAGCAAGAAGAATAATATGCCTGAAAGGTGGACCAGGTACAGGTAAATCTTCTCTAATGAAAAAAGTTGCTCAATATTTTAATGAAAAAGGTTATGATATTGAATATCATCATTGTTCCTCAGATAATAATTCCTTAGATGGAATACTAATTAAGGATCTAAATGTAGCTCTACTTGATGGAACAGCCCCCCATGTAGTAGACCCAATAAACCCTGGAGCTGTTGATGAAATATTAAATTTAGGTAACTGTTGGAATGAGCAAGGTTTCAGGGATTACAGGAATACAATTATATCTATAAATAAACAAGTTGGAAAAACCTTCAAAAGGGCTTATCGATATATTGGGGCAGCAAAAGCTATTCATGATGATTGGAGTTCTTTCAATTCAGAGGTAATTAATACATCAAAGTTAAATGCTTTTAAAGAGGATTTAAAAAATGAGATTTTTGCAGGCATGAATGTTTCAAATACTGGAATTGACAGGCACTTATTTGCTACTGCTTTTACTCCTAATGGTATCATAACATATATTGATAGTTTAATTGAGAATTATAAAAGAATTTATGTTATAAACGGAGAACCAGGTACTGGAAAGACAAATCTCTTATCCTTCATATTTGACGAATCCATTAAAAGAGGATTGTGTGTAGAAGTATATCATGACCCTCTAATACCAGAAAGGATTGAACATTTACTAATTCCTTCATTAAATATTGCTTTTGTAACCTCTAATGAAATAAACAAGAGAAATTTTGTTGGAAATCAAATTCACATGGAAGAATTTATCAATAAAAGATTACTCGATAAGCCACTTGCTGATATAGACGAAGATAAAGAAAATTTCTATCTTCTATTAAATAAGGCGCTGAGTATAATTAGTGAAGCAAAAGTTCTTCATGATGAATTAGAGAAATGCTATATTCCAAATATGGATTTTGATAAGACTGATGAAAAGTATACTGAAATTATTAATAAGTTTTTAAAGTACGAAAAAGAATATAGAAGGAGATAATATAAGAATTTTACGACGTAAAATTTTTAGTGACCAGTAACCAATTCCCAGTAACCAGTGTTATTAATCCTACTGGCAACTGGTTACTGGTTACTGGTTACCTAAGAAAAATGCGTCGCATTTTTCTTTTATACAGCTTACACTTCCACTACCGCTTCAACTTTTTCTGATATTTCCTGTTTTTCTTTATCTAGTAGTTTAAGTCCCTTATATAAACATACGGCAGTTATTGCAAAGGATATTGTATCAGAAACCGGTGCTGCTAGCCATACTCCATTTATCTTTAAAATATTTGGAAGAATTAAGAGCAATGGTATTAATATTATTACCTGTCTTAGCATTGATAATAACATAGAAATCTTTGCTTTACCTATGGCTTGAAAATAATTTGATCCTACAATTTGGAAACCAATCAATGGTAAAGCAAATAAGAACTTTCTTATTCCGTTTACACCTATAAATAAGAGTTCTTCACTCTCCTTATTGAAAGCTCTAATTAGCACTTCTGGGAATACTTCTACAGCTATAAAACCTATAAACCCAAATCCCATGGCAACTATAATTGCTGACTTCAAGGTTTCCTTTACCCTATCATATTTTTTAGCTCCATAGTTAAATCCAATTATCGGCTGAGCAGCTTGGTTTACCGCTACCATACACATGACTAAAAGCATTGCAATACTATTTATTACACCCATTGCTCCTACAGCTAGGTCTCCACCATAGGTCATTAGTTGTTTATTAAATATTATATTAATAACACTTCCAACAATCTGCATTGCAAAAGGTGACATGCCTATAGCTAAAATTCCTTTTAAAATATCAAATTCTATTTTAAAATTTTCTCTTTTTAATTTCAGTACGCTTCTTTTTCCTCTAAAATGTGATAATACCCAAACTGTGTTCACAAATTGAGAAAATACAGTTGCTATAGCTGCCCCCTGAACTCCCATATGAAATACAAATATAAATATAGGATCAAGTATGATATTTAAAATAGCTCCTATTAGCATTGTAACCATTGCAGTTACGGCATTTCCTTCAGAACGAATAAGATTATTCATTCCAAAGCTTAAGTTTTGGAAAATAGTTCCTAGCAATACTATTGAAAGATAATCATTAGCATAAGCTATAGTATTTTCGCTAGCTCCAAAGGATTTAAGTATTGGACCTTTTATAACAAAGCATAGTAAGCTAACTAAAATTGCACTGATACATAACAGTACAAAAGTATTTCCAAGGATTTTCTCCGCTTTATTTTTATCCTTTTTACCAAGGTTTATTGATATAAGTACTCCTCCACCCATTCCTATAAGCATAGCAAAACCTGCTGTTATTAACATGATAGGGAAAGTAACGCTTAATCCTGCAAGAGCTAAAGCATCAACACCTCTTCCTATGTAAATTCTATCAACGATATTGTAAAATGCATTGACTAGAGTACCCACTAAAGCAGGTATCAAAAACTTTATTAATAATTTTGTAATTTTCTCTTGTCCTAATTCTTTAGATTTATCCATCTTACCACCCCTTTATAATTTAACTTTAACACTAATATTATTTTCAGCCTGTTTACCCTTAATATGGCTGCAAGCATTAGCACACATCTTTTGCAACAAGTTTATACTCATTTGCATTTCTTCCTCGGATAATCCTTTAGAAATAATACTATTCCATTGACAAAGAATTTTATATATCTTCGGCTCAACTTCTCGAGCCTTCTCAGTAAGAAATACCTTGTTTGTTCTTTTATCTTTTAAATCTTTCTCCCTTTTAACATAACCTTCTTCTTCAAGTTTACCTATAGCCCTAGCAGTAGTTCCCTTATCAATATTTAGATTATCAGCTATCTCTTCTTGACTTATACCATCTTTTTTATACAGATTAATTAAAAAAGTAAACTGTCCACTACCAAGGTTATACTCTTTAAGTTCTTTATTAATGTAGCTTTGACCGTATCTATACATAATTGATACCCATTTTCCTATGGATTCATGTTTTTTCATCACTAGCCTTTCCTTTCAAAAAAATAATTGCAGACGCAACTATTATTATACTTTCTTTTAGTTGTGCCTGCAACTATTTTTGCAAATTTAATTTTTCTTATTCTTTTACCTTACTAACAAATCCTCTAATTTTTTCTTCATCCTTTATTGAATCAGTTTCTACTCCCGAACTAACATCTACAACTTGAGGTTTTACCTCCTGAATAGCCTTACTAACATTTCCATGGGTCAGCCCCCCGGCAAGAATTGTAAAATATTTATCTGAAATACCTTTAGCTAAATCCCACTTGAAACATTCTCCGCTGCCTGGTTTAAGACCATCAAGCAAGATTCCTTGAGCATTTTTATATAGTTCTATTTTTGCTACATCAGCTTTGCTTTTCACAGATATACTTTTCCAAATAGGAGCTTTTATTTTTTCACAATCCTCTAAAGTTTCATTTCCATGGAGCTGAACAATGTCTAGCTTGCAATAATCTGTAATTTTATTTATTTCCTCAGGCAATGTATTTACAAAAACCCCCACTGCCTTTATATCTTTTCTTAAAGCCTCTATCATAGCCTTTGCCACATGAATTGATACTTTTCTTTTACTTTCAGCAAAGACAAAGCCTACATAATCTACAGAATACTTATTAACAATTTCTATATCTCTAACACTTCTTAGTCCGCAAATCTTAACCTTAGTCTTCATATGCTCCTTTAAACTCCCTAGCCATATTCTTTATACTTCCTGATTTCATGAAGGACTCTCCTACTAAAACTCCATCAATAGCTGCCTTTTTCAAGATTTTTATCTGTTCCTTATTTTCTATTCCACTTTCACTTATTACCAATATTCCTTCTGGAATGATTGCCTTAAGTTTAATAGTGCTATTAAAATCTACTGAGAAATCCTTTAAATTTCTATTATTTATTCCAATTATTTTTGCTCCTGCTGCAATTGCCCTTTCTACCTCTTCTTCAGTATGAGCCTCTACCAGTGCATCCATTTTTATACTTTCTGCAATTCTAATATATTCTAACAGTTTTTCTTGCTCTAAAATTGCTACTATTAATAGAATACAACTTGCTCCAAGCTCTCTAGCCTCATAAATTTGAAATTCATCAATTATAAAGTCTTTTCTTAAAGTAGGAAGTGAAACAGTTTTGCTTACCTCCCGTAAATATTCAGGTTTTCCCATGAAGAAATCCTCTTCTGTAAGCACTGATATTGCGTCCACTGCCACTTCATATTCACTTGCAATTTCTACTGGATTGAAATCCTCTCTAATTAAGCCTTTAGAAGGAGATGCTTTTTTAATCTCTCCAATTATCGATAATCCTTTTTTAGCTATAGCATCATAAAAACTTGGAGGTTCTTTCATATTTTTTATTTTTTCTTTAATATCATATATACTTTCCTTTTCTTTTTGAATCAATAAAGCTTCTCTTTTCCTTTGAACTATTTTATCTAAAATCATGCTAGCCTCCTAGTAAATTCAATATAATCATTCATTTTCCTCTCTGCTAAGCCGCTATCAATAATCTCTTTGGCCATTTCAATTCCTTCACTTATGGAATTTGCTTTCTTACCTAGATATAGGGCAGCTCCACTATTTAGAAGTAGGATGTCTCTTTTTTTGCTCTTATTTCCCTTAAATAATTCTTTAATAATATTTGCATTTTCTTCAGCATCTCCACCTACTATATCCTTTGCTTCTCCTCTAGATAAATTGAAATCTTCTGGAGAAATTGTATAGGTACTTATATTATTATTCTTTAACTCTGTAACTTTTGTCTCTCTTGTAATAGTTATCTCGTCTAAGCCGTCCATTCCATGAACTACAAGAGCATGCTCAACACCAAGATTTTGCAGCACTCTTGCTATAGGCTCTGTTAGAGTTTCTTTGTATACTCCTAAAATTTGAGTCTTAGCTTTTGCAGGATTAGTTAGTGGTCCTAAAATATTAAATATTGTTCTAAATCCTAATTCTTTTCTAGGCTTAACCACATTTTTCATTGCCTTATGGAAGCTTGGTGCAAATAAAAATCCTATACCTTGACTCTTAACACAGTTTTCTACTTCACTTGGCATTAACATAATATTTGCTCCTAGTGCCTCTAGTACATCTGCACTTCCACACTTGCTTGAAACTGAACGATTTCCATGCTTAACTACTGGAATACCAGCTGCTGCACATATAAAAGCTGTAGCTGTAGAAATGTTAAAGGTTCCCGCCATATCTCCACCTGTTCCGCAGCTATCTAGTGTATATAAAGAATCTAAATTTATCTTTTCTGCCTTTTGTCTCATTACTTTTGCTCCACCAGTTATTTCCTCGATGGTTTCACCTTTTATAGTTAGAGCTGTTAAGAAGCTTCCTACTAATGCGTCGGTTGCTCTTCCCTCCATTATTTCATCTAGAGCTAAAATCATTTCTTCTTCAGATAGACTTTCCTTTTTTATTAATTTGTTAATTGCTTTTGATAACATTATAATCCTCTCCTTTTATAAAATTCTCTATTAATTTCATACCGCAAGGTGTGTATATTGACTCTGGATGAAATTGAAGTCCTACTAGTGGATACTCTTTATGCTGAACTGCCATAATTTCATCATCTTCTGTTACTGCTAATAACTGTAATTCCTCTGGAAGAGTATCTTCTTTTATAGCTAAGGAATGATACCTTGCCACTTGTATGTTGTTTTCAATTCCTTTAAAAATTCCTTTGCCCTCATGCTTTATATTAGAGGTCTTTCCATGAAATAAGCTTTTTGCATAGGTTATTTCAGCTCCAAAAGCCTTTCCAATGCACTGATGTCCTAAGCAAATACCAAGTATAGGAATTTGTTTATAAAATCTTTTTATAATCTCTATGGAATTTCCTGCTTCGTCAGGGGTCTTTGGCCCAGGTGAAATTACTATTCTATCAGGTTTTATATTTTCTATTTCTTCTATGCTTAACTCATCATTTCTAAAAACCTTCACCTCATCATGCTGCCCTAAATATTGATATAAATTATAAGTAAATGAATCATAGTTATCTATTAATAAAATCATTCCATATCTCCTCCTAAAATCTTAATAATAGCTTTAGCCTTATTCTCACATTCTTCATATTCTTTTTCTGATATTGAATCAGCTACTATTCCTGCACCAGCTTGGACAAAGGCCTTATTGTCTTTTATAACCATCATTCTAATAGCTATACACATATCCATATTTCCGTCAAAGCCAAAGTATCCAACCGCACCTCCGTATATACCTCTTTTTTCTTTTTCAAGTTCCTCAATTATTTCCATTGCTCTTATCTTTGGTGCTCCTGACAAGGTTCCTGCTGGAAGAATTGATGAAAGTATATCAAAGGAACTTTTGCTTTTTTCTTTTTCCCCTTCTACCATTGAAACTATATGCATTACATGTGAATAGTTTTTAACCTTCATAAACTCTGTTACTTTAACTGAGCCAATTTTTGAAATCCTGCCAACATCATTTCTAGCTAAATCAACTAACATTACATGCTCTGCTTTTTCCTTTTCATCACTTAATAACTCCTCAGCCAATCTCTCATCTTCTTTTAAATTCTTTCCTCTTTTTCTTGTGCCTGCTATAGGACAAGTAAATACCTGATCATTTTGAACCTTTACAAGCATTTCTGGAGAACTTCCCACTACCTTGTAATCACCAAAGTTAAAATAGAAAAGATATTGAGAAGGATTTAATTCTCTTAGCCTTCTATATAGTGTAAATGGATGTTCTTTTGTTTCCACTTCCCATCTTTGAGATAAAACAACTTGAAATATGTCACCTTCATATATGTATTTCTTAGCCTTTTCTACCATTTCCATAAAGCTTTTTTTAGTGGTATTTCCTTTTACTTTATTCTTTTTTACCTCTTCATTTATGGTTAAATCATTAAAGCTTAGATTAGAATTTTTTATTTCCTCTTCCATCAAATTTAATTTTCTTTCAGCTTCTTCTCTTCCTTTTTCCTCTTCTTCCTCCAAAACCATTAAGACAATTTGATTATGAAAGTGATCATAAATAACCAGTTCCTTTGCAACCATTAAATGCAAATCCGGAAGCACAAGTTTATCTATATTTTCTTCAGGTATCCTCTCATATTGGCGAATAATATCATAAGCTATAGCCCCAACAGCACCTCCTATAAAGGAGTAATTTGTATTGTTTTTTATATTGTATTTACTTAGGTAATCTCTAACCTGATCTAATGCTTTTCCTTTCAAAACCATTATGTTATCTTCTTCCATTATTTCTGTCTCATAATTTTTACTTTTAATAATTGCACTTGGTCTTTTTCCGATAAATGAAAATCTTTTACTTTCAGAGTCATAGCTCTCTAATAAAAATCCTACTTCCTCACCAACATATTTCTTAAAAAGTGTAATTGGAGTTTCAATGTCTCCTGATAAAATTTTTGTGTATGGTATCAAATTTGAATTTTTCATTTTCATTCCTCCCGATTTAAAATAAAAAAAATACCACTCCGAGCCTTATATGGGACGAAGTGGTATACGTGGTGCCACCCAATTTCAAAGTATGCTTTTATAAAAAAATAAAAGGCATTCTATCTGAATAAGATAAAATACCTGTAGTCTACTAAATAAACAAACACACTCTCTCTTTTCAGATACGGAGTAAATAAACTTACCATATATCCTATCTCTATAACGTGAGAACACGAATTTAGCTACTATCAAAATAGTTTAAAGCCTATTTTGTTTTCGCCTAATGTCTCATGGAACCATTCATAATAACCTTTGTTATCGGGCATCACACCTAACCCCGACTCGCTGAAACAAACAATTAAAACTACTCTTCCCAATCACTGACTTTAGTTATATAAAATTCTATTAATATTAATTTATACTTTTATCTGAAATTTGTCAATGCTTTTTTATTTTATATAATACTTTTATTTATCTTTAACACATGCAGCTGGTGAAGTGCTCTTGTTGACATAACATACATCATTTTATTTAACTTAGAATCTTCTTCCTCTGTAATTACTATTACTCCATCAAATTCTAGGCCCTTTGCAAAATAAGATGGCATTATAACTTGCCCCTTAGTATATATAACATCTTCTTTATCAATTACTTTTACTGTCACCCTATTCCTTATAATATAAGCTATCTTATCTGTTATTTCTGCATTTTTACAGATAATAGCTATACTCTCAAGACCTTCATTTGACAATTCTTTTACGATGCTGCTAATTTCTTCTACTAAAAGTTCTTTGCTGTCAATTGATTTTTCAGAGACATTCTTACCACTTCTAACTAAAGGAACAATTTTATCATCTCCAATAAACTTATTTGCATACTCCATGATTTCTTTAGTAGATCTATAGCTTTTATTTAAATTAAAATACTCTACTTGCTCTAAAACATCTTGAAGTTTCATCATAGGAACTTCACCGGATATAGGTATCATTCTTTGATTTTTATCTCCAACTATTGTATATCCCTTTGAATTTGTAAGCTCTCTTATAACCATAAATTGTAATAAACTATAATCTTGGGCTTCGTCAATTACTACATGTTTGATTTCCTCTTTAAGCTTTAAACCTTCAAGCTTAATTTTTAGATATAAAATAGGAGCCAAATCATCTATTATTAAGATTTTGTTTCTGTTAATACCATTGTATAAATCTATGCAACTTTCATTATCTAGCCAGCTTAAAGAAGCCTTAGCTTCAAGTACTTTCTTTATAAGCTCCCTTATCTTAATTCTTCTCTTAAAGGATAAGTTGCTTCCTTCTCTATTTCTTTCTTCAAGATTCATTTTCTCAAGAGATTCTTTATACCATTTCTCTATCTCTCTAAATCTATTATCTCTTTCATCTCTTATTTTTGAAAATAATATTCTTTTAACCTTTGCACTTCTTCTGAACAAAGGCATTGCTTTATAGTACTGGAAAAGTTCCTCAATTACTACCTTTGACACTAATAAATTATTGTCAAAAGACAAATCCTTTAAAATAAAATACTTTTCATTTAAAGTATTTATAAATTTATCTAATTCAGCTATAAACATATCAGAGGTTTTATAAAGAATTTCTTTTATAAATTCTTCATCCTTATTTATTACCTTATCCATATATGCCTTAGAACTTATTATCTCTACGGATTCAAGAATATCCTGTGCAAATTGTGCAAAGGTCTGCTGTCTCACACCTATTTCTCCAAGGCTCGGCAATACTGTTGATATATATTCCATAAATATACTATTGGGACCAAGTATTAATACTTTATCCTGAAGAATTTTTCTATAGTTATATAGTAGATATGCTACTCTATGAAGTGCAATGGTGGTTTTTCCACTTCCTGCGATACCATTAACAACTAATGACTTTTCTCTAGGCTGTCTTATAATATTATCCTGTTCTTCTTGAATAGTCATTATTATGTCTTTAAGCTTTTCGCTAGCATTTTCACTTAAAACCATTTGAAGTATTTCATCTTTAACATCAACTTCAGAGTCAAACATGCCTATGAGTTTTTCTCTTTTAATAATAAATTGTCTTTTACCTAATATATCTACAGGTACTTTTCCCATAGGTGCTTCATATTCGGCTTCTCCTAATTTACCTTTATAAAACAATGCTGCTATAGGTGCTCTCCAATCCACTACTAAAGGTTCATATGCATCCTCTTGTGTAACTCCAAACCTTCCAATGTATACTTCTTCTTCATCATATTCCTTTTCCTTAAATTTTACTTTTCCAAAATAAGGAGCACTTTGAAGAATTGTTAACTCTCTAAGCTTTCTGTCAAAAGATTTAAAGGTTTCTTCTCTTACGTATCTTTCATGATCAAAATATTCTATGAGTTTATCTTCATCATCTCTATAATCATCTAACGCTCTTTTCCTAGCATCTACCAAGGATTCTGTAATATTTGTTCTTTTATCAATATATACTCTTATTTCTTCTTTTATTTTCTTTATGGTATCTTCTAGTTTTTGTCTTTCACTTTCAAGCTGAAGTTCTTTTTCTACTTCACTTTCATAATCTTTATTACTCATTTGAAATTACCTCTTCCAATTGATTTATTTTATTATTTTTCTCATTAAAATCTCTTACAATTTCCATAAATTCATCACCAGTAAGAGTTTCTTTTTCTATGAGTCTTTCTGATATAGCTATTAATAGTTTTTGATTTTCTTTTAATATACTTCTAGCTTTCTCATGAGATTCCTTTATTATTTTTAAAATTTCCTCATCAATTTTAGCTGAGGTTTCCGCACTGCAGTTTCTTACTGCTCTTCCATCAAGGTATCTATTAGATACAGATTCTAGTCCCATCATGTCAAATTTTTCAGTCATTCCGTATATTGTAACCATATTTCTAGCAGCCTGAGTAGCCTTTTCTATATCATTTGAAGCTCCTGTAGATATATAGTTAAATTGAACTTCTTCTGCAGATCTTCCTCCAAGCATTACAGCAATTTTATCCATCATTTCTTCCTTGGATACTAAATATTTTTCCTTCTCTGGAAGCTGCATTGTATATCCAAGAGCTCCAAGTGTTCTTGGTATAATAGTAATTTTGTGTACAGGATCTGTATGCTTTAACAAGGCTGCCACTAGTGCGTGACCAACTTCGTGGAAAGCAACAATCCTCTTTTCCCTATCAGACATTATCCTATCTTTTTTCTCTTTACCTGCAATTATAATTTCAATAGCTTCCTCCAAATCTTCTTGGATAACCAACTTTCTCCCCTTTTTAACTGCAAGAAGTGCAGCCTCATTAACCATATTAGCAAGGTCTGCTCCCACTGCTCCTGGAATTGCTTTAGCTATCTCTTCCAGCTTCACATCTTCTGACATTTTAACCTCTTTTGAATGAACCCTTAGTATAGCTTCTCTTCCTTTTAAATCTGGCGTGTCTACTATGACTCTTCTGTCAAATCGACCTGGTCTTAAAAGTGCCTTATCTAACACCTCGGGTCTATTAGTAGCAGCTAAAATAACAACCCCTTTTGAAGAATCAAAACCATCCATCTCAGCTAACAGCTGATTCAAGGTTTGCTCCCTCTCATCATTTCCTCCACCTATGGCATTATCTCTACTTTTTCCTATGGCATCAATTTCGTCAATAAAAACTATGCAAGGAGCCTTCTCCTCTGCCTGTTTAAACAAATCTCTAACTCTAGCAGCACCCATACCAACGAACATTTCTACAAAGCTTGAGCCGGAAAGTGAAAAGAAAGGTACTTTAGCTTCTCCTGCCACTGCCTTTGCAAGAAGTGTTTTTCCTGTTCCAGGAGGCCCTACAAGTAGTGCCCCTTTTGGAAGCTTAGCTCCGATTTCTGTATACTTATCTGGATTATGCAGGAAATCAACTATTTCTACTAAGGATTCCTTAGCCTCATCTTGACCAGCAACATCCTTAAAGGTTTTCCCTGTTTCACTTTCAGCGTATATTTTAGCATTATTTTTACCAAAGGACATCACTCCGCTTCCCATTCTTTTTTCCATGGAACCAAAGATGATTCTACCTATAATCATGAATATTACGATTGGAAGCACCCATTCAAGAAAAAAATTTTTTATTGGATCGTTATTACTAATTGGACCATCATATGAAACACCAGCTTCATTTAGCTTATCCAATAAGGGTCTAATATTTCCGCTCTCTATATTAGTAGTGTACTTTATTTTTTGATTCACATCCTTTTGCTCTTTTGGAACAATGGTTATTTGAGTATCAGTTATTTGAACTTCTTTAATTGTTTTTTCTGCAATCATCTTTTCAAAATCACTGTATTTTATATGCTCAGTTTTAGCATTCCTTATGACAGAGTTTAAAAGCATAAGCAATATTGTGACTGCAGTTACATAATACAATAAATATTTTAGCTTTCTATTTCCAAACATTTTTTCCTCCTATAAATTTTTAGATTAATTTAAAATATAGTGATACTTTTATTGACTTTAAAAGCAACTAATAATACAATATAAATTAAGAGTTATAGACGAATATACCAACCTATATTTTCATTAATGTTAATCTTTAGATATATTAATAATTATTTTGTAACCAACAAGTCATACATGGATAAAAGAAATCTTTGTATTTCCCTCCCACATCCATGTATGGCGTTTTTTTATTTTAAATATTATTTTAATTATCTACTAATATATAAATAAATATTATCATAATAAAAAAGATACCAATATACTTAGTATCTTAATTTTATTATTTATTAACATTTAAAAATTATTTTATTGTAGCCAATGCATCATTTCCATATTTAAAAGCTCCAAATCTGTTAAATGGAAATAATACGAATCTTGCCTTACCTTTAATATCCTCTTGTGATATAAAAGTATTTTCCCAATATCTTGCGTCAAGTGAATTAGCCCTATTATCTCCAAGGAAGAAATAATATCCTTCCGGAACCTTGTATTCTCCAGATTTTCCACCATTATAAACCACATAAGGTTGATCTACCTTTTGTCCGTTTACATAAACATCTCTATTTTCATCAATTTTAATAGTATCACCTGGTGTACCTATAAGTCTCTTTATTAATGTTTCATTAAGCTCTTTAGAATAAAATACTACGATATCTCCCTTTTGCAATTTCTCTTTATTGTATACTCTGGTTACTATAATTCTATCTCCTGGTATTATAGTCGGATACATAGATTTTGTAGGAACTGATACCTGGAAAAATATAAATTTATTTATTACAACAGCAACTATGATTGCAGATAATACAGGCACTATCCATTCCTTTAAAAAATTTTTGTATTTCATAAGATATCTCTCCTTTATTTTTGCTACTCAAAACATTTTACCATAAAAACCTTAGTATAAAAAATATTTTAATACAATTTTATAAAATTTTAGTACCTTTTATACTTAAATGAATAAGTTATATTGTAAGCAACTTTTACGGGGTGAAACTTTTGGCTTATTCAGATAGGGAATTATTAGCAAGAATAATAAAATGCGAAGCTGGTGGAGAAGGAGAAAACGGAATGAAGGCTGTTGCCACCGTTATAATGAATAGAGTTAGAGTTCCTTATGGGGAGTATCAAAGAATTGGTCAAGGAGATATTAGAAAAGTAATATATCAAGCTGGCCAATTTGATTGTGTTCGGTCTACTCTTTATGGCAAACCTAATCCTCAGACTATTTGGGCAAGTCCTCCAGAACAGATACATTATGATATTGCAGATTGGGCTCTTGCAGGTAATAGACTATTTACTATAGGATATTCCTTATGGTATTTTAATCCTTTTGTGCCGAATTGTCCATATACTTTTCCACGCAATGGCACGGGAAGCTTCCAGGTAAGAGTAGTAGAACACTGTTTTTATAATCCAACAGAGCTATATGCAAGTACTTAAGTTAACACTTTTATTATTTTATATTATTAATATAACAAGGAGGTCTTTTAATGGAAGATTGGTTAGAATTCGACTTTATGCAAATGCCTATGATTCAAAATAGAGCATGTGGACAAATGCCTTTAGGTCAAATGATGATGCCTCAGCAAATGCAGCCTATGCCATATAAGCCTATGCCATATGCACCATATGCTCCACAAACTTATACTGAAAATCAACCTATGGATCAAGTACAGACTCCAACATCTATAACCCCACCTCCATCTACTCCTATAGCTCAAATACCTACTCCTGGAAGCACAGGTTCTCCTGACTTTGCCATAGAACCAGGTGCTCCAGTGCAGCAGGATGTAAATTACACTCAAGGATATTTAAAAACTCAAATTGGTAAAAGAGTAAGAATTGAATTCCTAATTGGAACTGGAATAGTAACAGACCGTATTGGAACTCTTCTAGAGGTTGGAATTAGCTATGTAGTTATTCAGCCAGTAGATACTGATGATCTATTAATGTGTGATATATACTCGATTAAATTCGTTACCATTTATCAATAGTTTTATAAATACTTATAAAAACCCCAGAAGGGGTTTTTTCATTTCTATAATCAAACTTAAACTGCAGCAACTGCTGACTTGTCTTTTATTAATACTTTTTCCTTTTCTTCTAGATGGTAAATCTTTATATACATTATTGCAATGAAGAAGGAAATAACATCTGATACAGGATAAGCTATCCAAGCTCCTGCTACTCCTAAATTAAAGCCATAAACCAAAATATATACTAGTGGTATGAAAACAATTATCTGTCTAAAAATCGAAAGTAATACAGAAAGCTTTGCCATTCCCATAGCCTGATAATAATAAATTACTACGTAATATATTCCTACACATGGCAATATTGAAACTACAATTCTAAAAGCATTTACTGTGTAATCTATAATTTCTTTATCATTTACAAATATTCCAAGAAGCTCTCTAGTAAATATCATTATAACAATCCAGAATAATATTGAGCTTATAGACACTAGCTTTGTTGAGTATCTTACAATTTTCCTAACTCTATCATAATTTTCTGCCCCATAGTTATATGCTGCAATAGGCTGCATAGCAGAGCTTATGCCTATAATATTAATGAACATAAACATAGAAATTCTAGTTATTAGTCCTACTGCAACTATTGCCATATCTCCACCCATCTCTGCTAGTATTTTGTTTAAAAATACTGCCACTACTGCATCAGATATTTCTATTACAAAAGTAGAAAAACCAACAAAAAGTATTCCTTTGTATATGCTTTTATCTAGCTTAAAGTTAAAGCTTATATTCATATATTTTTTAAGCTCCATAAATTTTTTAAAAGCATATATGAAAGAAATTAATTGAGATAAAGCCGTTGCAAATGCCGCTCCTTCAATTGCCAAACTGAATATACTTACAAATATATAGTCTAATATAAAATTACAAACTGCGCCTATTAATGTACTATATAAGATTATCTTGCTATTGCCAAAGGAATTTAAAATATAAGATATTAAAAACACAAGCCCTTGAAATAATACACCAAATAAAATAATTGAAATGTATTCTTTAGCATATGGAAATACTGCTTCACTAGCACCTAATTTTACAATTAGAGCATCTCTAAAAATAAATGTACCTGCTGTTAGAAATAATAGCATTACTATAAGCACTAAAAATGCATTGGGAATTATCCTTTTTATTTTAGAATAATCATTTTCTCCACAGCATCTTGCAACAGCTGTAGATGCTCCAATAGCAACAAGCATTGATATAGCCTGGAAAAGCCTTTGTACAGGAAATGCAATTGTAAGTGCTGCTATTCCTTTTGCTCCAATAACCTGACCCACGAATAATGAGTCTATCATATTATACATTTCAGCCACTAGTAAGGAAATAATAACAGGAATAGAGAACTTTATTATAAGTTTTCCTACATTTTCTGTTAAGAATATCTGATTACTATTAGTGACTTTCTTCTCCGCTAACATGATTTTCACCTCATAACCTATTAATATACTATTATTATAGAGTTTATAGTGAGGCTTTAGCATTCACTAGGTTGCTGAACAAAAAGTACAAATTTGTTCAACTTACTTAATTTACATTTTATAGAATAACAAAAAAACACCTTAAAATAGGTGTTTTTGTACTTTTTGTAATGTAATTAATACTGCTCCATAGCCTTGTATCTTAGATATTAAGTTATATACTGGTTTCTTTTTTGCAAAATGAAGAGATATTTTTGGCTTTGAAATATTATATATAATTTCTACTTCCTCTTCTGTAAGCCTTTTTGGTCTTCCCATGGAAATCCAATTATTATAAGCAGATCCTACCTTTTCACCTATTTCATATATAGTTACCTTATAGTCATATTGAAGATTTTTTATTGAAAGTGATATTTCTTTTTCTGATATATTTTTTTCTCCTCTTTTCTTTGATAGTGCTTCAAAATCAATAAGCTTATTTATATCTTCTGTAAAACTGTATAAAAGTATTTGATAATTATCTTCACAAGAAGTTACAATGTACCCGTCACCTTTAGAAACTAGCTCATCGCCAAGCTTTGATAAAAAGTAATATGCATAATAGGAGGATTTTTTTATACCATTGAGTGCAGTAAGTCCTGGTGCACCAAAGAATAATTCATTTTTCATAACAGAATTTTCCTCAACTGTGTCATAAGCTTTTAAAAATAGCATATTCTCTTTTTCATTTATAAAATTATAGATTATATAAGGTACCATGTAAGAAGTATCATATATAAAATTTACATTCTCATCTTCAATAAAGGGCTCTTCTACGATGTCCTCCAATTGATATTTATCAAAAATTTCTTGAGCTGCTAGAATATATTCCTTGGGAAGGTCTTTAGATACTCTAAACTTCCAATTTCCCACCTCTTCAATTCCATATAATTCTTCAAAATATAGAATAAAGCTTTCAATAAGCCTTAAGAATGCATCTATATTTTCAAATACCTTATCAAGAATTATTATTGGCTTAAGCTGTATATCAACTAAAAATTCCATAAGTTTTTCTACCTCATTCCAATTGAGAAAATCTACATTTTCATTGAAATATATTCTCATATCCTTATGAAACAGATATTGAACTATACCATATTCAAAGCCTATATCCTTTTGAATATCTTTAACAAAACTTTGCTCTTTTTCCTTTAAAAGCTCAAGAGCATCTCCTAAATTGATTACCTCTTTCCAATAGTTATTAAGTTTGCCAATGTTACTAGATACATCTGCCTCAATTTTAACTATTTCTTTTTTATAATTAAATCTATCATAGTCCTCTAAGTAATATGAAATATAGTCTATTGCTTCTAATATTGGTATCTCCTTTAATTTCTTTGCTCTTTCATATTTTTCTTCTTGGATATAATTCTTTTTTCTAAACTGAAGAGGTGTCATTTTATAATACATTTTAAAGTATTTGTTATAGTAGCGAGTATGTGAAAATCCTACTTCTTCGGAAATTTCTGAAATGGTTTTTTCCGTATCTAAAAGAAGCTTAACAGACTCATGAACCCTTGTAGAATTTAAAAAATCCATAAAATTAGTTCCAGCCATGTTTTTTATCTCATGAGACAAATAATATGAACTTAAGAATTCTCTCTTAGCTATGTCTTTAAGGCTTATTTTATTCATGTAGTTATTATATATAAACTTTGTTATTCTGTGGTACCTTTCAAACTGAACTTCATTCTCTCTTAAGTCCTCTTCATCGTAAATTAAATAATGAAAATTATTTAATAAATGGAATAAGAGTTTTATCATTTCCTCTTCTATCTTTTCATCATAGTCATCACTTTTTTGAATAGCCTCACAGGCTAATATGGACAAGAATTTTCTAAGTACTTGATATTTTTCTTTTTCCTGAACCCCTTCTTCTGAGGAATTGGTATAAAAATAAATATTTTTCACATCATTGTAGTATTTTTCAAAAAAATCTAAATCAATTTTAAAAGTGAGTACCTTATTATCAAAATCATTAGAATATATTCTATGTGGTTCATCTGCATTTACTATTTCAATCTCCCTTTCCCGTAGTTCATAGGTTTCTGATTCCATTTGTACAAATATGGTACCTTTTAAAACAAAAATAATTTCGAGACAATTATGCCAATGAAGCGGATAATCCTCTATTGCATCTAAATTTATGTAAATTGGAAGTTGTTCCATAAAGGTTACATATTCTCTTCTCATAAAAGCCTCCTTGTTTATATCTGTAATAATATTATAGCATCATTATAACCCTTATTGATTTTTAAAATAGACAATTTGCAAAATATACTTAATTCATAATTGTCTGAAAATTAACAAACTTTAATAGTTATTTTAACGATTTATGTAAGTATAATATACTGATTTTGGAGTTACTCATAAACTATTCCGTAAAATACTAGATATTTTTTTATCTTTTTTTTCAATAATACTATTTATTCATCAAAAAGTTTGATATAATTTAAACAATCAAAAGTAATTATTAATTTTATATTAATTTTTAAGGGGGTACATCTTTTGTCTTGTAATAGTTGTGAAAAACAATATTTTGAAGAACTTGAACAGTTTATCGACAGCCTTCTAGATAAAAATGGTGCGTTAATTGAAGTTCTTCATAAGGCTCAAAATACTTTCGGTTATTTATCTAAAGACGTACAGAGGTTTATAGCTAATAAACTTAGTATACCTGTTTCTAAGGTTAATGGGGTTGTTACCTTCTATTCTTATTTCACTGAAAAGCCTACCGGTAAATATGTAATAAATATTTGTATGGGAACAGCTTGTTTTGTTAGAGGAGCTGGTGACGTGCTTGCAGAGTTTGAAAAAAGACTCAATATCAAGGTAGGGGAAACTACCTCTGATGGTAAATTCACTGTTCAGGTTTTAAGATGCGTAGGAGCTTGCGGACTTGCACCAGTAGTTACTATCAATGATAAGGTTTACGGTCATTTTACTAAGCAAATGGTAGATAAAGTTTTGGCTGAATATGAGGAATAGGAGGAACTTACATTGAGTAGAATAAATTCTTTAGAGGAACTAAAAGAACTATACAAACAATATTCTGAGGGATTGAAAATTAGACAAGATCATTCTAAACATGACTGTTCTGAACATTGCAATCGCTATTTAACTGTATGCGGTGGAACCGGATGTAAATCTGCAGAGAGTGATAAAATTGTAGAAAATTTAAGAAATGAAATCGAAAAAGCTGGTTTATCTGACAAGGCTACTGTTGAAATTACAGGCTGCTTTGGTTTCTGTGAAAAAGGTCCTATTGTAAAAATAAGCCCTGACAATACCTTTTATGTTAGCGTAAAGCCTGAAGATGCTGAAGAAATTGTAAAAAAACACTTAGTTGAAGGGGAATTTGTTGATAGATTACTATATGAAGAGCCTTCTGTTGAAAAAAAAGTTCAAAGACAAGATGAAATGTCTTTCTATAAAAAACAACTAAGGATAGCTCTTAGAAATTGTGGACTTATTAATCCTGAGGATATTAAAGAAACGATTGGTGTACAAGGATACCAAGCTTTAGGTAAGATATTAACAGAAATGACTCCAGATGAAGTAATTGATGTAATGAATAAATCTGGATTAAGAGGAAGAGGTGGCGGCGGCTTCCCTGTTGGCAAAAAGTGGAGTTTTGCTAAATCTTATAAATCTGACCAAAAGTATATTATTTGTAATGCTGATGAAGGTGATCCAGGTGCTTTCATGGATCGTTCTATTCTTGAAGGAGACCCCCACAGTGTACTTGAAGCAATGGCAATTGCAGGATACTCAATCGGAGCCTCAAAAGGAGTTATTTACATTAGAGCTGAATACCCTCTTGCAATAAACAGATTAAAGATCGCAATTGATCAAGCTAGAAGCCTCGGACTATTAGGTGAAAACATACTAAATACTGGATTTAATTTTGATATAGATATAAAATATGGTGCTGGAGCCTTTGTTTGCGGTGAAGAAACTGCCTTAATTCATTCCGTTGAAGGATGTCGTGGAGAACCAACAAACAAACCACCTTTCCCTGCTGAGAGTGGTCTTTGGAATAAGCCAACCTGCGTTAACAACGTAGAAACTTTAGCAAATATACCTGCAATCTTAATGAATGGTAGCACTTGGTATAGTTCTATAGGAACTTCTACTTCAAAGGGAACTAAGGTTTTTGCATTAGCAGGAAATATTAATAATGTTGGTCTTGTTGAGGTTCCTATGGGAACTACTCTAAGAGAGATTATTTATGAAATAGGTGGTGGAATAAAGAACGGACATAAATTTAAAGCTGTTCAAACTGGTGGTCCATCTGGTGGATGTATCCCTGCTTCCCACCTTGATATAGCTATAGATTATGAATCCCTTACTTCTATAGGCTCAATGATGGGTTCCGGCGGAATGATAGTTATGGATGAAAATAACTGTATGGTTGATATAGCTAAATTCTATTTAGAATTCACTGTTGATGAATCTTGCGGAAAATGTACTCCATGTAGAATAGGAAATAAACGTCTATTAGAAATATTAACGCGAATAACTAATGGACAAGGTGTTCCAGAGGATTTAGATAAATTAAGAGAACTTTCTCAAACAATTAAAGATACTTCCTTATGCGGTCTTGGACAAACTGCTCCAAACCCTGTACTTAGTACTATGGAATATTTCTTAGATGAGTATGAAGCTCATATATTTGAAAAAAGATGCCCATCTGGTGTATGTAAAAACCTATTAAGCTATGAAATTACTGATAAATGCATAGGTTGTACTAAATGTGCTAAAAAATGTCCTGTATCTTGCATTAGCGGCAGTGTTAAAGAAAAACATGTTATTAATACTAATGCATGTATTAAATGCGGAGAATGTTTCAACGTATGTCCAGTGGCTGCAGTAATTAAGAAGTAGTTGATAATTCTAGGAAAGAGGTGTGAGATTTGAGTTTAGTAACTCTTACTATAAATGATAAAAAAGTTAAAGTAGATAGCGGAACTACCATTCTAGAAGCTGCAAAGCTATTAGATATTAATATTCCTACTCTATGCCATTTAAAGTTACATGATAATGTTGAGAATAATCCAGGATCTTGCAGAGTATGTATGGTCGAGGTAGTTGGAAGAAAAAATTTAGCTCCAGCCTGCAGCACTCCTGTAGCTGATGGTATGGTTGTAAAAACCAATTCTATTTGGGCAATAAAATCTCGTAGAACAGTAGTTGAGCTTCTCCTTTCAGATCACCCACAAGATTGCCTTTTATGTGAGAAAAACACATACTGTGAATTACAAAAATTAGCTGCTGATATGGCAATAAGAGAAATGAAATATGAAGGGGAAATGTCTACATTCCCAATAGATAGATCTAGCCACTCTATAGTTCGTGATTTAAATAAATGCATTTTATGTAGAAGATGCGAAACTGTATGTAATAAGGTTCAAACTGTATCTGTTCTATCTGCAGTAGATAGAGGTTTTGAAACAGTAATATCTCCTGCTTTTGGAGACAATATGTTAGATACAAATTGTACCTTCTGCGGACAGTGTGTATCCGTTTGCCCAACTGGTGCTTTAACAACAGTAATAAATACCTCAAAGGTATGGGACGCATTAAACAACAGAAAAAAATATGTTATAGTTCAGACTGCTCCAGCAGTAAGGGCTGCCCTAGGAGAAGCCTTTGGAATAGAAGCTGGTACTGCAGTTACAGGTAAAATGGTAGCAGCTCTTAAAGCACTTGGTTTTGATAAGGTCTTTGATACGGACTTTGCTGCTGACTTAACTATAATGGAAGAAGCTACCGAACTTATGAATAGAATTAAAAACGGTGGCAGACTTCCAATGCTAACAAGTTGTTGTCCAGGTTGGATTAACTTCTTTGAACATGAATTCTCTGACCTTTGGGATATACCATCTAGCTGTAAGTCACCTCAACAAATGTTTGGTGCTGTTGCAAAAAGCTACTATGCTGAAAAAATGCATATAAAGCCAGAAGATATAATTGTAGTTTCCGTAATGCCTTGCTTAGCTAAAAAATATGAAGCTGCAAGACCTGAAATGGGAAATGATGTAGATATAGTAATAACTACAAGAGAGCTTGCAAAGATGATTAAAGAAGCTGGTATCAGCTTTAACGATCTTAAGGATGAGGAATTCGACTCTATTCTAGGAGAATCTACTGGGGCTGCAGTAATCTTCGGCGTAACTGGTGGAGTTATGGAGGCTGCTCTTAGAACTGCTTATGAATGGATTACAGAAGAAAACCTTGATGATGTAGATTTTAAAGTAGTTCGTGGTTTGCACGGAATAAAAGAAGCTACTATAAAGATTAAAGATAAAGAAATAAAAGCTGCAATTGCAAGTGGACTTGGTAATGCAAGAAAGCTTCTAAATAAAATAAGAAATGGTGAGGCTAATTATGAAATAATAGAGATAATGGCTTGCCCTGGCGGCTGTATTGATGGTGGTGGTCAACCATTCATTCATGGAAACTATGGAATCCTTAATAAGCGAATGGATGCTATTTACGAAGAGGATAAGAATAAACCTATTAGAAAATCCCATGAAAACCCAGCTATCAAGAAAATCTATGAAGAATTTTTAGGAGAACCTAATAGTCCATTAGCTCATAAACTACTTCATACAAAATACAGAAAATCTTAAGTTTATTATATATTTCCCCAAATATATATAAAGGGAGCATCATTAATTTTGATGCTCCCTACTTTATATTTAACATACATCTATTATTCACTAACAATATTCTATTGTAACTATTTTCCCTATTTCCTCTGCTGCCTTTTTTAGTTCTTCTAGCACCTTTAATTTTATACTTAATTCCCTAGGGAAATTTGGATTTTGGTGAACAGGATTTGTAGCTTTCCCAATAATCATTTTTAGGTGGGTGCAATTCTCTGCTATAATCTTTGCAAGTCTTGAAGCACCGTCCTTCTTATACAAAAACGACAAGTCCTTAGAACTTTTTACGGCCTTTAGCTTTTCAACTGCTGCATTTAAAGTCAATACCCCTTCTGTAACTAGGTTTATTCCCTCTAAGCTTGCTGTTGGTGGAATTTTCTTATTATAAATTTCAAAGCTTGTTACAAGTTGCCTTCCAATTTCTCTAGATACAATATTTGCGGCAGTACCACCACAAATTATTTTCATTCCTTCATTACTAATAAACTCTTTTACAACTTCACTATCCTTTGCTCTATTTTCAGGAGGCCCAGAAAATAAAGTAACATGTTCAGCCCTTCTAAGCTTTATTGTCATTACTGTAGTATCATCTCCCGGTTCATTTAAGTATAAATCTGCACAAGCACCTAGAAGGCTATTTGTAATGGCTTTTGCGGAATTATTATTCTCAACAACTTTTTCTAAATAATCAGCAACATGTGACCACTGCCATCCTAAATTCAACACTTTTCCTACCCCTGCATGAATTACTCCATCACTTACCAAAACCAAAGTATCATTTTCTTTTAAACTTACTATACTTTCCTTAACTTTTCTATTATTAATTTCTATAACCTTACTTTGTAAATCTATAATCTTCCCATTTCTCATAAAAAATATATTTGGATTATCAAATTGAACAATATAAGCTTGTCTATTATTAAAAATCTTAACTATACTTAAAGTAGAGTATGCTAGCTTTCTTACACTACAAATAGGCAAGGTATTAGTTATAGTATCTACTACTTCTTCAATTTCTAAGCCTTCTTTTAACATAGTAATAGCTATCTTTGATGTAAGTGTAGCTAAAATATTCGCCTTAACTCCACTTCCTAATCCATCAGATAAAACTGCAATAATGCCATCTTTAGTCCTAAAAAACTCTGTTTTATCTCCACAAAGTTCTTCTCCTAATTTGTTGAGACTTTCAGCTGCTATATCAATAAAGCTATTCATTAAATATCATCCTCTTTACTTTGAACTATTTTCTTTAGTTTTGTTAAAATTACCTTTGTCTCTGCTGTAGTTTCTCCAAGCAAACTAGCTATTTCCTGAGCTACTCTCATTTGCTTATCAATAACTTCTTGAGCCATGTCTAATGTATTTAATTTTAGCTCCTCTAATTTTTTTTCTTTTTTCTCATTGTTAGTTATATCAATCATGATAACTAAAATAGCTTTATGTTCTTCAATATATACTGCCGTCTCTAGAACTGTAAGATTATAATGCTTTAGCTTTACTTTTTTAGATAGAATAGATCTTTTTGTATCTCTAACATCAATAAAATCATCATCTTCCATAAGTATAGTAACAGGTTTCTTTAACGCAAAATCCCTTGCTACATTAAATAATGTTTCTGCTGAAGGATTAAAATTAATTATATCTAAATCATCATTTAAAATAAAAATAGCATTTGGAGTAACATCAAAAATTACATTAGTCAGCATTTCAGCTCTTTGTCTCATATATGGTAGGCACATGTTTTTCTCAGCCATCCCATTATAAACTGCTATGGCCTTTTCACGACAAGTATTGTAACCGCAAGCACCGCAGTTAAGTTCATCCTTTTCACGAATCTTCCCTATATCCTTTAATAAGCCTCTTATTTCCTCTTCATTAGGAATTGCAAAACTTGAACTTAGATTTATAAACTCCTTTTTTAGATAAGCATTATTAATGGAAACCTCCTTCTGCTGCCAACTTTTGTTATTTTTTTCACAATTATGGACATACTTTTCTATCTTATACTTTCTTAAGTATAAATTTTCCGCTTCTTCAGGCATTGCAGGTCCATTAATACAACTATTATTGCATAAATTCATTTCAATCCAAGTACTTTTAACTTCATTCTTTTCTAAAGAACCTAGAACTTGTACGCAATTATCTATACCATCTACTTTAAATATTTTCTTGTCTATTTTTTTATCTAAGGTTGCTGATATTCCACCAGCTATTGGATATATACTGGCAGCTAAATCCTCTGCATCAAAGCTTTCTATAGGAAGCTCATTTAAAACTATTCTTTCTTTTTGAAACCACTTATTAAGCTCATCAAAGGTAAGCACTGCATCTATGCTGTTGTCTTCTATTGCTTCTAGTTTTTTAGCTAGGCATGGTCCTAGAAAAACAACTTTTGCTTCTTCTCCATATCTTTCTTTAATAGTTTTCCCATGACAAACCATAGGTGATATTACTGGTATCATAGAAGCTATGAGGCTTGGGTAATATTTTTGAATTAAATAATTTACTCCAGGACAACTTGTAGTAATATAATTATCTTCGCAAGGATTGTTATAAAATTCACTATATTCTTTTGATACTAATGCTGCTCCTACTGCTGTTTGTTCTACGTGAGAAAATCCAAGCCTTTTTAAAGCGCTTACAAATTGACCTGCATGGTCAAACTTAAAAGCTCCAATAAAAGCAGGGGCTACACTGGCAACAACCTTGTATTCTTTATTGATATAGGTTTTAACTGTAACAAGCTCACTTTGAATTTCTTTAGCATTTTGTGGGCATATTCTTAAACAATTCCCACAAGCAATACACAATTCTTCTACTATTTGTGCCTGTTCATCTTTAACTTTAATAGCTTTTACAGGGCATTCTCTAACACACTTATAACAATTCATGCAATTGGCCTTAGAAAAATTAATTACTGCCATTTTTATTCCCCTTCTAATATATACTCCCGGAATACTTTTTCTGCTTCTTCCGGATTGACAGAAATAATTGGATTATTATCAATTTTTACTGCTACAGCCTTTACACATTCTCCCTGGCAAAAGGCTGCAATTAATTCCACTTCTTTTTCTAAATTATATTCTTTAATTTTATCTTGAAAAACTTGTATAATTTCATTAGAACCCTTCAGATAACACGCACTTCCTATGCAAATACTAATTTTTTTCATACACCTAACCTCACTTTACTACAGTATATCACAAAATAATTTCATCCCCTTTATTAACATAATATTTAGAATTTATATATTAATTTTTAATATCCCCATTACTAATTAAATATACTATAAAGCTATTTTTTTAATAAGATACTTATCAAACTAATTGCACAAATTATTTGAACTGCTGCAAGAGTTATTGCATAATAAGATGCCCTTGCTCCTTGTTTTAATAATTCTCTAAAGTTAACCCTCATTCCTATTCCTGCTAAGGCTATTATTTCAAAAATGTTACTAACTTTCTTGAACATTTTAGATACTTCTGGAGATATAATTCCAATGGTAAATAGAAAACACATAATGAAAAATCCAATTACATACCAAGGTATCTTAACTATCTTACCTTTACTACTTTTATTTTGTAAGTTCCCCTCCCTTGAAGTTCTATTTTTTAGATTACCTAGCACTATAACAACAACTACAAGAAATATAATACGAACTATCTTAAATACAGTTGCCAAATCCTTTACTCCCTCATTAACTAAGCTTCCACTGGCAACAACCTGTCCAACAGATTGAAGAACTCCTCCTATTAAAGCAGAGGTTTTTAAAGTGTCTAAAGAAAATATTAATTTCCCAAGAAGAGGTAACAAAAGCATAAGAACAGTTCCTGTAACATTTACTATTGTAATAGTGATACCCTTGTCCTTATCATCAGCATTTATAACCGGAGCAGTTGCCGCTATAGCAGAAGAACCACAAACGGCATTTCCACTGGCCATAAGATAACGAAAGTTTTCTGAAAAACCTAGCTTTTTTCCTATAAAAATTGCCCCTATAATAGTTATACTCATTTGAATAATTATGAAAGTTACTCCCCTTAAGCCTAATTCCATTAAAGTTTGTGCACTTAAAGTTCCACCTAAAAGTATAATTGAATAAAACAATAAATTGCTTTCAGAAAACTTTGTGCCTTTAGATAATTCTTTTCTATTTCCAAAGGTATTCCCCACTGCCATTCCTATGAAAATAGCTAAGGATCCAGCCCCAACGCTCGGCATATATATTGCCATAAATTTACCTAAATAAGCTATTGCTATACAAATTAACAATCCAGGCAGGATTTCAAATATATCCTTTAAATTTATATTTTTCAACATAGATCATTCCCCTTTGTGCAAATTAATTTTAAGTACTTAAAATATAAATGAATTTTTGTATATTTTAAAGTATAATAAAACTATAGCCATAAGTAAAATATATATATTTAATAATAATCATTAATAATTCTAATGATTTTACAGGAGGTGAATAGTTTGCTTGAAGAATTAAAAACCTTTATTTCTGTTGTTTATTATAAAAGCTTTACTATGGCAGCTAAAGAAATTAACTTATCTCAACCTAGTGTAAGCTTACATATAAAGCACCTAGAAGAATATTTCCAAACCACCTTAATTAAACGTTCAGTTAAACAAAAGAATATTATTATTACCGAAAGCGGAAAATTACTATATGATCGTTCAAAGGAAATTGTTAGATTACTTGAAGAAACAAGAGAAGAGCTTTTGGACTATTCAAAAGTTGTAAAGGGGCATCTAAAAATCGGAGCTAGCTTTACCATAGGTGAATATTTTTTACCTTCCTTTTTAGGAAAGTTCTCTAAAAAATATCCAAACCTAGACTTGTCTGTTACTATAGAAAATACTCAACATATATGTGAGAAGGTTAAAAATCTGGAATTAGATTTAGGGCTAGTAGAAGGTATGGTACCCTCAAACAGCTTCATACATGATTATTTTTATAAAGATACAATGGTTTTAGCCTTACCTTACAATCATCCTCTTTCAAAAATATCCTTCTGTCCTGATAATTTTCAGAACTTGACTTGGATAAGCCGTGAAGAAGGCTCAGGTACCGGTGAGTATCTTCACTTTTTCTTATCCTCTAATAATATCATTCCCAAAAATATAATGATTTTCGGAAGCAACTATGCAGTAAAGGAAGCTGTAAGAAATAATTTAGGAGCTACCATAATCTCTGCCTTTGTGCTGGACAATCCAATAAAAAACAAAGAAGTATCTGTAGTAGATACTTCAAAAGAGTATAATCGTAATTTTTCGTATATATTATCCAAAGAAAACTCCAGCTTAAAAACTATTAAAGTATTTATCGAAATGCTTAAAGGGCAATGATTTTATCAATAAATCATTGTCCCTACACCTTCGTTTGAAAAAATTTCAAGCAATAAGGAGTGAGTTACTCTCCCATCGATAATATGGGTTCTTTTTACCCCGCCATTCGCTGCTTCAATGCAGCAGTCAATTTTAGGAATCATTCCTCCAGAAATAACCTTTCTTTTGATTAATTCAGGTATATCCTCAACCTTTAGCTGGGGTATTAAAGTACTTTCATCCTTTGGGTCTGTTAGTACCCCAGGAACGTCCGTAATTAGAATGAACTTTTCAGCGTTTAGCTTCACACTTATTTTTGCTGCAGCTAAATCTGCATTTATATTATAAACTTTTCCATCTTCTTTTCCAAGAGCAACTGTTGAAATAACTGGTATGTAGCCTCCATTTAAACAGTTTTCTATAATTGCATCATCAACTTCAACTACATTTCCTACATATCCGATATCTGCTCCATCCTTGCCTTTCATTTTTTCTGCCTTTAATAGACCTGCATCTATTCCGCAAAGTCCTACAGCTTTTCCACCATTTTTGTGAATTAAAGAAACCAAATCCTTGTTAACCTTTCCTGCAAGAACCATCTGTACAACATCTATAGTTTCTTCATCTGTTACTCTTAGACCATTTATAAATTCACTCTTCTTCCCGATCTTATTTAGAAAATCATTAATTTCTGGTCCTCCACCATGAACAATAACAACTCTAATTCCAACACAGTTCATTAGTACAATATCTCTAATAACTGTATTTTTTAAATCTTCATTTATCATAGCGTTGCCGCCATACTTTATTACAACAGTTTTCCCATTGAATCTTTGAATATATGGCAATGCTTGAATTAAAATATCTGCTCTTTGAACATTTGTATCACTATCTTTGCTAAACATTAGAAAGCCCCCTATAGGTAATGTAAATTATTATATGAATAATTATACACCTTAATACAAATTATTCAACACTTATTCTAAGGTCAGCACCTATTACTCCACTACAAATTCCCTTGTCCATTATTGGCATTGAAACTGTTATACAAGGATTGTGAGTAATTGCAGAAATATACAAGGAAGAAACAAATTCTTTACCCTCAATACTTTCCTTAAACCATTCTCTAACCTTTGCATTTACAATTCCAGCTGGAGGATTAGAATATATAAACTTTCCTTTGCTATCATTGGTCCATATAGCTTCGATAAAATCATATTTACTCATAAACTTATCTAAAACATCTTTATGAAAATTGTATTCTAATGCTGTGAAGCTTTCTAAAGACAATATTTCACTTTTTATTAAATTTAAAGCATTCTCTGCACTAGCCTGAAACTTTTGAGAATTACTTTCTAATAAATTAATATCTGCTTTTTCCACAAGAGATGAAAGATTTTGAGAAACCTTGTTAATAAATTCTCCCATAGCGCTTATATCCTTAATATTGTCATTTTGTTTTATTATAGATTCATTAACATCTTTAACGCTTTCCCTTAAATCATCAACAGATTCTTCAACTACATTTATTTTTCCATTTATACTGTTTACTAAACCATATACTTTATCTGAACTATCTATAATGTTTGTTATCTTAACCTGTACTACATCGTAGGAATCTTTGATACTATTTAAGCTGCTTTCAATGTTTTCTGAGCATTCTACACTTTTTTTCACATTTAACACATTAGGTTTAACAGCTTCAATAACATGAGATACCTGATTAGTTATTTTGTATACCAGTTCAGAAATTAATGCTACTGATTTTTTGCTATCTTCAGATAGCTTTCCTATTTCATTAGCCACTACCGCAAAGCCTTTTCCTGCTACTCCTGCTCTGGCAGATTCAATTGATGCATTAAGAGCTAACAGCTGAGTTTGTCCAGCAATCTTAGCTACTGTCTCAAGAATAGATTTAATCTCATTAGAAGTATCCTTTAATTCTTCAATATACTTTACTGTAACATCAGTAGATTTTTCAATATCCTTTACATAATCTACTATTCCCATGATTTCAGAAAGGCTGTTATCTATTATCTCTTTTGACTTTATACTAGTATTATCCATATCATTTGAAGATATTTTTATATTTTCAAGCATTATTGCAACATTTTTTATCTCATCTATTACTAATTTTATATCCTCATAACTGCAAGTATTTAGTTTTTCCATCTCTATTGCTTCTTTTGTAAGTTTCTCAGTAAAATTAATACTCTCATTTAAAGTAAATGTTAATTGTTGTGATACAGAACTTACTTGATTTCCAATAACTTGACTTTCAAAAACATTCTGTATTAAGTTGTTTCTTAATTCATCAACCTTATAAAATATATCCTTTAATATTCCGTTTAAATTGTCCTTCTTTATAGTATAAGAATAATTCCCTTTAGATATTTCTGATACATATTCTCTTAGTATTACAAGGTTTTTATTTACCTTATACCTGCTTAAAACAACTATTAATAAAATTACTCCTAAAAATAAGATAACTGCATACATTATAATCCCCCTTCCAAAAACGAATATATTAATAACGGTACATATTTAATCACAAATTATTAATATATTGTTCGCTTTATTAATAATTTCATATTTATATTATAGCATAATATTAAATTATTAAAAATGTTTATCTTTATAAACCAGGGATAATTTTAAAATATATTGCAGTTGCTATATCTAATTTAAAATTGAATATATATCAGAAAATTCTATATTAATTCTTTCCACATTAGTTTCAAAAATCGTATTTTTCATGTGATCTTCTATATTAATTACTTCTACAGGAAGCTCAATAGTAAACTCGCTGCCGACACCCTCTTTACTTGAAACACTTATTTTACCACCGTGCATTTCTACAAAGGATTTTACTATATATAGTCCTATGCCAGAGCCTTCATTTGGTCTTGATAGAGATTTATTTACTTGTCCAAAACGCTCAAAAATAAAATCCAATTTATCTTCTGGTACTCCATCTCCTTCATCTTTTATGGATATAGCAATTGTCGATCCTTTATCCTGAAAACTAACTAAAATTTTTCCTCCTGATGGAGAATATTTAAAGGCATTAGATAGTAAGTTTAAAATTATTCTTTCTATTTTATCGTGGTCGAAAGCCATTACCTTCTCTTCCACGTCGGTGTCAAAAATAAGTTCTATATCTTTACTTTCTATATAAGCAGCTACTGAAAGAGTAATATCTTCAACTACTCTTACAATATTGTCATTTACCTTATTCAAGGTTAAAAATCCTGAATCTAATTTAGTTACATCAAGAAGATTATTAACTAACCTTATAAGCCTAAAACAATTTTGCTTCATCATATTTACATAAGATTTGCATTTATTTATACTTTTCTCGCTATAATCATCAAAATATATGTGCATAGTTTGAAGAGCTACATAAATAACATTTATTGGTGTCTTTAACTCATGAGAAATATTTGTTAAAAATTCAGTAATAAGGGCATTATACTCTCTTGTTTCATTTAAAAGCTTCTCATTGGTTTCTATATCCTTCATCAGGTTTTGTATTTGTTTTTCAGAGCTTATATCAAGTAAAAAGGTTAGTACTGCTGGCTTACCTTCATAAATAAAAAATGACGAAGTATTACGTACCGAAATAGCATTTCCTAAATAGTCTATTATATCTTCATCTTCTATAACATTTGATAAATTATTATTGCATATATCTATATACTTATTTTTTATTTTTTCCTTATCTTCTGTGGGATAGTGCTCATACATAAATATTTCGTTTAACTTTTCCGCATTCTCATAGCCTAAAAGCTTTGCTGCCCTTTCATTAGCATAAAATATTTGCCCATCTTTATGTACTAGAATAGCATTTTGTGCATTTTCAAATAACATCTCAAAGCATATGTTATTTTTTAATAGAGCCTCCTCAATGTCATGTCTACTTTTGTGGCTTTCTTCTAATTCATTACTTAATATGTTAATCTGCTCAGTAGTTCGCAGCTTATATTCTTTTTCAAAATCCACGTAATATCCAAGAATCCAGGTTATAAATACATAGATTCCAGTAATAATTAAATCCCCTTCAAAATTATTATTAATTCCATTTATAATAGGAGCATATAAAAAATCAAAGCCTAGTATTATAAAAGAAGAAATTAGAGTTGTAACCATTCCATAACGTAAGCCATATTGAATAACAGAGGTTATAATTAAAAGTAAGAATATGTATTTCACTTCACTTTCATAGGAATTAGAAAGGTACATGGAGAATGATAAAAAAGCTACGAAGAAGGATATTTCAATCCATGAAAATGCATCATACTTTTGATTTTTATATATCATTTTTTTACGCATAACAATCCAAAATATATATATTAGTATTGTATTACATATTAACAATATCATTGCTTGTAAATTAAAAGCTCCATTACTTCCACCAAATAACGACCAATAATTTGGCAGGTTTTTATATATAGTAATTTCAGCAAAAAATATCATAGCAATTTTTACAATCAATATCATTATACCTATATTTTTTTCACTTACTTCACTGGTCCCTTTCATTTGTTACCTCCAAATACCATAAAAATACTTAAAACATCTCACACATAGAAGATATGATTAATACCATATCTTCTATGTGAAGGATGTTTTTCTAGTAATTATTTAATTACTTTCTTAAAGCTTCTGGTTCTTCTGGTTGATAGTATGCATATACACATGCTGATGCAGATATTGATAAAGCCATAACAGTGCAGATACTTGCAATAAGTGCTACCATTTTTCTTTTCATTTTAATTACCTCCTAAAATATATTTTAAACCAGCGTCAACCTTATTTAAAATCACTGCTCCAATGCTTGTAAGTGTAATTGCTTGCCACAAGGCACCAAATGCAATACATTGAAAAGCCTTAAAATACATTAAATTTCCATATGCCGAGTAAAATTCTATTAGAGTTATCATACAAAGCATATAAAAACAAATAAGTATTATGGAGTAAAGTTTGAAGCGCTGTTTTATAACAGGATTAGTAATAGGCTTCTTAAGACTATCCACAGGTGCATTCTTTATGATAATTATAAGAGCTATCAATACACAAACAATACCAACTATTATCATAATTGAAGTATCGATGCTGATCAGAATTTTGTCCATGATAATTCCAAACCCAACTGATATAGTTGTTCCTATTATTACACATATATTAGGAGCAGAAGCATGTACGCCACCTGAATATTTTCTTAGTGCACTTATAATAATTGAAAATAGCATAGCCTCATAAAATACTCCAAATATTAAACCAAAAATAGCAGTCCACCCTATACTCCAAACTATCTGCAGTAGACTAATAGCACCATATACTATAATTTTCTCTTGATTTTCATCAATGTTTAAAATCTTTCTTGATTTTATTCCTATATTACTAGCTACTCTTTCCGTTAGAAACACTATCAATACCTTCTCTCTTTTTTAATAATTTATTAATAAAGTAAATAAAAATAGTAAGTATAATTAGTGAAGGGGTGTACAAAATTAATTTCATCTCTATATTACTTAATTGAACTTCTATATTTATCTTAAATATAGAGAGTAATAAATAGTTTAGCATTTCAGATGCTAATAGTAGTAAAGTCAACACTAATGTACTATAAACCCCTTTTATTATAGGTATCCCTATAACAATTAAAATACAAATAGTTAAAACATTATTCAGTATCGTATGTACCCCATAATGTATAGGAAGTTCTCTCACTCCAAAGGTAATTGCAGCTAAAATAAGAGTAGCAAATATATAATTCTTTAATTTAAACTTTTCCCTGGAAATCACATAAACTCCCCACATAAAAATCATCATTTCTGGAATAACTCTAAAAAAGAATTCAATAGTTGCCAGTTTTAACATACTACAATTACCCCTTTAAACATCATTTTAGTCTTTATTAATTTTTTTTGAAAATTAATGTAAAATACATAATTAAAATATATTCTTTGTTATAATTACCTTATATTGTATTATTCTACATCATTATCTAAAATCCTTTTTTTAAAATATTATTTTAAAAAAAGAATTTCGCCAAATTTTGCAATATACTTAATTTTATTGCTTTTTAACATTAATTATTATAATTTCATATTAAGTAAAATAATTCAAATATCCTATTGATAGCAGTATAATTATAGATAACGTTTACAGAAAGGTAGTTAAATATATGTCAACAAAAAAGTTTAAGAAAATATTAAAGCCGATAATTTAAATTACCGGCTTTAATATTTAAGATAACTATATCATTTAATTTATCATTATAATTTGTGAATCAAATCTACACACAATATATATTTATTGTTCTCATGCTTAAATATACGAGATATGGTTCTGCAAACGCTGCCTGTTGCATGTGATATATATGGTGAGGAAGTATACTTGTTAGTCTTTGAATTAATAAGATCATAATAATATTTTTTTAGAGAATTATCTTCTCCCTTAACTGAAGGATAAAATATTAGTCCTTTTCTAGGATTGTCCTTAGTTATGCTCGAAAATACAGTATCACTAACTTGAATTCCTTTATCATCAAGTATATATACACATTCCATATTTAAATTTAAGTCCTTGTTAATTTCAACAAAGTTTAAGAGCAAATTATCAAATTCATTTATATCTGCCCTTTCAAATTCTGATATTATGTGATTTAAAAGAGAATCTATTTTCCTCTTAGAAATTCTCTCTTTCTTCACCTTTAAACTCATGTAACTTTTATACTGTATTGAAGCACTTTTAATTCTAAAATCAATATTACTAATTGATTCCTCTGATAAATTTAAAGGCTTTGAAAAAAAATATCCTTGTATTAAATGAGCTCCATATTCAATTGCACAATTCAGCTCCTCTTGTGTTTCTACCCCTTCTGCTACAACTATTGCTCCTATATGATTTGCCAGCTTAACAAGGCATTTAAATATTTCTTGCTTATAGTAACTTTTATCAACATCTTTTATAAGAGTTATATCTAATTTTATAACATCTGGTTCTAAAAGTAGTATTCTTTCAAAGTTTGAAAAACCTGCACCCAAATCATCTAAGGCAATTAAAAATCCTTCTTTTCTGTATTTTTTTACGAATTCAACTAATACATTAATATCTTTTACGTGAGATTCATTAATTTCAATTACAATATTTTCTGGAGAAACTCCATGACTTAATACTTGCTGAAAAAGGTAATTAGAGCCCCTACCCTGTTCAATAATTGAAGCATCAATATTTACAAACAAATGAACATCTTTATTATGAAAATCTAACTTATTAAATCCTTCAATACATTTTTCACGACATAACCTATCTAGATTTATTTCAAGTCCGTATTTATGAGCATATTCAAAGATTTTAATTGGAGAAATTAAGCTTCCATCTAATATACTTACTCCTCTTGACAATCCTTCGAAGCCAACAATTTTATTTTTTGCTAAAGATATAATTGGTTGATAATATGGAATTATTCTTTCATTATCTATAATTTCTTTTATTTCATTAATTTCATATAAGCGGCTCTCTCTCATGCTATAAATTCTTCTCCTAAATAAATCCCTTACTTCATATACATGTGCTCTTCGTTTAATATGCCCTTGTCCATAGAAAGAATCCTATCAGCAACATTAGTCCCGAAAGTCATGTCATGAGTTATTATTAAAACGGTCATGGACTTTTCCACAGCAAGTTTCTTTATAAGGTTTGCCACCTCTCCTGTAAGTCCTGGATCCAATGCAGAGGTTGGCTCATCGAAACATATAAGCTTAGGCTCCATAGCAAGAGCACGTCCTATAGCCACCCTTTGCTTTTGACCTCCTGAAAGCTCACAAGGATAATTATCTTTCTTATCTAATAGCCCTAAAAAGCTTAGTATTTCCACAGCCTTTTTTTCTGCTATTTCCTTTGAAAGCCCTAATACTACTCTTGGTGCTTCTGTAATATTTTCTAAAACACTCATATGTGGAAATAGATTAAAGCTTTGAAATACCAGCCCTATATCTTTTCTAATTTCTATCTCATCTTTTTTAGAGGATGCTACACCATCCTTGTACAAGTACTTCCCATTTATTATAATAGAGCCCTTATCAGGATCTGTTAATCCGTTTATGCATCTTAAAAGGGTTGTCTTACCTCCTCCAGATGGTCCAACAATTACTGTAATTTCCCCTTCCTTTAATTGAAGATTTACACCCTTTAGAACTTTATTCTTACCAAAGTTTTTCTCTAATCCTTCTACCTTAAGCATTATTGCCCTCCTATTGATAATAGCTGTATCTTTTTTCTATAAGCTTAAATAGCTGCGTAAATACTGCAATTAAAAGTAAATAAATGATACCAACTGCCACCAATGGTATTAAAGAGGCTTCCTTGTTTGATGCAATCTTACCAATTTTCAATAGTTCATCTAAACCAACTACATATACAAGGGCAGTATCCTTTACAAGAGTAATAACTTCATTAGCTACTGCTGGCAATATCCTTTTAGTTGCCTGAGGAAGAACTATCTTCATAAATATATGTCTTGGTGGAAGTCCAAGAACCTTTGCTCCTTCGTACTGACCTTCATCTATAGAGGATATTCCCGCTCTAAATATCTCTGCTAAATAAGCTCCATAATTTAGAACAAAGGCTAAGATTGCAGCTGGAAATCTATCAAAAGCAATGCCTATGATAGGTAATCCAAAGAAAATAAATACAATCTGTAAAAGAAGAGGAGTTCCTCTCATTATTAATACATAAAAACCAGTTACCGAGCTAACTATTTTATTTTTAGATAATCTTCCTACTGCAATTAATACTCCAAGTGGTATTGAAAAGACTAAAGTCAATATAAATACCTGTAAAGTAACCTTAAGCCCTTCAAATATCTGAGGTAATAGGTTAATTATGTTATTCATAGAAATCCTCCTCTATAAGCCACTATTTAAATATGTCTTCTCCAAACCACTTCTTAGAAATTTCAGCAGCTTTACCATCTTTCTTCATTTCATCAAAAGCAGCGTTTAATTTATCAAGTAAAGCCTTGTCTTCTTTTCTTACACCAACGCCATAAGATTCACTTCCGAAGTCCTCTTTTAATACTTTATATTTTTCTTGTCCTTTTTTGCTGATGTAATATCTTATTAATATTTCGTCTGCTACTACTGCATCAATTCTCTTTGCTTCTAAATCCATTAAAGCATCATTGTTAGTTTCAAAAGTATAGATCTTTCCATCCTTAAAGCTCTTTACAAGTTCTGGTTCCTTGTTTATTGCATCCACAGCGCTAGATTGATTTTGAGCTCCTACCTTCGCTCCTTTTAAATCAGCCTTTGCATTTAGCTTTGAATCTGCAAGAGTTACAATAACTTGTCTATTATCTAGGTATGGTCTAGAGAAGCTTACTTTTTCTTTTCTTTCTTCAGTTATTGTATAACCATTCCATATAAAATCTATTTTACCTGAAGTAAGTTCTGATTCTTTCATAGACCAATCTATTGGCTGGAATGTTATTTCTTTTCCTATTCTCTTTGATACTTCCTTTGCAAGGTCTATATCAAAGCCCACTACTTCACCTTTATCGTCCTTAAAGCCCATTGGAACAAAGGTATCGTCAAAACCAAGAACTAATTTTTCTTTAGATAATGCACCTTGTTCTGCCTTTTTAGTACACCCTACAACACTTAATGCTAATACTGAAATTACTGCAATTGCTATAATACTTTTTAAGCTTTTTTTCATTTTTATATCCTCCATTTAATTAATAATTACTTCATACACTTATTACTTTAACGCATTAAATTGATAAGGTCAATATGTATATAAAGGTTAAAAATGCTCATTTTTGTACTCAATTGCTTTTATCATTTTAAATAAAAGTTCATTAATAGGAGTAGGTACACCAAATCTTTTTCCAAGCTCTATAACTTTACCAGCAAGCATTTCCACTTCTGTTTTTCTTTTAGCTTCTACATCTTGCAGCATTGAGGTTTTTTTCTCCGGTGCTAGCTTGTTAAGAATTACTATGAAATCATCTATACCACTTTCCTCTAAATTAATATTCATAACCTTTGAAAGCTCAATTACTTCCTTCATAGCACTTATCATAAAGCTTCTAGCTTCTTCGTTCTGTTGGAAAAGACCATAAGGCCCAAGAAGTACAGCCGAAGTTTGGTTAATTCCAACATTGATTAAAAATTTCCACCATTGTTCCCTTATCATTTCATTAGAGATTTTATAAGAAATCTTAGCTTTTTTAAACAGTTCTTCAACCTCAGCTACAGCTTTAGGATTTTTACCAAAACCATCTCCAAATACAATTGTTCCTTGGTTTAAATATTCAATTCTATTGCCTATCCTAAGTGCATCTATTACAACTGAAAATCCAAATAATACTTTTTCTTTTCCAAAAATATCCGCTAATATCTCTTCAGAATCAATACCATTAAGCAAGGATACAATTATAGTTTCTTGTCCCACAAATGGCTTCATAAGTTTAATTGCATCTTTCAAATCATGATATTTAACAGATACAAAAATTATATCCATCTTAATAGAATCTTCTTTATCAGTTAGCATATTTAAATCATAATGTTTGTTATTTACAAAAATACCTTCTCTTTCATATCTTTCCTTTCGTGAATCATCAACAATCACGTAAATATCTATACTTTCATCCATCATTTGAGCCCCATATGTACCACCAATAGCTCCAAATCCTACAAATCCAATTTTTTGCATACTAACCCCTCCATTTCTAAATAATTTATTGATAATATATACCTTTTATTTTGAAAGGTCAAATATAACTTTCATATTTATCCATTAAATTACATAAAGACGGCTCCTGTTTAAACAGGAGCCAAGTTGTTCTAGACATCATTATGCTTTTTTATATTAATCTATTGATATATTATCTATACTCCCTTATTTAGAGCTACCATCCCTGTTCTTGCAAGCTCAACAATTCCATAAGGTGTGATCATCTTAATCAATAAATCAATTTTTTCTGGTTTTCCACTAAATTCTATAGTTAAAGTTGATTGAGACATGTCAACTATCTTAGCTTGCAATATGGTACATATATCTAGTATCTCACCACGATTGTTTCCTTGAGAATTAACTTTTATAAGTACTAGTTCTCTCCTAATTGAACATTCTGTCTCTAACGTTTGAACTTTTATAACATCAATTTGCTTATTTAATTGTTTTTCAACCTGCTCCATTGTACGCTCATCTCCACTAGATACAATGGTCATTCTGGAAATAGAGCTATCCTCTGTTTCCCCGACAACAAGGCTTTCGATATTAAAACCTCTTCTTGAAAATAGTCCTGCTGTTCTTGAAAGAACGCCTGATTTATTTTCAACTAAAACTGAAAATATTCTTCTCATAAGCTCTACTCCTTTCTATTGTGTAACTTCAAAAGGATATATATTAAGTTCCATAATACACGAACCCTTTTCTTCAATAAACTTTTCAATTGACTGATTCATTTCATTCATATCTTTTACACGAATAAAAGGTATACCATAGGCACTAGCTAAAATGCCAAAATCAGGACTTCCTTCAAGACTTACTGCCATAAATCTATCTTCCATTTTATTATGCTGAAATTCTCGTACCAAACCTAAATAAGTATTTCTCATAATAATTACTTTTATTTTAATCCCAAATTGCACGATGGTAGCAAGTTCCATAAAGCTCATTTGGAAGGATCCATCTCCGCATACTGCTACTACCTGCCTATCTGGTGCTGCTGCTTTTGCTCCCATGGCAGCAGGTATAGAATATCCCATAGTACCCATTCCTCCAGTTGTAAAAAATCTTCCATTTCTTACAATGTGGTTATTAGCAGACCATAATTGATTTTGACCTACATCAGCAACATATATAACGTCTTCGTCTAACTTTTCTGACAATTTACTAATGAATTTAGCAGGGTTTACATATCCCTCTCTATCTTCTTTAATCTTTGTCATTTGTTCTTTCCACTTGTTTAAAGTTGATATCCATTCTCTATTATCACATTTGATTTCATTTTGTAAAATTTGATCTAAAACCTTTCCTGCATCACCAACAATAGGAATATTTGTCCCCATTATTTTCCCTATTTCTGCTGGGTCAATATCAATATGAACTGTTACTGTATCTTTTTCAACTAATCTTGGATTTGTTACAGCTCTATCTGCAACTCTTGCACCAATAATAATTAGTAAATCGCTTTCATTTAAAGCTTTATTTGCATAGGATTTTCCACTAGAACCAAGCATTCCGAAATACAATGGATGTTCAGTTGGCAAAGCACCTATTCCCATCATTGTGGATATAACAGGTATTGAAAGCTTTTCACAAAATTCTCTTAGCTTATCTTGTGCCTTGCTTGAGAAAATACCTCCTCCAACACATATTACAGGTTGTTTTGCATCTTCTATTGCTTTAGCAACTCTTTTAATCTGCATTACATGTCCTTTAACGTTTGGCTTGTATCCTCTAATGTTAACTTCCTTTGGATACTCATCAAAATCTATCAACTGATTCTGTATATCCATAGGAACATCGATAAGCACTGGTCCTGGTCTTCCTGTAGAGGCTATATGAAATGCTTCTTTAAATATACGCGGAATATCTTTAGCATCTTTCACTAAGTAGCTGTACTTTGTAAATGGTTCTGCAGAACCTGTAATGTCTACCTCTTGAAATACATCACTGCCTAATTGATCACTAGGTACCTGACCTGATATAGCTATTAAAGGTATGCTGTCCATGTACGCTGTTGCCAATGCTGTAATTAGGTTTGTAGCCCCTGGGCCACTTGTCACTACACATACTGCCGGTTTTCCTGTTACTCTTGCATAACCATTGGCTGCATGTCCTGCATTCTGTTCTGTTCGTACTAAAACATTTTTTATGCTTGAACTATAAACGCTGTCATAAAATGGACAAATAGCAACCCCCGGATAACCAAATAACAAAGAAATTCCTTCTTCTTCAAGACACTTAACCATTGCTTGAGCCCCTGTTATCTTCATTTTATCCATCCTTTCAAACTTGGCTATTATAAATAATAACCTACCCCATATTGTTTGTTGTATTATAATAATATACTATTTTAATTGTTTTATTGTCAAGAGTAAGGTAGTTAAGCTTTCCCCTCTTGCCTTTCGCTTAAAAATGTGGCTCCAAGTATAAGTATTCCACCAATTGCTTAGATATAACTCATCTTTTCTCCTAAAAAAATTGATGCAATTATTACTGCAGAAATTAGATCTATATAGCTTAGAACAGCTATCGACTGGCCTTTTAGTTGTTTTATGGCTGTAAAATACAAATCATATAGTTTTTCTGTAAAATATCATCATAAGTATAGCGGCTACTAGTGCTAATACTGATCCATAATAAAATGGGACACTGTTATTTATGTTATCGTAAAGAAATCCTGCTATAAGACTTGCAGGTAACAGAGTAAATCCTAATAGACAATTATAAATTCCAAGTCCAGTACCACGCTTATCTTTATCAATAAGATCTGAAACTAATGCTTTTTGCACTCCATCAGTAGTTGCACTATAAAGTCCATATAAGGCAAATAGTAAAATTAATACTGTCTTACTGCTTGTTTTTCCAAATCCAAAATATATTACTGAATATATAATATATCCAAAAATTATAAGTTTTTCTCTTCCTATCTTATCTGACAAAATTCCTGCAGAAATAGAAAAAATGACCGATACAGCGTTGAATATAAGATATATAATAGGTATAAATGCAGCTTCAATTCCAATGTCACTTGCTTTTACTAGCAATAATGCATCTGTTGAATTTCCAAGAGTAAAAATAAAAACTATGAAAAGAAAAATATAATACTTTTTTGAAAAATCCTTAAATAAAATTGGTCCTAAAGGCTTAACCTTATCACTTTTTGCTTCTTTCACAAAGTAAATAACAGAAATTAATCCTAATAAACCTGGAATTGCTGCAAATAAAAATACTCTCCTATAATTGCCCGGGAAAAGCAATAGCACTCCTGCAGCAAGTAGTGGTCCTATTATTGCTCCACTATTATCCATAGCCTTATGAAAACCAAAGCTTTTTCCCTTTGAAGACTCCTCAGAGGAAGCAGCAATTAAACTATCTCTAGGGGCTGTTCTTATTCCTTTCCCAAGTCTTTCAGAAAACCTTATAACTAAAACCTGAAATGGAGTATTAACAAATGCAAAAAGTGGGGAAAGAAATATAGTAAAAGCATATCCAATAATCATGAAAGGTTTGTTTTTTCTGATTTTATCGCTCCACCAACCTGACAAAGCTTTAATTATAGAAGCTGTGCTTTCTGCAACCCCTTCAATTAATGACAATTCTGTTTTTGATGCTCCTAAGGTTATTAAAAAAAGCGGCATAATTGCATATATCATTTTTGTTGTGGTATCAGTAAGAAAGCTGGTAATCCCCACAAAAAAAATATTTCTTTCAAGTCCTAAAATCTTTTTTTCAGTGTATGTTTTCTCTATATTCATGGCTTATTCCTCTTAGAACTAATTTTATTTCCACATAAATTACATAAATATATGTTACCACATTTATTATTTAACTACATTAATAATTAAGGTATAATAAAAAGAAAAATAGCTGGAGGTTTTTATATGAAGATCTTAGTTTTGAATTGTGGAAGTTCCTCAATTAAGTTTCAAGTAGCTGAAATGCCTGAATATGAGGTTTTAGCTAAAGGAAGCATTGGAAGAATTGGATATGAAGATTCTGAATTTAAATATAGTGGTAAAGGCCTTGATGAAAAGCTTGTAATTTGTCCTATTCTAAATCATGAAGAGGGAATTAATTTAATCTTAAAAACCTTATTTGATCCAACTACAGGTATGAATATTAAATTAGAAGATATTAGTGCAATTGGACATAGGGTTGTTCAAGGTGGAGATAAAAACAGCATTTCTTTAGTTATTGATGATACAGTAATTAACAATATAGAAGAGATTAAAGACTTAGCACCTTTACATAATCCAAATCACCTAGCTGGAATTTATGCATGTCGAAAGCTATTACCAAATGTGCCTCAAGTTGCAGTATTTGATAACGGATTTCATAGTACTCTTCCTAAATCCACTTATCTATATGGATTGCCTTATGAATATTATGAAAAATACAAAATTAGAAGATATGGATTTCATGGCATTGCTTTTAGAAGTATGGCTGAAGGAGTTAAAAAATTACTAAACCGCCCCTTTACTGAATTTAAAATTGTTAATATGATGCTTGGAAGTGGCACTACAGCTAACGCTGTTCTTTACGGAAAGTCTATGGAAGTTAGCACTGGTTTTACACCGCATGAAGGTTTAATTCAATCAACAAGGGCAGGAGATCTAGATGCCGCAGCCCTACTGTATCTTATGAAAAAGGAAAGTCTTTCAGTTGATCAGATTGACGACCTTATAAATAAGAAAAGCGGCTGGAAAGGATTATCAGGTATCAATAATGACATGAGGGAAATTTACAATAGTGCAAATGAAGGAAATGAAAGAGCTAAAATTACTATTGACACTGTTTGTCATAGATTCAAAAAATACATAGGTGCTTATGCCGCTATTTTAGAAGGAATTGATCTGCTAGTATTTTCTGGTGGAGTAGGCGAAAATGCCTGGTATATTAGAGAAAAAGTCTGCAAAGGTCTTGAGTTTATTGGCATTGATTTAGATAAAGATAAAAACAAAGCCCTAAAAGGCGCAGGAATAATTAGTAAAGAAAATTCTAAAGTTAAAATCCTAGTTACTTATGCAAATGAAGAAAAAATTATAGCAGAAGATACTTTTGAATTAATAAGTAAATAACAAGAATGGGGAAATATAAAATTTTAATTTCATATTTCCCCATTAATCCTTTTTTTATTTATATAACTACTAAAGCCTTAAATCTCTTAGATTTTAATTATCTATTATTCATACAATTTAATGTATCTATACAAAGAAGCTCTACTCACACCTAGTAACTTTGCAAATTCTACTGCAGTACATTCTCCAGCTTTCCATTTCTTATAATACTTTCTAAAATCCTTTGGTAAAGTTCTTTCAGGTCTACCTATAGGCTTCCCACTTTTAGTTCCATGTTCTTTAGCCTTTTCTATTCCCTCTTTAACTCTCTCAACTATTAATTCTCTCTCCATCTCTGCAACTGCTCCAAGAATTGTTAGCATAAATTTATAAGTACTACCCTCTGTAGTAAACCCTTCTTTTATAAAATGAACTATAACACCTTTACCTTTAAAGTACTCACATAAGGATCTTAAATCATCAACATTTCTTCCTAGCCTTGAAATACTCTCAACATAAATATTATCTCCCTTAGTTATTTCTAGCATCAACTTATTTAACTGAGATCTATCTGCATTTTTACCTGTTGCCTTATCTATATATCTTTTATCTATTTTGTAACTATCTAAGGATATTTCTTTCCTTTTCTGGTCTTGTTTTACTGTACTTACTCTCTCATAAGAATAATTCATATAAATACACCTTTTCTTACTATTTCTATGTCTTAATTATAAAGTGTATCATAAAACCTATCAAACCTCATGATACACTTTATAATTCTATTTGTCATTTTATTTGGTAAAAAAAATAGGGTTTTTCTTTCTTTTTCTTAGTGTATCATTTAGCTATAGTTAAATGATACACTATAGAAAAGTTTAATTAATTGTAAAATATTATTATATATACATAATAGTTAATTTATCACCTTTTAATACCTAAAAATCACAAAATCTGCAAATTCCATCTATTGTAATTGTATGTATAATATGTTATAATACAAAAAGTGTCATGACATAAAATATATTTAATAAAAGGGGTTAAATTACGAAAATTGTAAAAAAAGTATTTTTATCCATGTTTTTATCTATGTCAATATTATGTTCTTTCTCTATAAATTCGCTAGCTCAAACAACTAATGAAGATATAGGGGATACAATAACTGTTGGCAATATTACAGCACATAAAATAGATCCTAGTCAATTACCAGCTGGAATTCAGCCACTTAAAGTTGATAGCATAAAAGAATTTGAAAAAATATTAGCTGATGCTGATAAAATGGTCAAAGAAAATAATGCAAAAGTTTCCAAAATTAAAGAAGATAGGTTGTCAAAAAATTCAATTGAATCAAACGCTAGCAATAATACTATATCTGCTTTAACTGCTTCAAATGGTATTTAATCTAAAGTTGTTAATGGAATAACAATAAAAGTATGGTATACTTATAGTTCAGGACGTTTTTCTAGTTGTTCACAAATAAGTTCATTCATCAGTGGGACAAGCCTTCTCCAAGAATGGGAACAACAATATTCTTCTTCTAATATTATTGATGGTGGAAGAACTCTAGCTGTTAATGTAAGTGGTTTGGTTAGAAGTTACATTTTAATTCAAAATAGTTTATTTGAATATGATGTAACTGGTCTTGACTTATATACAGAATTTTATATGTAAAAATTTATAATTAGTCTTTAAAAATTTGAAGGCACGGTATTTACCGTGCCAAAATTATTATTGTGATATTATAAAATAAGAAAAGAGGTATAAATATGAAAAGTATCATTGGTGTATTAATATATCTAGGGCTTATCTCTCTTGGATTTTATATTATATATATGTTAATTAAAACATCAATTAAACATGCTATAAATGAAAGTTCAGATGTTATACAAAATATTATTATAAATGTCATTAAACAAAGAGAGATTGAATACAATAAAAACAAAACAAAGGAATAGTATACATATCTCGAGAGACTAGATAGTTTTGTGCAATTAATAATTTTATTTTTAAATATTATCGAAAACTTTGCTTTCTAGCACTTTTTTTAAAGTTCTTTGATACATTAGACAACAGACATTAAATTTTTATACTACCAAACTTCATGCAGTACTTTCTCAACAAATATCTTAGCTATATCTGCATCAAATTGCCTATTAGCATTGTTTTTAAGTTCTCTTATAGCTTCATCTTTGCTTAAACAAGCTTTATATTCTCTAAAACTAGTCATTCCATCATAGGCATCTGCAATAGAAATAATCCTTGACTTTAAAGATATTTCTTCTCCCTTAATTCCTTTTGGATATCCTTTTCCATCTATTCTTTCATGGTGCGCAAGAACAATTTCTGCAATTTCAGAAAATTCATTTGCTGCCCTCAAAATATGATAGCCTACTTCCGGATGTTTTTTAACTTCAAGATATTCTAAATCATTTAATTTTTCCTGTTTATGTAGTATCATATTGCTGATTCCTATTTTCCCTATATCATGCATTTGTCCAGCAATTTTTAGTTCACTTGCGTCGGAAGTATTCATGCCCATTGCAAATGCAATTCTTTCACATAATCTACCTACATTTTCGGAATGGTGCTCTTCTATTTTATTATTTTCATATAAAGTTTTAGTAATTAATTTTATTGTCTCACTCTTCATTTTAGGGCTTTCATCCAACTTATGCTTATACATATAATTTTCAGCCTGAGTTGATATTTTACTGATATCTTCCCAGCTATGTTTTTTTGTATCCCATCCAAATGAAATAGATAGAATAAGATTTTCTATTTTTTTCTCACTAGCTAAAGTAGTTATATCTTTGACAATTCTTTCCGCTCCTTTAGAATCGGTCTTAGGAAGTACTAGAATAAATTCATCTCCTCCAATTCTTGCTATAATATCCTCTGGTCTCTCTGTTTTCTTCATAATATCTGCAAATTCAGTTAAAAGCCTGTCCCCTAGTAAATGTCCAAAGGCATCATTTGTCAGCTTTAATCCATTTACATCAGCCATAACTACTGTAATAGGAAGATTACTTTCTGTATCTATTCTAATCAATTCTTCTTCATAAAATCTTCGGTTGTATAATCCTGTCAATTGGTCGTGATAGCTTAAGAAAAGAATTTCTTTTTCCTTCTTTATACGATCTGTAATATCTGTAAGAAAGTTTAATGTTGCAGCTTTACCTTCCCACAGAATTTTAATTAAATTCATTTCAATCCATCGAATATTGTTATCTTTCCTCATTAGTCTAAAACGATATTTTCCTTCAAGCTCTTCTCCTGCTAAACGTTTTAGATGGTTGTCAAGAGCAATTTTTCTATCATCAGTATGAATAAAATCCAAAAAAATCATTGACGTTAGTTCCTCTTTTGAATATCCAGATAAATTCTCTATCATAGGATTCCATATTTTTATTTTATAATCCTGAATAACCACTATGGCTTCAACAGCATTTTCAAAAAGAAGTCTATACTTTTCTTCTGATTCTTTTATTTTTTTCTCCGCAGCCTTTCTTTCAGTAATATCTCTTGTAACCCCTCTAACTTGGACTTTTCCTGTTTCTTTGTTAGTGTAATAAGTTGTTATTACTTCTGTCCAAATAAGGCTTCCGTCTTTGCAAGGCTGCTGTATTTCATCAATATAATATTTATCAGGTTTCTCTTTTCCTGTTATATAATTTTCTAGTCCCTTTTTTGTAACTTCTCTTACATATTTAGCACCCTCTTCAGTAAGAGCTGCATCCATTGGTTCTGCCATAACTTCTTCTGCTGTATAACCTCTTAAATTGTATACAGATGGGCTAACATATATAAAATTCATAGTCTCAGGGTCTAAAATCCATATAACATCTGTTATATTTTCAGCTAAAACTCGATACATTTCTTCGCTCTTCTTCAATTTTTCCTCTGAATTTTTACGGTCCGTAATATTTCTTATTACGCTAATAATGTGAGGTACATCCTCTAAGGTAATAATTCTTGCTGAAAAGAGTCCAGTAAGCTTTTCCCCTGTTTTTCTCCTAAAAATAACTTCTATATTTTCACAATATCCATTTTTACTAAGTTCATTTAGTACTATATGGCGATCTGATTTGTCTTCGTAAAAATTTATATCAAATATCTTTTCACCGATAACTTCTGCTTGTTCATAGCCTAAAAAATCTAAGAAGCCGTGATTAACATTAATAATCAGACCATCTTTTAACCTTGTAATTAAGGTTGCGTCGGGGCTTGTCTTAAAAATTTGCTCAAAGTGTTCCTTAGCTTCCATAAGTTCTTTTTGTGCGGCTTTATAATTGTTTAGTGAAGACTCCAGCTGCTCAATCATATTATTAAAAGCTTCTGAAAACTCACCTAAAAAATCCACTTTTTGAGTGAAATCTCCTGAAGCTATTGCTTTTGTTTTCCATGTAAGATGCTGCATAGAAGCCTGTAGATTTTTTAAAGCACCAGGCAAATATCCTTTACTCTTGATTTGATAATTTAATTCTCCATTTCCAATAGTCATACATGCCTTACGAATATCAAGTAAAGAATTATATATTCTTTCAAATCCTTCTATACACATCATTTCTTCAGGCGGATTAGATGGAATTTCTACATCAGAAATCAGACTTTGTAAAACTTTGATTGTATCTCCTGAATTACTTAAGTTGTTCACTTATATCCATGTCTCCCTTCAGCATTAAAGCATTTGCTTTAAATCTACAAGTTCTATCTCCTGTACACCAGCAATCTACTTCCTTTACATGAAATGGGACTTTAAAATACCCTTCTAATAGCGAAGAAATGAACCCTTCATCATAGGTACATATTTCATAATCTAATTCAGGCAAGCCTGAACAATCCAAATCTTCTGACACCGTAAGTACAAATTGACGCTTCTCAATATCTGCTTTTTCTATTCTCAATACTCCAATTCCTAGGTCAGTTAATACTTTTTGAAGTTGCCCAATAAAATCATTTATGCTATTCGTTGGAGTAATCATATTTTTATAAAATTCTTTCCCTGCAAGCTTTCCAGCTTTGAAAAATAATTCATCTGTTTTTTTCGTTCCAAGCTGTTGCTCAATCACATCTCTAAAAGTAAATTGCATTAGACGATATACTTCTAGCCTTGCACTCTTCCCTAGATTTGGACGACCTTTTTCAATATCTCCTATAAGCTCCCAAGAAAACTTATACCTACGTTCTCCATTCATAATCCATTACCCCTTTTTGCATATGTAACAAATAGAATTTATCAATTTAAATTATATTCCGACTCTTATTAATTATATTCTACAACATTTGGCACAAAAGTAAATATTATTATTTAATTATCACTATTATATTCTATCAAATGAAACTCTCAAAATACTCTCAAGAATATATTTTATATTGCTTAGTTCATAAAAACTTAATCAAGTTGACTTATAAATGACACATTTAAACTTTAAAATAAAGCTATGTTTTAAATACTTGTTTATTTTAGATACTGTTTAGGAGGACTTTTATGGATTTGCTTTTGAACTTTGGATTTGCATGGATTTCTGTTATATTAACAATCATTTTAAGTATTATTTATATACTTAGAAAAATGCTTATAAAATCAAAATATGAGAATAAGGTATTAGCATCAATTAATAAATCACTTAGAAAATATCATAAGGAATTTGGAATAGCATTGGTAATTACAGGATTTATACATGGATACTTTTCTTCTGATGAGATTCTTAGCTTTAACTTAGGCACCGTAGCCTGGGTTGTATCTATTCTATTAGGATTAAACTGGATGGCAAGAAAAGTATTATCCAAATATAGAGGTTGGATTTATTATCATAGAGGATTAACAGTTATATTTATCTTGACTATCCTCTTGCATGTAGTTCAGGTTGGAGGCATTCAAGTACATAAAATATTACTTGAAAGTGGAGTAGCTTCTAATCAAAAGGTTACTGCTAACAATATTAATAAAACTTTATCAGGAGCAACCTTTAAGGATGGTATTTATACAGGTGAAGCAGATGGCTTTAGACCTGGCTTAAAGGTATCTGTTGAAATTAAAGATAATAAAATTACATCCATTGAAATTCTTGAACATAATGAGGTTAATTCAAGATATTATCAAAAAGCTTTTGATAATATTCCACAAGCTATTCTTAACAGCCAAAGTATCGAAGTAGATGCAACCTCAGGGGCAACCTTTACATCTATCGGTATTATGAATGCAGTTAATAATGCTTTATCTCAGGCATTAGTAAGTGGAACCCTACCAGATACTAAGGCATTACCACAAAATCGCGGTCATGGTAAAGGAGATAGAGAAAGAAAATTTGATTTTGAAAGCCGCCAATAACATAATAAAAGAGGGAATAAACTTTCCCTCTTTTAATTTATAATTCTAATAACATAAAACTCATGTCAGTATCTTTTTCTATTTCTTTTAAAGCCTCTGAGCGGTTTTCTAAACCGGTTCTATTTCTCCATTCTTTTTCTGTACAGGTTGTATGGTAATATCTACAGAAGCATGTTGACCAAAGCGGTGCATGACTAAAGTCTAGATTTTCAAAATATTCAACAAAGCTCGTTGCATTCTCGGTATGAAATTTCCGATAGTTTCATTTTTAAGCATAAAGGTTCAATAATAAATATTATATTTTTACTCTAATGGCATAGGTTATAATTTATTCATAAGGACTTAAAATAACATCCTCAATTAACCATCCATTTTCATTCTTTACTATAAGTTTTATAGGTCTCTTTGCAGCAGCTTTTGGTGTCCCCTTCTCCTGACTAGTTACCTCAATTATTTCACCCTTGACTTCATAAGTATCTTTAGATAGCTCTAAAATAGATATAATTTCTATACGATCTGGCCATGGGCTAGAAGTCAATCTACCAGGTGCATTCAAAGGATCTTTAATCCACTTCTCAATGAGAGCCTCAGATACAAGGCTGCCATAATTTTCTTTCATAGATTTTTTCAAAATATCTTCGGGGGCCAAAAGAGATACCAGCTGCAGTTTACTTCCAAAATTTTTAACTAAATTAGCTACTCTCTCTATGCTAGGACTATTCTCATCAGTTTTATTTTGATTTATATTAGTTTCATTTAACACAACTTTTGTGGAATTTGTTATCATACCTGAAAAAATAAAACCTGTAACTGTCACTATAAGAACTGCTGCAAAAAACATTAGTTTTTTATATTTATGCATTTTTATTTTCCCTTCTGAAATATAAAATATTTTTATCAGATATAGTTTGTTCTTATCCAATCCATTATATTCTCTTTAGTGACTCTACTAATAAAAATAATTTGAATAGACCTGCCAAATGGCAAAAGGTAATAGATATTTTTTAATACGATCTACACGAAAGCTTCTGATTTCATTTCTTAAATGACAGTAAGCAATTGTATACCATTTATTTATCTGTTTGTTCTTCATTTAAGTACATTCTTATCTTTGTTGTTGCACGACTTAAAGCTTTATCAAAAGGATACCCTGTCTCCTGCGCAAAGATTGCAGCATGAAACAAAGCCTTTTGTTCTTCTAAATCGAAAATTAATGGAGATTCGATAAAATTATTAAGTAAGCTGTATCCTCCATTATGTCCTGGCTCTGAAATAATAGGTACACCGCTTGCGCACAATGCATCGATATATCGGTAAACAGTTCTTATGTTGATTTCAAGTTTTTCTGACATTTGTTTTGCCGTTACTTTTCCGCCAGAATTCAGCATCCACAAAATGTATAGCATGTTTTGATTCTTTGACATAAACTTACTAATATCCTCCTACTTAATTCTTAGCTATTAAATAGTAGTTTTGAAAGTTAATGACCTTTCTTCTTTTCTTTCTTTTTAACTTGTCGCTTCTTGAATTTAATCTTTTCTAGTTCCTCTCTTTTTTCTTTAGATAATTTTTTACATTCCTCTTTTCTTTTCTCATAATCCAATTTTATTGTTTGCTGTGCCTTTGTTCCAAGTCCTTTTGAGGATGTTTCCTTTTTAATAATTCTTTTCAGTCTTTTAGGATTTACAGTTTTTTGTTTTACAATCTGAATTTTATTAGGGATACTAAAATTCAATTTATAAAAGTTTTTTAGTATAAATTCATATACCTCATAATCCTTTGGTTCAGATCCAAAAACAACTCTAGCAGTTTGAAGCATTTCTCCGTCAGTTCTCTCAAATACTCCAACCCAAAAAGGCTCCTCAAAAAAGATGGTTAATTTGATATTCACTTTTAATTCCCCCTGTAAATTTAATCTCAAGAGAACGGACAACCCCAGGAGGGAAGGTTACTGACAGTTTATATACTGCATTCGGACTACCAACCGAATCGTGTTTTTATCTCTCTATTATAAAATATACTATTTTTATCAATATATGTTTATAAATACATCTGTATTTTTACATATAATTATTTTCATGTCAATAAAATTTATCAGCCTATGCTTTCTTGTACATTTTCACCAGATTCTACATTTATCTTTTCCTTTAATAGAGCAACTCCATAAATTAACATGAATATAATCATAAATATAGAAGAAAATCTATACATCACTGCATAGCTTTTACTCTCTGCAACGAAGCTTAGCAAAACTGAACCAATTGTAAAACTTAAATCCATGGAAGATAAGAAGGTTCCATTTGCTGAACCCCTTCGTTCCAATGGTGATCTATTGACTGCCCAGGCCTGCAAGGATGGCTGAACTGCTCCATATCCAAAACCATATAATAGTGAAGCAATAACTAAAGAACTAATAGAATCTACATAGGATAATACAATAAGTCCAATAATCATGGATATTGCACCAGGTATAATTACTACAGCATGACCTTTTTTATCAAATAATTTTCCCACAAATGATCTTGTTAGTAGAATCATTAAGACATGCCCAATAAAGTATACCCAGATATTTGATATCTTAATCTCTTTACCAAATAGCATTATATAACTCATAACTCCGCACAAAGTTATAGCCAGTAAAAAACAGAGTAATGATGGAATCAGAGCTCTTTTTTCAAATAAATTTTTTAATACAATTATTTTTTCTTTATTAGTTTCTACCATTTCTAGCCTACTTTTTTTACGAAAACTCAATAGTTGTAATGATAATATGGCAATTATACCTAAAATTATTGAAACTACAGCTACAATATTGAATTGAAAGCTATTCATAATCATAATAGCTAAGATTGGTGCCAAGGACATTGAAATTATCATAGATAGAGAATAATATCCCATGCCTTCACCTCTCCTTTTATTTGGTACCATATCTGATACTACTGCAGCAATAGCTGTTGATGACATCCCCCAACCTATACCTTGAAAAATACGTACTATTATTAATCCTGATATTGGAAGGAATATATATGTAAAAGTACATAAAGACAAAATCAATAGACCTATTAGTAAAAGCGGCTTCCTATTAACTTTATCATCTGCATGTCCAGTGACTGCCCTGCATATTAGTGAAGATATAGAAAATCCACTTACCACAAGACTAGCCTGAAAATTGCTCCCTCCAATCTGTTTTGCATAAGCAGGCAAAGTCGGCACCAGCAAATAAAATGCTATATAAACAAGCAAGTTTATTGCAAGAATTAAAATATAATCTTTTGACCACAGCTTATTCTGGGATTCCAAATTTATTTCTTTCAATTATTTCTCCCCCATTTCTTGAATGCTTATATTGCTATTTATTTTTGTGAGAACATGCTTGTAAATTTCTAAATCTTCATTTGAAATACCTAATATGATTATTTCAAAAAAGCTTTCAAGAAAAGGTTCAACTTTTTCCTTAAGACTTAGTCCTTTATCCGTTATATGTAAAGTAAATGCTCTCTTATCTTCTTTATTTGGCTTTCTCTCTACCAACTTTTTTCTTTCTAAGATGTCTAAAATCCTGGCAAGCGTTGGTTGATCTTTATCAACTTTATCAGCTAGTTGCTTTTGATTAATTTTCTCATGCTGAGATAGCTTTAGTAATACATTCCACTGTTCAAGAGTAATATCATGCAGTTCAAGCTTTGAATTTAAGTACCTCATTAGTTTTTTATTAGTTTGATTTGTAAGTTGTCCAATAGATTCATCATAAGATATACACATTCATTTCACCTCATATACTTGTCTCAACAATAATTGTTGTACTAATTATATTGGTATTATATCTTATTGTCAACTCACAAAATCCTGTATTCGTTTACGAATACAGGATTTTAAATTAACTTTCTTTAATAAAATCATCTATTTCTTTTGCTGTTTTTTCTGGATACTCTGAAGCTATCATATGCGTACATTTTTGAAAATCTACTATTTTAACCGCTGCTGAAGCATTATCTCTTATAAATTCAGCAGTTGCTCTTGGATAAAGAGGATAATCTGGAAGGAAGTATGCGGTAGGCACTGTTATTTTCTTAATATCTTTTCTATAATCTACATGGATCATAGAATGCCATAAACATGTTAAAGCATGTGGATTATTAACACCTAATAATCCCGGTGCCACAAGTTCCTTCATTGTTTCAGGAATCGCTGCAAAATCAGGAAGTACAAATTTCCAGAATTTCCACATAAATTCTACAATTGACTGTCCCATTTCTTCCATATCTTCCATATAATTAGCCATTGTATACTTACCTGATAATAGTCCTGCTTTCCATGTATCATCATTGACTACTCTAGGACTCATATCTAGGAGAACAATTTTATATATTCTGTCACAGCCAAATTGAGATACATAACTAAATACTGTAGCTGCTCCCATTGAATGACCCACTAGTACAACATCTTTAAGATCTAAATATTCAATCAATTCTCTTAAATCTTTTCCTAATTGTGTAATTGTATATCCTCCATTAGGTACTGACGAAGCTCCGTGTCCTCTATGATCATAGCTTATACATTTATACTTATTTCTAAGAACTTCTACAACAGGTGCAAAAAACTCTGTAGAACATGTCCACCCATGTATAAATACTACAGGCCTTCCTTCTCCCCTTACCTCGTAATATAATTTTGTGTTATCAAGAGTTGCATAATATGACATGTGTATTCTCCTTTCGAAATTAAAATTTTTACTTTAGTTTAGAAGAAGAACAACATTAAATCCGGATCTAAATTAAGCAATAATAACACTTCGAAATTACTGCTTTGATTCTTCTAATATTAATACTAATACTTCTTTTACTTAAATACAAATATCTATAACTCAGCATAAATATAACCTTGAGTTATATTTATAGAAATACTATAATAACAGCAAAGGAAGTGATGTCTTTGGATATAAGAGAAATGAAATACATTAAGGAATTATCAGAAAGTGAGAATATGACTCAGGCTGCTGAAAACCTATACATATCTCAACCTGCATTAAGTAAAGCATTAAAAAAAATTGAATCAAATCTAGGATTTAATATCTTCAAAAAAGCTGGAACTAAAAATGTACTTACAGAACAAGGCAAATACTTAGTAAATAATATGGAAATTGTTCTTGAAGCCTATAAAAACTTTGAAAAGTCAATTGATACCATTAGAATGAATAAATTCTATGTAAATTTTGGAGTAATACCCTATTACTGCACGCCATTTACTACTATGTTTTTATATGATTTTAAGGAAAAACTTCCAGACATTAATGTAAATGTTATAGAAGCAACTCATGATATTTTAATAGAAAAATTGTCTAAAGGTGAAATTGATGTAATTATGACCGAAAAACCAGTAGCTTCAAAATATATTGAAACTTTTTCAGGATTTCAGGATGATGTTTCAGTTGCCGTTGGAAAAAATAGTGAATTTTATGATGAAAATAGCGTAACCTTTAATGATTTAAAAGAACAAACCTTTAATATTGTTACAAGTGGAAATGTTCTATATCAACAAATAATTGATGGCTGTAATGAAGCAGGATATAAACCAAGAATAGGGTATCAAGGCTCACAAATAGGTCTTCTTCTTGAAATGACTATCTTTGGCAACGGTATATGTATAATGAACAGGCCTATGATTTACGATAACATTAATGCTAATTCTCTTTTAAAAGATATGCGAATAATTCCTATAGAACCATCTCCTCAGTGCTATTGCTTCATTTCATATAGGAAAAATGTTTCTATTTCAAAAGAGGTTGTCATATTTTTAAAAAACCTCACAGAAGGACTTACAGATGATACAAAAAAACGAATACTGTAATCTTTATATATTGTTACCTAAAAATATAAATATATTTTATAAATCCACGATATAAGAATATAGTCTTAATAAACTTTTAAGGAGTTTTAGTATGAGTAAAATTAGGCAAACATTTATTATTATAATTATTGTATTTACTGCTGGGTTTTACTTCAATTTAAAAAAGCAATATTCTATTAATGATTTTACTAATTCCGCAATATCTACAGAAAACAGAGTAAATCAATATATTAAATTGAGTTGTGATTATATTGATATATTATCTATATATGGTAATGAATACATGACGTCAAATACTCACGATACAAATTCATATCTTAAGGATTTAAATTACAACAAGTCAAATAATTACTATTCTCTTGATAGCGCTTCTGTAAAAGGATATTCAAATTATGTTGGAAATCTAACAGGTAAAGGTTACATACCAATAGATTCTGAATCAATAAAAGAACTAAATCTTGCCCTAAACTATAACAAGTATTTTTATTCTATATACAAAACCTTACCCGGTATTACTTGGATATATTATACAAGTAAAAAGGGCTTTATGAATATTTATCCTTGGATTTCCTCAAAAGAATTTGTTTATAATGATGTTTTATTAGAAAAAGAGTTCTTTATTGGCGGGTTACCTAATGTAAATAAAAATAAGTCTCATTTTTGGACACCTATATATAATGATGCTGCTGGTCAAGGTAACATGGTAACCATATCCAAGTCAATTTATAATAATCAAAATTTTTTAGGTGTAGTATCCATAGACATTACTGTAAACAAATTAAACTATATTCTTCAATCAAAGTATAATGCCTTTTTATTAAATGAATATAATCAAATTATTGGTTCCAATTTTGATAACCATGAGATGGAAACTAAACTGCTAAATCTAAATGATTTACTTTCAGAGTATACAGAATCCCAGTTAAAAGCATTAAAAGATCTACCTAAAGATAAAGTTGCTAAATGGCAGGATAACTATATTTATAAATTAAGCTTTAAAGATGCTCCTTGGGCCTTATATTGTATTTTACCTGTGGATAAAGTTCTGATAGAAACATTTATATCAACTTTACCTATATTCATAATAGGTGCATTTCTATTATTATTAAGCTATGAAATTTATGTACGAAAAAAAACTGAAACCAATCTTAAAGGACTCGTAAAAGAATTAGCTTTAACACAAAGTCTTTTACACAAATCTGCTTCTTATGACTTTTTAACTTCACTACTTAATAGAAGAGGATTTTTTGAAAAATTTAGTGAACTACTAGCTAAGACAAATAATAAAGAACTAATTTCAATTATTATTACAGATATTGACTTTTTCAAAAGAATAAATGATATTTATGGTCATAGTATAGGAGATACTGTTCTTGTTAACGTGGCACATATAATAAAAAATTCAATTAATTGTAATGATATTATAGCCAGATGGGGTGGAGAAGAATTTTTAATAGTATTGCACAATACTAAATATGAGGAAGCAATTAATAAAGCTGAAATACTAAGGACATCAATTGCAAACACGATTATAAAACATAAGGAAGTAGAAATTAAATTATCAATGACATTTGGAGTAAGTAAATATGATGACAGTATCGGTATAGAACAATGTATTTCAAATGCAGACAAAGCACTTTACTATGGTAAAAATAATGGTAGAAACCGAGTTGATGGTTACGAGGATTTATTTAAATAGTATTTTATTAAAAAATGACTTAGGAGATTTATCCCCTAAGTCTAAACTTACTGAAAACTACAACAATATTATCTGAAAAAACCGTTCTTTTTATAAAAGTAAACCATAACCCATTAATACCAATTAATTTTCCCATAAAAAATTTAAAATAGATTTAATATTAAAAAGCATACTCAAAATTATCAGCTCATGAATTAGATCATGAGCTGATTCTAAATTCACATTCTTTTTAAAATTACTTCATTGATTCTATAATGCTGTCAGCAATAGCATCCATTGAATCTGCATCATCTTCTTTTAAGCTTGAGTTAACTGTTATATCAGCATCTAATATAGTCATTTCTTTCATTTCTTCTATAAGATCACGCATTAATTTGCCTGATTGAGGAGCCCATGATCCATTTTCCATTATAGCAAATGTACGTTTTTGAAGATTTAATGCCTTCATGTCCATTATATAGTCTAACATTGGTGGATAAATCTTTAGGTTGTATGTTACTGATGCAAGAACTATATGGCTGTATTTAAATGACTCAGAAATTAAGTATGACATGTGGGTTTTTGAAACATCATACATAGCTATATTTGTCATTCCTTTTTTAACTAATCTTGTTGCTAAATCATTAGCAGCTGCTTCAGTATTTCCATACATTGTTCCATAAACAATTAATACACCTTTTTCTTCTGGTTCATAGCTGCTCCACTTGATATACTTGTCTAAAATATATCCAAAATCATTACGCCATACTGGTCCATGTAGTGGACATATCATTTTAATGTCGATAGTTCCAGCCTTCTTTAAAAGAGCTTGAACGTGAGGACCATACTTACCAACAATGTTTGTATAGTATCTTCTTGCTTCATCAATCCAATCACGGTCAAAGTTAACTTCGTCATTGAATAATCTTCCGTCTAATGATATGAAAGACCCGAAAGCATCTGCTGAGAATAATACTCCATTAGTAGTATCATATGTTACCATAGCTTCTGGCCAGTGTATCATTGGAGCAGATACGAATACAACATTATGTTTTCCGAAGGACATAGTGTCTCCTTCTTTTACTTGTATTATCAAATCACTTATTTCAAAACCAAATTGGTGCATAAACATAGCTGCTTTTTCTGTACAGACAACTTTTACATCTGGATAGCGAAGAACTATTTCTTCAATGCAAGCTGCATGGTCTGGTTCCATATGGTTAATTACCATGTAATCTAAAGTTCTATCCCCTAGAACTGCTTTAATATTTTCAAGGAACTGACGGCAAATTGACCAGTCCACTGTATCAAATAATACAGTCTTCTCATCTAAAAGCAGATAGGAGTTATAGGAAACACCTCTTTCAATTGGATGTATATTTTCAAATAAGGCAAGGCGACGATCGTTGCCACCAACCCAATAAAGATCCTCTGTTACATTTCTAACACAATACATAGACTTAATCCTCCTTTACACCAAAACACTTATTTTGTTTAATTATCATAAAAATTAAACTTCTATAAATACATCTTTCTCTTCACCACAAGCAGGGCAAGTCCACTCATCAGGTAGATTCTCAAATAATGTTCCTGGAAGTACTTCTCCTTCAGGATCACCCACGCTAGGATCGTATTCATAGCCGCATCCGTTACATACATGATATTTCCAGCTTGGAGCAGCCTTCTTAGGAACAGCTCTCTTTATCTTCTTCATTGGTGGAGCTTCTTTCTTTGGTTCTCCGTTATCTAAAGCATCAGTAAGTATTGGTAATATTTCCATTAAGTCGCCAACTATACCATAGTCTGCGTTCTTAAATATTTTTGCATTAGGATTGTTATTTATAGCTACAATTGTAGAAGCATCCTTTATACCTTTTAAGTGTTGACCTGCACCTGAAATACCACAGGCAATATAAAGGTTTCCTCTGAATTTTTGTCCTGACATACCAACATATCTGTTTATTGGTACATATCTAAGTGTTTCAGCTACTGGACGAGAAGAACCTATAGCAGCACCAGCTTGAACTGCCAAATCTTCTATAAGCTTCATGTTTTCTTTTGCTCCTATACCTTGACCTACACTGACTACTCTTTCAGCTTTTGTTATAGGAGTATCTATAGGAATTCCAACTGTGAAGTCATATCCATCTGCCTTTAACGCATCCACAAGAGCATAAACTCTTTCTTCAGCAGTTCCAGTTTTGAAAACAACTTTTTTACGGTAACCTGTAGCGGGTCCAGTTTTAGTGACTTTCCCAACTTGCTCTGTCTTGGGCATTTTACCGATGATATTAGCAGCAATAACTACACGTTGAATTTCATTAGTTCCTTCATATATTGTACAAATCTTAGCATCTCTGTAAGCTCTTTCAACTTCCATACCCTTTAGGTATCCGCTTCCTCCAAATATTTGGACAGCATCGTTTACAACTTCAAGACAAATATCAGAAGCGTATTGTTTAGCCATAGCAGATTCCATGCCGTAATTTTCATGATTTTCTTTTAACTCTGCTGCACTATATATAAGTAATCTAGCTGCTCTAAGTTTTGTAACCATATCAGCTAACTTGAAAGCAACAACTTGTTGTTGACATATTGGTTTTCCAAATTGAACTCTTTCTTTTGAATACTCTAGTGCATTCTCATAAGCACCTTGGGCTATACCAAGAGCTTGAGCCGCAATACCGATACGACCACCGTCTAATGTGGACATTGCAATTTTGAAGCCTTCTCCTTCTTTACCTAATAAGTTTTCCTTAGGTACTTTTACATCATTGAAAATAAGTTCACAAGTTGCAGAAGAGCGAATTCCCATTTTGTCATAGTGTTGACCGAAAGTAAATCCTTCCCAACCTTTTTCAACGATAAATGCACTGATTCCGCGAGTACCTATATCAGGTGTAGTAACTGCAAAAACAATGTAAATATCAGCTTCACCGCCGTTAGTGATGAATATCTTCTCACCATTTAAGATGTAATGATCACCATCTAATACAGCAGTTGTCTCAGTACCTCCAGCGTCACTACCAGCATTTTCTTCAGTTAAACCAAAGGCACCAAGTTTTTCTCCTTTTGCTAGTGGAACTAAATATTTTTGCTTTTGCTCTTCTGTTCCATAGGCAGCAATTGGATATGTACCCAATGATGTATGAGCAGAAAGAATTACTCCTGTACCCCCATCTACTCTTGATAATTCTTCAACAGCGATTGCATAACTTATTACGTCTAAGCCTGCTCCGCCGTATTCTTTTGCATATGGGATACCCATAACACCCATATCAGCTAGCTTTTCAACTACTTCTGAAGGGAATTTATTTTCCTGATCCAACATAAATGCAATAGGTTTAACTTCCTCTTCAGCAAATTGTCTGATTTTTGCCCTTAGATTTTCATGTTGCTCCGTAGTCTTAAAAAACATAAATACACCTCCCCTAATTAATACGGTTTCATGAATGTAGTTCAATGATGAGCTGTCGCAAGCAAAACCCCTAAAACCAAGACGGCTCATCTGATTTTTTACATTTAGAAGCCATCTAATAAATAAGTTTTACTGCATTAAGCATGATTAAAATATCTCCGTGAAATGTTTACCAAAACCGTATAGTTTTATACTACACCAATTTAGTTCACTTTTCAACCCTAATTTTAAAAAAATTTTTAATTTTCATCCATAAGAAAAAGGAATGGCTTGTTATAGGGCTTTGAGACTGCTTTTTTACTTATTAGATTGAAAATAAGAGGTTAACTTCGTCATTGAATAATCTTCCGTCTAATGATATGAAAGACCCGAAAGCATCTGCTGAGAATAATACTCCGTTAGTTGTATCATATGTTACCATAGCTTCTAGCCAGTGTATCATTGGAGCAGATACGAATACAACATTATGTTTTCCGAAGGGGATAAAAATCGCAGACCACCAATTATAAATCATAGACAGTATAAGCTTCCATGGTGTTATATAATTGTCTGGTCTTGCTTATATGGCGTATTTACTGTAGAAAATTTTCTAAGTATTCTATTGCTAGAAGGTTTATTTTCAAGTCTTTTTCTGATACTGGTATGGATTTCACCCATCATTTCCATAAACTCCTCGTCAGATAAATACAATGGGTAACTTCTGAATCCAACTTTATCTTCAATAATATTTACATTTTCACTTTTAGATAGATATTCTTCAAAATCAGATAAAAGAGAAATAATAAATTGACAAAACGACTCTGATAGCTCCTGCTTACTTAACTTATCCATTTTACTATTAATTTCATCTTGAGGATTTCTATTGATAACATAATGTCAAGAATTTTTTCCCATGAAAATAACCGTCAGTCTTATATTGACCAACGGTTTTGAAAGCCTTATGGTATATCAATCTCTAATGATCTCGGTTAACGATATAATTCAATAAATGCTTTAAAAAAGTAGTATTAAGTGGTACCCTTTGAAGCGATTCTAATGCAAGACAGTACTGTTCCCACATCTCTTTTCTAGCTCCTTCATTTCCTAGGATTGACACATAGGTGGAATTATTGTTTTCAGTATCTTTTCCTATTGCTTTACCGATTAACATAGGATCTCCTTCAACATCAAGTAAGTCGTCCTTAATTTGAAATGCAATGCCGACATGATGAGCAAATTCTTTCAAAGCCTCAATTTCCGTCTCCTTAGCATGAGCAAGAATAGCAGGCATTATAAGAGAAGCTTCAAATGCTATTCCTGTTTTATAATGTGCCATCATATTCAATTGTTCTAATGTCAATCGTTTTCCTTTTGAATGCAAGTCCATATTCTGTCCTCTACATACCTTCTCTGTTATTTGAGTAGAATATTGAATCAAATCTAGCACAGTTTTTGAATCAAACTGATTAAGAGATGCTTGTTCCTCAATAGCCTTTTGAGTCAGAAACAAACCGGTTAATTCTGCTGTAGCAACGTCGTATACTTGATGCAGGGTTGGACGTCCTCTTCGTGTTGATGCATTATCTTCAGATGGAAGATCATCGAAGATCAGTGATGCAGTATGCATATACTCCAATGATCTCATAAGGGGCAGGATTGCCGACTCACTTAATCCATATTCCTTAATGCCCATGACCCAAGCCACTATTGGTCTCAAACGCTTCCCATCACCTTCTAGACTGTAATTTGCAGCGTCAATTATTTGCTCATTTATCAAAGAAATGTTCTCTGTCTTAGGAATATTTAACATATTATTGATTTTGTTTTGTAATTTTTCCACAGTATCTAAAAAGTCTTCTCGTTCTTTACGTTCATTCTTAAGGATAGTAATCATATGGTCCCGAAGAAGTTTATCAAAGAAATCTACATCATCAGCTTTTTCAACCATGTTTTGAATTAGATTATTAAATTCAGAATCTTTAGGAGCAAACAACTCCATAATTTCATTATACTTTTGGGTTCCCATTCGTATTTTAAATCTTTTTAGCCCGTTAATTGCACGATCAAGAATTACTTCACAGGTCTTACTGTCTGAGTAATACACATTATTAATTAAATTGGAAATCACCGTCCAGTATAACTCAAATGGATTAATAAGATCGGAACGTTTACCATGGTATCTAATGTAATAGGTATATGGCGTAACTGCCCCATCCTTCATGTCATCAAACATATCTGCAAAATCATCCGCCAGCTGGTTATAGATGCCATAAAAAAAGGTTCTATTATCAAAGCCCTCATCCTCAGAAGCGCTTATTATGGATCGAGCAATCAATCTAGAAGAGGATGATTTTAAAATAACTGGTATATATAGCTCTTCATTAGTGTAATTAGTATTAGATAAATTTTTTACTCGATCTACTTCCTGAGAATTAAAAAACACATAGGATTCCTCCAAAAATGACTTTACTCTCTCTGATGACTGATGTGTCTTAATATATTCAAAAGCATCTTTGAGTTCTGAATGAATATATCGTATAAGATCTATATTATCTCCATACCACTTGCTCAATTCTGGTACAACTCCTGTGACAAGTGTAATACATATCAAATTGGAATATTCTTCTTTCTCTTTAGCTGATAAAACCTTAGAATCCAAAAGATCGTCAATGAAAGGATATGTGAGTCCATAGGAATAGCCTAACCTAATAGCATCGTCAAGCTTACGAGAACGCTCTTCAGAGGATATGTGATCACCCATCTCTTCAACTTGATGCATCATTACTCCAGCAATGATTTTAATAAGTTTTCGCTGTGCTTGTTCAGCATCCATTCCCTTTGGAATATTATTTGAAACAGTCTTAAGCTTCTCTATCAACCAAATTATAGTAGATTCAATGCCTTCCTTCTGTGCTCTGCGATAGAGTCCAGCCATACTAATGGTATCATTTTTTTCTCCTTGATTTCTTCCACTAAAACCTGTTAGATATTTCTTTAAATCGTCAACTACAGATCGAATTCGTGTCTGTGTTTCAGGTAAGCATAAGTCTTTGCCTAAATCTCGCATAAAAATATAAGAAATGCTTCTATCTAGATAATTATCCAGTTTACCTGTATAATTCAGCCATTGAATATAAGCATGATAATCCTTTGGATCAGGTTTACTCTTTTTACATGAAAAAAAATATAATAAAGAATTATGATGGATATGATTATGCTTCCACCACTGTATGTGTTTTGTTAGAATAGGAACATACGACTTTTGCATCATCTGATCATAAAGTGATTTAAAATAATTAACAGCCCTCTGTTCAGCTATCCTATAGCATGCGTCGGCATTTTTTGTTAACTTTTCATTCATACTAAACATTACCTCTACTCACAGAAATTTATTTTTCAGCTTTTTTAGCATAACACAGCAATACACATGTTTTCTATATGCACATCGAATACTGCTCGGCAAAAAGAGAATATATCCCGCCATACATATCTTTATATATTTTACCATTCTTTTACTCATATTGGCAAAGAAATTGTTATTGTATATGCAATTATGTTATATATTGTATTAAATCATAAATTTTTACATTGATTATTTACATATAATACCCAAAATGTTATAATATATTTAAATTAATTAAAAAATATATTAAGCTTATTATATTATAAATTATTTTTATCCTAGGATCATAAATAAATCTAAAAAGAAAGGAAGAATAATTATGAAGAAAAAATTAATGTCATTCTTTTTTATGCTAGCATTATTGCTTGGTTTTAGTTTAATGAAATCTGGTAACGTTACCATAGCATCAGCTTATGAATCTGCTTGGTATCCAATTCCCTCAATGAATATTACACAAATAGCCTATGAAAGTTACTCTCACTCAAATTCAAATCATATTGACGCTGTTGGTGGAACATATGCATTTGCCCCTTTTACTGGGAAAGTTGTAAACGTTAGCTTATCATATGGTGTATGTTTATTCCAAAGTACAGATAAAGTATATTATCCAGATGGTACTTTAGATTATATGACTGTTCAGTTTATGCATGGAAGCAATTATTCTACTTGGAAATCATATATGGACAATGGTACTGTTATTGCACAAGGAACCGATTTCTATAAAATAGGTGGAACTGGTAGTGGCGGTGCACAAGTATATGCTAACCACTTTGATATAGGTGTTTATAAAGGGAAGACAAGCTCTTTTACTACTTATTTCTCAAAATTTGGTAACACATATTCATTTAATGCTTTTTACATTAACCCAAATAAAACAACTTCTATAGTAAATAAGGGTAAAGTTGCACCTGGTAATACTGTTTATAATAATGCACCTACTGATTATAGTGGCCTTTGGAGTACTCTTGGATCTCAAAGCCATATAAGTGTAACATATCAAACTTATGATGATGTTAATAATGCATGGTTAAGTAATGTTACCGATACACAAGATTATGCAGGAATATTTGGACACGATGTTACTGGTGTATATGCTAATTTATCAAGCGGAAATATATATTACAAAGTACATGTTAAAGGAGGAAGCTGGTTACCTGAAGTAGCAAACAGAAGTGATTACGCAGGCATCTTGACCTCACCTATTGACGGCTTAATGGTTAAAACTGATACTAGAAGAACTATTCATTACAGAGTTCATTTAAGAACAACTAATACATGGCTGCCATATGTAACCGGATACAATACAGCTGATAGTAATAATGGTTATGCAGGTTCTTTTGGTAATGAAATAGATGCAATACAAATGTATTTAGACTAGATTCATATTATATTTTAGCTAATTTAAAATGTAACTTATAGAAAATATTAAGATAATAAATGCCACTTTCTTGATGTGAATTAGATATGAACATTCTCATCAGGAAGGTGGTTTTTATATAGATGTTTGAACTCATCACGCTTTTTCCAGTATTGTTATAAAGCCCAAACAATAAGTATTCTCAACGCAACTGTAGCAAAACTTTGCCATGCTACCCATACCAGACCATGGTGAGTTTAAATATATGGCACCAAATTCCATATATCCCATGTAAATCTATTTTGTATTTATCATATCAACTATCTCATCAACAATGATTTCTGGATGATAGTGATGTATGTAATACTTTGTATCCTGTACTACAAATTGCTTATTATCAGTTGACCATTCTTTCAGCTTTTTTTGACTATTCATCGGACAGAAACTAAAAAAGTTGTTCATTCACTTTTGCCAGAAAAGCTGGATCAATGAAGATTTTCTTTATGAATTCATTCATATTTGCCTGGAGATTTTGGAGTTCCTGAGGTTCCAAGTTATTGGTGAATAAGGCTATCTCCATACGGTTGCCTTCCTTGTCGGTAGCATAGGCCGCAGTGTTAATAATATACGAAGTTGAACCACCCTTAAATCCCAGGTGTTCAAACAAAGCCTGGTTGCCTGGACTCTCCATAGGTGTTTCCATTACCTTCTCCAGGTACTTCTGAGCTGCAGGCGAGAAAAACTTGCGGCTGTTGATTTTCATCAAAAGTGAGGCATAATCACTGGTTGTTGAAGCAATTAACCTGTCCGAATTCATCCTGTCGAACTCTTCATCATACCAGTTGGCAATCTCCGCTACTTTTTTATAAGATCCATCTGCATCATTTTTCAGCTTTTCATGTATATCCGCAGCCATCGCCCTGAACTGCTCTGCTGTCATATTCTTAAGTTCCTCTTTAGCCTTTGTCACCTTCTCTTTTTGCGGCAAATCCGGATACTTTTTCATCAGTTCATAAGGTATAAGAAGGCTGGAAACAAAAGGATAAAGCGGTTCATGCTGTGTTAGGCCAAGTTGGGAAATATTGTCATTTATATTATCCAGACCCAATCGTTCCATTAAGTACTCTGTATTGGCGTTGCTGCTGGGCTCTATCATCCCTTTGACTACTTCTTCCAAAGAAACGGAATCATCCTTTACCACCTTCCGTTCCTTGAGGCTTTTCACCCATTCCGGCTGGGCACCGCCATCCGATTTCGGCAAATAATAGCGTTCCAATTCATCCAGCTTGACCAATTCATCCGGGTTGATGACTCTCGCTGCTGCCTGCTCGGCATATTCGACGGCCACCATAATTTTCACTACGCTGGCTAACGGCATCATCTGTTTTGAGTTGTAATCTGCAATAACTTTGTCATTATGGATAATAGTTAGAGAAGCTTTTTCAGGATGATTCTGGATAAACTTCAGTACATTCTCTGCATTGGGCTTTGGAGTTCCAAACAGCTTTATACCAAAAAACGCGATAACTGAAACAAGTAAAACTCCGCCCATAATCCAATATGATTTTTTCATAATCCTTCCTCCTTAATACTTCGCCAATGGCGAATCTTGAAAATTAATACAATATGTGCATTAAAATCAGCTGATTTACCATATGTGTGAGCATATGAGCTATTACAGCATATTCAAATCCCTTTCTCCAATACAGCCAACCGAATCCTATACCCGCCAAACCGTTTAACACAAAACTCCTTATAATAGTAATCGTACTTAAGCCTAAAAGCTGCCCGGTTGCAGGAAGATGACCGGCAGCAAATAGCAGCGCTGCCAACAGAATTGCCCCCCAATTGATCAAAATTGTGCCTATACTATTATTTCCCTGATTTGCAAACAATTTATTAAGTCCAAACACAATAAGTGAAATAAAGAAAAGTCTCATTATAACTTCTTCGATAATACCGCCGTATAACACACTGCCGAAAAAGTATACTGGTGAAAACACATAGCCTGCTGAAGGTTTTATTTGTGGCATAAGATTTTGAAATATAAATTTATCAGAAAAAGCTATCAAGACAGCAGATAAAATACCTATCACAGTGCTTGCAATAATACCGCTTCTTATGATAGGAATTTTCTTTTCATGCTTGTAAAATAATGACTCTATCATTGGTGAACCCAAATTCACTTTTCTTGCCAATTTCAGCCCAGAAAAGCTGCATAAGAAAGCATATAATCCCGTCTGAAGCATCGATACAACCACTAACAATTCAAGACTCGGCAGCTGTTTCAACACAATCTCCATTTGTTTGGGGTCTGCTTTAATAGTATCAATCTGAAAAAGTCCCAAAAATACTCCCGCTAGTATTCCTATGGCAGTAAAAATAAGACTTACCTTTAAGTCAGTTTTGTTCAATGTTTTCATCATTCATTCCTCCCATTAAAATATCGTAACATCTACCCCCTGCTTAATTGCATACATCCCTATGTTCTATATTTCTTATGCTCAAATAGGCAATGATCGCTCCTACGGCAGCAAAGGACAGTATAATCAGTATTCTTGTCTCGGATACTGTTCATAGAAACCTGTTCTACTAATCTTCCGTTATTAATCACGCCGATTGTGTCGGCTATTTGTTCGATCTCCCCTAAAATATGGCTGGAAATTAGCAATGGGATCCATTCCATTGACGGGTTCATCCAGCATTAAAAATTCCGGTTTCGTTGTAATAGCCCTTGCAATTCCAAGCCTTTGCTTCATCTCCAGAGAGAAGTCTTTTACCGGCTGTTTATAGACCCATAAAATGCCTACAAACCATATAGAATTTTTTTCTTATTTTTATTATAATCCTGCATTTTTTAATCCACATAAAGAGAACCTTAAGATTTCCTAAAGATTATTTCTATGTAAAAACACAAGCTTGTAATAAAAATCCCCCAAACTAATCAGTTTGAGGGAGAATGAAACTGTTCTAAACCCGCTCTATCAAGACTACGCACTCCACGTAACTCGTGTTGAATTTTATAGAATATGTGGTCTACCATAATGTACTTATTTATCCATATCAAACAGGTTACGGTAAACCACTTTATTTCCCTTTGCCTACAGTAATTATGAATTCACTCCCCTTACCCAGTTGAGAATTTAACATGATACTGCCTCCATGAAGTTCAATAATGGTTTTTGCAATAGATAACCCTAACCCGGTACCACCATCGCTTTGTCTTGCAGCATCTCCCCTGATAAATTCATTAAATACATTCTTTTGAAGTTCCTCGGACATACCAATACCATTATCACGAATTGTTAGAATAACTTTCTCTTCCTCATCTGTTAAATTAATGCTTATTACAGTCCCCTTAGGATTATACTTCAGGCAGTTATTTAATATATTTGTTATTGCTCTATACAATTCTACACTTGCAAAGCTAAAACTTATTTCGTATTCCGGTATATCTAAATTAAGTTCAAAGTCCTTATCTTCCATCTCCATGTAGAGAGAAGCTATAGTTTCTCTTAAAAATTCTGAAAAATCAGCAACCTCTTTTTTTAATGGATAGCTTTGCATATCTAGTTTTGTATATGTGAACAATTCATTTATGAGATTATTAACCATTATTGATTTATCAATTATATACTGCAGATACTTCTTTTTGTCTTTTTCTTCAGAAACCATATCTGCATTTAATGCCTTGGCATAACCACATATAGTGGTTATAGGTGTTTTTAAGTCATGAGATATATTTAATAACATGTGTTTTTTTCTTTCTTCCGTTTCTTTTCTTGCTGCTTCTGATGCCTGCAGCTTATCGGCCATATCATTAAAGGCATCTCTTATTGCCACAAATTCTTTTTCCGCTTTATAATCCAGCCTGGTTTCATAATTTTCTTTTGCCATCTTTTTTATCCCTGCAGTAATGAGTTCCAAAGGTTTAGTAAACTTTCTGTAAGTAATCTTACTGTATAAGGAAATATTTATTATTAGCAGCAGTACAATAATTAAAAAGCTTTCTAAAACAAACAATAAAGTGCGTTTACTTGACCCTTCAATGGGATCATTTATTGTGAAAAACAAGGTATATCGTGCGTTTAAAGACTTCCGAGGTATTTTTACCAAGCATATATAATTTTTTCTGTCTTCTCCTTGGAACCATGCAGCTGAATGCAAGTATCCATTTTCTATATAACCTGATTTATAAAAATTTTCGATATCTTTTTGGGAGTAAATATTATTGTTATCGCTCTTATTTCCAATAAGATAAACAATTTTATAATTCTCAATTATTTCTACCCATCCATTTAATTTATTTATTTCTTTAGCATCAATTTTTCTATAATCAGTTTTTGCAATGTGGCTGGCGGATAAACCTGAAGGTATTTGTGTTTTTGTAATACTTTGTGTAGTGATAAGATATATAAAAACCACTGCAGCAAACAATGTGACAATCATTAGAATAAGGAAAACAATATAATTATTAACTAGTGTTGCATGAAGACTATTTATTTTTTTCCTCATTATTATCACCTTTTTGTAATCTGGATGGAGCTTCAAATTTGTATCCTAAGCCCCTTACAGTTTTTATATACCTTAGATTTTTCACATCTTCCTCAAGTTTGTCTCTTAAGTTACTTATATGAACCATTATTGTACCATCATCGGTATAATATGAATCATCCCACACCTTTTCAAATATTTGCTTTTTTGTAAACACTCGTCCCGGGCTTCTCATAAGCATGTATAAAATTTTATATTCGGTGTAAGTTAAAGAAATCTCAATACCATTTTTGAATATAGTACAGCTTTCCGTATCCATAATAATATTTTTCAATTCAATCTTAGTTTCTTGTTTCGTTTCTTTTTTGCTTTTGTTGTTAAGTTGATAAAATCTTCTAAGCTGTGATTGTATCCTTGCCAAAAGTTCTAATGGGTCAAAGGGCTTACTTACGTAGTCGTCTGCTCCAAGGCCAAGACCTAGTATGATATCATTGTTTGTATTCCTGGCTGATAGAATAATAATCGGTATATTGTATTTTTCTCTTATTTTACGTACTAATAGATACCCATCCGTGCCTGGCATCATTATATCTATAACTGCAAGATCAATCTCATAACTTTTTACCTTTTCCCATGCTTCAAGGCCGTTAAAAGCTGTAATTACTTCATAGTTTTCCTTTTGGAGGTATAGCTCAATCAATTCAATTATTTCCTTTTCGTCATCAGCAATAAGAATTCTTCTACTCATATCTTCACCTTTTATTTTAATATTTAGAATAAGATAAGTAACACTTTAATCATATCATATTTACGAATAACCTGTAAGTATAGACAGTTCACGATGAAATTTGAAATAAAATTTCAAAGTTTATAGACCTATAAAACCTGTAGGAGCTATAGATAAATTTTCCTAACTTACTAAAAGTTTTAATATCTACAGGCTCATTATTCTCCTCTATTATCCCTTTCTTCTTCTCTTTCCTATTATTGAATCCTTCCTTTTTTCAAGTCTTTCAAATTTGCTTATCCTCATTTACCATTATTCCGCCTTTTAAACCCTTTAATGATATTAAATTAGGTTGGCATTAATCCTATAATTTTCGCTATATTAATATTTTTCCAAATGCCAATGAGTAAAAATATTAATGAAACTATAAACAAGAGAATTGTTATCATTACCGTTAAACTTTTTTTCATAGATTCCTTCACAAATTCTTACGATTTTTCATCATACAAGAAGGGGTGAACTACTTAAACTTCAAATTATGTTTACATTTTATTTCATACTTAAATCCCAAGTAGTTGAGTACTGAAATCAGCAGTTCAAGTTCTATATCAGCTCCCAAATTTGATAAAACAAAGGGATTATTGTGTGAAATAGACTTTGCCATAAATTTATTTATTTCTGCATGCTTTGAGTTAGTAGTCCCACTATGACAATTCAAAAAATTTGACACAATTCCATACAATGCAGCTAATTTGCTGCTTTAATAATTTGACTGTGCTTTTCAGATGACAAGGATTTTATATCAAATAGTTCTATAAAATCCTGTACTATTAAACGGCAAATGTTTTTGCTAAACGGAGCCACCTCCGTATGACGGTACATAATATCTAATACTTCCATTTCTATATCAGAATATCCTTTTTCTGTATTATTAATAATGCGTTGTAGAAGTTTTTGTTCCTGCTCTGTGCATATGGAACGTTTTATTATTTTACATGGCTTGTTTTGAACAAGATAATTTTCCCATATCCCGAAATCATCTTCAATCCTAAATGGCTTAAATAAGGGTTTTAGTTCAATAAACATGTCGAGTATTTTGTAGTATTCTTCTTCGATATCACCATTCCACTTGCAAAATCCATCTATTTTAGTATCTTCAAGGCCTAGAACGAGAGGTTCACTCTTATCATTGCAAAACTTAATTTCAACTATATTTTCCTTTATATTCAATAAACACTCAAAAGTTTCGGCATGCTTTTGAACAATAGAAACTATATCATTAAAAGTGTATTCACTCTTTAACTTTCCCTTATAAAATATAGTACAACCCAATGTATACCCTCCTATTCTCAAATCCTACAGATACAGTTAATTACAAGTCTGTCTTATCGGCTTACACTATTATACAATGTATAATAATTTTAAGTGGCTTCTCCAGAAGAATTACGAAGTTTTTCAATAGCAATTTTTATAGCGTTTTCTTCTGTGTCTGTTAGAGAAAATCCCCTTGAAACCTGTAACCAAGTTTCCCATTCTTCGTCCCATTTGCAAACATCCACATGAAATAAGCCATCTTCACGTTTAATGACTTCTGCTTTATATTTTCGGCTCGGAGAAAATATTTCCTTAATTACTTCCATACTAACTTTGGTATATCTTCTTTCATATTTTCTCCATGTTAAAAGTGCATAAAAGCATCCACCAACTGAAAAGATAACTATGCCTATTAAAAGTCGTCTTAAAAAACTTAAATGCATTAGACTATTAAACTTAAATCCTTCTTCTGTTATCTGAAATAACAATGCCCATACTATACCTATTAAAAACCCCCTATATAAAACTTCGGTTTTCCAAATATATAATTTTTTGCCTTTGTCTTTCATCTTCTTCCAATTGCTTAATTTAAATTTCTCTTTGTCCTTAATGTTCATTATAAATTTACTCCCTTTTAGAATCTACATCTGGAAAATATAATTTAAAAGGGGGTGTCGCACAAAGAATAAAAACTACAATATATTGTATTAGATTTTTAAATTCTAAAACAATATATTGTAGTCCAATTTCTTAATGCGACAGCCCCCTTTGTTATTTTTCAAGCACAATTATGCAGGAAATAGGAATCAACCATTATGTTAATTAATATTGAGTAGTATAATTTGACATATAAAACAGCACTAAAAGCTAGTGCTGCTTTTCCTTGTACCCAAGGTAGCTTTATCATTATTTCAGAAATATTCATTCAAGAAAGTTATGATGCAAAGTTCAAGTACTAGTCTGAGGGAACATAAAATACATCTTAAAATTAGCCCTAAACTCATAAAAGCCTTACTACCAAGCTACTTCCTCTCTATCAACGCAACACACTCCACATGGAGGGTGTGTTCTAGTTAGTGCATAGGCAAGTTAAGACAAAGTGAGGTACCTATTATTTATTTAAATGGCCCTTAGGCTATTGTTTTCATTTTTCAACTTTCTGCCTTTTCCGTACGGAATACACAATGGCGTTCCAAACAAGGTATCTACAGTTATCTCACTATCCATATGAAAGACATCACGAACCATTTCTTTCGTAATAATATCTTCCGGCTTTCCTTGTGCATAGATTTTTTTATCTTGAATCGCTACAATATTGTGAGCATATCTGCAGGCAAGGTTTAAATCGTGCAACACCATTATAATAGTTCTTTTCTCTACTTCATTTAACTCAAACAATAAATCCAGAATTTCGATTTGATGGGCCAAATCCAAATACGTGGTTGGTTCATCCAGCAAGATGATATCAGTTTTTTGAGCTAAGCTCATAGCAATCCAAGCCCTTTGCCTTTGTCCTCCAGATAGGGAGTTCACATTCCTGTCTTCCAAATCCTTCATTTTAGTAGCTTCAAGAACTTGATTCACTATCTTTTCATCTTCACGAGACCATTGTTTCAGCCAACTTTGGTGAGGATATCTTCCCTGTTTGACTAACTGCATTACCGTTAGTCCCTCTGGTGCTATCGGTCCTTGAGGTAATATTGCAAGCCGTTTGGCAATATCTTTGGTTGATAAACTATCAAATCCTTCACCTTCTAATAGCACTTGACCCGATTTCGGTTTTAGAAGACGCGCAAGAGAACGCAGCAACGTGGATTTTCCACAACCATTGGCTCCCACAAAAACAGTGATTTGGCCAGTAGGAATCTTTAGGTCCAATTCATCAATAATAATTGTATCATTATATCCTAAGGTAAGTTTGCTTGACTGTAAAATGCTCATTATTTTAACTCCTTTATATCTTTATATCATCAATTACATATTTCGATTTCTATAGATCAGAAAAATAAAGAATGGCGCTCCCATACCTGATACAAAGACTCCAGCCGGTAAATCCAATGGTAAAAACACTGTTCGAGCAGCTACATCTGCCAGCATTACCGTCAAGCCCCCTATTAAGGCTGTCACCGGCACTAAGCTTTCAAATGCACGCCCTACCAGTTTCCTAGCAATGTGAGGTGCAATAAGACCAACAAAACCTATTCCTCCCGCTAGAGCTACTGCAGACCCTGCTAAGGCTACGCTAATAAAAGTCAGTAGAAATCGGTTCAGCTGGACACGGGAACCCATTCCCAAAGCTAAGTCATCTCCCAGCTCTAAAAGGTTGATCTTTCTTGCCATCAATATCGAAATAGGAACAAAAAACATTACCCATGGCAGCATAGTGTAAACATCTCTCCAGTTGGCTCCATAAACACTTCCAGTCAGCCAAATATATGCTTCGCTTGTAGAATATGTGGGGCTCAGCACGATCATCATGGTTACCATAGCTCCCATCCCCGCTTCTATCCCAATGCCGATAAGCACAAGTCTAATAGGACTTATTCCCTTCTTCCAAGCCAAAGCATAAATGATGAAAGATGCTACTCCCGCTCCAATAATCGCTACGACGGGCAGCCACTTTACGCTTACAGTTGAGAAAAACGTAATGAAGAATACTGCTGACACCTTAGCCCCACCTGTGATCCCAATGATATCAGGGGATGCTAGCGGGTTGCGCACAAGCCCTTGTAGAATCAGACCGGATACTGCAAGAGAAATTCCTACAAGTAAAGCAAGAGTCATTCTAGGTAATCTTAGGGTTTCAATGACAAATGTATTTTCACCGTTACTAATACCTGTGATATACCTTATTACTGAAACTGGGTGAATCATTATGCTTCCCACAGACAAGCCCAATATAAATAAGGTCAGCGTCAAAGCCAATAAAGCAGCCATCACAATAAGAACTCTGTTTTCTATCAATATAGATACTCTATCAGATTTGCTTCGAATTATTTTATACTTATTCATAAATTATGCCCCTCTCCTTGCCATATAGATGAAGAACGGGACTCCTATAAAGGCAGTCATCACTCCTATGGGCATTTCCTCAGGTATAATGACAAGTCTGGCAACTATATCTGCCAACAACAATAAGGTTCCTCCGAAGACAGCACAGTAGGGTATTATCCAACGATGGTCTATGCCTACCACTGCACGAACCAGATGAGGTACAATCAGACCAATAAACCCAATTGCTCCTCCTACTGCCACAGATCCCCCTGCTAAAAAAACTATCACAATCCCCATTATAGTCTTTATCAATAAGACACGCTGACCCAAGCTTTTGGCGATATCTTCACCAGAGGTGAGAATATTGATCGAATTGCCTAATAAGAATGCTATAACGCCAGCTGCAGCCATAAAGGGCAAGATAGGCAAAATCATATTCAGATTCCTTCCGGATACTGAGCCTCCCAGCCAGAACAACACCCCTTCCAGACTCTGTTCATCCAATACCAACAGTCCCTGGGTTAAAGAGCTGAAAAAGGCAGTAATCGCAGTACCACTTAATATGATTTTGATTGGAGATAAGCTGTCCTTGCCAAGTGAACCTAGAAAGAAAACCATCACTGCTGCAATTGAGCCGCCTATAAACGCAATCCACATCAGCTGAAACAAAGAACTGATTGATAAAAATACTGTAGCAGACACTACAAAAAACAATGCACCCGAATTAATTCCGAAAATACTTGGAGAAGCCAAGGGATTTCTTGTTAAAGCCTGCATCAATGCGCCTGCTATTGCTAAGCTAGCTCCAATCAGTATGGCTATAAAGGTTCTGGAAATCCGAGTTGTAGCAATAATAATATGTTCAGTAGAAGATGGATTAAAGTTGATTAAGACTTCTATCAATGTTGTTATGGGAGTTTTAACCTGTCCCAGTGTCATACTTAATATAAATACTAAGCCTAAAAAAACCAGGCCCGCCATCAGACCCCCAATTTTTCCTCTTGGTTTTGTTAATAATGGATTCATAATTATCTCTCTTTCAAAAACAATTGCTATTAATGAGAAATCAAAATTGGAGTAGAGCTCAATAAGTTTTACTCCAATTTTCAACTAAAGGTGACTTCTATTTGTCTAAACCAAAATGCTCATAAATCTGATCCAACATCGTATTAGCTGAAATATAACCTCCACCCATGTTCCATGCGACCTCATCTACAGTATAGAAACGGTTATTCTTTACTGCTTCTAAGTTCTTCCAGAGCGGATGATTTGTCCATTCGTCAAAAGTCCTTTGAATGGCTTTGGCATCTGCATTATGAGCATCTGCAGCAAAGATGAAAAACACCTCCGCATTCATGGAAGGAATGCTTTCCATGGTAGTCAGCTTAAGAACAACATTTCCTTCTTCAGCAGCTTTCTTCTGGACTTCAGATCTCACAAACCCAAGCTCATTTAAAATATCACCAGCAAAACCTGTTACATAAATACGAGCGTGGTCGGCTCTGAAGTTCAGCACGGACACTTCTATTGGCCATTCATTTCCTAGTTTCGCAGAAATCTTTGCTTTGAAGTCTGCTACTCTATTATCCCAGTCCAAAAGTAGCTTTTGCGCCTCTGTTTCTTTGTTCATTGCTTGTCCCATCAGTTTAACTGTGTCTTTAAACTTGAAAACTGTTTCATGAGTTACTGTTGGAGCAATTTGTGAAAGCTGATCATATATCTTTTCGTGACGTAATTTTGAAGCAATTATTAAATCTGGCTTAAGCTTTGCGATTTCTTCTAAATTTGGCTGTGTCTCTTCCCCTACGATTACAGCATCTGCAAGGTCATCTCTTAGATATTTATATACAGGAGGCTCAACCCAAGATTCAACAACTCCTACTGGTTTAACCCCTAACGCAATTGCAGTATCAGTAGCACCTTGATATAGAGTTACAATTCTTATAGGTGTACCCTTTATTTCTGTTTTACCCATAGCATGTTCAACTACTCTAGCAGCTTCATTTTGAGAAGCTTCTGGCGTCTTATTAACCCCACAACCTACAACAGCTATTATTACTACTAAAACTAATACTGATAATAGAACTTTTTTAAACTTCAACATTTTTTCCTCCCTATTTTTGAAAGCTAGTTTATTAGATAATTCCATGTGTGAAACTTGATTGAATATCAGCATTTATATGTACTTAATCCTTATATTTCTTTATATCCCACCGCCTTTTTGTTTAAATCCTCACTAACTATAAAGATACCAAAGTTACATAGTACCTTTATGCAATTTGGTATCGATAATGAAAATCATTATCATTTATATTGTCTATAATAATTTAAAATATATATTATGTCAAGCATATTTATGAAATCCATATAAAACAATGTATGTAATTCAACTTAAAGACATATTTATATAATAAGAAAATCCTTAGCTAAATCAATTCAACTAAGGATTTTTTTATCTATAGTTTTAAAGTCATTACTATTACATATTTCTTCTGATATTCTATGGTCAACTAGTGGGCCCATTGGTGTCTTTTCTTTATGAAACTCTATAGTTAATAGCTTTCCGTTAACTTTTAAAATTCTTTTTATCTCATTTAACATAGACACAATTTTCCCTCCTTACTGATATTTTATATCCTGTATTAAAGTCTAAAATTATGAAACTTCTTTCATAAATTTTTATCGGACACATTTACAGGAGTTATTTTTCGTTCATTCTTACAAGAAAAGATAAAAAAACCAATACACAAAATAGCATATAATGACACAGCTACCCCTCGAGATTCTTCGGCTAGGTTACCAATGGGAGAAATAAGCGTTGGTACAGCAACTGAAATTCCTCCAACAAAAATAACATTCATATTAACAAGAAAAGGAAGATTAGAACTTATATCAATAAGATCAATCCCAACAATTTCCAACATTAAACCTCCTTGCAGAATCTCACCTTTCGGAATCAATCCTGCTAATAAGACTGCACCAAATAAAATTGACTCATGTAATTACCTTTTTCTTTCTGAGAAAGCGACCTTAATTGAGCCGCCTTCCTAGCTTTCATCTTTTATTTAGCCCCCCAGGAGGAAGATAACATCTTCCTCATTATAGGATTTCTACATACCCTTCTGTTCCATGTACGCGAATTCGTTGCCCATCTTTTATCAGTTTTGTAGCATTTTCCACTCCGACAACTGCTGGTAAGCCATATTCACGTGCGATAACTGCTCCATGGGTCATCAGTCCACCAACTTCGGTGACTAGGCCTTTTATGGATACAAACAATGGTGTCCAGCTAGGGTCAGTAAAGGAGGTTACTAATATATCTCCATCTTCTAGATCAGCATCTTCCATGTTTAAGATGACACGTGCTCTTCCCTCTATCACTCCGGAAGAAACAGGTAGACCTACAATAGCGCCCGCTGGGAGATTTTCTCGTTTGTACTCACCTGCAATGATTTCTCCATCAGACGTGATAACACGTGGGGGAGTTAGTTTTTCATAAAATTTGTACTCGTCCTTTCGTTCGCTGATGACCTGGTAATCCAGTTTATTTGTGCGTACGACTTCGCGAAGTTCTTCAAAAGAGAGATAGTATATATCTTCTTTTTCTTGAATAACGTTTGCTTGTACGAGTTGCTCGGCTTCTTTCAGTAAAGCCTGTTTATAAACGAAGTAGCGATTAATCATGCCGTATTTTGGATATTCACGATAACCGATGAAATTCCGGATGAGACTAATCATTCGTTTTGTTTCTTTAGCTTTTTGTTGACCATCCGGTAATTCCTTCAATCGCTCTACTAACTCTTGTTCTTTTTTCAATGCTTCCTGTAGCCCTTGCTCAAATTTCCGCTTGCTAGCATTAGGCCCAAAGTTTTTGATGTTACTGAGAATCATAGGGACAAGTGTAGCTGGTTTTTCGCTCCAACGAGTTTTCGTAATATCGATTTCCCCGACACATCGCATTCCGTATTTGTTGAGATAAGCATAGATAGCTTCCCGGGTTTCCTGCCCACCATCAAACTTAACCAGTTCATCCAGAAAGCTATCATCTTTTACATGTTGTAAATAATCAATGATTTCCGGATAAGGACGAATCACATCGGCAACATCCAATAACGCCAGACCCATTTCCGAAGTAATATTGTTTTGTACAGATTGAGAAAGGGTATCTGCTGCGTTTTTTTCACCTAACCACTCGTTTACTTTTTCATTAATCCAAGATGAAGCATCTATAGCGGCCATAAACACACTTGAACTTTGTGGGTCAAATAAGATCTTCTTTAATTGCTGGATATCTTCCAGAATAAAATCAAATAAATCTGATCCTGATTTGGTTTGGATGTTTTGTTTTAACTCATCTATCGATGTTTGACTACGCTTAATCAAATCAGAAACGATTGATGGATCGTTTTCGATTTGTGCTTGAAAACCCGTAGACGGCATACCTTTATTGCTTTTACTGGGAATTTGTTCTTTTTTATCACTTGGTAACGATTTTATGAAATCTCCTCGCTCTATGATGGTCATAAGTGTGTCTTTTATGAGGGGATCCGATTTTCCAGAGTTATTTAATAAAACTTCTCTGCTGTCAGGTGAAGCCAGCATAGGTGTAACATCAACAAACAACCTTCCCCCAGCTTTAAACATGGGTGCATTCGTCGTTAACAGGAAAAAAGATAATCCCAATGGTTTCATGGAATCGGTCATCATTTGGTTATGGCCGACAGATATATAAACGTGGTTTTCCTGATCATTTGCTTCAGGGATGGGGTATATAGTAGTGATTGGCCGACTCTGGACAATATAAAATGTATCATCAACCAAACACCATTCGATATCCTGAGGGCAGCAAAAATGTTCTTCGATCTTTCTGCCTATGCGCTCAAGCTGCAAAATCTGCTCATCTGTCAAAGCTTGCCTATTCTGCTGCTCAGGCTCAATATCATGCTTTTTCGTACCGCCACCTTTTAAGGCATAAATAGCCAGCTTCTTGGTGGATATCTTCTTATCGATAATTTTGCCATTACACACTTTATAGGTATCCGTATTCACCAGGCCGGAGACCAGGGCCTCACCAAGTCCGAAGCTGGCGTCAATGGATAACACTTTCCTATTAGAAGTGACGGGATCGGCAGTAAACAAAATTCCTGATGCCTGCGGGAAGACCATCTTCTGAACAACCACAGACAGGTGGACATTACGGTGGTCGAAACCGTTTTGAATGCGGTATGTTACTGCCCTCTCGGTAAATAGGGATGCCCAGCACTTGCTGATATGCTTTAGGATTGCCTTTCTTCCGATAATGTTCAAATACGTATCCTGCTGGCCTGCAAAGGAGGCCGTCGGTAAATCCTCTGCAGTTGCGCTGGATCGTATTGCATAGGCATCTTTCTCACCAAGCCTGGAGAGTAAGTGGGTGATCTCTTCATTAATGTCTTCAGGGATGGCTATCCCTTCGATGACCCTGCGAATCTCACCGCTAAGTTCACCAATTTTATTCCGGTCTTCCACCTTAAGAAGCGATAACTGATCAAGTAATTCGTTAATCAGCGATGTTTCCCCAATGATTCTTTTAAAGGCTTCAGTAGAAATACAAAAGCCATCCGGTACACGAATTCCTTCAATCTTGGAAAGTTCCCCCAGGTTCGCCCCTTTACCCCCAACAACCATGAGTTTTGTTTTGTGAATATCCTGAAAACCAAGCACATAGAAGCTCATACATTTACCTCCTTTAGCAATTCCTTCTTTGATAATTTTGATGATATCCTTTCCATAATAATCCTCTCCAACAAATCGTATTAACATACTATTGCATTATAGCAGTAGCAAATCGGAACAAATAGTCTACATTTACAATTTTTTATATGTTATAATTAAAGTGGAGAGGATTTAATTTTCCTCTTTTCTATCCTGTTGATGAAATATCATGTTTTTTATCATTGAAGATTAATTTTTAGTGCAGGGCGCACGCCGTCACGGGCTGAGCTGTTATTCGCATAGCTGCGAATACTGCAATTTGTACCGATAAAAAACGCACGCGAAGCCTTGTTTCCTTGTGTTCGCAGCCACCACCAGGAACAGCCAAATTCTTCGCCGTTTTTGATGATATAGTTAACTTTTCTCGTTTTATCATATACATATAAGCTGCATCCATCGTTTTTTTTTGTTTTGGCAAAATCCGTTCCAACGGCACGCCGTAAATCCTTGCCGTGTATATCAGATAAATGCTTTATCTCATTAACGCTAAGCAAAAAAACCTTGTCCTCCGTATCTGGGCTGTCTTCTCCGTTGTCCGTGCAATGAGTCGTCTTTATAAATTCCTTTTCAGTGGCAGTGAATGCGGTGTTATAGAATTCATCGTTCAGCCACTTGCGTAAATCACAGTCACGCCACGTAATATCCACGCAATCACGCCACTTAATATCCGCAGACTTGCCGTGATACCGCTTGCAATCCAAAATGTACTCGCTCAAAATGAACAGCTCACTTCCTGAATTTTGCATCACCCGCCACTCTATAGGCGTCCTGTCCGAGCCATCCGCCGTATGTGGATAAATACCGAAAGTAATAATTTCTCCGGGTTTTGCATTTTGCACGTTTTCTTTCATATCCTGTTTTTCTCTATTCATAGCATTCATCCTTTCATTTTAAACATTCTGTTTTTCACTTATTAACTCACATATATAACCAACCAATTCCTTTGTATTACACTCAGCCTCAGATAGGGAAGACAACAGCCAGTCATCCGAATCCTCTATTTCTTCGGATAAAAGCGTATCATTTCCCTTACTTTTTGTTTTCAGCTTTTTTAGCATCCTGCATATGCACTGTGTACTGTAGTTTTCCTGCCTCAAGGCTTTAATGACTCTAAGCAGCTTTATTTCATCCTCCCCATAAACGCGATAGCCATTTTTGCTTCTTGGTACTTCAAGAAGTCCATTTCTCTCCCAGTATACAATGACATTTATTGACACCCCAAGCAGTTTTGCAGCTCCATTCCTATTTAGTGAAATATTCTTTTCTTCAAGTGAATCACTTTTCAATATTTCCCTGATTACTTTCATAACCTCAATTTCATTATTCTTTTCATTTTTTATATGTGTTAAATACTCTCTGCTTAGCTCTAAAGCCTTTCTCAAATCCCCCTGAGCTGCACTTCTTATGATATTTTGAACTTCAAACTTCATATACCATTTAATCATATCGCTTCTTAATGCCATTCTTACCAGTTTCATCTGCTTCAGATGTGTTTCGGTGTAAACCCTGTAGCCATTTTCCTTTCTTTCAACGGGAGCTATATACCCCCATTTCTCGTATAACATAACAGTGTTTGGATGTATCCCAATTATTCTGGAAATTTCAGAAGTACTATAGGTTCTCATTGAATGCCTCCCTCTTTGTTACCCAAATTGTATTTCTCATTATAGCATACAATCAAAACTCTGGTGCGATAGTGGAGGGTTTTAATATTTTGACTGTCTAAGTGTTCTACTGCCAATGTTTAAGTTCTCAAAATAAGCACTTATTCTTTGTTTTTTGCTTAAAGCCTTATAAATGTAATCCATACTAAAGAAGGTGGTCGTTTTTCTCTACTTACATAAACAAATACGCAAAACCCAAACCTTAGCTCAAATATCCTTAGTTCTGCATATTTATTAGACCCCCCTAAAGAAAAATTCCCTCAAACTATCAGTCTGAGGGAACATAAAACACATTTCAATTTTTATCTAAAAATCTTCAAAGCATATGATATATGCCTATTTCTGCTCTATCAACTCTAGCATATCCATTACATTTGTATACAGGAATTATATTACATGTAAATAGAGTAATTTTTACAAATGGATTACCATCTAATAATATTACGAGCTCTTTAAATTTCTAAACTAGATGTACTTATATAAAGATAGGTTATAATTTTTTATAAATCCTCATTGCAAAGATATAAGCAACAACTATTATTGCTATACACCAAGCCAAAGCAGTCCATATCTCATTTCCTACTGGCTGGTTTGCTAATAAGTTACGAATAGCTTCTACGATGGGAGTTACAGGTTGATTTTCTGCAAAGGCACGTACTGCTGAAGGCATAGTATCCGTTGGTACAAAGGCAGAACTGATAAATGGCAAGAAGATGATTGGGTAAGAGAATGCGCCTGCACCATCTGGTGTTTTAGCAGCAAGTCCCGCAATTACAGCAATCCAAGTCAAAGCAAGTGTAAAGATCCCAAGAATTCCAAATACCGCTAACCATTCTAAGATTCCTGCTGAAGAACGGAAGCCCATTAATAATGCAACAAGTATAATTACTACTACAGAAATTCCATTTGAAATTAATGAGGTTAATACATGTCCCCATAATACTGTAGAACGAGCAATAGGCATAGAGTGAAAACGTTCAAAGATACCACGCTCTTTATCTATATACAAACGGTAAGCTACATATGCAATCCCGCTGCCAATAGCCATTAACATTATACCTGGTAATAGATAATTAACATAATTTTCTGTACCTGTTTGGATTGCACCACCAAATACATAAACGAATAATAACATCATTGCAATTGGTGTGATACAAACTGTAATAATTGTATCCATACTTCTAGAAATATGACGCATAGAACGTCCAAACATAACACTCATATCTTTGAAAAAATATTTATTTGTAGATTCCATTTATTTCTCCTCCTTTTTACCAATGATTGTTAGAAATATCTCTTCTAATGTAGGTTGTTTTTCAACATATTCAACTTTTGCAGGTGGGAATAATTTTTTCAATCCTTCGAGTGTATCTAGAGCAATTATTTTTCCACCATGAAGAATAGCGATTTTATCTGCAAGTTGTTCTGCTTCATCTAAATATTGAGTCGTTAAGAATACTGTAGTTCCTGCAGCTGTTAACTCTTTTACAATCTTCCAAACTTCTAAACGTGCTTCTGGATCAAGACCTGTTGATGGCTCATCTAGGAAAATAATCTTTGGATTTCCCACAAGACTCATTGCGATATCAATTCTTCTTTTCATACCTCCAGAGTAAGTACCCACTCTGCGGTCTGCAGCCTCTGACATGCCAAAACGATTAATTAACGCATCTGCTGCTTGATTTGGATTTTTAAGATGTCTAAGTTTTGCAATCATTTGAAGATTTTCACGTCCAGTCAAAATTTCATCAATAGCAGCAAACTGACCAGTAAGACTTATAGAACCTCTAATGTCCCCTGGATTTTTTTCAATATCAAAACCATTGATCACAACACTTCCAGCATCTGCTTTAAGTAAAGTAGCCATAATTCTAATCATCGTTGTTTTTCCGGCTCCATTGGAACCTAGTAATGCAAAGATACCTCCCTGCTCTACTTCAAAATCTACTCCTTTGAGTACTTCTACATCTTTATAAGATTTCTTTACCCCTTTAATTTGTATGATATTTTTTTTCATTCTCTTTTCCTCCTCTATAAATAAAGAGCCGACAACTGTGATTTAACTCACGGTTATCGGCTCTGCGTCTTAGCGTCTGGCTCTTTGATAACTGATATATTCAGTTGTTTTACATTGATTATCGTTTCCTGTTTACACTTAGGACAAAATAGCGGGAAGTTTTCAAGTACCGTATCAACACCTATCTTGACCCGTGTTTTGTTGCCACAGACCGGGCATAATATCCACTGGTATTTACACACTCTACCATCCCCTTACTTGATGTTGTTGTTGACCGCTATCATTTTAATGCCTGCAAATATTAAGCTGCTTTTCAATGTACTCCACCTTTGCGGGAGGCGCAGACCTTTCATTTCAATTGCTTTTTCCATCCCGATATCCGCCTTTTACTTTGTTTTATCCGTAACCTTTTTCATAGCCTTGTTAACTTCTTGGTTAACAGATTCTTGATAGATGTCAGCGTAAGTTTTTGAATCTTTGATTAGATCGTCGCAGAAAGCCGCTACGTCACTGCCCGTCACTTCCAGCACGCCTTTCCCCAATGCCGCGCCCTCTTCAAAAAGATCAATAATCCCCGAGAGCAAACTCATCCCGTCGGTTAGCTCAACAGGGCCGACCTTAAAGAGATATTTTTGAATCTCTTTATAAACAATCTGATAATCTTGCGGGAGCGCTTTGACACGCGCCACGTGCGCTCGCCACTCTTTTTTGCCTTCGATGATATCTTGTATTCTCATTTTATCCTCCTATTTACCTAATTTTTTAGCGATATTATTGTTGAGTTGCTCGCGCCACTTGTCGCGAAAAGACTTTGCCCCTTCTTCGCCGACCAGCGCTGAACAGAAGCCTTTGATATCGTCACCCAAAACCTCTTGGACACTCTGACCGTTCGCCGCCGTTTCTTCGAGCAGTCCAAGCACACCGTCAAGAATTGGCATGAGGTTACGACCGGTGAAATCTGAGTGCAGCCAAAGATTGGCATTAATTTTTTCCCATGCCGCTTTATACTCAGCCGGCAGCTTTTTGGCTCGCGATTCAAAAGTTTTCAATTCTTTAGTCATGTCGCTTCCCGTAATTTTTTCCCAAAAATTCATTATTTTTTCTCCTTTAACTCATTAATTTTTGATGATACGAATTCCCATCTTTCCCAGAACCTCCTCAGCTCCTCACGCCCCGCGTCGTTGAGCGTGAAAAACTTTCGCGGCGGTCCCATATCGGATGGTTTTTTTTCTATGTCCACGAGTTTATTCTTCTCAAGTCGCACCAAAATGGTGTAAACTGTCCCATCCACAACGTCCGAAAATCCGAGGGCGTTCAGCCGCCGCGTGATCTCGTAACCGTAGATTTTCTCGTGGCTGATGATTTCAAGAACACAGCCTTCCAGCACGCCTTTGAGCATTTCTGTAAGGTTCTCCAACGTAACCCCTCCTTGCTATTCTGTATGACTTGTATTCAGCATTACTTACTACTACTATATAGTATCACACAGTAGTGGTAATGTCAATATGATATGTTTATTTTTATCAGCGGGATTTAAAATAATACTAAGGATGATAACAATCACCTTATAATAGTGCCAGTAGAAGCTAAGCTTAAATATGAGTGCCTTTAAGGCACTCTACGCTGTTTAGTTATAGCATAGGGTGCCTTGAAAACAGAAAAAGAAGAATCCCAACCACTAGATATTTGACATTTAACTCACTCCATCTCTATATTTAACGTTTGATTGTATTCAAATCTATATAAGGGGGTCGTTTTCCTCTATCAACATAAACAAATGCGCAAAACCTATACCTTAGCGCAAATATCCTTAGTTCTGCGTATTTGTGTGACCCCCTAAAGCAAAATTCCCCCAAACTATCAGTCTGAGGGAACATGTCAATAATATTACCTAGGTATCAACTTAACATAGGTGTATACCTACATATTGTAGTTGTCCGTATCATATATTATGAATTTGTTGCAGGTTGCGTTTTCTATAAGAGCTACGCAGTAGTTTTGGTACTGAAAATGCTTAATTCTACGTTCCTTTTGTGTAGGGTATCTTCTTGAATATGCAATAAAAATATTCAGAATCTCATTTTCACCATGAATAATAAATACAATATAGCAGGTAATCCTACGATAGCAGATAGTATTGTGATTGCAGTATGTACTTTTTTCTCATCTCGTAATATAAATAATAAAAACTTATACCCTAAAATACCAATCCATCCACCCAAACAATTTAGAATTATATCATCAATATCTGATACTCCGATGCCTAAAAGCCCCTGAATGATTTCAACAAATAAACTCACTATGAATATAAATAAGAGATTGACTAATACTCTTTTATCTTTTTTAAATAATGGCAAATATATACCAAGGGGAATAAAAATAACTATATTTCCAACCACATTGCCGAAAGCGAATCTTCTTAAAGTATCAGAGCTGCCAGATATATATTCCATTATACTATGAAAAGGAATGAGATTGATTGACCTAAATAAAGTCCTTTGACTATTAAACAGCTCAAAAGGTGAAGCTCTTGATAAGAGCAATATTTTAATTAACAAAAGTATGTAACAAATGAAAATACCATATAGAAATACTGCTTTAATTCGTTTTCGTTTCTTCATAATTCCTCCATTTTTCATTTCATCACTATTGTTTTTGACCTTTGTTTTTGTATAGCGGTTCCGGTCAAAGTACATCTTGGCATAGAAGATTATTTTTCTTTGTATCCTGCGGGTCGGCAGTAAGAATGGAAACAACTGAGTAATTCTTTTTCTTTTCATGTCCGTACCTCCTTTCGGGAATGTAAAAGCCTGTCCGCACCGGCAATTTCATCTTACCGAAATCAGGCAGGCGATGTTGGAATTTTTGCTTATGAAAATCTTAATAAATTCTTATGAAGAACTTATTATTTTCCTATACTGTTGTATACAGCTAATGCATCGGTAATATTATACTGTTCCGAATGGTGATCCCCTTTCGCACCAGCTGAAATCAGAATATATTCTTGTTTACCTACTTTGGCGAGACTCGCGAGACATAGGCCGGCTTCATCGGTATATCCAGTTTTTCCTTCTAAAATTTCCCCATCAATAATGTTTTGATTGTTGAGTTCTTTAAACATGGTACTGTACAAGGTTATCCCACCAGGGTGCTTATTAGTAGATGGTGTGAAATGATGGGATGGAGCAAAAATCTCCCGGAAAGTATCATTTTGCAAAGCATAGCTTAGAAGAATAGCCAGATCTTTGACTGTTGTGTAGTGGTTTTCATTGTGAAGTCCGGTTGCATTTTCAAAATGGGTATTGCCCATACCAAGATCTGCCGCCTTTTGATTCATTATTTTTACAAAATTCTGCTCTGATCCCGCAATCTGATCAGCAAGTCCAATACAGCACTCCGCACCGCTCGGCAGCATTACTCCGTATAACAGATCGATTGCCCTGACCTGCTCACCCAGTTTGAAACCTGCCATTGATGCATCTGCTTCGTACAGCCCCTGAAACGTAGAATTGGATAGTTTGATTTCTTCCTTCAGATCAGGTAAATTTTCTATCGCAACAATGGCTGTCATCATTTTAGTCAAAGAAGCAGGATAGATTTTTTCTTCACTATTTTTCTGCATCAGAATGGTATAATCTTTTAAACGGATCAGAATCGCATTAGGACTGTTCAGCTTATCGGGAGATATGGAAACAGAGGGATCGAGTTCTATGTTTGACGAGGGAGCCGATGTTGTTCTATCGTCAGAAGAATAGGGCGTTATCTTTAAAGAAGAATATAACGTGGTTTTATCGTCATATTCTTTCTCAAAGATGTGCTGGTATCCTAGAATAATGATGGATTTATAAACAAAAGCAGTAATTCCAACCATCAACAGAAATGCCACAGATATGAGTATTTTTGACTTTTTCTTTTTTACTTTTCGTACCATAATAAAACAACTCCTTATTCTGTGCTGATATTATTTAAACACAGAAGAAGGAGCTATGTTGGAATTCTATCTTATGAACTTCTTAAGATTTTCTTATGACGGAAGCTTTACTGTAAATTTAGTATTTTCTGTGTTGCTTTCCACAAAGATTGTTCCATCGTGAGCCGTGACAATTTCTTGTGCTATTGCCAAACCTAACCCTGCTCCACCGGTGTTTGTGGAACGTGCAGAATCTAATCGATAAAATTTTTCAAAAATAGTTTCAAGCTTTGCCTTCGGGATTGAATTTCCCTGATTAGTAAAAGTTATAACAATATTTTTGTCTTGCTGTTTAGCAGAAATGTCAATGACGCTGTTTTCATAGCTATAGGCTATGGCATTTTTCAGAATATTATTGAACACACGAGCCAGTTTGTCTGCATCTCCCCACAGAGTGAGGCCGTCAGGCACATTGACGGACACCTGCTTTTCCTGTGGAGTTAGCATAGGATAGAATTCATCTGCCATCTGCTGGAGCATGAACAGTAAATTGATTTTTTCTTTATTCAAAACAATAGTTTGAAGATTAAATCTTGTGATCTCAAAAAACTCATTTATAAGCTGCTCTAATCGATAAGCTTTTTCCAAGGTAATGCCAACATATTTTGCCTTCTGTTCAGGAGGCATATCAGGAGCTTCATCCAAAAGACTTAAGTATCCTATAACAGAGGTCAGAGGTGTCTTTATATCATGAGCCAAGTAAACTACCAAATCATTTTTGCGCTGCTCGGCATCAAGTGCAGCTTTCTTTTGTTTTTCCAAGTTGTTTTTTATCTGATTAAGCTTATTTTCCATAAAATCCAATTCCGGTGATAATGTAATTTTATCATCGGATTCCTCAGCAAGTTTATTCATTCCAGCACTGACTTCATCGAAATATTTAGTAAACCAAGAAATCGAAAATTTAAGTGAAATAACCAGGAATACAAAAATTACAATTAATGTAACAGTTTCTATATTCCTGTAAAATATAAGCCGATAAATTAGTAGCGCAACGTTTTCTCGCAAATGAAACGTATTCATTAAAAAGCGTACAATAGTATCTCCAAAACTAAAGCGTTCTTGAATTGTAAAACGTAGGAGGATAACAGTTGCAGCCGTCACAAAAACAATAAGGAGCATTCGAAAAAATACTTTCCTTTTTAATTTTGTATAATCATTCCTCCTTTTATCTCTCTTACTTTTCAATTTTATAGCCAACCCCCCATACCGTTTTGATATATTTAGGATGCTCTGCGCTGTCGTGCATTTTTTCTCTTAAATGACGGATATGAACCATTACCGTATTATTGCTGTTAGTAAAATATTTGTCTCCCCATACCTCATGGAACAATTCTTCCGAACTGACCACCCGTCCGCGATTTGAGCAAAGGACCCAAAGAATTGAAAACTCTGTAGGAGTGAGAGATAGCTTTTTTTCATTCAGCGTACATTCATGGGTATCCATGTCCAAAACCAGGCTGGAAAAAGTGATCTGGTGTTCTTCCTGGTTTAGCACCGCAGAATTATATTTGGTAAATCTCCGGAGCTGTGCCTTTACACGGGCAACAAGTTCCAAAGGGCGAAACGGTTTAGTGATATAGTCGTCCGCACCTAATGTCAACCCCGTAATCTTATCGATTTCTTCTTCTTTGGCTGTCAGCATGATAACCGGGAAATTATGTTTTTCCCTAATTTTCTGGCAGAGAGTAAAGCCATCAATATCCGGCATCATGACATCAAGTATCGCAAGCTCTAACTGTTCCGACTCAACACACCGGAACGCATCTTGACCGTTATAAAATTTGTATATTGTAAAACCTTCATTTTTTAAATAAACTTCAATTAGGTCCGCTATGGACTGCTCATCGTCTACAACCAAAATATTTATACTCATAAGTTCTATCCCTTCTTCCTAATTAAGCACTCATTATTATAGTACCGCAAAACAAAAATTTATATCATATTAATTTTCTTATGAAAACCTTAAGGTTTTATTAATATAGGCTTAATCTATTTCCCATACTAATATAAAAGACTGCCATATGAAATACAATACTTTCATAGACAGCCTAAGTATATTTTTACAATTTGCAACTTGAAAAATAAGCCTATGGTACCAGGTACAGCACCTAAGAACTTATTTCACTAAAAATCCGAGAGTCACAATCATCATCTGTACAACTCTAGCTCTCGGAAACCCCTTGTTTTCTACACTTTTTCGTATCTTACTTCTCAACTCTTGACATCAAGATAACACACTCCACATGGCTCGAGAGGACAGAACGAATGTCTTTCTAGCTTTCCGTTCTCGGGAACATATCCACGGCATTTTTTTCACTATCGGTAGACGGAAACATATCCACTACATTAGCATAGATAAACAGAATGTGCTGGTAAAACAAAATCTACTCTTTTTTCTGATAAGCTTTATTAGCTAGATCTAATACTTGTTGAGTTTGTTCTTCACTGTAGCCCAGTTTTCGCATTGCCCACATAATAGCAATTTCCTTTTTTTCCATACCAAAAAAACATTAGAAACATTATGCTTAAATTTAGCATTAAAATCTTATATAGTTTAAGTTTTCTAACATACAAAAGCACACTGATATCAATTATCAGTGTGCTTTTGTATATTACTCGATCATAATGCGTTTTGAAGTGTCAACTTGTTCCTTTTTAGGCACTTTAATTGTCAATACGCCTTCTTCTAATTTTGCTTGAATCCCTTCATCATTTGAATCTGCAAGCAGTATGCTTCGTGACATTTGAGCATATCTTCTCTCTCGATGAATGAATTTTTTGCTCTTGTCTTCTGAAACTTCCTCTTTCTTAACAGAAAGATTGAGTCTTCCTTCATTCAATGTAATTTCTACATCTTCTTTCTTTACTCCTGGAAGTTCAGCTTCTATTATATATTCTGTATCGTTGTCTTGAATGTCAATTTTAAATGTATCTGCCGCTAAACTTCTTTGGACTGGCCAACTGCCTGTAAAAAAGTCATCAAGCATGTTGGAAAAATCATCAAAACCAATGTTCATCAAATCATTTCGTTTTCTGTTGAATGGAATTAATCCTGCCATGATAATCACTCCTTTACATTTTTTTAATTTTTTTGTTAGCACTCTCGACTAACGAGTGCTAACTTTAATTATTTTATACACCATTTATTTTTACTTGTCAATATTTTTTCTCTATTTTTTTAAATTTCATAGTCAATCCTTTATCAATAGCTTCCTGAATAATCTTATGGCAACATACGCCTAGAGGATTGTTTTCTTTGCAATTAGAATTTTTCATTGCTCCAGTTATAGCATTTACTTCTTTTACTGTTTTTGCATCGTGTTTAATTACAGCCTCTATTACTTGGTCTTCGGTAACTTTACTGCAATAGCATGCATACTTCGGATTTGCATCTTTTTTAAACCAGATAGGAACTCTAACTTGATTTTTCAAGAACTTAATTCCATTATCCACGTTATAGTAGACAACACTGCACTCTTCATTCATGCAAATCTTATATCGCCCTCCCTCAACGGCATTGCGATAATTGTCTTCTACTAAGTGTTCAACGGTTACCCCACTAACGGAAACTCCTTCATTATTGCATACCGGACAAGTATCCTTTGTTTGTTCAATTTTTTTAGTATTGCACTCACAACAACATTCATTATCAATTTTCATATTATTAATCTCCTAAACTTTATTAATTACGTAAAAAAAATAAAACATAACTAGATATCACAAGTGTAGCCACTATTAAAAGCAGCATTCCTAACGCACCTAATCTATTTTTAATAGACAAATTATAGTTTGTATAGCTTATTGGGTAGGCTACCATACCAATAATAAGCATCATAATAATCATGTTCATTTTTTATTCATCCCTCACATTGTTATCTGAATTTCTCAGGAGGCCTCCAGTTCTTCTTATTTTGAAATCTACTTTAACCTCTACTTTTGCTTCCATGAATTTTTCATTCCAGTTATATTTTTCCCACTCATTAATGGTCAAAAAGTGCTTGACTGCCGTTCTCCCAAAATTGAAAGGATCTGTATTTAGTGATTGACATTTATGAATAACACTAGTGATGCCTTTTTCCAAGTATCTGGTCATTTCGTTTTCAATTATTCCTATCATTTCTTCGCTTTCATAATTAATACCACTTTGAATTGCTAATATATCTCCTTCCGTTTTAACTTCTAGGCTTATTATCGGTCTGTCGTTGTCAAAATAAATTTTTAAATTCGGCTTCCTGGAAACCCTTGTATCAATAGGTATTATCCACTTAGAAGCCTCGGGATCTTGAATGGTGAATATCCCTTTTTTAAATTCTCCTCTAATTAACATCATCATTCTTGTTTCATGTCCATTTAGCTTACCGACCATGTTATCTTTGACAAACAATGCACTTCCAAGCAATTCGATAGTATTGCCGCCCTTCCTTTGTGTATCTCCAGCAAAATATTGCCCTGTATTTTTAACCCCCTCATTATAAGACTCCCCCTCCTCGTCAAAGTTTTTCTTGTGTACACTTCCTAAAGGTAGGACAGCCTGTCTATAGGTTGACTTAATTCCATTGTAAAAATCATTCAAGGATATTTTAGGATAAAAACCTGTGTTTTCTCCTTGCCTTATCAAGGACACTACTGCCCGGGAAGGGCTGCCTTGATTACATTCTTCTGTCTTTTCAACAAATTCTTGAGCATTTCCCCGAACAACTATAACATTCAACGTTCTTCTTATCTCCCTAAAGCGAACAAGAGGTGTAATGTATTCTCCCATTAAACCACTTTGTGCAAGATCTTCAGAGATTACAAGCAATGAAGCATGGGTGAAATCCAGTTTTTGAGGAATATTCGTATTAAACAAGTCAATTCCTCCATTAAAAGAAGGGGCGTCAATTGTAATTGTTTTGGTCTGCGTTTGCTGTGAGGATTCACTTCCTTTATTTGAACTGTCATCACCATTTTGCATACTTGCAATTTTTACAGTGATTCTCCACTTGTCTGTAATACCTTGATCAATACCAATCATCTGTACAAACGAAACTGAAGTCGCCTCTCTAGCATCATAACAGGCGGTCAAAGTGAATATCTGCATTATAATGGTAATAATTAAAAGGATTTTTTTCTTCATTGAGAGCTACCTCCGTATTTCTTTTTTATCTTAGCTATCGCGAGAGTGATCACAGGAGGTATAAAATAAAAGGCCCACCCATAGCTCCTAATCATACTTACTATGCCATTTGTAAGTTGAATAATGTTTTGAGGAATTAAAGCAAGAAAAACAACGATAATCCCTAAGGGAATTATAATCGGTCTTTTGTCATCAAGTTCAAATATATAAGCATATATGATAATCAGGACATAAAATAAAGCTGCTACAGATATAACTGTACTGATATTCCAAAGGAAAAAGAATAATGGTTCGATCCTTTGTATAAACTCTCCATATTCAATAAGCGAAACCATCAAATAAATTGGAGCCGTAATCTCCTCTCCTGTATAATAAGGAAAAGCAAGTGAAAATGCTAGTAATGCTGTAGTTACTATAGAAGCAGAGAAGATTAAGCTTAAATAAGCCGCTCGTTTCGCATGCTTTATGCCATGAAGCGAACCAATTATTACTCCAATAATAATTATTTCACCATAGACAGAGGATCTTTGAATCCCTGTCAGCACTGTTGTATCTAATCCATTACCTAAAATGGGGAAAAGGCGATGGAATTCATATAACTTCATAGACAATACCAACACCGAAATATATAATAATAGCAGAAAAAAAGCCATTAGCTTGGAAAACCGTGCTATCGTTTCAAGTCCCCAGTAAGCTAAAACACCTACTGCCACAAATAATAATATTAAAAGATAACTTGGAGGACTTTGAGGAAGGTCGTATACCTCCATTATTTCAATAAATTCTCTGCTATTTGCAGCCACAGTAACAAGAATTGATGCGAATAAAATAAATGAGAGTATTTTCCCCACTACTCTTCCATATACAACTTCATATATCTCCATTATTGTTTTGTTTGGGTATATCGACAATAGCCTGATTAGCAAAACAGTAACTATAAAAGCAACAAATGCAGATATGATCGTCATATACCAGCCAGCTGTTCCAACTTTAGCGGCGACTACAGAAGGACTGGAAAAAAATACCTTTGATGAGATAGTTATTGTTAACAACGCTATGGTTTCATGGGCTCCAAACTTGCCATCCTTTATCATTCATCATCACCTCGCTGATTTTTGCCATTTCTTTTTCGGTTGGGTGTGTTGAAAGGGTCTGAGCGCATACTTTGGTTAAATAGGGGTTGACGAATGATTGAATCTGGATTAATCTTTGCGCTAGGTGCAACGGGTGCCAAGAAAGGCACACCAAAAGATTTCATATAACACGCCATTGATGCAATTAGAATAAAAGCAAGAGATATTCCATAAAAACCTGCTATCGCTCCCCCAAAAACAAAGATAAACCGTATTATACGAACTGCTAAAGCCATAGAATAATTAGGCATGGTGAAACTACCCAAGCCTGTTAAAGCAATTATTACAATTAGAATTGGACTAACAAGCCCCGCTTGTACTGCTACCTGACCCAAAATCAAAGCTCCAACAATGCCCAATGTCTGACCAATCACACCAGGTATTCGAACCCCACCTTCACGGACCAATTCAAAGGCAATTTCCATTAGCAGAAGCTCAACAATTGTTGGAAAAGGAACAGCTTCCCTAGACTTTACGATTGACTCCAAGAAAGGGGTTGGAATCATTTGATGGTGATACAACACTAAGGCAACATACAGTCCCGGAATTAACAAAGCTGACATGACCCCAATAAATCTGATGATCCTCAGGAAAGTACCGTATTGCCATCTCAGCATCGAATCTTCAGAGGAGTGAAATAATCTGTAAAAAGTCACCGGAGCAGCTAAAGCAAATGGATCACCTTCTGTAATAATCACTACCTGCCCTTCTACTAAAAACGAAGCAGCTCTATCAGGTCTCTCAGTGGAAACGACCTGTGGAAACGGCATGAGATAATTATCTTCAATTAACTGCTCTAGCATACCATTACCAGCAATAAAGTCGGTGTCAATTTCGGTAATGCGACGACGCACCTCTTCCACTATTTTAGGGTTAGTAATCCCTTCAATGTAAATTATTGCGCTGTTGACTTTATTTAATTTTCCAGTCGGGATAATTTCAGTGATAAGCTTTTCATTTTTTATTATTCTTCGAAGCAAGGTAATATTCGTTCTCAAGTTCTCTGTAAATCCTTCTTGTGACCCCTTTACCACCTGTTCTGTAATAGGTCTGTCAATGTTTCTTTTTTCAAATCCCCGTGTTTCCATCATCAGCGCTTCTGAACAATCATCGATAAACAAAACCGACAAACCATTAAGGATTTGAGGTTTAATTTCATTAAAATTAGTAGCTTTTGTAATCTCCGATATGGATAATACACTATCCTTGATATAGTCAATTGGGCAAGTTCCAGAAAAATCATTAAAATTTTCAGGCCTCATTAACTGAGGAAGTATAAATTGATTTATAGACGTTTTATCAACCATACCATCAACAAAGACCAGAAAAGCTTTTGTTTTTCTGGCCATTTTAAATTCCCTGATAATTAAATCTTGATTTCTAGGCATACTAAAGATTTCTTCGATATATTTTTTATTGGATGCTATGTTTTTGAAAACGGTAGCTGAAGGCATATTTTTAGAGTGACTATACTCATCTGGTCTACTATTCCTCTCCCTCTTCCATTGTTCAACTTTAATTGGTTTTATAATTTGTGATACTTCATTTTGATTCCTGTCTTTCTGCTCATTTTGCTTTTGGTCTTTTTCATATTCAGAGGAATCAACCTTCTCGGTTCTATCAATTTCATATTTGTCTTCTAGTAATTCGAACCCGCCCTCATTATTCATTGGTCTAGTATATTTAAAAAGTTTTAGTATTTTTAAGAACACATTTAGCATTATCACACTTCCTTATTCAAGCAAATTTAAAGGGCATTTACCAAAAATATTAGTAATTCCACTCTTATTAAAAGATTATGCCCTTTTTTGCCTAAATAATTCATTTACCCAGCAACATCTGGCAATATACATACCCACTAGTCACGACTACATTAACTATAACTAGTATGCTGCCCGGACTTAAACCTGCATCAATCACTTTTACCCGCAGTAACAGAGAATAGAATCTTTAAACTTCATATTTTATAGTATAATATCTTTCTATATATCAATTTCAACACCTGATTTGAATTCAACGGTGAGTTTATCATCAAATACCGTAATTTTTTCAATAAGCCGCCTTACCAGTTGCTCATCATATTCCTCCAGCTCGTAGGACTGCTCATTTAGGAAGTCTGTCATCTCAGTGATTCGTTGCCTTTTTCCTTCACGCTCCGCATTCTCCACAAGTGCATTTTGCTTCAACTCCCGGAGACGGTATATCTCATCTGCCACATCATCGTAATCATTCTTTGACTTTGCTTGTTTGAGAAGCTCCTTCTGCAATTCTTCCAATTTGCTATCAATATCATCGGTAGCATTATCATTTTCCTCATTAAGTACTGTTGCTATGTTTTTCAGCAGTACCTGAAGGAATGGTTCTTTGTTGGCTAATAGTTCATTAATAGCTTTTACAACCGCTGTCTGCAATGTTTCCTCATTTACGGTAGGGGAGGTACAGTCAGACCCCTTTTCCTCCAAGCGGCTGACGCATCTCCAAACAATAGACTTGTAGCCTCGGTTATTCCAGTGTACCCTGCGGTAAATATCACCGCATTGTCCACAGTAAACTATGCTCGATAAAGCATACTTGCTGCTATAAACTCTCTTTTTACTGCTCTTACCGCTTCGGATGTTCGTCCTTCTTACCATCTCTTCTTGAACCTGCATAAAAAGGTCACGCGGTATGATAAGCTCATGGCTGTTTTCTACATAGTACTGGGGAACAATTCCGTTATTCTTGACTCGCTTTTTGGAAAGGAAATCTACCGTATAGGTTTTTTGCAAGAGGGCATCTCCGATGTACTTTTCATTCTGTAATATCTTCTTTAATGTTTCTGGTCTCCATTTTGCTTTGCCCGCTGCTGTAAGAATACCATCTGCCTCTAATCCTCTTGCTATCTGCAAAAGGCTCGCTCCCTCAAGGTATTCTCTGTAAATTCTTTTTACAATTTCTGCACCCTCTGGGTCAATCACCAGGTGCTTGTTTTCATCCTTGGTATATCCCAAGAAACGATTGTGGTTCACCTGAATTTCACCTTGCTGATATCGATACTGGATACCTAGCTTAACATTCTGGCTTAAGGACTGGCTCTCCTGCTGGGCAAGGGAGGCCATAATAGTTAGCATGATTTCGCCCTTGGAATCCATTGTGTTGATATTCTCTTTTTCAAAGAACACGGCGATATTCTTATCCTTTAGTTGACGGATGTATTTAAGGTAGGGTAGAACTATATCGCCTTTCCTTATAGGTAGATTTATATAGCCCTCCCTCAGAACCGAACGTACACCTTTCAATGTATTCGGCTCGCCAGTTGTTTCTAAAAAAAAATTATTCTATTTTATG
>NZ_LHUR01000022.1 GCF_001263795.1 Clostridium homopropionicum DSM 5847
CTTTCTTGACGTGCTGTGTTCCCTTATATTTGGTTTCCCTCAAAGGTCAGTCAAGTAACCATATAGACAACTCTCCAGTCTATAACCCCTGTGGGGCGATATTTTTATGTCCTTACGGACGCACACAGTCCAAAGTGTTCCTTGCAAATCGGCTGATGGACTTTGTAATGATCATATCTATATTTCCTGCCATACACTCTTCAATCATACGATTAAATTCTTCACGTTTTTTTGTATTGGTTCCTGTGATACCGTCATCTGCAAAGATACCTGCAAATTCCCACTCCGAATTCTTTTTTATAAAATCTGTGTAATGAGCAATCTGCACCTCATAACTTGAAGCCTGCTCATCACTATCCGTTGAAACACGGCAGTAAGCAGCTACTCGTGTTTTGGGTTTGCTTTCACTATTATTAATGTATCCGACTCGCCTAATTGCCGGAATTACCGTAACATTTTTACTTACCGCCACATGTTACACCTCACTTTCTATCAGACTGTAAGCATATTCTGCTTGCTTGTATGGGTTATCGTATTTCTGCTCCATGGGTTTTACTTTGAACTTTACTTTATAATCCACCACTGGCTTATCCCTTGTCTCCCATACCCTTCCGAGCTTTTTAGCTCGTTTTTGTTTTTCAATCATGGCCTTTTCGAAGGTTTCCTCATCAATAATCGGAGGGTAGAATTCATCGCCAAGGTAGTGCTTGTCTTGTAGCATTCTTCCTGCAGTGGCGTGATAACAGTTTATCTCAGCTTCTTTAGCAGCCTCCTTCAAAGAAAGACCCTCCAAGTATCCTGCATATAACTTTCTTACTTGCTCTGCTGTCATTTCATCCACTATAGCCTTTCCGTTTTCAATTCTATATCCGTAGGGTGTATGCCCCATCTAATTCACCAACCTTTCCCTCAGTGTAATTCCACACTTTAATTCAAATCCAATCTCCTCTCGTGAATAAACAATAATCTTCTCCACATAATTTTCAAACAACTCATCCTTATAAGCTGTGAGCATTTTTGATTTAGCAACAAACTTAAGCAGACGGTTGACTTCCTCTACTTTTGCAAGATTGTCGTTTGTCGAATGAGTGAGCTGCTCCTTTTCGGCTAGAAGCCTTGCACCTTCTGCCGCTAGTGAATTCTTTTCTTTATTGAATAGAGCAGGTTCTAAGTATCCTTTGGTCATTAACCCCGTCAACATCTGACTCTGCTCCGAGTTACTTTCAATCTTAGCTTCCAATTCTTCAATCCTCCGAAAGCTCTCTGGACTGTTTTGTTTACGCAATCCATCCAACAGCGGTCTTATTATGAACTTTTGACCGAAAACCAGTTTATTCATCATCGTAACAAAAGCTGTTTTTATATCATCATCTCGAATAAACTGCATGGAACATTCCGTTATCTGCCTTATGTGCTTACTGCAACACCAAGCGATATATTTTCTTGCTCCGGATGAATGAATCCGCCTTTTAAAGGTACTACCACATTCGGAGCAGATGATTTTGCCTGAAAAAGGATATCGATTTAAATATTTACTTGTACGCTTTACGATACCTTTTTCTTTTGCTCTCTGATTGATAACTGCATCTACTGCTTCAAAATCTTCATGGGTGATAATTGCCTCATGGTGGTTTTCTACCAAATACATGTTTTTCTCACCATAATTGGTGCGCCTGTTAAAACGGCTATCGGTATAGGTCTTTTGCAAAATAACATCACCAGTATATTTTTCGTTGGCAAGAATGCCCCGAATTGTTGTAGCCGTCCAACGACCGCCTTTTTTTGATGGGATACCTTTATGATTAAGGTCATCTGCAATTTTCTGTGTGCCCTTGCCCGATAATGCCTCTTCAAAAATATACTTCACAATTTCTGCCTGCTTGGGGTTTACAATCATCTGTCCGTCAATGTTTTCATAACCGAATGGTGGATATGAAATCTTGAAAGTTCCGTTCTGGAATCGTCTTTGAATTGCCCACTTGTTATTTTCCGAAATGGAAATTGACTCACTTTCCGCAAGTCCACTCAGAATGGAGAGCATCAACTCACTTTCCATTGATTGGGTATTTATGTTTTCCTTCTCGAAGTAAATGAAAACACCAATGTCTACCAGTTTGCGAACCATCTCCAGACAGTCTGTTGTATTTCTCGCAAATCTACTGATGGACTTTGTAATGATTAAGTCTATTTTCTTATTTTCACAATCCGATATCATCCTAAGCAGTTCAGAGCGTTTTTCCTTTTTAGTGCCGCTGATGCCTTCATCATAATACAACCCTACATATTCCCATTCCGGGTTTGCCTTTATGTAGGTCTCATAATGGGTCTTTTGTGCTTGCAAGCTGACAAGCTGTTCATCGCTGTCTGTAGAAACACGGCAGTAAGCAGCTACTCGTAACTTTGGCTTAATAAAGGAATTGGTCTTGTTGCTCTCTATTTTCGTTATCTTTTTCATCCTCTCACCTCCTTCTTGGTAGGTCACATATTACCTCTAAAGTCCTTATATATCAACGTTTTTAGGGCATTAACTCTGCCAAGAGTGGTGAGAAAGTTTGCCGATTTAATGCGGTTATTTTGTTGAATTCAGCCTCCGAAATCAAGCCTTTTTCAAGCATCTTATTCAGTAATTTTTCTGCCTGGATATAATCAAACTCACGCTGTAGCTGCTCAAGTGACACACTTTTAGATTCGATTCTTTTTTCTGTGATTTCTTCCGTAATCTTTGTAACTTTTCTATACTCGTTCTGATTCATAAAGCCACCTCCTACCTAATAGCCGCGGGAACAGGTCGAAGTTGAGGATTTGTAAAAATTAATTTGAATCAGAGCATAAAAAAAGAGCCTGCAGGAGCAAACCCCCACAGGCAATTTATATTTATTATTCATATTTAATAAAAGCATCCTTAAATCCAGAAGCTTTTGCCTTTGCAAGCTGTGCTTCAGCATTGGCTTTTACAGAGAAAGCACCGATTTGCACACGATATAGCTTAGTTTGTGGTGTTACAGGATTTTGGCTCTTTTCTGCCTCCAATTGTTTCTTTACATCAGTTCTAAAGGTATCCATCGACTTACCGTGCTTGGGAAACCAGTGCATAACATCCGCATGGTTACTTGCGATGCCTAGTTTGTGACCTTCGCTATGGCAGATGATGTCTTGCTGACTAAAGCCATAGAGTTTACAAAGATATACACAAAGCTCTATAGCTTCCTTATAAACAGCAGAAAAATACGAGGCATCGGTCAAACCGTCCTCGCAGATTTCAAATCCTATATGCGTATTGTTTGCATCTCCTCCGGCATGCCAACCTCGGTGATTCCAGGGTAATGTTTGATAGGTGGCAATGGAGCCATCTGCTAGTTTACCAATAAAGGCATGAACACAAACTTGTCGACCTCCGGGTCTTTCCTGATTCCAATGGTTGTTGTATTGGTTCATCCCCAGTAAACCATCGTCTGGACCAACATACCTTTTGAGATTAGGGTTATTGGCGCCAGTAGAATGCACCATGATGCCCTTCGGTGTTATAGTTTTACCTGCTTTGAAGCAGGCATTGTTTATTAATATAAGTTTTTGCAGGTTCATATCGATCACCTCATAGATTATAAGATTTGGTTTGTAGCTAGAGTGGCTGGATATAGATGATAGGTAAACTTCAGGTCACAGTATGCATTCGTCGATGTGCCGTCACTTCCCATACAGATATACAGTCCATAACCAGCGGGTACTCTGCCCTGACGCATTTGAATATGAATATGTTGAGCTGCGTTAGTACTATCCGCCCCAACAGGTGTACTCCGTGCTATCCTGGTGAAAGTCTCTTCGTCATTGGATATATATAAGTCAAGTTCTTTCTCACTTGTATCTGATTGACGACAAAGGGTTAACAAATGACAGTCATAAGTCGCGGGATAAAGCAATCCACCCTGTCCTCCAATAACCACACTATTTATGGGTAAAACCGTGTGAAAATGACCACGTACACTATTGACACCGGTTGGACCTGAAACGTTGCCCGACATGATATATCTCAGGTAGCTTATCCTTGTGAATGGATTGATAGTTGCAGTTGCAGTAGAAGTAAAAGGTATTGGAGCTGTCTCATTTTCCGCTCTTTCCAATACAAATAAGCTCTCACCTGCAGCTACAGAAACTTCTCCAATAGAAAATCTTTGACTCGTCCAGTAGGCCGTACAAGTCGGATTAGGATCTGTACCTGTGCCATAGGCAATGTTCGCATCGTCTTGAATACCTCTTATGGCTTCAGCAAATTTCTTTACTGTATTTCGGAGAGTGTCTTGAATCAATATCTGAACATTATTTGCAGTCGGACTTCCTAAAGCTGTAACGAAAGTATATGTCACTGTACCGATTACTACGTTGTTGCCATTCGCTATACCGGTAAAAGTTATGGATGCTCTTCGACTTATCATATCCGGTGCTGTAGCTGTTTCTATCGGATGCATATGATTAAGGAGAACCCCAATCCGCGTGTATAAATGGTCACGCGTTTCCTCTACCAAATTGTGTGTAGTATTTAGCAGATCATAGTTATTATTTAATAGGTTATAAGTGAGATTTAGCAGATTATTTGTTTCATGAATATCTAGTTCAGCTAAGGCAGAAAGTACTTGATTGAGCCATTCCTGAGCGGGTGGTTCAGGTGGTTCAACAATTCCGTCAACAAGTGCATCCTCAACGATGGTTAATATTTGAACGCTTTTTCCAACCACTTCTCCATAAGTAACCCTTATTTCCAGACGACCGACACCAACAACAGATGTGTCCGTTGCACTGGGTGACCAAATAAGGACTCCATCTGCGTAGTTCGTGACAACCGGATAGGCAATTCCATCAGGTCTTAGGTAAACTGCATTTAAGGAGGCACTTGGATATTTATCTTCCAGTAAGCTGGATACATCAAATTCAATATTCCTATAGTAGTGTTCACCTCTTCGGCCGATGAATACCGTTACTGTTTTCGTTAAGTCAATCATAGTCCGTCACCTGGCTTACGGGGTTCTTCATCGCGCCCATGTAGCTGCTCTAGAACCGCCTTTAATTTTTCTGGTATAGGAAGTCCAATATGCCCGGCATTCTCCAAAATGGATACACCCTCATTACTTAGGTAGAAGAAAATTACTGCTGTGCGCAAGGCACCACCACTATCTCCGCTACTGCCCAGAATTTGTGTATCAAGAATATGAGCAATACCTACCATCACAAAGATAAGTACCTTTTTGAAGATACCTTTTGCCCCGATTTCGCTACACAGCTTTTTATCTGCAATTGCACAGAGCACTCCTGTCAGATAATCTATAGCAACAAAAGCTACCAGTGCATATAGAAACCCGTCATAGCCACCAAGGAACCAGCCAAGAAATCCGCCTATAGCCACAAAGGTCAACTGTATCCAATTCCATATCTCTTTCATTAAAAACACCTCCGTTACATTAAATTTGTATATAGAAAAGCGCCCCTGCAAGTCACAAGAGCGCTGAATTGTAGTATCAAACTTATAACACCAGAATGAGGTCTTGAATCTGTTCCATCACATCCGCCTTTGGCCTTCCTGATCCGATGGGTAGCCATGTAAAAGCTGGTATGTCAAATGTGGCAGAAGAATCAAAACCATTAACTACCCCTATAATAGTGTCAATAGCTTTACGGATTTCAGTGATGTGGAACGGCCAATTCTTAATAGTGGTTTTTCCTGCAATGATCTCCTCTCTCCAAGTCACAGGAGATAGGTTGTAGTATTTACGAGCCATGTTTACAGCGTTTCGAATCGTCTGAATATGTGTTGCTTTTACATGCGTCACATTTGCAGTAATTGTTTCAAAAGGTAGTTGTAGTATCGTAAAGGAACGGACAACCTCCGTGCTTGCCGACTCAATATCGCTGTCAAGGCACCGAAAGGTAATAGTATGATTTCCTACAGTAAGTGATTCTGCTTGATAAACTGTCTTAACACCATTACCAAGATGTCCGCTTGTAGAAAACCTCTCAGGATTGTCTACACTATTATGCCATACCCCTGAATCAATCTTCACCTCCACTATCTGTGTCTGACCGTCTGGCTCTACACCTGTTGTGATCATGAAACGTGGTGTGGTGTTATAAGCAGAGTTACCAGTCATTGGGTAGGCAATTATTGGAGCAGCAGGCGGACTGTTTTTCTTTACCGTATTACTAACTACATAGCTTGAAACTGCATCAAGTGCATCTGTTACACTGATTCGATAACGGGTATACATTCCGGGTATCTGTGAGGCATACACTTCATGGGTGCCTGAAGTAGCACTTGAAATAATAGTAGTCAGTGCTTCATATGCCGACCAGTTTATACCGTCAATCGAGGTAGCCTGTTGGATGACATACTGCTTAATGGCACTGGTTCCGGGTGTCGTTCCGCTCCACGTAAGGGTTATTGTGTTGACTTCATATATTGGAGGAGCCGCTGTAAAGGAAGTCGGTGGTATCGGCAGTGTATTTTTACGGACTGTGTTACTAGATATGGTCCAGTCTGAGTAATAGCTCTCTCCAGCCGTACCTCGCGTTCTCACTCTGAACCGACGATAATAACCGCGCGTACTCGGTGGACTCACAGTTACGCTTCCACTTGTCGCAGAAGTAAATGCTACAGTCAGTGCTGTCCACGCTCCCCATGCACTGTTATCTGCCGAGTCACTATATTGTATCTCATAGGATGTGATGGCATTACCCGCACCACCAGAAGCACCACTCCATGAAAGAGTGACGTTTCCTTCAGCTAAAGCTGCACTTACTGAGCAAGCAGTTGGAGGTCCGCAAGCCGTAATGTCACAATAGATACTATTACTGATTTTCTCGGAAGAGTAGACATCCAGAGTGTCTATCGTCCAGATACCAAACTGAGTATAAGTTCCTGGAACTCTTGATACATTTGGATTGTAGCTACCACTACTGGCCGACAAATTCAATGTTGTCAGTACATTCCACGGACTCCATGTATTATTATCTGTAGATGTCCGACTGGCAATCTGATATCCCTTAATTGCACTCGTGCCTCCAGAGGCTCCACTCCAATTCAACGTGATTGTTTCATCGCTATAATTTACAGGAGTAGCCATTGCAGTGGTTGGCGGACTTGGGACCGTGTTTCGTCTAACAGAGTTTGAGGATATCTTCCAGCCTGAGTAATAGCTTGCTCCTGCTGTTCCTCTTGTCCTTACCTGAAATCTGCGATAATTACCCCGCGTTGAGGATGGTGCTACTGACAAACTGCCACTGGTAGCCGTGGTAGTCACTGTGGTCAGTGCTATCCATGCGCCCCATGTAACGTTATCTGCTGATTCGCTATACTGAATTTCATAAGATGAAATAGTGTTATTTATACCACCTGATGCACCGCTCCATGACAATGTGACGTTGCCTTCCGAGAGTGTTGCACTCACCGAACAGGATGTCGGTGGACTGCAGGCAGTTGTTCGGCTTGCCCAATTGATAGTTAGAACAATCTGGCTTAGATCATCCCTAGCACCAAAGCCCATGTAGTTCAAAGTGCTTGAACCCGCATCCATGAATAGACAATTGCTCGCACCGCTCCCGATGGAATCTATAAGTACAGTGGAAATGGCTATATCCTTTGCACCTTGCCCAGCGGAAACAGTGTAGCTATATCCAGAGGTAACCTTCGTCGGTCTGCTCCCAGATACACTCGTGCTTGAACTTGGCGCTGGCATACCATATGCATTTCCAGCGTATAACGTCATGGTTCTTGCAGAACCCCAGTCACCCGCTGCTATTCTTACAAGATGAATACTGGCAGAGGTTGGGTAATAGTTCGCATAGGTATTCCGAATGCTAGTGAGGTCAAACAACATAGCCCCCACATTCTCATAATTGTTGGCTGCAGTATAAACCCCTTGTCTTACATAATCGGTAACACCTGCAATCCAGCTCCCATTACGCCATGTACATGCATTTATAGCCTGATATGTTGCCATAGAAACTCACCTCACTCATAAACCGCTGAAACCAACGAATTTACCAACCCACATAGACTGGTATTCAATCGGGTATCCGTAATGTTATTTGTTGATATCGATGTTGCTGCCGCCGGTACTAGAACATCAGCAATGCCCAGTTCATAGATATCACTTGTTCTTGTCAATTCTGGCGCTACCGGTGTTGCTGTGGGAGTCCCGGTAACAACTGCAAGCTGAATGCTCCTGGTGATCTGGCTTAAACGAATGACAACTCGGTCAATCCGAGGATTGCTTCCATTTGCCGTAGTAAGAGGTATGTTTAATTCATCTGTATTTTCATACCTATATCCATTAATCCATGCACTGCCCGCGGCAATGCTCACCGCCAATCCAATCCCAGGTGACACTTGAAGATTAGTTGATGTAGCGTAAAATACACCATTCGAGACAAGGCTTCCGAAATATGCTGCAAAGTCCGTTGCTCCATAGACTCTATCTCCATCGGATGAGTTAAAAAATCCGCTTTTCTCCATAGACCAATTCCTCCTTTTAGACGGTTTTCGTGTATTCCATAATTACGTAGCCAGTAAATGCTGTCCTGTCATTACCTGGTTCAACAACGATATTGGTTTTATCTGCGTAGAGACCTATTTGTGATGCAAAGTTGTTGTACCTTGCAAGTGGTAATGGCAGAAAAACAGTCCCATTCGTTGCAAAGCCAGTTAAGCTGACAACAGTATTGAGGTTTGCTATACCGTGGGCTACGCTTCCCGGGGTCGCGTTCGGGAGGGAACCAAGATTTATTTGTTTCCGATAAATGGTCTTCCCATCTACCCATAGCCGCCCTGTGTTTTGCTCTGTTGTTGAGTAATCGGTAAATGAGGACGCCATTTTGACAGCTGTAATCGTACGGTCTGCAATCTTCGTACCAGTGACTGCTCCATTTGCAAGTCTTGCTGTAGTTATAGGTTCATTATTGATATTCAGCCAGTTCGCTTGACCAGATGGATTGTTGAATACGAAAACAGAAATCACATAAAACGTCATGGTGTTGCGTGAAATAAAAAATCCCATCGCTCGCTGATATCCACTTCCCGTGTTGTCCCCACTGTGCTTTATCAGAAACACATGACCATCGTCACTTGGTTGATCACTAAACTTGTTCCCACTCCATGAGGTAAAGTAAAAAGCCTCTCCCGGCATCATATTGTGTAAGGCATATTGACCGATAGATATAGTACCCGCTCCAACATTTATTTCAAGCGCGGGAAGTTTTCCAAACAGATTATTTATGGTATCGGTTACGCTATCTCCTTGAATTTTAGGGTCTACCTCATTTAAGTCACCAAGAGCTTCTGTCACATTTCCTAGCGCCTCCGTCACCTCAGAAATACCGGTCGGAGCATAAATTGCCGTTTTAACCTCACTCATATCGGAGCGAATTTTCTGTGCTATTGTTAACTCAGCTTTTCCAAACACTACACTGATACTCTGACCGTCTGCATCATAGGTTTCTTCGACTTCAGTGATGCGTGTTGTCATGGATATACCCCATTCCTTGGAAATGACTTTAACGGTCTGACCAAGGTCGAAGTCTGTCTTGTATGTTAAATTGCCGTGGGGATTAACTGATGTATCGAAGGAATAACGTATTGCCTGCTCGCTTAGCTTACTTTGACCCCGAAAAATCAGTGTGTCGATGTAGTCTGCTCCGAAATCGTCCTCACGCAGGTCTTTGGCATCCACAAAGATTTCGTGCCGTGTCTCTCCAGAACCACTTGTAATGGCAACAAATGTCCGATCTGCACCTTCGCCTTCGCCGCCGACGAGCGCGGTATTGGCATAGTCAGCAGCGCTTATTGTATAAATTTGTTCAATTAAATTCTCATACCCCTTGGAGAATACCGCTTGTGACTCAGTGCCCATATACAACGTTACCGTAAAAACCCCTGACGCAGGAGTAAACATGGTCTTGATACCAACATCTGAAACCCCGCATAGGTCCGTCACCACATCCATCAAGTTCCGGTATGATACCTGTGTACTGATGGGCACACTCAGGTTTGGAGATGAAAAGGATATATCAGTGATCTTTCTTGCTGTATCAGAGGGATTGATGAGATTATTATTTATGAGCTGCTCTACACAGGCAGACAGGTCGCCTGACAGTATCTCCGTTTGCCATACAATACGCCTTGCAAGAAGGGACGTGACAAAGCGGCCACTTGCAGTGATAAATTCCTGCTCGGTTTGGGATAGTTCCAGGTGCTCAATGATACCGGCTTCCTCATCGTCGTTCTTCCAAATGATATTACCCTCTTTAAGGAGATCCGCATTCTCTTGTGTGGCTATGGCTTTTATCTCAAAGGAGCCGCACTGTGAGTATCGCCTCGTCCATCGCAGATACTCAAAAGATTCCACGATGCCCTCAAGCTCTCTATTTGAATTGTAGATATACAGTTCCATGGTTACACCCCCAGAAATTGTGGACGAAAGTAAATGCTAACCTCCAGCAGATCCATATTGACTGAAGCATCGTAGCGAAGTGTGTTAATACCTGCTGCAAGCTGAAAGAACACAGAATTGGTGTCTAACAGTGAAAAAGCGTTAGTTTGGGTCATTCCATCAACTCTGACTACACGTTTGCCAGCGAAATGGGTATATACTCGAAGCTCATCCCCTGCATTCATCGTCGTGAGAAGCCGGATGAATTCACCGGTGTCTATGTTTAAGAGTTCCGGGTTCGTTACTGTACCTAGCGCTCGAAATACAATTTCACATCCACAGGATACATCACCGATATTTTCCACGGTAATGATCTGGCTTGGCTGACGCATTCCAAATTCCATACCACTCGTTGGTATCTCCAGTTCAAACTCTAACAGTGGTATCCATGACGCCAGTTCCTCTCTCACCTCCTCCAAGGTCTCAAAGAAAGGTGATGGGCAGAGTAGGCTGACAAAGAAATTGGGTACCCGTTGCCGATTGGAAACGGCAAACCCTGCCTCCTCAACCACACAGGAAATCTGTCGCCCTCGATACTGAAGCGTCCCAAGTAGCTTTGGACTAAATATCTGAAGGAAGCGCTGTCTCCGCACATAGGCCTCGTCAGGAGTACCAGCAACAACCGTACCTTCTAGCGTGATGTTTCGCATATCTAGTGTAGATGAGATATAAAAAGCGCCGTCTTGGTCAGGCGCCTTAAAAGTGTTAACGGTTTGTCGTATGTTCCCAGTCCCGTCTATCTTAGTAAGAAAGTACGGACGGCTTTGTCTGAGAGTAATACTCTCTCCATCTGCATTAATATAGGTTAGTTCCATGGCCGTACCTCCTTTATAATTCAAGTGCTAGTTTACGGGACAGATTTTTAAACTCCCGTGCTATTTCTTTTTCTGATAAAGCCTTAGGTGACACCACCGAGATATTCTGAGTAATACTTGTACCGGTGGCTCCGCCTTGCCCGGATAAACCTCTGTAATTCCAATCAAAACTTGTTGGTACTGCATTTTGCATATCCCTAGTAACTGTTGACATTGCGTCCTCAAAACCAACACCGATGCCTTCGCCCATATTCTGGCCAATTCCTGCAAATAGAGTTGAAGGGGAACGGATACCGAAGAAGTCCTTAATCTTCGATACAACATTTCCGAAAAATCCAGAGATTTTACTCCATAGCCATGCGCCTGCGTCCGAAATACCCTTCCACAATCCTCTAATCAGATTACCGCCCACTTGAGACATTTGGCTTATATACCCGGTAAAAGCTCTAACCAGTCCTGAGATGATTTGTGGAACTGCCTTAACAATCTCCACGATTATCCTTGGAAGGTTTGCAATCAATGCCACAAACAGCTGAACACCTGCCAAAATAATCTTATCGATATTTCCTACAATAGCGTTTACCACTGAGGTAATAATCTTTGGAATCGCACCTACAACAGTAGTAATAATCTGTGGAAGTGCTTGTATCAGCGATATCAAAAGCCGGATTCCTGCATCAATAATCATGGGAATCGACCCAATGACTGCACTAATGATACTGTCGATAATTTGCGGAATTGCCTCAACAACTGCTGTAATAATAGTTGGCAACGCTGTAACCAATGAAGTCAATAATTGAATGCCCGCATCAATGATCTGTGGAATAGATTCTATTAAAAAATCCACCACTGCTTCGATGATGGCAGGCAATGCAGAAACAAGCTGAGGTATTGCTTCCACTAATCCTTCCGCCAATCCAATAATCAACTGTAAAGCTGCATCCAGAATCAAAGGTAGGTTATCAATCAACCCTTTGACAATCTGAGTGACTGCAGAAACTGCTGCAGGTATGAGCTGGGGTAAAGCTATTCCAATACCCTCCACAAGTGCGGTTACCAGTTCTATTGCCGCATTTATGAGCAACGGAAGATTATCAATCAATGCTCCAACAATCGTCATTACAGCATCCACTGCCGCTGGAATTAGTTCAGGTAATAGGTTTAGGAGTGTCTCCAACACCTGGGTGAACAGGCCCGTGACAGTTTCCAGCAACAGGGGAAGCAGGTCGCCCACTGCAGTTAATATAGCATCGAACGCAGGTGGGAGTGCGGTTACGATGTTTTCCAAAACAGGAACAATGTTTTCAACGACTGAACGAAAAGCATCCACAAGATTTTCCGTCAGATTGGTCATGTCAGCATTGGCATTGCCGAGTCCAGCTGTAAAAGAACCAAGTGCAGCCTGTAACAATCCAATAGAACCGGAAATTGTCTGAGTTGACTCTCTTGCAAAATTTCCCGCGTACTGCTCCGTGTTCTCAAAAAACATCTGCATTGCAACTTCGGCTTTTTCCGCTTGTGTTGCAGTATTCCAAGTGAAATCCAGCCCCTTTGCGAGAGCGTAAGCTTCGATGTTTGTGGCGTTCATCGCAACACCCAAGTTATCCATCATCGTGAAATTACCTTTTGCCGCACCTGTGACAGCCTCCAATGCAGAGGACATATCTATTCCCATAACGGAGGCCATGTCTGCAGCACGTTGCATCGCTTTTTCGGTCAATTCAAGACTTTTACGCTGTTCGATACCCGAGCCTTGGAACAATGCACCCATTTTGTTGGCGGTCGCAAGATACTCACTTTGGGATACCCCCAGATTTTTATAGGCTTCCTCACCGGTTTTCTGAATGGATGCAGCATATGCACCGAAAACCGCTTCAGAGCCACCCAGATTTTGTTCCAACTCTCCGAACTGCGTAACTACCTCTTTACCTAGCTTTATAGCAGCGGCTCCAGCTGCAACTACAACCGCCCCCATTGCTACACCGATGCCCTTAAGTACACCGCCAAGCTTTTCAAACTTACCGCCAGTATCTTCTGCACTTTTGCCGGAATCATCTAATTCTTCACCGAGATTATCCGCTTCAATTGTGGACTCCTCAAGCTCTTGTTCCATACCATTGAGTTCTGCCTGAGCTCTATTTAGCTGAATCTGCCAATTCTGAGTACGTCGGTCATTTTCACCGAAAGAGGAGGCGGCATTATCAAGAGCAGCCCTAAGGGTGGCAATCTTGTCTTTTTGTGCGTCAATTTCTTTATTCAGAACCGCATTACGGGCAGTAACCGACTGGATGGATTTATCGTTTCTATCAAACTGACTGGTCACAAGGGCCATTTCACTACCAAGTACCTTAAATGTTTGATTGATTTCGGAAAGAGCCTTCTTAAACTCACGCTCGCCCTCAACGCCAATTTTTAACCCAAAATTATCTGCCATACCTTCACCTCCTCCTAAATACCCGGTGGGATAATATCATCAATCGTTCGAATCTTCTTTGGCTTTTCAATGCCATGCCACTGCTTGTGGCAGGCCCATAAATCAAAAAACAGTCCGATTGGCATAAGCCAGAATTCCTCTGCATTCATGCCCATCTGAACTGTTCCATAGTAAAGAAGCCGGGTAAAGACTTCAGCGTCCGTTACCCGACTTCCACGTTTTTTGGATTTTCTTCCTCACTTTCCACGTTGCGATTCGTACCTTTGAACATTGCATCAGTAATTGCACTTTTATACGCCGCCAAGTCAAGCGGTGAGGTAAGAAGCTCCACTTCTTCCTCGGTAAGCAGCTCCTCAGGTGTGTTCTTATTTTTCAGGTTACGAATCAAGATGGACTGGTTTGCAAGCAGTGTTATCAACCATACAATTTCGTCCAGTGCCATCTCGAAGTTTTCTGATTTCATCAATTTTTCTCCGAGATTTTCAAGTCCCCCGTACCGATTTGCAATCGCTTTAGTGGCTCTTGTAGTGAGTATCAGTTCAAAATCTTTACCGCCGATGTTAATAGTGGCACTTCTCTCATTATCCATCTTTTCCCCTCCTATGGTTCCGGTGTATAGACCGGTTCGTAAACTTGGGTAAACCAACCGGTGATGGTGGTCGATGAAACACCTGGATCACCTTCTGTGACCTCCGCTTTCCACGGGTGCTTGCCCAAGCCATCCAGCTTATTCCTGCGCATAACCGTTCCCTCAATAGTAGGTGTGGAAAAGGTAATAGAATCCGCCTTAGTCTGCAGGTTGGTTTCAGGCAGACCGAACTTTACGCGGTATAGCCAGAAATATCTGTATGTTCCGTTTGCCTTCTGTGCACGAAATCCCACTGCAACAGGTGTACTCACATTCTCACTTGCGGAAATCAATACCCCGTTATCATCAGTAGAGGCACCAGTTAAATCCGCTGCCACTGTAGGGCCAATGTCGTCCATACCGAGGGTAAGTGTACCGCTATTAAAGTCTTTCACTACCTCGGCGGCACCATCATCAGCATACAGAATCGCTTCTACTAGCTCTACCGAGAGTTCGGCAGTGATGGCTTTTGCAAGTACCGCAGGTACAGCGTAGGTTTCCTCGCCGTTAGCGTCCTCGGTTATTTTTGAATAGTACAGTCTATCAAGACCGATAGTTGCCATATGTTATTCCTCCAATCCATAATTTTTCGCCACATCAATGGCATAATGGTGATATCCAGTATCATCCTCGTGTCCGATATATCGACGTTCAGTCACTGTGAAATCAGCATTTAATAAAGCTGTTGTGATCTGTCTTTTCCTTTCTAAGTAGTTATTCTTTGAAAACAGCGATAGCCGTGCTTCTTGTACATCAAAGCCGGGACGGTTATCCGCATGGACTTCAAAGATGTCTGAAAGCGGGATTATCACAACATACTCATCCGGCGCTAAACCAGAAAAAACCCCGGTTTCCACGGGGATCGGTATAGCAGTTATGAGAGTATTTAGTTCCTCCAAAATATTCATATCTTGTCGATCTCCTCCTCCAACTTGGCGACCATCGCGTTGATGCAAGGCTTTCTGGAGGCAGTTCTCGCAGGTTTCAGAAAAGGTTTTGCAGGCTGACCATGCTTGCCATATTCAATGATAGTAGCAATTTTAGCATTGCTCTCACCATCAGAACGTGGTTCTGAGAAACCTACTTTCACATTAAAGTTACCGTCTCTATCCTGTTTTGCATCCGAAAGACCCAGTGAAGATAATAGCTCGCCTGTACTTCTGGAGGGATATTTCGTATTCTTACCGACCACATCACTCAGATTCCCTTTGACTTTATCCAACACCACTGACCCACCAACTTCCAATACCTTAGGGAGAATAACATCAGTCTGATCAGCTAACCGGGATACCTTCAATAGGAATTCCTCTGGCATCTTCATATTGGCTTTTGCCATATCCATCACCTCACAGTTGGCTCCAGCTTTTCCGTTAAAACCTCAACATACATTCCACGACCTCTTACATCCTCTACACTTAAAATCTGATACCTGCCATCTTCGCAAACTATGATCATTTCCGTTGTGACATTAAGTCCAGAGATTTTCCTAAACCTAAACAGTGAAGATGCAGAAGAAAATGACGCCATATTGGTCCATCGCTCACTGCCATGCCGGTCTTCTTTATAGGCACGTACACTAGCAAGTATGTTATCTCCCTTTGTCGCGAAACCTTCCTCATCCTTGATTGGAATTGTGCTGATGATATCAATAAAGGTATTCATCTTACCGAAGCTCATATCAAACACCCCACTCTCGGTCAAGACGAAGTAGTAAGTTCACAGTATTCCAAACTTGCTGACCTGCCTGTACGCTATCAGCGAAGAAACCTGCTGTCGAGCCATCCCTACTTTCATAGAAATGACTCGACAACATGATCACTGCTTGTTCTGTTGTAGGAGGCATGGCATGGGTTTCATAATGATCTTCAGGAACATGCTGATAACTCTGTGCATATGAAACTGCAGCGTTGATGAATCCGATAAGGAGAACATCGTCCTGGTCATGCGTTAAGATTAAGTTCGCCTTGACTTTCGGCAAGAGATTATCTGCTACTGCCATACTGTGAGCCTCCTTTTATATTCCACCTTAATCAGCCTCCATAAGTCCCGCCGCTTTTAATTTGGAAAGCAGGGCATTAAAGTCTGCGACCAGACCGGCGATATCTGTAGCAGTACTGTCCGCCTGGTTTTCAGCAACCGGGAGCCCTGTTACTGAAGCTCCCGATAAGATTTCCATCGTTCCACCTATTACCAACTTCTCGCCGCCCTGTTCCATGTAGTTCTTCGTGTTATAACTCATATCGCACCTCCATTAAGCTTTTTGCTGGAGCACTTTAACAGCCTCTGGCAGAATAAGCTTTCCGTCCACACGTTGGGTAGCAATGAAACCTACCTGTCCAGTAGCGGCAAAGAGTTCATTTAAACGCTTGAATACTCTTCCCTGACGGTCAGCCACCCAGTAATAGCTAAAGTCACCGAACACCATGGTCTTTGCCCCTGCTGCAATGGTGGGTACATATGACGAGGTGTACAGCGGGCGGTTGAGTATAGTATCAGGTGTGCCTGCCTGGATGGATGGCTGCCAGAGATACTGCCCATTGCCGTCTTTCAACTTACGGATAGCCTTAATAGTGGCATCGTTCATTACAAATGCCGCCTTATTACGATAAGGTGCTTTCAGACTGTAAAACAAATCTAAAACCTCATCCAGTGTTATGGCAGTGGCGCTTGCTGTAGTAATGCCGACTTGACCACCGCCAGTAGCATTTAGGATTCCTGTAGGCTTACCTGTACCATCACCCACAAAGAATGCTTCCTCCTCCTTGTTGCCGATACGACGTGAGAATTCCCTTGTAATATAGCTTTCAAGATTAAACACAGAATCGTTTAGCAGTTCCTCGGAGACTTTAATCATCGTTGCTAGTTTATAGGCACCAATAGATACTTGCCCGAAGCTATCGTCACTCTCAGGAATGACTCCTTCTTCATCTACCCAGCTTGCAGTTCCTTTGCTTGCAACAACGGGGATTTTACGATCACCGGAAGAGGTTGTGATAACATTAGCAAGTCTACGAAAGATGTTCTCTTCCTCTAATGCTTCCACCAGGGTACGCTCAAATTCATCCGGTACAAGATATCCGCCCTCAGAGTCGGTACCGATTTGCAGAGCATTTCTGACTTCATAGCCACCCTTGTCACGCATAGCATTCCAGAAGGCTTTTCTATATTCAGCACTTGCACGACCGGTCTTTTCCTCTCCCTTTCTTGTAGGTTCATTAGTAATTGGGTTACTGGTTGCTTTCGACAGTTCCAGGTCAATAGATGCTTGACGTTCCAGACGCTCAATTTCCTTACCAAGAGCCACAACATCGGCTTCCATCTTTTCATAGGTTGTAGTGTCCTCAGCGGATAACAGTCCATCACCGCCACGTTTAGAATCAAGAAATGCCTTTGCCGCATCCCATGCCTTAGCGCGTTTCTCGCGCAACTCAAGAATTTTACTCATTGTTATTTCCTCCTTTAAATTTAGTGAGAAATTAAAGAAAGCCGCTTATCAAGCGACTCTATTGGTGTACCAGTTTTCAGTTGTTGTTTTGGCAGTTTGCTTATAAGTGAGTTGGTAACTGCCATCCTGCTAAAAATAAGACTATCTGACAAATCAGGCGGCTCGCTCTCCATGAACATGATCTTATCTGCAAAACCAAGTTCAATGGCTTTATTCGCATTCATCCATGTCTCTGCATCCATCAGATGTGAGAGCTTAGTTCGAGAAAGACCCGACTTCAACTCATAGGCATTAATGATACTTTCCTTGACCTCATCTAGCAGAGCCTTTGCTCGCAGCATTTCCTCACTGTCGCCTATAGCAATCGTTGACGGGTTATGAATCATCAGCATGGAAACCGGGGACATATATACATCTCCACCTGCCATTGCAATAACGGATGCTGCACTTGCCGCAAGTCCATCGATTTTTACAGTGACTTTTCCGGTATACTCCATTAGCATGTTGTAAATCTGAGCTGCTGCAAACACATCACCACCAGGAGAATTAATCCACACTGTGATATTGCCGGTGCCTGCCACCAGTTCATCTTTGAACATCTTAGGTGTAACCTCATCTCCCCACCATGTTTCGTCTGATATTACTCCGTTAAGATAAAGGGTGCGCTCTTCATTAGAATCTCGCACCCAGTTCCAGAATTTCTTCATTTACTGACCTCCTTCGGTTTTGGCAAACGCACCTGCGTCAGCCAGTTTTGTCATATTTCCGTTAACCAAATATAAATCACCGCCATCCTCAGCTGGAATACGGTTCATGTCCTCCAGTTCACGGATATCGTTGGCTGACATCCAGCCATTCTGCCGACCTGTAGCGTAGCCATTCATACGGCTTTGGTAATCGCCACGTAGCAGACCGTCTAAATTGAACTTGATAAACAGTGCTGTTTTCTCGGAAGGTAAAATAAGTGATTGCTGAAGACTTTGTTCCCAGCGCACCACCCAAGGGTCGAGGGTGTATTTTACAAACTCCAAAGACTGCTGCTCAATATTTGAGAAACTGGATTTCTCAAGATCACCCACCATATGTGGCGGCACTCGGAAAATCCTTGCAATCTCATTGATTTGAAACTTCCGTGTTTCCAGAAACTGCGCCTGTTCCGGCGGGATACCGATGGCTTGAAACTTCATGCCCTCTTCTAGCACGGCAATTTTGTGAGCATTGCCAGTACCTTGGTAAGCACTATTCCAACTATCCTTCACCCTCTGAATATCTTTGATTACTCCCGGGTGTTCTAGCACTCCTCCGGGATTAGCACCATTGGCAAAGAATGCCGCTCCATATTCCTCAGTAGCAAGCGACATACCGATAGCGTTTTTTGCCATAGCGATAGGACTATAGCCGATGAGTCCATCAAAACCTAATCCAGGTATGTGCAGAACTTCATCCTTACGGAGTGTGACATAGCCACCTTTGGGGTTTAGACCACTTTCATCAGTATCACGATAGTAGGTATAAACCAGCTCGCCATTTGATGCTCGACTAACTTCCATCTTGTTGGGGAGCAGAGGATAAAGGGCAACTGCCTGCCCTCGTCCGTTTCGAACCACTTGTGCATAGGCATTACCCCAAAGCAAAAGATGACTCATCAGTGTTTCTCTGAACACGAATGAAGTCATCTCTGGATTTGGTTCATCATGAAGAAGGTAATACAACGGGTGGAAAGGTACCCTTTCTTTTCCTCCATCAGAACGATATCTATATACATGAAGTGGCAGCCCTGCTATTGCTTCAGCCAGTATCCTTACACAGGCATACACTGCCGTTGCCTGCATGGCAGTACGCTCATTTACCGCTTTACCTGATGACGTTCCGCCAAATAAGAATGAAAATGCACTACCCACACGGTTTTGCGGTTTGTCTCTTGAGCGAAACATTCCTTTTAATAAATTCATAGGCGTCACCTCCGAACATAAAAAATAACAACATTTTTATTACAATCATTGAGGTTAAAGGATAAGCAAACCTCTCTCGTCATACACCGAATCTCCGCCATTACCAGAGCCACACCGGATTGCACGATCAAGTGCCATAATAGTTGCCACCGCACCATCTATTTTTTCTGTACTTTTTTCCTTATCCGGCTTCACGTTGCCCGCCGGGTCAGTTTTTATATAAATGTTATCCATCATCCACCGAAGCACTGGATGACCCCCATGCGCAATTCTCTCTTCTAACGTCAGTTTCATCAGTTCCTTGGTAGGTGGTGACATATCTTTAAAGCCTTGACCGAAGGGAACTACAGTAAAGCCTAATCCTTCAAGGTTCTGCACCATTTGAACAGCACCCCAGCGGTCAAAAGCGATCTCTCGAATGTTATACTTTTCTCCCAGTTCTTCAATAAACCGCTCAATATAGCCGTAATGTACTACGTTTCCTTCTGTGGTTAGAAGATGCCCTTGCTTCTCCCAAAGATCATATTGTACATGGTCTCGTCTGACTCGCAGGTCGATGTTGTCCTCCGGCATCCAAAAATATGGGAGGACGATGTATTTATCCGTTTCATCCTCTGGTGGGAACACCAACACAAAGGCCGTAATGTCTGTAGTGGAGGATAAATCAAGTCCACCGTAACATACACGACCTTCAAGACTTTCTGGTATAACAGGAAATGCGCAGGCATCCCACCTTGCCATCGGCATCCAACGGACAGACTGCTTTACCCACTGATTCAGACGCAATTGACGAAAGCTGTTCTCTTCAGCTGGGTTCTGTTTTGCACTTTCGCAAGCGGCTTTTACCTTGTCGATGCCCACTGTGATTCCCAAGCTTGGATTTGCCTTCTTCCACACCTTCGGGTCTGTCCAGTCATCCTCTTCCTTTGCACCGTAGATTACAGGATAAAAGGTAGGATCATACTTTCTACCCTCAATGATATCAAGCGCTTTTTGGTGTGTTTCGTAGCAGATGCTCTGGGTATCTGTCCCTGCCGTGGTGATAAGAAAATATAATGGCTGCATCCTCGCGTCACCAGATCCCTTCGTCATGACATCAAATAGTTTCCGGTTTGGCTGAGTATGGAGTTCGTCGAAAACAACACCATGTATGTTGAAGCCGTGCTTAGAGTAGGCTTCCGCCGACAATACCTGATAGAAGCTGTTGGTTGGTAGGTACACTAGTCGCTTAGTTGACGCCAGTAGCTTGACACGTTTATTGAGCGCCGGGCACATTCGCACCATATCGGCTGCTACTTCAAATACAATGGATGCCTGCTGACGATCGGCAGCACAACCATATACCTCTGCTCGCTCTTCACCATCACCGCAAGTGAGGAGAAGTGCGATAGCCGCCGCAAGCTCACTTTTTCCCATCTTTTTAGGTATTTCTACGTATGCCGTGTTGAACTGTCGGTATCCATTAGGTTTTAAAGTACCAAACAAGTCACGGACTATTTGCTCCTGCCAGTCGATGAGTTCAAAAGGCTTTCCTGCCCATGAACCTTTCGTATGGGAGAGTGCTTCAATAAAAGACACGGCATAATCAGCAGCATCCTTATCGTAATATGATCCATCAGCTATAAAGGCGGTCGGCTTATATTTCTTCAGTTTTCGCATAAACACCGCCCCTTTTATGAAAATAGATAAGGAAAAGAGCCTAAACATTTGAAGAGACTCTTTTCCTTTATCCTGCTTATATTTAATTATTTCGTTTCATCTACTTCTCCGGTCAGTATGAAGTGAGTGTGTTTTGCTTTATGGTCAATTAAATAGACTACCAATTCATAGAACCCTCGTTCATTTGCTTCATACTGTACTCTGTTCACATCAAACATGTTTGTGACTCCGCTTTCTCGAATGGATAGGATTTGTTCCTTAATTACTTCATTCATAGGCTACCTCCTCCGATTCGGTGGAATCAGTTGTAGCTTTGCGCAGGATATCCACATCGAAGCCCGCACTTTTATAGCCTTCTAAAATTGTACTGTAATAATAACAGCTTGGCTGACCAATAGGTCTCCCATCGTTCATAATGTAGACCATCGCCTTTACGGTTTTGCCGCTTAATTTCACTTTTACAGTTTCCTTGCGATAAAGGAACGGCCATCCTTCGTAGCGGTCAAGAGCCGCCTCATCAGCCGGTGTGATTTCCCACACCAATACTGGTACACTTTGACCCTTTAATGGCTCAATGGTCGCAACAGCGCCCGCGTGTGCCCCTCTAAATAACAAGCGATAATCATTTATTTTACTTGTGCCTACCACCTTGGCTGTGGGGCACCTGTTGGCCATTTGCTCCAGATTAAGATTGGAGCCATAGGCAAGATATAATTTACTATTCATTATAATCCTCCTTCTAAGCTTTAGGGGTTAGGGGCAGCTCAGGCCGCCCGAAACCGCCATGCAGCTGAACCCGAAAGTGCTGCGGTCAAATGTTCTCTGCAGTTTGTAAACTCATCACCTATGAAACCAATCCGGTTTAAATAAGTTCTCATGGCAAATTTCTCGTTCTCCACCTGTGGTTTCTTTGCCGATGCACACTTTTGTGTTAAGGCTTGGTGGTTGATGGCGAGTGCTAGAACAATATAACTTCTTATTTTTCCAGCATGAAGCTCGCTGTTAAATCCTCTAAGCTCAACTGTATGGTTTCCAGTAAAAAAGCTGTGAAGATTGAGGAAATGGTAGCGGCTGTTGTGATAATGAGTACCTCTGCTCTCGCTGTAACCCTCGTACCAAATGTCCTCGATTTGTCTCATTGTCTTAGGCTTTTTGCGGTTCATCTTCTCAACTAAAATGCTGTCCATATTCTTACAATACCGCATTCGCTCTGGTGCAATCTGAAGTGCTTTATAAAAAAGGTCATTCTTGCTTGCGATGATATTTACGAAGTTTCGAATACTTCTCGGTGTATGATCCGCACCGTCTAGGTGAATGTGAATGCCGCAAGATGTATTTGCAAAGGCACCGGCCTTGCGAAGCTTTCTCACTAGCTCCTGTAATGTTTCAATGTCCTCTCGGTAGGTAAGGATGGGACTGACAAGCTCGACGCTGTACTCTCTGCCTGCGGCTACTTTTCTTCCGCCTTCTTTTCTTTGGCAGTTGATACTCCCGTCACTCATAAACTTCCAAACCCTCCCATCTGGTGCTGTTACCTTTTTAGTATCGTAGTAGGTTCCACCTTCAGCATAAGTGCCTTGCAAAAATTCTGTTGCAACCTTTGCTGCTTTTTCTCTTGTGATCCCTGTGAACTCAATTTCAATCCCAAATTTTGTGCTTAGCATATTTCTTGCTCCTTCTAAAGTGTATTTGTCCTTACGACATGTACATATATCACTCTAAAAGGCTTATATAGCAAGTGAATTATCCGATATAAACACACAATTCTATTGCCATCTTTGGCTTAGAATGTGTGTGATTTATTCATCGATTTTCTTACATAAATCTTCGCCAAAAGCCACTCCAAGAGAACTACCGGAATCCCAACTTACGTGGATGGTTCCCATGTCATCAACACCAGTAACCGTACCTTTAGCTCCAGGCTGAAGCTTGGTATAAGGGTCATTCATCTTCAAGAGCATAACCCTTGTTCCTGGAGTATAATAGCTTTTTAGCTGCTTTAGCATTTCTGGGTGAATTATATTCATTATTCACTCACCTCCTCATGCTTGGCTGTTCCACTTTTGAAAGCAGAACTGCCCGACAGTTTTGAGAGGAGAATCTTTCGCTCCATCTTATATTCCGAGCCAATAAATCCAAGCCTTAGAAGGAAACAACGGAAAGCGTACTTTTCATTCTCCACAGGTTTTTCGGTGGAGTTGACGCGGGTCTGTTTTTTTGCCATTTCGCAAAGTGCCGTGACGAAATGGGTGTAAGTCTTAACTTCTTCTGCAGAGCATTCACCTTGAAACCAAGGGAAGGTAATTAATTCGTCGCTTACATTGATTGGAATGGAATCCGCCCCTAGCGCCTTCTTTATAAGGACTGCTTTACTTTCTACCAATCCTTTTAAGTTCTCAAGTGCCGTATCGGTAAAATCTGTCCTTGGCATTTGAATAATCAGTCCGATAGTATCCTCTAATTCTGCTTGGGGAAGTGGTGTATCGTATTCTTCCTCAATTGCCTTTAAGTCGTGCAACCCCAATAGGTCCTCAACCAGTTCATAATTATCTGGTCCATTGAGCACCCCATTTTTATCAATACAGTAGTCTGCCACCTCATATGCGAATGTAGGGGCTCCGAGGTACTTTGCCGAAGCATTCAGTGCCTGGCTTATTGCACTGACCAGTTCTTTTCTTTTTGAACCAGTAACATTATAGTTAATCTGCATTTTCCATACCGCCTTTCTATTTTCGGTACATACATATATCACTCTAAAAGCTGTTAATATCAAGTCATTTAGAGCGTCTTTCTGTATAAAATACTGTTCTATTAATCAGCGGTATCTTGTGTAGATAACACAATGCCGGTCAGCACAAAACAAACGCATGGCAGTGCAACACCGTTCCCCCACATTTTGTATTCGGCAGCATCGGAATGCGGATTCTTAAGCCACTTTAAAATCTGCTTTCTTGTTTTCGGTTTACTACTTTTGCCTATGATTTTTCGATGTGTTTCCCAAACCTCCGTCCAGAATGTAATTTCATTTTCTGTTGGATTTTCTGTGCTAAGTTCAGCACACCAATAGTCTGGGAAGCCTTGAAGCCTTGCACATTCCGTTGGCGTTAGTCTACGGACGATATAATCCGGCTCATCGCTTTTCTTGACTGGAATAAGCATATCGTTTAATGCATCCTGTCCATTAAATCCACTTGGATGGGCGCCTGCTGAAATCGTACCACTGATATCTTGATAGGGTTGTGCCACAGCTGACGGACCTTGAGCATTTAATGTTGATGCAACACTGTCTTCCGCTATCCCTAAATTTCTAGCGAAATTCTGTCCACAGTTGAAGGTTTCACGATCAATTGCATACACAACACCATGCCGATCCACTGTATTAAGGGTAAAACTGATATCATCATTTATGCCGTCACCTTGGGGATCGTTTTTATCCTCTCTTCCAATCATCGAGCCTTGTAAAGCAACTACTGCAATACCCCCTTGATTGCATCCTGGATTTCCACCATTAGCATCAATGGTACGGGAAGTATCCGCTTCATATATACCGCTGTGTGGATTACTTGACTGCATGGAGTTGCTCTTATCCGAACAGATACCAAATGCCGTAGGTACAAAAACGGTTTGATCATTATTGCAACCAAGGGTGGCTGACTTATCATCCTGTATCAATGCACCCTTACCGCCACCTTCACAACCTGAGCGGATTTTCAGTGTTTTAGGAGTTGGCTCAAATACACACTGCGTTCCTTTATAATCTGTTCCTGTTAATGTATTTGCTACATCTTCACCTACTGTGAGAGCATACTGTCTCTCGTTCATGACAAGCGGCACATTTCCACCGCCCGTTCCCATACGAGAGGTCAATGTCTGTACTTTATTATCTTCGGATAGTTTCACACGGCTGTCAGTTGGATGATTTTCTATTACAACGGCCGTTTGATTGTCTCCCATGTTTGCACGAAGTGATCCACTTAAGTCTTCATCTGTATGACCGCCAATGCGTGAAACGGCACCCGGTTCAAAGGACATGACTGTACCGCTTGACTGCATTACACAAGGTTGATGTCCGTGTTCTTCCGCTCGGAGTGTTGCGGAAACATCCTCCGAAACAGATATCACTTTTCCGCCTTGGTCATTTAAGCAAGTTATGCCACTGCCTGTTTTTCCAATGCCGTTTTTAGCATTTTCGGCAGTTCTTTGCCACGTGCTGCCGCTCGGCGTAAAATTCCTTGACACGCCTTCGGACTCAAATAATATTTCTCCAGCACATCCGCCTGCAAAATCTGCGACAAGGTAGATTCTACGACGGCGTTGGGGGACTCCGAAATATTGCGCATCGATAGTTCGGTACGCCACACTCCATCCATCTCCCATATAGATGTCTGCATAGGGCCATCGTCCTTTTTGAGGTAAAGGCACTGAGGTGTTCGGTTCTTTGACACCGATGACCGTTTCGAGCACTGCCTTGAAGTCTTCTCCTTTATTTGATGAGAATGCACCGGGGACATTTTCCCAGACTGCATACCTTGGATATCGTCCATCAGTTTTACACCTCATTTCCTTGATGATTCGTATTGCCTCATAAAAAAGGACGGATTGTTCTCCGTCTAGTCCAGCTCTTTTACCTGCCACACTCATATCTGTGCAGGGAGAGCCAAATGTTATTATATTTACTGGCGGAAGCTCCGCACCATTTAGTTTGTTTATATCCCCATAATGCTTCATCTGCGGGATGCGTTTTGTCGTAACCCTTATTGGAAAAGGCTCAATTTCAGAAGCCCATAACGGTTCGATGCCACAGAGCAGACCTCCCAGCGGGAAACCACCGCTACCATCAAAGATGGAGCCTAGTGTCAGTTTACTCATCTGCACTCACCTCCGACAAGTCACGGTACCTATACTCGCCACCATCTCTCAAAAGAAATACACCATCCGTGTTTCCAACTTGCTCAATATACCTTTTCACGATGACATCACAGTACTTTTCATCCAGCTCAATGGTGTAGCAGATTCTATCTGTCTGTTCACAGGCAATAAGTGTACTTCCTGAACCACCAAAGGGATCGAGAACAATACAATTGGTAAGGCTTGAATTCATAATAGGGTATGCAACTAAAGCCACTGGTTTCATGGTTGGGTGGTCGCCATTTTTCTTCGGTTTCTCAAACTCCCAGATGGTGGTCTGCTTTCGGTCTGAATACCAAAGATGCTTCCCATTCTTTTTCCAACCAAAGAGTACCGGTTCATGCTGCCACTGATAAGGAGAGCGGCCGAGAACAAGGGACTGCTTCTTCCAAATACAAGTGCCTGAAAGATAAAATCCCGCATCCGAGAATGCTCTTCTAAAATTGAGGCCTTCTGTATCGGCGTGAAACACATAAATAGAAGCATCCTTCGCCATCGCCGTTTCGGAGTTTTGAAATGCCGCAAGCAGAAATTCGTAGAACGCTTCGTTTTCCATATTATCATTTTTAATTTTTCCGGCTGTACCTTCATAGTTAACGTTATATGGAGGGTCCGTAACTACCAAATTAGCAGCTTTCCCATCCATCAAGACATCAAAGGTGTCTTTCTTCGTACTGTCTCCGCAAACTAATCGATGCTGTCCAAGTATCCAAACATCCCCTAAATGAGAAACAGCGGGCTTTTTCAGCTCGCTGTCCACATCAAAATCATCTTCTTTTATTTTGTCTTTAAGGGAATCCTTGAAAAGATCATCCAACTCTCCCGGATCAAAACCAGTCAAAGACACATCAAAGTCCGAAGCGTTTAGGTCTGTGATGAGAAGGGCCAGTTTATCTCTATCCCAGTCACCGCTTATTTTATTAAGTGCTATGTTCAGAGCCTTTTCCTTTTGCTCATCCATTTCAACAACCACGCATTCTATCTCATCCATACCCATACTCAGCAGGACTTTCAAACGCTGATGACCTCCGATGACTTTGCCTGTAGTCTTATTCCATATAACGGGTTCAACATATCCAAACTCCTCAAGAGATCGTTTTAACTTTTCATATTCTACATCACCCGGCTTCAAATCCTTCCTCGGATTATATTCGGCGGGGATGAGTTGTTTCGTTTTAATCTTCTCTATCAACATACTTTTCCACCGCCTTTCTAAACTCACTGTATTTATTTACATCCTCCCAAGGAAAGAGACAACTGTTAAAGTGTCCATAAGTCGCTGTGTCAGAGTAAATCACATTTCTAAGACGCAGTTTTTCAATGATTGCTGCAGGTCTTAAGTTGAATACCTCTTGTGCAGCAAGAGTTAGTACTTCGTCAGAAACAGTGCCAGTGCCAAGGGTATTTATTGTGAAGGATACCGGATTTGCCTTACCAATAGCATAAGAAATACTAACTTCACATTTCTTGGCATAACCACACCAAACGATATGCTTAGCGATATACCGAGCCATATATGCACCGCTTCGGTCAACTTTGGTTGGGTCTTTGCCACAAAGAGCACCACCACCGTGGGATGCAAGTCCTCCATAGGTATCAACCATAATTTTTCTGCCAGTCAATCCTGTATCTGCAGCAGGACCACCTTCAACAAATCTACCAGAGGGATTGATGAGAAGTTCTGTTTCTTCATCAAAAGGGAAGTCCTCAAAACACTGCCATAAAACATTGTTAAGGATATCTGCCTTAAGTTCTTCCTGGGATTTATTCTTCTCATGCTGTACCGATACCACGATGGTCTTTACTCGCTTTGGAATATCATCTTCATATTCTACTGTAACCTGTGCTTTACCATCCGGTAGGATATCTTTTATAAGTTTCCCTTTTCGGCAATCATCAAGCCTCTTTACTATTCTGTGGGATAGCACAAGGGGTAGTGGAAGCATTTCTCTAGTTTCTTTTGTAGCATAGCCATACACAGTCCCCTGATCACCTGCACCTACTGAACCGTACTGTTCATTGACACCATTTCGTGCTTCCAACGCAGTATTAACACCAGCCGCAATATCTACACTTTGATTATGTACATATACATAAATCAAAAATTTCAGAGGGTTGTATCCGACTTCTTTCAGCACATTTCTAACAATGTAACGAATGTCAACTTTCTCGCTGCAGGAGATCTCGCCCGCCACGATAATTCTTCTCTTGGTCGCCATAACCTCACAAGCCACACGTGATGCCTTATCTTTTCGCAGGCATGCTTGTAAAATACTATCTGCAATAATGTCGCATAATTTATCTGGATGCCCGGCACATACACTTTCTGCTGTTAAATATCTTTTACTCATTTCACATCTCCTCATCTTTATTTTCCTCTACGGGCAGATAGCAATCTCTCCATCACATCGTCCTGTGGGTTTAACCCAGAATACTCTGTAGCACAATTTTCACGAACGATCTGATATATTTCCATCCATAGTCTATTTGTCTGACTCATAAAGTTTTGACTCATAGCCACATAAGGGCTTTGAATTGCATTTCCAGTGGTTGGGTGCTTGGCAAGAAAGCCAAACTCAGTCACTGCTTCCTCACACTGTATCCATCTTGCAGCGCTCATAGCATAGCGTTCTAAAAGCTGTGGAAGCACCAGATGGGCACATCCTCGTTCCTCTAGCCATTTCCATGTAATCTCATAGATCTCACTGGCCAACAAGGTTTTCCCGTCCTTTTGCACCGCTGAGAGCATACCCCTTGGTTGCGGCATTTCCTGCCCCTTAAGGTCAGCAGTATTTTTAAAGTCAACGACTTCAAGCTTTCTTTTACCGGGATTTCCCTCTGCTATTTTGTCAGCAAGTGGCTTCTTCTTTTGACCAGAACCGATACGGGCACCTCCACGATTTGTTCCGTCTTTGGCCATTTACTCACCTCTTTTCGTTGTCGGGTCCTATTACCCTGTTTGAAACCGCGTTTTTTCGTGCGTTACCCCACGCCCGTTGCACAATCAAAAAGCTGTAGAGATTTAATCCCCCCCCTTACCGGGTTTGCCATCTGTCTCCATCTCTTGCTGTGATTTCAGAGTGGCATGGAGTACAAAGCGCCATCAGATTACTTTTATCGTGTGTTCCTCCTCGTGCCAATGGAAGAATGTGATGGACTTCAGTTGCTGGAGTCAGCTTTCCATTCTTCTTACACTCTTCACAAAGAGGATGAGCGGCTATATAACGGTCACGAATTCTTTTCCATGCACGACCATAACGCTTACGGGTTGCTGGGTCACGGTCATATTTCTCATACCGTGAAGCTTCTTTCTTAGCATGCTCTTCACAGAAGCGACCGTCAGTCAGCTCAGGGCAACCAGGGTAAGAACATGGTCGCTTGGGTTTCTTTGGCATATTGCACCTCCTTTTTGCCCATAGAAAAAGCCCTCGCAGGAGTGGTGCTCCCGTGAAGGCTGTTTGCGAATATTCCATACTACCATTATATAGCTTTCACTACGGACAAACAGTGTCATCGTATGCCAAACTGTGCCAAAGTGTGCCAACTTTTTATTTTGGAACCTTTAAGTGTTGCAAAGCTAAGGAATGAAGTCTGTGAACAGTACGCATTGACACATTAAGGTTAACGCAGATTTCTTCCCAGTTAAGGAAGTTGATGTATCGGTAGCGGAGCAACAGCTTTTCATCTACATTCTCCATCTTGTTAATAGCCTCTCGGATATCAGTCTTTAGCTTTACCAAGTGTTCAACCTCTTGTTGTATCTGTTTCTCCAAATCTACTATCTTTATCACATACTTTTCAAAAGGTGGGTCTGTACTCTTTGTTCTACTAACTTTCTCCTCAAGCACAGGGGATGAAACACTTCTTGATAAATCCCTTAAGTTCTGTAGTTCCTCAAGATCGGAGTTTATCAATTCATTTAGACGGTAAGCCTGCTTTAAGAATTCCTTTGCCGTCATCGCCTAACCACCTCCTCATGTAGCTTTTGAATTAACATTTCTGGTTCAAGGGAGGTTATGTTAGAGAAAAGTCTGGAACGGAAGAATCGCTCAACCTCACGTTTCGTATATAAAGCAGAATCATTACGAGGATATTTCACCAATCTTTGTAGTGCAAAGCGGTAATCCTTAACTGCTTGTAGAATAATGGCATTCGCCAATTTTTCAAATGCGTCCATCATACCGCCTCCCTCGCTTTCCCAAGATTTGCTTTGACCGCATTGATTAGGTCGTTCTGTGTCTTTTCCTTTCGTTTCAAGGCGTTCATAACATCTTCATCAATAGTGCCTTTGGTAATGATGTGATGGATTACAACCGTTTCATTTTGGCCTTGCCTCCAAAGTCTCGCATTGGTTTGCTGATACAGTTCCAGACTCCATGTAAGTCCAAACCATATCAGAGTTGAACCACCACTTTGTAAGTTCAGACCATGTCCTGCTGATGCAGGATGAATAACTGCTACAGAAATATCGCCATTATTCCAATCCTTAATATCCTTGGAAGTCTTAATTTCACGGACTTTGAATTTCGCCTTGATACGCTCTAAATCGTGATTATACCAATAGGCAATAAGCACAGGTTTGCCATTTGCACCTTCAATTAAATCTTCAAGGGCATCCAGCTTTCGATCATGAATGAAATGGGCACTTTTATCTTCATCATAGATAGCACCGTTTGCCATCTGTAGGAGTTTGCCTGAAAGGACTGCTGCATTCATGGCATCAATCTCTTCACTAGCAAGTGCAAGAACCATCTCTTCACGAAAGTTGTTATACACCGACTGCTCTTTTTCACTCAAATATACAGGCACTTCATTGATCACGCATTCTGGCATTTTCAGAAAATCCACTGACTTCATGGAAATGGTGATATCCGAAATGAGCCGATATATTGCGTCCTCTGCCCCGTGTAACGGTTTATATGAAAACACAATCTGCTGATTACGTTTATCCGGAGTAAAGAAGGAATTGCGGTAGTGAGTTATGTACCTGCCGAGTCTTTTACCCATGTCGAGAATACGAAACTCTGCCCACAAATCCATTAAACCGTTACTTGATGGTGTACCCGTAAGACCCACAATACGTTTTGCCCTTGGTCTGACTTTTAGTAAGCTTTTGAACCTTTTTGCACCGTAGGACTTAAAGGATGACAGCTCATCAATGACCACCATATCGAAAGTAAAGGGAACATCGCTTTTGTTTACCAACCAATCTACATTTTCTCTATTTATAAGATAGACACTTGCAGGTTTCCTAAGTGCTGAAAGACGCTCTTGCTCTGTACCGATTACCACTGAAAACTTCAGTCCTTTTAGATGCTCCCACTTATTTATCTCAGCTGGCCAAGTATCCCTTGCTACCCGGAGTGGGGCAATGACCAGAACCTTTCCGACTTCAAAACTATCAAGGCACAAGTCAAATACAGCAGTAAGTGTAATCACGCTTTTCCCAAGACCCATCTCCAAGAATATTGCAGCTATGGGATGCTCTAAAATGAAGTTGGTCGCGTAGGTCTGATATTTATGAGGATTGTATTTCATCGAGTATCCCTCCAATCTGATCATCATTGTCAATTACATAGCAGGCAAATCCTAACTGTTGTAATTGCTTTATTCTTCTAAGCTGTAGCGGACGGGGTTTCTTACCGGGAGCCTTTAATTCCACAAATGCCATCTTCCCATTTGGCAAAAGTACCAGGCGGTCTGGCATTCCATCTAAACCAGGACTAACAAACTTCGCCGCAATACCTCCCATCTTTTTTATCGCCGCCACCAGTTTCTTTTCGATAACTTTTTCAAGCATAAATTCCTCCTATATAAAGGCTCGGAACAAGAAAACAACTTTGACCGATTTTTCCTATACGCGCGTGTATATACGTATGCAAAGGCTTACACTCTTCTTTTTATCATCTTTTATATATAAAGGTAATTTCTTGTTCCACTTGTTCCAAACCGTCATTCTTTATTGCTTTATCTATATTTGCGAGTGAACAAGTCTGGGAACAAAGTATGGTACAACTTTAGCTTTGTTCCTCATTTCGGGAATAAGCTCGCTGCTTTCCGTAGACAGGAAACGTCACTACACCATTCTTGTTCCCGGTGTACTTGTTCCACTCACTGATTTTTCTCATAATGGCACCGATGGCATAGGAGTCTGAAGGCTTTAGCATTGATGCCTCTTTACCGAAACACTCACACCAAATCTCCATATTACAAACAAGGGTTCTTTTTACTGTTCCAACACGGGTGCCGCCACCAAACTCGCTACCGCCAAGGAAATTTCTACGCTCGTACAAAGACATGGCATCCCAATCATCTGGCAAAAGGGTATCCAGATAGGTACGAACCAGTCCTTCTCGTTCGTCGGTTTCCATTGCATCAGCCTGTTCACTGGTTGCTAAATGTAGATCATCACCTTCAAGGTAGAGTTTTTCACCATTCTCATAAAGCACCAGTGTCTCTGCCCAGATCTGCTGAACTTCCTCTTTTGTCATCTGCCAAGCTTTCTTTTTACTGTTACCACTAATGCGGACTGGCCAGAATCTGCGGTTGCCCGTAATATCCCGAAGAAATCCGCTTTCTGCATTTGTAGAACCCACAATCACACATTGACGGGGATGGCTTTCTACATTGACTCCATAACTTGCACGGTACTTATCATCAGTCCTAGAGATAAAAGACTTAACAACCTCCACATCGGTCTTACGCATTCCGGCAAGCTCACCCAGTTCCAACATCCAATATCCCTGCAATTTTTCAGGACCTGCTTTATCCTTCATATCCGTAATGGTCAAACTGTCCGAAAACCAATCTCCAGCAAGTTTGGCAAAAAAGGTAGACTTACCGATGCCCTGGGGTCCGTTTAAGATAAGCACACTGTCAAATTTTGTACCTGGTCTATAAATACGGGCTACCGCTGCAACCATAGTTTTACGAATGACTGCTTTTGTATAGGAATTATCCGTTGCACCGAAATAATCAATAAGCAGGTTTTCCACCCGATTAATACCATCCCATTTTGGCAGGGAGTTCAGATACTCCTTAATAGGATGGTAGGCTCTCTCCGTAGCTACAGCTACCACTGCATCCTTGGTCTTAGTAGGAGAATAAACTCCATACATACTGCTTAAGTACACTTTAAGTAATGCGTTATCTGAATCATTCCAGCCAGCCTTAATCTGTTCCCAAGGCAAACCACCTTTGGCATCAATACCATCACGGTGGCAGTTAAAAGCTATATGTTGTAAATTCCCATCATGCCGAATAATTAGGACAATGTTGTCTAGTGTGTCTTTTATTCGCCCTTGCTTATCCAGTTCCAATCCCGTCTGCCAATCTTCATCGCTAAACTCCTCTTCAGCTTTAGCCTGTCTTTCCTTGGCAAACTCTGCTTTCACTGCATCGTCTTTTATGGCAAACTCACACATTGCTACAAAAGACGGCATCCTGCCGGGAGCCGTAGTAGTGGAGACCTTATCATCTAAAGAACCGAATTTATGAATGCGAACAAGGTCAAAAGCATTTAAGAGTAGACCGCTTGCCGGATCGGTGGCATGGTGACTGTATGCGAACTTATCATCATAGATAATCACACCTGCACTACTGTCAGCCGGGATATAGTCATAGCGGCCTTCCATAGCAGATGGGGTATATACTGCACCTAAGAATTTCTCAATTGCTTCACAAACGGAATAGGTACGACAGAATGTTCCTACCACACCCTCCTTTAAAAGCGGGTCTGCCTGCTCCTTAAGACTGCGATTAATAACTTCAGACTGTCTGCTTGATACCGGCCAAGTTGATGTATCATGCCAGTTTTCATATTTTGAAAGATAAATAATATCAGGATCAAGTAATGCTCCATCCTGTTCTTCATAGACAAATTCACCATTTGAGGATGTGGATGGCCAATACATAAGGCGATGCGCTTCATATGTCGTGTCATCGAAAAGGTCAATACCGATTTCTTTTGCCACCATACGTCCAACGGCTGCATATTCTTCTTCGCTGATTTCACGAGCAAGTGGAATAATAAGCCTAAGTCTTGGATTTTCTGGTGTGTGTTTATGGGTGGAGTAGACGCAGCATTTAAAATCGAAAAGCATTGATATTTGCTCCCAGATATCCGGCTTACCGTAGTCCATATCAAGGGTAAGCAAAGAGCGGCATAGAACATTACCCTTCTTTCGCCTTCCTTCTTTTAGATGCCCTCCGACAAAGCCGCCTACATCCTTGATGTCATCCTGTTGGCCTTTTTTAAGTTTCCGATATTCCTCTACCGTTTCTGTGGTACGTTGTGTCGTTTTTACACGGGAGCAAAAATCCTCCCATGAAACATCACTGTTTTTCCACTTTTTATCCATCCGGCTGTTGCCCACTGCGATTTTCATAGCCTTTCGACCTCCTTATACTCCGGATTAAAATATCTGACCGTCTGTCTGCGTTTTTTAGCTACTTCAATCTCCCTTGTCATACCGCTTGAGATGATGTTCCCAAGCACCCATACCTCAGAGCACTTTCCCATGAGCACGATATCCATGAAAATTGCAAGTTCCCGTTCATTTAGGTTTTCATCATCCATAAACTGCGGAAACATAAGGTGCGGAGCAATTGGTATACAATTTTGCTCCAAGGCAAATCTACAAAAGCTACGAGCCTTTTCAACGTTCCCTTCTATATCACCGGAATAGGGAGAACAAATATATACAAGCGGCTTAAAGGCAGATTTTTTATCTGCCTTTTCCTTTCTCATTATGTTGGTCAGTGCTTCATGAGGAGTTGGATCATGGTAACCCTCAGGATTGAATTTGTTGATTCCCATTACGCACCCTCCATTTCTATCTGTGGTAAGATACCGTCTGCCTTCATAAGTTCATAAATGAAGAGTCTGCCTTTTTGTGTCCAGTAAGTATGAACCTTTGTATGTTGTTCTCCTTTACTGCCAAGGTAGCTATGTGTTTTGGTACTGGTGTAGCCTTTCTCCGCATACTTCTGATATAAAAGCCAGATGTCACCCTGCTTGAACTGGATGCCTTTATCATGAAGATAACGGTTCATCCATATAGCAGACTTGCCATAATCCTTAGCAATTGCCGATGTGGAAATAAGGTCTTTACAATTTAGAACCACATCATAATAGGACACCTTCGGTTTCATTTCTGTAATCTGTTGATTCTGAACAGCAATCGTACCTTCAAGCAGTTTATTTTGATGTCTTATTTGAGTTAGCTGTTGATTGGCTAACTGTAGTGCCCTTGCCATGATTGCCTCTGGTGAATTCCACTTCCTCTCAATATCAAGGAAGTATTGGCGGCACTGCTTTCCTTTTGGAGTACGCTGTATCATGCATAGCTCTTTTGCCATGTCGATGGTAAGCTGATGATCTACGCTTGGTCTGCCTCCAGTACTTTCGCTCAAAAATGAGCTAAAGTCTGACCCTTCCTCAAATCCATACTCACACATTCTTGGAAACCAGTCCTTATACGCTGTCTTGACTTCCAAGGCTTCATGTAAATCACGACCGAGTACGGTTGGTCGATGATTTTCATAGTTGATTCTTACTAATTCGTCCATACGAATTACCTCCTGTAATTTAGTCAGAGGAAAGTTCCTCTACCTAATAGCCACAGGAGGTAATGAATGTTGAGGATTTTGAAAAATTAATTTAATCTTTTTGATAAAACTGACACTCATAGCCATCAGCACTAAGTAACAGACCTTTTGCCCAGCTTGGTGTTCGTCCCATCTGTTCACAAACGGTAGGAAGTGACATTCTCATATCTGCTTCGATAATAATTTCATCATGTACATGAGCCACAATAGAACAATTCTTTAATGTCTGCATGGCGTAGCACAAAATGTCACGGCTGATTGCCTGAACAATATTCTCTACAAATTTGGGTCCGTAGCTTTCGATTCTTTCCCATTTTTTCGTTCCGCCGACACCTTCATAAGTAACCGACTCACCGCCAAAAACATTCTCTCCCATACGAGGTTTTACATAGGCAAGCCGTCTACCGGAAGGAAGAACAATAAAGAGCATTCCACTTTGATATATAAATTGAATGCCGTGTGTCTCTGTGGGAGTTTTCTGCTTAACACAGGTTTTTACCGCACGGTCAACATCCCACCAAAGTTTTGTGATATTGGGGTTGGACTGTCTCCAAGCATTTACAAGAGGCTGAAGTTCTTCTTCTTCAATTCCCATCTCTAAAGCACCCATCGATTTTAATGCTCCAACAGACCCACCATAGCCGAGTGCAAGTTCGGCTATTTTGCCTTTTTGACGAAGATGTCCGTTCACACCGTGTTTTTCAACAGGTACATTAAACATCTGAGAGGCACTGGCACAGTAGATGTCACCACCCTTTTGGAATACCTCTGTTCTCCATTTCTCACCTGCAAGCCAGGCAATGACACGAGCCTCAATCGCTGAGAAGTCTGCAACGATAAACTTCATTCCATCACGGGGTATAAAAGCAGTACGGATAAGTTCCGATAAGACCTCAGGTACGGAATCATAGAGCAGAGTGAGGGCATCAAAGTTTCCACTACGAACTAAAGCACGGGCCTGTTCCAAATCAGGCATATGGTTTTGAGGGAGGTTCTGCAATTGAATCAGCCGCCCAGAAAACCTGCCCGTTCTGTTGGCTCCGTAAAATTGAAACATCCCTCTAGCACGACCGTCATGGCATACCGCATTTTCCATTGCTGTGTATTTCTTCACAGATGATTTAGCAAGCTGCTGACGAAGCTCCAAAACAGTGCCTAGTGGTTCAGGTGCTGTCTTTAACATCTCTGAAACTGCTTTTTTACCAAGGGTATCTGTTTCTAACCCATTCTCTGAAAGCCAACCTTTCATTTGTTGCACCGAGTTTGGATTCTCTAGATTAGTCATGTCCTGCATAAGAGCAGTTAGCTTTTCACGGGTATGTTCATCTATTGCGACAGCCTGTTTGACAAAGGTCATATCAATGGCAATGCCACGATCATTGATTTCCTGGTCAAGATGATATTCCGCCCATATATTCTCTGGCATCTGAATCTTGGATAATCTCTGCTTTATAGACATCTCGGCTTCCACGTCACGAAGGTTATAGGCTTTAAAACGCTCCCATTTATCCAAATCATGTTCCGGCAGATTTCGTACTCGACCTCCATTTGATTTTGTAGGAGTGCAAGGTGTACAAAAGTATCTGATTAAGTCTTTACCCTCAGTTAGCTTTTGTTTTTCCAATCCTAAAACAGCACCGACACCTTCTAGAGAAAGAGGAAGTCCCATATATGCCGACCATATCATGGAGCACTTCCATGATACAGGGTCAAGATATTCTGAAAGATTAAGCCATTTCGATATACAAACACGCTCGAACATTGCATTAAAAGCCCACTTGGTTACGGAATTATCCATGAGGGCATTGATAATCTCCTCCGGGATTTCCTCTCCACAGGCAAGATCAATAACCTGTACTTCGCCATTGTCAATGGAATAGCCAAACAGCAGAATTTCAAAATCATCACTCTCGACATAACGGTAAACTCCGCATTTTTGAAGATTGACACTCGAAAACGTCTCTATGTCAACAGAAATAGAATTCATATATTACCGTCCTTTCGAATACAAACAAAGTGGCAGAAGAACTTCCTCCGCCACCTCGTCTGTCTAATTATTTATCTGTTATGCCAGGAAATCATCATCTTCAACAGTGGTGAAATCATCCGCAGCATTAGTTCTGCCACCTAAAGGCTCTCCGTCCCTTACCTTCTGGATATTGCCAAGTCCACAGGCTACGCCCTTATTTCCATTTGAGTTGAAAGCATAGAAATTAAGGGATACTCTCGCATAGCAACCGCTGTACACCTCATTACGATCTAGAATAGGTCTGACCGCTTTGTCTACAATCTGAGGTGGAGTATTGCTGTTGGCATTTACGAAATAATGACCTTTGTAAGCCTCGTCGTCACGCTCCACGTCCCCATCCCTAAGCGGCAACTTGATGGCAGCCTTATTCGGTTTCTTACCTCCAAACTTTGCAATGCCCTCTTCAATAGCTGCATCTACTGCTGCATTAATTGCATTGATGGTTTCCTTATCTGTCTTGGGAATCAGTACTGAAACGCTGTACTTTTCCGCTCCGCCATTGATGGATACCGGTTCCCAGCCATGAAAATAGCTTAGCCTTGTATTTACACTTGTAACAACCTTAGTTCTGTTTTGATTATTCATATTCCAATACCTCCGTTATTTCGTTAAATTCATTTTTTACGTTTGATACATTCATAACCGGACGCTTATCTGAAAGTGGGACTAGCGTCGGTTTGCCCGGTGGTTTATGTATGAGGCCACCGAGAATTTCCTCAAATTTTGCCTTACCCATTAACTTCTGCATTTCTGTTAATGTAATGAGACTCTGACGGTAGATATCCTTATAGCCATTTGCCTTGACTGCTTCAGCCACAGCATCTTCATCTTTATATTTACGGACAGACCTACCCTCAACTATCTTAAACCCATGCCACTCTTTACCGTGATTGACTGCAGCATCCGTGGCATAAGAAATGATTTCGTTTGCCCACTTCGTAAGGTCTGTCAATTTAGCAAGGACTTCCTCAATTTCAGCGTCCGTAAGTAGAGGTGGTAATTTAAACTCCGACTGTGCCAGTTTCAGCTTTTCTTCTGCTCTTGCACGGCATTTAACAGCAGCTCGGCAGAAAGTACACCACTCACCTGGAAGATATTCACCTTCACCGTCATAGGCCATCAATGCCTTTGGTTTTAGTTCATTTTCTGCCCAGTCTTTTAATTCCTTTACGGATATAGTCCATGTGCTGACATTCTCCCTACGTGGTTGGAAGATGGTCATGGAAACCTCCTCAATGTCATATAGTCTATCGTAGATTTCCAAAGCTCCAAGTGCATACAGTTTCATCTGCGGGTTATCCACCACATCTACGAGCACCCCCATGCCATATTTAAAATCGATAATATGAAGCCCTTTATCGGCAATGATGATGCAGTCACCCGTTCCGAATCCCTCCGGCACATAGCAAGAAAAATCAAGACGTTGTTCAATAAGTACCAGCGGGTCCGTACAGCTTTGCTTCGCTATTTCAAGCTGCTCCATTACAAATTCCACATAAGCATCACTGTGTTCTTCCATCTCATCGGTGTTATAATCCGAGATAGGACGCTTACTTCTCATATGAAGTGCTTTTTTAAGTTTATGTTCACAAAGAGCATGGGCGGCGGTACCTTCGGCTGCTGCATTGGATTCGTTATTTACAAACTCCAGTTCCAATCTTGCAGACGGAAGACAGTGAAGCCACCTATGCGACCCAGATGCGGAAAGTACTGCGTGATCACTCATTGCCAAGTACCTCCACGTCCTTCAGCATATTTGCATAATGTTTTGAATCAACTTCACTTAATTTAGAGCCGCCATATTTTTTTATAATCTCCCTCACTTCAGCAGTAAGACCGGCTTGACTCTTTTCAGCGAGTTTCGCTCTGACTTCCTCCAATGTGATTTCTTTTTTCTTTGGTTTAGGCTCTTTTACAGTTGTAGTCGGTTCTTTTGTTTCGACAGGTTCATTGCCCGCCATTACTTCTGCAACCGCCTGTATGCTGTCTGCCAAAGAACGCATATCAGAAACCACATCAAGGATTAACTTGATTTTGCTCATGACTTATTCCTCCCTCCTTAATCTCACAGATAGCGAGTTCCTGTACGGTATCACCTGGAACAAGGATAGTCAGTTTCTGCTTATCACCAAGTAAGAAACGAAGGAAACGCTCCCTAATGGTGACATTACGACAGGAAACAATCCCGCCAGACTGTGGATGTTTTGAAACACTGATTTTCAAATTGTGTTTCATGTTCTTCACCTCTTTCCGAGAGCGTTTATGTACTGCCCTCTACCTTTTAGCCTTGAGAAGAGGGGAAAGTTGAGGATTTAGGAAAAACTTTTTTGAAATTTTTCATTGCAGTTTCCATGCGATGTGAAATGGCACCTACTGTAACCCCTTCACGCCTTGCATATTCTGTTACAGAAATGCCATCCATGACGATAGCTATGAGAAGTTCTGCCTGTTTTTCTTTGAGATTCTTGCGAATAATTTCACAGATATATTCATACTCTGCCTGCTTCTCCCGAGCCTCTTCATCTGAGTTATCAGGAAAATAGTCCATATGATCGATTTCATCTTCAGCCTCGTCATCCTTGCGAAATGGCTTCTTGGGCATGCCCCTGTGTCTATCAAATTTATGCCAGTTGTTATATTCCGGCTTATTGAACCGCTCATCTATAATTTCTTGGACAGATCGTCGAGTTACAGTTTCTTTATCTTCAGCAGAAGATAGCCTGTCTTCATAATCCGCATCAATCATTACAGTGCAGTCCTCGTCTGGCACCTCCAGATAGGTAGGTTTGTTGTCATACAGAATTCTAATTTTCATTTTGCATCCTTTCCGCCGGATTGCACTGGCGGCAAAGGATACAAAAATAGGCCTGTACTAGAAGTACACAGACCCTTATATCCTGAAAATGATCGCAACAAGGTAAGGTACTTCTATTGCAACGCATAACAATCCTAAACGGACTGAAACGTTGCAATATGTATCCTTTGCCCTTATTGCAAATCAGGCATTTGATATATTTTTTTGTAGCTGGTAAGCGGTCAAGTTTTTCTATTTGCTAAAGTAAGCTTGTCTTACCATCTATTTAAATTCTAATAATTTGGGCGTCTTAAATCCTCAGCTGGCACTCTGCTGACACTCCGCTGATACTCCGCAAATTCTTTTTTTACATCACGACAAAAAAACTAAGCATTTGTAAAGAAATACTTAGTATTTTTAGATTATTGATTGAAATTCGCTTAGTAAATTGCTATAATTAGTAAATACGCATCAATAAAAACCATCCAATAGTGCTTGGAGGGCGTTAAAAATGGCATTTAGTTATAATAAACTATGGAAGCTTTTAATTGATAAAAAGATGTTGAAAAAGGATTTAATGGAAAGAACAAATTTAACTTCAACAACGTTAGCAAAAATGGGTAAAGATTTACCGGTAAGCATGGATGTGTTAGGAAGAATCTGTAAAGCTCTTGAAGTTAACATAGGCGATATCGTTGACTACATCGATGATGATACTCCGAAGAAATAAAATTATTGAAGGGGGCGCAATGTATGAAAAAGTTATGCTTTGGTACTTTTGCAACAATTTTAAAGAAATGCATGGCTAAAAGAGTTACACAAAAACGATTGTGTGGTACCATGCTTCTTTCTATTGCGCCCACTTATGATATTAGTGGTGAAGATGGTACCGTTTCAGATTTAATACTAGGCAAAAAAAATTTATCCCCAATAGTAACTGAAACAGCTCCTGATGTAGATCCTCACGATATTTCAGATTACTTTAAGCAAAACATTCTCCAGATGTTGAATAGTAATAAGAGAAGCCTAATCGTTTTAGCCCTAAAAGACATTATTGCATCTGATAACTCTATCGAGCCTGATACAATTGTTGAAATAGTAAACCGCATGACAAAGGAAGATATCATAAAGCGTAATTCCTTTGTATTGGAGGACTTCCTTGCAGGAATCCTACTTTATACAGTGCTTTACGTCGAAAATCGAAATTGCGAAGGCAGTGTTAGTGAGATAACAGATGAGTACATACATTCCTTTGAAGATAAAAAATTAGACATAAGCTTCATTACGGCATATAGTAATTTGATTCCAGAGACTGCTTACGAAATTGCGATTGACGCCCACTCTCTCGTGTTGCTTGCAGAAACAGGGGGCAAATGCCAAAAGTGCGGAAGAGTTTTAGGTATTAAAAAAGAAGGCAATGACATTAACTACGCTAAAGTCGTTCGCCTTTCAGAAACGGATGAAGTGCTTCTGTGTGTTGAGTGTGAACGCGAAATCCAGAGTGCCTCCGAAGAAGAGAAATTGGCTTTGCTTTCGGACAAGCGTGACCTGGAAAATCTTATGATAGCAAGGGATGCTACTTCGCGATATACACTAGAAAAACAAATTGAACAAGTACTTCGGGAAGTAGATTTAATGGATGTTACCGATGATACACAGCTAAAAATCAAGCCTGTTAAGGTTGAGAATAAAATTACCGAAAAGCGGTTGAAGGATCGGGTGCTGTTTGATGTCAGGCAGTTATATGAGGGGGTAAACGATTCATTATATCGGCTAGCTGGTGAAAACAGATTAAACGTTGATAGGTTTGCTAAAAGCATTAGACGGATGTATGAAGATGCAAGTGAATCACATATATCACAAAGCGAAATTTACTATCTGCTTGTTGAAACATTGTTTGAAAAGACAGGCCGCAAATATAGAGGAGCGTGTGAGATTATAATCTCCTACTTCGTACAAAGGTGTGAGGTGTTCGATGAGGTTACCAAATAAAGTAATTCCCTATACTAATAGCGTTATTGCTCTTTTTCCGGATATCTTAGAGGCATTAACGCAACAGGACATGTCCCCTAAAGAGTTGTTTGAAATAACAGCTTCTCGTAAAAAGGACTTAGCTGATTTTCTAAGTGCTTTAAACTGTTTGTTTGCATTAGGTAAAATTGAATTAATTGAGGAAGGGAGGGTGCTTCGCTATGTTAAAGGAAATTCAGTGTGATAAATTTGCACCGGATCATCGAGTTATCCGGTTTAACTCTGGTCTAAATACAGTTTTAGGTAGTGCAGGTGGTAGTAATGCAATCGGAAAATCAACATTTCTATGGATTATAGATTATGTATTCGGCGGTGAAAGCTACTACTCCCTAACTGATGATATAAAAAAGGAAATAGGTTCGCATATCATCTATTTCACTTTCGAGTTTGATGAACAACCATACTATTTCTATAGAAGTACGGATGATCCTAAAAATGTATATCGGAGTGATGAAGAGGGCCATTTCATTACAAAATTATCGCTAGAAGATTTTCGGAAATTTCTGTTTCAGGAATATAAAATTGGGATTCCTTCCCTTGCATTTTCAGAAATAACCGAGCGTTTTTTCCGTATCTATGGCCGTGAAAATACACTTGAAAAGTATCCGTTGCTTGTAAAACCTCGTGAACAGGATGAAAAGGCTGTAGATTTTCTATTAAAGCTATTCGGGCACTATAGAATTCTTGCTTCTATAAGAAGTATGGAGGAAGAACTCGGAATTAAGTCTTCACAACTTAAATCTCGCCAGCGCCAAAAGGTTGACATAGAGAAAATTGAGAGTAACCAAAAAACAATAGAGTCGTTGAGGAATAGACTTCAAAAGCTAATGAAAAATAGTGAAGAAGCTCAATTAGCCTTGTTTGGATTTGACACTCAGGCGTTTGAGAGAATAACAGCAATTCAAAAAGAATTAAATAGCTTTGTTCGCAAGCGTAATCGCCTCCAATCACAACTTAGTGCTATAAAGAGCAATATTGCTGATAACAAAGTAGACACCGCAAGTGAATTTGATTCCTTGGTACATTTTTTCCCAAACACTAATATAAAAACTTTTGAAGAGATTGAATATTTTCATAAGAAAATTAGGGAAATCCTTGGCGAAGAAATGAATCAGGAAATCGAACGATTACAACCGTTAATCAATCAGTATGATCAAGAGATTATGCGACTTAATCGAAAAATTGAAGAGTCTGGTCTTGCAAAAGAGATGTCTGAGAGAGTACTATCTCAGTGTGTTAATGTGTCTAAAAGTATTGATAAGCTTGAGGAAGAAACAGCGGAATTGATTCATCAAAAAGAGCTTCAGGATGCACGAGCTGATGCAGAACAAATACTTGAAAAACTGTTGCAGCAACAAACTGAAAAATTGGATGAAATACAAGATGACATAAATCTGCGCATGAATAAAATTAACGGTGTAGTAACTGAGGAACAGGAAACTGCCCCTCTTTTGTATATCACTCCTCAAAAGGAGATCGTCTTTGAAACACCTAGCAATACAAGTGAGGGAACAGCATACAAGAGCCTTGTTGTGTACGATTTAAGCATACTTGAATTACGTCCAATCCCTGCACTTATCCATGATTCAAATATTTTAAAGCGTATCGAGGATGTTCATCTGGAACTCATATTGGAACGTTATCAGACCAGTAGACGTCAGGTTTTTATTGCATTTGATAAAGCTGACTCTACAACTACAAAGGCTCATAAAATCTTAGAAGAGACAGCAATCTTACGCTTATCGGACGGAAATGAATTATTTGGTCGTTCGTGGAGTAAATACGAATCGAATGATTATTAACATAGGAGGATCAAAAGAAATGGCTGCAATTGATGATTTATTGCGCCAAATTCCGGACACTTCCTTGCGTAGCCGCTTGGAACAGGAATTTGCCCGCATTTCAAAAAATAAAAAATTTGGACTCGTATTTGAGGAGCATATCCCAGAATGTACTCCTCTTTACAACGTTCCTATCAAACGCGGTTCGACAGTTGCGTTAAAAACTGGCCACATTAATGATGTATATACAGTAATAAAAATAGATGGTGATTCTGCTATTTGCCGTAATAAAACAACAGGGGATATAATGAACTCCCCACTTATGAAGTTAGTTTCAGTTGCTCAGTTTGGGGAACCGATATTTCCTACTCTTCAGCCAATTGATTCTGTAGAAAATGCGCCTGATAGTAATTTATGGCATTCAATCATTGAAGCAGATAATTACCATGCACTTCAGTTACTAGAATATCTCTACCCCAAGAAGGTTGATTGTATTTATATTGATCCACCATACAACACAGGTGCGCGGGATTGGAAATACAATAATGATTACGTAGATTCTAGTGATAACTGGCGCCATAGCAAATGGCTTTCAATGATGCAAAAAAGATTAAAAATTGCTAGAAGGATATTGAACCCTGATACGGGTATATTGATTGTTACAATCGATGAGCACGAAGTTCATCATCTTCGCACTTTACTTGCGGAGCTTTTCCCTGAGGCTCATATTCAGATGGTAACTGACGTAATTAATTATAAAGGCGTATCACAGGGACATTTTGCTCGAGTTGAGGAGTATATTATTTATGTTTTTATGCCGATGGCGAATATTTCAAGTTGGTACGATAGAATGCTTGGCGAAAACGATACTTTTTCTAAAAAGGTAACATGGGCATCTTTACTTAGACGAGGCAGTGATTCATATAGGCAAGATTCACCTAATTTATACTATCCAATATTAATTGATGAAGAAAATAGCCGGGTTGTCAAGGCTGGGGATGTTTTACCATTAGGAGAACACCCTGATTACGATGCTACTATAGATGGATATAAAGCAGCATGGCCCGTTCGAACTGATTTATCAGAAGGCCGATGGTCAATGAGCAATGAAACTTTAAATAAGATGATAGAGCTTGGATATGTTTCTGTTGGAAAATTCGATCCTAAGCGAAAGACATGGCCTATTAAATATTTGTTTAAGAAACAACGCGAACAGATTGAACGTGGAGAGATAATCATAACTGGGCGTAACAATGTTACTGGAGCCGTTGAGGTGGAATATGCTGGAGAGACAAATCAGCTCGTCCGAACTGTTTGGTACCGAAACTCTCACAATGCAGGAACATATGGAACTGACATGATTACAAGTATACTCAATAAACCCAATACATTTTCTTTCCCTAAATCACTTTATGCGGTACATGATGCGCTTGGTGTGGTAATTAAAGATAACCCAAATGCTCTCATTGTTGATTTCTTCGCTGGGAGTGGTACGACTCTCCACGCCGTGAATCTATTGAACGCTGAGGACAGCGGTCACAGGCGATGCATACTAGTTACCAACAATGAAGTTTCTGTTGACGAGGCACGGAATTTACAAAGGAGCGGCTATCAGCCGGGTGACCCTGAATGGGAAAAACAGGGAATTTGCCGAGCAGTAACTTGGCCGAGGACAAAATATAGCACCCTTGGCAATCGTGACGACGGTACGGTCTTGACAGGCGATTACTTTACAACCCTGACTGAAACAAAAGAAGTTGAACGCTCATTCTATCAACTTGGCTTTGCTGAAGACTTCGAAGTTCTAAAGAGCAGTGCCAAGAAGCAGCTTGTCTCTTTGCTTCGTAGCAAGGAAGGAAAAACGCAACTTCCACAAACGTTGGTAAAAGCGGATAGTAAATTCATCGTTTCGGATAAACATACGGCATCGATTCTTTTTGATGTAAATGCTGTTGATGAATGGTTGGATGAGCTGGAAGGTCAAGACCACATCATAGACTTTTACATTGTTGTTAAGGAAGCAGCGGTATTCAAGAGAATTAAAGCGAAGGTTTCCGACTTGCTCGGCCTTATAAATGTAACATCACAAGTTAAGCGTCCAATGAGCGAAGGCTTTCCAACCAACGTAGAATACTACAAGCTGGATTTCTTGGATAAAACCAGCGTGTCACTGGGGCAACAGTTCCGTGAAATATTACCCTTACTTTGGCTTAAATCTGGTGCAATCGGTAAGCGGCCTGAAGTAAGTAGCAATGAGGAACCGGAAATGTTAATTCTACCGCAGAACGGCTTCGCTATTCTAATTGATGAAACAAAGTATGCTGAGTTTGCTGAAAAACTTTCGGAGGAAGATAATATTAGAGTTATCTATTTCGTCACCAACTCCGAGGAAGCCTTCCGCGAAATGACTTCGGGAGTTAAAGCAAATAACACATACCAACTATATCGTGATTACATCGATAACTTTGTATTAGGGAGCAGGAGGGATTCATAAATGAGAGATATACTATTTCCTTTTCAGGAAACAGCCCTTGGTGAACTGCATTCTGCAATTAAAGATGCTCATGCAGTGTGGCGTGAAAATAAGCCTCAGATAATCTCGTTTTCCGCACCTACTGGTTCGGGAAAAACTATTATTATGACGACTCTTTTTGAGGAAATACTCTATGGTAACGAGGACAACATCGGAGATCCAGATTCAGTTTTTGTTTGGCTTTCCGATTCACCAGAGCTCAATGAGCAAACACGGCTAAAAATTGAAAGCAAGTCGGATAAAATCCGTGTTAGAGACTTAGTGACTATAGATTCAAATTTTAGTGCTGAGTATCTCGAAGGTGGTTGCGTTTATTTTCTAAATACACAAAAACTAGGTTCTGATAAGCTACTGACTTCAACATCTGATAAGCGTCAGTATTCTATATGGGAAACCCTTACTAATACTGCAAAACAGATTCCTAAAAAGTTTTATGTGGTGATAGATGAAGCACATAGAGGAACTTATACCTCTGTGCAAGCAGAAAATAAGGCTCAATCTATCATGCAAAAATTCATTAAGGGTAGTGAAGATGACGGTCTTTGCGTCATGCCTTTAGTTATAGGTGTAACTGCAACCCCTCAGAGATTTGATAACTTAATTGCCGGAACGACTTCAACGGTTCAAAAAGTCATCGTTCCACCTGAGCTTGTTCGTGAGTCAGGTCTTTTGAAAGATAGAATTATTATTCACTATCCAGATATTCAATTCAATGCTGATATGACCATGTTTAAAGGGGCAGTTGATAATTGGCGCAAAAAATGCACTCATTGGAAGACTTACTGTGAGCGCGAAGATGAAAAAGTGATAAACCCTATTCTTGTTATTCAAGTTGAAGATGGAAATGATCGTATAGCAACCCAAACCGATTTGGGGGCTTGCATCGATTTACTAGAAGAAACGCTGGGACGCAAATTACAGCCTGGAGAAGCGGTACATACTTTCAATGACCATGGAACTCTTAAAATACGTGACGTTGAAATTCAGCAAATTGAAGCCTCTCGAATTCAGGAGGATGAAAGTGTATTAATCGTATTCTTCAAAATGAATCTTTCCACAGGTTGGGATTGCCCACGAGCTGAAACGATGATGTCATTCCGCAGTGCACAAGATTATACTTATATCGCTCAGTTGCTGGGACGTATGATACGTACGCCTTTGGCAAGACGGATTTCTTCCGACGCAGAGCTTAATAGTGTCAGCCTATTTCTTCCATACTTTGATGAAGAAACAGTGAAAAATGTAGTCAATGCTTTGCGTGACAGCGAGGCTGCTATGCCCACTGAAACAGGTACCAGTAAAGAGCTTGTTACACTTGGACGAAACCTTGCCTATTCCGATGTATTTGAGGCAATGGATAACCTCATAACTTATCGGATAGATTCATCTCGAAAGCAGGCACCACTTAAATTATTAATACAGCTTTCCCGTGCGCTGACAATGGATGGTATCGACTTAGGGGCGCAGAAAGCTGTTAAAAATGCAGTTTTATCAAAAATGGATGATGAGATATCACGGATAAAAGAAAGCGGAGACTTTGACACTCGAGGGGCTTCAATTACTGGTTTTGCTCTCGGTACACTGATATTTGAATACGGAGACAATGCCTATTCCTTTGATGAAGAAACACAGACAATGACCATGTCCGATTTTGATATTTCCCGACATTTTGAGCAAGCCGGAAAGTTGTTGGGAGAGGGTTTACACAAGGAATATTGGATTCGTCATAGTACCCGAGACCATATTGATGTAAAAAAAGAAATCATCATTCTTACACATGATACTGATGCAATGGAAAGGATTAATGACTATGCTGAGGAAGAATTCATAACACTGTACGAAAACAACAAGCGATCCATTGCTAGACTTAGCGAGGCACGAAAGAATGTCTATGAAAGATTAACTAATGCTTCTGTACAACCGATATCTGTACCATGGATACTACCAGATTCAATCGATTTTTCTATACCAGATAATAGCATAAAATTTGAGCAGCATCTTTATTGTTCTGAGGATGGCACATTTGAAACATCACTGAATCCATGGGAAAGCGGAGTTGTTACAGAAGAGCTTAACAATGGTGCTGTATGCTGGTTACGTAATCTTGACCGCAAAAAGTGGTCACTAGAAATCCCTTACGAAGTCAGCGGTGTCACCACTCCTATGTTCCCGGATTTAGTTATTGTTAGATCTGATGCACAAGGTTATGTTTTTGATATTTTAGAACCACACGATCCTAGCCGAAAAGACAATTATCCTAAGGCAGTGGGTTTAGCAAAATTCGCAGAGAAGCATTGGGATATATTTGGCAGGATTCAGCTCATTCGACTTAAAAAAGGTGTAGATGGTCGTGAACATTTCTATCGACTAGATATGGGAAAAACAACGATTAGGAATAAAGTTCGTGGCATAACATCAAACGAGGAACTGGATAGGATTTTCGATACAGATGCTGTACGAGAAGATTAAATAATGCATCTATCCTGTCTCCTCAACCTCAATAAAAAATCTAATCTGTCAACTCGACCCTATCGCTTTCAGGGCAGTTGATATGTTTTCTCAAAGAATAAAAATAAGGGTCTCCCGACATTAACATCTACGGCAAAGTAGCCGTGAGAAAAGTTCAATGTCAGGAAGCCCTTTATTTATCCGTGTTTTGAATAACCCTATTTCTCCACCCTTGACATCAAGACAACACACTCAACATGCCCCGTCATAGGAAACATATCTACTGGCTGCACTTCTCTAACCTTATATCCTCTTTCCTCTAAAATTCCTAAATCTCTAGCAAGAGTACCTGTGTCGCAGGAAACATATACTATCTTGGAAGGTTTCATTTCTCCAATGGCATCAAGTAGGCTTTTCTCACAGCCCTTTCTCGGTGGGTCTACTACAACTACATCTGCCTTTATGCCTTTATTTATAAGCTCTGGAATAACCTCTTCTGATTTTCCAACAATGAATTCTACATTGTCAATCTTATTCTCTTTTGCATTTAACTTAGCATTATCAATTGCTTGTTCTATAATTTCTACTCCATATACCTTTTTAGCCTTTTGAGATAGGAATAGTGATATGGTTCCTGTTCCACAATAAGCATCAAATACTATTTCATTTCCTGTTAGTCCGGCATACTCTAAGGCTTTATTGTAAAGCACTTCTGTTTGAATAGGGTTCACTTGGAAGAATGATAATGGAGAAATATTAAACTTAAACTCACCTATGTAATCACTAATATTATCTTTTCCATATAAAGTTATATTTTTTTCTCCTAAGATTACATTAGTCTTTTTAACATTAATATTCTGAACAATACTAGTTATTCCTTCAATATTATCTCTGATTAAATTTACAAATTCTTCTTTATTGGACAATTCCTTTTGCTTTGTAACTAGAACTACCATAACTTCTCCAGTTCTAAAGCCTTTTCTCACCATTATATGTCTTATGCTTCCAGTGTCCTTAATTTCATCATAAGCTTTTATATTGAACTTTTTCATCCATGTCTTTGTTAGCGCTGCTACCTTGTCAGCTACTTCGTCTTGAATATTACAAGTATCCATTCCTATAATCTCATGACTTCTTGCAGCATAAAACCCTACCTTTAGTTCTCCATTACTTTCTCCTACAGGCAGCTGTACTTTATTTCTATACCTATACGGCTCCTTCATGCCAATAGTGTCATGCAAAATAATCCCTTCTTCTTTATTAGGAACTGGCAGCTGGTCACTGGTTACTGGCAACTGGTTACTAACCTTAAGTTTACCTATCCTCTCAAGAGAATTCTTAACTCTATTTTTTTTAAATTCTAATTGACCTTCATAGCTCAAATGCTGGAGGCTGCATCCACCACATCTTTTGTAAATACTGCAAACAGGTTCTCTTCTTTCCTTAGAGGCTTCTATTACCTCTAAAAGTTTTCCAAAGGCAAAATTTTTCTTTACCTTAACTATTTTTATTTTTACTTTTTCTCCTATTAAGGCACCTTCTATAAATACTGCATAATCATTTATTCTAGCTACCCCTTCACCCTCATGTCCAAGACCAGTAATTTCTACAAGGTACTCTCCATTTTTCTCTATGGGTATAATCTTATCCATTCATTTCTACCTTTCATTAAGAAATTTTTACTAATTTATAATTGTTATAATAAATTGATATATTATAGGAAGAAAAATTGCTGGTAATAAATTTGCTACTTTAATTTTTGTTGCATTTAACATATTTAAAGCTAGAGCAATAATTAAAAATCCTCCTATGGCAGTCATGTTATTAATTACGTCTGCAATTAATACTCCTTTTAAAGAGCTTGCGCATAATGTTATTAAGCCCTGATACACAAAAACTGATGCAGCTGAAAGTAATACTCCTATCCCTAGTGAAGAAGCAAATATTATAGAAGTAATTCCATCTAAGACTGATTTTGCAAAAAGAGTCTTATGATTTCCTACTAATCCACTTTCAAGAGATCCTATAATTGCCATGGCTCCTATGCAAAACAAAAGACTAGCTGTAACAAATCCTTTAGATACTTGTCCGCCCTTATTGTTTAATTTTTTTTCTATATTATTGCCCAAGTTTTCTATTTTTTTATCAATATCTATCTTCTCACCTACAACAGCTCCAATTACAGTTGAAATTATTATTACTAAAAAACTAGTAGAATCTAGCTTATCTGTTACTCCAATTATATTTGAAGCTCCAATGAAAAGCACACATAGTGCAAGACCATCCATTACATTTTTAGCAACCTTTTCACTTAAACCACCTTTTAAGAAAATTCCTAATGTTCCTCCAGCTAATATGGCTAGAGCGTTTACAATTGTGCCAAGCATTATCTTGCTCCCCCCTATTTGAATCTTGTTATTCCTTTGTAAGTATAAAATTTCTAATATTAAGTAACATATCTATTATAAACTCATATGTGATAAATATAAACTTTAATTTAAGATATAAGAATTTTATGAAGTAAAATTCTTAGTGACCAGTAACCAATTCCCAGTAACCAGTTTTATTAATTCTACTGGCAACTGGTCACCGGTTACTGGTTACTAAAGAAAAATGCGCCGTATTTTTCTTATATTTTCCAACAAAAAAAGGCATCCCAAATAAGGATGCAAAGAATGGAATCAGTTGCTTACAATATATTAAATTATTATAACCATTTCTATACAGTTTATACTAAAATTCTAAAAATAGCTATAATATTTTTATATTATACCATATCTAATTAAATTTTATAATACTTCTATTAGGTTTACATATCATTGTAACATATATTTAACATATTATCTATAGTTTATTAATTATTTATGTATTTTCTAAACTATGTTTGCTCTTCCGCTGTAAACCACGCCTCTTACAACATCCATTGTAATAAAGGTACCTGTTTTGATGCTTTCAGTTGCTCCCCCAGCATTACAGATTATTGGAATTCCTCTTGAAAGGCATTCTATTGCCATATGAGATGTTAGTCCACCGCCTTCTGATACAATACCAGCCACTCTATCTAAAACTTCCATGTAGCCTTTATCTAAATTCTTTATTATTAATATGTCATCATTTTGAACTAAATCTGAAGCTTCTTCTGGACTTCTAAGTACTTTCGCTGTTCCAAAGCCTGGATAAGAACCAGCTCCCTTTCCTTGTACAAGAACGTCACCAACAATGTGAACCTTCATCATATTAGTAGTACCAGAATAATGTACAGGGATTCCAGCTGCCACTACAACTAAATCTCCATTTTTAACGTATCCTTCTTCCTTTGATCTATTAACGGATTCAAGAATCATCTCATCAGTTGATTCAAATTTTCTTGCATCAATAGGGAATACTCCCCAATTAAGTGCTAATTTTCTTGCAACCTTTTCATTTGGTGTTACTGCAATAACAGGGCATTCTGGTCTGTATTTAGAAACCATTTTAGCTGTATTTCCTGTTTGAGTTGCAGTAATTATTGCAGATGCATTAAGCTCCATAGCAGTTGTACAAGTAGCAAGGCTTATAGCATTAGCAACATTTGAAAGAGCATTTTCCATTCTCTTGTTTAGTGCAGCTACATAATCAATTTTTTCTTCTGCTGTCTTTGCTATTTTTGACATAGTTTTAGCAGCTTCAATTGGATATTTTCCATTTGCAGACTCACCGCTTAACATTACTGCATCAGTGCCATCAAATATAGCATTTGCAACGTCTGATGCTTCTGCTCTTGTAGGTCTTGGATTTCTCATCATAGAATCAAGCATTTGAGTTGCTGTAATTACTGGTTTTCCCGCTTTATTACATTTTTCTATTATCATCTTTTGAGCTATAGGCACTTGTTCTATAGGAATCTCAACTCCCATATCTCCTCTAGCTACCATAATACCATCAGAGAATTTAATGATTTCATCTATATTGTCTACGCCCTCTTGATTTTCAATCTTAGAGAAAATCAGAATGTCTCCACCACCGTTTTGCTCTAGAATCTTTCTTATAGCTAATACATCTGTTGCCTTTCTTATAAAAGATGCTGCAACTAAATCTACCTCTTGCTGACATCCAAATACTAAATCTGACTCATCCTTTTCAGTTAATGCTGGTAAATTAATTTTAACATTAGGAACATTAATTCCTTTTTTGCTTGATACTACTCCGCTATTTGCTACTCTGCAATGAATCTTGTTTCCTTCTATTTCTTCAACAGTAAGACCAACTAAACCATCGTCTATTAAGATAGCATTTCCTATTTTAACGTCCTCATATAACTTATCATAAGTTATTGAACACTTAGTTTCATCTCCAATTACATCTTCACCGCAGATAATAGTAAATCTATTGCCTTCTTTTAATTCTACCTTATCAGCAAAATCTTTAGTTCTTATCTCTGGCCCTTTTGTATCCAACATTATAGCAATTGGCTTATTTAGCTCTGCTCTTAGCTTTTTAACCAATTTAATTCGCTCACCATGTTCTTCGTGACTTCCATGAGAAAAATTTAATCTTGCAGCATTCATTCCTGCTTTAATAAGTTCTGATAACACTTTTTCGTTATCACTTGTAGGTCCAATCGTAAATACCATTTTTGTTTTTTGCATAAATTTGTCTCCTTTTATATTTAAAGATTAATAAGAAAGTATATTAGCTATGTTATATAATTCTTCATTGAATTTACTTTCCATAGCCAATGCTTCTTCTATTTCAAAATCAACTACTTCATTTCCTCTTACTCCTACTACTCTAGAGGATTTCCCTTGTTCTAATAGTTCTACTGCTCTCGCACCAAGCCTTGAAGCTAGTATTCTGTCTGCAGCAGTAGGACTTCCTCCTCTTTGAATATGTCCAAGAACAGTAGCCCTGGTTTCAATACCAGTTACCTCTTGGATTTTTTTCTTCAAAGCCTGGGCTCCACCTACTCCTTCTGATAAAATTATGAGATTATGGAGCTTACCTCTGTTTTTCCCTTCTAAGACCTTTCTGCATAATAGGTTCACATCGAACTCCTTCTCAGGAATTATAACACTTTCAGCTCCACCTGCTATTCCTGCAAAAAGAGCTATATCTCCACAATTTCTTCCCATAACTTCAACTATACTAACTCTTTCATGAGAAGATGAAGTATCTCTTAATTTATTTATGGCATCTAATACTGTATTTAGTGCAGTATCAAAGCCTATTGTGTAGTCGGTATAGGCTAAATCATTATCTATGGTTCCCGGTAGACCGATGGTATTTATTCCCATTTTCGAAAGCTCTCGAGCTCCTTTAAAGGAACCATCTCCTCCAATAACTACGAGTCCGTCTATTCCAAAAGCTTTCAAGATGTTTACGGCTTTTATTCTTCCAGCCTCAGTTTTGAATTCTTCACTTCTAGCGGTTCTTAATATAGTTCCACCTCTTTGAATAATATCTGCAACACTATAGCGTCCCATTTCAAAAATCTCTCCATTTATGAGACCACTATATCCTCTTTGAACTCCCATTACCTTAAAACCTTTTTCTAAGCCGGTTCTAACTACCGCTCTAATAGCAGCATTCATTCCTGGAGCATCTCCACCACTTGTTAAAACTGCAATAGTTTTCATAATCTATTACCTCCTACAATTAAGGGACTTTTTTTATCCCATCAAAACCTCATAGTTACTAGTTTTACATCGTAGTCTACTTTACGGATAGTATATCATTTTATATATAATTTTTCATATATTTTTTGAATTAAATATAAAAAATTTGATAATTATCACTATCTTCTTTATAGATATTTTGTTTACCTGCAAGATAAATATACTATAAATATTTTACTGTGCTCTATTACAATAATAAAAAAAGCCATGCCCATAAGAGAATTCTTAAAAATCCCCTATAGACATAAGCTTTACAATAACTTTATGTTACTTTCTCCATATTTTTCTTTTAAATAAGCTAATAATTTTTCCTCATCACTTATCCAATAATCTCTTGATAAGAGAAATTTCTCTCTTTCTTGTTTAGTACATATATATACAGGTATATTTCCAGAATTCGAAAGAAAAATAGATTTTAATTTTCTTATATTTGGTTTTACATCTTTATTACTTTCTACTAAAATATACAGCTTTTTACTTTTAAAATTTACAAGCTTCTCCATTCCATCACAGATAATTTTTGCCTGCTCATCTTCCCTCTTTGTTACTCTTCCTCTTATTAATACAATTTCATCTTCAACTATAAGCTCTCTAAAAGAATCTAGTATTTTAGGAAATATAATAACCTCTATAGTGCTGTACAAATCTTCTAACTTTATAAAAGCCATCATGCTATTATTTTTAGTTATTTTTCTAGTTGCCTCAGTTATTATTCCTCCTAAGATAACTCTATCTCCATCCTTTATTTTAGAATTTTCCTCTTCTATATGCCTAGTTACTTCGTCAATAATGTCTTCTTCTAGAGATCCGTCACCAATAATATCAATGGTTTTTGCTGAGGTTTGTCTTTTTAAAGCTTCTTCATATTCCTCAAGAGGGTGTCCAGTTAAGTACAAGCCAGTCATTTCTTTTTCCATAGCTAGCTTATACTTTTTATCAAATTCCTTTATATCTGGGAATTTAATTTCTATTTCTTTAAATTCCTCTGTTAAAGTAGAAAATAAGCTTACTTGCCCATCTATATTTTTCTTTCTTTGATTTGTTACCGAGTCTAATACTTTTTCATAAACTGCAAGCAACTTTGACCTATATACTCCAAAACAATCAAAGGCTCCAGCTTTTATAAGACTCTCCACCATTCTCTTGTTTATACTAACCGTATCAATCTTATTACAGAAGTCTACAAAAGAATTGAACTCACCTTTTTCTTCTCTAGCCTTAACTATACCATTTATGATGTTTTCTCCAACATTTTTTATAGCTGAAAGTCCAAAGCGAATTTTTCCCTTTTGCACTGTAAACTTGCCATAACTTTTATTTATGTCTGGAGGCAGAGTATCTATTTCCATATCTTTAGCTGCTCTTACATATACAGCTACTTTGTCACTGTTTCCTCTTACGCTGTTTAGCATAGCTGCCATGAATTCAGTTGGATAATAGTATACTAGGTATGCTGTGTAGTAAGCTACAACAGCATAGGCAGCCGCATGGGATTTGTTAAAAGCATATGAAGCAAAGTCCATCATCTGATCATAGATTTTATTTGCACTTTTTTCATCAATCCCATTTCTTAGGCATCCTGGTACTATTACATCTCCATTTTCATCTTCAATACCATAAATAAAGTTTGCTCTTTCTTTCTCCATTTCCTTATGTTTCTTTTTGGACATGGCACGTCTTACTAAATCACTTCTACCCATAGAATATCCTGCTAATGCCCTAACAATTTCCATAACCTGTTCTTGGTAAACCATTACTCCATAGGTAACATTTAGTATTTCTTCCAATTGAGGAGCATCATATTCTACTTCATCAGGATTATTCTTGTTTCTAATGTACTTAGGAATTTCCGCCATAGGACCTGGTCTGTATAAACTTATGCCAGCTATTATATCTTCAAGACTCTCTGGCTTTAGTTCCTTCATAAAGCTAGTCATTCCCGGAGATTCTAGCTGAAACACTCCTACTGTCTTGCCTTTTCCAAGCATCCTATAAACTTCTTTATCCTCGAAATTAATTTTATCCAGATTAATTTCTGTACCAGTATCTTCTTTAATAAGCTCTATGGCATCTCTTATTACAGTTAAGGTTCTAAGTCCAAGAAAATCCATTTTTAGCAAACCAAGTTCTTCCAGTGTCGTCATAGTAAACTGAGTTACCACAGCCTCTTCATTTTTTGCAAGTGGAACATAATTCACTAAAGGTTGTGATGCTATAACTACACCAGCCGCATGGGTGGAGGTGTGTCTTGGAAGTCCCTCCAATGCTCTAGCTACATCAATTAAATCTCTAATTCTTTCATCTGTTTCATAAACCTCGTTTAGCTCTGGATTCATTTCCAATGCCTTGTCAAGGGTTATGCCAAGTACTGTTGGAACCATTTTAGCTATTCTGTCTACTTCAGCATAGGAGTAGTTCATAGCTCTACCTACGTCTCTTATACAAGCCCTTGGTGCCATGGTTCCAAAGGTAATTATTTGAGATACATTATCCTTGCCGTATTTTTCTACTACATAGTCAATAACTTCTTGACGCCTTTCGTAGCAAAAGTCAGAATCAATCTATTATACCCTCTCTTTCAAGATACTTTAACACTAATTTATATAGTGGGTATAGACTATATCTTCACCTACCGTCCTTATCGGTTTAGGCTGCCCCGCTTCGAAGTAATTAAAAATATTACCCCTACGTGCCTTTGCACTAGTCGTTGAACCTTCCTCTCTTCAAGGCTTGGCTGCATGGTTTCCCAGTAGAGTCTGACTCACCTCAAATCCCTATGATTTTTACGGTCATGCCACCTTCACGCCTAGATTTCTCAATCTTACGTTGTGGTTCATAGGGCTCTCAGGGTATTCCAGCAATTCAGGGCTCTTTAAATACAGTATTTCTACTGTATACGACTAAGTTCTATTGTTATATAGTTGTATCATATAATTCAATAATATTATCCTTGTATTCATCTAGTTGGTATCTTTTCATCTTATTATCCTTTTCGTTAAAGTTTAATAAAATAAGTCACTATATAACAAAACATCTTAATCTGGCATAGAAATTCTTTCAGGATTTAAGAACATTTGTTATTATCCACAGGCTTTTTATCCTATGCTCTGGAGGTTTCCCTCATTTTCATCAGTTAGTCAATTCTAACTCAGATTGGACTATATCATTTTAATAAGAATTATATTTATATTATGCGATAAAAAGCAAATAATATACGAACATATATTCTTATTAAATTGGGCACTCGTGGAGTGGATTATTACGTAGCTACTCACCACTCTAGTCTCTGAACCTTCCTGGTACTTTTATGCTATTCCCAGACTTGGCTGCTGATTGGCATGCTGCGTATGCAGTTTAGCTTTCCAGCAATTCACCCAATTTAAAGAGCGCATCTTTTCACGCTCAAATATCAAGCTATACTTAATAGGGTCTACCTTAGTAATACCCAAAGTGTACGCTACAAGAGAACCTGCAGCAGAACCCCTGCCTGGACCTGTCATTATTCCTTTTTCCATGGAAAACCTGAAAAAGTCCCAAACTATAAGGAAATAATCTACATAGCCCATTTGATCAATAATCTCTAATTCATATTCAAGTCTTTCTTTTAATTCTTCTGTTATGTCTTCATATCTTACAGAAAGCCCCTTGTAACATAGGTCTCTTAAATACTCAAAATGATCAATCCCCTCTTCAAGTGGGAACATTGGCAGCTTAGATTCATGAAATACATAATCAAAATTACATTGTTCAGCAATTTTAACTGTGTTCTCTAGTGCTTCTGGTACGTAAGAAAAAATCTCATTCATTTCTTCTGGAGATCTTAAGTAAAATTGCTCTGGTTCATATCTCATTCTGTTTTCTTCATCAACAGTTTTCCCTGTTTGAATACAAAGAAGTATATCATGAGATCTAGAATCTTCTTTATTAATATAGTGAACATCGTTAGTTGCAACTAGTGGTATGTCTAGTTCCTTTGAAAGCTCTAAAAGCATTTCATTTACCTGAAGCTGCTCTTCTATTCCATGATACTGAAGCTCCAGATAAAAACCATCTTTAAAGGTTTCTTTATAAAACAAGGCAGCTTCTTTAGCTTTCTTATGGTTTCCAGCTCTTAAATTGTAAGAGACCTCTCCAGCAAGACATGCACTTAAAGCTATTAATCCTTCGCTGTGTTCTATTAAATACTCATGGTCAACCCTTGGCTTATAGTAAAATCCATCTATTGCAGCTTTTGAAACTATCTTCATGAGATTTTCATAACCCTTTTGGTTTTTTACTAATAGCACTAAATGATGATTTCTGTTTTCCATGTCATTTTTTTTAATATCCATGGACTTTGATGCAACATATATTTCTGACCCAATGATAGGCTTAATGCCCAATTCCTTTGCCTTTTTATAAAAATCTACACATCCATACATAGCTCCATGATCAGTTATGGCAAGGCTTTGCATCCCTAATTCCTTTGCTCTTGAAATTAACTTGCCTATTTTACCAGAACCATCTAATAGACTGAACTCAGTATGCACATGGAGATGGACAAAGTTTATATTCTCCAACTAATCTCCTCCTTTCCTCAATATTTATAGTTAAAAAGCATATTAACTTTAAATTCTTCAATATTTCTATAATACCACAATATAATGATTAGTAGAATTCTAATCTAATTTTAATCTTTCACTAATAAAGCTCTAATCTAGCTGCTTTATTATAAAAACATAAAGTAAATTAAAAATAAATGGAGGAATTAAAATGTCAATAAATTTGGAAGATGTTGATTTAATCAGAAAAAGAACTGGTGTAAGCTATAATGATGCAAAGGAAGCATTAGAACAATGTAATAATGATTTGGTGGAAGCTCTTGCTTATATTGAAAAGAAAAATAATTTAAAGACACATAAAGTTTGCTGCGGTGAAAATTTAATATCTAAATCAAAGGACTTAATAAAAAAAGGAAATAAAACTCGCTTTATTCTTAAGAAAAAGGATGATGTAGTATTGAATTTACCTGTTACCATAGCAGGAATAGTTACTGTCGTTGCTTTCCCTCTAGCAGCTACTGGATTAGTGCTAGCTCTTGCCACTAATCACAAAGTAAAGATTGAAAAGCAAAATGGAGAAGAGGTTAAAACCACAGAGGTTTTCGATAAGATGTCTTCCGTGGTAAATAACGTTACTAATCAATTTTCTAAATAAATCAAATGTACATTTAAATAACCTACATAAAATAATGTAGGTTATTTAATTCACTTTTAAGTTAAAAGTAAGATATAATTATTATAAAATGTTTATACATATCACAGGGGGAAATAAAAGTGAATGGTAAAAAAATTCTTCTTATTGAAGATGAAGTGAATATATCTAGATTTGTGGAATTGGAGCTTAAATATGAAGGATATATTGTGGATAAAGCTTTCGATGGAAGATCCGGTTTAGAAAAGGCCTTAAAGGAAAACTTTGATTTAATTATTTTAGATGTTATGCTGCCTTCTCTTAATGGAATGGAGGTTTTAAGAAGACTTAGACAATCTTCTGAAACCCCTGTTATAATGCTGACTGCTAAAGATCAAATTACTGATAAAGTAATGGGACTTGATATAGGTGCTGATGATTATATGACAAAACCCTTTGCCATTGAAGAGCTTTTAGCTAGAATAAGAGTAGCTTTAAAGCGAAATATTAATAATTCAAAAAAGTTAAACATACTTCAAGTTGGTGATTTAAAATTAGATTTAGAAAAATACACAGTTTCCTATAAGGATGAAGGTATTGAGCTTACAAAACGTGAATTTGACCTGCTTAAATACCTTATTGAAAATAAAGATATAGTTTTAACAAGAGATAAGATACTGGATCAAGTCTGGGGTTATGACTATGTTGGAGATACTAATGTAGTAGATGTGTATATAAGATACCTAAGAACCAAAATAGATGAAAGATTTAATGAAAAATTCATTCATACCATACGAGGGGTGGGATACCTTTTAAAATATGAATAGTATAAAATTTATTTTCAAAATGCTATTAAAGCTTCTGCTGTTGTATCTACTTAGCATAAGATATTTACTTAAGGCAGCACTAAGCATAATAAAAAATATTTATAATAATCTAGGTAAAAGACTTCGATTTTCTATAGCTTTTAAAATGACAGTAATATATACATTCATATTTTCTATGATTCTTTTTTTATTCACCAATGGAATTTTATTTGGTTTTAGGCACTTTTTAATTTCTCAAGCTATTAGTGAAGAAAAAATAATTATTTATTTAAGAACCCTGTTTATTATTTTAGCCTTTGCTGATCTTATTTTTCTATTCGCATTAATTATTTTAAGCTCAAAAACTAGTACAAAAATGCTAGCTCCTGTTGAAGAGATGACTAGAACGGTAAAAAAAATTTCTGTTGATAATTTTGATACTAGATTAAATGTCAGTGGTTCAAAGGATGAGTTAAAAGATTTAGCTGAAACCTTTAATGATATGATAGACAGAATACAAAAATCCTATGAGTTACAAAATCAATTTGTCTCAGATGCTTCACATGAGCTTAGAACCCCTATAGCAGTAATCCAAGGGTACGCAAATCTATTAGATCGTTGGGGTAAAGATGACAAAAGTGTTTTAGATGAATCAATTACAGCAATCAAGAATGAATCTGAGAATATGAAAAACTTAGTAGAAAATCTTTTATTTCTTGCAAGAGGAGATAAAAATACTCAAAAAGTTGAAATAGAAGAGTTTTTACTTAATGAGTTAATAGATGAAATAATAAAGGAAACTAAACTAATAGATAATACCCATATTATAATATGTAAATATAATCTTGAAGTAGGAATAAATGCTGATAGAAAGCTTTTAAAAGAAGCAATTAGAATTTTTATTCATAACAGTGTTAAATTTACTCCTGCTGATGGAACTATAGAGCTCAAAACAGAGATTAAAAAGAAAAATATTCATATAGTAGTTGAAGATACTGGAGTTGGTATATCAAAAGAAGATCTTCCTCATATTTTTAACAGATTCTATACAGCAGATAAGTCAAGAACAAAAAATGCTGGTGGAAATGGATTAGGACTTTCAATTGCAAAATGGATTATAGAAAAACATAAAGGAATAATAGACGTTGAAAGTACCCTAGGAAAAGGCACTAAAATAACCGTGTCTCTTCCTTTAAAAGCATAAAAATCAGCCCTATATACGTTTTAGGATATAAGGCTGATTTTCTATAAACAAAATTCTCAGTTTTTAGAGAGGGTCCCTTAAATTTATATCTGACTTAAAGCATTTTCAAGATCATTTATTAAATCTAATTCCCCTTCTATGCCCACTGAAATTCTTATTAATTCAGGAGTTACTCCAGCTTTTAATTGACTCTCAGCATCCAATTGTTGATGTGTTGTAGAAGCAGGGTGAATTACTAAAGACTTAGCATCACCAATATTAGCTAGTTGAGAAAATAGTTTTAGAGAATCAATAAATTTCACTGCACTTTCATAGCCACCCTTTACTCCAAAAGTGAATACTGCCCCTGGTCCCTTTGGAAGATATTTTGTAGCTAGTTCATTATACTTATTGTCCTTAAGGTTTGGATAATTAACCCATTCAACCTTAGGATGATTTTTTAAAAACTCAGTGATTTTCTTTGTATTTTCTATATGTCTTTCAATTCTAAGAGATAGAGTTTCAAGACCTATTAAAAGTAAGAATGTGTTAAATGGAGATATACATGCTCCTAAATCTCTCAATAAAGCTGTTCTTGCTCTAATAATGTATGCTGCTTCCTTGAAAGTTTCATAGTAAGAAAGTCCATGATAGCTCTTATCTGGTTCAACTAGCTTTTTAAACTTGCCATTGTTCCAGTCAAACTTTCCTGAATCCACAATTACTCCTCCTATAGAAGTTCCGTGTCCTCCTATATATTTTGTTGCAGAGTGTACAACAATATCTGCTCCAAAATCAAAAGGTCTGCAAAGGTAAGGTGTAGCAATTGTGTTATCTACAATTAGTGGAATTCCATTTTCGTGAGCTATATCTGCAACTGCCTGTATATCAATAATATTTATTCCAGGATTTCCAATAGTCTCTATATATATTGCCTTTGTTTTTTCATTAATAGCTTTTCTGAAATTTTCAGGTTCATCTGGATCAACAAATACAGTCTTTATTCCAAAATTATTTAGAGTGCTATCAAAAAGAGTATAAGTACCTCCATAAAGAGTAGAAGCTGAAACTATTTCATCTCCGCTGCCTGCAATATTTAGTATTGCATAAGTTATTGCTGCCATTCCTGAAGAAGTAGCAACAGCTCCAACCCCTCCTTCAAGTAAAGCTATTCTTTTTTCAAAAATGTCTGTTGTAGGATTAGTTAATCTTGTATAAATATTCCCAAATTTCTTTAATCCAAATAAATCCGCAGCATCTTGAGTATCATCGAACACATAAGATGTAGTTTGATAAATAGGTACTGCTCTAGACTTTGTAGCACTATCTGGCTCTTGACCTCCATGTAATTGAATTGTTTCAAATGATAATTGGTTTGACATAATAAATTCCTCCCTCGTAAATTAAAAGTTTTGGGAACTTCTTCTCAATCTCCTGTTACAAAACTAAAAAAATCTTCCTGTAGATAAGCTACAGGAAGATTTTTCTTCTTGTTTCTTATCTTTCAGATATATATAATACCTGCTGGAATTAGCACCATCGAACATTTCTGTTCAGGTTGCCGGACGTCATAGGGCCAGTCCCTCAGTCACTCTTGATAAGAAGTTCCGTATTAAATTATATTTATAATATCAAACATAACCCACATTGTCAATAGGTTTTATAATAAATTTATTCCGTTATTTTCGCATTCTTTAATTATCTCTTCTGACCATATGGAAGATTGCACTTCTCCAATATGAGCTTTTCTTAGGAAAAACATGCATATTCTAGATTGTCCTATTCCTCCACCGATTGTAAATGGAAGTTTTTCTTCAATTAGCATTCTATGAAATTCTAAATTTGCCCTCTCCATGCACCCTTCTTTTTCTAACTGATATAAAAGAGCATCTTTATCTACTCTAATTCCCATAGAAGATAATTCTAAAGCACAATTTAAAACTGGATACCAGAATATAATGTCACCATTTAAACTCCAATCGTCATAGTCAGGAGCTCTTCCATCATGCTTTTCTCCAGAAGCTAAAGTATCTCCTATTTTCATTAGAAATACTGCACCCTTTTCTTTAGTGATAGCGTTCTCTCTTTCCTTTTGAGTTAATTCAGGATACATATCTTCAAGTTCCTGTGTAGTTATAAAAGTAATTTTTTTCGGAAGAATTTTATCTATTTCTGGATATTTAGAATTTACAAATTCCTCTGTTCCTTTAAAAACCTCATATATATCTTCTACAACTGACTTTATTGTTTCAATATTTCTATCTTCTTTTCTTATTACTTTTTCCCAATCCCATTGGTCAACATACATAGAATGTAAATTATCAAGAGTTTCATCTCTTCTAATGGCATTCATATCTGTGTATAGACCTTCACCGGGATTAAATCCGTATCTATACAAGGCCATTCTCTTCCATTTAGCTAAAGAGTGTACAACCTGAATTTCATCTCCTCTAACATCTAAAGCATCAAAGGCTACTGGTCTTTCTACCCCATTTAAATTATCATTTAGCCCAGTTGATCTCTTTACAAATAAAGGTGCAGAGACTCTTGTTAAATTTAATTTATAAGCTAGCTCCCTTTCAAAATAATCCTTAAGTTTTTTTATTGCTATTTCTGTCCTTCTTAAATCCAAACTAGAACAATATCCAGCAGGAATTAGAACCTTTTTTGTACTTTCCACAATTATGCCCCCTCATTCTTTTATTAAACAACCCAATTAATTCAATAAGAATTATAATACTACTATTTTTAAAAATCAATGAATTTAATTTTAAGAAAACTTACCTTAAAATTTTTGCTGAAAGCATAGTCTTTGCTATTAAATCTTTTTTCTTATACATATTTACTTCAACCTTACAGAAGCTTCTGCCAATATCTATAATCTCAGCATGAATCTCAATTATACTATCCATTTGTACTGGTTTCATAAAATAGGTAATTATACTATCTACAGAAATATTAATATTATTTCTATACCTTAGACCCAATATTCCTGCGGTTGACAATAACATATTCATGGAACTCCAAGAGGCAGTACCTAATTGATCAAGCATTTCAGGTATTATTTTCCCTGAAAACTTCATAATATTTTCATGAACTTCATATTGGAAATTCTTTAAAATTAAGTCCTCTACAGTCTCACCTACTTGAGGTTGCCTAGTTATATATTGAAGAGCTTTTATTACTTCTTCTCTTCCTACTATTCCTATAAGCTTCTTCCCATCTACTACTGGGCAAATTTCTATTCCCTCCCAGCCCATTACATGAGCTGCGTAGGCGACTGTAGTTTTTTTAGTTACTGTTATTGGTTCCTTACTCATTATTTTATTTATTGTTACGTTCTCTTTATTATCTTGAGGAATATCCTTAATGGTTACTATACCTACTACATTATCTTCCTCATCTAAAACTGGATACCTTTCATGTCCAGTCTTCTCTATTTTCTTTCTTAAATCCAAAACGTTATCTACAGCTCTTAAATATTCTGGATTTTGATTCATAATATCTTCCACTAATATTATATCTTTTTTTATTAAGCTTTCTGATATTGCTTTACTTATCATTGTAGCAACAGTAAAAGTATCGTAGGTTGAAGAAATTATAGGAAGCTTTTTAGCATCTGCAAGCTTTTTTATTTTATCACCACAGGATAGCCCACCGGTAATAAGTACAGCACATTGATTTTCTAAGGAAAGTTCCTGAATATCTTCCCTATTACCTACAATAGTTAAACATCCTGGTGACATGTATTTTTGAGCTTCTTTTTCCTGCATTGCTCCAATAATAAATTTATTAAGTCTTTTATGAATTCCAGCTTTTCCAGCAAGCAAAGTTCCTTCAACAATATTTACTACTTCAGCGTAGCTTAGTGATTCTATACTTTTCTTTGCTACCTTTTCAATTCTCACAGTTCCAACTCTAGGTATAGTAGATACTATGTTTAAAACTTCAGCGTCCTTTATCGCTCTATAAGCAGTACCCTCACTAACGCCTAAATCACTAGCTATACCCCTGACAGAAATTTTAGTTCCAACCTGTAGGGAAGATATATATTTAATTATATCTTGATGCTTTGACATTATTATACCTACTTTCCTTCTTTCCTAAGCTCTTCTGCTATTTTTTCAATTTTTCTTAATCTGTGATTAACTCCTGATTTACCAACAGGTGGATCTATCATTTCACCAAGCTCTTTTAAGGATTCATTTGGATAAATTAACCTGAGTTCTGCTACATCCCTTAGATTTTTAGGAAGACGCTTTAACCCTATTTCTTTTTCAATTAACTTAATACTTTCAATTTGCCTAACTGCTGCATTTACTGTTTTGCTTAAATTTGCTGTTTCGCAATTTACTAGTCTATTTACATTGTTTCTCATTTCCTTCATTATTCGAACATTTTCAAGTTCAAGGAGAGATTCATGAGCTCCTATTACATTTAATAAATCAACTATTTGTTCTCCTTCTTTCAAGTAAATTACATAGCTGCCCTTTCTTTGAATTACCTTAGAATTCAGCCCATAGCTGTTTATTACATGACACAGCTCCTCAGCATATTGTTCATGATGTGTCACAAATTCAAGATGATAAGTTTTTTCTGGATTACTTATACTTCCCCCCCCTAGAAAAACTCCTCTAATAAATACTCTTTTACATTCGTCATCTTTAATTATCTTTTCTGGAATGCTGTAGTCTAATGCTATCATTCCTTCTTCCTCAGTGAGCACGCCAACTTCCTTAAGTAATTCTCTAACACCCATTTCATTATCAATAATTACCGAGTAAATATTATTCTTTTTAAGAGAATTGCTTTTCTTAACAAATATTTTTGTATGAATATTAAAATGTTCTTTTAAAAGCCTAAAGGTAAGCCTAGCTATTGCAGGATTTTCTGTAGAAATTCTAAAATTCATCTTCATATCTCCACTAAATCCTAAGGTACCACTTACCTTCATTATTCCAGATAACATAGCAAGAGCTTGCTCTCGAGATAAATTTACTTGCCTGCATACTTCATTTTTCACCTTTGAAGAAAATGACATTACTCCCTACTCCTTACCTTCTTATTTTCCTTAAGTCTTCTAGATAAATAAAAATATTCTATTATTTTTTTTCTATCGAATAATAGTTTTTTATCCATAATAATTTCCATCAAGAATCTAGCCAATTTATCTGGATCATGTCTCACTAGTCCATTTTTTACAGTAACAAAATCTCCTTCTACTACCTTTACATCCAAATCAATAATATTTTTTTCATTTATTAAAACTGGCTTTGCGTTTTTTTCTAAATATCTATCTTTAATAGCTTTATTTATTTCTTGCGTATTGGTAGCTACATAATCAACTACTCCACTGCCAGCATGTTTAAAAATTGCCTTAATATGATCTGCAACTTCAAAATCCTCTGTTTCCCCCTCTTGGGTCATTATATTACATACGTAAATTTTTATGGCTTTACTCTCCTTAAGAGTTTTACTAATTTCCTTAACTAATAAGTTGGGAATAACGCTAGTATATAGGCTTCCTGGTCCTAGTATTACTGCATCAGCTTCTTTTATAGCTTCAACAGCTTCCTTTAAAGCAGCTGCCTCTTCAGGTTCAATAAAAATACTTTTTATTTTACTCTTTTGCTTTATTGCTTCTATAGGAATATTGGATTCTCCTTCAATAATATTTCCATTTTCCAGTTCTGCTTTTAGGATCATGTCATCAGTGGTAACAGGGAGTACTCTGCCTACAACTGCTAATACTGAACTCATCTTCTTCACTGCCTCTTCAAAATTTTCAGATACTCCATTCATGGCAGCTAAAAATAAATTCCCAAAGCTTTGATTTTTTAGATTTCCTTCTTTAAATCTGTATTGTAAAAGTTCCTCCATTAGTGGTTCTGTATCTGCTAAAGCTAATATGCAGTTTCTAATATCCCCTGGCGGAAGCATCCCCAGCTCCTCTCTTAAGGTTCCTGAACCACCGCCATCATCTCCAACCGTAACAATTGCTGTTATATTTGAAGTATAATATTTAATTCCTCGGAGCATAGTAGAAAGTCCCGTCCCTCCACCAATTGCTACTACTTTAGGTCCCTTTACAAGTAATCTTTTTTCATATATAAGATTTTCTAGCTTAGATGAATCAATAGACATATTTAAGTATCCTTTATTCATTAAAGCTATTGTTGATTTTAATCCTTGTGTTATGGAAATGTATAAGGTGAAAATTCCTGCAACAATTAAAAATAAATAAAAAAACATATAAAATTTATTTATATTATTTTTATTAAAAAATTCTACTGCTGCAAACACTATAAATAAAATTCCCATGGAACCCAATGCAACCCATCTCTTTAGCTTAATTCCTGGTTTCAGCCACTGGAGGATTTTCATAGCTTAACGCCGCCTTTTTTTATATCTTCACTTACATCTCTATGCTCTATATTTACTTTGTGACCATTTCCATTAAGTCTCTCATATATATCATTGGCAATAGTAACTGAACGGTGTCTTCCTCCAGTACATCCAATTGCAACAATAAGCTGCCTTTTCCCTTCCTTAACATAGTTAGGAATTAAAAATTCAAGCATATCTAATAGCTTATTTAAAAATTCCTTTGTCTCTTTAAAGCTCAACACATAGTCCTTTATTGCCTTGTCGTTACCTGAAAACTCTTTAAGCTCAGGTATATAAAAAGGATTTGGCAAAAATCTAACGTCAAATACTAAGTCTGCATCTACAGGAATTCCATACTTAAATCCAAAGGACAAGATATTTATAATGAGCTTATTTTCTAAATGACTATCCTCCCCGTAGATTTGGCTTATTTTCTCTCGAAGCTGCATTGGTGTTAGTTCAGAAGTATCAATAATGTTTGTCGCACTATATTTTACTTCATCTAGTATTTTTCTTTCCAATTCTATCCCCTGCAAGATTCTTCCTTCAGGAGCAAGTGGGTGCTTCCTTCTAGACTCTTTATATCTTTTAACTAATACATTATCGTTAGCATCTAAAAACAATATTTCATATTTATAATTATGATCACTTAAATATTTCAAATTTTCAAATAAAGCATCAAAAAACTCCCCGCCTCTTATATCTATAACTAAAGCTATTTTATCTATCTTACCATCAGTTTGGTAGCAAGCTTCAGCAAATTTCCCCATTAAGGTTGGTGGTAAATTATCTACGCAAAAATATCCTAAATCCTCTAAACTTCTAATTGCCTGACTTTTACCAGCTCCAGATAACCCTGTAACAATAACAAATCTCATAATTATCCCTCCTATCATTGGTACAGTCTTATTTTTTTATTATAACACGTTTTCTATATAAAATCTCTTGAAACTTAACTCTATATTTTCTTAATCTAATATATTAAATAAAAGGACTAATTTAGTTTTACCTAATATTAGTCCCTTTTACTCATATACAAAAACTATTTTATTAATTTGCTTTATTATAATCATCTTCTCCAACAATTCTTACTTCAGTGCTTAATTCTACTTGGTATTTTTCTTTTACGACCTGCTGAACAAAAGCAATTAAATCCAGTATTTCCTTTGCTGTAGCATTTTTTTTGTTAATAATAAAGCCTGAATGTTTTTCAGATACCTCTGCTCCTCCAATTTTTGTTCCCTTGAGTCCACTATCTTCAATTAATTTAGCAGCAAATAAACCTTCTGGTCTTTTAAAGGTGCTTCCTGCTGAAGGATATTCCAAAGGCTGTTTTTCCCTTCTTCTCCTCATTAGATCATCCATTCTATTTTTTATGGTATCATAGTCTCCCTTTTCAAGCTTAAAGGTTGCTTCTAAAACTACATACCCATATTTTAAAATGGCACTCATCCTGTAGCTTAGCTCTAAAGCTTCTTTATCTATTCTAACAATCTTACCCTTGTCATCTATGACTAATGCACTTTCTATTACTTGAGATATTTCACCATTATAAGCACCTGCATTCATTGTAATGGCTCCACCTACACTTCCAGGTATACCATGAGCAAACTCCATTCCCTTTAAGCTTCCTTCAAGAGCTGCTACTGCTGCTGCTGACAATAGTGCCCCACTTTGAGCAATTACTCTATCCTCTTCCACAGACACTTTATTTAACTTATTCATGTTTATTACTACGCCTCTAATTCCACCATCTTTAACAATGAGATTAGAACCATTGCCAAAAATAAAGTAAGGAACATTATTTTCTTTTGAAATTCTTATAATTTCTCTAACTTCTTCATAACTTCTTGGCGTAACAAAAATATCTGCAGGACCACCTACCTTAAAGGAAGTATGCTCCTTCATAGACACATTTACCTCTAAATTTTGTTCCCCTAAAACTTCTTTAAATTTGTTATTTAATTCAACATACTGAGCCATTTGCTTCTCCTTGATAATTATTAAATATGTACTTATAAAGACCTTAATATGCTCTAAATAGACTCTAAATCCTTTAATTTGCCCTTACCCTTTAAATATTCTATTATCTTATTTTCATTCGTATTCATTATTAATTCTTCTGGCATTCCTATATTCTCTACTATTGAGGCTGCTTTATCAAAATTGCCGATAGTAAAACATACATGTGAATCAGTTCCTAATATTACTTTAGTTCCATACTTCATGCACAAACCTGCTATTCTTATACAATTAGGTTCGCTTCCTTTTCTTGAAGTCTTAAAAGAACTATTGTTAATTTCAATCAATACATTCTTTTCTTTAGCTTTTCTTACTACTACTTCTTCATGTATTGGATATAGAGGATTACCTATATGTCCTAAAATATGCACATTGGAATTATCCATTACTTTTAATAAAGCCTGTGTATTTTCATCTATTGTTCCTGGTTCAATACATGGTTCATGAAGACTAGCTATCATTATATCAAGCTTTTCTGCAATCATATTAGGTATATCAATATTTCCATTATAATCTACTATGTTTGCTTCGCACCCATGAAGCATTGTAACACCATATATTTTTCTTGGCAATACTGAATAATTTCCAAAATGCCATACGTGAGGTGCATCAGGCATTTTAGGCCCATGTTCAGTAGTACCTAGAACCTTTATTCCTATCTCTGATGCATATTTTGCATTTTCTAATAAGGTTGTATATGCATGGCCGCTTACAATAGTGTGAGTATGAACATCAATAACATATTTCACATAAACCACCCTTTCTATTTCTCTTTATGAAAGAAGTCAATAATACTCTTTGCTGCCTTTTCATTTATAGATTCAGTTGCTATAAGTTCTTCATAAGATGCTTTTCTTATATTTTCTATGCTTCCAAACTTTTTTAGAAGCTCTTTTCTTCTCTTAATACCTACGTCAGGTATATCCTCTAATACTGAATGAAGAATTCTCTTATCCCTTAGACTTCTATGATAAGTTATAGCAAATCTGTGAACTTCATCCTGAATTCTAGTAATTAAGTTCATTATTCTACTATTAGTTTTTATTTCTATCTCTTTATTATTATACACTAAAGCCCTTGTTTTGTGTTTATCATCTTTCACCATTCCACAAACAGGTATGTTTATATTCAAGTTTTGTAGTACCTCTAACGCTACATTTACCTGTCCCTTTCCTCCGTCCATTAAGATTAAGTCAGGAAATACACTAAACTTTGCTCCTGTCAATAAAAGTTCTCTACTCTGTATTTCTTTTATCTCTTGTAATCCATGTTCAAATCTTCTAGTTAGAATTTCTCTCATGCTATCATAATCATTTGCACCCTTAACAGACTTAATTTTGAATCTCCTGTAATCACTATTTTTAGGTTTGCCTTTTTCAAAAACTATCATTGTACCTACAGAGTCTACCCCCTGTATATTTGAAATATCGTACGCTTCTATTCTATAAGGCTGTTCCTGAAGTTGTAATAAATTGGCTAATTCATTTAAAATATTTTCTTGCAGTTCTTTATCGGTTTTTATCTTAAGCTTGAACTGTTCAAGTGTATTCTTTGCATTACTTTCTACCAGCTCTAATAGCCTTTTCTTTTCACCCTTTTGTGGAACTTTAATAGAAACTCTTGCTCCCTTTTTTGAAGTAAGCCATTCCTCTAGAAGTTCAATGTCAGAGGCTTCAGCTACATATATGTTCTTTGGAATAAATGCAGTTCCCCCGTAAAAGTCTTTAATAAAGTTAGAAATTACTTCTGCTTTGTCTGTGAAAATGTTGTTGTCTAAAATAAAGTGCTCTCTCCCTATAACCTTACCACTTCGTACAAAGAATATTTGCGCGCACCAATCCTCTTCATCACTATACACATTTATAAAATCCTCATTTTCAAAGTTACTGGAAATTATCTTTTGCCTTTCTCTAATCTTATCAATAGCAATTAATTTATCTCTGAAAGTTGCAGCCTTCTCAAATTCTAAGTTTTCAGCTGCGTCATTCATTTTTTCCTTTAGCTCACTAATTATTTCACTTTCTTTCCCTGAAAGCAAATCAATTACCTGTTTAATGGTTTCTCCATATTTTTCTTTACTTATATATCCTGCACAAGGAGCAGCACATAAATTTATATGATAATTTAAACACGCCTTTAAAGGTTCCCCATTTTCCTTAATAGATAATCTGCAAGTTCTAATTGGGAAAACCTTCTTTATAAGCTCAATAGTTTCATAAACCGGTGATACCTCTGGATAAGGTCCAAAATACTTTGATCCATCCTTAGCCCTTATTCTAGTTACAAAAACTCTCGGGAAGTCTTCATTAATTGTAATCTTAATAAATGGGTAATGTTTATCATCCTTTAATAAAATATTATACCTAGGTCTATATTTTTTAATCAAATTACATTCTAAAATAAGAGCTTCCATTTCTGAATCTGTAATTATATATTCAAATTCTTCTATATTCTTAACCATGGCTTTAACCTTACTTCCATGATTTTTTGAATTCTGAAAATATTGTTTAACTCTATTCTTAAGAATTTTTGCTTTTCCCACATAAATAATCTCCCCAAGGGAGTTTTTCATCAAATAAACCCCTGGCTTTTCAGGGAGCATTTTTAGCTGATACTCTAAATCAAACATGCTACACTAGCACCTCTTTAATAGTATTTTAAAATATAAGAAAAATGCGATGCATTTTTCTTAAGTAACCAGTGACCAGTGGCTAGTTTCCAGTAGAGTTAATAAAAACTGGTTACTGGGAATTGGCTACTGGTTACTAAGAATTTTACGTCGTAAAATTCTTAAAAGATTCCCGGAAATCTATATATTATATAAATAATTCCTAATATAATAAGCAAATCTTCAAAAGCACTTCCCCATTTAGAGTTAGCATTATATGTCCATGGAAGTCTGTATTTCTTATTTATTAACGGATAAAATAGTGGAACTCCCCTTCTTGTTATCATATCACATAACAAATGTGTCCCATAGCCAATCATAAAATAATACTCAATACCAGGGATATTATATTTTTTATCTAAGTAACCGCAAACAAGAGTAAATAATCCAAGTCCAGCTAAACTGTGAGTTAATCCATTTCTATGTGAAGAAATAGCAATACATATTAGACATAAACCTAAAGCCTTCAGGGCCGGCTCGTTTGTATAAAAGTAATCAAAGTATAAAACAACAACAGCAATACATATATATACAGCAACTTTAGCAAATTTATTTTTAAATGGTAGTATGTATCTATTAATAATACTTTTGGGGTGATCTATATCAGGTAGCAATGAACCAATAATGACTACAATTAATCCGATATAACTAAAACCACCTGGAATTTTATCGTATATAGACATAAACGTTACTGTCCCGATACCAACGTGAGTTTTTCCTTTCATAATTTCTCCTTTAATAATAATAATATAAAAAAGCCAAGATTCAAGCATTTCTTGACTTTATTATAGCATTATTACATTAAAAGAAACATATGTTCTAGTAATATTATGCGGATTTTTGTCTATATTTATTTCTTCAAAGCTTCTCTTATTACTTCTCTTGATATTTCTGCTGCTGTTCCTCCTCCTACCCCTCCGTTTTCAACAATAACTGCAATGGCTATTTGAGGATTTTCCTTTGGGGCAAAACCAACAAACCAAGAATGAGGAGCTTCACTAGCCCTTCCTGTATCCGCAGTTCCAGTCTTTCCACAAACAGAAACAGAATCTAAAGCTGCATTTCCACCTGTACCTTCGCTTACTGTTAAAGCCATGTATTCTTTTATTAATTTTGCATTTTCGGAGGATGTAACTTGGCTAAGTTCTTGTGTTTTAATCTTTTTTATACTATCTCCCTTTTCATTTAACACATCTTTTACTAAATAAGGCTTCATCATATGACCATCATTTGCAATAGCTGCAGCTACCATAGCCATTTCTAAAGGTGAAGCTAAAACCTCTCCTTGACCTATACCGCACTGAGCCATATTACCTTTTTCATTTTTATTCAAAGTAGGAAATCTGCTAACTTTTGAAGTAAAATCAGTACTTTCTAACTCTTTGTTAAAGTAAAATTTTTCAGCTGTTCCCTTTAAAGCTTCATTTCCAAGTTCCATTCCTAAGGTCCCAAAAACCACATTACTAGATTTATAAAAAGCCTTTTTAAGATCAATATTTCCATAAACTGTGCCATTGAAATTTTTAAGAGCTTCCTTTTGATTAAATACAAGCACTCCTTCATCATCAAAGATTCGTGTAGTAACCCCTTTAATATTTTCTAAGGCACTTACAGCAGTTACTATTTTAAAAGTAGAACCTGGTGGATACAGCCCTAGAATTGCTCTATTATATAGAGGAATATCTTTGTCATTGTTAATGTTCTTCCAATTTTTCTCTAAATTATTAGGATCAAAGGAAGGCTTTGAGACCATTGCCAATATCTCACCACTTTGTGGATTTAGTACAACTACTGATCCTTTATTATTGCCTAATATTTCAAAAGCTTTCATTTGAATATTATAATCCAATGAAGTTCTTAAGTTATAACCAACCTTCTCTTCTTTTTCTGTTATAGAATTCAGGAACTTACCTATATCCATTGTATCTGATCCTATCAATATAGAATCATACTGCTTCTCTATTCCTGTCATACCGTACTTTGGATTTATGTATCCTAAGGCATGGGCAAATACTTCTCCAGCTACGTAACTTCTTTCTTGATTGAGGGTGCTTATTTTTTTACTTTTAGTCAATGCTTTCATATTTCTGTCATAAATTGTTCCTCTAAGTATTGCATTTCTTTTTGCTTGAAGTCTTTTATTATATGGACTTTCAACTATTTTATCTGCCTTCAAAACTTGAAAATAAGCTATATAGGACATAACACCCATAAAGCAAATCAAAAAAACCACTAATACTTTTTTAATATTCTGAGATATATCATTCACGTCTAATTACCTCCTCAGAAATTTTTTGTAATACTCCTAAGGCAAAGAAGGTAGTAACCATAGAACTTCCCCCATAGCTAATTAGAGGTAGTGTAATTCCTGTTAATGGTATTAAATTTATAACTCCTCCAACAATAACTAGCACTTGAGTTGCAATCATTGAACTATAACCAACTGCAATAAGAGCTGAAAATCTATCTTCTGCATAAACTGCCGCTCTCATACACCTGTAAAATAATAAAAAGTACATTATAATTATTGCAAATCCCATAAGTCCACCCATTTCTTCACTTATGGAAGCAAAGATAAAATCTGTAGAATTAACTGGTACTAATTCCGGATGTCCTTGCCCAAGACCAGTGCCAAAAAGCCCTCCTGAAGCAATGGCTATCATAGATTGAACAACTTGATAACCTTCATTATTGGCATAAGCCCAAACATCCTTCCATATAGCAACTCTCACTCTCAAGTGGTTGAATAATTGAAAACTGACAAAAGAACCTGCTGCAAACAATCCAAAGCAGGTTATTACATATTTTAGTTTTGAAGTTGCTATATAAAGCATAGTTACTGAAATTCCAAAAAAAATAAGAGCTGAGCCTAAGTCCTTTTGAAGTACCATAAACCCTAGAGATACCATTACAACTATGGCTGGCTCAATTAAATCCTTATAATGCTCATACTTTTTTAAAGCGGAAGCTAAATATGCAACTAAAAACAGCTTTCCAAATTCAGAAGGCTGAAATCCAAAGCCCCCAATGTAAATCCAATTTTTAGATCCATGTTTTTCCTGACCTAATAAAGTACCTAAAGCCATTAGAATAATAGTACATATTAAGTAAAAATACTTATATCTAGAAAACCTTTTAAGATCAGGCAATATCACTACTATTAATATAAAGCTTACAATTCCTATAGTAAACCAAATTACTTGCTTAAGTGCACTTGTAGAATTTATCCTGTACAGCATTACTATACCTATTACAGTTAGAATACATGCAAATATTTGAATGTATTTATCTCCGTCTGGAAAGAATTTTCTAATAATGAAATGCCCATAAGCTATCAAGCCGCATACTATTAATCCCATTATTGCCGCAGTAGTATCTATTGATCCCTTTGGCCAAGCCAAAAGGCTCAAATTACCAAAGCACACAATACAAAATATATAGGTATAAATCAATAGTTTTTTTTCGTAATCTTTACTATTCATAATTTTATTTCCCCACTTTTTTACCCTATTATCTTGAAAACATATTCCCCGATGGCAATCTCGTCATCAATATTTAAATAACTCTGCTTTTCTAGCTTAGCATTGTTTAGCAAAGTACCATTTGTACTCTTTAAATCCTCTATTACATAATCATTATTTTTAAGAAAAATCACAGCATGATGTCCAGAAACATAAGGATCCTTAAGAACCAATTGGTTATCATCGTTTCTACCTATAGTAAGCTTTGAATGAATAGGTATAACCGAACCTAGCTTCAATATAGAATTATCTTCTCCAAGCTTCATTATTTCTAATCCTAATCTCTTTCCATGCTTCTTCTTTTTATTTCCACCCTTTATATCTCTATACATTATCTTTAGTGACCAAAAAATAATAAAATATATTATTACTATTATTAAAATTTTAAAGGCCAACCTTACTAGAGGCATATTCCTCACCTACTTAACAAATAATTTAAGATATTAAAGACTAGCAATATTATATATGCTAGTCTTATATTTTGTTTTTATTATAACATGTTTTTTAAATAATATCCTGTATATGAATTTTTATTTTTGCATATTTTCTCAGGTGTCCCTGTATCTATAATTGTTCCTCCTTTATCTCCCCCCTCTGGACCTAGATCAATTATGTAATCAGAACATTTTATTACATCTAAATTATGCTCAATTACTACAACTGTATTTCCGTTATCCACTAATCGTTGAAGAATTTCTATTAACCTTTTAACATCATCTGTATGAAGCCCTGTTGTAGGTTCATCTAAAATATATAAGGTCTTTCCTGTACTTCTTTTAGAAAGCTCAAATGCCAACTTAATTCTTTGTGCTTCTCCACCTGATAATTGAGTTGATGGTTGACCCAACCTTACATATCCAAGTCCTACATCCATTAGAGTTTCTAGCTTACTTTTTGCCCTTGGAACATTTTCAAAGAAACTCAATGCCTCTTCTACTGTCATTGCTAAGACTTCGTCAATATTTTTTCCCTTATATTTTACCTCTAAGGTTTCTCTATTGTATCTCTTGCCTTTACATACTTCACAAGGAACATATACATCAGATAAAAACTGCATTTCTATCTTTATTATTCCATCTCCATGACAAGCTTCACATCTTCCACCTTTTACATTAAAGCTAAATCTTCCTGGCTTGTATCCTCTCATTTTAGCCTCAGGAGTATTTGAAAATATATCTCTTATTATATCAAATAAACCTGAGTAGGTAGCAGGATTGGATCTTGGAGTTCTTCCTATAGGGCTTTGATCAATATTTATTAACTTGTCTAAGTTTTCATGGCCTAATATATCCTTATGCAAGCCTCCATTAATTTTAGACCTATTAATTTTTTTATTTAACCCTTTATAAAGTATTTCATTTACTAAGGTACTTTTACCAGAACCTGAAACTCCAGTAACAGAAGTCAAAACTCCTAAAAGGAATTCCACATCTATATTTTTCAAGTTATTTTCTTTTGCTCCAAGAATTTTTATTTTATTCCCATTTCCTTTTCTTCTTTCTTTAGGTACAGATATTAACTTTTCGCCCCTTAGATATTGACCTGTTATGGATTCTTTGCAGTTTCTTATTTTTTCAATATCTCCTGCAACAATAATCTCTCCACCATGTTCCCCTGCTCCCGGTCCAATATCCACAATATAGTCTGCTGCTTTAACAGTATCCTCATCATGCTCAACTACCACAAGGGTGTTTCCTAAGTCTCTTAAATGCTTAAGAGTTCCTATTAGTCTATCATTATCCCTTTGGTGAAGTCCTATACTTGGTTCATCAAGTATATATAAAACTCCAACTAAACCTGAACCTATTTGACTGGCAAGTCTTATTCTTTGTGATTCTCCCCCTGAAAGGGTTCCAGCTTTTCTGTTTAAATTTAAATAATCTAACCCTACATCCACTAAGAAGTTTAATCTGCTATTTATCTCCTTTAGTATTTGAGAAGCAATTATTGAATTTTTCTCTGATAACTCTAATTCTTTTAAAAAAGTCAGCTCATCTTTTATTGACATTTGGGAGAACTCATAAATATTCTTGCCCCCAACGGTTACCGCTAAAACTTCTGGCTTTAATCTTGCTCCATTACATTTTGGACAAGGAGTATCACTCATATATTGTTCTATTTGTCTTTTAATATAATCAGAATTTGTCTCAACATATCTTCTTTTAAGATTATTTATTACTCCCTCGTATTTATGATTATATATCCCCTGCTTGTCTTCCTTTATATACTCTACAGTTATTTTATTCCCATTTAAGCCATATAAAATATAGTCTAAGATTTCTCTAGGTAATTCCTCTATTGGAGTATTTAAATCAAAATTTAACTCTTTAGCCAAAGCCTTAAATATACTAAATGTCCATGAATCTTCCTTTAAGGAACCATCTCCTTGAGAAATGATTGCTCCTTCCATTATGCTTTTGCTCTTATCAGGTATTATTAAATCCTCATCAATCTCCATAAGACTGCCTATTCCATCACATTTATCGCATCTTCCAAAAGGTGCATTAAAAGAGAAAAGTCTTGGAGTCAATTCATCAATGCTAATTCCACAGTCAGGACATGCAAAATTTTCACTAAATAAAATTTCTTCTCCATCAATTATGTCAATAATAACCATACCTTCTGCAAGCTTTAAGGCTGTTTCAATAGAGTCTGTAAGTCTGCTGCTTATTCCATCCTTAACTACCAATCTGTCCACTACAGCTTCAATATTATGCTTCTTATTTTTTTCAAGATTTATTTCCTCTTCCTGAAGATCAAAAATTTCTCCGTCTATCCTAGCTCTTACAAAACCATTTTTCTTTATATTATCTAAAATCTTTGTATGTTGTCCTTTTCTTCCTTTAATAATTGGAGCTAAAATTTGAATTTTAGTCTTCTCAGGAAGCTCTAAAACCTTATCTACCATCATATCTATAGTCTGTTGAGATATTTCTTTTCCACATTGAGGACAATGTGGAGTACCAATTCTCGCATATAATAATCTTAAATAATCATATATTTCAGTAACAGTCCCTACAGTTGAACGAGGGTTTCTGCTTGTAGTCTTTTGGTCTATTGAAATAGCTGGCGACAACCCCTCTATGTATTCTACATCCGGCTTATCCATTTGTCCTAAAAATTGTCTTGCATAAGATGATAGTGATTCTACATATCTTCTTTGTCCTTCTGCATATAGTGTATCGAAAGCCAAAGAAGACTTACCTGAACCTGAAAGTCCAGTAAAAACTACTAACTTATCTCTAGGAATTTCTAGATCTACATTTTTTAAATTGTGAACCTTAGCTCCTTTTATAAATATTTTATCCTTCAAAATTTCTACTCCTTCTCTTTTAATTTACTTATTTCATCTCTTAGTTCTGCAGCTCTTTCAAATTGAAGTGCCTTTGCTGCCTCTTTCATTTCTTTTTCATATTTTGCTATAAGTTTTTCTATATCATTTTTAGAAAGTTCTTGAATACTATCCTTTGAGTTATATTCTTCTATCTCTTCAGCTACCTTTGTTTGAAGTACATCCCTTATTCCTTTATACACAGTCTTTGGTACTAATCCATGCACTTTGTTGTATTCATCTTGTATTTTTCTTCTCCTATTGGTTTCATCAATAGCAACCTTCATTGCCTTAGTTATTTTGTCTCCATACATTATAACTTTACTTTCAGAATTTCTAGCAGCTCTTCCTATAGTCTGTATCAGTGAAGTCTCTGACCTTAAGAATCCTTCCTTATCTGCATCCAATATAGCTACTAGTGCAACCTCAGGTATATCTAAACCTTCTCTAAGGAGATTAATTCCAACAAGTACATCAAATTCTCCTTTTCTAAGATCCCTTATGAGCTCCATTCTTTTCATAGTATCAATACTAGAATGGAGGTACTCAGTTTTTATTCCCATTTCTTTAAAATATTCTGTTAAATCCTCAGACATTTTTTTAGTTAAGGTTGTTACTAATACTCTAAAGCCCTTATTAATTGTATCCATTATATTAGCATATAAATCATCTATCTGCCCCTTCACAGGCTTTACAATAATTTCAGGATCAAGTAGTCCTGTAGGTCTTATAATTTGTTCAGCTACATTAGTTGAATGGTCTAACTCATAATTAGCTGGGGTTGCGCTTACAAAAACTGTTTGGTTTAACTTACCTTCAAATTCTTCAAACTTCAGTGGTCTATTGTCATAAGCACAGGGAAGTCTAAACCCATATTCCACTAAATTGTCTTTTCTTGATTTATCTCCTCCATACATAGCCCTTACTTGTGGTAAAGTTACATGACTTTCGTCGATAAACAGCAAAAAATCTCCCGGGAAATAATCTATAAGAGTTTGCGGCGGACTTCCTGCGGCTCTTCCATCTAAAACTCTAGAATAGTTTTCTATTCCGCTGCAATAGCCGACTTCACGCATCATTTCTATATCAAAATTTGTCCTTTGTTTTAGCCGCTGAGCTTCAAGAAGTTTATCATTTTCTACAAGAAATCCAACTCTCTCTTCTAACTCTTCTTCGATTTTCTTTATAGCTATTTCTAATTTATCCTTAGAAGTAGCAAAGTGAGAGGCTGGAAATATAGATACATGATTTCTTGTGAATAATATATTTCCTGTAAGTGAATCGAATTCTCTTATTTTATCTATTTCATCTCCAAAAAACTCAACTCTTATAGCAACACTGCTGGAGGATGCTGGGAATATATCTAAAGTATCCCCTTTTGCTCTAAAAGTGCCTCTGACAAAGTTAATTTCATTTCTTTCGTACTGAATATCTACTAACTGCCTCATTACTTCATCTCTATCTTTTTCCATGCCTTCTCTTAAAGAGACAGTAAGTTTTTTATATTCATCAGGATTTCCAAGACCATATATGCAGGAAACTGATGCCACTACAACCACATCTCTTCTTTCCAATAAAGCTGAAGTTGCAGAATGCCTTAATTTATCTATTTCATCATTTATAGAAGCGTCCTTTTCAATAAAGGTATCTGTCTGTGGAACATATGCTTCTGGTTGATAATAATCATAGTAAGATACAAAATACTCAACAGCATTTTCTGGAAAAAACTCTTTAAATTCTGATGTTAATTGAGCGGCAAGAGTCTTATTGTGTGCTAAAATAAGTGTTGGTTTTCGAACTCTTTCAATTATATTAGCCATAGTAAAGGTCTTACCAGAACCTGTTACTCCTAAAAGTGTCTGAAACTTTTCATTTCGATTAATTCCATTTACTATACTATCTATTGCTTGCGGCTGATCTCCAGTTGGTTTAAACTTGGAATGTATTTTAAACTCACCCATTTACTCATCTCCTATGAACATTAGTTCGTCATTATAAATTTTATCCTTTTAGATATTTAATGTCAATATATTTTGTAAATTGCATTTATATATAGAAAAAAACGCCTTTTATCAGCGTTTTAATCCTTTTTATTTTTTAATTTTTCTAATATATCACTAAATTTACTTTGATCTACATTAATTACCATATTATCCTCAGGTACATTAGTTGGAACAAATACTATACCTAATCTTTTAGAATTACTCTTATTGCTATATCTAATTTCTTCTAGATTACCTGCCGCCCTTTTTATTTTGAACCAAGCTATATTAGAGGCTTCTCTAATAGTTTTTAATATATCATCCTCTTTAAAAATCTTCCTATGGTTTACTTCTAAAATCATATCCCCGCTTTTTATTCCCATTTGAGAAGCAGGTGAATTAGGAGCTACTTCTAAAATCATAATTCCGTCTTCATTGCTCACATACTTTGGTTCCTTATTTACTTCCATATATCTTTGTATATATAAGAAGCCTTCATGAGCGAGTGGCGCAAATAACACTACAAATAACTTAAAGAAAATATTTAATACAGCTAGTCTTGCAAAAACAAATAATAGAATACTATAACCTATTATCATAGCTCCAGAAGAAAAGGATTTTTCCTTTTTAGTCTTTGTAAAAGTAACTGCACTATATCCAATAACTCCATAAAAGGGCATTAATAATATTGCAGCATTTTTTATAGAACTATAAGAGGTAGTTGGATTTAAAAAAGTATTCCAGTTAACTATAGATATCACACTATCAATATTGTAAAAGTTAGAATTTACTATTAAAGCTACAGCTACAGGAATTGCCCAATATCTTTTAAGTGCAAATCCTCCTATAATTTTATTATTCTTCTTAGTAAATACAGGTATAGAACCTTTGCTTCCATCTAGTATTACTAAAATCCCCTCAATAAAATGCAGTACAGCTACAAGAGTCATAAGCGCAACTATGTCAATTCGAAGAAACTCTAATTGAGTAATCTCTACATTATACATACCTTTCATTATTTCCAACAAGATACTGATGAAGCCCAAAATAGCACCTGAATAAGAAAAACATATAAATCTTGGGCTTATTAGCATTAGAAATATAGACAGTATAAAAATTAATTCAATAGAAGTATTTTCGCTAAAGGATACACCTAAATATCCTAAGATAATACTTCCTATTAATCCCGCAATTAGTCCAAATATAATTTCAGATATGGTTAATTCAAAAGGAGAGTTTAATCTTTCTCCTATTATCATCTTTTGAACCATAACTACTTTTTTATTCTGCCTATAGAAGCTTATAGCAAAAATTATCAGTATAAATACATATGGTGATGTTACTATAGCATATGCAGTGCTTCTCAGTGCATTAAATGCAATATTCATCTAAGATTATTTCCCCTCTCGCTTCTCTTATTTTAATTGATTCTTTAACACTTCTATGGCCTTGTTTAATTGAGGATCATTCTTTTTATCATATGGCTTTTCTTGCAATTCCTTAGGATATTTTACCTCTATATTGGGGGCAATGCCTTTATGATGAATGTTTTCTCCATTAGGAGTATAGTATTTTGAAGTAGTTACTTTTAAGGCAGTGCCGTCTCCAAAACCATATTTTTTTTCAGTAAGAACGCTTTGTACTATACCTTTACCAAAGCTCTTTTCCCCAATTAAAGTACCAACCTTATAATCTCTTATGGCACCTGCAAATATCTCTGAAGCGCTAGCAGATCCTCCATCTATTAAGACTGCTAGTGGAAGTCCAATTAGATCTCCACCCTTTGATTTATATTCTTCTTTGTTATTATATTTATCTACAGTTGAAACTATAACTTTATCCTTTGGCACAAATTGTGAAGTTATGTTGATAGCCTTTGTCAACCATCCACCCGGATTTTGTCTTAAATCTAGCACAAGAGCCTTCATACCTTTAGCCTTTAAATCACTTGCGATCTTTTTAAATTGCTCATCAGTGTTCTCATCAAAGACCGTTAATGTAATTAATCCTATCTTATCATCTAACATTTCACCAGTAACTGTAGTTAAAGTAATTACAGCTCTTTTAAGTTTAACATCAAAGGTGCCTTTTCCTTCTCTAGTAATTGTTAAGGTTACACCAGCACCTTTTTCGCCTCTCATCATAGAAACAGCCTTTTCATATTCTTTAGAGGTTATTTTAGTTCCATCTACCTTCTCAATAATATCTCCGCTTATTATACCAGCTTTTTTAGCTGGTGAATCCTCAAAAGCAGAAATAACTACCACCTTATCATCTTTAGTTCCTACCTGCAATCCTACTCCTACATAATTACCTTCTGTTTGTGTACTGAACTCTTTATATTCTTTCTCGTTCATATATACAGTATATGGATCATTTAAAGTTTCTGTCATACCTTTTACAGCACCATCAATCAGAGCATTCTCATCAATTTTTCCATCATAGAGGTTTTCTAGATTGTCTTTAACTATAAATAACTTCTTAAATTGAGTCAAATTATTATAGTTTTCTTCACTTATTCTTACAGTGCCCTTTAAAGGCAGCCTTGACCCTAGTATGTAACTAGTAAAATTCGTTAAAATTAAAAATAATACAATAATTAGTCCCCAAATTACTTTATTATCTTTAAAACGCTTTTTATCTTTTGTTTGATTATCTTCATTATAATCCAATTAATATCACCTCTTGTATTATGTTACTTATATTTTTACGTTAATGCCTATATAATTATACCTTAATATTGGAGTAAATATTAAGGCTGGCTAAAATGCCAACCTTAATAATGTAGACTAAACTTTTAAGAACTTTCTGATAGACAGTATACTTCCAAGACCCCCAATTAATATTCCTGAAAGAACGAACATCCATAATACATTCATTAAGAAATAACCTGGGGTAATTAAATTAAGCATAATTATATTAGAAGTGAGTTTACTATATACAACTCCATAAGCATAATATAGAAGTAATCCAGATACTAATGAACCTAATAGACCTATTATTACTCCTTCAATTATAAATGGCCATCTTATAAACCAATCTGTAGCTCCTACGAACTTCATTATGTTGACTTCTCTTCTTCTAGAATAAACCGCTAGCTTTATAGTATTTCCTATAAGCAGTAAACAAACTGGAATAAGAATTACCAGTGAAGCTATACCTGTCCATTTTACTCCTCTAGTTATAGAAGATATTCTATTAACTAGGTCCTCATTTGCAACAACTCTCTCAATACCTGGCAAATTCTGAGTTTTACTTACAACAGTAGCTATTATATCTGAATTCTTTACTTTAACTGCATAGGATTCTGGAAGTGGATTTTTTTCATCAAAGCCTCTAACTAAGTCCTGATTATCTTTACCCAATTGTTCCTTCCATTTTTCTAAAGCTTCTGCTTTAGTTATGTATTTTATTTCAACAATTCCGTCAATTCCTTGTAATTCTTGCTGAATCTTAGCCTTCTCTTCTGTTTTTATGTCATCCTTTAAGAAAACTGAAACTTCTAATTTTGACTCTACACTTTTAATTACTTCATTAGCATTTAACATTGTAAGTAGAAAAATACCAAACATTAAGAGAGTCAAAGAAACAGTAATAATAGATGCCAAACTTAAGGTTTTATTTCTTCTTATACTTTTTAAAGCATCAATTAATGAATATTTTATTGAACTAATCTTCATAGCCATATCTACCTCTCTGCTCGTCTCTAACTATAACACCCTTCTCAATTGCTATAACTCTCTTTTTCATATGATCAACTATGCTCTTATCATGAGTAGCCATAATTATAGTAGTTCCAGCATGATTAATATCATTTAATATTTTCATTATTTCAAGCGATGTTTCTGGATCAAGATTACCTGTTGGCTCGTCTGCTATAATTAGTGAAGGGTTATTTACAATTGCTCTTGCTATTGCAATTCTTTGTTGTTGACCGCCAGATAATTCACTTGGAAAACACTTGAATTTATTAGATAGTCCTACCATTGCAAGCACCATTGGAACTCTCTTCTTAATTTCTCTTTCTGAGGCCTCTACTACTCTCATTGCAAAGGCTACATTTTCATAAACATTTAAAGTTGGTATAAGTCTAAAATCTTGAAATACCATTCCAATTTTTCTTCTATATAAAGGTATTCTATCTCTTTTAACCTTTGTAACATCTTCTCCTAAAACAATAATTCTACCTGTTGTTAAATCTATCTCTTTAAAAATTAACTTTATGAAGGTAGATTTACCAGCTCCGCTAGGTCCTACAAGAAATATAAAATCTCCTCTGTCTATATCTAAATTAATATTAGAAAGTGCAAAAACATTATTATCATATATCTTCGTTGCATTTCTAAATTCTATCATAAAATAATTTTCTCCCATCCTAGTTTCTATTGTAGTCATAGACCACACGTATAATTATAACATAAGAAATCTAAATTTAAATTAATATATTGTGAATATTTATTCTTCTATTATATCTTTAAAACCTTCTCCTAAAACCTCATGAGCTTCATTTACACTAATAAATGCTCTATTATCAATTTCTTTGATATAATTTTTAAGTTTAATAAACTGTTTTCTGTCTAACACTGTATATAATACACTTATACTATTGCCGCTATATGCTCCTCTTCCTTCAAAAATTGTGCATCCTCTATCTAATTCTTCAATAATATATCTATTAATAGATTCATTCTTTGAGCTCATTACTACTACTGCTTTACAAGAATTCAAACCTTCAATTACCATATCTATCATAAAGCCATTCAATATTACTGCAAGAAGGCCATACATTCCAAGCTCTGGAGTAAATGAAATTCCTGCGGCAATAGTTACAATTAAATCGACAATAAGTAGAGACTTTCCTATATCAAAATGAAAAAACTTACTGATTATTTTTGCTATTATATCTGTACCACCGGTTGAGGAATTTTGATTAAATACCAACCCCATTCCAATTCCACTAATTAAAGTTCCAAAAATTGTAGCTAATAATAAATCATTCGTTACAGCTACATTGCTCGGAATAAACTTATCTAATAATGTTATTAAACCAGATAATCCAAGAGCTGCATAGAGAGTTTTGGCACCAAATTTGCCACCTATTACAATAAAGCCTATTATAAACAATATTACATTCATAAAAAACATAAGAATACCAACACTTAGCTTTGGTATGAAGTTATTTATTATTATTGCTATTCCTGTAATTCCTCCAGCAGCTATTTTATTTGGTGCGAGGAAAAATTTTATAGCTATAGCAAGTATTATAAATCCTATTGTAATAGAAAAGTATTCTTTAAGCTTAATTTTCATAAAAGCACCCCCACAGATTGTAGTTGATAAACCTAAAAAGGAAGGAGAATCTATGTCCCCCTTCCCTAAATGAAATTATTTTAATGAAATACCCTTTTTAACTGCTTTAACTATATCTTCAGCAGTTAACCCATAAGCTTTTAATAGTTCATCTGGTTTTCCACTTTCACCAAACACATCTTTAACTCCGACTCTTATAACTGGAACAGGGCATTTTTCGCTTAAAACCTCACATATTGCAGATCCTAAGCCACCAATTATGTTATGTTCTTCAGCAGTTACTATTATGCCAGTTTCTCTTCCTGCCTTAATAATAATTTCTTCATCTATAGGCTTAATAGTATGTATGTTAATTACTCTAACCTTTATTCCTTCTTCGGCAAGAATATTATATGCTTCGAGAGCTGAATCAACCATTATTCCTGTTGCTATAATTGTAGCTTCCTTACCCTCTCTTAGAGTTATACCTTTTCCTATTTCAAATTTATATTCTGGATTATCATTAATAACAGATACCCCAGCTCTTCCTAATCTAACATAACATGGACCTTCATACTCAACAATAGCTCTGATTGCAGCTTCTGTTTCTACTGCATCACTAGGACATATAACAGTCATATTTGGAATACTTCTCATAATAGAAACATCCTCAATTGCCTGATGAGAAGCACCATCTTCTCCAACTGTAAGTCCAGCATGAGTTGCACATATTTTAACATTTAACTTAGGATAACATATTGTATTTCTTATTTGTTCAAAAGCTCTTCCTGCAGCAAACATTGCAAAGGTACTAGCAAAAGGAATTTTACCACAGGTTGAAAGACCTGCAGCAACCGTCATCATGTTTGCTTCAGCAATTCCCATATTTATATGTCTTTCAGGAAAAACTTTTTTAAAATCACTAGTCTTTGTTGATTTAGATAAGTCTGCATCTAATACAACTATATTAGGATATTCTGCTCCTAATTTAGCTAAAGCTTTTCCATAAGCCTCTCTTGTCGCTATCTTATTTGCCATTATACTTCGCCTCCAATTTCTATCAATGCTTGCTCACATTGCTCCTTACTTGGAGCTGACCCATGCCAAGATGCTTCATCTTCCATGAAAGATACACCCTTACCCTTTATTGTTTTTGCAACAATCATAGTAGGCTGTCCTTTTGTGTTTTTTGCTTCCTCTATTGCATTAATTATAGCTTCGAAATCATGTCCATCAATACTGATTACATGCCATCCAAAAGCCTTAAACTTTTTATCAATTGGTTCTGGAGACATAACATCTTGTGTTCTTCCATCTATTTGAAGACCATTAAAGTCAACAAAGGCTGTAAGATTATCTAGTTTAAATTGAGCTGCTGCCATTGCAGCTTCCCACACTTGACCTTCTTGTAATTCTCCATCTCCTAATAGACTAAATACTCTGTAGTCTTTTTTATCTAACTTACCTGCAATTGCCATACCTACTGCTGTAGAAATTCCCTGTCCTAAAGAACCAGTAGACATATCAACTCCAGGAACATAATTCATATTTGGATGTCCTTGTAGAATTGAACCAAACTTTCTAAGTCCATTTAGCTCTTCCTTATTAAAAAATCCCTTTTCAGCTAATACACTATATAAAACTGGTGCTGCATGTCCTTTTGAAAGTACAAATCTATCTCTTTCAGGATCTTTTGGGTCCTCAATATTTACTTTCATTTCTTTGAAGTATAGAGTAGTTAAAATTTCAACTGCTGACAAAGAGCCACCTGGATGACCTGAGCCTGATGCTGTTAGCATTTTTATTATGTCTTTTCTAACTTCCCTCGCTATCTCTTTTAGCTCTATAAAATCTCTTGCCATTTTGAACGCCTCCTATTTTCTATCTTTTATTATTATAACAAGATATTGAAAAAAATACACTATACAAAAACTTAAAAAGGGCATCTCTGCCCTTTATTTATAATCCTATACTTATTAATAATGCCTCATCGACTTTTCTCATATCTTTTTCTGACATATGCCCAATTTTTTCTTTCAATCTCTTTTTATCCAAGGTCCTAATTTGTTCTAATAGTACAACTGAATCTTTATTTAATCCATACTCTTCAGAAGAAATTTCCACGTGAGTTGGTAGTTTTGCCTTGTTTATTTGAGATGTTATAGCAGCTATGATAACCGTAGGACTATACTTGTTTCCTACGTTATTTTGAACAACAAGCACAGGTCTTATGCCACCTTGTTCAGAGCCTACTACTGGGCTTAAATCAGCATAAAATATATCTCCTCTTTTCACTACTATTGTCATCTGGAAAATCACTCTCCGCTAGCTTGGCTTCATATTCTTTTAAATTTAACATATCATCAGCAAAGCCCATTTCACAAAGCTCTAAATTGATTTGTGCCATTTCTATATATCCTTTTTTTAATTCATCTATTTTGCTTGAATTTTTTTTGTCTCTTATATATAGTATTAAGGATTCCTTAATAAATTCACTCTTTTTTCTATATTTTTTAAAATATTCTTTATTAGTGTCTTCCTTTAGTACTTCATGTGGTATTGCAACTAATTTCTTTGAACTTGACATAGAGTTATTAATACCTCCTAAACTAACATAAAGAAAATATGTATATTCCAATTATACTTTAATGTTTGTCAAAATGTCAAAGAAAACTGAGTTATTTTGTTTCTATGTCCGTATGTATTTTCTTGCTCATATGCTTAAAGCTACACATAATTCCTAACCTTTACGACTTTTCCATCCTTTATGTACACCCTAGGAACCCTTTTAGTTATCATGCAGACTACTTCATAATTTATAGTACCTATCATATCTGCAATATCTTCTACAGTAATTACTGCATTATCTTTTTCTCCGATTAATATCACTTCATCTCCTATCATAATTTCACCTTTAATGTCAGTAACGTCCACCATGCACTGATCCATACATATACTTCCCACCACTGATGCAAACTGTCCATTTATAATTACTCTTGCTTTATTGAATAAAAGTCTTGTGTATCCATCAGCATATCCTACAGGAAGTGTTACTATAGTACTTTCCCTATCAGCTCTAAATCTTCTTCCATAGCTTATATAATACCCAGAAGGTACTCTTTTTATGTGAGCTACATTAGTTTTTAGTTCCATAACAGGTTTTAATTTTATCTTATTTTTGTCTACCTCATTTGAAGGATAATATCCATATAATATTATTCCTGGTCTAACAGCTTCAAAGTGTGCTTCTGCCATTTCCATAACCGCTGCACTATTTCCTATGTGTCTCATTCCTATTTCAAGTCCAGCCTTATACAATGCTTCATAGAATTTATTAAATTCTTCTAATTGGTGCTTAGAAAATTCTTTATTTTCCTCATCAGCAGTAGAAAAATGAGAAAATATTCCTGTGACTTCTATATTTGTTAACTTACTTATCTCTAATATGTCTTTTAAGCTTTCATCATTAGGCATAAAACCTATTCTTCCCATACCAGTATCTACAGCAATGTGTATCTTTGCCTTCTTATGCTTCTTTTTTGCTAATTCTGATAGTTCTTTAGCATAATTGTAGGAGTATACAGTCTGTTGAATATCGTATTTTAATAGATAATCCATTAAACTTGGAGGAGTAAATCCAAGTACCATTATAGGGCAATCTATTCCCCCTCTCCTCAATTCAACCCCCTCACTTACCACTGCAACTGCTAGACTTGTAGCCCCATTTTCTAGTAAAACCGGTACAGTGTCTAAAGCTCCATGACCATAGGCATCAGCTTTTACTACAGCTATAATTTCCTTACTATTAGATATTTTTCTTATTTGTTTCATATTATAGGCAACATTATCTAAATTTATTTCTGCCCATACTGGTCTTAAGTGTTTAAACATTTTATTCCCTCCAAAATAGTAATCCTTAATCTTCTGTTTATTCTATATAAAACATTTCCTTTGGTATTTTTATATTAGGTTTAAAATCATTGTAATTAAAACTCAATACTTCATTATCTTTGTAGTCATATATCACTAACTTTTCTGGAAAGTAATTTTCTAAATTTACATATAATACAGACTTGCTTATGTTTTGATTGTTTCCCGGTATTGTAAGTCTGATAAGCTGATATTCCCTATTTTCAATAGTTTTAAAGGAACTAGAAATATCTTCATCTGCATATAATAAAGCTATATATTCATGAATAAATCCCAAATTGTACACGCTGTCAAAATCTTTATCTACAGAGTATACAAGATTATTATTTAAATCCTTAATTTTAATAGTATTGTTATTATAGATTAATATTCTATCTTTATTTAGTTCTAATCTATGTCCTAATTTACTATCATAAAACTGATTTCCATCTGTATCAATTTCTTGCTTTTGATTTTTTATATGTATACTAACTTGACAAGTATAGCTTTTTAAATTTTTCAAAAAATCAATAGCCTTGTTAGGATCTTTTGCTTTTCTTGTGCACCCAGATAACATTAATAAGCCTAGTATGAATGCTAAAAATAGTATTATTACTTTTCTGTTCATTCAAAACCTCCGAAACATACTTCATTACAATACTATTCTCTGTTAACCTATAATATTCTTAAATAGACTAATGTGTTAATTCTTTAATTACAAAAGGTAATTTTTTAATGACTTCTCTTGCAGTAACACAATAATTTTTTTCACTTAGGCTATCTCCACAATACCCGTGAATATACGCAGCTACATAAGCTGCCTTTAATGGTTCAAGTCCCTGTCCAATAAAGGAAGTAATAATTCCAGTTAAGCAATCCCCCATACCTCCAGAGGCCATGGCACTATTTCCGGTAGAATTTATCACTAAAGTATCTCCATCTGTAATAACTGTTTTGAAGCCTTTTAATAATACTATAACATTATATTCTTTAGCAAAAGACTTAGCAATGTCCACTCTATTCCTTTTTATAGTATCTGCTGGTATACCTGTTATTCTTGACATTTCCCCTAAATGAGGTGTCAAAACTACTTTATTCTTCTTTTCCTTAAGAATATTTAAATTATTCTTTAATACATTAATTCCATCTGCATCAATAACAATAGGACAATTAGTATATTGAATTACATCTTTCAATATCTTAAAGGTTTCTACAGAATCTCCCATTCCCGGTCCAATTGCTATAGCATCACTTTTCATTAATACGTCATTTAATCTTTCTCTATCCTTAAAGCTCACTGTCATGGCTTCTATAAGCTTATTACACATGATTTCCTTTATACTATCATGACAGCATAAAGTAACAAGTCCTGAACCACTTCTTACAGCAGCTTCTGTAGCAATATAGGCAGCTCCAGTAAAATCTCTTGAACCTGCAATAATGGAAACTCTCCCAAAGTCACCCTTATGAGAATGATTTCCCCTCACAGGAATAGACTCAGTTATAAAACTTTTTTCAGAAATAAACTCCTTTAAATTAAATTCGTCCTTAACTAGATCAGGTATTCCTATATTTTCAATTACCACTTTACCTGTATAATCTTCTGACCCATATCTTAAAAAGCCTCTTTTATAATACTGAAAAGAAACTGTTCTATGAGCTTTTACGGCACAACCTAAAACTTCGCCGGTATCGGAATTTAATCCTGATGGAATGTCTATTGATAATACAAAAGCAGAACAATTATTTATTAAAAGAATAGCCTCTCTAAAAACACCCTTTACTTCTCTAGAGAGACCTGTCCCAAATATAGCATCCACTAATAAGGTACTTTTATCTAAAGCGCTCTTTAATGAATTTATACCCTCATAACTATTAATGAATTCTACAATTATATTCATATTACAAAGTATACTATAATTTACTCCGCAATCCACAGTAAGCTTACTTTTTTCTCCTATTATAAATACCTTGACATTTTTCTTCATTACAAGAAGATGTCTTGCAAGAGCAAGTCCATCTCCACCATTATTTCCACTACCACATATAATTGTTATATTCTCATACTTATTTAAATCAATATTATTCAGCACCCTTAAGGCTGCATTTTCCATTAAGACAATACTTGGTATTAATAAGTTTTCAATACAAAAGCTATCTATCTTCCTCATTTGTTCTGCAAGAACTATTTCCATCTTCAATTCCCTCCAAAATAGCATAAGCAATTGCATTTTCCTTGCTATGGGATATGCTCAAATGTATTTTATAATTACCCCATTTTTTGTCCATTTTTTTTGCTTTTCCTCTTAATATAACTATTGGTTTACCTAAAACATTTTTATCTATCTCTATCTCATTAAAATCAAATCCTCTAAAACCCGTTCCCATTGCCTTCGCCACTGCTTCCTTTGCAGCAAACTTTCCTGCAACAAATTCCGGTCTCATATTTTTGCTTTTTAAATATTCAATTTCATTTTTGCAAAATAATTTATATATAAAATTAGGGTTTCTATTCAATGCCTTTTCAATTCTTTTTATTTCAACTATGTCCGTACCTATTCCAATTATCAAAAATACACCCCCTTGTATATTTAATTTTACACCTAAAATCCTCTTTTTTAAAGAAGCTTTAATTTGGCAATATAAGAAAAATGCGGCGCATTTTTCTTATGTAACCAGTAACCAGTGACCAGTTGTCAGTAGGATTAATAAAACTGGTTACTGGGAATTGGTTACTGGTTACTAAGAATTTTACGTCGTAAAATTCTTCTATTATTCTACTAAATAAAAAAGGAGGCTATTCACCCTCCCTTTAGCATATGTATATATCTTTTAAAATTTCATCATAATCTGTTATGTATTCATCTATATATTCCCCAACTACATCTACCACATGTATTGGTGAAACTAAGTTATCATAAAGCATTTTAACAAGGTTGTGAACCTTATGTCTATGAGGGCTAATACATTTTATTAATTCTCTCTCTACCTTGAAAAGTTTTCCGTCAATTAAATCCTGTCTCTCTACTTCTATGCCATAAGATTGAATATCGAGCTTATCAAATTCTGAAAAACTTATCTTATCTTTTATTATACGGTAAGAATAATTATACTGGATGTTTTCGTTAATTTCACTTCTAATTAAATTTTCTACAACCAACATCTGATTTCCCCCTATGCAATAGTATATAAATATATTATCACCGTAACACTAAAAAAACTGTCATTTTATATTGTTTGTGACTAATTTTTTTTACCTATCTTATGACAATATTGTACTTTTTAGTCTTGATTTATCGTGGTTTCACTTTAAGTTATATCTCTTACTCCAAATTCTATGCATAATCATGTCGAAAAAGTTATAATCTTTTCGAAGATATTATTTTGTCAAGGCTTTTAATAAGTTCTGATTTATCTATCTTTAAGTATCCACATATGTCTTCAAGGATGAGTAAGCTGCATATTACTATCGGTAAATCCCTATTTCTATATTCCTCTAATTTATATTCTTTTACATATTCCTCTAAGACTTTTTTATTATACTTAATATCCTTATATAATTCTTCCATTACCTTGTGAATGGTATTATATGATACAACAATAAAATCTTCTTTATTCTTTTCATTCCCAATAGTGACCTTTTTAATTATGTTGTTAATAGCAATTCCTTTATATTTACTTTCGATTATTGTAATGAAACTATTAGAAACATATCTTCCAATTATTGCAGCATCAATAATTGCAACTTCTTCCTCAGTATTAAATATTATACTAAAGTTAATGCTCCCTTTTCCTTTGTTTTCTGCCTCTTCCATAAGCTTTTTCATTCTATAATTAAAGGCACTAGTAAACTTAGAATCATATATAAAATATTCTAATTCTCTTGAACAAGCTGCTGATAAAAATTCACTAAAGCTTTTATAGCTTTTCTTCATAAAGTCCTTTTCCATAATATTACTTTCTACCTTTCTTACTAAAGATTAATATATAGCTTTATTTTAGCTTTGAATTTAAAAATTATTCAAATTAATAATATAACAAAAAATTAAACACAAACTTAGTTTCCTAAGCTTGTGTTTATATAGTCAGGTTAATATTTAATTTATGCTGTTGCTCTTATTTTTTCTCTTACTTTTTTAGCAGCAACTATGAAAATTATTAATGCTAGAGCTGCAGCTGCAATTCCTGCAGGTAAAGCTATGCTCATTGCTAATTTAAATCCTTCTGGAGCAACTAATATATAAGTAGTACATACAGCTGTCATAAAGGTAGCTGGAATTGTTGCAAACCAGTGATTTCTTCCCATATTAACTAAATACATAGATGCTGTCCAAAGTACTATTGTTGCAAGAGTTTGGTTTGACCAACCAAAGTATCTCCATACTATACCGAAATCTATTTTAGTTAGTATAAAACCTACTACAAATAAAGGTATACTGATTAAAAACCTATTCTTAATTGGTCCTTGATTGAACTTTAATGAATCAGCTATTGTAAGTCTAGCACTTCTAAAAGCTGTATCTCCTGAAGTTATAGGACATGCTACAACTCCAAGTATTGCTAGTGTTCCACCTATAGTTCCAAGTAAGCTCTTGCTTACAGTGTTAACTACTAATCCAGCGTTGTTCTTATTTGCAGCCATGAAATTTGATAAACCATCTACTCCACCGAAGAAGCTCATTGCAGCAGCTGCCCATATTAAAGCAACTATACCTTCAGCTATCATTGAACCAAAGAATATTTTTCTGCCTTGGCTTTCTTTTGTTATACATCTAGCCATTAATGGTGATTGAGTTGAGTGGAAACCTGAAATAGCACCACAAGCGATTGTTATAAATAACATTGGGAATAGTGGATAGCTTTCTGGCTTTACATGCATATTTGTAAGATGTGTTGGAACTTCAGGAATTGGGTAACCTCCAATTATTAAAGCACCGCCAACACCAACAGCCATTATTAATAAGCTAATACCAAATATAGGATATATTTTACCTATTAATTTGTCTACAGGAACCATAGTAGCTAATAGATAGTATGCAAAAATTATATACAAGAAAGTGACTTTGCTTACCCCTGGGATTAATCCATTTAGTATTCCAGCAGGTCCAGTAACGAATACAACACCTACTAGTACAAGAAGAATTACTGAGAACACTCTCATAAATTGTTTGAAACCGTTTCCAAGATACCTGCCAACAACTTCTGGAATACTAGCTCCGTCATGTCTTACAGATAGCATTCCTGAAAAATAATCGTGTACTGCTCCTGCAAAAATACAACCAAATACAATCCACATAAATGCTGCTGGTCCCCACATAGCACCTGCAATAGCACCGAATATTGGACCAAGTCCTGCAATATTCAAAAATTGGATTAAGAAAATTTTCCAAACTGGCATTGGAACGAAGTCTACTCCATCTTCAAGTCTGACTGCTGGAGTTTGTATATTGTCATTAGCACCAAATAACTTTTCAGTTATTTTACCATAAATAAAGTAACCAACTACTAAAGCAACAATTGATAATATAAATGATACCATACTGTGACTCCTCCTTATTTATTAACTTGTTGCCTTAATTATACTAAAATTATTTCAATATATATCAATTCACGCACTAAAAAGCAAAAAAAGCACATAAAGTGCATTTATATGCCCATTAAGTGCTTAAAGCTATTAATATTATTTCGGCTCACCGGAACCTCCTGTGAAAGACCTTTAATTTTAATCATGTAAGTATTATTAAACCAAGGAATTATTTCATTTATTTTATCCAAATTTACAATATATGATCTATGAGTTTTGAAAAACATATTGCTGGGAAGCTTCTTTTGAAATTCAGATATACTACAATTTTCAATATACTTATCATTTGAGGTATATATTACTGTTTCTCTTTCTTGAGCTTCACAAAAACATATTTCAGCTACGTCTATTACCTTTAGTTTGTTTTCTTTCCTTAAAGTAATTTTCTTACTTACAGGTACTTTTATTCTATCTCTTTCTATTCTTTCAAGCTTTTTTAAAGTACCAACTATTCTATCTTCTGAGTATGGCTTAAGAATATAATCAAAAGCCTCAATTTCAAACGCATCCACTGCATGCTCTCTATAGGCAGTAATAAACACAACTATTATTTTTTTTTCAAAATTATTTACTATTCTACCTAATGCCATTCCGTCTAATCTAGGCATATTAATATCCAGAAATACAATATCAGGTTTGTTTTTTTCTATAAATTCTAGGGCCTTTATAGAGTCATCAAACTCCCCCTCAATTTTTATGCTGCTAAATTCAGATATAAAATGCTTAAGTTCTTCCCTAGCTGGATATTCGTCATCAACAACTATACAATTCATAAAATCACCCTTTCAAAGGTTTTACAATAAATGTTGTCTTAGTCCCTTTAGGCAATCTCTCAATGTGAAGTCCTTTTCCATATAGATACTTTAACCTATTATTAACATTAGCAATTCCTATTTTATTTTCTTTTATGGTTCCTTCGTAAACCTGTTGTATTATCTCATCAGGAATTCCTACTCCATCGTCCTCAATAGTTATTTTAATTTCATCGTTTGAAGCCTTTGAAATTTCAATTTTAACTGTTCCGTTTTTACTTCCCTGTAAAATGCCGTGCTTTATAGAATTTTCAACAATAGGCTGAATTATTAAACTTGGTATTTTTATATCTATATCCTCATCTATATTATACAATACATTTAGCTTTGAGCCAAACCTTGCCTTCTCAACTTCTATATAAGCCTTAACCTGCTCCAATTCCTTGTGTATATCTACAAGATTATCTCCTACCTCTAGATTATATCTTAAATAGGTAGATAGATTAATTATCAGCTCCCTAGCTCTATTAGGGTCTATTCTTACGAAAGAAACTATTGTATTTAATGCATTGAAAAGAAAGTGAGGATTTATTTGTGCTTGCAGAGCTTTTATTTCTGCTTTGTTTGCCATTTCCTTAAGCTTACTTAATTTACTTATTTCTAATTGAGTAGAAATAATTTGTGAAAGCCCTATGGCCAAATTTTTATTTCTAAAAGAAATAGCCTCTTCTTTAGCATAATAAATCTTTAAAGCTCCAATTATATCTTCTCCCTGTCTTAAAGGAGCTACTATTCCAGATTTTAATGGACATCCTTCATGTGGGCAATCTACCTCATTTCCCTCATTTACCTGTACTATCTCTCCATTATTAATTACCCTTTCTGTTGCACCAGTTAATATTTTCATACCAGCATAGTGATGATCGGCTCCTAATCCTACATGGGCTAAAATGTGCTCCTTATCAGTAATTGCTACTGCATCAGCTTTAATGGAATCCTTTATTATTTCACATACCTTTTCCATACTATCATTTTCAAAGTCTCTAAAATATGGCAAAGTTTTATTTGCTATTTCAAGTGCAAGCTGAGCTTGTCTTGCAGCTATTTCTTCTTTTTCTTCAAATATATTTTGTACTAATAAGATAAGTATAGATATACCTATAGCATTTGTAAAACCCATAGGTATATAAATATTCTTTACTATATCAAGGGCTACAGGGAAAGGCTTAGACATAATTAAAATTAAAAGCATTTCCATGCTTTGCATTATTACCCCACCTATTAATCCATATATCCACTTGTTATCCTTATTAGAAAACCTATAAAGTCCTGCTGAAACTACCCCTGCAATAATTGTAGCAATAGAGCAGGGTATAGCAGTAAATTCCCCTATACTTATCAATCCTCTATGCAGTCCAGCAATAAGTCCTGATACAATTCCAACAAAAGGACCACAAAGCACTCCTCCTGCAATTACACCTATTATTCTTGTGTTTGCAATTGCGCCATTAACTTCTGTGCCAATATAGGTACCTAAAATTCCAAAGGTTCCAAATATAATCGATAAGATAATTAAATCAGATATTTTATATTTATCTTTTTGAATAATTTTCTTAAAACTATTTGATTGTGAAATAATAAAGGCTATTAGTATAACATAACCCATATTATTCGAAAGATTTTTTATTAGCTCTATCATATAATTTTCACTCCATTCTCATGAACCAAAAACAGCTGAAAATACTCCTTTAAAAACAGTTAAACCTAAAGTAAGTATAAAAGCTGAAATTGCCGCACCTGCAGCAGCACAAAACATAGACTTTTTTAAATTTAGTTTCAAAAATGAAGCAACTACCGTTCCAGTCCAAACTCCTGTAGTTGGAAGTGGTATAGCTATAAATGTTATTAGTCCGATTTCTTCATATTTTTCTATCTTAGCTGAATTTTTATTTATTTTATTTTGAATATAATTATTTATTTTAGCGAAAAACTTATATTTTTTCATCCAATCAAATATTTTATTAAATAATAATAGTATAAAAGGTACTGGAAGAATGCTTCCCAAAAAGCTAATAAAGAATACTAGTATAGGGTTTATATTATAATATAAACCTAAAGGAATTGCTCCTCTTTGTTCTATTAAAGGCACTGCTGATAGTATAAAAACTTCAATTAAATGAGTCATCCGTATTCTCCTATTTAGAATATTAATTAAATTATTAACTTACCTTATATATTACCATAAATAATAATTTGTAGAATAGTAAAAGATAATTAATATTGATAATAAGAGAGGAAAGCATATGACAAACTTTAGCATATTTGACATTGTGGGACCTATCATGGTTGGACCCTCCAGCTCACATACTGCCGGTGCAGTAAGACTTGGAAAATTAGCTAGTCTTATATCTGGTAAGGAAATAAAAAAAGTTCAATTTTTACTACACGGCTCATTTGCTAAAACCTATAAAGGACATGGTACTGACAAGGCTTTAGTTGCTGGGATTCTGAAAATGAATCCTTGGGATGAAAACTTAAGAAATTCACTTGATATAGCAAAAGAAAAAGGCATTAAAATAGAGTTTAGCGAAGTAGATTTGGGAGACGTTCATCCAAATACAGTGAAGTTTATTATTACAAATAGAGATAATACCACATCAGAAATAACTGGCTCTTCCATTGGTGGAGGTAATATCTTAATTTTTGATGTAGAAGGTCTTTCTGTTGAATTTAGAGGAGACTATCCGACTTTAATAACAAAGCATAAGGATACCCCTGGTGTAATTTCTAAGATTACATCTATGCTGTATATGGAAAATATAAATATTGGTTCTATGAAGGTTTATAGAAATTCAAAAGGCTCACAGGCCACAATGGTATTAGAAACTGACAATATATTATCTTTTGATTTAGTGAATAAAATTAAAGAAATACCTGAAATACAAAGTTTAAAAGTAATTAATCCTATATCAAATATATAAAGGAGACAATAAAATGTTTGTAGACAGTGGTGAAGCACTAATTGAAATTTGTAATAAACAAAATATATCTATATGGGAATATACCTTAAATTATGAGATTGAAAATAGTGGATTAAGTAAAAACGAAGTATTAGAAAAGATGAAAAATACTCTTTCTGTTATGCAAAACTCTTCAAGTTACGCCCTAGACCGTGAAGTTAAATCCGTAAGTGGTTTAATTGGAGGCGACGGAGTTAAGCTCTATAAATACGCAAAAGAAGGAAATCCCTTAACAGGAGAGTTTATGATGATGGCTATGGCAAGAGCAATATCCTGCTCAGAGGTTAATGCTGCTATGGGTAAAATCGTAGCATGCCCAACAGCAGGTTCTTGTGGAATTGTACCAGCGGCAATTATTTCTGCTGGAGAAAGACTAAATAAATCTGAAGATGAATTAATTAAAGCCTTACTTACAGTTTCAGGTGTAGGCATGCTAATAGCTAAAAATGCCACTGTATCAGGTGCAGAAGGTGGGTGCCAAGCTGAATGTGGCTCTGCTTCTGCCATGGCAGCAGCGGCCGTGGTAGAAATGATGGGAGGAACACCAAGTCAGGCATTGCATGCTAGCGCCATAGTAATAAAAAATGTATTAGGTTTAGTTTGTGATCCTGTAGCAGGTTTAGTTGAAGTACCTTGTGCAAAAAGAAATGTCTCTGGGGTAGTTTCTGCATTAACTACAGCAGATATGGTTATGAGTGGAGTAGAAAGTAAAATTCCTTTTGATGAAACAGTTACAGCTATGTATAAGGTTGGAAAACAGCTTCCATGCCAGCTCCGTGAAACTGGAGAAGGAGGGGTAGCTAATACCCCTACTGGAATTAGACTTAAGAAAGAGGTTTTTGGATAAATCTAACTATATTCTAATGATATTTTGCTTCCACCTTCTCCTTGCTTTGAAGGATAAACTATAAGCTTTACTGGGACTCTATTTTTTAGCTCTTCTACATGGCTTATTATTCCAATCGATAGTCTGGAACTATGAAGGCTTTCTAAAGAGTTCATTACAATATCCAACAGTTCAGAGTCAAGAGTCCCAAAGCCTTCATCTAAGAAGAAGAATTCTAATGGCGCACTTCCCTTTAACTGCACCTGATAGGATAAAGCTAAGGCAAGTGCTAAAGATGCTAGGAAGGTTTCTCCTCCTGATAAGGTGCTTATATCTCTTATCTCTCCTCCATTAAAATCATCCCTTATGGTAAAGTTTCCTTCTCCATCTATTTCTAAAGCATATCTATCCTTAGTTATGCTTTTAAGCTTTCTTGAAGCTTCTCTAGCAATATATTTAAGCTGACTCATAGCCACAAACTCAACAAATTTGTTTCCTTCTACTAATCTGCTTAGGTCATTTAAAAGGGATAATTTCTTTTCAAGAGCTTCCTTTTTCTTCATTAGCTGAGAAAGCTCTTCAATACTCAGCTTCATGCTAGTAATTATGTTTTGAAGGGTTGCAATTTCCTTTATTTTTTCATTTAGTAATTTTTCTTTTTCAACTCTCTCTATTTTTATTAATTCAAAAGCTTCCTCTTCTATGAATTCTCCATTAAGCTTTTCTTCTATCCTTGAAATATTATTTATTACATTTTTATAATCATCCTTATAAGTATTTATAGTTATTTCCATTTCCTCTAGAAGCTTTTTATCAATATATGATTGTAATACCTCATCTAAATTAATAAATCCATTTTCTTTCAATAGCTCCTCTAATTTAGAATTTAGCTCTATTACTCTTGAAATAAGCATTTTTTCTGCTTCCTCTAAGCTTACTTTATTATCCCATATATTTTGTTTATTTTTCTTCTGCTCTTCAAGTTTGCTTTTTATCCTTTGATTCTCTTTATTTATATTGCTTATCTCATTTCTAGTCCACCCTAAATATTCTTTTGAATCTTTTCCTTCTGATAAGTCATTTATCTCTTTTTCAGTATTCTGTATAATGGTACCTTTTTCTTTTCCGCTCTGAGCTATTTCCCCTAGCCTTCCGTGAAGCTCCTTGTCCTTCTCTATTAACTCTTCTCTCTCTTTATTATCCTTATCAATCAGGTCTCTTGCTTCCTTTAAAAGCTTTTGAAGGGAAATAGTTTCTCTTTCAGCTTCTCGCATTTCTTTTATCTTTAAGGAAATATCCTCTAATTTCAAGCTGCTTTTAATAGAAATGTACTCTTCCTTTAATTTATTAAAATTGAACTCTCCTTCTTTATATTCCTTTTCTAATTCCTCAATAATTGCTTTTTCATTCTTTATCTTTTCTCCTGTTTTTACTTCCTCCATTTGAAGCTTTAATTGCTTTTCTTTTTCTAGTGTTAATTGCCTTTCTAAGGCTTCTTTTTCCTTAGTATATAAATTCAGCTTTTCTTTAAATCCTATAAGCTCCAGTTCTAAGCTATTATTTTCAGCTTTTAAAACATTAATATCTATTCCCTCAATAGCTTTTAATGATGCTTCTAGCTCACCATTTATATATTCCTCTTCCTTTAAAAATCCTACTAACTTTAGATTTAATTCATTTAAAGAGCTATTTAATTTTTCAATAGAACTTTCTAAAGCTTTTTTTTCTTTTTCCTTAGTTTCTAAAATACTAAAATCAAATTCTCTATCTGCAAATATATGGTGAGTTGATCCGCATACAGGACATGGCTCCCCTTCTTCTAATTCTTCTCTCAGCATATTAGCCAAATTTTCTTTACTAATATGGTCTATTTCTATTGATAATTTTTCTAAGGTTTCTCTGTTATTGCTTATTGCTTCTGTTATTTGTTTTTTCTCTTCCTCAACTGGAGTTATTACTTCTTTTAAATTAATTAGCTTTGCTTTTAGTTCTTTACTTTTTTCTTCATCCTTTAAAGCCTTATCTAACTTTTCTTTTAAATTATTAAAGCACTGAGATTTCTCTAGTAAAGCAGCATTATCTCCAGGATTTATTTTTTCTAATTCCACACTTTTATTATTTAATTGCTTAATTACTAAGTCCTGCTTTTCTTTGTTTCTAAGCAGTGTATTATATTCTTTTAATAAATCTTCTAAATTACTTTTCCTAGTCCCCAGCTTTAATAACATGTCATTTTTCATTTTATTGCTTTTTAAATATTCATTTTCCTTTTCTAGCGCAGCTTGAAGCTTATCTCTATATTCAGGGTCAATTTTCAATTGATTTATTCTTTCTTCCATTTCAGATATTTGCTTGGATTTTTCTTCTCTATTTAAAACTATATCTCTTATCCTATTTTCCACCTTAGTTTTTTCATTCTTTATTTCTGAGTAGCTTTTTCTAAGAGCTTCTATCTCTTCTTTTAAAAGTGATATTTTTTCCCCTAATTCTATAGCTTGAAGCAGGCTTGCTTCCTTCTTAATAAGTTTTGGAATTTCTTCTTCCTTAGTTTTATTTATTTCTTCATATTCTTTTTCAGTAATGCTAATATCCTTTTCTATCTGACTTAATTTTAATTTTAAATCCTCTAATTGATTTTTGTTTTTTTCTAGAGCTATCTCAGTGTTTATTAAGTCATCTATTAATGGTCTTATTTTTACTGCTCTTTTACCTTTTTCAAGCCTTAGCTCTTTTGATTTAATTTCTTCTTTTATTTCAATAAGATTTTTTCCCTTACTCTTAAATTCTTTTAGTTCCTTTTGTAGTTCTAAAATGCCAGTGTATTTCTCATAATCTTTATCTAATCTACTTTTTTCTTTAATAATATTCTTTTCTTCTAAAAGAGCATCCTTCAACTGATTTTCTTTCTCCATAAGCAGCTCTTCAGATAGACCTTCGAATTTTTTTAGCTCTCCAGTTAAAATATTTTCTTCTTTTAAATGTTTATTTTTTTCTCTTTTAATTTTTTCTCCTAATTCTCTTCCGTACTTTTCTAGAGAAAAGATTCTCTCTAACATATCTCTTTTATCTTTTCCTGTAAGTCTTAAAAATTCACTGAACTTTCCTTGAGGCAGAACTACTGAACGAGTAAAATCCTCAACAGTAAGCCCTATGATGCTTTCTATTTGGCTTTGAACCTCACTAGGGCCATCGCATACTATCCTTGTTTCATCTTCTAGCTTTTCTAAAAGTCTTGCATACTTTGTATTATAGCCGCCAGCTTTATTTATCTTTAAATTTCTCTCTGCAATATAAGCTTTTCTATCATTGCCAAGTCCAACTTGAAATTCATAGCTTACAGTAAGATTTTTTCTTGTAGTATTGATATAGCCCTTATTACTTCTTGTTATTTTCCCATATAAAGCTAAAGTTATAGCATCTAAAATAGTTGATTTACCGCTGCCTGTAGGTCCGAAAATTCCGAATAATCCTTTTTCAGTAAGCTTATCAAAATTAATTATTTTTTCTTCTTCAAAGCTGTTTAAACCAGCAATCTTCAAGACTCTAGGCCTCATCTTCTTCACCTTCCTCTTGCTCTACTATACTTAAGAATAATTCCATTACCTCTTCACTAGGTTCAACCATTCTCTGTTTGGTGTAAAATTCCTTGAAAATCTCTCCGATACTTTTACCTTTTAGATTGTAAAAATCATTTTCCAGGTCTTCTTCTCCAATGATAACTGGTCTAATTTCTAGAATATCCTTTTTCAAGCTTTTCATAGTTTTTATATCTTCTTGAGATATAAATTTATCAGTTTTAATTTCTAAATAAACCCAAGCTTCTCTATCACTATTATTTCCGCACTTTTCAATAGCTTCTTCAACGCTTTCACACTTCCAAACCTCTATAGGCTTGTAGTTATTGCAGAATACTTCCTGTATCTTTGCTTCTTCTCCTGCTCTAACATCTATTATGTAAAGGGATTTACTATAACCAATTTCACTTTTGCTATATTGAAGAGGAGACCCAGCATACTTGCATATAGTTTTAGCTTTTACTGATTGAGGCTTATGTAAATGCCCTAGTGCTATATATTGAGCTTTTTCTGGCAAAGCACTGGCGCTTACAGCAAGGCTTCCCCCAAGCTGTATTGGTCTTTCTGACTCTGATTCTTCACTGCCAAGTATAAATAAGTGGGAAACGGCTAGATTTATTGTGTCTTCTCTGTACTTTTCTTGAAGCTTATAAAAAATTTCTTTTACTCTGTTAGAATAACTTTCCTGTCTATCTTCCTCTTCTATGCTAGTAGACAAAATCTCATTTAGTCTTTTTTCACTAGGGTAAGGTATAGTTATTATTACAGCTTTTTCTCCATTCATCTCAATTTCAAGATAACCTTCACCAGCATCTATAATTTTGTGCTGTCCACAATTACCTACTTCAGCAATACTTTTAGGTTTGCCTAATAGTATTACTCCTTGTTCATAAGCAATAGGACTTGCAGCAGATAATCTATCAGGATTATCATGATTACCTCCAATTGCTAGAACTATTCTTTTACCATTATCACAAATCCTTCTTAGGGCACTGTAAAAAAGCCTTTCTGCCATTGCTGGAGGATTGCTGTTATCATATATATCTCCTGAAATTATCACCATATCTATATTATTATTTTCCACAGTGTGGATAAAATCTTCTATAAATCTTTCCTGTTCCTCAAGTCTGCTGACACCTTCAAGATTTTTCCCTAGATGCCAATCTCCAGTGTGTATTATCCTCATAAATGAAACACCTCACTATTTTATACCTTTCCTAAAATTTTACCATTTTTGCAGTTATAATTACATAGTATTTAATTGTAATTTACAGCTAACTTTAAAAAGATGCTTTCTATTAAGGTTGCGTCTTTCTAGGATAATTAAGAGTGTTTTGTTGATTATTGCAATAGTTGGTACTAAAATGGTAATAAAGTTATTTGTTTGTAAATGGGTTTTTGTTATAGAAATAGGAAGTTCGACTAGAGTTAGTATTTACGAAATATTCAGATATAACTTACTAATTGAGATATTTACGAACATTTCGTAAATCCAATAGTTTAGTTGAAATACACTTAATGTAGTTCAAAACCTGAGGTTTAAAGTAAACGGAGGGGTTAAATTGTATGAAAGGGGAAGCTATGATGAGGAATAAGCCTAAGATAATAGAAGCTTTTATATGGTGTATTTTTTTATTATATTTAGTGTTGTTATTTAAAGTAGTATTGTTTAAGTATCATGGATTTGGAATTATACTAGATGTTTTAAGACATGTTAATTTATCAAATTTAAGTTTCAGAATTACTAATAGTAATTTCATTCCTATGGAAACTATTTTTTACTATCTAGGTGGTAATCAAAGTGTTGAAGTTGCTAAGAATAATTTACTTGGTAATATTATTGCTTTTGGGCCACTAGGGTTTCTGCTACCAACAGCTATTAGCAAGATGAATAAACTTAAACAGATATTTGTTTTTTCAGCAGCATTTAGTCTCATATTAGAAGTGATTCAATTAATTACTGGCCTTGGGCAATTTGATGTAGATGATATTATACTAAATGTGCTGGGTTCAATTTTAGGGTTCATTATTTACAAAATCTTAAAGAGCATATTTTATAAAAACATTTCTGTGAATTAATAAATAAAGTGAAATATTAATTACAAGGAGAAAAACCATGTTAAATAAGGGGTTTAAAGAAAAGGCTGCTATTGTTACAATAGCACTATTTGCAACACCTATTCATGAATTAGGACATTGGATAGGTTTTAAAATAAATGGAATTTCTGCTGTACTCCATTATAATTACACGTATTCCTTAACAAATAATGATAATATATGAGGTATAACAGGGGGACCTATAATGTCATTATCAGTGGCATTGTTATGTTTAGTAATGATGTATTATAATAAAAGAAATGAAGAAATTTGGGCTTATTTCTCATTAATAATGTGTATGACTCGGATACTTCCATATATAATATGTATCTTTAATCCAAATACATTTCTCTATAATGATGAGGGTTTAATTGGAAAAGCACTCGGTATAGAAATATGGTTAATTTATAGTGTTTTTTCAATATTATTTTTAGGTATTACAATTTTTATAATCAGAAGATTAAGAGGAGGTATTGATGAATATCTAAAGAAATATAAATTCGGATATGTCCTATACTTAATATTAACTGTAACTATTGGAATTAAAATAAACTAAATACAAAAGCTTTACTCAAATAGAACTTTAGATTTTCAATAATCAGAGTTTCATACAGCATCATAATATTTTTGAATTATTTGAGTATAATTAAGATTATTAAATAATGATAGACGTTATACGTAACTTTGAAAAAAGGGGCACACTGTTATTAATATTCTTTTTTATTAATAATTAATGCTAGTATTGCTAGTTTAGGACGCATTCTTCAAAATATCACAGCAGTAAGACTAGATGTAATTGCACATTCTTAATAAGTTATATAAGAGGAGAGTTTGATAATGGAAAAGGTAATATGGGTTAGAAGTAATGGAAAAATGCTAGGTGCAAAAGAAGATGACGGCTTGGATATCGTAAATAGGTATTTAAAAGAAGGCTGGAAAGTTAAGCATATATCTGCATGTGCTTTAGGTGAAAGCATAAACGCAGGACAGGCATATATTGTTATTGAAAAAGATGTTGATTAGTACAATTTTTAAATATTTATGTCACATCATTCTTATTTAATGAACATAAGTAAGATAAGATTAACTAAATTTGGTAGCTGGATAGGAGTTATTGAATGTTTATAAGAAAATCAGCCAGAGCACTATTAATTAATAGTGAAAATAAAATATTGTTGTTTAAATTTAAATTTCCTGAAATTCAAGGCGAGAAGGTTTTATGGGTAACTCCTGGTGGTGGTGTTGAAGAACACGAAACTTTTGAACAAGCATTAAAAAGAGAATTATTCGAAGAAACTGGACTAGTATTTAATTCAATAGGATCTTGGGTGTGGACAAAAGAGGTAATCTTTAATGGGACAAAAGGAGATTTCATTAGTTACGAAAGGTATTATCTTGTTAAATCAAACAATGTGGATATCTCCTTTGAAAACATGACACTTAATGAGGTAAGAACTTTAAATGGCTTTAAATGGTGGAGTATAGATGAATTATTATCATCAAGTGAAGAATTCTTCACCCAACAAGTTGGGAAGCTACTTTTAGAAATTATTCTTGGTAGTCTACCTAATAGTCCAATAAATATTTGTTAAGTAACACACATACGCAATACTCTTTTAGTGTGAGATATATTTGGTGGATTGCTAAATGCTTAGTTCAAAGTATAGTGGCGAAAGCTACGTATAACAATGCACTCAAGTCCGCCTTGGCTGGGCGGATTTTTTAATGTATTTTAGTGTAAATATATTACTCATAATGTAATTAAAGGTATGAAAATAATCAACGCCAAGGCATACCTAAGAGCCTAAGACAAGAGCTGTCTAAGACTCTTAAGCATCAGGAATGCAAAACGTTATCTGACAGCAATGTAATTTTGGTAAGTAATTTTAATCTCTTTTTAGATAAATAAAAGGAATATCAATATCGATTACTGCATGAAGTAATTTCAATAAGTCTAGACCTATAAGTCCATTTATTTCACCAGAAGGGTCAATGTTTCCAAAATCCATTTTTACGTTTTTTAATATTGTATCACCTATTTCTAACTCATCAATTGTTTTGTAAAAAAATCTCATTTTACCTCCACCAGCACCTCGAGTTACAGCTGTTTTGTCAGAAGCAGTTATTTTAATGCCTATATCTTTAACAGCAATGGATGATAATATTGATTCTACAGCACCAGTATCAATAACAACATTATTAATAATTTTTGTATTTCCATTTGATGTAATTCTTATAGAAGTACAAATAAGTTTATCATAATAATAAATGTTCATAATTAGTTTTTGCCCTTTCTATATGAAAAAAAGATATTTCGAATTTCGCTATAAATTTCATTTTTCGCAGTATGATACACTATTTCTTTATCGCTGCAGTTTACAAGTTCATCGGTAGCATCATCTTCATTATTTAAAACAGTTAATACGTCCATATCATCAATATATTCTTTATTTTCACTTTCATGAGAGTTGAGAATTAGAAGTTTAAGCCATTTGTTGGGATATTTTTCTCTAACTTCATTCCATTTCATATTTTTCACCTCTTTTTTATGATAAATATATTTTATCATAGGAAAGGTATAAAAATAAAGGATTTACGAATGAGTGGTAGAAATATACAAGAAGTGGGAAGCCATCATATAACAATGTATTTCTGCAAAACTATGACTTTACTAGGATCAAGCCTCACGGGAGAGAAAGCCATAGCACATTCACCAGCCAACCGAGTCGTCACAATTGAAGCTAAGATAAGAGCTATCTAATCTTTAATTGTGACTATAAGTCCAGTAAATATTGGAAATACGGAACATTATACGTAACTTTTAAAATGAAGAGCAATAAGATAAAGTTTTTGATATTTAGATTCAGTAATATGTGATTGTATAATATGGTGAATTAAAAGGGTAAAAATATAGTGGTTTGTGCAAATATTATTTCTAGACTAAAAGAGGAGATAATTTTATGAGCATTTTTTTACTAAGACATGGAGAAACGGATTGGAATACTATTGATAGGTGTCAAGGACACACAGATATTCCGCTAAATGAAACAGGAAAAAAGAAGATTGAACAAGTTGCTTTTATGTTCAAAAGAAACATTGGTGATATTAACTATGTTATATCTAGCCCTCTATCTCGTGCTTATGAGAGTGCGTTGATTTTTTCAAATAGTATTGATTACAAAGGAGAAATAATAATTGATGAGTTATTCATCGAGAGATCTTTTGGTCTAGCAGAAGGGTTGTTAGGAGAAGAAATTAAATTAAAGTTTCCCAATCTTGCCATCCCTGAAATGGAGAGCATCAGATTAAAGAAATTAAGGTTCTATAAGGTAAAACTATGGAAACATTAACAACTGAAAGGTTAATATTAAGAGATTGAAAAGAAACTGATAGCAAGGATTATTACAACACAATATTCATATAATACGGCACAAATTTAAAGGTTTTTAATTGATGTGAATAATAAACCGTCTCTGTATTCAAGTTTCAATTTGGAATCCTCCTGAATAAGCCTAGACTTTTTATTAATTTGGTTTTGATGATATCATGGCTTGTGTGGAAAACTAGGTTATCACCAGTGCTTCTAGTTAATTCAAAAGTAGCTTCTTTATCACTATTAATTGGTTTAATTATTTCCATCTAATCAATATATAAGTAATTCTCATCTTTGTGAGAATCTATGACTTTTAACTTTACCCACTGGTCTGGGTATAATTTTCTAACTTCACTCCATTTCATTCTAATCACTCCTCGGAGAATTATTTTATCATAAATAAGTTAATTTTAATATGATATAGAAACAATAAGAATTAGTTGTATTAAGCATAAATAATTCTAAAAGCTATCAGATAAGAAAATGTTGCCGTACACCTTGGCTAATGGAGATTTTTATATAGTGCTATGTAATAATATGGTATAATATAAGTAGGAAAAGTAAAGAAAGTAAGGATATGATATTATGGATTTAGCAAGAGTGTCTTCAAAAGGTCAAATTACTATACCTATTGAAATAAGAAAAAAGTTAAACTTAAAAGAAGGGGATAAGGTTTTATTCCTTGAAGAAGACGGGAAAATAGTTCTAGCAAATTCTTCTTATATAGCTTTAAGAGAGATGCAAGATGAAATGAAAGGCAAAGCTGAAGAGGCAGGATTAGTTTCTGAAGAGAGTGTTAATGAACTTATAAAAAATATAAGAAAAGGACAGATGGAGAATTTAAATGAGAGTAATGATTGATACTAATATACTAATTTCAGCTAACAAAGAATTCCTGTCCGCCTTGGCGGCTAGAGTATGTAAAGTATCGGAAATCTACCCATGGTAGTATTAAATTTATAAAAGAAATTGATATTTGCGTTTTCCATGAAATATACGTCTGATTTCAACATAATCATCCTTAGCCACATAGAAAACCAGATAACTATTTACTACAAGAATTCTATAGTTTAATCGTTGAAGCCTTGTATCTCTTGGATTTATACCAATAAAAGGGAAATCCTCGTGTTTAGATATTGACTCATCAATCTCTTGTAGAAGCTTTAAAGCTGATTGTGGGCTATCAAGAGTAATATATTCAATTATGTCTGTAAGGTCTTGCTCTGCTATTGGCAGATATTCTACTCTATACTTTTTACTCATTTATTTTAGTCCTCATTTTGGCCATTAAGTCTTTATGAGAAATTCTTGTTTTAATAGCTTGGCTTTCGACCTCAGCCTCTGCTAGCTTTTGATATAATTCAATAAGAGCCTGTTGCTGCTCATAAAGTGCTTGACTCATAACAACCATATCACCATGACCGTTTTTAGTGATAAAGATTGGTTCTGCATTAGTGTGGCATAAATCGGATATTACATTAAAGTTATTTCTTAAATCGGAAATTGGTCTAATTATAGGCACATTAATCACTCCTTTTGAAATTATCATTTATTTATCACCATTATATCATTATTATGATATGTATTCTATTAATTTATTCAGTTATCTAAAAAAGTTATATTAAAATATTAAAAATGTTTATTTGTAAGGAGAAAAATCATGAATAGAGATATAGAGAAAAATGAATTTGATTCAGAATTTAGTAACGTAAGATATATGCCACAAGACAATATAGTATTTCTTACGTGGAAAAAATTCTGTTGCTTTGATGATTATAGAAATCCAACAACATTTGCTTTAGAATTACTTATTAATTATAAGCTTGTTGCACAAGTACCTTTTTTTATAAAATCATGAATAGCCTCTATTGAGCATTTAACCATGTTTTCTACTGCAGTATTGGTATAAAAAGCCATATGCTGCGTCATTATAACATTTGGAAACTGGCGAAGGTAAGCGATTTTTTGGTTGCTGATAATTTCACTTCGCTTATCTTCATGATAAATACCATCTTCTCCTTCAATAACGTCCAATGCCAGGGCACCTATTTTTTGTGATTCAATTCCCTGGATCAATGCATCAATATCCATAAGTTCCCCTCTTGCACAATTTATTAAAACTACTCCATCTTTCATATGGGCAATTTTTTCTTCATTGATTAAATGGTATGTACTTTCTAATAAAGGTGTATGAAGGGAAATAATATCACAGCAATTTATAATTATATCTAAGTCAGTATATTGTGCATATTTTTTTACTGTATCATTTTCATTCATATCATATGCAAGTATTTTACAACCGAAATTAGAAAGATTTTTTATAACACATTGCCCAATTTTGCCTGTTCCTATAATTCCTACAGTTAATTCATTAAGTTCACGACCTTGTAAGCCGCTAAGTGAATAATCATTTACTTGTCCACGCCACATTGCCTGTTTATAATGTCTTAAAGACATTAATATTAGCATTACTGTATATTCAGCTACACCTGTAGGTGGGTAATTTGAATTAGCAATTTTTAAACCAATTTCATGAGCATGGGCTACATCAATATGATTAAAACCAATTGTTCTTGTGGCACAGCAAGTAACTCCAAGCTCTTTTAAACCCTCCTCTAAATCTGCTGTCATATAGCTTTTACTTAATATAGAAATCCCATCATATCCTCGTACCATTGATAAATTATCAAAATTTAAAGTATTGTGAACGCAGGTAATTTCACATTGATACTGTTTTGCATATTTTTCAAAATATGGCTTTTCATCATCACGTACTTCAAAAGCTAAAATTCTCATAACAATCTCTCCTCAATAAATAATTAATTAAAGAAAATTAAATTTTTACTTATATCTGGTACAACCAAACCATAATTGGCATTGTTACAATGCAAATAATAGTCGTAACTACATTTATAACACTTGCATATTCTGCATTTTTACCATATATTTGAGCCATTTGTGTAATTGTTGAGGCCGAAGGAGTGATTGTTGCCAGCAGACTGATCAGCAAAATCATCTTTCCATCGGGTAATAAGGCTGTCATTCCACCAAATTTAAGTAGAAGTACAACCATAGCTGGGCATACTATCATCTTTAGAAAAGTAATCATGTAAATTCTCTTATATGCAAATACTTGTTTTAAACTCATATTTCCAATGAGCATTCCAACTACCACCATGCTAATTGGACCAATAGTAACACTTACTGATTTCATAGTTTCCATGATTATATCGGGCAATTGTATTTTTGTAGCAAAAATTAAAATCCCAAAGAAAATGGAGATCATATTAATATTTAAAAGAATTTTTTTTATTTCTATTTTTTTCTCTTCACAAAGTACCATCCTTCCATGAGTCCACATTAAAACTAGCTGAACTGATAGGAAAGCACTAGAATAAATAACCCACTGAGCTCCCAATACAGAAGTTATTATTGGAATAATCAAATTTGCTGAATTAGAATATATTATAGATGCTTTTTCAACAGCATCTAAATGGAATATCTTTTCAAGCACCTTTACTAAAATCAAAAGTGAAATATGAATTAATACTGCTGCCACAAAGGCAAGAATCAAACCATTTCGTATGCTTTCTGTATATTTTACGCTAAAAGCGTTGATAATTACGCAAGGCAATATCAGATAAAGAACAACAATCGAAAGGCTTTTGCTATCTTCTGGCTTAAGTAAATGTGTTCTAACTAAAATAAACCCCATAAGAATAATTAAAAAAAGTTCAGCAATCTGCTTTACTAATAATAAACTAATCACAATTCAACCCCCATACTTTAACAGGAACAGCTATACTTTACTTATAATTATTCCTTGATATTTCCCTATTGTTGTGCATTTTACTTTAAGTCCTTCAGTTAACCCTTACATTATAACTAATTATAAGTGAATTGTGAAGTACTTGCCTTTAGGTGATATATATACCTATATTTTTTGATACTCTTTTACATAGCATTGTGTAAAATTATGGTTTATAATCAATATATATGCTTGTATTAATATCGCCTCATTATTCAGTGACTTATTTATTTAATAAAAATTTTAAGGAGTGATAATTATTAATCGTCATATTCTTACAATACTAATGCTATTAGTAATATTATTTACTGGATGTTCTCAACAAATAAGCCCTGTGGATAAAGATGTACAAAAGCATGTTGAAATTGATTGGATTAATTTTATTCAAGTAAATGATATTCATTATTCCGATGTCCATAACTACTGCGGAAGAGATTTAACCAGTGCTGATATTGGGCAAAAGGTATCGGAGGTAAAGTTCAAAGTAAGTGACAATGTATTTGACACAAGTTATAAAACTAAGGATGGAGATGCAGCATTTCTAGAAAAAGGAACTCCCATATACTCTATAAAAGGATATAGAACAGAATTTCGTCTTGCTGCGTACTTTAATGGAAAATTAACCTTGTATGAAGCACACTATAATCCTAAAGCTAAGATAGGCGGAGACTTAATAGACATTAGAGATAAAGTAAAATATATAGGAATAAATAGCGAACAAGATGGTAGAACAGAATTAGCTGCAATAAAAGATGATAATATAGTTAAAACAATGGTAGATAATGTTTTATCAGCGGATATTGTGGATATGAAAAATTATGATTTAGGTGGCACAAGATATTTTATTGCATTTCACTTGAAGGATGAAACTGCAATTACCTATTCATATTGGGTAAATAGCAGATATTTGGCTTTAGGTGTTGAATGCCCATTAGAGTTTCAAAATGAGATTGACAAAGCAATAAATAAAATGAAGAAATAGAAAACTAGAAGTATACTTTTTTCTTTTCTTTATAAAGTATACTTCTAGTTTTATCTATTTTATTCAGTTTTATATTTCCTCTTAGCCTCTAAACCACTTTCATTAATAGCCGGGCTTTCTATAGTTTGAACTATAGAATTTTTAGAGAATTGATTTTCTGTTGATTTATAGCCTTTTTTATTATAATTTCTTGCTAATTCACCTTCAATATGCTTATCAGTCAAAAGTAACACCTCCTTAACTTTGTTTCATTAATTATGGTGTCCTTTTGCATTTATTTTTATTAGTTTTAAATGAATGTTGGTTTTTGCATTCATTTAAAACTTTTCTTTAGTAGCCTAAGGCTATTTTTAAGATTATAGATTATATTCTGTGCTTCCCAGTAATACTTTCTATTTCTATTTTAATTATATTAGTTTTATTTTTTGCTCTTTCTACGTATTCTCTTCCTTCGTTTAAATATTCAGGACTGTATTTGCTTATAAATTCTAGCAGTGGTTCAGTTCTTTCCGCTTCTGAAACAATAGCTGCCGTGCCCATAACAATAACGCTTTCATATTCTGTAGAAAATTTATCCTTAAGCACTTTTGTTTTTCCTACAACTGTAAAGCTCACCTTATTATTTGCATTAATGTTGTCTATTTTACTTCCAACCATTGCACAATGAATGTATATTGAATTACCTATAACTACGTAATTTACAGGAACTCCATAAGGCTGATTTTCCTCTCCACAGGTTGATAAAATTCCATACTCACCCTTCTTAAGTAATTCAAAAGCATCTCCATCTTCCATTTTCCTGTCTACTCTTCTCATTGTTCTCATGATTATAATTCCCCTCCCATTTACCATACCTTTTCAATTGTGTATAATGAACTATATCAAATATTATACCATGATTCAAATCAAGGAGTTGACTTTATGCGAAAAATTGGAATGAGGAATTTAAAAACAGCTTTATCTGTTTTTCTATGCATTGTAATTTTAAAGTTTTTTAATATAGATTATCCATTTTACGCTTGTATAGCTGCAGTAATATGTATGCAAGGTTCGATTTTCGATTCATTTACAACAGGTAAAAATAGAATGGTAGGTACTTTTATTGGGGCATTAGTTGGATTGCTTTTTGCTCTTATTGAACCTAGAAATCCTTTCCTAAGTGCTATAGGAGTTATGGTAGTGATTTATATCTGTAACTTGATAGGTAAAAATAAAGCTATCACCATAGGTTGTGTGGTATTTCTCGGAATAATGATAAATCTTACTGATACGACTCCCTTAGTTTATAGTACTACGAGATTGTTAGAAACCTTTGTGGGAATAGCTATTTCAGTTCTGGTAAATTATTTAGTTTACCCACCTAAATACTTCAACAAATTATACAAAATGAAAGAAAACATAATTACTAACTTACAAGATTCCTTAGAAGAACACCTAAGCTCAGACCTTCCAATTAACTTATCCAAGTTAAATAAACAAATTTCAGATTTTGAAGATTTACTTAAGTCTATTATTTCTGAAATTACTATTAAGGAATCTAAAGTCCCTGAGATTGAAAATTTAAATTCCGTATTAAACCTATGTAAACAAGCTTATAGTCATCTCTTTATGCTGGAATCCCTCAGTGGAGGTTTCAGTTTAAATCATAAAAATATAGAAAATCTAAAGAATATAATAAATTTAGAAATAGAAAATAAACCTTCTCTCAATTCAGATATGGAGATAGTATATAATTATCATATAGAAAATATAGTTAAACTTATTTCTTCTTTAAACACTAATTTATGCTAATAAAAAGTGGATATTTCAAAATTAAGTCTTGAAATATCCACTTTATTTGCATAGATTGTATATAGTCAAACTATTCTTCTACTTTAATTGCATCAACAGGACAAGACTCTTGAGATTCTACAGCACCATCTTCGCTTCCTGATGGAACTTCATCAACTATAGCATGAGCCTTTCCGTCATCACCCATGTCAAAAACCTCTGGGCAAATTGAAGGACATAATCCACATCCTATACAGGTCTCTTGATCAACATAAGCTTTCATTTACATCTCTCCTCTTTAATTTCTTATTTCGTATACCCTTTTATGATTCCCTTTTTATTATAAATTTATTACATATATTAGTAATAAATTTATTATTTTGTTGATTGATGAAAATTATTTATGCTTCTTCCTGATCATCCTCATCGCTCTCTTCAAACTTACCTGTTTCAATTTTTCTTACTAAATGTTCTTCTTCATATATATCGCTAAATAAATATTCATCTCTTTCATTTGGATCTAACATCTTAATTAATTCAATAGAATAACTATAAGATGGAAGCCAACATTTAAAAACTCCATTTACAACATCAGGAGTCTCTCGGACCTCACACTTTCCATCTATGATAAATTTGCAGTTATGACAGTACTTTTCTAATTTCATTCCTCGTTTCCCCTTCCGCAAGTCTTTTAAAATATTTTCTTCTAAAGCTTCTCATATATTAGTTTAAATAATTTTCCTTGTTTAATCAAGTATTTCAAATATTATAAATTAAAAGGAATAGTAAATTAAACCTTTTCATATTATTTATAAATTACATCTGAATAGGAGGGTACTGTATGTTTAATGAATTAAAAAAAAGTCATATGCCTTATGCAAAAAAAATAATGATAGAATTATATCTAAATAAAAAACTAGACGTTGAAACCATTTGCTCTAAGTTTGTTAAAAAACGCCATAACATAGTCCGTGCTTCAATTAAAGATTTAGAAAAATGTCATTTATTAAGAAGCATAGATAAATCAAAAGTTAAGGATGATGAAAAAGTATATTCTTTAACTAAGATTGGAATGAGCTTTATATCAGAAGAAGCAAGTAAAGTATCAAGTGAAACCGATAATATCTAAATACAAAGAGCCACATTAATTAAGTGGCTCTTATACTAGCTATTTTTTGAATTATACTCTTGTAGAACTCTTTGAAATTCTGCTCCAGAACCTATAGAAGCATACTCAATTTGGCCATTACCCCTACTTACTTCTCTATATGCATTAGCCTCTTCAGTTCCAGGTGGTGAAACTATTACATACTTGTCATTTCCTATTACTAGTCTATCTATTAGTTCCAATTCTACTTTTTTACCATACTCATTTTCTACAGTAATGCTTTGAGTTTTTTCCATATGTAATGCCCTCCTAAATTTATGAATTAATTTGACTTCATAATTAGGGTTCTCAATTTAAATAAATATATTTATACTTTTTTTAATTTAACTTGAAAATTATTTTTAGTATCCTGTAAAATACATTTAAGATCTTCACTATTTATAACATTCTTATTTATTATTAACTCAATAGCTTCCTTAAATTGTTCTTGCAGGTTATTTTTAAAAATAATATTTAAAGCTTTTTCAAATACCCCTTCTAGAGATATAATAAGTTTTTCATCCCTTATTCCGTTCAATTGTATATATCCCATAGCTAAGTCTATATAATATAACATTAAATCAACTTTATCATAGGCTCTAGTAGATATATTTTGAAATTCCATTAATATTTCACTTATCTTATAATATCTAATTTTGTTATTAGGGTAATTTGAAAATTCTTCTACTAGTCTTTCTTTACAAGCTCTTAATAAACTTTCTTCTAATTTTCCGCTTATTTTTAAATTGTAGTAATTCTTCACATCATCAAAAACCTTAAAGACTTCTACAATTTCTTCTTTAAGTTGATTAGTTTCAAGTGTATTTAAATATTCTCTAAGCTTAGCTTCTCTCATAAAGGGTAACTTCTCCTCTTCCTTAAGTAATTAGATATATTTACGGCATAATACTATTATACTCATTTACATATTTTAACAAAAGGGGTTTTTAAAATTTTTATTCCTTAGTTTTTTATTAACACTTGCTTCCTCTTCTAACTACTTCAAACTTTTCTATTGAATAATTTTCTTCTGGATATATATCAGCTTTATCTAATGCAATAGACAGCTGTTCTTCTACTGTATCTATTCCTTCTAAATTAGGAAGCAATACTCCACATCTTGAATCACATCTTACAATAACTCCATACTTTTCAGGGTCTAATTCTTCTCTTGAAGCTTCAGTTGGTTTCATCAATATGTCAATAGAATACTCTAAATCCTCAAGTTCTTCTTCATCTATAGGTGAAAATCTAGGATCATGTAATCCTGCTTCTACTGAGTTTCTAATGATTTCATTAGCAATACAATCAGTAGAAGGGAAAATAGTACCAATGCAGCCCCTTAGCTCTTCTTCCTTTTTAATTGAAACAAATACTCCGTTTCTTTCCTTTAGCATTTTATCGTGAAGTAAAGGCATAGTAATATATTCTCCTGTTTTTACATAGTGTTCAAGACTGGATCTAGCAAGTTTTGCGTATATGTCCTCACATTGTCTTATAGCTTCTATCTCTTTCTTTCTAATTTCACTTATCTTTGAAAGCATATTTTTCTCTTTATTTTCTTTTGAATTAAATTTCATGACTCCGTAGCCTATTCCAAAAGGTGCTTCATAGGATAATACTTCTCCATTTATATCCTTTTGCTCCATGGATCCAAAGAGAATATAGAATGATCTAAGCCCACATTCACCTGCTCCTTTTATCAGCATCCTATCAATACTAAAAATACCTTCTACATCTCCATTTTTTAATAGTTCTAATAATTTCCTATCAAACTCTACTCCAGCCTCCGAAAATCCGTAAGGACCTTCCTCACTAAGTCTATGAGATAAGTCTCCACTGGCAATAACTACTACACTTTTATCCTGAACACTTACTGCTTCTTTTATGGCAATTCCAAATTCGTATAGCTTTACCTTAGAAAGTAACCCATAAGTTATATGCACAATATTATAATTTTTATAGTATTTATTTATAAAATATAAAGGAACCATACTTCCATGATCTAATTCTGTGGAAATACCATATTGATTTGCTGAAGTCTCATCTATAGGTACAACAATTAAATCTTTTTCAGCAGCCTTTTGTCTTATAAGTTCTGTAAGCTGTTCATCTATATTAATGTTAAATTCCACTGCAGGTGCATTGAAGCTTCCTAAGTCTCCTTTTATTGTAGAACCAGAAGAAATCGCTAGAGCATCGCTAAATAAAGGTCCATGAGGGGTAATTATAATTATTGTACTAGGTTTTAGTTTTTCAACTTCACGACCAATACTGTCACAAGCTTTTAAAGTGTTCTCTGCTTTTACTTCTTCACCCTTTCCTACCTCCTCCACTATAATTGGAGGATGAGGCATAATATAATGTGCTAAAATTTTATCCAAAGATAACACCTCCTTTTTAAAGTTTACCACTTATAAAAAATTAAATACATATAGAATAAAAAATGAGGATGTCATAAAAACATCCTCATCTAAATACCATATTAGCCTCTTAAATAGGTATCTCCCATTAAATATTTATCTACGTTTTTAGCCGCTTGTCTTCCACCGTGGATTGCTTTAACTACTAATGATTGTCCTGTGTTCATATCTCCTGCTGAAAATACTTTATTTACATTAGTCATAGAATTTTCATCTGTTAATACATTTCCTCTTGGATCAAGCTTAACTTTTAACTGCTCTAATAAACCTTCGTGTTTTGGATGAAGGAATCCCATTGCTAGGAAAACTAAATCAGCTTTCATTTCAAATTCGCTGTCCTTAACTTGCTCCATTACCATTCTTCCATCTTTATCTTCACTCCACTTTACACGAGCTAATTTAAGCTTTTCAAGTTTTCCGTTATTTCCCACAAAAGCCTTTGTTTCAATATTCCAGTCTCTTGTGCAACCCTCTTCATGTGAAGAAGAAGTCTTTAAAGTTCTAGGATATGTTGGCCAAGGCATTGTGTCATCTCTATCTACTGGTGGCTTAGGCATAATTTCAAATTGGTAAACTTCCTTTGCACCTTGTCTTATAGCTGTTCCTACGCAGTCTGAACCTGTGTCTCCTCCACCTATTACAACAACTACCTTATCCTTTGCATCTATATCCTTCTCTTTAAATTTCTCTCCTGATATCTTTTTATTTTGCTTTGATAAATATTCCATTGCAAAATAAACGCCTTCTACTTCTCTTCCTTCTGCCTTTAAATCTCTTGGAATTGTAGAACCACCAGCTAATACGATAGCATCAAAGTTTTCTAAAAGCTCTTTTGCTTCTATGTCAACTCCAGCCTCAGTATTTGTCTTGAATACTACACCTTCCTCCTTCATTAGCTTAATTCTTCTGTCAACTATATTTTTTTCTAGCTTGAAGTCAGGAATTCCATATCTCAATAATCCGCCAGGTTTTTGGTCTTTTTCAAATACTGTTACTTCATGTCCAGCATAATTAAGCTCTGCTGCAGCTGCAAGTCCTGAAGGACCTGAACCAATAACAGCTACCTTTTTACCAGTTCTAACCTTAGGCATATTAGGCTTTGCATAACCTTCTTCAAATGCCTTTTCTATTATAGTAAGCTCAATTTCTCTTACAGAAACTGCTTTTCTATTTACTCCAAGGGTACATCCAGCTTCACATAGGGCAGGGCATATTCTTCCTGTAAATTCAGGGAAATTACTTGTTAAAGTCAATCTCTTGTATGCTTTCTCCCAATCACCCTTGTAAATCATATCATTCCAATCTGGAATAATATTGCCTAGAGGGCAACCCCAGTTGCAGAAAGGTGTACCACAATTCATACATCTTGAGGCTTGCTCACTCATTTCCTCTTTTGTAAGGGGAATGTAAATTTCTTTATAGTCTTTTATTCTATCTTTAACTTCTCTTCTTTTATATCCTTTTCTTTCAAATTCCTTAAATCCAGTTAACTTTCCCATGCTTACACCCCCTCACTAAGATATCTTTTCCATTTTTTTATTTTTTTCTAATATTGCCTTATAAGCAGTAGGAATGATCTTTTTAAATTTAGATTTATTTTCTTCCCAGTTGTCTAATATTGCTTTAGCTCTTTCACTTGCAGTGTAGTTTAAGTGGTTAGTTATAAGCTTATGCACTAATTCTTCATCTTCTATATCATCTAAATCAAATATTTCCAGCATTTCTTCTGTACATTTTGCTTCTATGCCTGAAGCTTCATCATAAACAAAGGCAATACCTCCGCTCATTCCAGCTCCAAAGTTTCTTCCAGTATTTCCTATTACAACTACAGTTCCACCAGTCATATATTCACAGCAGTGGTCTCCAACACCTTCAACAACTGCAGCAGCTCCACTGTTTCTAACAGCAAAACGTTCACCAACAATTCCATTTACATAAAGCTCTCCATCGCAAGCTCCATAAAGTATAGTGTTACCTGCTATTGAATTTTCTTCTGCTTTTAGCTTGCTTTCTTTTGGAAGTTTAACAATTAGTTTTGCTCCTGAAAGACCTTTACCAACATAGTCATTAGCATCTCCTTCAAGAACTAAAGTTAATCCTTTAGCACCAAAGGCTCCAAAGCTTTGTCCTGCAGAACCCTTAAAGTTAAATACAATAGTATCCTCTGGAAGACCATTTTCTCCATAAGCCTTTGCTATTTCTCCACTTAGCATCGCACCTACAGTTCTATCTATATTCTTTATTTCAAAGCTGCCGCGTACAGGTTTCTTGCTTTCAAGGGCAGGCTTAGCTATTTGTATTAAGTGATGATCAAGTGCTTTATCTATTCCATGATCCTGAGCAATTACACAGTAAGGTTTTATTCTCTTAGGCATATCTGGTTTAAATAAAATGTTAGAAAGATCTAAGCCATTTGCTTTCCAGTGATCTATAGCCTCTTCAACTTCAATCTTGTCAATTCTTCCTATCATTTCATTCATTGTTCTAAATCCGAGCTGAGCCATATATTCTCTTACTTCTTGTGCTATAAAAGTAAAGAAGTTAATTATATATTCTGGTTTCCCTTTAAAGCATGTTCTAAGCTCTGGATCTTGAGTTGCAATTCCCATATCACAAGTGTTGCAGTGACACTTACGAAGCAATGTACATCCTAATATAACTAAGGCAGTTGTTGCAAATCCAAATTCTTCAGCACCTAGTAATGCTGCTACTACAACATCTTTACCAGTCTTTAATTGTCCATCAGTTTGTAATCTTACTCTGCTTCTTAAGTTGTTTAATAGTAATACTTGGTGTGTTTCTGATAAACCTATTTCCCAAGGTATACCTGCGTTTCTGATAGAAGATAAAGGTGCAGCACCAGTTCCACCATCGTGTCCGCTTATTAAAATTACATCTGCATGGGCTTTAGCCACTCCTGCTGCAACTGTTCCAACTCCAGCCTCTGCAACTAACTTAACGCTTATTCTGCTAGCTGGGTTAACTGATTTTAAATCATATATAAGCTGAGCTAAATCCTCAATTGAGTATATATCGTGGTGTGGAGGAGGAGATATTAAATCTATACCTGGAGTTGAGTGTCTCATTCTTCCAATGTATTCATCAACCTTCTTACCTGGAAGATGTCCTCCTTCTCCTGGTTTTGCTCCTTGAGCTACCTTTATTTGAAGCTCATCTGCATTAACTAAATAGTTTGTAGTAACACCAAAACGAGCAGAAGCTACTTGTTTTATAGCACTTCTCTTACTGTCACCGTTACTATCAACTCCAAATCTTACCTTGTCCTCTCCACCTTCTCCTGAGTTACTCTTTCCCCCAAGGCGGTTCATTGCAATTGCAATAGTTTCGTGAGCTTCTCTACTAATAGATCCTAATGACATAGCTCCAGTACAGAATCTCTTAACAATTTCACTTACTGGTTCTACTTCTTCTAGTGGAATGCTATTGCCCTTCTTAAATTTAAATAATCCTCTTATAGTACATAGATTTGTACCTTGATTATTAATGTGCTTTGCGTAATCCTTATATACTTCATAATTATTTGTTCTAGTAGCTAATTGTAGCTTGTATATAGTTTCTGGATTAAATAAATGGATTTCTCCATCCTTTCTCCAAGCGTATAAGCCTCCTACTTCTAGCTCATTTTGAGGCTTTCGAAGTATATTGTAAGCCTTTTTATGTCTTGCTAATACTTCCTCAGCAATAACTTCTTCACCAACTCCGCCTATTCTAGAAGTTGTTCCCTCAAAATATTTGTCAATGAACTCTTCACTTAATCCAAGAGCTTCAAATATTTGCGCTCCATGGTAACTTTGAACAGTACAAATGCCCATCTTTGAAAGTATCTTTAATAGACCCTTACAAATAGCATTAATATAGTTCTCTACTGCCTTTTCTTTGCTTTGTGCTTCTATTCCACCTTCATCAAACATATTCTCAACAGTATCAATTGCCAAATATGGATTCAAAGCAGTTGCTCCATATCCAATAAGAAGAGCACAGTGTGTTGTTTCTCTTGCTTCTCCTGTTTCAACAATTAAAGATACCTTTGTTCTTGTCTTTTGTTTGATTAAATGATGGTGAACTGCTGAAAGTGCTAATAAGCTTGGTATAGCTGCTTCATAGCTGTCAACCTTCTTATCACTTAAAATTAATATATTATATCCTTCTTCAATACGTTTTGAAGCTCTTTCGCATATTAAATTCAATGCTTCCTTAAAGCCTTCAATTCCATTATCAGCTTTAAAAGTTATAGGTATAATGGTTGACTTAAATTCCTTTGTTTGTATTGCTTTAATCTTATTTATTTCATTGTTTGATAAAACAGGTCTTTCAATTTCTATAAAAGGCTGATCAGTCTCTTCTTTATTTAATATATTTTCTTGCGCACCTATAAAATTCATAAGAGACATAACTACGCCTTCTCTTATTGGATCTATAGGTGGATTTGTAACCTGTGCAAATAGCTGTCTAAAATATGCAAATAAAAGCTGAGATCTATTTGAAAGTACAGCTAAAGGAGTATCATTTCCCATGGATCCCAAAGGTTCTTTTCCATTTTCAGCCATATATTTTAGGATAACATCTAAATCTTCTAAAGTATATCCAAAAGCTTGTTGTTTTTCTTTTATATCTTCTTGATTTGAAACTGTACCATTATCTACACTTTGGAAATCGTCAAGAGTAAGTTTCTTTCTGTCTAATATTTCTTTATAAGGCTTCTCTTGTGAAAGCATTTTAGTAATTTCATCGCTATAGAAGATTTTGCCAACACTTGGGTCAACTAATAGCATTTTTCCAGGCTCTAATCTTCCTTTTTTAGCTATTTCTTCTGGAGTAAATTGAAGTACTCCTAGCTCAGATGCCATAACCATGAATCCATTTTTTGTTATAACATATTTTGCAGGTCTTAATCCGTTTCTATCAAGAGTTGCTCCTATTTTTTCTCCGTCTGTAAAGAATACTGCAGCTGGTCCATCCCAAGGCTCAACTAAAGAAGCGTGATATTCATAAAAAGCTCTTTCTTCTTCAAACATAAATTGATTATTCTTCCAAGCTTCTGGAATTAACATTCTCATTGCATGTACGTTACTTCTTCCATCTAAAGTAAGAAGTTCGAAAACATTATCTAAAGAGGAAGAGTCACTTCCACTGTAGTTTACTATTGGGAATAATTTAGAAATATCTTCTCCAAAGGAGTCTGATTGTAAAACTCCTTCTCTAGCATTCATCCAATTTCTATTTCCTCTAATAGTGTTTATTTCTCCATTGTGTGCTAAATATCTGAAAGGTTGTGCTAAGTCCCAAGTAGGAAATGTATTTGTACTAAATCTTTGGTGAACTAATGCCAAAGCACTTTTAAAGTTTATATCTTTTAAATCAAGATAAAATCCATCTATTTGGTCAGCAAGAAGCAAGCCTTTATATACTATTGTCCTGCTTGAAAGGCTGCAAATATAGAAGTATTCAGTATTTCTTTTTACTAGCTTTTTAACTTCATTTTCAGTTCTTTTTCTAATTACGTATAATTTTCTTTCGAATTCGTCTACGCTTGTACAACATTTTTCAATAAACAATTGTCTTATAATAGGTTCTGTACCTTTTGCTGTTTCGCCTATTCCCCTATTATCTGTTGGAACATCTCTCCAACCTAATACCTTTTGCCCCTCTTCTTCAACTATTCTTTCAAAAATTCCTTCACATTGAAATCTTAAAGCTGGTTCTTTAGGTAAAAATGTCATACCTACAGCATAATTGCCCTTCTTAGGTAATTCCATTCCTAAATTATCACAGCTTATTTTGAAAAATTCATCTGGTATTTGAAACATTATACCTGCTCCATCTCCAGTTAAAGGATCTGATCCTACTGCCCCTCTATGAGTTAGATTAACTAATACCTGAATAGCTTTACTTACTAATGCGTGAGTCTTTTCCCCATTTATATTAACTACAAAGCCAACACCGCAATTATCCTTTTCAAACTGCGGATCGTATAGGCCTTGCTTTTCAGGCATGCCTGTTCTACATTCCATATTTGTCCCCCCAATTTCATTGAAATAAAACTTACTAAGCGATTTTGGTTTTAATTATAAAGGTTATTATGCAATTTTTCAATATTAAAGTTTCATTTTTTGACTATTTTTTTGATTAATTTTTATTATTTCGTTTACATTATTAATAAAAAATAATCAAATTGTCATTTTTTTTATTAATAAGTTAAAGCTAGTATTCTACCATTATCATTTTATTCCAATAATAGTAAAGAGATTTAATCCCTTATAATTAAATCTCTTCTAAAATTCTTTGTTAAAATTATCACTGAATTATTGATTTATCTTTCCCACCACTTCTTTAGTATTAACTAAATCTTTAACGTATACTCCCATTACTTCTCTAGTTGTTAAGCTCCTAATCTGAGCTGTTTCTGAATTATTGTCAATCTCTTCAATCCATATTGGAAGACCTTTATATAATACCTTAATTTTATTTGAGCTTGTAATAATTTCGTGCGCTTCATGTAAATCCATAATTATTCCTCCTTTATAGTTTATATATGTTTATATGCTCTGCGTAAATTAATTAAAGTATGTAAATGAACTAAAAATATATTATCAATATGTTTAAAAGTCTTTTATCTGGCAATAATCTGAATAAAACACATATAAATGAAAGGAGAACTACATTAAATATGAAATCAAAAATTAAAAAGGCCCTAATAATTCTTTCCTCTGCAATTGTATTATTCTTTGGAGTGTTTTTCATGACTAGAAGCTTAAACAATCTTGTACAAAGCTCAAATAAATCAGATATAACTGACGTCAATGAAACTTCTTCCAAGGAAAATTCAAATGCAGAAGATAAGGTCCAAGTTTCAAAGGATAATAACACTACAAAAAGTACCAATGATGAACCTGCTGCTCAATCATCTAATAACTCTACTGCTGAAAAGTATACAGATTATGTAGTACAGAAGGGAGATACTTTATATAGTATAGCTAGAAAGACAATTCCATGGAAAAGCCAAGAAGAAGCAGTTAAATTAATAGAAACTATGAATAATATAAAAGATAGAGAAGTAATAGTATCTGGACTACGTTTAATGGTACCAGTAAACACCATTGATACAACAAATTGCATAAAGTACACAGTTCAACCTGGTGAAACTCTCTATAATATAGCTGAAGAATATCTTCCAACAATAGACACAAATGAAGCAGTTCAGGTAATAATGCAAAAAAATAATCTTTCTAACCCTAATCTTTTAAGTGTAGGTCTTGAGATCTACATTCCTGAAGGAGAAGCAGAACCAGACGCAGAATAATAATCAAAAAGAACAAGCACCATCTAATGCTGCTTGTTCTTTTTGTTATATGATATTAACTTTTCTAGTGTTCCATATTTCTTTAGAATAATTTTCAATAGTTTTATCACTAGAGAATCTTCCAGAATGCGCAATATTAATTACACTCATTTCCTTCCATTTGTTGTAATTTTTATATAGAGCCTCAGCTTTTTCTTGAGCATTAACGTAAAAATGAAAGTCTTTAAATATAAAATATTCATCGTTCTTATCTATTAAGTGCTTATATATGTTTATAAATTCACAATTAGGCACTTGAAAATATCCATTAATTAAGCTATTTACTATTTTATTGATTATTGGATCTCTATTAAATATCTCTTTTGAGTTATATCCACCATATCTTTCGTAGTTCATTACTTCATCAGCATTCAAACCAAAAATTATTATATTTTCTTCTCCAACGGCCTCTCTTATCTCAACATTTGCTCCATCCAGAGTAGCAAGGGTAATTGCCCCATTCATCATAAATTTCATATTACCGGTTCCAGAAGCTTCTTTTGAGGCAGTTGAGATTTGCTCACTTATATCTGCACAAGGGATAATTTTCTCTGCTAGAGAAACTCCATAGTTTTCTAAAAATAATACTTTTATTTTATCTTTAATACTTCTATCATTATTTATTTTATACTGCACCGTGGTTATTAGTTTTATAATCTCCTTAGCCAAAAGATAACTTGGGGAAGCTTTTGCAGCAAAAAAGAAGGTTCTGGGAACTATATCCAAATTAGGATTCTCTTTAAGCTTAAAATATAAATTAATAATATTAAATAGATTTAAAATCTGCCTTTTATACTCATGAAGCCTTTTAACTTGAACATCAAATATGGAATATGGATTGATTTCCACTCCATATCTATCCTTTATTTCTTTTGAGAATTCTATTTTATTTTTTTTCTTTATTTCCGCTGCTCTATCTTGAAAAGCTGCATCTCTAGAATATTTTTTTAGATTAATAAGCTCCTCTGGTTTTTTAATCCATTCTGTTCCTATAGTACTGCATATAAGCTTTGATAAGCTTGGATTTGCTTCCAGCAACCATCTTCTATGAGTAATTCCATTTGTTTTATTATTAAATTTTTCTGGATAAAGCTCGTAAAAATCTTTTAATTCTCTTTTTTTTAAAATTTCTGTATGAAGTCTTGCTACTCCATTAACCGAGTATCCCCCTACTATTGCTAGATTAGCCATCTTTATATGATTTTCATTTATTATAGACATTTTATTGATTTTACCTTGTTCCATTTTATATTTTACTTTTAAATCCTCTACAAATCTTCTGTTAATTTCCTGCACTATCATATATATTCTAGGCAATATCCCCTTAAACATGTCCACCTGCCATTTTTCCATAGCTTCTGCCATAATAGTATGATTTGTATAGGAAATTGTTTTATTAGTAATTTCAAACGCTTTATCCCATTCTAAGCCTTCTTCATCAATAAGTATTCTCATAAGCTCTGGTACTGCTAGAGAAGGATGAGTATCATTAATATGAATAGCTACATATTTATATAAATCATTAATATGATTTTTTTTACTTTTATAACTTCTTATTATACTTTGAACACCTGCACTAACGAAAAAATATTGCTGCTTAAGCCTTAATAGTTTTCCTTCTATTTTAGAATCATCTGGATATAAAACCTGTGATATGGACTCAACAGATGCTTTGTCTTCTAAGGCTTTAAAATATTCTCCCCTACTTATTAAGTTTAAATTAACTGCTTCTTCCTCTTCTAAAGCTTCTGCGCTCCAAAGCCTTAAGGTGTTCACAGTTTTATTGTCATAACCTATTATAGGAATATCATAAGGCACCGCTTTTATTCCTTGATAATTCTCATAGGTAAACTTCAAATAACCATTTTCATAATTTTCAATTACTCTTCCTCCAAGTTTTACAACTACAGCCTTATTATCCTTTCTCACTTCCCAAGGATTAGGTTCTTTTAGCCAATTATCAGGAATTTCTATCTGATATCCATTGACTATCTTTTGCTCAAAAAGGCCATACTTATATCTTATTCCACAACCATGACCAGGAATTCCAAGTGAAGCCATGGAATCTAGAAAACAGGCTGCTAATCTACCAAGACCTCCATTGCCAAGACCTGCATCTAACTCTTGTTCTTCAATTTCTTCTAACTTTATTCCTAATTCTTTTAAGGCTACCCTGCATTCCTCTTCAATACCTAAATTATAAAGATTGCTTTTTAAAAGACGACCTATGAGAAACTCCATAGAAAAATAGTAAACCTGTTTTTCATTATTTGCTTTGTACTGGCTATTTGTCTTACTCCAATTTATTGAAGAATAATCTCTAATTAAGTCCGCTAAAGCTTCATATTTCTGGAGACTAGAAGCTTCTTCTATATTTTTTCCAAACATACTTTTAACTTTTCCTGCAAAATCCTTTTTTATAGTGTCTTTATTAGCAATCATTAATACACCTCTACAAATGATTATATTATATTGTTATACATATTTAGGTATTCTTGTGCAGATTTATTCCAACTATAATCTCCTTTTATTGCTCTCTCAACTAATTCACTCCAAACTTCTTTTTGGTAGTAGCATTTTATAACCCTTCTTATGGTATACAGCATATCCTTAGAATTAAAATTCTTAAAACTAAATCCATTGCCATCTCCAGTATGTTCATTATATGAAAAAACTGTATCATTCAGCCCCCCAGTTTCTCTAACAATTGGGATACTTCCATACCTTAGAGCAATAAGCTGACCTATGCCGCAGGGTTCGAATTTAGAGGGCATCAAAAATATATCCGATGCTGAATATATCTGCTGTGCTAGAATTCCGTCAAAATAGAGATTAGCTGAAAGCTTCTTGGAATTATTAGTTTCATAATATCTAAACATATCTTCATATTTCTTGTTACCAGTACCTAAAACTATTAGCTGAATATCTTCTTTTAAGATTTCATCTATAACCTCTTCAATTAACTCTAAACCTTTCTGTTCCTCCAATCTTGTAACCATTCCTACAACCGGTATATCTATATTAATAGGAAGTCCCAGCTTCTTTTGAAGTTGTTCTTTATTTAACTTCTTTAATTGGAAGCTATTTTCATCATAATTATAAAATATACTTTTATCCTTTCTAGGATCATTCAATTCTGTATCTAGGCCATTTACTATTCCATACAAATCTTTACTTCTGCTGTACAAAAGTCCATGAAGTCCCTCCCCATAGTCCTCAGTTTTTATTTCTTCTGCATAAGTTATGCTCACAGTATTAATTGCATCAGCAAACATTATTCCACCTTTAAGAAAGGATATTCTATCATAGAATTTTAACCTATCCTCACTAAAATATTCTTCTCTCAAATTTAACATTTCATGAAGCATTTCTTTTTCAAAAACACCTTGGTATTTTAAATTGTGAATTGTTAGTATAGTTTTTATTTTGCTATGTAAAGAGCTTTCACTATAATGCTCCTTAAGTAAAGGGATTGCAATAGCTGTATGCCAATCATTACAGTGTAATACATCAGGTGAAAAACCTTCCATATAATTTATTGCTTCCAGTACAGCCTTTGAGAAAAAAGAAAATTTTTCTCCATCGTCCAAATCCCCATAAGGTTTTGCTCTTTTGAAATAATACTCATTATCTATAAAATAAAAACTTATGCCCTCTTCCTCTAACTTAAATAATCCACAATATTGATTTCTCCACCCCAGCTGAATATTAAACTCAGCTATTTTTATCATCTTTTCTAAATATTTTAGTGGTATCTCGCTATACTTTGGTAATATTACTCTCACATCTAGTCCTAACTTACTAAGTGCCTTTGGAAGAGCATAGGCAACATCACCAAGCCCTCCTGTTTTAATGAACGGATATGCTTCTGATACAGCATATAGTATTTTCATATTTCATCCCATCCTTACATTAAGATATATATGTATATTCTACACATTACATTTTTTACCTTTTTAATTTTATGAAAGAATTTTGGATAAAATGTATAAAAAAGCAATACAAATAAATTGTATTGCCCTAAAATTGAATATTCGATCTATATATTTTTCTCTTTTCAAGTGACCATATAGGGTTAGAGAATTCCCCCCTATTAGCTTCATTAGTTGCCTTATGCATATCATATAAACTAGCATCCATTATGTCTAGGTAATGAAGCATCTGAGCTTCTGGAATCATAGGCTTTTTAGGACTTCCAAATTCTGCTTCATAATGATGGGATAGAATCATATGCTGTAATAGCATTGTTATCTCCTTATCAGCTCCTACCTTTTGTGCCGCAATTTCAACATTTTTAACCCCTTGAATGATATGTCCTAAAAGCTGTCCTTCTATAGTATAGTCACTTACAATGCCAAGCTCACTTGAATCCATTTCATCAATCTTTGCTAGATCGTGTAGTATTACCCCTGCATATAATAGATCAGTATTTATAAATGCATAGATTTCACAAAGTTTTTCTCCAGCCTTCAGCATTGTTGTAGTGTGGTATAAAAGCCCGGATCTTACTGCATGATGGTTCTTTTTTGCAGCTGGGAAATACAATATCTTGTCTTCATAGCTATCGATTATATTTTCTACAATGGCTCTTATATCCCTGTTGTTTATTTTCGAAATATAATCATATATTTGCTCCAACATATATTCTGGTTCGTAAGGTGCAGATGGCACAAAGTCAGATATCTTAACCTGATCCTTTTCATCAGTAAGCCTTATTTTATCAATTTTAAATTGCATGTTATTTTGCCATACAGTAACACTACCTCTTACTTTTATCAGCACATTAGGTTTATATATTTCTTCATCACCTTCATTATAGTTCCAGTACTTTGCATTTATCTCTCCAGTACTATCACCCATGGTAAAGTCTAAGTACTTTTTACTATTAGTAGCAGTTCTGCATTCTGCTGATTTAATGATAAAAAATCCATCAACCTTATCATTTACGTGAAACTTATCAATAGTTTTCATTAATATGTCCAAATTTATCCCCCTCTTTCTAGGTAGGCTGGAAGCTTTCAAAATTCCATTTAGTTTTTTTATTTTCGCCTAGATAACTTTTAACTCTTTATCATTATAAAACATATATAAATATTTTTCCTTTACTTTTTTATTAGTAATTAATTCTATGGCTCTTGAGTAATAATCTAACTGTATTTTATATCTGTCTATAATGTGTTTTTCTTGACCTTCCTCATAATAATCAGTCTTATAGTCCAGTAATACTAAGCCTTCCTCTTCTTCAAAATAACAGTCAATAATTCCTTGAAGCATTATCTTCTCATCAGCATATTTCTCTTCAGGAAGTTCCTTAAATATTTGTGTACTTTTTAATTGTATATGAAAAGGAATCTCTTTATATACCTGTTTTGCTTTTAAAACTCTCTGTCCAAGATTAGAATTAATAAAGTTTAAAATCTTCGCTACATTGATGCTTTCTGCCTGCTCTATTGTAATTAATTCTTTTTCTACTAAAGCATCCAATTGTTCTTTTAGCTTTGTCTCATCCATGTCCCTTTGAAGTTTTATTTTCTGCATTACTGAGTGCATTGCAGTTCCCTTTTCTGCTCCTGTAAGCTTTCTATCCTTTTCCATAAAGCTAGGCCTTTTAACAAGACTTGGAGTATATATGCTTTGACTGTAACTGCTATACATATCCCCTATGGTTCTTCTGTTTTCCATTTTCTTTATTTCTGTAACAGTAATTAGGGTAGGGAGCTTTGAAGACTCAGAAAATTTATACTTCCATTCTAATCTTTCTTTTATTGCATTATAATAAGAAAGTTCTATATTCTCTTTTGCTTCCTCTCTTTCCTCAATTGACTCAGATTTCTCTTTTTCTTCAGTGTTTCTATATTCATTTCCTGCATTATGAATTCTGATTTCCCATTTAGAATCATCTTCTAGTAATTTTACAGTATCATAATCTTCAATTCCAGCAATTTTTCTTAATAGTTCCCCATTGCTATGTCTTATTATGGATGGACAAATCCAATCTAAATAATTCTTTGCTTTAGAAATTTCGTATTCAGATAATTTTTCATCACTATTGTCTAGGCCGTAAGCCCATTTTTTAGCTTCCTTTTCAATACTATTTACCCTTCCTGTTATGATAAGCTTTTCTTTTGCTCTAGTTAGCGCAACATATAATATTCTCATTTCTTCTGATAAGGTCTCTATTTTAATTTTTCTCTTTAAAGCTTCCTTTAATACTGTTGGATAAGATATTCTCTTTTCTAAACTTATATAATCAGTTCCATACCCTAAGTCTGTATGGAATAAAATTCGTCTATTTATATCCTGCATATTAAAATTCTTGCCTAAGGCACTTAAAAACACTACTGGAAATTCTAAGCCTTTACTTTTATGGATACTCATTATTCTAACAACATTTTCATTTTCTCCTAAAATCTTTGCGCTTCCCATGTCTCCGCTGCTCACTCTAAGCTTATTTATAAAATTAATAAAGTTAAATAAGCCCTTATAGCTAGTGCTTTCATATTGTTTAGCCCTTTGAAAAAGAATTCTAAGATTTGCCTGTCTTTGTATCCCTCCAGAAAGAGCCCCTACATATCCATAGTAGCCTGTATCCGTATATAAATACCAAATAAATTCATCTATAGGAAGATGTATAGCCTTCTCCCTCCAAAAGTTCAATTTCTTCATGAATTCCTTACATTTAGTAATTAGAGGTTCTACCTTTCTGTCCTCCTCAGTTTCCTTCTCAACTATATTTAATAATCCTTGATAAAAATCACCATTATCATTATTAAGCCTAATATCTATAAGCTCCTCAGGGGAAAAAGCTCCAATTGGTGATCTTAACACCGCAATTAATGGAATATCCTGCCTTGGATTATCAACTATCTGAAGAAGAGATAGGATAGTCTTTATCTCAAGTGTTTCAAAATAACCACTTCCCACGTCTGCATAGGCAGGAACAGCTAAATCTTTTAATTCATCCATGAACACTGGAGCCCAATTAGAAGTACTTCTTAGAAGTATGACTATATCCCTATATTCAACCTTTCTATATCCTTTCAAATCCTTATCGTATATCTTATAAACTTTCTCATTTCTTGGATTAACTAGTTCTTCAATTCTCTTTGCTACAAACCTTGCTTCAAGCTGTATGTCAGAAAGTATCTCCTCATCTGCTTCTTTTTCCTTTTCTTCCCCCTGTGAAGAATCCTTAGCTTCTTTACTTTTTTCTATTAAATTGAGCTCTATACTGCCTCCAATAATTACTTCTTTGTCTTCACACTCTTCAAAGCTTGCACCTAAATTAAGAGCTTCTCCTTCGTCATATTCTAGTTCTCCTACATTTACAGACATTATTTGCTTAAAAATGAAGTTAACTCCATCTAGAATCTCTTTCCTACTTCTAAAATTTTTGAAAAGTTTTATTACTCTTTCCTTTGCATCCTCTTCTTCAGAATAGTAGTTATACTTTGACATAAATAATTCTGGCTTTGCCTGTCTAAATCTATAAATACTCTGCTTTACATCTCCTACCATGAAAACATTAATGTTTTTGCCAGTAGTTTCATCTTTTCTTGCTATTGAATTAATTAAAGCCTCCTGCACATAATTACTATCCTGATATTCATCAACTAAAATTTCAATGTATTTTTCTTTTAATCTTGAAGAGACTTCCTCATTTTTCAATATATCTAGTGCAAAATGTTCAAAATCATTAAAGTCAATAATTCCCCTATCCCTTTTTGCCTCTGCATATCTTTCCATAAATTTTATTGTAGTTTCAGATAGTACTTTCATAATTGGATAAAGTTCTATTAAATCTTCTATAGTATCCTTACTGCCATACAAAGCTACTCTTTCTTTCATACCTTCTTTAATTTGCTTTTTCATTTTATCTCTTATTTCTTTCACTTTTTCCTGATTATCTTTATTTTCACACCTTTTGCAAGGTTTCAATTTATTAAAATTAGCCTCCTCCAAAGAGCTTTTTAAACTATCCCAGGATATTTCACAGCTTTTAATTAAGTCTTCTATCATGGATAATTCTCTGCTAAAATCAGCAAAATATGGTTCCAATCCATTGGTGCTGCTTATTATCTCTATAGCCTTTTCCATTAGACCTTTTAATCCATTTAATTGTATCTTTATATCTTCCCTTATTATATTGGCCCACTTAGATTTGCCGAAATCATAGTTTTCATCTACATTAAAATCCTCTGCCATACTTATTAAGGTATCTTCAGGATTTGGGGCTGCCATAGCAAAATTATATAAAGAAAGTATGATATTTTGAAGTTCCAAATCATCTTTATTATTACTATAGAATTCTACCAGTCTTAAAAATTCTTCAGTACAATTTTCTTTTTCGTAGAGTTCTTCAAACATCTCTTCTATAGTCTCATCCTTTAAGAGTATTGTTTCCGTTTCATCAGCAACTCTAAAAGATGGATCAATATTTATAAGATGAAAATTATTTCTTATTATATCTAAACAAAAGGAATGAATTGTGGTTATACTTGCTCTATTAATTAAGGTAAGTTGTCTTTGCAGATGTTTTGATTTAGGTGCCTTTGCTATTTCATCACTTATTGCCTTGGCAATTCTTTCCTTCATTTCTGAGGCAGCTGCATTTGTAAAAGTCACAACTAGAACTCTATCTATATCAATTGGATTTTTAAAATCTGTTATCATTTTAATTATTCTTTCTACTAATACTGCGGTTTTTCCTGAACCAGCTGCTGCTGCAACAAGAAGATTGCATCCATGAATATCAATTGCAGATTTTTGCTCTTTGGTCCATTTTACTTCTTCATGCTTAGTAGCTGCCATATCTCTTCATCCTTTCTTTCTTCAATTACTTTGTAGCTATTTCCATCAAAGGCATTGTCAAATTGACATATGGCTGAATACATACAAAAGCTACAGGCAGTTTTGTCCTTATCTTTAAAAGGTCTAATATTAATTTCTCCTCTTAACATTTCTTCGCAGGTTTTAATAAGGTTATTTTTAACATGCTCTCTTAAAATATTAAACTGTTCTTCTGTACCCACGGAGGATTTTCCTAAATCCCCTCCTTTATTAATTCTTGCAGGTATTATTAATGAAGAGCCTTCAATTTCTTTATCCATTTCTTTAACTATTTTAGGATCAGCAAGAAGCAAACCTCTCATCTTCAATTCCTTCATTATCTCTTTTTCAATCTCTTCCTCAGAAATCTCCCTACTTCCCTTTACTATTGGATCATGAATTCTAAGATAGAATACTCCCCCTGGTATTTTAGGATCTTTATCCTTTATTTGTTCATTTGTAAGTATGGCATCAAGATAAGTAAGCAATTGAATTTGAAGTCCATAATAAACATCCGATAGCTTAAAATCCTTATTCCCAGATTTATAATCAATTATTCTGTAATAATCCTTGCCTTCAAGAGTAAGCTTATCAACTCTGTCTATCCTTCCTATAAGCTTAACCTTCTCACCATTTGAAAGTTCTATTTCAATAGGTGGATAGACAGCTTTATTATCAAAGCCTACTTCATATCCTATAGGCTGAAAACCGCTTCTCTTAAGATGTTCTATAATTATTAAAATAGTTCTTATAAGTACCCTTTTTAGCCTTTCAGTAAAATATCTATACCTAGGAGAACTGTCAAATATCCCCCCTGAAACCTCCTTAGCTTCTTTATCAACTATATCTGAAACTGTTTTAATACACCAAGTCTCATCTATTTCATACCACTTCATAGAATTTCTTTCTATTATTTTAGAAAATTCATCAATTACACTATGCATGAAACTTCCTAAATCAGGAACACTTATGGCAAATACTTTTCTTTCCTTTGCTTTAAGTCCATATTGAACGTAATAAGCAAAAGGACATTCAACGTATTTCTCAAGCTTAGAAACACTAAAATAAAGCTTATCTCCATAAAGCTTTCTGACCTTTTCTTTACTTATCTGCTCCACAGCATTTGTATAAGCAGAAGCAGAATAAATTGCATCTAATTTACTTCTCCATTCAGGATTATCCTTATACCACTGCTCAACTGCCCTCCAAAATGGGCTTATTTCCTCATCCTTATTATCTCTTCTTAAAAGAGATACAAGCTTATTAAAGGTAGGAATCTCCCTTGTAACTAATTCCATACTACTATCTATATCTTTTTCAATAATTTCCCCCTCCTCAGTTATTCTAGGGAAAACTACTTTTAATCTACTTATAATAATGGATGGTCTTAAGGCCTTACCCTCGAAATCAGCAATTGAATAGCACAATCTGAGGTATTTACCTGTATTCGTAAGAGTCTTATATATTAAAAATTGTTCTTCAAAAGTCTTTATTTTTGAATCATCAGCAATTTCAACGTCCATATTTCTAAGGCTATTTCTATCAGCATCTGTCAAAATTCCTTCATCCTTTAAAACAGCTGGAAATATTCCATCATTAACTCCAATTACATAAAGAAGTTTAACTGTATTAGTTCTTACTCTCTCTACATCAGATACTAGAACTTCATCTAAAGATGGAGGTATGATACCCATCTTATGTTCTCCAAAGCCCAAAGATAAAAGTTTTACAAATTCTTTTAAATTCAAAGGTTCTTCTTTAAAAACTTCTACAATCTGATCTAAAAGCTCCATTACTAGATTCCAAATTTGGCTATATTCTCTTGCTAGAGCTTGATTTCCCTCTTCATTGAATTTATTTACCCAGCTTTCTATGGTCTCATTTACTCCCAAGTCACATAAAAAATTGAATATGGCCTTACATATTTCCTCTGCCTTTTTATTCTCCTTTAAGCTTTCATTAAGCTTTAGTAAGGGTGTAGTTATATGTACTCTTATTTTATTTACTTTTTCTAATAATTCCTCATTACCATTTTCCCACTGTGAATTCCATTTATTTTTTCCCCTTATTCCATTAGCCATAACATAATTTTCAATTATGTGTAAATCATCTGGTTTTATATTTAGAAGTCCAGCTTTTAAATATCTAAACATAGCTTCATAAGACCAATTCTTATTAAAAATATCTATGGCTGATGTTATTAGAACTACTAAAGGATTATCATCAATTTGTTTTTTCTTGTCTATAAAATAAGGTATTTTATATTCATCAAAAATTACCTTTATTATCTTTTCATAAATGCTCAAATCCCTAGTTATAACTGCTATTTCTTTAAATCTTACTTCTTCCTGCCTTGTGAATTTAATTATATCCCTAGCAACTGCTTCTATCTCAGCATAGGGATTTAGTCCTCTAATTATAGATAAGTCCTCAGTTTTCTCACTATAAATAACATTTGGATGCCTAAAATAATTAGCTTCCAAATGCTTTATTTCCTGGTTTTCTTTGAATCTATCCATGCAAGAACTTTTTAGCACAATTTTATCTTCTATTTGAATAGCATTTTCATTAGCTAAGTCGATTAACTTTTTTTCTGTATTTTTTATAGGAGCAAAAACATCTGTTAAGTCCATTTCTCCTGAAGTATTTATACATAAGGTTATATTTACTCTCTCAGCCTTCTTAAGCATTTTCTCTATTATCTTATACTGCTGAGTGGTAAAAGAATTAAACTCATCAAACCATATTTCTGCCTCTTCAAGTAAGCTCCAATACTCAATTTTATCATATAGTAAATTTAATTCATCTTCACTATCTATGTAATTTCTATGCAGTGCTTCTTCAAAAGTTTCAAATATAATACTAATATCATAAATTTTGTCCCTAAAGAGTTCTCCCTCTTGAATATTGCCAAGAGCTTCCTTAAGAATATATGGGCTTATATCGTATCTTTTAAACTCAGTAATAATATCTGAAATCTTATTTACAAATCCTTTTTGCTCTGAAGCAGCTGCAAAAACCTTTAACTCTTCCTTTAACTTATTCATTATGTTTGAAACGAGCATTAGCTTTCCTGAGGAATTCATATGTTTTTTAGTGATTCCTCCTACCTCATCAAATACTGAATAAGCAATTCTTTCAAAGCTTGTTACTTCAGCATTACCAATTCCCGTACCCCGTATATGCTCAACTAGACTCTTTTCTGCTTGAAAAGAAAACTGCTCTGGAACAATTAAAATTAGATGTTTATTTTCCCCCTTCTCAAGTCTTTCCTTTATAGAATCAATACAAAATCTACTTTTACCACAGCCTGCGCTGCCATATATCAACCTTAAACCCATGAAATTCACCATCTTTATTATTAATATTATCAAATATCCATACTCTTTATATTATATCATAGTTTTGTAAATCTATAGTTTTAAGTCTCTATTCATCCTTTTCTATCAGCTTAATTTCACAGACTACTTTAGTAACTATAAAAGACATTAACATTAGTCCTCCAGAAATTATATATACATTTGATAAAAACATATTTGTCTGCCATTCCTTTACTGCATTTAAATCTTTCTTAACAATTTCTTCTTTGCTATAGTCAGCTAGCATTGCTTTAATGTCTAAAGCCTTCAATTCTTTAATCAATACCTCTTTATTATTTATTTCTTGAAGTTCTTGAAGTCTGTTAATAAGTACATCTAGCGCCTTATTATTTCCCTCTTTTAATTTTCCAATATAGCTATTTACATTTTCTTTTATGGTATTAATGGAATATTCAGATACATTAACAGGCACTGCTTCCTTATATTCATAATTCAACTTATCAATATCCTTTAAGCTTATACCCTCTTTTTCTACCTTAGCTAGCATAAACCTATTTAGTCTATTTTCATAAATTACCTCTGCACCTTTTTCTGTATGAGATATTCCAAGTAGTATGAATATAATTGCTCCTATAAGTGTAAAAAGAATAATTTCCTTATTATATTTTAGCTCTTTCCTCTCAATTCCAATAAGTCTCCCTATAATTTTAAACATGGCTTTCTCCTTTTATTTAACATAATTTCTTATGTATAATTCTTTACATAATTTTATTATTATAATCACTAAAGCTAAACTTAGGGTAATTTGCCATATTGTGAAATTATTAATTGTAATATATTATATATACAATATAATAGTCCTATCAAAGTTAAAAATTCTGTAGAAAGAAGGTGCTTTCTATGCTAGATAAAATTGACTTAGAAAAAAAAGTTGATAAAAGTAAGTATAAACAGGCCATCTCAGAAATAAATACTAGGCTTAGCGAACTTCAAAGAAAATCAAAAGAGCTAAAAATACCAGTAATACTACTCTTCGAAGGCTGGAGTTCATCTGGCAAAGGAATTTTAATTAATAAACTTATTCTTTCTATGGATCCTAGGGGTTTTAAGGTTTGGAGTACAGATAAACTTACAGAGGAAGAAAAAATGCATCCATTCTTATGGACTTATTGGAACAAACTTCCTTCCAAAGGCAGAATATCAATATTAAATAAAAGCTGGTATAAGGAATTACTCCATTCAAATATAAATAATAACAGCCAAAATAAGATAGATTCTATTTATAAGGATATTTACTCCTTTGAAAAAACACTTGTAAAAAATGGATATTTAATAATTAAATTCTTTTTTCACATAAGCAAAGAAGAACAGAAAAAAAGATTTAAGAAAATCGAAGATAGTCATTCCATGGCATGGAAAGTTACTGAAAATGACTGGAAACAAAATGAGGATTATCATATATATAGAAAAGTCTTTAATAATATGCTTAAAAAGACTAATTATGACTTTTCACCCTGGCACATAATAGAAGCAGAAGATAAAAAATATGCTTCATTGAAAATAAGTGAGACCCTTGCTAAAATTCTTGAAGAGAGTATTCACTCTATAGAAAAAGCTGATGAAAACAAAGTTGAAGATTTTTCCATAAACTCAAAAGCGGACCATGAGTATCAATCAATACTAAATAATTATGACTTATCATTAAATATACAAAAGGAAGATTACTCAAAGCAATTACATCTATATCAGAAACGTCTAATTGATCTCCAATATATGCTCTATGCAAAACGAATACCTGTAGTAATAGTATATGAAGGAATGGATGCTGCGGGCAAAGGTGGAAACATAAGGAGGCTAACTGAACATATGGATCCAAGAGGCTACGAGGTTATACCAATTTCAGCTCCTAACATGGTAGAACAGGATTATCATTATCTTTGGAGATTTTGGACTAAAATGCCTAAGGATGGTCATATATCGATTTTCGATAGAAGTTGGTACGGAAGAGTCTTAGTAGAAAGAATAGAAGGATTTTGCAGCCAAGATGATTGGACAAGAGCTTATGATGAGATTAATGCCATGGAAAAGCAATTAATAAATCATGGCACAATTCTCTTAAAGTTCTTCCTCCAAATTGATAAAGATGAGCAGTATAAAAGATTTAAAGCTAGAGAAGAAAATCCAGAGAAGAGTTGGAAAATCACTGAAGAAGACTGGAGAAATCGCAGCAAATGGGAAGAATATGAGGATGCTATAAATGAAATGTTTCATAAAACCAGTACAGAACAGGCCCCTTGGACAGTTGTTGAATCTACTGATAAAAAATACGCAAGAATAAAGGTGCTAAGAAATGTAGTTGAAGCCTTAGAAAAAATATTACTATAATTTTTTTAACTAAAAAGAGGTTAAAGTCTTTATACTTTAACCTCTTTTCTCCGGTGGCAGGCACCTTAATTGAAATTTTTTAAAATTCTTCTCTTACAGCATCTATTAAATTGTCTCTTTTCATTCTTCTAAGTGGTGCTTGAATTGAAATATATCCAATAAGCATAGTGCCTATTACTGCAATAGCTATGGATTCTATTGGCAGGCTATAGCTTTGCTCTCTTACTTCATTAATATTCCTGTAAATTACATAAGAAAATACTGTTCCAATTATAGAGCCATATATACTACCAACAATTCCATACAGCATTCCTTCAAGAGTAACAATTTTTCTAAGTTCCTTTTGAGTAAGGCCAATACATTTTAAGGCTGCAAATTCTCTTCTCCTTAATATTAAATTTGTAGTTAATGTATTAATAATATTAACACAGCCTATTAAGGATACTACTATAACAAATCCGAACAATAATATTTTAACCATTAAAATTGCAGCCTTTGTCATTCTGTTTCTTTCTATAATATTTATAAGCTTTAAGTCCCCAGCTGAGCTTATTATATTTTCAATACGATTTTTAGCCACATTTTCTAAACCAGCGTCTTTAATTTTTATATTTAAACCTGAAGGTTTTATTGTTTTTTCTAATAACTTTTCAGCTACATTTTTTGTGGTTATAATTTTTAAATCTTTTTCAACACCTGTAAAGTCAAAGGGATTTCCTTCAAGCACAGCTAAAACTTTAACCTTTTTTACATCCTTATCTGTAAATTGGACTTTATCTTGACTATCACTAAACCTTTTCTCATTGCTTTGAAGAAGTATCTCATCTCCCACTTTTAGTCCTGATATAGGTCCATAAAAATTGTTTTCTGTTTTTTCATTATAGACTCTATTTTTCCCTATGATGATTACTCCATTTTCACTGTTTAACTTCTCAGAGTCTATAGCGCCTTCCTTTATATATTCTTTTGCAATATTAAGGGATTTGTCATCATATACAATTAAAGAACTATTTACTAGGGTTTTGTTTTGACCTTTGTATTTAATATCTGTATAAACCCCACCAACGTTTTTTATATCCTCTAATTCTTTATTTTTATCCATTACAGCATAAAAGTAGTAAGGATTGTATTCTTTATATGTCACATCTGTTTCAGAAAGCTTATCAATGCTGTCAATAATTTTTTCATCAATAGTAACACTATTTGACTTACTTGTTTTATTATCAGCGACAACAGAAAAGTGAATGTTGCTAGATTCATTTAACTCACTATAAACGTTTAAGGATATATCCATAAATGCCTTAAAGGTAATAAATAAGGTAACACTTATTACTATTGAAAATACTGTAGTTCTGTATCTTTTTCTATTTCTCTTTATATTTTTTGAAGCTAAAGCTCCTTCAAACCCAAAAATTCTTCCTATAATTAAGCTCTTTCTTCTCTTTATATTTTCCTTTGCAATTGAACTCCTGCTGTTAATTGCAACTAACGGAGAAATCCTTCCTGCAAAAATTGCTGGCAGCATTGCTGATACATATATAGAAATTAATCCAACAATAACGCTAATTATTAAAACATCTAGGGTTATTTTAGGCTGAATAAGCACTAACTGTCCCTTTCCAATAATTTTAAATGCTATATCTATACCATATAAGGCCCCTATCCCGCAGCAAAGTCCTATGGGAATTCCTATAAGTGCAAGAAAAGTAGCTTCTCTTAAAATGATTTTTCTTATTTGTCTTGGTGTAGTTCCTACAGCTCTTAATAATCCAAATTGCTTAACCCTTTCTACAACACTTATGTGAAAGGCATTATAAATAACAGCTATAGTTGCAAATACTACAATTCCAATTATTACTGAAAGTCCACCTAATAGTTGTTTTGGAAAACCTTCTCCCTGCATTGCTAACAAATTACTGTTTTCCATAACTGATTTTTCATCAGAAAGTCTTTTAAGTTCTTTAATATTTTCCCCTAATTTTCTATTAACCTGTAGTTCTGCTAAAAGAATTTTTCTATTACTATTTACATTTGAGCTAGCAGAAATTATTTGCCCCTCTCCAGATATTTGACTTCTAAATGTATCATTTAATATTCCCACTAAATCATATTCCTTACTTCCTACCTTTATAGTTTCTCCTGGCTTAGCATCCTTATTTACTTTATAAAGTAACCAGTTTTCTAAAGCCACTTCTCCTTTTTTTTCTGGGAACCTTCCTTCTTTTAATGTAATAGGCAGTAGCTTAACAGCCTCCTCAGTTACAAATACTTCCCTTGCCTTAACTTTATCGTTTATATTTATTTCTTCTCCTTCTGCATATGTACCACTTCTTAGAACATTTGGATTGCTCTTAATCTTCGTAATTAAAGTCGCATTAACTTTTGAGTAAGCTATATGCCAAGATCCAAAATTGTTTTTCATATCCTGTATCTGTGCCTCTTGCATACTCTTTAGAAAGAATCCTATAGAAGACACTAAAGCCACTGATAGTATGATTCCAATTAACGTAAGTATAGTTCTCTTTTTATTGCTTTTTAAATATTTCCACGTTATTTCCTTATAGCTACTGATCATAGTTTTCACCTCCTAACTTACTTTAAATATTTATCTGAAACTATTCTACCATCCATAATTGTTATTACTCTATCTGCGCTGGAAGCTATATTTACATCGTGAGTAATCAATATTAGAGTCTGATTATATTTTTTTGCTGAAAATTTTAAAAGCTCGATTACTTCTTTTGAAGTACTGCTATCAAGATTCCCTGTAGGTTCATCAGCAAGTATTATTGAAGGTTTATTTAACAGAGCTCTACCTATGGATACTCTCTGTTGCTGACCACCTGATAGCTCTGAAGGCAAGTGATGTTTTCTCTCCTCTAGCCCTAAAAGCTTTATTATCTCTGCTAAATATTCCTTATCCACTTTGTCATTATCAAGAAGTGCCGGCAAAGCTATATTTTCCTCTACATCTAATACTGGCAGCAGATTAAAGAATTGAAATATGAATCCAATTTTTCTTCTTCTGAATATGGCAAGCTTTTCTTCCTTATATTCATATATATCTTCTCCATCAATAATTACCTTTCCCTCAGAAGGTCTATCAAGACCACCTAATAGATGAAGTAAAGTACTTTTACCAGAACCGGAAGCACCTACTACCGCTACAAATTCACCCTTGTTTATAGTTAAATCCACACCTTTAAGTGCTTCAACTTTATTTCCTTCTTTACCATAAATCTTTTTTAAACCTTGAATCTTTAAAATCTCCATAGTATCCTCCTCTTTTCCTTTTGATGATTACATTATATTGCTATTATCCATAAGCCTCCATGACAGACTTCTTACAAATAGAAAAATTATCTTACAATTCTGTAAGAAAGTATAGAGATATAAAAAATACCTGGGATTGCTCCCAGGTTAGGTTTAACCTTCTTGTAAATCTTTAATATCTACGTTGAATTCCTGATTAGTTTCTAAATTTTTAACTTTGATAATATCACTATTTCTATCAATATTTCCTAGCCAAACAGGATCTCCTTTATACTTTACCTCTATCACACCTAATGATTCTATAATCTCACAAGCTCTATTTTTATCCATGTGCATTTCTCCTTCGTAATTATGTTTATAATGTATTTTGTCCTATAAAGCTACAAAAAAATACACCCTAATGGGTGTAATCAGCTGCAAGTATATTATTTTTTTTAAAACGTCTTATTTGTTTTCTTAAGAAACAATACGCTTGTACATCATCATCTGTTATCTTAAGTACTTTTATTGTTCTTTGGGTTATTTCGTTTCCTTTTAGGTATAAAATAATAATAATCCTCTGCTCCTCTAAAGATGCTTTTAATACTCTATCATACATTTTTAACACCTCTATTATTTTAATGAGCTATAAGATTATTATACTCTTGTTAAAATGCTAACGCAAACATTTGTTCTTATTTTTATTAATTATACACTACTTTCATAAACTAGCATATTTATTCCATAAGTTTAATTACTTAATACTTTAAAAAACTAATTGTAAAGCTTGTATCTTCCGAAGGCTTACTGCTAACCTCAATATATCCTCCATGCTTTTCCACTACTGACTTAGCCAGCGCCAGTCCAATTCCTATGGACTCACTGTTTTTAGATTTTTTCCCTTTATAAAATCTTTTAAATATATGAGGTAAATCTTCCTCACATATTGCTTCTCCAGTATTTGAAATTATTATTTTAGTATATATAGGATTATCTATAATATTAATATAAACCCTTCCCCCTTCTCCAGAATGCTCTATTCCATTTTTCACCAAATTAATTAGAGCTTCCTGAATCCAGAGCCTATCATGCTTTAAAAATATTTGTTCATTTTGCACAAACTCTAATTTAACCTTTGACTGTATTGCTCTGTCTTGAAGGGTTTCAATTGTTTCTTCTATAGTTTCATTTAAACTCTGATTTTCTATTTCTAGTTCTATGGCATTTGCATCTATTTTAGCAAGCTTAAGTAGGTTTAAAATCAACCATTTCATTCTATTAAGCTGATTTTCGCTGTTTTTTAAAAAAGTTCTCTCCTGTTCCTTAGTCAAATCCTTATTAAGTAAAATATCATTATATAAAATCATAGAAGAAAGGGGAGTCTTTAACTGATGAGAAATATCTGAAAGCAAATCTACTAAGAAGCTTTTTTCTTTGTTAAGAGCATAAATATTCCCTCTAATGACCTCCCCCATAGAATTAAAGGATTTTGTAAGTTTTGATAAATCTCCTTCTCTTTCCTCACTGAGCTTCAGGTTATAATCTCCCTCTACAATCCTCTTAGCTGCTGAAGTAAAGGCTCTAACTGTCTTATAAAAGTATCCATACTGAATGTAATTAAAAATGAAAAGTATGAAGGTTAAAATAATACCTGAATATAAAATAGTTAACTGTATACTTTTAAAGTTTCCATTAATATACGGGAATACCTCAGTGTCAAGGGTATTACTTAAACCATATTGCCTTAAAATTTCTCTGCCTTTTAGTTCTTGTTCTTGAGTCACGTCTTTAGTCAGAAGAGGTACTATTTCACTTTCAAGCTCAGGATCAACTTCAACCACCTTAGCTGTAATACTACCAAAGACCTTTATATAGTCTTCCTTCAATTTATCATTATGTAACTTTATTAAAAGCAAATTTAAAGCTAGAAAAGAAATCATTATAATTATTAAGCCCATGGAGCTCTTTTTAATTTCAGGATTATTAAAATATCTATTCATACCTTTACTCCTTAACTACTTCCTTATTCCACTTATATCCTAAACCACGAAGGGTAACTATATACTGAGGCTCCTTTGGATTTTCTTCTATCTTTTCTCTTATCCTTTTTATGTAAACTGAAAGAGTATTTTCATCAAAAAAGACTTCTTCACCCTCCATCAATTCCTTTAATATCTCATTTCTTTTCATAACAGTTTGTGGTTTTGACATAAATATTAAAAGAAGCTTGTATTCTTGTGCTGTAAGGGCTAATTCATTATCCTGCTTTTTAGCTAGTGCCCTTGAAATATCAATAGCTATATCTCCACTAATTAATTTATTTTCTGAAATAACTGTCTTAGAATTTCTTTTTAGAATGGCTTTTACTCTTAAAAGCAGCTCTTTTACTCTAAAAGGTTTAGTTATATAATCATCTCCACCTATTTCAAAGCCCATTACTACGTTTACCTCTTCATCTAAAGCTGTTAAAAATATTACGGGTACATCATACTTTTCTCTAATAAACTTACATAAGTTATACCCGTTACCATCTGGAAGATTCACATCTAATATTATTAAATCAAACTTTTCTCTCTCAATAAGAATCTTGCCTTCCTTCATAGTTCCCGCTATTAAAACCTGGTAGCCTTCATCCTTAAGGGTAAATTCTATACCCATTGATAATGCCTCATCATCTTCAACTAACAGTAATCTATTCATTTCTGTATCCTCTCTTAATCTTCGCATTCTTCGAATCTATTTACAAGCTTCCCATCAACTTCAACCTGTTCTAAAAACATTTCAAGAGGTCTTACCCAAATTCCGAACTCACCGTACAAAGCTTGATATACAACTAAATCTTCAAGAGTCTCTGAATGCTTAGCTAAATGGAGTACTAAGTATTGGTTTCCTTTGAAGTGTTTATATTTTTTCCCTATATTAATCTCTCTAATATTTTTTGAAGTGTCCATGCTTTTACCTCCAAATCTTGCTATTGCAAAATTTCAAATTTTTCCTACTTTATTTAACAATGGTACTATAAAATTATACAACATTTATACATTATTCTCCTCTCAATATATAAAAAATAAAAATTTAAACAAAAAAGACCTCCAAAATCTTGGAAAGTCTTTATAATTAGTTCAAAATCACATGTACTAGTAATTATATATTAAGAAAAATTTTTTGCTTTTTCATACTCTTTTCTTATTTGCTCAGTTGGATCATCATAAGCTGGATACCAGCCTTTTCTTATAAGTATATCAGATAACTGGAAGTGTTCTCCTATAGCTTTGTCTAACTGATCACCTAACATTTGCCTTAGCTGAGGATCTACAGCTTCTGCTGTTGCAGCAGCTAAAGAAGTTATAGCAAATTTTGAATCCTTACTCATATCTTGTGCAATATCTTTACTTTCTAACTTATTATCATTTCCCATAAGCCTATCTAAAAAAGACATTTTATTTACCCCCTTACATATTTAATTTATTTTGAATAAAAGATTCCATTGCTTTTATATTTTCCTTTTTAGTATGTAAGCATCTTTCGGCAAAGGACTGTAGCTCACTATCTTCTATCATAGATATACTTGACTGAATTTTCTTTGCACCAATAAGATTACTATCCATTAATTCTCTCAATTCAAGCATTTCATGTGGTGCAAGATTCATTTTATTATCCATCATTTCACCTCCAATCTAACAAACTCAAATTAATGAGATTGAATTTTTTTATAAACTTATTGAGTAACCGAACTAATTTCTCCTAGTTCTGATTGAAGCTGTTGTTGTGGATTTCCATATGCATTATACCATCCTTTACTCACTGCTATATCAGAAAGTCTGTGATGAGAATTAATACAAGCTGTTAATTGGTTTTTAAGAGTTTTCCTAAGTTCAGGATTTGTTGTTTCTGTTAATGCTTTTGCAAGTGTTCCTATTGATGCCTTTGAGCTTGAAAGTAAATCAAGTGCAATATCTTTTTCGGATAATTTATCATTTTCTGCCATCTATCTTCTCTCCTTACTATCTTTATTTTGCATTAAATCCTAGCGTAGATTGTATATTTTGTAGAGTTGTTTTTTTAGAAGCTATTGAGTCCTGCATAAAGTTTTTCAACTCTTGGTCATTAACCATATTTAAACTTGCACTTACCTTTTTAATTCCTAACATTTCTTGACTTATAAACTCACGAATTTCTATAGCCTCATGTGATGCTAATTGAGTATTTTCCATATGTATCACCTCCCAACTATAGATAGTATTATCCTCCTGTTTATAATAATCCATGGAAATTAAATCCACTATCGCAAGATGTTTAATATTGCTCCAAATTTATTGTGATAGTATAATACTATTAAATAAAAATTACTTAAACCAATTACATTATTTAATAGTATTAACAATATGCCCACAATTCCCATAGGAGATATTATAATGACAGACAAGGAAAAATGTGAATTAACAATCGAAACTACGGATGGAGAGGTATGTCCTGTACGTACAACCCAAAAGATATTTGAAGGTAAGTGGAAACTCATAATTTTATATTATCTAAGCTTAAAATCAACACGCTTTAATGAGTTACAAAAACTAATACCAAATATATCTCACGGAGTACTTTCATTGCAGTTAAAGGAACTAGAAAAAACACACATGATAAATCGAAAGGTATACAACGAAATTCCTCCAAAGGTGGAGTATTCATTAAGTGAGACTGGTGAAAAGTTTTTGCCAGTTATGAATATTTTAACTGATTTTGGCAAAGAGTATATAAAGACACATAATGTTAAATTTATTAAATCTGAATAATTAAGCTATCCTATTGAAAACCCTAGGATAGCTTTTGTTTTACTTTATTATTGGTCATAAATTTATGACTATCTCATAAAATTGTGCGTACTTGTTTACTTTATAACATTATTTATAATGATATTGTAAATAAATTTCATGAATCAAAATGAGCATTCATTTTAGGAGGTTAATTATATGACAAAGGAAAGTGTATTAGAATTATTACCAAATGGCTCAATGGGAATATTCTCAACTATCAATGAAGAAGGATTCCCAGATGGGAGAGGATGGCAATTCCAATTCGAAGAAAATGGCAAATTTTATTTTGCTACTAACAATACTAAAGATGTATATAAAGAAATGCAAGCTAACTCAAATGTATCTTTTACTTCAATGGAACCAACAGGAAAGTATACTGTTAGAATTATAGGTAAAGCAACATTTATTTCTGATCCATCTGAAAAAGAAAAAGCCTATGCTAAATTAGATAACATAGTAAAAAGCATATATAAATCATGGGATGATCCAATTTTAGAAATATTTTATGTGTCAAATGGAGAGTTAAAGGTCGCTACAGGATTCAATCCAGCAGAAGTTATTAAATTCTAAGATATAAGCCAATTGCTCAGGCAATTGGCTTCTTAATATAATCCCATGAATTTTCAACTTAATTAAAAGCTTTTAAAACTAATGTAGCATTATGTCCACCAAAACCAAAAGAATTAGTTAAAGCATAATTAAATTCTGCTTTACTACCTTCATTAGGAATATAATTCAAATCACATTCTGGGTCTGGAGTTCTGTAATTTATTGTTGGTGGTAAAAATCCTTCCTTTATTGAAGATGCTGTTATTATAGCCTCAATAGCACCTGAAGCTCCTAATAGATGACCTGTCATTGATTTAGTTGAACTAATTGGGATCTTATATGCATGTTCTCCAAAGACAGACTTCACTGCAGCAGTTTCATTTTTGTCATTCGGCTTTGTAGAAGTTCCATGTGCATTTATATAGCCAATGTCAGACGGTTTTATATCAGCATCTTCAATTGCAAGCTTCATGCATCTTGCGGCCCCTTCTCCTCCTTCTGCTGGTGCAGTTATGTGAAAGGCATCATTTGTACAGCCATAACCAACTACTTCTGCAATTATATTTGCTCCTCTACTTAAAGCATGCTGAAGTTCTTCAAGTATGAGTACTCCAGCCCCTTCTCCTAGCACAAATCCATTTCTTTCTAGATCAAATGGTCTACAAGCAGTTGCAGGATCATGATTTGTAGTCATGGCTTTACTTGCGCAAAAACCTGCTAAAGTTAATCCTGTAATAGGTGCTTCTGCTCCCCCGGCTATCATTACATCTGCATCATTTCTTTGAATTACTTTGAATGAATCTCCAATTGAATTTGTAGAAGATGCACAAGCTGTAACAGAACACTCATTGAAGCCTTTAGCACCATACTTTATAGCAATAAGACCTGAAGCCATATTGGGTATCATCATTGGGACTAGGAAAGGACTTACCCTTCGATAGCCTTTTTCTATAAATTCATTATGTTGACTTACCATAGTCTCAATTCCACCAATACCAGTGCCTATTATTACACCCATTCTTTCTTTATTGACTTTATTTAAATCAATTTTCGAATTTTTTACTGCTATTTCAGTGGATGCTAAAGCAAACTGTGCAAATCTATCAATTCTTCTCAATTCTCTTTTCTCAATAAAATTCATTGGATCAAAAGCTTTTACTTCCGATCCAACCTTAGTTGGTAAATCTGAAACATCAACTCTTTCAATGATGCTAATTCCGCTTCTTCCAATCTTTATTGATTCCCAAAGCTTATCTGCTCCTATTCCTAGAGATGAAACTGCCCCCATTCCTGTAATAACTACTCTTCTTTTCATATAGACCTCCTGTAAGCCATACTAGTAATATCAGTATAAATCTTTAAAATTTGAAAACTATTTACTTTAATTGTCTTAATAGGTATAATAAACTGAAATGAAAAATATCGCCTTTGAAAATAATTGTAATAGATTAAACTAATTAAAATGAACAGATATTGCTTTTTAATTAAATAACTATTAATAAGAAAAGGTGTTTAAAATATGAAAGACTTAAAAAAAGCTATTGTTACTACAATAGATTATATTGAGAATAATCTTTATAATAGAATTTCCTTAGATGATATATCTCTCCATACCAGAATTTCAAAATATTATCTTCATAGGTCCTTTAAATCTTTAACAGGTGAATCTATTATTGAATATGTTCAAAGTAGAAAATTAACCTCCAGCATAAATGAGCTTATAAATACCAATATGAGAATTATCGACATTGCCTTAAACTATGGCTTTGATTATGAGCAATCTTATATAAGAGCTTTTAAAAAGACCTTTGGATGTACCCCATTAAAAGTAAGATCTGACCAAACCTCATTAAGTTTAGTAATTAAAGAAAAAATTAATACTAAAGATATTTTATCTTTTGGAAATTCAATTACTTACAATCCACACTTTGTATTTAAGCAGAAATTTAATTTAGTTGGCATTAAACATAAGATATTAAGTAAATCCGGTGATAAAACTGCAAATATATACGGAAAAGACTTCTTTTACAATCACAAAAATAGAATTCCTAATGTTATAAATCCACACCTATATTTTGGCTATACAGATTGGGGCAGTAATGGATTTATATATTATACTCCAAGTGCACATGTAAATGATTTAAATATTATTCCTGAAGGAATGATAGGTATTACCGTTCCAACTCATAAATATGTTGTATTTCGCTTTATTGGTTTTTTTAGCCCCGATGAGATTAATGGCAGACATATAGGACGACTATTGGTTCAATTGTACTCTAGATGGATTTTTAAATCAGGATATAAATTTGCTGATACTTTTAGATTTGAATATATAGATACTTCAATGTCAAAGGATAATTACTGCGAATTACATATATATCAACCAATAGAAGACGCATAAAATCTTATAAGAAACTTTGCTTGAGACCCCTAGGGGTCTTTTTCACTATCATTACCTTTTTCACAAATGCCTATTCTTTCTCATATTATATCATTATGAGAATTTACAGTTAGGAGTAAAAGTATGCCAGAAAAAATTAGTAATCAACTAGTCGAGATAGTAAATATAACCAGCCCAGCCTTGAATTCAAGACTGGGAAGATATTTTATCGGACAAACCGGGCTGCTGAATTTTGGCAACGGATATAATGCCTGGGGCGGGATAATAAATCCTATTAATTCAGGAGTCAATCTATATTTTGATATTTTTACCATAACAAACTTTTCTACACAAAGCTTCATGGGAGAAATATGGTTAAATGCCGATGCACCTAAAAATGCAGTAATCTCTTCAACTGTAACTCCATCGAATCAGGGTATTTCACCTGCTCCAATACCAAAGTCCGTAATGAAGTATGCCGATTATTTCACTGGACCCATGACTAGAGGTGTAAATATTTTCGGCAGAATTGTTTCTCCAAATTCCACCCTTGTAAGCGATTCACACAATGGCTCAATAATTATCGGCCCAGGAGGCTCCTTTTCAATACTTATAAGACCGTTGGAATCTGAATGCATCACATGCACAATAGTTTTGACCTGGTGGGAGGAAGCAATATGAATCATCAGTCAATGCATGATTATGAGGAGGAAGATTATGAGCTTAGTATTAATGGATAATGAAAAACAACCCCCAAAAGTCAACGTACTTTCTGAGAACGTATATCACTCCTATCTTGGAGAATACTTTCTAGGGCAAACTGATATCATTTCTTTCGGTGGAGGATATAATGCATGGGGTGCACTAGTCAACCCGTCTGATTCCAAGATTAATATGTTTTTGAATGCCTATACCATTACCAATTTTTCCAATGTGTCATTAACAGCTGAAGGCTGGCTAAGTACCACACTTCCTGGAAGTGGAAAAACATCGCCATATTTTGCTGCCGGTAATCAGGCAATTATTCCAACGCCAATGCCCAAGGTGAAAATTCTAAATTCCAGCTTTGTATCTTCAAAACCTAGCGGCGGTACCTACACCTTTGTAAGAAGGGTTGAACCAAGTCAAACCCTTACAAAGCATGATTTTCAAGGCCTGTATATCATACCTCCAGGAAGTTCATTTTCTCTATTCTTTTTGTCACCGGTAAATTCGCAGATATATGCGAGATTAGCCTTTGGTTGGTGGGAAGAATCTATATGTCAATAAGATTTACAAAGTCAATATAAAAAAGAACCCTCATGGGTTCTTTCTTTAAAACTCAGCTACTCCTGGTGTTCTTGGGAATGGAATTACGTCTCTTATATTTCCCATACCAGTTAAGTACATTATCATTCTTTCAAAACCAAGTCCATATCCAGCATGCTTAGTTTCGCCATACTTTCTTAGTTCTAAATACCACCAGTAATCTTCTTTATTAAGTCCTAATTCTTCCATTCTCTTTTCTAAAGCAGGTATTCTCTCTTCTCTTTGGCTTCCACCAATTAGCTCTCCTACTCCTGGTACTAATAAATCTGCTGCTGCAACAGTCTTTCCATCATCGTTAAGTCTCATATAGAAAGACTTAATGTCCTTTGGATAATCTGTAACAAATAGAGGCTTCTTAAATACCTTATCAGTTAAGTATCTTTCATGCTCTGTTTGAAGGTCTATACCCCATTCTACTGGGTACTCAAATTCAGCTCCTGATTTTTTAAGTATATCTACTGCTTCTGTATAAGTTATTCTTCCAAAATCAGAGTTAACTACATTTTCAAGTCTTTGGAATAACTCCTTGTCTATAAAGCTGTTGAAAAATTCCATTTCTTCTGGAGCATTTTCCATTACATAATTAATTATATATTTAACCATAGCTTCTGCTGTATCCATGTAATCAGTTAAATCCGCAAAAGCCATTTCAGGTTCAATCATCCAAAACTCTGAAGCGTGTCTCGCTGTGTTTGAATTTTCTGCTCTAAAGGTAGGTCCAAAGGTATATATATTTCTAAAAGCAAGAGCAAAAATTTCTCCTTCTAACTGCCCACTTACTGTAAGATTTGTTTGTTTTCCAAAAAAGTCTTGTTTATAATCAACCTTTCCCTTATCATCCTTAGGAGGGTTTTCTAAATCTAAGGTAGTTATCTGAAACATTTCTCCAGCACCTTCAGCATCGCTTCCTGTTATTATTGGTGTATGAACATAAACGAAATCTTGGTCTTGGAAAAATTTATGTATTGCATAAGCTGCTAAAGAACGAACTCTAAATACTGCTGAAAAAGTGTTACTTCTTGGTCTTAAATGAGCTATAGTTCTTAAGTATTCAAGAGTATGTCTCTTCTTTTGTAAAGGATAGTCTACATTAGAATTTCCTTCTAAAACTACTTTCTTAGCTTGAAGCTCAAAAGGCTGCTTTGCATTTTCAGTTAGTACAATTATTCCTTCTACAAAAATACTTGAACTTATAGGGTATTTGCCTATTTCCTTAAAATTTTCTAGCTCTTCCCCAAAAACTACTTGAAGATTTTTAAAGAAACTACCATCATTCAATTCCATAAATCCAAATTTATTTGAAGCTCTTATTGTTCTAATCCATCCGCTTATTTTTACTTCTTTATTGACAAACTTATCAGTTTCCCTGTAAATCTTTTTAATTAATGCAGTTTCCATGATATCCCTCCTCAATATAATATATAGTATAATACTTTTCATAATAAAAAAACCTTAATCCTAAATAATTATTAGGACGAAGGTTTGGCTCCGTCTAAGTCTAGAAAAGTAAAAATATGGTCTCGGTTTCTCATATTAGAAAAAAACATTTTTTTATGTAATTTTTAGCTCATAAAGATTATAATATTAAATAAAATGTATGTCAACAAATAACGGGGGTATTATATGAAACTTATTGATTTTCATTGTGACACTGCTCTAAAAGTATACGAGGATGCTTCAGAGCTTAAGGAAAATGATTACTCCATTGATATTCAAAAGTTAAAAAAAGCTAATTCTTTAGCACAGTTTTTCGCTATGTTTGTAGAGTTAAATATAACTAAAGATCCATTACAAAAATGTCTAAGCATGATAGATAAATTCTATACTGAGCTTTCCAAAAATAAGGACTCAATATTATTAGCTACAAGCTACGAAGATTTACTTTATAACAAATCTAAAGAGAAGATTTCTGCCTTTTTAACTGTTGAAGAAGGTGCGGTTCTAAAGGGACAAATGTCAAACCTTAGAATTTTAAATAAACTAGGTGTAAAATTAATAACTCTTACTTGGAACTTTCCTAATGAAATTGGTTATCCAAACTGTATACCTGAATATATGGATAAAGGCCTTACTCCTTTTGGAATTAAATTAGTAGAAGAAATGAATAGGCTTAATATGATAGTGGATGTTTCTCATCTTTCTGATGGAGGCTTCTATGACGTAGCAAAGCATTCAAAGGCTCCCTTTGTAGCTTCTCATTCAAATGCAAGATCCATAACTAATCACCCTAGAAACTTAACTGATGAGATGATAAAGCTACTCTCTGAAAAAGGTGGAATTATGGGTTTGAACTTCTATGGAGAATTTCTAGGCGGAGGGCAGAACAGCAGGATTGATCATATGGTCTCCCATATTAAACACATAAAAAGCATTGGCGGTATAGAGGTTTTAGCTATTGGTTCCGATTTTGATGGTATAGAGTCAACTTTAGAAATTGAAAATATCGGAGAAATTCATAAGCTGATATCAGCTCTTAAGAAAAATAAATTTACTGAATCAGATATAGAAAAAATCTTTTATAAAAATGCTTTGAGACTCCTAAAAGATATAGGCTAGTAATATTTTAATAAATATGTAATTTATGCTTTAATATAGTCAAGTCTTATTATAAAATATTAATATAAATAAGATTGAGGTGAAGGTACATGTACAAGTTAAGAAATTATTCCGAAGAAGCAGTTGACAATTTGCTAGATACTGTATTGTCTAAATACGATAATACTTGTAAATGCGAAAAATGTAAGCTAGACATAAAAGCTTATGCATTAAACTCTATCACCCCTAAGTATGTGGTTTCTGACAAAGGCGAAATTTATACTCGAGCTCTTAATGAAATTAATAAACAGGAAGTAGTAAACATTACAGAAGCCATAATGAAAGCAATTGAAATTGTAAGCAGCAATCCTAAGCACGATTAAAAGGCAGCTCTAATATTAAATTAAATAATATTAGGGCTGCTTTTTAAAAACTAAATTTATTCACAAAATATCTCAAAGTATAAAACCTCTTTCTTTGGAAATTTTAAATGTTAAAGGAGTGAACATAATGGAATACATGAAGGCTTATAATGAATGGCTGAAGGATAGCTATATTGATGAAAAAACAAAAGAAGAGTTGAAAAATATTGAAAAAGATGAAAAAGATATAGAAGATAGATTTTACAAAAATTTAGAATTTGGAACAGCTGGTTTAAGAGGTAAACTAGGAGCTGGAACTAACAGAATGAATATTTATACCATTTCAAAGGTAACTCAAGGTATAGCTGAATTTATAAAAGAAAAAGGCATTTCCTATATGAACAGGGGAGTAGCGATAGCCTATGATGTTAGGTATTTTTCAAAGGATTTTGCCAAAACTACTGCCCTAGTATTTGCAGCTAACGGTATTAAAGTTTTTCTATTTGAAGATATTAGGCCTACCCCCGAGCTTTCTTTTGCCATTAGACATTTAAATGCTTGTGCAGGAGTGATAATAACTGCAAGCCATAATCCAAAAGAATACAATGGCTATAAGGTTTACTGGGAAGATGGGGCTCAGGTTTTATCGACTATTGCTGATCCTATGACAGAAAAAATTAATAAAATTACTAGCTTTAATGATATAAAGAGCATCTCCTATGAAGAAGCAATCGATAAAGGTCTGCTTCAAATAATAGGAAAAGAAATAGATGATGTATATATTTCTAAGGTAAAAGCTTTAAGCATAAGTGATGATATTGATAAGAATATTAAAATTGTATATACTCCATTAAACGGTACAGGGAATATACCTGTGAGAAGGGTTCTAAGAGAAAAAGGATTTACAAATATAATAGTAGTTCCTGAACAGGAACTTCCTGATCCAGATTTCACCACTGTAGGTTATCCAAATCCCGAAGACACTAAAGCTTTTAAATATGCAGAAAATCTAGGTAAAAAAGTTAATGCAGAGCTTTTAATTGCAACAGATCCTGACTGTGATAGACTTGCTATAGAGGTTAGGGATAAAAATGGAGACTACATTTCTTTAAATGGCAATCAAACTGGTGCTATTCTTATTCAGTACATTGTTGAAGGTATGAATGAAAAAGGCAATTTACCCAAAAATGCTGCTATTGTCAAATCCATAGTTACAGGAGATTTAGGTAAAGCTATTGGTGAAAAATATGGAGTAACCACCTTTGAATCCTTAACTGGCTTTAAAAATATTTGTGGTAGAATCCCCGAATTTGAAGCTACAGGAAAATATAAATTTATTTTTGGATATGAAGAAAGTATTGGATATACTTCTGGTACCTTTGTTAGAGATAAGGATGGAGTCAGTTCTTCAATGCTTCTATGTGAAGCAGCAGCTTACTACAAAACTAAAGGGAAATCTTTAATTGATGTTTTAGAAGATATATACAAAGAGCATGGATATTATAAAGAAAAGCAAATATCCATTGAGCTTGAAGGTCTTCAAGGTCAAGCAAGAATTAAAAGAATGATGGAAACCTATAGGAAATATTATCCAAGAGAGATAGCCTCAGCAAAACTAAATAAATTTATAGACTTTCTTAAGGGCTATGCTGATATTCCTCCTTCTGATGTATTAAAATTCTATCTGGAAGATGGAAGCTGGTACGCAATTCGCCCTTCTGGCACTGAACCTAAAATAAAAATTTATTTATATACAAAAGGAAACACATCTGCTGAAGCAGATAATAACCTTTCTAATATGGAAAAAGTTATTTTAGAATTCCTAAATTGTATAGCCTAATACTTAATCAGTGTTAAATTCATCCAATACGTGAATATGACAGTATAAGTAATATATTTCAAATTTACAATTTTTGTATTATAATGATATTGTATACATCACTAATTATAAGAAAACCATCATCAGGATAAAAATTTTTTTAATCTTGATGATGGTAATTTAATTAGTTTCAAGTTTTGCCACTTTAAAAGACTATACCTGACTCTAATTCATCTAAAAGCTTCATATACTTTTCTTGAACTTTTCTTTCTCCTGCTTTTTCTTCAATTTCCTTACACTTTTCATCTATTTCATCTAAATCTTCTTTTGATAAATTGTTTTTAGCATACTTATAAAGAGCATTATCTTCTTTAAAAATATGTCTTTTTAATAAATCTGAATATCCAATAGAATTAGCTATTATATCTACTCTTGAATCCATATCTCCGGCTTCATACTTCTTTAAAGCCTCTTCTAGGTTCATCATGAAAAGTCTGCCTAAATCGTGTTCAACAAGCATTCCTTCTACTGTAACCTTCCCAATACGGTTGTTATCTCCACCTTTTAATTTTTCAAAAAGAACTATTTCCTCTTTGCTGTGGTGATGTTTATCTGCGTAATTTCTTACAAAGTCAATTATCTTATAAAAGTTGTTGTAATCTACCTGTTCATTATTAACTACTTTAATACAGACCTTTCTTATAACTTCAAGCATTCTCAAGATATTCTTATGTTCTTCCATCATAATATTTATTGCATTCATTTTTATTTCCCCTTTCAAAATCACATTTATTTCTAATAGTATTTCTTATTTTTGATAATAAATTTATTGTTTTTTTCTTTAGTAAATAATATCATATTTTTAGGGAGAACTTAGTAACTTTAGTTACGTAACTACGTAAATTTTAAATTATAATAATTTTTTATAAAAAAAGAGTAACTAGTTAAATTACTAGTTACCTCACTTAGTCTCATTTCAAGATTTTTTATAAACTCATAGGTTAAAGGTGCCTTTTCCTTTAATTTTGAATTTTCAGCTTCGTTTAAATAATACATTGCAAAGGTTTCAGCAAAATACTCTTCTGAATAGTTTACAAAGTATGCTTCATTGCCAAATAAGTTTACAACCTCTTTTCTCCATATAGCTTTATATTCTTCACTAGAAGAAATATTGTTAAAAACATAGGCATCAATTGCATGTGCTGTTTCATGTAATTCTAAATTTACAGACCCATGAGCTTCTCCTGGATCACTATAACCTATTCTTGCAACTACAGGTTTTCCTCCTGCCCCCGGAACATCATCCCATGTTTTCCCGGTTTCTTCCCAACCTCTAGGTGTAACCCCTTTCAAATATTCGTATTCTTTTACTTCTGTAATATTTGTATTAGTTAAAATTATATTTACATTTTTCTTATAGAGTTCTTTTAAAATTAGAGAAGGTATCTTTTCTATTCTTCCAATCATTTTATTGACTTCATCAATATTATAATTTTCCTTTGGAAGAATAATTAGATTACTTATATTAAAAGCTTTACTGTTTTGTATAGCTTGTCCATCTTTAATGTTTAAAGCAGAAGCTCCTGAGGCTTGAAGCGATAGAAACAGCATCATAAAAGTAACAAAAATAACCTTAATTAGCTTATTGTATCTCATTTTCATCTTCCCCCCTGCTAAAAGGCTGTATTTCAGCTAATTAAGATTATATCATAAAATAATTTTTTTATAAGAGGAATCTATACCCTCATTTATTTCATTCCTACCAGTAAGCATAAATCCATTGAGACTTCTTTCTTAACTTTGTCATTTCCCCAAAGCTTTTTAACCTTCTCATATGCACGATTATAGAAGTCCTCCCCCATGTCCTCTATACACAATCTAGTTGCTGACCAGGACTTCATATAATCAAATAATTCATTTAAATCCCACTGAATAACCATATCTATACTTGGAGTCTCAATCTTCTTAAATGGGAAATCTAAATCTCTATAATGATTCCATAAAATTTTATTTTCCTTTGCCCAATAAGGGTTGATTTTCTCAAATATCTCTTCTTTTATTAACAAATCAATATCCTTTTCTACATTAAACCAAGAATAGCCCCAAGCTGCGAATATGCCGTCTTCCTTTAGAACTCTTTTTACTTCTTTCCAAAATTTTTCATGATTGAACCAATGAAGTGCTTGAGCCACACAAATTAAATCAAAGGTATTATCCTTAAAATTTGTAGTTTCTGCACGTTGCACGGAATAATCTATCCCCTCATGCTTCATTGAATTTGTTATTTGATTCTCACTAATATCTTTTCTTTCTCCATGCTATCCCCCCCAAATTTTATATTTAACTTATGCCTTATATTAAAAAAAGAGGCAATCAGCCTCTTTTAAATATACATTGCAATTGGAAGTATCTCTATTATAGATCCATCACTTTCTAGGAAGTGATTTTCAAACTCATACTTTATTGAACTGTTATTAAAAATACTCTCTTTTATTTCTTTAAAATCCTCTTCATGTAGTAGATCTAAGCAAGTCTTTATAGCGAAATCCTTATTATACTCAGTGGCTTTGTTAATATTAACTACCTTACCCATTATAGTTATATTGTTATATAAATCCTCTATATTGTCTTGCACATATTTTAGATGTATTGGAACTATAGCCTTTACATTGGTATTAAACAAATGATCTGTTATAAGTCTCAAACATCCCGCTTCCTTGCAATCCGTAACCTGACTCTTCAATAAATTTAATATTGGAGTATCCTTAGAACCCTCTTTTATTTCTAATGTACTTCTCATTTCCATGTATTTTATAATATCTTCAATTTGTTTTAATTGAGGATTTTTATTTAGTCTACAGCTGATTTCTATATAATCATTTTCTTTAATATTTTTAATATCTTCACTAGAAGTAATTTGCTTTAGTATATTTTCTGCCTCTAATATTTGCTTTGTTTCTAAAAAAACTACTATTATTTTTGATATTTTCTCCTCAGTCCTCTGCTTAGAAAATTCATCTAATAACTCCAAATTGAAGGTACCTTGCAAATAGCACCCCTTAATTACATTTGCTAATGGAGTTGATATTCTAATTGCTTGCTGTGACTTTGTGCTTATAGTTTTAATTTGTACAAACTCTTGTATAACAACTGTAAATAAATTATTTAATAAGTTCTCATTAATATATAAAGGAATAACTGCCTTGTTTTTTAGCATCTAAAACAAATCCTCATTTTAAAATACTTTACATTTTAATTTTATAATTGTATTTTTATTTTTAGAACTTATTAATATTCTTATTTAATTTTCTTTATTACTTTTTTGACTAATATATCTCTCACTTCTTTAACTTTTTCCTCTGGAATAGTTACATATGCATCTTTTTTACTATTTTTTGTTAAGAACTTTTCATCTATAGTTATTATTAAATTGTCTTTTGACCAACTATATCTATCAATTTGATCCCAGGTAATTCCTTTAGATCCTACAGCTAGTCCATTTTCACCTATATATTTTTTACTAAGCTGTGAATACATTAAAGATATGTAAAAAGAAGCCCAGAATAATAATTGTACTACTAAGTTAAATATATTTTTATTTCTATCTAATGCTTGCTCTGTTGCTAATTTATATTCAATAATGGAAATTCTAAACATATATATAACGGCTATTGTAATTACTGATACTCCTATATATTTAGTTATTCCCCTCTTCTTTTCAATTTCAATAAGTTTTTTTCCTATCCTCTTCTTTTTCATCATAGTTGATACTGTATTAGTTACTATAAAAGCAATGAAAATTAAATAAATATAATTATAACTTTGAGCCTGAGCCATTTCCCCTTATCCTCCCTTTTGTTTATTTTATCACTACATTTTCTTATTATATCTAAATTATATAAGTTTTGTATATAGCTAAGAGTTTAAAATTTCTTATTTCTTATGGTATAAAGCTCTTTTGATTCTTTATAATATCTATTTAATTTTCTTAAATTTACTATCCAAAGGTATGCAACGAAAGGTATAAATAAGGCTAGTAAAAATGATACCTCTGACATTAAAATGAAATCGAAAATACCGTGCAATATAGCTGGAACCCTTAAAGATTTTTTAAGGTAATACTCATATTCTTCTCGACTACTCGAAAACTTTGCCAGTGAAAGATAATATCCCATTGTAACTGCAAAAAGCAAATGAGCTGGCACAGATAAAACACCTCTATATATACCTACATAAGGATTTGCAGTATACCTAAAAACAACATACATTACATTTTCAATTGTCGCAAAGCCTAAGGCAGAATAAGCTGCATAAATTATTCCATCCAGTTTTTCATTAAATTCACGACTTCTAAAGGCAAATCTCAGTACCACTTCTCTTTTAAAAAATTCCTCTGTTATTCCAGCTACAATAAAAGCTGTATAGGCAGCACCTAATAAACCATTAAAAATATTGAAAGATGAAAGTATATTCTCTACAATACCTGTTGGTATCACAGAAAGAGCACCAAAAATAAACACTTTTATCAATAAGCCTAGTGGCTCTCTGTCATACCTATCCGTTAGATATGCTGAAAAAGCTAATACAATTCCTGGGACAAGTGCAATAATAAACAATCTTGTATTCATGTGTTTCTCCTTTGTATATTCATTTTATCCTTAGTAAATAGTTTAACTGAAAAATTTAAATTCTAAAAGTAAATACTGCATCTTCTTTATTTTTAGGTTCTTTTTTAGTCTTAAAGCTGCATGAAGTTAAGTTGACCATAAAAAATATAATAATGAGAGATACATTTGCAATCTTAATAATTCTTTTAAACATATAGCGCCTCCAAAATAATACACTATAGATTATTATTCCCGAAGCTGATTAAATTAAACAAAGCTCATATAATATTAAAATATTACATGAGCCTTGTAAGCTAGTTTTTAAACTTTTCTAAGTCAACCTCATAAAACTCAGCTAACTTCTTTTTCTCTCCATTAGTGGTTGAGATTATTCCTTTTTCCTTGTCTATATACTCGGAAACTGATATATTCAATAAGGCTGCAATATCCTTCTCGCTTTCTCCATTTTCAAGTCTAAGATTTTTCAAGTTCTCATTCATAAGCTCACCCCTAACGTTGTTTTAAGTTATTATTTAATACACTGTTAGTATTAGAGTAAAGCTTATTTATTATTCAATAAACTCTTCTTATACATATTGAGAATGTCTTCCTCTGTTACATCAAAAGGATGATTTTTTAATTTATCTTTATTACTGATCATTGCTTTTGAATACTCAATTATCTGTTCTTCAGTTACAGAAGTCTCTTTACCAATTAACTCTTCTATATATTTTCCAAATTCATCAATGTTATTGAATTTTAGAATAGAAAGTATCTTTTGTTGCTTGTCCATAATTGAGCACAGTTCTAGATATGCTTTTAAAATTAATCCATTTGCTCTTCCATGAGGAATACCGTTAAAATATGTTAATGGATATCCCATTCCATGAGGCAAAGAAGTTCCCGCTTGAGCAATTACAACTCCAGCTATAGTTGAAGCTAGCAATAATTTTTCTCTTATTTCTGGATTAAAGCTTCTATTTTTTAATGCCTCAAAACATTCGCTAAAAAGAACAAAGCCTTTTTCTGCAAAGGTATCACTTAAAATGTTTGCATTAGCTGATAGATAACCTTCAATTAAATGTGATAAAGCATCCACTGCAGTATTTATAGTTACATTATCAGGTGTGCTGTTTAAGTATTTAGCATCTAAGAGAGCTATCTCTGGGAAAACTTGTTGTCCAAAATTTCTCTTTGTTTTTAATTTATGATCTGTAAAAATTGCATATGGAGTTACTTCTGTTCCTGTTCCAGCAGTAGTAGGAACTGCAACAATTGGAAGTGATAAAAATTTTGTTTTAGAAAATAAATCTTCTACTGAACAGTCTTTATTTTTCACCAAAACTCCAATAGCCTTAGATGAATCAATAGGAGAACCTCCCCCTATTCCAATTATAAAGTCTACCCCTTCTTTTCTTCCTATTGTACTTGCCTTTTCAACAGTTTCTAAAGATGGATTTTCTTCTACTTCATCAAAAATACAATAGCTTATATTGTGCTTATTTAAAGCTTTAGTTACATCCTCTAAAGATCCATTTTTCTTTGAAGAACTTTTCCCAGTTATTATAAAAGCCTTAGTACCAAGCTTAGTAAAAAGTTCCGACCTATTTATTACCACATTCTCACCAAGCAATACCTTAGTTGGCATATAATATTGAAATTCTGACATCGTATCCTCTCCTCCCCATTTGTTCTAATATAACAATTATACCAAATTACATATATGCTTGTTGACCAAATTTTCGTATTATTTTTGTCTAATAGAAACATACTTTCCTAAGAGTTATGAATAAAATAACCTATTAGAAAAATCATATTATTAGTAAAATTCTTTATTATATCAACTTTATTTTATATTTAGATCTTAGGAGTTGAGCTTACCTATGTTAAAAAGCTTTAAAATAAAAAATCCTCAAAGGGCTATATTTTTTGCTTCTATGGCAGCCATATATTTTTTATTTATCTTTTTTGATCTCTATTATTTCAATACTGGGAATTCATACTCCATTACCTTAAAGTATTCCAGTATAATTGTTTTTTTTATTCTTTCTCTAAGTATAGGTGAGAATGGTATAAGTAAAAAAGATACCTTACTTCTTCAACTGGCTCTTTTCTTTACTCTTTGTGCTGACACCTGTCTATTGATTTTAAATAATTTTTTTATTGGGGTCTCTTTCTTTTGCATAGTTCAATTTTTATATATTCTAAGACACTCCAAAAGCTTAAACATAAGCAAAGTGCTTATTTCACTATGCTTAATTATATTTCTTCCTATATGTACCATTAAATTATTTCCATTATATATTGATATAAGACTTCTTACTATTTCAACTATATACCTTATATTGCTCGTAAACAGTTTGCTTGTGGCAGTTAACTTTAATCAAATTGTAGCTCTTGCTATGACTTTATTTTTCTTCTGTGATATTAATGTAGGTATATCCCATATACTTTCCATTTATCCAGTGTATTTATGGAATATACCCTTAAGCTTTTTAACTAGCTTTCTAGTATGGATTTTTTATTTTCCTTCCCAGCTTTTACTTGCATTGAGTGGTTTTAAAAAGTATTTCCATTGATTATACAAAAAGCTGCATATCTGATTGCAATGCGTCCTTTAGATATTCTGTTGCAGTAATAATTTCAAGCTCAGGTATGAATTCTTCTTTTTTAAAGCCCATAACCTCTACGGACATTTTGCAGCCGTAAAATTTAACTCCTTTTTTTATAGCTCCCTTTAAAAAGTCTATTAAACTCGGCGCATCAGCGTCCTTCATCATCTCTTGAAGCATAGCCTTCCCAACCCCTGCCATATTCATTTTGGATAATGGCAATTCTTCAGGTCCTTTAGGTGTCACCATATCAAACATCTTTTCATAGGCTGTTTTATCTTCAAGGCTCATTTTTTCAGGATCTCTCACTAAGAACAAGCCCCAAAATGCACAAAATATAGTTACCTCTACCCCCATCTCCTTAGCTGCATTTGCTATGGTCAAAGCAGCAAGAGCTTTATCATATTCTCCACTGAAAAGAAGTAAATTTATTTTTTTATTTTTATAATTGTTTTCCACCAAACTTTACCTCCTAAAAATAATTATTATAGCTTTAGTGTAGGTAAAAAAATGATTACTATTCATGCCTAAATTATTAAAAATCCTAAAATAAATGTGGCAAACACTCCCACAGCCACAGGTATTAGATTCCTTCTAGCAATTTCAAAAGAATCTACCTGACAAATAGCTGCAACAGGAGCAACACTCCAAGGAATTACGGTTCCTCCTCCTATCCATATGGTAATTATCTGGCCAAAGGCCGCTAACTTTTCTACGCTTAAGTGTGCTGAATTACCAAAGGTATTTGCTAAAGTTCCTACAAGAGGAAGCCCACCAAAACCTGAACCGCTAATGCCAAGCATTGTACTAATAATCCCCTGAATTGTTACTACTGCAAATTTTGATATAGGTATTTTGTTTGATACATATAATACAATATCTGTAAGAATTCCTGTGGCATTTTCTCCTAATATCTCCTTTGCTGTAGCTTCACTTCCCAAAAAGAAAAATGCTCCTATTAGGATTATTGGTGCAAATACCTTTATACCAAATACAAAACCTTCTTTTACTAGATTAGCCATGTAGCTTAAAGCTTCAAGGAATGTGTTTTTAGCTAAAGAAGCTATTAATAAAATTAAAATAGCTGTTCCTCCAATTAAAGATGTGGCATCGTCTCCCTTTAGTTTAAATAAAAACATACCCAATATATCTGTAATAAAAAGTATTATTACCAATTTAGACACAATTTTTGCTTTCGAATTAAACACTGTGTTTCGTGTTTCAGCAATTTCTTTATAACTATTATCCATGATTTCTTTTCTATATTTTTTCATTAGAATAAAAGCTGTTACAATAGCAGAAAAACACATAGTTCCCCAAAATGGCAGACTTGCTTTTACTATTGTAAGAGTATCTTCTACTCCTGCTGTCTTAGCGGTTATTGATGGAGATCCTTGAATTACAAAATCACTGGATAAGGCTGCACCTTTACCAAATAGGCATAGTACAGAGGCAATCCATATTCTTGGAAGCCCAGCCCTGATAGCTGCTGGTACCATTATGCTGCCCATAAATACTACAGCAGGCGTTGGCCATAGAAACCAAGAGGTTATTGTCATAGTTATGCCTAAAATAAAAAAAGCTAAGGTCTTGCTTTTAATTAATTTTGTTATTGGAGCAATCATAATTTCGTCTACCCCAATATCACTAAGAGATTTTGACATAGCGTTTATAAGTGAAATTATAATAATTGTATCTATAAACTCTTTTCCCGAAACAGTTATTCCCTTGTAAATTACTATAAGAGACTTAATTGGATTTAAAGTAATTATAAACCCAATAATACCCAAACCTAAAATGCATAGTATTGTAATATCTTGTTTCATGCTAATAGCAATAATAATAAGTATGATTATAAACAAATACATATAGTGTACTAGCGTTAATTCCAAAATAATTATATTCTCCTTGTGGTTTATATCATTTAACTTCACCTATTATGCTTTGTAGATTAGAAATAGTTTATTCAATGGGAATTTATATTTTTTATTGTTATATATTTATTATTGGGCATAATAAATTTAGTTTCACTTGGAGGATTACCATGGAAAAGAAAATATTAAATATGTCTAAAAGTGAATTTGTAAAAAAAACAATAATGATAATAGTAGGCAGTTTTGTAAACGCACTGGGGGTAAATTTGTTTATAATTCCTAGTAAGCTATTAAATGGCGGTTTGTCTGGAATAAGCTTAATAATTCATTATTTATTTAATTTGCCTGTGGGCTTGGTCCTCTTAGTTCTAAACATACCCTTGTTTATACTGAGCGTCTTAAAAACAGACAAAAAGTTTACAACCTTCTCCGTTATAGGTACTGTAGCTCTTTCCTTGGGACTTATAATTCTAGAACCCTTATCAAAGATTTTTCATTTCTCAAACGATGCTAGCAGGCTTTTATATTGCATATACGGCGGGATTATAAGCGGTTTAGGTCTTGGAATTGTTTTTTCTAATAATGGATCTACAGGCGGGATTGATATTATTAGTGTTATTGCTAAGAGAAAATATAATATAGACATAGGCTTTGCTAGCTTTATAATAAATTTTATTATTGCAACAGCAGGCTCAATATCCTTTGGTATTGAAGTAGGATTATATACCTTTATTGTTATGTATGTATCCTCCTATTTTACAGATAAGGTTTTGAAGGGCTTTAGTACTCAGAAAATGCTGATTATTGTATCGAAGAAAGAAAAAGAAGTTTCCGAAGCTATTATGAAAAAGATAAATAGAGGAACCACTATACTTTATGGTGAAGGGGCATACAGTCGAGAAAAGATAAATATCATATATTGCATTGCCTCACCAAGGCAATTGCCTAGAATCAAACAATTAGTTCACCAAATTGACGAAAGTGCATTTATATCTATTACAGATACCTCTGAAGTACAAGGAAAAGGATTTGTGGATATTATTGGACAATAAAAGAAAAATGCGACGCATTTTTCTTAAGTAACCAGTAACCAGTTGCCAGTAGGATTAACAAAACTGGTTACTGGTTACTAAGAATTTTACGTCGTAAAATTCTTTTAATATGGTGTTTCTTGGTACACATAATAATTTAGCCAATTAGAAAAAAGTAAATTAGCATGTGCTTTCCATCTAACAATAGGTTCTTTATTGGGATCATCATCTAAGAAATAGTGTCTAGGTACTTTTATATCTAGTCCTTTTGCAATATCTCTATCATATTCAGATTTTAAAGTTAGAGGATCATACTCAGAATGTCCTGTTACAAATATCTGTTTTCCATCATTTGTGGCAACTATATAGACTCCTGATTCCTCTGACTCAGATAATACCTCTAGTCCTTTAACCTTTTCAATATCGCTTTTTAAAACCTCTGTATGACGTGAATGTGGAACATAAAATTCACTATCGAAACCTCTTAATAGCTTTATCTTGCTATCAGAAATTGTATGCTTGAATACTCCAAACATCTTTTCAGGAAGTATATACTTAGGCACTCCATAATGATAATATAAGCCTGCCTGTGCCCCCCAACATATGTGAAGCGTAGAGGTTACATTAGTAACTGAAAATTCCATGATTTCCTTTAAAGCATCCCAGTAATCAACTTCTTCAAAATCCAGCTGTTCAATTGGAGCACCGGTTATTATCATTCCATCAAATTTTTGATCCTTTATATCTTTAAAAGTGTTATAAAAACTCTCCAAGTGCTCTTCGGATATATTTTTAGACTTATGTTCCTCAATATGAAGAAGCTTTATATCCACCTGCAAAGGGCTATTACCAAGTAATCTTATAATTTGAGTTTCTGTTTGTATTTTAGTTGGCATTAAGTTTACTATTACAATTCTTAATGCTCTAATATCTTGATGTATAGCTCTTTCTTCATTCATTACAAAAACATTCTCATCTGAAAGAATTTTTGCCGCTGGAAGATTTTCCGGTATTATAATTGGCATTTTAAAATCTCCTTTCCCCAAATATTAAATAATAAAAAACTACTTCCTTAATAAACAAGAAGTAGCTTAATTCAAATTAATCTATCAATAAATAATAGACAATTCACTTCTTATCTTTCAGGATATTTCCTGCTGGAATTAGCACATTTTCAGTTAATAATAAACTGACTGTTGCCGGGTTTCATGGGGCCAGTCCCTCAACCACTCTTGATAAGATGGATCTTTATTAAATTTTAAGATAATTTTACTCGTCAGTTTATACTATGTCAAGATTTTTTTTATTATGCATTTTCGTTGAGCAATTATGCAGTATAATGAATTATTTTCAATTATGTGATATAATTACCATAAATTAAAATGAAATTCCAGTTCAAGGAGAGATTTCTTATGAAGCCGTTAGAATGGTTTTTCCTTTTTATATTATATATAGTAGATCATAATCCTGAAAATAGAATTAATATACAGTATAGTGAATTAAGAAAAAGGAGGTAAAAATAAGATAGTATTATGAAAGTAAAATCATGTTCAAGATAATTACCTTCATTATATTTTTCACTGGCAGTTTTTACATTTTACTGTGGAACTAAATTTATGTGGAATATATTCTTATATCTAGTGAATTTTCTAAATGTAAATGGTACGAATTTCATATCAGTATTTCCATTGGTACTTGGATATTCAATTATTACAAGTTTTTATAAAACAAGAGAGATTAATGATTATTCATAATACTCTTATATTCACACGAATATTATAAATGCAAATTAACATTAAAAAGGGGGCAAAAAATGCTAATGCATAAGGGAACTCTGCCACTAGAAACTGAAAGGCTTATATTACGCAGATTTAAGCCAAGGGATGCAGAATATATGTTTAAAAGAAAAATTAAAAGATCAATAATAGTTATTTTATGTTTATTTTTAATATTGATATTAGGTGCTTGTTCTTCGGACTATAACAAGGTTATAGAGACTAATTGGGAAATTCCTCTTCCTAAAAGTTATGAAGAGTTGTATTCAATTGATAGTGGAGCCAGTTTTCATGGGGATGGGTATAGATATCATGTCTTTAGTTATAAAGAAGAACTCAAACAAAATGAAATTGCAAAATTTAGTTCAGAAAAAAATGTTAATGTGGAAAAAGAAGTAGAGAATATTTTAATTTCACTGAAAGTATCTAAAGAAAGCAGACCTGATTTTTCAGAAGAATATTATTGGTATAAAAAAAATGATAATAATGATTTACGTAATAATTTGTACTTAATTTATTTTATTCAGGATAAAATGCTTCATATAATAGAAGAGTTTTATTAAAATAAATTTCTATATTTAATTTCGGCACATTATTCCTATATTATTACTCGAAATCAAAATATTACAAAAATTTAAATATTGGACAGGAGGATATCTGTGGAAGAGCAAGATTTAACCTTTAAAACTAATCGAGGAATATTTAATTATAGGGTTGGAGCAATTATTATAAGAGATAAAAAAGTACTTATGATTAAAAATGATAGTGCACCTTATTATTATTCAGTTGGCGGAAGAGTAAAGTTAAATGAAACATCAGAGGAAGCCGTTGTTCGTGAGACTCTTGAGGAAACAGGCATAAATTTTGAAATTGATAAATTAGCCTTTATTCATGAACACTTTTTTTATGAAGAAATAACAAGGGAACATTATCATGAAATTGCCTTTTTCTATTTAATGAAAGAGAACAATAACATGAATTTTGTATGTAAAAGCTTTGGAGAGCAAGGTGCAAAAGAACATTTACACTGGTTGCCTATTGATAATTTAGAACAATACCACTTGTTTCCTGAGTTTTTCAAAACTAAATTATTAAATAGCATAACTTGTTTTGAACACATTATTTCAAAGGAATAAAACTATATGTTTAAGCATAAACTTAGTTCTCTATTTTCTTATGTTGTGTCACAACAGTATTTTAGGGTGAAGTAAAAATTATTTGTATAACATACAGATAAATAGTAAATTTATATGTTTTATATTAAAAGAAATAGGAAGAATGGGAGGGAAACTTTAGTGAGCTATATAGTTACAATGATGTTGCTTACTATAGATAATTATGAGTAAAAATAAGATTGCTTTATATCATTGCAATAGTGATAAAGAAATATCAAATAAAATTAGATTGATAATTGAGGCGCTGGGGACAAAAAGGTTTGAAGAGTTGTTTAAAAATAAAAAGGTACTTCTAAAACCTAATATGTGTATTGATCATATACCTGAAAAGGGTGCAACAACATATCCAACCATAATGGATGCACTAATAACTATTGTAAAAGAATTTGGCGGAGAAGTTATTGTTGGAGATGCTCCAGCAATTGGAGTTAAAGGGAATGTTTTTGAGAAAGCTGGCTTATATGAAGTGTGTAAAAAGCATGGCGTAAAATTAATTGACTTTAATCGTGATGTAGGAAAAGTTGTTGTGATAGAAAATGCTATTGCACTAAAGGAAGTATTAATAGCAAAAACCTATTTTGAAGTAGATACTATAGTAAATATTCCTGTCTTTAAATCTAATTCATTATATTGGATTTCAGGAGCTTTAAAAAACATGAAAGGTCTTATTGTTGGAATGGACAAGCATAAACCACATTACCTTGGTGTTCCAGAATGTGTAGCTGATCTTAATGGAGTATTGGAACAAGATTTTATATTAATGGATGGGTATATTGGAATGATGGGGGATGGTCCTACAGCTGGTAAACCTGCTAATGCAAGATTATTAATTGGTGGGTTTGACCCTGTGTCAATTGATAGTTTAGCTGCAAGATTAATGGGATTTCCAGTAGAAAAAATTCCTATGATCAAGTGGGCTGAAAATGCCGGTATAGGGAACAGTGATTATGAAATAATTGGGGATTCATTAAATTCATTTCATCTAAAATTTGATAAACCAGCAATAGCTAAAAATAGACTTAAAGCAGCACTTATAAATTATGGAGGAAAATATTTTTTTAGAGAGGCGCAGAATAAATCAAAAATGGATATTGATGAAAATAAATGTATAATGTGTGGAAGGTGTAGAGATATGTGTCCTTTTAATGCAATAAGCATAGAAGATAAAAAAATCACTATAGATCAATCAAAATGTGATTTTTGTTTATGTTGTACAGAAGTATGTAAGAGTGAAGCTATTAAACTAAAAGGCATGTTATCTCGAAAGGATGCATTTTTGCGATGATTAAATAAGAAGTTATAGAGATAGTTAATTGTAAAAATAATAAATACGTTTACAACTATATTATGAAATGAAATAAAATAACAAACAAAGGATTAGTAGAAACGTCACATAACAAAGAATTGCAATTTGTGCTGGCAGGGGTCGAGCTCTGGGGTAACCCAGCACACATTTCAAAAACTAAGCCAGGTTTGGCTAAGTTTTTGAAACGTCTGCAATTCGAAACGTTATCTGAAAAGCCATGTTTTATTAAGATATGTTTCCGTTACATAAATAGAAATATGGGTCGGATTGATGGAACAATGTTGCTTGTAAAAAATGAAATACAATCCAGTAGATAGTAGCTTGTAGAGGAGATATTATGGTTGAAATATTATTATCATATGCTATTTTGTTATATGTGGGATTGGTGTCAGATGCAGAATATAAAGAAAATCTCAATGCACATTTCTTAAAACATCCTGATAATGCTTTACTATTAGAGTTGGAGTGGAGAACTTTAGATATACAAGGTACAATTAAAATTATTTTTGACTACTCTTTAGAAAATAATGTTGATTATGATATGTTTGGCTGTTTCTTAATTAGTAAGTTAGAAGAAGTTTATTATAAAGATAATATGGATATACGGTTCTTTGGCTCAAAAATGTACTCAATATGGAGTGTGTTGCCATCTGAAATTCAAAATAAAGAGCCATTTTGGACTTTGTGTTATGGCGATGATCCTTTGTCGTGGGGAGATGAAAGGCAAACAAGAGAACTTTATCAAAAGATGTTTCAGTATTATAAATAATGACAAATTCCAATTTGTAGAGTTGGAATAATATAATTTAAGATTGAGTTATATCGGAACTTTCTTTTATTGAGTCGCAACAGTAAAATACAATGAATTAAAGCGTTAAAGTATTCAGTAGGAAGATGTTATGAAATTAGTATCTGAAAAATGTTGGTCAATAGTTTCTAAAGATGATAGTTTTCTGTATTATGAGATTACTGATAGAGGTGAAGAAATAGGTTATTTCAGTTATTCATTTGATAATATAAGGATACTTATTCTAAGGGGAAATTTGGTCTAGGGTACAGAAATATATTAAAATATTTTAATGATCATCCGGAACTAGGAAGTTATGCAACATTGGAGGATGGTTCAATGGGTAAGTATGACAGTATATACAGTATCGCATATGACAAGGATTTTCTTTGGTGTGTATATCCTGTTTCAAATATGATAAAAAAATTTTCGCTAAATAATTTTGGAGAGGAAATATCAATAGGTGAACGAATAAACGGAATTTTTAATTATCCTGTATCTGCAATAGTATATGATAATAAATTATATGTATGCGACATGGGGAATTATAGAATTTGTACTGTAGATTTAGCCATAAACGAGGTAAAAGAGTATCTTAAATTTAATGAGCCTACATGGAAATATTTTAAGATTAACGGAAAAGAAATTGTTAGGCTACAATCAGGAATTTATATTTTAGAATAAGTTATTTCTATTTTAACTATAATGCAATATTCTTATGTTGTGTCTTTATAGTATTTCATATGGCGAAATATTGAATGGGGGGATTTTATTGAAAAAAAAGCAAATAGCTATTATAACTCTTTTTACAATAATAATTACATATCTTGCTGTATATTTTCAGTGGGCAGAATTTTATGAAGGTTACGGTTATTCTGAAAGCAATTTTTCATTCTCAATTATATTTTTATTTGTGTGGGGAACATTTAGTTATTATTGGGGAAAAACTCAAGAAAAAAAGTATCTAAGATTTATTATTGTATATTGGGGAATTGGTATCATTGCTTCTATACTTATTTGGATTTTCGCTAATAATCAATTGATACAATCATTTTTATTTCCGTTTTATATATGGTACGGTATACCATTATACGGATTTAGATATATACCTTTTTTGTTATGCAGATTAAGTATAGATATACCAAGTTTAATATTAATAACTTCACCATTAGGAATATTGTGTTCTTTACTAGGATATTGGCTTGGATGTCAGCTATCAAAGTTGATAAAATCGTAATCTTCTTTTATTCTGTACAACAGTAATTACCGTTTAGCAACTATTAGAATATGGAAGATATTCAATGAATTCAAAACAGTAAACTATCACGATTCAACCATTAATAGAGAAAGGCGGATTTTTAATGAGATATAATTTTCTTACTAGTATTGTTACCCTTATAAATCTAATAATTATTTTAGCTTCAGTTAGTATTGCCATTTATGGTTTTGTGTTATTTGTAAAGCTAGCTAAAAGAGGAATTAAGGCTCTTGATATTTACATAAATGAAAAGACTAATAATAAATTGTAGGGAAACATTTTTCTTTTATTGTATATACAAGAAAAATAGGACAAATTACATTATTACAAATCATTTGTATAGGAAGTGATAATATGAGTCAATGTTCTTTTATAGCCACAGATTATGAACTCTCTGAAATAGATAATTTAAAATTAAATTCAAAAGTTATCACTGTTGGAGATGCAATAAAGTTAGGTATAAAACCACATGAATTAATGCCTTGGGAAAAAATGAACCCAAACGACGAAGTATTAATTGTTAATGATGAATTTGATATGGGAGAATTAGTTATCAAAAAGGATTCAAGTTTTGAAAGAAATGTAAGCTGGTATACAAGTAAACCTTTTATTTATTCAATAGAATTTGCTTACACAGAATCAAGAGCAGAGCAGCTATTAGAATACCTAAAAGAAAATCTTCTAATGGGACATATTTTAGAATTATGGACTGTATGGCTTGATGAAAAGCAAAACATTAAACCAGATTTTTATAAATATGATGAACTCTCCATAGATTTGATAAAGAAAATCTATGATACTCGTAAGGTACACCATACAATTCGCAGTTGTACCATAATTGAAAGATGAATCTAGTACCGAAAAAGCCTCAGAAGTTTTAGAGTTTAATATTAATCCTAAAGATTATATTGAGTATAAGGCAATGAGAAGACTTCTAATGGGAAATTATTATTTTGCTATTAATCCAACCTCAAACAAAACTGATGGAATTATAGAATATGCAGCATATATTACAATTTCAAAGGATTTTAATACTGCTTATGGTTATACGCAAAACTTGATAAAAAACTATGGACAAGGTGCATATTTTAAATCCAGTAAGGATTTAAAAACACCACAAAATAAGAATTCAGCTATGATAAAGCTGTAATTGAACCATTATTTAGATGATTGAAGGTGTAATCAACATGCAATTGTGGTTTATATTTTACTCTATTTTCGCAATTGTTATAATTTGTATAATTTTAATATTACTCGCTTTAAAAAAGTTTACAAAGGCTTTTAAAAAATTATTAATTATTCTTACACTGATAACCTTTCTTCTACTATGCTATTTCACAAATCATAACTTTAATATTTTTATAAAAAGTAAGCTTTCTTCACAAAAGTGCCAATTGCTATAAAAAATATGCTTAGGTCACCGATTGTAATGCTAATTTTAAGTTTTATAATACTCGTACCTATATTTTTTTAAATTATTAACACTAAAGTATATTATCCATATTTTTCAATATTAAGTTGATGACATTGGCCTAACGGCTCCAAATTTTTTTGAGCCTTTTGAGCTAAATAATAAAACAAATCTTCAAAAACTCTATAATCTCTTGTGGCATTTTTCCTTGAAAATTATGATACACTTGGAGCATTAATTAGTCTTTTTAATTTTAAATTAGACCAAGTCTCACTATCAAGCTCTCTAAGACTTTTACAACCTCGAATATTAAAGTATAACATTGAAAATAAATGTGATTTAGTATCGAAATGTTGAGTTCTATATTCTGTTGCATGCTTCTTAATGATATTATTAAGAAAGCTACCTTTAATTTCCTCTATTAATTTATGAAAAACTAGCTTATTATTTTTATTAAGAAACATTTAAAAACCTCCTTGTGAATGGTTGCTTGTCACTTCCATTTAAACACAAAGAGGTTTCCTTTTTCATTATTAAATTGCTACCAATTTTTTTGTGTCAACAAGAAAGTTTTACTTTGATTCAACGCTAGGGTGACTCTATTTTATATATGTTTATCTTGGATTTTTAATTTGTACTTACCCTGTATTCAGTAAACTGATGTAGTTAAGGCATAGTTGTAACTTAGAGAGGGCCATTAATTTATTTTGCCCAGATAAGCTAATCTCTTTAATATAAATCTTTATTATTTTATTATAGAATTCTGCAAGTCAATTTTACTTTATTCGTTCTAGAATTGACTCAACTAAACCCGAAGTTATTGGATAAATATTATTTGGAGCATTCCCAGCCTCTGTCGCTTTTTGAGCAACCTCAGCTATATCTAATTCTGGTATTCCGCACTCTGAAAGTGTTGCTCTTAATCCTATCGCCTTTTTTATTCTATTCAGCTCTTCACTTAGCCCTCTAGCATCATTAAGTCCCAATTGTTTTGCGAAATTATTTAACTCAGGTCGTACTTCTGCATTAATCATATACCATTCATCTGCGGTTAATGCACAAGCTTCGCCATGCGGTATGTTATATTTAGCAGTTATGTGATACGAGCATGCATGAGAACCTGTAGTTCCTGTTTGAGAAAAAGCCATTCCTGCCAAGAGACTGGCAACAGCCATTTTATTTCGTGCCTCCGTGTCATTTTCATTGTTTACTAAATGTTCAAGTGTTTCAAAAACAATCTTTGATGCATAAAGCGCTACCGCATCTGTAGATGGATTGGCCTTTTTACTTGACATTGCATCCAAGGCATGCATCAAAGCATCAATTCCACTTGAAGCTGTTACCTTTTTAGGGCAAGTGTATGTAAGCACTGGATCTACAATAGCAAGTTTTGGGAAAAATCCCGGATTCGCCAATGACTTTTTAACGCCGTTTTTCTTATCACTAACAATTGAAACTGCTGTAACTTCACTTCCTGTTCCTGCAGTTGTTGGTACTGCAATAATTGGAATAACATTCTCTATAGTTTTCCCTTCAAGAATTTCTCTTGTATTTTTTGCACATCCTACAACTACTGCTGCTAATTTTGCACAATCGATGGCACTTCCTCCGCCAACAGCTATAATACAATCTGCATTTTGTTCCTTAGCCTGTTCAGCTAAATTATCTACATTTTCTATACTTGGATTAGGTTCAACTTCTGAAACAATCCTTATTGTTTTAATTCCGATATCTTGTTGAATAGTTGTTGATATATCCATTATTGACTGAAAAGGATCAGAAAGAATAATTGGGTTGTGTAGATTTAAACGTTTAAGATGATTTTTAATTCTTCTAATCTCCCCTTCCCCAAAGATGATATCTGTCGGTTGATAAAAATTCCACATGATTATTTCCTCCAATATAGTTTTCAAACCTTTATTTATTTATTTGGAATAAGAAACCCCACTAAATACGAAAATGGGGTTTCTTAATAAAGTTGAATATTTCTAGCTCAGTTACTAATTTGGAATTCCAGGACATAAATGAAATAAACTCTTATATTTACTTCCCATCTGCAATATTTGTCTTGAAATGCTGAACTGCCTTTACAGCCTGATTTGCAAGTTCTGTAGCATCAGACATAAAATATATTACACTATACCCTTTTTCATAAAATTTCTTTGCTACTTCAACATTAGGTGCTATAGTTCCAAGAAATTTTCCTGAAGCTTTAGTAGCTGTCTCTATTTTTTTAATTGCTTCTTGAACCTCCGCTACTGCTGGATTAGCTAAATATCCCATTGCTGTAGAAAGATCTGATGGTCCTATAAATATACCATCCACTCCTGGTACAGAAACAATATCCTCAATATTTTCTACCCCTTCTGGAGTTTCAATTGCCACCATTACAATGGTATCTTGATTAGCTCTTGAATAATAATCCAGTTTATTCATACTAAAATTAACTGCTCTCTGGCTTCCTGCAATACCGCGAAAGCCTTCCGGAGCATATTTGCAAGATTTTACCGCATATTCAGCTTCCTCTTTTGTTGAAACATAAGGTACATGTACACCATAAGCTCCTGCATCTAAAACTTGTTTACTCCAAACCATATCATTCCATGGTAATCGTACAAAAGGCGCACAATCAGTACCTTTTGTAGCCTGTATAATAGAAACCAAAGAAGGAAGGTCTAATGGAGCATGTTCCATGTCAATAACCAAAATATCAAACCCAGCTTCTGCAAGTATTTCTGCACTTATATTACTTCCCATTTGCGCCCATGCAGCAGAAACAGGTTCTCTGCGACGTAATTTATTCATAATATTTGAATCAAAAAAAGATTTTGCCATATCAAAAACTCCCTTCAGTAAACAAAATTTAATATACCAACAACTTAGTTATTATTAAATATACTTGTGTGACACTACTGGATATTTCGGCTCACAATTATTAAGTACATTATCAATTGCCATTGATGCTTCTAGTCCCATTGAATCCATAGTTTCAAACGTAAGAGCGGCATTATGCGGAGAAACAATAATATTGTCTAATGAAAACAAAGGATTTTCCTTTGATGCCGGTTCTTTCTGGAACACATCACATGCAGCACCGGCAATTATCTTGTTGCTTAGTGCCCAATAAAGTGAACCTTCATCTACAATTGAACCTCTTGCACAATTTATGAAATATGCTGTATTTTTCATTTTTGAAAAGAATGCTTTGTTTACCATGTTTTTAGTCTCATTTGTTGCCGGCAAATGGGTAGAAATAAAATCAGCCTGAGATAAAATTTCATCCATACTTTTTACAGTAGAAACATATTCTGGAACTTTGTTTAAATCAAGATATGGATCATAAACAATAACTTTCATACTAAGTCCAAGTGCTGCTTTTTGTGCAACCAGTGAACCAATTCTTCCCATGCCTATAAGTCCAAGAACTTTTCCCGAAACATCTCTTCCTTTGTTTGCGTTTCTCGCTTCCCAATTACCCATACGTGTCAATTTATCCATTTGAACAAACTGACGAGCAGTTGCCATAATTAAACCAATGGTATGCTCCGCTACTGCATTCGAATTTGCCTCAGGTGCAATTGCTACCCATATGCCATTTTGCCTGCAATACTCTAAATCCAGATTATCTGTCCCAACACCAAAACGCCCAATAACTTTTAACTTTTTAGCAGCAGACAAAACTTCTTTGGGATAATCCGCCGTTCTAGCCAAAAGGCCATCTGCATTTGCAAGTAATTGTTTTAATGTATCATAATCTGTTAATCCAGTTCCTTCAATAATTTCATAACCTCTTTCACGCAAGTATTCCATACCTAGTTCGGTTATTGGCTGCGGAATTGCAATTTTATATGTCATAAAAATATATCCTCCTATTTTTACCAACCATATACAGCGGGTATAATTATTATAGCTGCGATTGTCATAATCAAAGTAATTGGTAAACCGACAATCACATAATGTTTATACTTGTATCCTCCTACTAAGGTTTGAGTTACACAAGGTGTTCCAACAGGTGTTGCCAATGCAAGCTGGCATGCAATAATAACAGCAATACCAAAAGTTGCAGGATTAGCATTAATTCCTGTAGCAATATTAATTGCAATAGGGATTAGCATAGAGGCGATCGCTGCATTAGACATAAAGTTAGTAAGAATTACTGTTATTACAATCAGCGCACTCAAAATAATAATAGGATTTGAATCTACGCCGAAGAAATTAATACATCCCTCTGCTATCATTTCTCCTGCTCCAGATGTAACCATGCCTTTTGCAAAAGCCTGTGATGCACCTAAAATGATAATTGTGTTCCAGTCTACACCTGCAAGTGCTTCTTTGAATCCGATACACCTTGTAACTATTAATGCTGTAGCTCCTAATAATGCAACTGTTGTTATATCCCATACGCCTGCAACAAAGCCAATAACGCATCCCAATGTTATAATAGTAGTTAGATAAGTTTTATATTTTGGAATTTCAGTATTATTTGACTTGTTTTCCTCTGAAGACACATCAATAACAGATACATCTTCAAAGTTAAGGCTTTTTTTCATGATTGAGTATCCAAAAGTAGCAAAATATATAATCATTATTAAACATAATGGTAAACCAGCTTTACCTAAATCAAAAAAGCCCATTGCCGGAATCCCAGCATTTTGAAATATACCTTGACCAATCATCTGAGGTGTGGAACCAGCAAGTGTACAAACACCACCTGCGGCAGCCGCCATACCTGCGGCCATAATTGTATTTTTGTTAGTAATAACTCCTTTAGATTTAATTGCTATAGCGCCAATAAGAGGAATTACCATAGCTACAACCGCTGAATTACTGCAAATTGCAGATAATATAAAAGCAAATGTTGTAACAATAACAATGAAAACTCTTTCATTTTGGGCTACCTTCGTTTTAAAAATCTTCTCACCCATAGCACTTGTAACTCCATTTTCAAATAAGGCATTACCAACTATCATCATCGCAGCAACAAATATCGTTGCTGAAGCTCCAAATGATGAGTAAATATCTTTAATAGGTATAACACCAGTTATTCCCATCGCTAAAGCTGCAAGCATCGCTGTCATAGACAAGGGGATTTTTTCAAGTGCAAAAGAGATAACAGACAGAAAAATAATAATAATTGTTAGAGTACTTTGCGCCATACTTGACCTCCTTTTTAATAAAAAATATAAATAAAACTTTCATATCTCTAAAAATGCGGCCGCATATTTTCAATTTTAATTTCATTTTTATATATTGGCAAAGATGAAATCAAATTAAAAACATAGTTTTAGGTATATTTTCAGTTTTATATTAAATACCTTAGCAAATTGTATGCCAACAATATAACTTTGGAATAGTATAAAATAGCAATAGCAAAAAACCTCTGGCAATTGTCTAAAATAAAAGATTTTTTTAGTAAAAAACAAAAAAGAACCTACCTTTTTTTGGTAAGTTCATTAGATTTAATCAGAGGTTGGTTTTATTTTTGTTTTAAATTTGTATCAAATTCGTTTCATCATTTCAATCCATATTGTTTTAACTTCCGCCATAATGTAGAGCGACTAATTCCTAATTCTTCTGCTACTTTATTTCTATTATCAGAATATTTTTGCATTGCCCTACGAATCAGTTTTGCCTCCTCCGACTCTATTTCGGTATTTTTAAGTGTTGTAAACACCTCTGAATTCAACTCTTCAGGATTTAGAATTTGCTTTATTTGAGAAATATCAATCTTACCTTTAAAATCATTTGCCACAATACGTAAACAAAGATTATTTAGCTGTCGTATGTTTCCATACCATTTAATTTTCTTAAGCAGTTCTTTCGCATCGTCGGTTAGTAACATAGGTGTTTCTTCAAGATGATATTTCTTTCTCAGCTTTTGAAGCAAATGTTCTGCCAGTATGCCAACATCATCTCCTCTTTCATTAATCGGAGGCAATGTCAAGCGAAGTCCATCCAAACGATAATATAAATCCAGCCGAAACCGATTCTCCATTGCTTGCTGAAATAAATTCTTATTTGTTGCAGCTATTATTCGAATATCAACTGGTAGTATTCTATTATCTCCTAATCGCATGATTTCACGTTCTTGTATTACTCTTAATAGTTTAGATTGCAGGCTTAATGATATTTCACCTATTTCATCTAGAAAAATTGTACCAGTATGTGCCTGTTCAAATAAACCTACTTTCCCATTTGCCTGAGCTCCTGTAAAAGCACCTTTAACATATCCAAACAGTTCGCTCTCTATTAAGCTTTCACTGATGGCTGCACAGTTTATTGCAACAAATGGCCCCTTACATCTTTTACTAGAATTGTGAATGCTTTGCGAAAACAATTCCTTACCTGTACCTGATTGTCCAATAATAAGAATATCCGAGTCAATTTTTGAATATTTTTTTGCTTGTTTTATTACACTTTTAATAGCTGTACTTTCACCAATTATATCTTTAAAAGTATATTTTGCTACCCAACCCATGTTTTTTAATCTTTCACGAATATTCTTTTCTGTATTTTGAACTTGAGTGATATCCTGAAATGATACAATATGATAAATAGAACTATTTTTGATTCTTACCGGAACTTTATTAACTATTAGTTTTTTTCCAGAATAAGTAATGATATCATAAAAATAACTATTTTCATCTGCACAAATTTCAGTCAATCGATTATTTCCAAGTACTTCATATACACCCTTGCCGACTATTTCCTCTTTAATATTCAAGATTTTTTTAGCTGTATGATTACATAATAATATTTTTTGTTCTACATCTATTTGTATTATTCCTTCTAAAGAATAATCAACAACTGTTTTTAATAATTCAGTTTTTTGTTGTTGCTGTAGATGTAATCGAACCATTTTTTTCATTTCGCTAAATGCATACCATAAAGCTGTATTTCCAGTTCGAATAATCAATGTTTTCATACCAAGGCTAGATGCATAACTACAAGTTTCAACTCCACCTATTAAGACTTTACATCCGTCATTATATGCCATATCGACAGTTTCTTTAACATCCATAAGTGAATATCTATAATAAAGGCGAACATTTATATTCATTATTTTTGCCAAACGGTCTGTTCCCATGATCATAGAATGATTACCTACAACAGCTGTTAGTTGATTTCCAAAATTGTTTAATGCGTCTTTCAAACAATATATGATATCGTTACCAGAAACCGGTATATCAATTACAGGAATATTAGTCAATGCTTTGCGTAATAGCTCACATGTAATTCCTCGTGATATAATAGCATCATAATAATCAAAATCATGAGCTTCAATAGTAGTAAACTGGCTACTTGGCACAGCCCGTTCCTCTAATATATATTGACAATTTATATCCTTACTAATTTCATCAAAAGTTCGACAATGCTCTAAAAACGATTCTTGGACATTATCAAAAAAGCCTATAGTCGGAAAAACCAATGCAACCCTTATTTTCATATATTCACACCCTTAAAATTCTTTTACCTAATTTAATTATTCATAGATTATTTAAAATAGATAATAAATTCTTATATAGAAATAAAAATATACTAAGTATAGTGTATATGTTGATAGTATTAGTGTAAATACTGCTTTTTAAATAATTAAATTGTAATGGGTAGAATTGAAATTGGCTATATCATAACTATAAAATAATATTTTAGAGCTATTCTCCACTTTTATGATTATATAGAAGATTGCGGGTGCATCCAATATGAGATTGAAGTTAATTATTCTTACACTGATAACCTTTCTTCTATTATTCTATTTCACAAATCATCACTTCAATATATTTATAAAGAGTAAGCTTTTTTCTCAGCATACTCATAATGTCATTTATTCAGATAGCAAAAGAATGGATATACCATTGCCTCCTAATTCTGTATGGCTATTTAAAACCCCAACTGATGTTTATTATAGTAAATATAATGTTAAAATAGATCTTATTGGTGATAGTGATTCTAGAAGATATGGAATTTCTGATCCTAAATATTAATTTTCTAGGTGGGAAACTCAATCAGAGTATCCTGCCTTTTATTTTTTGTTAAAAATTTTATAACTAGGAAATACTTATTAGATAGATATAACTGAAGTTTTTAATTAAAATAAACTTTTCAATATAGTTAATAATCAGGAGAATACATATGAAAACTAAAGTTGCTAACAAAATTATTACTCCAATTATATATTTTTTCAAAAGTGAATCTGCCAGTGGTTTAATACTTTTAATTTGTGCTATTACTGCAATAATAATTGAAAATTCTAGTTTTGCTGTAACCTATGAACATATACTTCATACCTATATAACCATTGGATATAAGGAATTTTCTATATCTATGTCAGTTCTTCATTGGATCAATGACGGATTAATGGCTATATTCTTCTTTGTAGTTGGTATGGAAATAAAGCGTGAATTGGTGATTGGTGAACTTAAGTCCGTAAAAAAAACTATTCTTCCTATATCTGCTGCTATAGGAGGAATGATTGTACCAGCAATTATTTATGCAATATTTAATTATAATAAAGCAACCATTACGGGTTGGGGAATTCCAATGGCAACGGATATTGCATTCGCTTTAGGAACACTTTCTTTAGTGTCTAAAAAAGCACCAAAAGGGATAGTAGTCTTTCTTACTGCCTTAGCTATAGTTGATGATTTGGGAGCTATCATCATAATTGCTATATTTTATACCAGTCAGATTTCCTGGAATGCTTTTATTATAGGTTTAATTATTTTTATCGCTCTTATATTAGCTAATAAATTTAGAGTACAGTATACGTCTGTTTTTATTATTGGTGGAATATTACTATGGATTAGCTTTTTAAAGTCTGGTATACATTCAACAGTTGCTGGTGTACTACTTGGAATGGTTTTGCCTGTTGGGGAAAATACTTATGAATTTAAAAGATCAATATTACATAGACTTGAACACATTTTAACACCTTGGTCTGCTTATGTAATTATGCCAATATTTGCTCTAGCAAATTCAGGGATATCTATGAATTTAAAAAGTTTCTCTGCACTTATATTTACACCAATCAGTTTAGGAATTATATTTGGTCTATTTGTAGGTAAGCAGTTAGGTATATTTGTAACTTCCTACATTTTAGTAAAATTAAAAATCGCTAAACTTCCATCTCAAGTAACAATTAAACACTTATATGGTGCAAGTGTTCTTGGTGGTATTGGATTTACTATGTCATTGTTTATTTCATCTTTATCATTTTCAAGTGACACTATGTTATCCTCAGCAAAAATAAGTATTATGATCGCCTCAATTTTGGCTGCAATATTTGGCACGCTAATTTTTAAACTTATAAAATCTCAATAAATGTTAAGTTATGTTGACAATCTACCGCTTTCAATTGAACTTTAATAATTTCTGATATGGAATCTCTATCTTTAAATAGTGTATACTGAAACACGAGGTGAATTTAATTGTTAAGCTTTGTTGTTGCCGTATCTGAAAACAATGTTATAGGTAAAGATAATTCTCTTCTTTGGCATTTGCCTTCTGATTTAAAAAGGTTTAAAGAAATAACCTTATCAGAAAGTAAAACTATGATAATGGGAAGAAAAACCTTTGAAGCACTGCCTTATGTACTTCCTGGAAGAAAGCATATAATACTTACAAGAAACAAAAATTATAAGGTAGAAGATGAAGCTGTAATAATAATCAATGATATAGCTTTCCTAAAACCTATGATAGAATCTAAAGAAGAATTCTTTGTAATTGGCGGAGGGGAAATATATAAACTATTAATGCCCTATGCTAAAAAACTCTATCTGACTATAGTACATGAAAATTTTTGTGGCGATACTTTTTTCCCAGAATATAAAAATTTCCAATGGACCATTATAAAAAAACAAGAAGGCGTATACGATGAAAATAATCAGTATAAAAACACCTTCTTAATTCTTGAAAGAAAATAAAAATATTAAATTTTCTATAGCTTAATCTCGAGAACTTCTTCAGTTTTTTCTACAATTAAATCTGGGTCAAAGGGCTTTGTTAGGTATAAATCTGCTCCAACTTCAAGCCCTTTTTTTCTATCGAATTCTTGTCCCTTTGCAGTTAACAAAACTATATACAAATCATTTATTTTTAATTCATTCTTTACTATATTACATACATCAAATCCATTTATATGAGGCATCATTACATCTAAATAAACTAAATTAGGTCTTTCCGCTTTGATATATTCTAAGGCTTCTTTTCCGTTTTCAGCCACTAGAATTTGTACACCTTCCTCTTCAAAATCTTCAAGAGTTTGTTCTAGTAACATTCTAATGTGAGGTTCGTCGTCAACAATTAATATTTTTTTACACATAAAAACTCCCCCTTAACACTTAATCAACTAATTCTGTTATCACACTTTTACTCGCTTTAGAAATGCTTCCACTACAACAGGATCAAATTGCGTATTGATATTTTTATAAATTTCATTTAATGCCTGTTCTTTTTCTTTATTAGAGATATAAGGTCTATGTGAGGTCATTGCATCAAATGCATCTGCTACAGCAATTATTCTTGCTATTAAAGGAATTTCGGTCCCTTTTTTCCCATCAGGATAACCTTTACCATCATATCTTTCGTGATGCCCCCTAACAGATGGTACTACATCTTTTAGTTGATCAATGTTTTCTAGTATTTCTGCCCCAAAAACCGGATGTTTTTTTATTACTTCGTATTCTTCTCCAGTAAGCCTGCTATTTTTCAATAAAATTTTATCCTGTATTCCTATCTTTCCAATATCATGAAGTAGTGCTGCAAGTCTTACCTGAGTAATTTCCGACCTATTTAGTCCAAGCTCTTCCCCAATGGATATACTGTAAACGGCTACTCTTCTTGCATGTCCAGCTGTATATGAATCTTTTTTTTCTATTGTTTCGATTAAGGCTTCAATGGTTTGCAAAAATGTATCTCTTATGGAATCATAGAGGTTGGTATTATCTAGAGCTATCGCAGCCTGAGTGGCAATAGCATTTAAAAGCTTTAGGTCCTCCGAATCATAAATTATATTATTTGAGTTACTTATACTGATTACACCTAGAGTTTTATCTTTAACCTTTAAGGGAGTACAAACCATTGATTCACTGCCATCATCTAAATAGTTAATTATCTGCCCTACTCCCTCATCTAAAACTGTGTTTACATAATTATTCAAGCCTACCTCATTAATAGTTGAATTATGTTTATTAAGTTCTACTACTTTTTCTAAACGTTTTCTATCCTTACTGAAAACCGCTATTTCAGCTTTTGTTGAATTTATAAGTCTCGTGGCTTCTTCTAGAGCAATTTTAGATATCTCTTTAGCTTCAATTGTGCTGGCCATTTTTTCTGATAAATTATATAGTAGATTTATTTCTCTATATTTATTTAAGGTTTCTTTAATAAGCATCTTCTTATTGAACTCACTATTGCCTATATAGCTTAAAAGCTTTGCAATGATAGCTGCCTTACTTTCTCCCATTACAAAGCCTGCTACTTTTTCATTTATATTTATAGGAAATTCTATATCTTCATCCTTCTTTGAAGTTCCTAGAATTATATTTCCCTGCAAATCAAGTACGGAAATCTCTATATTAATTTCTCTTAATATATTATATACAATTTCTTTTACATCACTTTTGCCAACAAGTTTTTTTAAATTTACCTCGTTCACCACATTATCCTCCAAATAGATAAAACAATTTTTAAATCATTATTGGTGATCTAATATACTTTTTTCATACATTTCCTTATTGAAGCCTATTGGTAGTGAAAAAGAAAATCTGCTTCCTACATTTAATTCGCTTTTTACCCATATATTTCCACCATGTCTTTCAATAATTTTCTTACAAATTGTTAATCCTAAGCCTGTTCCCTTTGGTTTATTTGTTAAAGTATCCCCTACCTGTTTAAATTTTTCGAATACCTTAATAATATCTTTTTCATCAATTCCTATCCCTGAATCAATTACGCTTATAATAATTTCATCACCATTTCTTTTTGCTTCACATCTTACGTACCCTTTATCTGTAAACTTAATTGCATTAGATATTAAATTAATCACTACTTGCATTAACCTTTCCATGTCTCCATAAATTAATGGTAGATTTTCTTCAATAGTCTTGATTAATTTAATATTTTTCCCTTCAAAAAGGGCTGAAGTGGCTACAAGTGATTTCTCTAATATATCTTTAATAGCAACCTCTCCCATGTTCCACTGTATTTTTCCCTCTTCCATCTTAGATATATCTAAAACTTCATTAATTAAATGTGTAAGTCTCTCTCCTTCTGATACTATAATGTCTATGTTTTCAACTATCTGCTTAGAAGTTTTAGATACTTTTTTATCTTCAAGATTTACATAGGGTAAAATAGCTTTTTCATATTTCTTTTTTATGATTTTTGCAAAACCTAAAATTGATGTGAGTGGAGTTCTAAGTTCATGAGAAACTGTAGATAAAAAATCTGTTTTCATCTTATCTAGTTCTTTTAGCTGTTCATTTGTTTTAAGTAGAGTTTCTTCAATATGAATTCTCTCAAGAATTTCTTGTTTTAATTGACCTATTAGCCTTAAATCCTGTGCTACGATTATAGAACCAATTAAATCTCCAGACTTGTCCCTTATAACTTCACTGGACATACATACAGGAATTATGTCTCCTTCTTTAGTTTTAAATTCAACCTCAGTACCCTTACTAAAATTTATTCCGTGTCTTATATTTAGCAATTCTTTTTTTGCAGTATCCCTATCTCTAAATAAAAGGCTGATAGATTTTCCCATCATATCTTCATATTCATATTTTAGAATATCAAGAGTAAACTCATTTACCTTTAGTATTTTACCTGATGGGCTAACTAGTATTAAGAAGTCTCTTATTTTTGAGATGATTTCATCAATTGCTATCTCTGGAGTTAATACTAAAAATCTATACTTATTTATAGAATATAATATACCTAGGAGCCATATTAATGAAAATATCTGAGCTATAGCTGGAAATTGTATACCAAATACAGGAAATAAATTGTTAGTAATAAATCCACCTGTCAATGGAACAATGGCAGAATAGAATATTAACTTAGCTTGTCTTTTTTCTCTTTTACTTAAAGCTTTTTTGCCCCAATTCCATACCATTAAAAATCCAGTCATAGTATAGCTAGTCCAAAATAAAATAAATATTCTTGACCAAGGACTATGTATATCTTGCAACTCAGCTGTTCCATAAGGAGTAAAAATAAAATCATTAGCCATAAGGTTTCCTGAAGAATAAAGTCTAATTAAAAAAACTATAGGAGGTAAATAAATTAATACATAATACCACCATTTTTTTAGGATATTATTTTTACCTGTAAGTAAAGTGAAAAAGTGTACAAGAGTGCTAGAGAAAGTAACCCATCCAATAGCACTGATTTTATATAAAATTGAAATTACTTCTTTATTTGTTTCGCTATAAATAAATGAATAAGAAAGAGACCAAATAGCTAGAGTAATGCACTGAAAAAAGAAAACTCGCGTTATACTAGCTCTTTGCTCTTTCTGAAATACATATATTCCTATAACAAGATATACAGCAAAAGCAAGAAAGGACAGATTAGACAATAATACTGGTATTTTAATCATAAGAAAGTTCATAAAATCACCTTTATTCATACTCGATTATTCTTCATCGTAAAAATCTAAAAAGGAGTACTTTTTACCCTTCTTTTCCCATCCAACAATTGAATCCATATTTACATTATGTGCAGATTGGAAAATAGACTTTTCCACATCACTAAAGTTTTTCTTTAATTCTTTAATTAATTCCTTAACTTCACGACGTTTACTAGAAGTCTTTTGGGCAGCTACAATGCAACCGCAGTTCATAGGCGCTATACCAGCATTATTAATGAATCTTTTAATATCATCTTCATTAATATAATATAATGGTCTTATAAGCTCTAAGCCCTCAAAGTTGGTAGACTTTAGCTTTGGTCTCATGGTTTTAAAGTTACCTGCATATAAAATATTCAATAATGTTGTTTCTATTACATCATTATTATGGTGACCTAAAGAAAGCTTATTGCATCCAAGCTCCTTCGCCTTAGAATACAAGAAACCTCTTCTCATTCTAGCACACATATAACATGGATAGTCCTTTGCAATTCTATCTACAACTTCAAATATTCCTGATTCGAAAAGCTTAACAGGAATATTTAAATATTCACAATTACTTAATAGCAATTCCCTATTAGTCTCATGAAAACCAGGATCCATTGAAATGAATTCAAGCTCAAACTTGAATTTTCCATGTCTTTGAAGTTCTTGGAATAGTTTTGCCATTAAAAGGCTGTCCTTTCCTCCAGAAATAGCTACTGCAATTCTGTCTCCCTCTTTAATCAGCTCATAATCATTTATTGCCCTAGTGAATTTTGTCCATATCTTTTTTCTGTAAGATTTTATTATACTTCTCTCAATATCCTTTAATGGTTTCCTCTCTGTTAAAGGTATTATTATCTCGCAACCGCTTCCTGAAACACTGCTCATAATTCTCTCCCTATTTTTTCAATAATATTACATGCTTTATTTACATAATAGCATTCTTTATATATTTTATTTTATTGCAAAGATAATTTCAATTATTATTATACTTTTTAGCACCTTGTTTAATAATCCCAACCACAGCTGGCAGCATTGCAAAAATTGATACAAGCATTATGGCAAAAACAAGATTTCTTCTTACAAATTGAAAGCTTCCAAAGTAATATCCACCAAACAAATATACACTTACTCTAAGAATTCCTCCTATTGCTGAATATAAAATCAATCTGTAAAAGCTCATGGAACCTATTCCTGCAACAAATGCAACAAAGCTTCGTACTACAGGAATAAACCTTCCCATGATAATAGCCACTTTTCCATGCTTTTCATAAAATTCATGAGCTTCTTTAATATACTCTTTTTTAAAGAAGCGATTTTTCTCTTTTTTCATTATTCTCTTTCCAAAATATTTTCCTATTGAATAGCACACAGAATCCCCAAGAACTACTGCTGAACATAACATAATAAAAACTAATGGTAAATTTAATAATCCTAGGTAAGTTAAAGCACCAGTAACGAATATCAAGGAATCCCCTGGTAAAAAGGTCATTATTATTAACCCTACTTCACTAAAAACTATTAAAAATACTATTAAATATGCTAAAAAGGTATTTTGATTTACAATTGTGTATAAATACTTATCCAAGTTAACCATAAAAGACATTAGATGACCAAAGTCTAATAACATTTTTATTCCCCTTATTAAAACCAATTTTCTAATATAATTTATTATAAGTATATCCCTTATTTGGCTTTAATAAATATCAATTTATAAATTTGTACTAAAATAAATGGTAATATTGATAAACCGTATATAATCTTTAGATTATGAATTGTAAGAGGTTCTACCTGGAATATTCCTCCTAATGGTTTAACAAGCAGTACTATATTTAATAATGCTAATCCAAGACCAAAAGCTAACCATAAATATTTATTGGTAAATAATCCAATTTTAAATACTGATTCCTTTCCTCTACAGTTAAAACCATGTACTAATCTTGATAAACATAAAGTTGCAAAGGCCATAGTACTTGCAACCTTGTTTCCATCATAAAATAATCCGATTCTAAAGGCTATCATAGTACAAACAGCAATTATAAAGCCCTCAATAAAGATTTCAGTTCCTAGGCTCTTGCTCAATATTGGACTATTTATATCTCTTGGCTTTTCCTTCATAACACTAGCTTTATGAGGTTCTAACCCTAAGGCTATTGCTGGTAAGCTATCTGTCAAAAGATTTATAAATAATAAATGTACTGGTGCAAAGGGAATCGGCAAGGCTGCAAGAGAAGCATATAAAACTGCTATTATACCTGCAGTATTCCCTGAAAGTAAAAACCTAATAGAGTTTTTAATATTTTCATAAATGTTTCTTCCGTTAGAAACCGCCTTTACAATAGTTGCAAAATTATCGTCAGTAAGCACCATGGCAGCAGCATCCTTTGCCACCTCTGTACCTGTAATGCCCATTGCTATGCCAATGTCAGATTGTTTTAAAGCAGGAGCATCATTTACTCCATCCCCAGTCATGGCTACAACGTTTCCTTTATCCTGCCATGCTCTAACTATTCTAATCTTATTTTCAGGAGATACTCTAGCGTAAACAGATATTTTTTCAACCTTCTCCTTTAGTTCTTCATCACTGAGCATATCTAATTCATAGCCTTCCATAGCCTCTGATTCATCCTTTAAAATTCCTATTTCCTTTGCTATGGCAGAAGCTGTAATTTTATGATCTCCAGTTATCATTACTGGCTTAATTCCTGCACTTATACATGCCTCAACAGCTTTAGCTGATTCTTCTCTTGGAGGATCCATCATAGAAATTAATCCTACAAATGTTAATTCTTTTTCATCTTCTAAGGTTATTACTGTATTTTCATCTACTTCTTTATAGGCAAAAGCTAAAACTCTGAGACCAACTTTAGAAAATTCTTCATTGACCTTTTCAATCTTCTCCCTATCTTCCTGTGTAAACTCACGTATTCCTTCAGTAGACTCTATGCTGGTACATCTATCTATCAATACATCTAAAGCACCTTTAGTAATCATAGAAGCTTTGTCCCCAATTTTATTTAAAGTACTCATTAGCTTCCTATCTGAATCAAAAGGGATTTCATTTAATCTTGAATATTTTTCTCTTATACTTAGTTCCTTTAGTTCATAAATCCTTCCTAAGTTTATTAGAGCTACTTCTGTAGGATCTCCAATTTCCTTCTCTTCATCTGAAATAGCATCACTGCACAATAATCCCATTAGTACTAGCTTTTCTTGAAGCTTATTATTTATTTCAAGCTTATTAGAATCTATAATTTCATCTTCTACATATATATTTTTTACAGTCATTTTATTCTGGGTTAAGGTTCCAGTCTTGTCAGAACAAATAACTGAAACACTTCCAAGGCTTTCAACAGCTTGAAGCTTTCTTATAATTGCATTTTGCTTGGACATCTTTTGTGTACCTAGTGCTAGTACAATTGTAACAATAGAACTTAAAGCTTCTGGTATAGCGGCTACAGCTAATGCTACTGCAAACATAAAGGAATCTATAAGCACATAGCCTCTATATATATTTAAACTAAAGACAAGTATACAAATGGCTAAGATTACCATTGCAAGCTTCTTTCCAAAATCATCTAAGCTCACTTGCAGCGGAGTTTTCTTCTCCTTAGTAGTTTCTAAAAGTGTGGCAACCTTTCCTAATTCAGTACTCATTCCTATATCTGTAACAATCATTTCTGCTCTTCCATAGGTCACAAGACTTCCTGCGAAAATCATGTTTTTTCTATCTCCTATAGGAACATTACTAGCTTCTATAGTATATAATTCCTTAACAACGCTTTCTGATTCCCCAGTGAGTGAACTTTCATTTACCTGTATACTATAATTTTCAATTATTCTTCCATCAGCACTTACGTAATCTCCTGCTTCTAAAAATAATATATCTCCAACTACAACCTCTCTAGAAGGAATTTCTATCTTACTTCCATTTCTAAAAACCCTAGCTACTGGTGATGACAGTGCTTTTAAACTGTTTAAAGATTGCTCTGCCTTAATATGCTGAACTGTACCTAAAATCGCATTTAAAATTATTACAGCAAATATAACAATAGCACTTTCTACATTTCCTAAAAACATAGAGATAACTGCTGCTCCAACTAATATAATCACAAGAAGGTCTTTAAATTGTTCCATAAAAACTTGTAATACAGTTTTCTTTCCACTTTCTCGAAGTTCATTATACCCGTATTCTTCTCTTCTCTTTTGTACTTCAGCATCACTCAAGCCATCAGAACCTACCCCAAGAATTTCTTTGATATCTTCCACTGACTTTTTGTAAACCTCTTTCATTATAGTTCCCCTTTCAAAAATAGATTAAATAAAAAAGACCTTTAATATAATCCTAGCAGTATTAGAATTATATTAAAAGTCTTGTAACCAATTTTATTGGCGTATAATACCAGATTAGATGTTCTAATCGTAATGTTGGCATTATATCTTTAACTACTCCCTTTTAATAAAAACCATATGTTTTTATCTTGGTTATATTATATGGTATTAATAACCTCTTGTCAAGGGCTTGTTTCCAAATTTTACGAAGAAATTTTCATATCCTCTTCATATCTTATATTAGCTATATTAGCATTATGCTTCGATAAAATACCCTTACGAACTAACCTTAGTCCTTTAGCCCTTCTAAAATCTCCAGGTATTACAAGTCCTGAAGGTTTTTTTATAATTTTTATATCACTTCTTTCTAGCACAGTAGCTACAAATTGAGAGCAGAAGTACGCATTTCTTCTACTAATAGGTCGTTTCATCAAAATTCCTAAAAGACCGAGAAAATTGTACCCATACTTGTCCTTCATTTTATATAAGCTCTGGATTTCTCTTTTTAATTTATCGTATTGATTAATAGATATACTTAAAGAATACAATTCATAAGTAGTATTCTTAAACTTTGCATAGGTTCCTCCACTTATATCTTCTTTTATTAACCCTGCAATTATAGGATTATTTACAAACCTTCTCCCAAAACTATAAGTTTCATTTAAGCCTAAGTCAAATGAAATAGAAACATGAGAATAGGGTTCTCTTGTGTAAAATCTTATTATTTTTGAAGGAATTGTTCCCGTATGAGTTAATAATATAAATACCTCTCTCTTTTCTGCCATGTTTATACCTCACTAAAACCTTAATTAGCCCCATAATAAAAGCATTTACTTATTAAAATTTATATTCATAATACTTTGTACATTATACTTTAAGCTAGTTAGCGCATTATGTCAAATTATGTTCTTAATAAAAAAGTAACATTTATATATTAAATGACTTTAAAAATATATCAGATTAAGTTATACTTAAATTTAAATTGTATTTATAAATTACAAGATAGTTTTGGGGTAAATTATCTTATTATTACTAAAAAAGGGGGCAATTTGTGATGGAAAATGTTCTTATTAGAAAACTTGAAAAAGAGCATCAGGACTATTTAAGAGATGAGTCTCGTAGAACTGGTACTGGTGAATCTATTTCTTTTCCTAAAACTGAAAAAGAAATTATTGAAATATTAGAATCTTTAAAGACTAAGGGAACTTTAATAACTACTCAAGGTACTCGTACTGGAATAACTGGTGGTGCTGTACCTGAAGGTGGTCACGTATTAAGTTTAAGCAGAATGAATAAAGTAATGGGTCTTCGCTATGATGAAAAAGCACAAACTTTTTTTGTAAAAGTTCAACCTGGAGTTGTTTTATCACAGCTTAGACTTGCTTTAAAGAAAAAAGAATTTGATGATACAGAAAATTGGGATAGTGAATCTCTAAAAGCACTAGAAAAGTTTAAAAACTCCGAAGAATACTTCTTTTCACCTGATCCAACTGAAACTTCTGCATCAATAGGCGGTATGATAGCTTGTAATGCATCTGGAGCTTGCTCTTTCAAGTATGGTCCTACAAGAAATTACATTGAAGCTATGCGCATAGTTCTAGTTGATGGAGATGTAATTTCCCTAAGCCGTGGAGAAAATAAAGCAGAAAATGGTTCCTTTACAATAAGTACGCTTTCTGAAAAACTTATTAAAGGTTCCGTTCCTGACTATCTTATGCCAAAGGTTAAAAATGCTTCAGGATATTTTACATTAAAAGATATGGACTTACTAGATTTATTTATAGGTTCTGAAGGTACTTTAGGTATAGTAAGCGAAATAGAGCTAAAGCTTTTAAAAGCTCCTAAGGTACATTATGCAGTAACTGCCTTCTTTGATCAGGAAGAAAAAGCTTTAAAGTTTGTTCAAAGCATAAGAAAAAATGTTTCTCCAGTAGCTGTAGAGTATTTTAACTCTAATGTATTAAATCTACTTAGAAAAGCTAAAATAGAAAACCCTGCCTTTAACAAATTATTAGATTTGCCTTCTCATTATAATTCAGCAGTTTATACTGAATATGCTGGAAATAGTGATGAAGAGGTTGAAGATATGGTAATAAAAGCAGGAGAAATTATAGAGTCCTGCGGTGGAAATGAAGGAGACACTTGGGTTGCAACAAGCCCTCAAGCTAACGAACAGCTCCATTTCTTCAGACATGCAGCTCCTGAGTCTGTAAATCTTCTAATTGATAATAGACGTAAGACTCATCCAGCTATCACAAAGCTTGGAACTGACATGGCAGTACCTGATTCATGCCTTGAAGATGTCATGAAGCTTTACAACAAGAGCTTAGAGGAAGCAGGTTTGGAATCTGTTATATTTGGCCACATTGGAAATAACCATTTGCATGTAAATATAATCCCAAGGGATATGGATGAATATCATAAAGGAAAAGAATTGTACAATAGTTGGGCTGAAAAAGTAATAGCTATGGGTGGTACAGTATCTGCTGAACATGGTATTGGTAAACTTAAAATTCATCTATTAGGAAAGATGATGGGAGAAAAGGGAATTAAGGAAATGAAAGCCTTGAAAAACTTATTTGACCCTGAAAATAGACTAAATAGAGGAAACCTTTTTGAGGAGTAGGTGAAAAGAATGAATATAATCGTATGTGTAAAGCAAGTTCCTGGAACTAATGAAGTTAAAATGAATAAAGAAACCAATACTATAATAAGAGAAGGAATTGAATCAATCATAAATCCTTTTGATACTTTTGCCATTGAAGAAGCTTTAAGATTAAAGGATGCCCATAAAGGCAAGGTAACTGCTTTAAGTATGGGAATCCCACAAACAGCTCAACTTTTAAAGCAAACCATGGCTCTTGGAGTAGACGAAGCTTTCCTTTTAAGTGACAGAGCCTTTGCAGGAGCAGATTCTCTTGCAACCTCCTATGCACTTTCCATGGGAGTAAAGAAAATTAAAGACTATGACCTTATAATATGCGGTAGACAAGCAACAGATGGCGACACTGCTCAAGTAGGCCCTAGCCTTGCTGAGAAGCTAGGTATACCTCATATTACTTATGTTAATAAAATCGAAGAAATTGGGGATGGATTTATTCGCTGCACTAGACTTACCTCTGAAGGATATGAAGTAATAGAGTCCTCACTTCCAGCTCTTATAACTGTTATGGAAGACTTAAATGTACCAAGACTTCCTTCTATTAAAAACCTAAGAGATGCTAAAAATAGGGAGGTTGCTATCTTAAACATTTCTGATATAAATGCCGATAGCAAATTCACCGGATTATCTGGTTCTCCAACTCAGGTTGTAAAGACCTTCATACCAGAATACAATATCAGCAGTGAAATGATAGAAGGAACACCAGAAGAGCAAGCTGAAAAACTAGTAGATAATTTATTATCACTTGGCTTGTCATTTCAATAGGGAGGTATATTATGAGCAGTATTAAAATATTAAAGGATAAGTGTGTGGGCTGCAAGCTGTGTGTGAACTCATGCCCTTTTGGAGCCATCAAAATTGAAGATAAAAAAGCTGTAATCTTAGATAATTGTACCTTATGCGGTTCTTGTGTAAGTACATGTAAATTTAAGGCTATAGATTTAATAAAAGATGAAGTTAAAGGAGTAGACACTTCTGAATATAAAGGTATATGGGTTTTTGCTGAACAAAAGGATGGAGTTTTAGAGTCTGTTTCTCTTGAACTTTTAGGCCAAGCTTCAAGACTTGCTAAAGACTTAGATACTGATGTATCTGCTGTATTACTTGGAAGTTCTTTAGAAAACACTGTAAAAGAACTTATTGCCTATGGTGCAGATAATGTTTATTGCATAGATGATCCGTCACTTTCAAGATATAACGATGAAAGTTATGCAAATATAATTTGCGATTTAATAAAACAATATAAGCCAGATATAGTCCTTTTAGGAGCAACAGCTTACGGTCGTTCATTAGCTCCTAGAATATCCTCAAGATTAAATACTGGTCTTACAGCTGATTGCACAATTCTAGAAATAGATAAAGAAAAGAAAATTTTGCTTCAAACAAGACCAGCTTTTGGTGGTAATTTAATGGCTACAATTGTGTGCCCTAACCACAGACCACAAATGTCAACAGTTCGTCCTAAAGTTATGAAAGCTATAGAGCCAGATTATAATAGAAAGGGTACCATAATTAACCCTGAAGTAATAATACCAGCTTCTACAAAAGTTAAAGTTTTAGATGTATGCACTTTCCCTAAGGAAGAATTAAACTTAGAAGATGCTGAAATAATAGTTGCAGCTGGAAGAGGTATTGGTGACTCTAAAAATCTGCAGCTAGTAGAAGAATTAGCAAAGGTGCTTAATGCTACAGTAGGGGCATCTCGTGCTGCAGTAGATGAAGGCTATATTGAGTATGCACACCAAATAGGTCAAACTGGTAAAACTGTATCTCCAAAATTATATATTGCCTGTGGAATATCAGGAGCAATACAACATTTAGCTGGAATATCTTCTTCAGAGATTATTGTGGCAATTAATAAAGATCCAGATGCTCCAATCTTTAAAGTTGCTCATTACGGAATTGTAGGAGATATAGAAAAAATTCTTCCACAATTAATTGAAAAATTCAAAAATAAATTAGTAAAATAAATTATTATTTATTATTAACCTAATTCAGCCATATTACATATCATGTATTGTAGTACTTAAAAGGAGTGTATTTTCTTGTATCCATACGACGAAACTTTTTACTATAGTGATGATATGTATCGCCAATTCCCACCAGGAGGCGGTCCTCCATTTGGACCACCTACAGGATTCCCAGGTGGAGGAATGGGTCCTTCTGGTGCTCAACCTATGGGTCCACCACCATCCTTTACGCCTTCTCAAACTCAGGCTCAAAGCTTTGGCGGCATCGGAGTACAGGCAGTAGATCCAGGTGCTATTAGAAGATGTCTTTATAGGTTTACCTATGTATGGCTGGATAATGGCAGAAGCTTTTGGATTTTCCCTGTTTTCGTAGGAAGAAGATCCCTTGCTGGTTATAGATGGAATGGCAGAAGATGGGTTTACTTCGGAATTGATTTAAGAAGAATAGACAGTTTTGTTTGTTACTAAACTAAGAAAGTTTCAATAGGAAGCTATTTTATTACTTTAAGTAATAAGGTAGCTTCCTTTTATTAGTAATATTTAACAACTCCTTAAACTATACATAAACTTCTCATAACTTACGTGTAATAGTATTATAAATAGAAATTGTTTATTCTATTTATAATTTAGGAGGAATTTTTTATGCTTAAAGCTAAGAAAAAGATTGCTGCTATAATTTGCTCTGCAATAGTGGCAGGACAATTATCAACAGGTTTAGTTCAACCTCTACTTGGAATTTCTAATACTGTTTATGCAGCAGAAACAAAAGTGATAAAGAAAGCTAAAAATGTTATTTTCTTAATTCCTGACGGAATGAGTGTAGAATCAGTTACTCTTGCTAGATTATATTACGATCTAAAAAAGGACGGTATTGGAGGAAATGATCAATTGACTATGGATTCCATATTGACAGGTTTAGTAAAAACCTATTGGCAAGATGGACCTATAACTGATTCTGCTCCAGGTGGTACAGCTTTTTCAACTGGTTTTAAGACAGAAGATAAACATATAGGAGTTTTAAGTAATAAAGATGGAAATATACCTAAGGCTACTTTAATTGAAGCTGCAAGACAAGCTGGAAAAGCTACAGGCCTTATAGCAACTTCTGAGGTTACTCATGCAACTCCTGCTGATTTTTCTGCTCATGCAGCCTCAAGAAGCCAATATAATTCAATTATGAAGCAAATGGTATATGGAGACTTCGACTTAGTTTTAGGCGGAGGAGATAGAATATTATCTTCTGAAGCAAAATCAGATAACGGAAAAACTCAATATAGAAAAGATGGAATAGATTTAAGAGAAGTATTAAAATCTATGGGATATACTTATTTAACTACTAAGGATGAGCTTAATTCCACAAAAGCTACTAAGATGTGGGGATTATTTGCACCTCAAGCCTTTGCAGCAGATATTGACAGAGAAAAGGTAGCTCCTACAGAACCCACTATAGAGGAAATGACAAATAAAGCATTAGAAATATTGTCTAAAGATAAAGAGGGTTTCTTCTTAATGGTTGAGGGAAGCCAAATTGACTGGGCAGGTCACGCTAATGATCCATCAAAAATTGCTTCTGAAATAGTTGCTTATGATAAGGCAGTAAAAGCTGCTCTTGATTTTGCTAAAAAGGATGGAAATACTGTTGTTATTTCTGTATCTGATCACAGTACAGGTGGCGGAACCTTGGGTATGGTTGATTTAGGTAAGGATATTGGAAAAGATTACGCTTCTGTTACTTTTGAAGATACCATAGTGAGGCTAACAAAGGCAAAGGCATCTACTGGATTAATTTCAGAACAGCTAAAGCAAAAAGATGTTGATACTATAAAATCAAGTGTTAAAGAAAATTTTGACTTTGATAATTTGACAGAAGAAGAAATAAAAACTATACAAGATGGAAATTTAACTAGCGTGGTTAATAAAAGAGTTGGTATAGCTTGGTCTAGTAACAACCACACAGCTGGTGATGTAGGTTTATACTGTTATTCTCCCGCTGGAGTAGAAAAATTATCTGGTTTAGTTGACAACACAGAAGTTGCAAAATACCTAGAAAGAGTTACAGGCTTAAACTTAGCTACTGCCACTAGCCAATTGTTCCAAAAGGCAAGTGTAGGCTTTGAAAAGCTAGGTGGAGAAATCTCTATAGATTCATCTGATATAGATAATCCAGTTATTATAGTAACTAAGGACAGTAACACCTTAAAACTATATGGTTTTACTAATCAAGGTGAATTTAATGGAACAAAGGTTAAATTTGATGGAGTAATTGTTCCTATTACAAAAGACGGAAAAACCTACAAAGTACAAGATGTTTATGTTCCTCAAGATGTTTTAACAAAATTTTATGCTTACACTACTGCTGGAAAGGTAGTAGAAATAAAGAAGCCTGAAGTTAAAGTAACTGAATCAAAAACTTCTAGCCTTATAACTGGTATTGTTAATGCCTCTGCTCTAAACGTAAGAGCTTCAGCAAGTTCTAAAGGTAAAAAAATTGGAGTATTAAAAAGTGGAACATCTGTTACAATAGTTGGTGAATCAGGCAACTGGTATAAAATAAACTACGGCACTTCCAATGGATATATTTATAAAACTTATATTACCCTAAAATAAATCGGTTTCCCTTAATATTTCATTATAAATAAATCCTGTACTCAATTGTTATGTTGGACTTTTGGGTACAGGATTTAATTTTTTATTGTGTTTTTAGTGCTCTCATGGAATTTAAAATAGCGATTACTGCCACACCTACATCTGCAAATACAGCCTCCCACATGTTTGCAAAGCCTAAAGCTCCAAGAAGTAATACAACTAGCTTAACCCCTAATGCAAAAATAATATTTTGAAGTACAATGCTTTTTGTTCTTTTAGATATTTTTACTGCCGTAGCTATTTTAGATGGTTCATCTGTCATGATTACTACGTCGGCAGCTTCAATTGCTGCATCAGAACCTACTCCTCCCATGGCAATGCCTATATCAGCTCTAGCCAGTACAGGTGCATCATTAATTCCATCTCCGACAAAAATTATCTTTCCTTTGTTATTCTTATCTGTATCCATCATTTCAAGTTTTTCAACTTTTTCTCCTGGTAATAACTCAGAGTATATTTTCTCTATTCCTAATCTTTTTCCTACTGCTTCTGCAGCTAGCTTTGAGTCTCCTGTAAGCATTATAATTTTCTTAATTCCCATTTCTTTAAGAATATCAATTGCAGCTTTTGAATCCTCCTTTATTTCGTCGGAAATCACTATATAACCACAATATACTTTATCTACAGCTACATAAACAATAGTACCTATTGCATCAACTTCATTAAAACTAATATTATCCTCTTTCATTAGCTTTGCATTACCTACTGCAACTTCATTTTCTTTTAGTTTTATCCTTATTCCTTTGCCTGGAATTTCATTATACCCTTTTATTTCGCTTCTATTAATGTCTTTTCCATAAGCCTCCAAAATAGATAACCCTATTGGGTGATTAGAGTAAGCCTCAGCAAAAGCAGCATATTCTAATAAATCATCCTTTGAGATTGCTCCTGTGGTTTTTATTTCTGTAACCTTAAATACACCTTTAGTTAGAGTTCCTGTCTTGTCAAATACAACTGTATCTACCTGGTTAAGAGCCTCTAGATAATTTCCTCCCTTTACAAGTATGCCATTTTTTGATGCTCCTCCTATACCACCAAAGAAACCTAAAGGAATTGATACTACTAAGGCACATGGGCAAGACACAACTAAAAATACCAGTGCCCTGTATATCCATTGTTGGAAAGTAGCTCCCTGAATTAATAGTGGAGGTATAATCGATAAAATTAAAGCCGTAATTACTACTGCTGGTGTATAATATCTTGCAAATTTAGTAATAAAGTTTTCAGTTGGTGCCTTTCTGCTGCTAGCATTCTCCACTAAATCTAATATCTTAGCTACAGTAGAATCTTTAAAGACTTTCTCAACTTGTATACTTAATACCCCATTTTTATTGATAAATCCACTTAATACCGAAGCTCCAGCTTCCACCTCTCTTGGCACAGACTCACCAGTTAAAGCTGATGTATCTAACATGGATTTACCTTCTAATACTCTTCCATCAAGAGGAATTTTTTCTCCTGGTTTTACAACTATTATATCTCCAACTTTTATTTCTTCTGGACTTACCCTTTTTATATCGTTATCTATTTTTAAATTAGCATAATCAGGTCTAATATCCATAAGCTCACTAATGGACTTTCTAGACTTTTTAACAGCCATGTCTTGAAATAGCTCCCCTATTTGGTAGAACAGCATAACTGCCACTCCCTCTGGAAATTCTCCAATTGCAAAAGCCCCCACAGTAGCAATACTCATTAAAAAGTTTTCATCAAATACTTGTCCTCTTAAAATGTTCTTAATAGCCCTAAGTAATATTTCTCCACCAACTATCAAATAGCTTACTAAAAATAGAGTAAATTCAATTTTTTCAGGAAACTTGAAATAAAGTGCACTGAAAAATAGTACTAAACCTACAGCTATTTTAAATATTTCTTCTTTATAACCTTCATCGCTGTCTTCATGAGAATGATGCTTTTCTGCTTTAGTATCTTCTCTATTTATAACCTTCACTTCGGGCTCTATCATTTTTACTATATTCGCAGCTTCATTTAATATTCTATTAAAATCACTATTGTGATCTAAATTTACTATAAGCTTTTTAGATACAAAATCTACAGTGGCCTTGTCTACTCCTGAAATTTTATTGGCTTCTCTTTCGATTTTAGCAGCACAATTTGCACAACATAAGCCTTCTAGAAATAGCTCTTTCTTGTTTTTATCACCCATTCTATGTCCCCCTTAGTTATTTTTCATTGACATGAGCGTAACCATAATCAAAAATCTTTTTTATATGATCATCATCTAATGAATAGTATACTACCTTTCCTTCTCTTCTATGCTTAACCAATCTAGTATGCTTTAGTACTTTAAGCTGATGTGATATAGCTGATTGACTCATTCCAAGCAACGCTGCCATATCGCAAACACACATTTCAGCTTGAAAAAGAGCATACAGTATCTTCGTTCTTGTAGTATCTCCAAAGACCTTAAAAAGCTCTGCTAAATCATACAAGATTTCGTCCTTTGGCATACCTTTTCTAACCGAATTTATAATATCCTCGTGAATAACGCTACAGTTACAGCTTTCTATACAGTTTTCGTTTTTATTCAATAAACTCCCCTCCATTCATATGAATGTATATTCATATGTTCAATAATAGTATATTACTATGTTCTTATTTAGTCAATACATTATTGAGATAAAATAAAAAACTGTGTTATTCACACAGCTATAATTATATTTCTAATCATTTATTTTTAATTTACATGCATAGCAGACCTTATTCCTTCCTGCTTCCTTCGCACAGTATAGTGCCTGGTCAGCTTTAAGTAATAATTCTTTTAAATTCTGTGCATTATGAGGAAATGCAGCTATGCCAATAGAGATGGTAATTTTAATTTTTTTATTATCTAGCAAAAAGAATTTATTATCTTCGATACTCTTTCTTATATTTTCTCCTATTTTAAAGGCTTCTGAAGGAGTTCTTCTTGGAAGTAACACTGTAAACTCTTCTCCCCCATTTCGTGAAACTATATCTCCTTGTTTGCAGTTCAACTTTAAAATATAAGCTAATTGCTGCAGTACAGCATCACCTGAACTATGTCCATAGGTATCATTTACTAGTTTAAAATGGTCTATATCAATCATAAGTATACATAAGTCTTCGTGGTTTTTCTTAGCATCCTCTAACAAGGAGGTTGCCAATTTCTCAAATCTGCGTACATTATTTAAACCAGTTAGAAAGTCTACTGAAGCTTCAGCCTTATATTTCGAATACTTGTGATTAGATAAGTCTATGCTTTCTCGGAAAAAATAAATTATAATTGCTGCGGAAAAGTTCATCAAGAAATAATACATTAGAACTATATTTTTATTAGGAACATTCCAAAGTAAGTATGAAATAGTAACTAGTAATGCTAATATAGCGCCTCCAGCTTTAAATACCCAGGTTTTAAAAGAAGAAAGCTTTCTCCTCTCTATATAACTACATACTAATACAGTGGCTGTTATATTACATAAGGCTAATAAAGCAGACAAATTAACTCCATAATATAGTGCTCTAAATATTATTGTAATAAGTGCTGTTATCAAACAAACAGTAAATCCGTAATAGGAAGCTAAAACAATGGAAAAATTTCTCAAATCTAAAATAGTACTTGTCCCAACTATTTTTATAGTTGACAACATAAGAATTATAGAAAGGATTCCAAACATTACACCAATGAAAATTCTTCTTTCTAACTTACTTAGGTCAAAATCTATATGCCTTATAATGCTGCCCATAATAAATAGAAATGTAATCATGGTAAGAAGATTTATATAAAAATCATATAGCATAAATTCTCTCCTTAATCAAATTTAGTATACCTCTATATAAATATCGGTCAAAAAACTATGTTAATTTACATAATTCTACACCTTTTCAATAACTGTTTCAATTTATTATAATAAAAATAAACTCACACCTATTCTCTTGTAAGTGTGAGTTTTCTATTTTAGCTTAATCCCATTTTCTTTCTCTTATTTACTATATGTGCTTCTATATTTTTTGCAACTTCTACAGGATCATCTCCAAGAGCCACCTTACCACCAGTAATATCTTCTACTTCTTCAGTTAGTAGCTTTACAAGCTTAGGGGCACCAGTCATAAATGGAGTTGGAGATAAATGAGTATATGCACCATATGCTATTGCAAATATTCCATCTATAGTAGCCTTTTGTTCCATCCATTCTGGGGCAGTAACTGCTATTGGCAAATCAGATACATCTACATCTAAGTGATCTGCAAGAGCAGTTACAAGCATTGATATTCTTCCTGTATCTGTACAAGTTCCAAAGCTTAATACTGGAGGAATCTTCAATAAATTACAAACTTCTTTTAAACCTTCCCCAGCTATTTCATTTGCCGCTTCTAAAGTGCACAGTCCAGCTACCTCTAGTGCATGGTTTCCGCAGCCTCCTGCAACAACTAATATATCTTTTTTAATTAATTCCTTTGTAAGATTTACTGTATTCCAGTCTTGTGGACCGTTTCTTAGTGTTGAGCAGTTTGCAAGTGCTACTACACCTTTAATCTTTCCTGCTGCTATTACATCTACTAATGGATCAAGTTTATTTCCAAGTGCTCCTAAAACTGCTTCAGTTGAAAAGCCTGCTATTGCCTTTTGAATTTTCTTTGGAACCATTGGTTGAACTTTGCCTTTGCGCTTTTTAAAGTTTTCTATGGCTAAATCAATTAAGGTATCTGCCATTTCATTTACTTTTTCAGGATAGTATGGAATCTTATGATTGAGTCCAGGCAAGTCTATAATAGTACTTATACTCACTAAAGTTGCTTGATATCTTTCTGCATAGTGATCTATGGCTGGTGGTGAACAGTTTTCTTCCATTGCTAAAACGTCTACTGTCCCTGTAGCTAAAAGAGGTTCTATAGACAACCAATTACCCATTAAGCCTACAAAAACATCATCTACTTGGAATCTTTGTAACAATTCTTGACCTGTTTCAATGGAGCCTACTACACGAAGTCCCTTTGCTCCGGCTGCTTTTGCTTTTTCTTGAACTTCAGCTAATCTTGCCTTCTCTATTGTAGCAGCTCCACCCCAAGGTTGGTGTCCATTAAATACTACATTTACGTAGTCCGGATCCATGATACCTAAGTCTACGTTTACTTCATGAGGGGTAGGTGTTCCAAATAAAATATCTTGAACCATTTCAAGTCCAATTTGAGAATTATATATAGTAGCTATTCCTAATCGAAGTGCCTTTGCAGCTAAAGATTTATAGCTTCCATCTACATTTGTTAAGCAGCTAGCTACACAGTTTTGCTCTTCATGAATTGTTCCTTTAGGGTAAACATTTATCTTCTTCCAAAGTTCTTTTCTTTTTCTTGGTGCAAAAGCTTCTACCATAAGGTTCTCATCATCTTCAGCAATTTCTTGTTGTCTTTGCAACAATTCTGCTAATTGTATAGCCATTTGGTTTGTATCTTGATTTGTATTAATTCCTAGCTTTTCACACATCCATTTTAGCTTATTTACATCTTTAATTGTAAATGGGGTTTTTCCTTCTCCTGTTGCTTTCAATGTACGGAAGGCTTCATATGCATGATGGCTGTATGTACCTGCCCCCATTATATTTTTTAATAGGAAATTTCTCATGGCCATTGCATCTGGTCCAATTCCACATACACCTTTTTCTGGTTCACCTTTATCATTTATTCTACATGGTCCTTGAGAGCATAATTGACAGCTTAATCCTTGAAGACAGAATTTACAACGTATCTTTTCCTGCTTAGTCCATCTGTCAAATACATTAGACATTCCATCTTCTCTAATTTTTTTTAGCATCTCTTCAACGGAATCGTGGTAGCTTACACGTCCTTCAGCTTTTTCTAATATAGTTTCACTCATAGAAATACTCACCTCGTTTTAAATTTTACTAATAGTAAGATTTCCATATAGGAGTAAAACTATGTATTAATTATGAATATATTCTACTCTATTTCTTCCATTCTTTTTAGCTTCATATAATAGCATATCTGCTCTTTTGATTACAGCTTTTGAATCATCATCATTTATATATTCTGTAAGCCCTATGCTTACTGTAATTCTCAAAGTTTCTATGTCAAAAATATAATCCTCAACTTTTTTTCTTATCGATTCTGAAATAGCTAAAGCATCCTCCTTATTTAAATCTGGTAATACAACTACAAATTCTTCTCCACCATATCTTCCTAATAGGTCTTTTTCTCTAGTGCACTTATCAATTATTCTGCAAAGTGTTACTATAACCCAATCACCTACTTGATGACCATAGGTATCATTTACCCTTTTAAAGAAATCGATATCTATCATCATAACCCATAAACCATGGTTAAAAAATTTAGCCTTACTTATCTCATCTTCAAGTCTCTCATTAATATATTGATGATTATATAAGTTTGTAAGACTATCTCTTTTAGATATATCTTGGAGTTCTAAATTTGCCTTGATAAGTTGAGAATTTCTTTCACTCAATTCACTATTCATTATCTCTATTTCTTCTTTTGCCTTCCTAAGCTTGTCCTCCACTTCTTTCCTTTTTGTAATATCTCTTCCAACGAAAATCATCCCATAGGGCTCATTTTTTTCATTTCTCAGAATATCAGCATTTACTTCTGTTCTATATGATGTACCATCTTTTTTTACCATGGTATATTCTACAGGTTCTTGTGTTCCTAGGAGCATATCAATAAATTTACCTTTTGCCTTTTCTATATCACTTTTATGTATCATAGAAAATATATTTTTCCCAACAATTTCATCTGACTTTTCATAGCCACCTACTTTGGGAGCCGCATCATTAGCATAAGTAATTCTTCCTTCTAAATCTGTGATTACCACAGGATCTGGTAAAGACATAATCAATTTATTAAATAATTCTTGGGATTTAGCAATACTTTGCTGCATAAGCTTTTTTTCATTTATATCATTAATACAGTTGAGCAAAACTTCTTCTCCCTTATATTTTGCTGAAACTGCAGATATATTGCACCAAAAGTGTTCCCCATTTGCTTTTTTAAGTAGTGTTTCTTTATCTTTTATAAAGCCCATTTCTTTAACTTTATAAAAGATTTCTTCTCTATCTTTAGTATCAAAATAATACGATGCACTAGGTCTACCTACTACATCCTTTAATCTAACGCCAAACATTTTTTCTGTATTTTCATTTATATAAATAACCTTTTCATCAACCTTTCTTGTTAGTACCAATCCTAGGGGCATGATTTCTACCATAAGCTTAAAGATTTCCTCTGAATTTTCCAGCTTTTTAGCAGTCTCTTGATGTCCTCTTATTTCATTATTAAGTTGTTTTAAAAGCCTTATATCTTGTCCAACAATTAATATTCCTAGTAATCTTTCTGAACTTTCATCTACTATAGGAGTACAAGAAATACTAACAGGTATTAGCTCTCCTTTTTTATTAGCACATTGCAATTCCTGAAATCTAGATACATCCTTTCCCCAATTTCTATTTACATGCATCTCATGAACAACCTTGTCCTTTAATACATATGTAATAGGACGGTTTATAAGTTCCTCTAAGCTATATCCTAATAACTCAAATGTATGCTTGCTTATTTTAATTATATTCCCCTCTGGATCAAGTAAAAAAGTTAGGTCCATAACCTCAGTAAGCATTTCCTCAGCAAGTATAGAATTAGGAATCTGCATGAATCCGTATTTTGTTATTATATAATAAACCCCTAGAATGCTTATCATCATATAAATTTGACCCATTAAAGGAATCTGTTTAAATCCTAAAGCCCCCAAAAAATCTTGTGTAATTAGATTTAAAACAAAAGGGATGCTTGAAGTAATGACTATAATTCTGGCTTGTCTTTTTACTATCTTTTGTTCCGATAGCCTTCCCCATCTGTATATTATCAAAATGCTGCATAATAAATATCCGAAATTATACCAGAAATTTCCTTTATAAAAAAGTTGTTCTACTAGATAAGTGGTTTTAATATCTGGTGAAAATAGGAAAATAACCATATATAAAAATATAAATGCTGGAATATAAATGATTATTGTGACAATCTTATTTTGTACATATTTATTTTTAGTGATATTTAATACTAAATCTAAAGCTATGGCACTAAAGGTACACCATCCAAAGGCTGATACTTTATTCCAAAAAGAAAAAGAGTAAACATCGCTTGCAAGATAAGCAAAGGCATAGGCAAAAGACCACAGTGCTATACTTACACATAGCAATAGAAATACTCTATTAACTTTACATTTACTATTTAATCCATAAGCATATAATCCTATATGCAGATAAATTAAAGATGCTAGAAAAGATATAATCGAGTATACAATCATAATACTTACCACCTATACTATAATTTTATTTTTAATTAAATTAAATATTCAAAAATAAATATTATTTGATAATGATTGTTTATTATTATCATTCTAGCATATTATTCTATTATTTGCTAATTTTATTAAAAACTTTTTACAATAAGTTTCTCTATAGCTGTATTTATTAGATATTCTAATAAAAGCTTACCTAAACCTTTTCCTCTATTTTCTCTTTCTTATAATTGTAATATAAAACTATTGTATATTGCAACCGTTTTTCAAATTTCGTAACACTTACTTTTAGAAAATCATAGTATATAAAAGACAAGGTTAGTCTAGGTTAACATTTGTAGCCTATGCAATTTTAAATAAATGAGGTGTATGCAATGAATCAATTATCTGAGATACAAGCTGGCGAAACAGTAATAGTGGAAAGTTTATATGCTAAAGATTTATTAAAAGAGAGGATGCTAGCTTTAGGTATGACAAAAGGGGCTAAAATTGAAGTAATTAGAAAAGGTCCTGCAAATAATCTTACAGTTTATAAAATAAGAGGGAGCATGATTGCTTTAAGAAGAGAAGAGGCATCTTTAGTCCATGTTTCTATTAACTAATTATTACTTTTAGGAGAGTGCATTTAATGGGATTAACTTATAAGACTTCTCAAAAAAGTTCATTAAAAGATATGTTTAATATAGATAAAAATGAAAAGGAACATGTTATTACATTAGCAGGAAACCCTAATACAGGCAAAAGCACAGTTTTTAATTCTCTAACTGGTCTAAGGCAACATACAGGCAATTGGCCTGGAAAAACTGTTGTAAATGCTATGGGCAACTTTAATTATAAAAATGATAACTATATCTTAGTTGATTTACCTGGTACTTACTCAATATTTGCCTCCTCTGTTGAGGAGGTAGTTGCTAGGGATTTTATATGCTTTGGGAATCCAGAAGCAGTCATAGTAGTTGCTGATGCTACTTGTCTTGAGAGAAACTTAAATTTATTATTTCAAATCATGGAACTAACAAGAAATGTAATTCTCTGCATAAACCTTATTGATGAAGCTAAAAAAAAGAATATTACTGTAGATGGAAGAGGTATAGAAAAAGAGCTTGGAATACCTGTAATTTTAACAGCTGCAAGAAGTGGATTCGGCATAAATGAACTACTTGAATGTATTAAAACTGCAACAAAAAAAGAATATAGCTTCTCAAATCTAAGAATTACTTATTCTGATGAAATCGAAACTTTAGTTAGGCAATTAGAACCTTTGGTTACTGAAATAATCCCTTCCATAAATTCAAGATGGCTTTCACTCAGATTAATTGATGGAGATAAAGGCATTTTAAACTCAATGGAGCAGTACTTATCAGATGAAGAAATACTAAATTTAAAAGCTATTAGTGAAAATTTAAAACTGCAAAGTTCTAGAGAAAAAATAAGAGAGTATATAAACGAAGAAAATTATAAGACCGCAAAATTAATTAAGGATAGATATGTTAAAGAAGATGCAGAAAGATTTAAAAGAGATGAAAAAATAGACAATATTATAACCTCAAAAAGATTTGGAATTCCTTTAATGCTTTTATTGTTAGGCGCTATATTTTGGATTACAATCAAGGGAGCAAATTTACCTTCTCAGGTACTATCTGATATTCTTTTTTCCTTTGAAAAAAAGCTTACAGCTTGGTTTACTTACTTAAATGCTCCTACCTGGCTTCATGGTGTATTGGTACTAGGTCTATATAGAACTTTGGCTTGGGTTGTTTCCGTTATGCTTCCTCCAATGGCTATTTTTTTCCCAATTTTTACTCTATTAGAGGATTTGGGTTACTTACCTCGCATAGCCTTTAACATGGATCATCTTTTCAAAAGAGCCTGCGCTCACGGGAAACAATGCCTTACCATGTGCATGGGTTTTGGATGTAATGCAGCTGGAGTAATTGGCTGCAGAATAATAGAATCCCCTAGAGAAAGGATTATAGCAATTTTAACTAATAACTTTGTTCCCTGTAATGGAAGATTCCCAACACTTATTGCGATATCAACTATTTTTTTTACAATGAGTTCTGATAAGAAAGTGTCTTCGCTTATTCCTGCTTTTTCTGTAACTCTACTAGTAATAATCGGTATAGCGGTAACACTTTTTGTATCCTATCTTTTATCTAAAACAGTTTTAAAGGGGGTACCCTCTTCTTTTACCTTAGAGCTTCCTCCTTACAGAAGACCTCAACTATTACGATTAATATATACTTCAGTAATTGATAGAACCATATTTGTATTACTAAGAGCTGTATTGATAGCTGCACCAGCAGGAGCCATTATATGGGTGCTTGGAAATGCTTTTATCGGAAACATGAACATTTTAGATCATATAGCTAGTTTTTTAGACCCAATAGGAAAATTCATTGGACTAGATGGCTTTATTCTAATGGCATTTATTTTAGGACTTCCTGCAAATGAAATAGTTCTTCCTATTTTACTTATGGCTTATTTATCAACAGGATCAATAATAGAATTTGATAGTATTGAAGCATTAAATAATATATTACAAAGTCATGGTTGGACACCATTAACTGCCCTTAATACTATGCTCTTTAGCTTACTCCATTGGCCATGTTCTACAACGATATGGACAATAAAGAAAGAAACTCAAAGCATAAAATGGACAGTATTCTCTATTGTTATACCTACTTTAATCGCATTTTTAGTATGCTTTATTACAACTTGTATTTATAGATTCATAACATAAGAAAAATGCATCGCATTTTTCTTTTAGGTACTAGGTGCTGGGTACTAGGTTCTAGTGAATGATGTTTTGCTTAGGCAAAACTACTATCGCATATTGTAGCTTGCTACAATGGCGGATTTCATAATTAAGCTCTGCTTAATTATTTCAATTTCTAGTACCTAGCACCTAGAACCTCAAGAATTTTACGTCGTAAAATTCTTATAATCTAATTAAAATCTAAGCGCTCCATGAGGACAAGCTGCTATACATTTTCCACAGCCTATACACTTTTCTGCATTAACATTTATTTCTCCTGAGAAAAATCCAGTTTTTTTGAATTCAATAGCTCCAACAGGGCATGCTCTTTTTGCTCTACAAAATGGTGATTTATCACATCTATCTTTTGCTAATTTTACTTTTTTCATCATAACCCTCTCCTTTCAAATATACCCCCTATGGGTATATTTGAATTATATATATTTTCTTCTATTTAGTCAATATGCTTTGACAAAATTTTAGGATTTTAGCTACAGGTACATACTGGTAAGATACTCTGTACCAGTATTTGTCTTAAAACACTTTTCCTTTACTATGGCTACATTTTTCCTTTCTATATTATCTTCATAAATATTTACAAGAAAGTCTGCTTCCACAAGTATTTGAAAATCTAATAAATCAATTTTAGAATAGGTATGATGATTACCAATTAAAAAGCAAATCCTGTCTAATATTTTTTCTTCTAATTCAAAAGAATATAATAATTCTCTAGCAACTCCGGGACCTTCTATTTCTTGATAATTTCCAGCAGAAGAGTTGTATTTTTCTTCACTGACTTTTATACCTATATCATGTAAAATAGAAGCTACCTCTAGAATATATAGCTCTTCCCCATGCAAACCTTCCTTCTCACCTATGCTTTTGGCAAAGGTATGAACTTTAAGTGCATGATTTATTCTCCTAACATCATTTCCAAAATACTTAATCATAGTTATTAAAATGTCATTTATATTATCTTTCATTTCAACTCTTCCTCTCCCCTAAATAGAATTTATATTTTTGAAACAATTACGGCCTTCCGCTTTAGCAATATACAAGGCCTTATCTGCTGTTTCTATACACTTAAATATGTCATCTTTATTTTTTACCCTTGATGTAGAAATGCCTAGGCTTATACTAATATATTTTTCAACCTTAGAGCTATCATGTGAAATTTTTAAGTTTAGAACACTCCTTCTTATTATTTCTGCAATATTTAAAATCTCCTGCTCCATTGTATCAATAGCTGCAAGAATAAATTCTTCTCCTCCAAAACGTGCTACAAAATTATTGTAATCTTTTGCAATTGAGTTTATCTCCTGCGCTACTGAGACTAATACCTTATCACCAGCACTATGCCCATAATTGTCATTGTACTGTTTAAAATAGTCTATATCCATCATTATAATTGACACTGTAGAGTCTTCCTTCAAGTTAAATTCATAAGCAAAATCTATGAAGTTTTTAAAGCTTCTCCTATTTGGTATCCCAGTAAGTTCATCTATTAAAGTAAGCTCTTTAAGCTTCTCATTTGCTTTTTTAAGCAATTCCTTGCTTTTAAAATCATTATAATAATTTAAGTATAGTACTCGTGAAACAATAAAAGCCTCAATAGAAAACACCGCTAGATTTACATAATGGCCAATAAGTATATCTGTAGATTTTTGGAAGAATGGTAGTCCTAAAAATAGAACTAACAATGAAATAGTAAATGGTATTAGCAACTTTTTAATATCTAGATAAAATATTACACAAACTGTTATCATATTCATCATAAATGCCATTAGTTGCCCATACAGTTCTTGATCCATTAAAGATATATAGCTTCCCCATACCATTATTAGAGTTACATATATTATTAATCCTAGCTCACCTTTTTTGATATTGCATTCTGTTTTTGTGCATATACATTGATTTTTTTCTATAAATCTGAGGAAGATGATATTTATAAAAATCATAAATAGATACATAAATAAATATTCATTAAAAAGAAATTTATCATGAACCTTCATTACAGAAGAAACAATATCAATAAGGCTTAAAATAATCTCTAATATAATTACTACCTTACCAAATACCTTCCCTCGACGCAGATTGTCTATTAATATATTCTTTCTTAAGTTTTCTTTTTCATTTTCTTCAATATTGTTTAAAAATAATTTTGATAAGTCCATTTTATCTCCTATACTGTGCCCAATTATTCTACATTAAACAAAAACCTGCATAACACACTATAGTATTTTGCAGGTTATATTCTACGTATATATAATATATAAATATGCATAAACAGTAAAAATGTTGTAAACATTTACTATTTAATTGAAGCTAATGCTTTTTCTACAAGAACTTTAGAAATAGTATTAAGCTCCTGTGTACTAGCCGAAAGCTCTTCTAATACTGCTGATTGGTTTTGAAATTCTGTATTTTCATCTGAATAAATTTTACTTATATTATCAATAGATTCAACAAGCTCTTTTATAATATTGTTTACTGATTTTACAGAATCATTTGTAGTTTCTGATAGCTTCTGAATTTCTTTTGCTACCACGTTAAAGCCTCTTCCATACTCACCAGCTCTTGCAGATTCAATTAGTGAATTTAGCCCTAGTAACTTTGTTTTATTAGATACTTCTCTAATAATATTCAAAACCTGATTAGTATTATCTGCTTTTAATTTAACAGAGTTAATTTCTTTTAAAATATTATCTCCCTGTACCGCCACATGTTGAACTGAAGTAGCTACATTGTTTATTGCTATAGTTATTTGTTCTAAATTTTGAAACAATTGTTCAGATAATGCATGATACTCATCCTGATTTTTAAGACTCCTGCAGATAGCTAAACATCCTATTATAACATTATCCTTTTTAATAGGAATAGAAGTAGTTTTCATTAAAAACCCAAAAATTTCTCTTGGTGTTAAATTTGTTAACACTTTGTCTTGCTTCATACTAGCAAAAGCAACTGTTTTTTCGCTTATTCTATCTCCTTCTTTTAAATTAATAGAAAATTCATCTAAATTTCTTATATACAAGCAGTACTCCCTGTCGTATAAAATAATAATTAATGGCTCTTGCACAATATCATCAATCAATGGTATCAAATTCTTGTAATACATAAATATATCCCTATACTCTTCATTATAAGTATCTAGCAACATACATAACTCACTCCTTCTCTATTATAAAATTTTCTAAATCCGTTCTTCTAATACTTTTACTAACTTAAGTAAATTATACACCATTCCTATATAATCTTCCATAGAATAGGTAAATTTAAATATCATAAATTTACAAATTTCGATTTACCCTTTAATAATAAAAAATTACCCCACATGAATTTTCCTGGGGTAATTTCTTTTATCTATATAAAATGCACAAATATCTATAGCTCTTTAATATTATTTAAAAACAACTTTTCAACTTCTTCTTTAGTAATAGGTTTACTAAATAAATATCCTTGTCCGTAATCACAGTTGCTTTGCTTTAGGAATAATTCTTGTTCCTTAGTTTCTATTCCTTCTGCTACTATTTCTAAATTTAAGTCATGAACTAACTTAATAATTGACTGAATAATAAGATTGTCTTGTCCTTTATTTGATATGCCTTTAATAAAATCTCTATCCAGCTTAACTACATCAATTGGTAACTTTTGAATATATGTCAAGGAGGAATAGCCTGTCCCAAAATCATCAAGGGCAATCTTCATACCCATGTCCTTTATTTCTTTTAAAATCTTCATTGATACTTCTAAATCTTGAATAACAGCTGTTTCCGTTACTTCCAATTGAATTTCGTCACATCTAACTCCTGCACCTAGTACGCACTGGTTAATATCCTCTAAAAATTTTTCATGTGTAATTCGTTTTCCCGAAATATTAATTGACATCTTAATATGTTTATAACCTTGCTGCTCCCAAGATATTTTTTGCATTAGAGCAGTATTAAAAACCCATTTACATATATCGTAAATTAATCCTGTTTCTTCTGCTAAAGGAATAAATTCAATTGGTGGAATCATTCCCTTAGTAGGATGAATCCATCTTATTAGTGCTTCCACACCTACCAATTTACCATCTTTCAAATCTATTATTGGTTGATAATAAAGAATAAATTCCTTATTGTCTATAGCATGGTAAAGATCACTTATGGTTTTTATCTGTTTTAAGTTTTTCTCCTGCATTTCATCAAAGTAAAAGGAATAATTATCCTTCAAGTCTTTCTTAACAAAATACATTGCTATATCTGCATTCCTAAGTAACATGGCTAGGTTATCCCCATGCTCAGGATACATAGCAATTCCTAAACTAAAAGAAATAAAGAATTCTTGCTTATCAATGACCCAATGTCGTCTTAAGTGTTTCAACAAATCTTGAACTCTATTTGTTACCTCCATCCTATCCTCTACATTTTCAAAAATAAGAGCAAATTCATCTCCACTTAATCTTGCTACAAAATCTGGGCTTTTTATATTTCCTTTTAATATGTTAGAAATATCCTTTAGAAATAAATCTCCAGAAGCATGTCCTAAAGTGTCATTTATATTTTTAAAATTATCTATGTCCATGTAAATTAGAGCAAATTTGCTGCTAGTATTACATTTTTTATTTATTAAATCATTCACTTTTATTTCAAAAGATACTCTATTGGGAAGCTTTGTTAAAATATCAAAATAGGCTAAAGAATTCAGTTTATTTTCAATTAATTTTTGCTGAGAAATGTCTGTATGAGAACCTGCTACTCTAATTACCTTACCTTCTACATTCCATATTGCTTTTCCCTTACTTAATATCCACTTATAACTTCCATCTTTACATTTCATTCTGAATACATCTTCGTATGAACCTATTTGAGATAAAATATACTTATTTAGCTTCTTAATTACCTGTTCCTTTTCACTAGAATGAATCAAATTTATAAATGCATGGAAGGTATTATTAATTTCATTTTCTTCATAGCCAAGGTAATTTTTCCACTTTTCAGAAAAGTAATATATCTGTTTTTCCACATCCCAATCCCAAATACCACAATCAGCACCTTCAACTGCCAATTCATACCTTTGCTCACTAATCATTAGTGCATTTCGGCTAATTTCTAATTCATCAAATTGTTCTTTTAATTCCTCTTGTAGGGCTATTAATTCTTCATTAGAAGCATTTAACTCTTCATAATTACTGAAAATTTTTTTAATTGCTTTTTCAAAGAGCAGAAGTCTTTTTAGTACAAGTGAATATATTAATATGGTTGTTATGACTACATACATCCATCCTTTATATGTAGCAAGTTTTTTAAAGGTTTCTATATTAGGAACAATTCTACTCAATAACTCATCCGATAGTAAAATCCACAACGCTCCTACAATTCCATATACAACTGCAATCTTAATGGATTCAGAATAAGACTTAATATTATAATCATCATCTAAGTAATAGTTGATATCTTTATCATTTTCAACGTTTCTACCAAAATATTTTATAAACTTTTTAAATATATTTAACAATACTATCATCACTCTTATATCTATTAACTAATGATTTTACATTTAATTAGTTAATGTGTCAACGACTTGAAATAGTACTAAAATTATAAAAAACTCAACCATCCTATAATGGTTGAGTTTTCAATTAATTCAAGTATAACTTTTCTTTAATAAACAATTCAACTAGCTGTGGATCAAATTGTGTACCGCTACAATTAATTAATTCTTCTAGTGCTTCACTTTGCCCCATTGCTTCTCTATATGGGCGATGATGAGTCATAGCATCGTAAGCATCAATAATTGAAACAATTCTAGATATTAGTGGAATTTTATCCTCTTTAAGCCCGTTGGGATAACCTTTACCATCCCATCTCTCCCTTAGAGCATGAATGCCTTGGGCTAAGTTCGGTTCGTCTATTGATAGAGCTATTCTATATCCAATTTCAGTATAACTTTTTATAATCTCTCTTTCAATTTCTGATAAGGGTTGTTTTTTTCCCAAAACTTCACTTGGAATTGATATCTTTCCCACATCATGTAAATATGCAAGAAGCGAAAGATCAGCCATCTCATTAGAACTTTCCTTAATATTTAGTGCCTTTGCAAAATTCATAGCCATGCTTGTAACTCTAGCTGTATGTCCATCATCTTCAAAACACTTTTCTATAAGTGCCTTCTCAATATTAAGAATTATTTTTCTTCTTATTTTCTTGCCTTCAATAATTTTATTATTGTACATTTTGTTCTCAGCCATACTAAAAAGTTCAAGAATGCTAGTATTATGATCTCTTATAGTTGCAGAACCCAAGGAAATACTTACTTCAATTGGACTTGGATCAAAATTGCTGCATGTTGATTCTATTTTACTTATTACTCTATTAACTTCCTGTTCACTAGTGTTTGGAAGCAGAACAAGGAACTCGTCTCCTCCCCATCTTGAAATTATATCAGTACTTCGACAGGAAGATAAAAGTATTTTAGATGCATTTACTAAAAGCTCATCCCCATATGCGTGTCCAAAAACATCATTCGTAAGTTTAAGTCCATTCATGTCACCAACAATGATGCTCAACGGCATACAAGCTTCGGTTTGAAGTTGTGATATAATGCTGTTAATATATGCTCTATTGAAAAGAGATGTTAGCTTATCATGATAACTTAAAAATAAAATTTGTTCTTCTGATTTCTTTTTTTCTGTTACATCTGTAATAATAAGCATTATTAATTCTTCGTCTCTTATATCATCTTTATTAATTAATTTATAAGATATATTGACATATACATTGTTTATCTTAAGTAAACTTGGAAGTTCCATTAACAAATTAAATTTACGTTCAATATCTTGTGTATCAAATATTTCTTCAAATACCCTTTGGTAGAGAACATTTTGATTAATATTATCACTCTTTAGTAATTCAAAGATATTAACATTAGAAATTTTCCTACCAAATATTCTCACACATTCTGAGCTGTATTCCTTATTAACTATCATATTTCTTCCAAAGGTAAGAAAGCCTTGATTAGAATTGTCTAGAATATTTCTAATTTCAAATTCCCTTCTTCTTAGCTCGCTTCCTTGAGAATCACTTATTTTTACTGACTTATTTGCAAATTTAAGCAGCTTTTCATAGTTTAGAGCAAGATTTCTATAAGCCTCAATAAGCTCATTTTCTTTATACTTTAGATTTTTTAAATTATCCATTGCTGTTTTTAACACAGCAAGTTCCTGATTAAAAATTTCATTATTAAAGTTATATGACGACATAGTATCAAATCCTTTTTCATTTTTAGCTAATGATTTATTTAAGGCTTAAAACCAACCATCGTTATATCATCTCGTTGTGCTTCACCATTCATATAATTATTAAGGCTATTTTCAAAAATACTCTTTTGTTCCTCCAAAGAATTCTCTCCATTGCTTAAAATTAATTGTTTAAGCCTATTTTTCCCATAAGGCAAGTCCTTCTCTCCGCCATTTTGATCTATATATCCGTCAGTAGTTATATAGAATATGTCCTCATCTTTAAAAGTAATTTCAACATTGGTAAATTGGAAGTCATCACTAGTATTCCTATATCCTATTCCTTTTGTATCTGCCTTAAAAAATGTTATATCATTTTCATGTTTTTTATAAAGCGGAATCTTAGCACCAGCATATATTAGCTTATTGTCTTTTGAAACATATATGATAGCTGCATCTAACCCATCATCAATACCATTTACATTATTTTTATTATGCAGTGTTTCTTTTAAATTCTTGTTCATTTTACTTAATATTAATGCCGGATTATTGGCATTTGATTCGTTAATTATATGATTTAATATTGAGTTTATTGACATTGTCATAAGAGCACCAGGTACCCCATGTCCAGTGCAATCTCCAAGTATTAGAATATATCCATCTGTGAACTTTTTAATAAAATAAAAATCTCCTCCAACAATATCCCTAGGTCTCCATAATACAAAATATTCTCTAAAAAGTGAATTTAGTTCATCACTTGTAGGGAGAGTAGATTCTTGAATAATCTTTGCATATTCAATGCTATCTAATATCTTGTCATTTTTTTCTTTTAATTCTTTAGTTCGTTCTTCAACCTTCTTTTCTAATTCCTGACTTAAAAGTACAGCTCTTTTATATGGATTAGAAATTCTATTGGAGATAATATAAAATATAAATACTATTAAGATGATAATTACAAATGAAGCCGCTGATGTATTTAGCTTTATACCATTTACCATAGAAATGCTCTCACTTCTAGGCATTTGAAAAACAAGCTCCCAATTTGCAGATTTAATAGACATGCATACTACGTCAAAGGTCTCTCCAGCACTGTTATTATAATCAAATATTTCTTCATCAAGGTTATTACTTATATTGTTATTTACTATCTTATTTGTAACAGAAGTTGGAAGAAATTCATTAATGTTTTTCCCACTATGTTCTATATCTTCTGATAAATAGATTCGTCCACTTTTATCTATAAGCCACATATTGCTATAATCTCCAAATTTGTAGCCTTCAAATTCTTTTGAAATATCTTTTAAGCTCAATCCAACACCTGTTATTCCTAAGGGATCATTTTCATTTCCAACTAATGCATTAATAAAAACAAAAGTATCCTTACGTTCCTTATTATAATCAATTGAAATATCAATAGCACCTTTAGATTTTATTGTGCTGAAAAACCAGCTATCATCTGGGTCTTTTTCAGAAAGAGTATCAATAAGCTTCCCACCCTCTGCCCAGTAATGCTTAGTCAGATTACTTACTATAAATGAATTATCATAATCATATTTTTTTGCTATATCTGTTATTTTCTCCTTAGCGTATATACCTAATGCTTCATTTTCCTCTTTACCTACTAACCATTCTCTTATCACAGGATCCTTAGCTAGTATAAAAGAGGTTTCTTTTGCTCTAGATATTCTTCCGTCTATTTTTGATGTTATAGATTGTGCTATATATTTCAGATCTCTAGATTTTAGTTTTTCTACAATAGAATATTTAGCAATTCTATAACTTATAAGTCCCATTAGACATACAGCTATTACTATTATGGTATTCGCAAAAAAAATCAATTTAATTGTACTATCATCTATAATCTTTTCTTTTATTTTTTCTTCCTTTGCAATTTTATTAAAAAACATAACTATTTTACCTTCTACAATCTAATAAGTTAAATGGCAGCGTTAAATCTTCTTTAAATTCCTCCGCACATTCTATAGTACTTTCATTTTCTTCATCATAATACCAATTAATAATAATATCCTTACCTGAATCAAAAGCCTCTTGAAATTTATCTAATAGCATAATTATGCATTTTGAACTACTAGAATTGATATATGGCATTTTAAATTCTATCTCTATTAGAAGCTCTCCTTGAATTTCTTTAATATAATCATCAACCCATTGAAAAATAGGCTCATAAAATTTAAAAGCATTTTCAGGATAAGATTGACCACTTATTTTTAAAATATTATTACTAGGATCAAAGTCTATTTCAGGTGTAGACTTTGTTCTCTCAATATATAATCTCTCCATTTAAGTTCCTCCTAAACTATTGCTTGCAATTGAAAAAAGGATAAGTTATCATCAATTTCTCTAAAAGAATATTCTAATGGCTTGCTTGCTTTTCTTGCTATATCAATAAGTCCAACTCCAGCACCTAAACTACCCTTTGGAGGTTCTTTTTTCAATTCAGCTCTATAAAATTTTTTTAATTCATCCTTGTTCATGACTTTTATTACATCTAATTTTTCTATAAGAGCTTTAATATCACTATTTTCAATTATGTTTCCAGAAGTAATGCAGTATTTAGAATCTACCTTACTAATACTTACAATTCCTGAATTCTCTATTTTACTATATTTATCAGAATTATTCTTGCAAACAATATAATTTCTTATATTTTGACTTTGCTCAATAAATATAGAAAACACATTATACATATCATTTTTAGGTATTTCCTCATCTTCCATTCTGTTTTTTATTGCTTCTCCTAATTCTTCAATAATTCCTTGATAAAACTTTCCTGAAAAACTAATTATAATATTGTTTTCTTTTAGTATATTCTGAAGTTCTAGAAGATTGTTATTCATAAATTCAGCTCCTCCAAATATATGTTTTTATTTATTTTATTATAACAGTTAACCTTTGTCTAAGAAATATTATATAAAAAATTAATTAAACAAAGTTAACCACATTAATAACATAAATTCAAAAATAAAAATACATTTGATTAATACTAGTCAAAGGTACTTTTATTTGTTTATACTTTGTTTATAATTAGTTTATATAAAATAAAGAGTTGCCCCTTATAATAAAATTATGAAGGACCTTCATAAATAATAAATTAATACCAAAAGGAGTTATTAAAATGAAATTCAAGAAAAAATCTGCTATGCTTTTAAGCTTTGTTCTTGGCACAACAATGCTCGCTACAACTGCCATAGCTGAAATATCATCAAAAAGCGGATATGTTCAGCTAAAAGACTCATTAAAATATACAGCTGATGCTGCTACAAGCAAGCTTTCTAGCTATACCATGGACATGTCATTTGTTGCAAAGGCTGACGGAAAAGTAATCTCATCTGAAAAATCTCTTAATAAATATGATCTTGGAAAACAAGCTACAGAAACTACAACATCAAGAGTTGATGGTAATAATAAGAGTGAATATTATTATTACTCTGATAAAAATGTTAGAATAAATAAAAGTGCAGATGAATCTATCTACTTCCTAACTGAATTCACAAGCCCAAAAGAATCAAAATCAATTACAAATCCTTTTAATGAAAAAGGTGCTGAAGATATAGAAATAATTGCTGACATTCTTGTAGGCAACTTAAAAGATGCTGTTATAGTAACTGAACAATCTGATGGAGGCAAGGAACTATCCGGTTCTATAAGCGAATCACAAATCCCAGCCTTAATTAATGCAATAGTATCTTTTCAGTGCAAAAACGAATTTAGTTATAGACAAAATAACGATAGCCTTATACCTAGAATCACAAAAGACATCTTCGTCAAGGAAATTACCGGAAAAATGATTGTTGACAAAGATGGTTTAATTCAAAGCATAAATGGAACAGGAGCACTTTACGGTAAAGATGAAAATGGTAAAGAACACACTATTACCTTTGAACTTTCTGGAAAATTATACGATGTAAATTCAACAACTGTTACTAAACCTGATCTTTCAGGCAAAAAAGTAGAAAAGAATGTAGAAAAAGATTTTGATAAACTAACTAACCCTTCAAAATATATAGGAAAATATAAAACTGATATTATAATAGAGAAAGACGGCAAGTTTGCAAAGATAGGTGAAAAAGTCATTGATATTACTCAAATAGATGAAACTACAATCACTGGTAAATATTATGAAGAGTATACAAAAGGTTATGAAGAGTACTCAAAAAATAAAAAGGACTTTAACTTTAGTGCAAAATTCCAAGAAAAGAGTTTAAATGCAGAATTCACAGCTACTACATCTTCAGGTAATACTGTTAAAGGTAACATATATGTAGATCAATTCTCTGGAAAGGTACATTTTAATATAAACGAAAATAGAAGCTCTAACCTACTATTTGACGGTGAATTTAGCAGAGTATTTGAATAATCTAAGAAAAATGCAAGGCATTTTTCTTAAGTAACCAGTTACCAGTAACCAGTAGAGTTAATAAAAACTGGTTACTGGGAATTGGTTACTGGTCACTAAGAATTTTACTTTGTAAAATTCTTAAATTAATTTCTGGAGGTATATGCATGGAAAAAGTAATTGAAATTAAAAATCTCTCCAAGGTATATAAAAATGGGAGAGGCATAAGAGATATAAACCTTGATATTCATAGAGGTGAAATTTTCGGATTTTTAGGTCCCAATGGGGCTGGCAAAACAACTGCTATGAAAATTATGACTGGTCTTGTCACTCCAGACAGTGGAGATGTAAAAATCTTAGGACACAGCATTTTAGAAAACTTTGAGGGAGCTATGGAGAAGGTTGGCTGCATAATAGAGACTGCTGAATCCTACCCTTACCTGACGGCTTTTGAAAATCTGCGACAATTTGCAAGATATTATAAAAATGTTGATTCCGAAAGAATCGAAGAGGTTTTAGAAATCACTGGACTTTTAAAATATAAAAATGAAAAGCCTAAGAAATTCTCCCTTGGAATGAAACAAAGACTTGGAATTGCTGCTGCAATTTTATCAAAACCTGAGGTAGTTATTTTAGACGAGCCTTTAAATGGACTTGATGTTGAAGGAATGATTCATATGAGAAACATAATAAAAGACTTAGCCGAAAGAGAGAAAACCACATTTTTCATATCCAGCCACCTTATTCATGATGTAGAGCTTACCTGTACAAGCATTGGTATATTGTATGATGGAAAAATGCTTAATGTGGATACTACTGATAATATTCTTAAAAATTATGTTTCTCTTGAAAATTATTTTATTAGTGAGGTAGAAAGAAATGGCAGGATTTAAAGCAGCTTTGATTAATGAGCTTGAAAAGTTATATAGAAAGAAGAAGGTTATAGTTGCAGCTTTAGTATCACTTATGTTTATAATTTTAGGTCAATTATCTATTACTGTAATTAGAAGCGGCTTCGGAATAAGAGGAGTTTCCAGCACAGAATTCCCTCTTTTAGTGCTTTCTGTAGTAGTAAATACAATTCTTCCTTTGTTTACTGCTCTGATTACCATCGATAGTTTTTCTGGGGAATTTTCTCACAACACAATGAAAATTACAATTACTAGACCAGTAACAAGATTGAAATTCTTTGCTGCAAAAATAAGCTCAATATTTATATTCGTTTTAATAAACCTTATGTTTGTAATGATCTTTTCTACTATAGTAGGTATTATTTTTAATTCAAATTCCTTTACACTTCAAGGTATTATTAGAATATTAGGTTCTTACCTTGTAACCCTAATCCCTATGACAGTATTAGCATTAATTATCGTGCTTCTTACAAATATACTTCATAGTGGAATAAGTGTATTTTTTGTTACTATTTTAATTTTTCTTCTTTTTAAGGGCCTCGGAATTATTTTTTCAAGCTATTCCAGTTTACTTTTTACAAGTATGTTAGACTGGTATAAAATATGGATTACAAGTAACATCTCTATTCTTAAGATTTTTCGTCAGTTTATGATAATGTTAAGCTATGATATACTACTATTTACAGGAGCATACTATTTATTTGATAAAAAAGGTTTTTAACTTCTATAAATAGGGCAGGTGAATAAATGAATATTAAGAAACGCCTAATTATTTCTAATACCATAACTATGGTAGTGCCTTTTATTTTTGTTAGCTTAACCATTTTTATATTTATGATTCTACATTCTAGAGTTTTTAACTCAGATATAAATTATAATAACTTAAAAGATTTATCAGCTTTAAAAGAAGAATTTATTGCTATTACTATGGTATTCTTTATTTCTTACATAGTAACTAACCTTATTATGTCATACCTTTTTTCAAAGCGAATATTAGAACCTATAGCTCATTTAAAAAGAGCAACTACTGAAATCAGTAGAGGAGATTTAAGTATTGAAATTACCGAAAGCGGTGACGAGGAAATTAAGGAACTCTGTGCAGATTTTGAAAAAATGAGAATACAGTTAAAAAATTCTGTACGCCTTAAAATAAAGTATGATGACAATAGAAAAATGTTGGTTTCTAGTATATCTCATGATTTAAAAACCCCTATAACCTCAATAAAGGGCTATGTTGAAGGAATTTTAGATGGAGTAGCTAATAGCCCGGAAAAAGTTGAACAGTATTTAAAAACCATTTATTCCAAGGCTGAACTTATGGATGTAATGATTGATGATTTACTTTTATATTCTAAGTTAGATTTAAATCAACTTCCCTTTAATTTTGAGAAAACTGATATTGTTAACTTTTTTGAATACTGTGTACAGGAAAATGATTTTGAACTTCAAAAGCATAACATAAAAATTCATCTTGAAAGTGAATTTAATGGACCAAAATATGTAATGCTAGATAGAGAAAGAATGAGAAGAGTCATAATTAATATTATAGATAATTCAAGAAAATACATGGATAAAGATAAAGGTAAAATAATCATAAGTCTTCGTGAAACTAATTCTAGTGTGATTATTGAAATAAGAGATAATGGTTCTGGAATTAATAAAGAAGATTTAAGTAGAATATTTGATAGATTCTATAGGGCAGATTTAGCGAGAACTGAAACAAAAGGCAGTGGTCTTGGACTTGCTATTTCAAAGCAGATTGTAGAAAGCCATAAAGGTAAAATATGGGCCATATCTCATGAAAATATGGGTGCAAGTATAATAATATCCTTAGCAAAGCTGCCATAAGAATGGAGATGATATTATGAAAAAGATTTTAATAGTCGAAGATGACTTAAGTATTGCCGAACTTCAAAAAGATTACTTGGAACTAGCAGGCTTTCAAGTGACTATATGTACAGATGGTGTGCAAGGTTTAAATGCTATAAAAGAAAAAGAGTTTAATCTAATAATTCTCGATATTATGCTTCCAAAGCTAGATGGCTTCAGTATATTACGCAGCATTCAAGAGGACAAGGATATTCCTGTTTTAATGGTTTCTGCAAAAAAAGAAGAAATTGATAAAATTAAAGGCTTTACTTTAGGAGCTGATGATTATATTACAAAACCTTTTAGTCCTGGAGAATTGGTAGCCCGTGTTAAATCTCATATCCAAAATTATGAAAGAATAAAAAGTAAATTTAGTGAAATGCCTAAAAACAAAGTAATACAAATAAGAGGCCTTGAAATAAACAAAGACTCAAGACAGGTATTTATAAACAACAAGGAAATAAACTTAGCTCAAAAAGAGTTTGATCTGCTGCTCTATTTAGCGGAAAGTCCTAATAGGGTTTTTAGTAAGGAAGATTTATTCGAGAAAGTTTGGGGGCTTGATTCACTTGGAGATACAGCTACCATCACAGTACATATTGCAAGAATAAGAGAAAAAATAGAATCCTCTCCTTCTAATCCTCAATACATTGAAACAGTTTGGGGAGCCGGATACAAGCTTAAGGTGTGATTTTACTTAGTTATCACACCTGTTCTATTTTTTCTAAGGTCTTTACAGCATATACCTTATAAAAACTTTGTTTATTAATAAATTTAACTGCCGCCTTTAATTTCTCTTCATCTTCATATATTATTCCTAGCGCATTGCCGCTATGTGCTCCAGTAATCCCCAGTCCTGAAGTACACTTTTTTATATTTTCAATATTTTTTATCCATGAATAACTTAGTCTATTCTGGTTTCTCTTTATACTCTCTTCTGAAACATAAGAAAGCTTTTCTAAGTTCTTTTCTGATAATCCTTCTTTTAATACAGTAAACAAGTCAGTTGCATCACTTAATTCAGGCAATTTTTTATTATTAAACTCTATAGTATTTATGCTCTTTTCCCCTTCAAAGGCAAGTATATTATATGAAATATAATTCCCGATTTTTTCTCTATAAGTACCTTTTTTATAATCAAATAGAGTCATTTCTCTGAAGATTATACTATCTGTAGGCTCTATACTTATGCACAGCTTGATTAGCTCCTCTTCACTAAAATTTTTCTTGAACATTTTCAAAAGAGCATAATATGTTGCACAAAGATCTGCGGTACTGCTGGCCATGCCTTTACCTGATGGAATATTAGAATAAATTTCTAAATCTAGACTTTCATAATACTCTTCATAATTCCAACTTCTTAATAGGTTGTATAAAAATTTATCAGTTTTTATACATTTGCTTTTTTTGTTGGGTTCTCTACATTCAAATAATCTCACAGTTGTATAAATATTTATAGGACAAGATAAAAGCATATCTTTATTATTGACCTTTCCTTGAAGCACTTCTCCAAAGCTTCCTGGATACCTTGTTATAACCTCCATAATTTCACCTTTTAATATTCAATCCCTTTTCTCACATAAACTCCCTTTGCCATGTAATGCTTTATTTCCTTCATTTCTGTTACTAAATCAGCCTTATTTTTTATTGAATCTGGAACATTTCTACCCGTTAAAATTAATTCCATGTTAATTGGTTTCTTATCTATGAGTTTCATAACTTGCTCTTCTGTTAATAACTTGTTTGACAGAACCCCCATAATCTCATCTAATATAAACACATCACAGCTACTATTTTTAATTACATCCATTGCAAAGCTATAGGCTTCATCTATTTCACTTTTTAAAATTTTCTTTTCTTCTTCATTAAGAGTCCAAAAGAAACCTTTCTTACTTTCAAATCTAAAGACTTGAAATTTATCTCCAATTAGTTTTGCTATCTCAAGTTCTCCTGTAGGTTCTGTCTTAAGAAACTGCAGCATATACACTTTAAGTCCATTTCCTACAGCCCTAATGGCTTGCCCTACTGCTGCTGTAGTCTTTCCTTTTCCGTTTCCTGTATACACCTGAACATATCCTCTTTCTAATCTATCCATTAATTGCACCTCTTTATTAAACTAATTTGGATTGTTTAACCTGACTAGTTTTATGTACTAACCTTAATAAATTATTAAAAAATTCCATATTGCTATAAAAATGAATATGTGCATAAGCTGCAATTACATTATTTTTAACATATCCACACTTCCATTGTTTTTCTTCCTCATAATGATTTTTGCTTAAACAAAATACTGTAGGCTCCTTAGTCTCTATATAACTCTTATGAAACTCATGACAGTGTATCTTTAAGCCCTTATGAAAAATATGATTTTCATTTTCTACTTGCAGTTCAGCATATCCAAAATTCACAAGGCTATTGCTGATTTTATATATTCCATCAAAGAACCCAACTAAACTATTTTTCTCTGAGCCTTCTGTTAAATACATAAGCCCTCCGCATTCTGCGTATGTAGGAAGTCCATTTTCTAATTTATCTTTTATGTCTTTTAAAAGTTCATGGTTATTGCTAAGTTCCTTCTCAAAGACTTCTGGATAACCACCTCCAATATAAAGAAAATCAATATCTTCAGGCAGCTTTTTATCCTCTAGTGGACTAAAAGGGATTAACTCTCCAACCCTTTCAAATAACTCTAGATTATCCTTATAATAAAAACTAAAGGCTTTATCATAAGCATAGGCTATCCTAATGGGCTTGCTTACAATAAGGCTCTTAATATATTCAAACTGTTTATTAGCATTCCTACGGTTATATTCCTCTGACTCATCTAAGGAATTTATTATTCCTTCAACATCAACATTCTCTCCCAATATCTTAGAAGAAAGATTTATCTTTTTGTCTAAGTTTTCTATTTCGCTGCTCTGAATTAATCCTAAATGTCTGCTCCCAAGTATTATTCTTTCATTCTTTGGCAGATACCCAAATACTTTTAATGGAGTATTTTTTTCTATAAGCTTTTTTAGCAGCTTGTAATATCCCTCACTAATATTGTTAAGAACTACTCCTTTAATATTTGCATTTTCATAGTTTATAAGTCCTAAAAGCTCAGCACACAGTGTATTGCTTTGAGCCTTTGGTGTTATTACTAATATTATAGGTAAATTGAGGACCTTAGATAAATCATATGTAGAACACTTACTATCGTAGCCTAAACCATCATATAATCCCATAGCTCCTTCAATAATTCCTATGTCACCTTGTCCTTTTGAAAAGCTGGTCTTTACTCCCTCTTCTCCCATTAAAAATAAATCTAAGTTTCTTGAAGCTTTCTTGCATAGATGAGTATGAAAAGCTGTATCTATATAATCTGGGCCAGACTTATAGCCTTGAACACTATATCCCCTATTTATTAATGCTTTCATCAATGCTAAAGTAAAAGTTGTTTTACCTCCACCGCTGCAATTTGACGATATAATTATACTTTTCATTTTTCACCTCCTACACAATAGGAATTACGTAAGGACATTTACTAATAGGATTTTCAATGATTTCTACAGAAAGCTTATATACGTTTTTAATATTTTCCTTGTTTATAACTTCCCAAGGAGTTCCTTTAGCTGCCACTTTTCCATTATTTATTAATATTACCTGATCACTAAAAATGGATGCTAAATTTAAATCGTGTAAGACAGCAATTATTACTTTATTACTCTTCAAATTCTTGAATATGTTTAAAAATTCTATTTGATATTGTATATCTAAATGTGAAGTTGGTTCATCCAGTAGAATTATATCCGTTTCTTGACTTAGAGCTCTTGCAGCTATTACCCTTTGAAGTTCACCACCACTGAGTTCTGTAATAGGTTTATCTTTTAATTTCCACGTATTTGTAGCTTTCATGTATTTTTCTATTATTTTCTCATCCTCTGAATTGAAATCCTCAAATCTTCTTTTATAAGGACTTCTTCCCATCATAACTATATCAAAAACAGTAAAATCATAATCTATTAATGTATTTTGAGGTATTACTGATATTATCTTTGCTAGATTTTTGTTATTAAAACTATAGATATCCTGATTGTCTACAAAAACACTTTTATGCTCTGGTGCTATTAACTTTGATATGTTCTTAATAAAAGTTGATTTTCCTGAACCATTAGGACCTATAATTGAGTAAAAATTGCCCTTACAAAAACTTAAGCTTATATCATTTAAAATTTTTTTATCTTCATAAGAAAAATTAAGATCTCTTATTACTAAATTATTTTTCAATGTTTAACTCCTTTTTTTCATTTTAATAAGCAGATATATGAAATAGGGAGAGCCGATTAATGCTGTAACGGCCCCCACAGGTAACTCAGCTGGTGAAGCTGCGGTCCTTGCAATAGTATCTGCAAATAGTAAAAATATTGCTCCAATCAAAGCCGAAAATGGAATTAATGCCTTATTGTTTGGTCCAAATAAAATTCTTACCATGTGAGGCACTATAAAGCCTACAAAACCAATTATTCCCGAAAAAGAGACACTAACAGCTACAATCATTGATGAAACTATTATTATAAGCTTTTTTAATTTTTCCGTATCAACCCCTAGGCTTTTAGCATTATCATCTCCAATAAGCATCAAATTAAAATCTCTATAAAAAAAGTAAATAATTATTGTACCAATTAATGTTACAGGGGCTACTATGAAAATATTCTTCCAACTTGAAGCATTAAAACTTCCCATCATCCAAAATACTATTTTATGAACCTCTTCTTGATTAAAAACCATTATCACTGAAATCAAGGCTGACATTAAGAAGCTAACTGCACTTCCAGATAGTAATAAATTTGTTGTTGCTACCTTTCCTCTTACCTGTGCTATAGAATAAATCAAAATAGTTGTGCCTAATGCACCTAAAAATGCAAATATAGTTACAGCGCTTAGTTGTATTGTTATAACTGGTATATGTAAAACTATAGCTAAAGCTGCTCCAAGAGCTGCGCCTGAGGATATTCCAAGTACATGAGGATCTGCCATGGGGTTTTTAAATAAAGATTGAAAAGCCGCTCCAACTACCGCAAGCCCCATTCCCACGAGACTGGCCATAATTATTCTTGGCATCCTTACCAAGAATATAATGAGAAAATGTGTACTAGACACATTTTCTTTAATATATTCACCTATACCAGGGATAGTTTTTAAAATGACAATTAAAACATTGTAGGGTGTTATATTTGCACTTCCAATTGAAATAGCCACAATTGCAAGCACAGCATAAGCTACTAATAATATAACAAAGGATTCTTTTCTTCTATTCTTTGTGAATTTGTTCATCTTCTACACCTTACTTAAATAAATCTGGATGAAGTATCTTAGCTAGTGCTTCAACCCCCTCTGCAAGTCTTGGTCCTTGTCTATTTAATAGATTGTCATCTATTTCTATAACCTTGTTATTCTTTACAGCTGACAGTTCTTTATAGCCAGCAGTTGTTATAAATTGTGCTTTCATATCATAGTTTTTTGATAGGACTATATATTCTGGATCATTTTCAATTATCTTTTCAAGACTGTATTTCCATCCTGTTGCATCTTTTGCTATGTTAGTTCCACCAGCCATTTGAATAATTTGTCCTATGAAAGTATCTCCAGTAGCAGTATAATCACCATCTTTACCGAAACCAACAACGTAATATACCTTTGGTGCTTCTTTACCTTCTACTTTACCTTTAACCTCTTGAATCTTTTTCTGCATTGCAGAAACTAAAGTTCTAGCTGTATCTTGAGCATTCACTATTTTTCCTAATGTATCTATAATATCATAAACCCCATTGAAATCCTCAGCATTGTATAGCACAATTATCTTTATACCTAAATCCTCTAATTTCTTAGCTACATCATCTTTAAAATGTGTAGATGCAATAACCACATCTGGTTTTAATTCAATTATTTTTTCAACGTTAGGATTTGTTAATGAACCAATACTTTGAACATTTTTAGCCTCAGCTGGATAATCACAATAGTCTGTTCTTCCAACAAGCTTATTCCCTTTTCCCAATGCATATATTAACTCAGTGACATTAGGAGCTACAGAAATAATTCTCTCTGGTTCCTTTTCTATAACAACTTCTTTTCCTTTTGAATCCTTAACTGTAAGGGGATATTTTGTTACTGAAGCTTCTATATTATCCTTATCCTTATTTCCATTATTATTTGTATTTCCGCAGGCTGCAAAAGTAACCATCATTACTACTGCAAGTAAAGCTACAATAAAATTTTTGACTATTCTTTTCATTATTAATCTACCTTTCTTTTATAAAATTATTTTAATTTTCTTCTCTTATATCTACAAGCTTATCCTTTGACTCCTCACCAATACCTATATCATTAAAAGTAGCCATATTATTAACTACATAAAGAGCTGCCTCTATAACATTGAAAGCAAGAGGGCATCCGCTGCCTTCTCCAAGTCTCATATCTAAATACAGTATAGGTTCTAATCTTATATAGTTAAATACATAATTTACAGCCTTTTCATCAGATTTATGAGATGTAAACATATAATCCTTGCACTCTGGCTTTAAAATATAAGCACAAAGAGCTGCTGCACAGGAAATAACTCCATCTATAACTATTGGCTTTTTATTCTTAGCTGCTGATAAAAAGCATCCACACATTCCTGCAATATCAAAACCCCCTACCTTGCTTATAACATCTATAACATCCTCTTTATTAGGATTATTGATCTTTAAAGCCTTCTTAAGAACATTTTTCTTATTTTTAAACTGCTCTTCAGTTAGACCTACTCCCTTACCAACTAATTCTTCAATATCTACTCCTAAAAGTGAAGCTATAACCGCTGCACTAGTAGATGTATTTCCAATTCCCATTTCTCCAGTTCCAAACAGATCACAGCCTTCACTGCATAGCTTATCTGTAATCTCTATACCAACCTCTATGGCCTTTATGGCTTCTTCCCTAGTCATAGCTGGTCCCTTAGCCATATTTGCTGTACCCTCATTAACTTTTCTGTTTATTACCTTAGGATTATTAATCTTACCTTTTACTCCTACATCAACTACTGTTAATTCAGCATTTGCAAAGGAAGCTAATACACCGACACCTGTTTTCATTTCCGGAATACCTTCTGTCATTACTTTAGTGATTATCTGATCTGCTGAACTTACTCCCTCTTCACATATTCCATTGTCAGAACACATTACAATTATGTTTCTCTTGCTTACCTTATTGAAAACCTCTCCTGTAATGCCAGAAAATTTTGCTGCAATCTCTTCCAGCTTTCCAAGACTTCCAAGAGGCTTAGTTAGATTGTCAATATGTTTCTTCGCTCTCTGTACTGCATCTTTGTCTGCTGGGTTTATGCTGCTAATTGTATTCATAAATTGATTCATATTATTTCCCTCCTATTAACTGCATCTCTAATTCTTTAAAAATATTTAATAACTTTTGGTTATCCTCTCTGCTTTTAATTGCTAATCTTATAAATCTATCATCAAGTCCTCTAAAGTTTCTGCATCGCCTTATAAGTACACCCCTTGAAAGGCAAAAATTGAACATATCTTCACCAGTGATATTTATTGATCTTAAAAGTTGAAAATTTGCATGGGTTTCATAGATCTCATCTATGAAATTAAATCTTTTTAGTTCTTCAATGAAATATTGTCTCTCTATGTTGTGCTTATCTTTAGAAGCATTTATATACTCCTGATCCTTTAATACACTTTTTATTGCTATCTCTGCAAAAGTATTAATATTCCAAGGTATTTGGAGCTTAGATAAACTTTCAATAAAATCTATATCTAAGCTTACTCCATAGCCAAGCCTGATTCCAGGCATTGCGAAGAATTTAGTAAAAGCTCTTATTATAAATAAGCACTTAAAGCTTGAACATTTGTCCACAAAGCTTTGATTTTCATCTTCCACAAATTCTATAAAGGCTTCATCTATTATAATTTTCTTTTTATGTTCCTCACAATAATAGATAATTTTTTCAAAGGATTCTTTATTAATTATTCCCCCATTAGGATTGTTAGGGTTCCCTATAACTAAACCATCACATCCTTTAAGCCTTTCCATAATATCATTGTAGTTATAGCTAAAGTCCTCATTTAAATAGGAAAAGACTATTTCTTTACTATAGGCTTTTGCAGTAGTTTCATACTCAGAAAAAGATGGAACAACAATGCAAGGCTTTTTTAAGGCTCTAATAGAAAGATTTATTATTTCCGCTGCTCCATTGCCTAGAATAATATTCTCTTCCCTTATTCCTGCTTTTAGGTACTCACTAATATGCAGCTTTGCTTCTCTATATTTTAAATCTGGATAACAAATAATATCTTCTAAGGCTTTGTGCACATTATTTGTAAAGCTCTTAGGAACTCCTAGAAAATTAATATTAGAACTAAAATCTATAAGCTCAATACCTTTAAATTTACCTTCTGTGTAGATGTCTCCACCATGCTCCAAAAAGCTTTTATGATCATTCATAAAACATTCTCCTCTAAGTTAGATAAACTATTATTGTGGCAATTGCTGCAAATAAAAACTCAGTTAAAAACATAATTTTGTTTGAAGATACTATATCCTCTCTTTGGAGCTCACGAGTCTTATCTCCAATTGTAGGTTTTTCAACAACTTCTCCAAAATAAATATTATTTCCACCCAGTTGAACCTTTAAAATTGCTGCTACAGCAGCTTCTGGATATGCACAATTAGGACTTTTGTGATTATTTCTATCTCTTATCATGATTTTTAAACTATTATAACAACTAGCCTTCATAAATAAAGCTGTCATGCACATAAAAAATCCAGTAATTCTAGCTGGTATGAAATTAAATACATCATCGGTCTTTGCAGAAAAGAAACCAAAATAAGTGTATAGTTCATTAAGATAACCCACCATAGAATCCATAGTATTTATTCCTTTGTACATCATTGCTAGAGGTGCTCCCCCTATAAATCCATAAAATAAAGGAGCAATCACTCCGTCAGAAGTATTTTCTGCAACAGTCTCCACAGTTGCTCGTATCAACTGTTTTTCATCAAGATTTTGAGTCTCTCTGCCTACTATGTATGAAGTAAACTTTCTTGCAAGGGCTATATCCTTCTTTTCTAAAGCAAAATAAACCTTCATGCTTTCCTCTTTTAAAGACTTTGCTGCAATGGTGGTCCAAAGAAGCATAATATTCACTACATGAAATAATGGTTTTACTGACCAAGTAAAATATAAAATAATTGCTGGTAGTAAAAAACATATTAAAACTACAATTAAAACCATAATTCCACCAAGATACTTCAGTTGTTTATTATTTTTAGCTGTGGCTCTCATTTTATTTTCTATAATCTTTATTAATTTACCAATAAAAATTATTGGATGAGGTAACCAATATGGATCTCCTAGTATTAGATCTATTATTACTGCTGCAATAACATCTAATGAATTGATAACTAAAAAATCTTCCATACTACTTAAGCCTCATTATTTCGTAAATTTTGTTCATATCTAAGGCTTTTCTAACAATGTCAGCTAGCTTATTTAGCTCTTCTTCCCTAAAGCCTTCATACACTGGAGACTTTCTTTGTGTCATAGATTTTTTCGTTCTTATCTTATTCAGTAAATACTCTCTAAATTCTGTAGAATCTAAAATCCCATGTACATAGGTTCCAAAAATGGTTTCACTGTTATTAAAAACACCATCAAGTTTATTAGTTTCAACACCATTTTCCCTATTTATTGTTATAAAGCTGTTTACATCATCGCCTACTATAGTTTTTCCCATATGAATTTCATAGCCATATATATTTCCTTTAAAATTAGGCAGGTTCACATTTCCCTCTACCCTTGTCATTACTTTTTCACTTTCAATAGTTGTGATAGTATCTAAAAGCCCAATTCCTTTTATACTTTCCATGCTGCTTTCAATATTTAAAGGATCTCCAATCTCTTTTCCCATCATTTGGTAACCACCGCAAATACCCAGTGTAATACCCTTTTTACTGTAATCCAATATAGCTTCTTCAAGTCCTGAGTCTTTTATAGTATTTAAATCCTCTATAGTATTTTTACTTCCTGGAATAATAAGCAGGTCTGGCATCCCAAACTCTTCTTTGCTGCTAATAAATCTAACACTCACGTCTTCTTCACACTTTAGGCAATCAGCATCTGTAAAGTTAGACATATGTGGAAGCATTACTACAGCAACATCAATAGGTGCAGTAGCCTTCTTATTTATCTCCATCATTGCTCCATCTTCATCCTCAAGAATTAAGTTGAAATATGGAACAACACCTAAACAGGTTCTTTTAATTATTTCCTCCAGCATGTTAATTCCTGGTGTAAGCAGATCTATATCTCCTCTAAACTTGTTAATAATAGTACCTTTAACCCGTTTTCTCTCTTCTTCTGTTAAAAGAAGCATAGTACCAGCAAGAGATGCAAAAACTCCTCCCTTATCTATGTCTCCAACTATTAAAACAGGAGCATCAACTAACTCTGCCATGCCCATATTAACAATATCCCTATCTCTTAGATTTATTTCAGCTGGACTGCCTGCTCCCTCTATGACGACTATGTCAAAATCACTTTCAAGCTTTAAGAAATCTTCTTTAAGCATATCTTTAAATAGTATTTTTAGATTATGGTATTCCGCTGCTGTATGATTATTATAAACCTTTCCATTTACAATTACTTGACATTTAGCATCAGCCGTGGGCTTTAGGAGTATAGGATTCATGAATACTTGAGGCTCTAAACCAGCTGCATAAGCCTGAAGCACTTGAGCTCTCCCCATTTCCTTCCCGTCCAACGTGATATATGAATTTAAAGACATGTTCTGAGATTTATAAGGACATACTGAATATCCATCCTGTTTAAAAATCCTACATAGAGCAGCAACAATAAGACTTTTCCCAACAGAGGAGCCTGTGCCTTGGATCATTATCTTAGCCATGAGATTCCCTCCTTTCTTTTTATTTAACATAAAATTTAACCTTATAGCCTCCGGTAAACCTGTCTCAAATAAAAAGACAATACGCTTTAAACGTACTGCCACTAGAATTAACATACAACTAAAAAATATAACAACCTATAAATAGTTATAGTTCTCCCTAATAGACCTTCCCTCCGAAAGCATATTAAAAACGCAAATTTAGGCAGGTCTCCTGACTTATGAATCATCCTCATCTTTTCCTTCCCCTATAAGAATAGAGTGGACTATAAAGAATTGTCATCAATTACAGTAGCGGGGGCTGTTGTGGATTCTAACCACATTCCCTTTTCACCTTTACATATATAAAGGCACCTAAATTTTATATTAAATTTTAAGCTTCTTAATTTCGAATTAAATCAACACTCTGTGTAAGTGACTTGCACCAAATCAAAGATTTGGGCAATCTACTTAAGATTTAGGCTCCCTGCTTAAGTATAGAAGCTTTATCCTATAATGTCAATAAATTATCCTCTATGATAATATCATTAAGCTTAATAGAACAACTAATTCATTATTAGCTCCCAAACTGTCTCCAGTGATTCCATCAATTTTAGAATTGCATAATGAATTAAATAGAATAGTTATAACTACAGCTGAAATTAACAAAATTGATGTTTGAAAAATTGAATTAAGTAAAAATCCTATTACTAGAACAAATGCTATATTTACTATTACCTCTTTTATGGTCACAGTGTTAATAAATAAATTACCTGAGCCATTTTCTTTAGCGGATTTCCCAATATAACTAAGTAATATCATAGAAAACCTGCTTATCATAGAAATTAAAATTATACTCATAGCCTTTGAATTAACTGCAAGAAACAAATACCCTTGATATTTAATTAATAAATTCAATACTATGCCTATACATGCAAATGTTCCAATCCTGCTGTCCTTCATTATTTCTATAATCTTATCCTTACCTTTAAAGGCAAAAAAACCGTCGCAGGTATCACCAAAGCCATCAATATGCATTGCTCCAGTAATCAATGCATCAAATATAATAATTGCAATAACAGCAAAATTTATTGCAGTTATCTTTGACAATAAAATAAATAATCCAAATTGACACAATCCAATTAGCAGTCCTATGAAAGAAAAATAATTTGCTCCATTTTTAAAATTTTTATTTTCACAGGGAAGAGATTTCTTTATTGGAACTCTAGTTAAAACCTGAAGCATAAGCAAAAAATCATAATAATATTTTCTCATAACAACCTCTTATATTTATTTCAGCTTTATAGGTAAACCTGAAACTACCAAATATGCTTCGTCACATTCTCTGCCTAATAACTGATTTATCCTACCTGCTATGTCTGTAAAAATTCTTCCTAGCTTATACTCTGATACCAGACCAAAACCAACTTCATTTGTTATTATTACAAGCTGCTTATTAAACTCTCTACAAGCAGTAACTACTTCTGTAATCTGCATGCTAATACTTTCTTCTAGATTCTGAATTTCTTCCTTTGATAAATCATCAAAATCAGTATACTTATCAAAAATCAAATTTGTTATCATAGTAGAGATGCATTCAAGTATAATGTGTTCATGCTCCCATGCTTCAATAACCTTATATAAGTCCTTATACCCCTCGTAGGTTTCCCAGTTTTGATTTCTTCTGCTTTTATGAATAGCGACTCTCTCCCTCATTTCATCATCAGTTATAAAGGAAGTTGCAATATATAAAACCTTGTCTTGTTTCTTTAATAATCCCTCAGCAAAGCTGCTTTTGCCGCTTCTGCTTCCTCCTGTTACTAAAGTAATCTTGCTCAACTTATTCACTCCCCATGGAATTCAATTGTATTATTGAATCAATAAACCAATTGTCATATTGAAACTTTACTATTGATATACTACCATTTTCCGAAGCAAATTTCCAAAAAATATTTAAATCCCCTCCAAGTATATAACAGTAAATCAATCTAATAATTCCTCCATGAGTTACTATAAGGCAATTTTCACAGTTTTCTTTTTCTAGTTCCCTCATAAATTCTACTACCCTGTTGTATACTTCTGACACACTTTCCCCTTCAGGAATCCTATAGTCTATCCAATTTTCTTCCCAAGCCTTTTTTTCTAATGGATGCTTATCACAAATTTCACTATAGGTTTTGTTTTCAAAAATCCCAAAGTCTCTTTCATTTAGTCTATACTCACAAATTATCTCTTTGTCCGCTAAGATTTTAGCACAGTCTAAGGCTCTTTTTCTCTCACTAGAAAATACCTTATCAAAGTGAATAGTTTTAATATACTCCCTAACTTTTTTTATTTCATTCACACCCTGTAATGACAATTCATCATCAAAGCTTCCTAAGTATCTACCTTGTGAATTACTTTCAGTTTGCCCATGTCTTATTAAATACAAATTCATGTTTTTAATCTCCAAAATAATTATTTATATTAAATAAATATTACTCCAGTGCCTGTGCATTTTCAAATATCAAATTCTTTTCTTTTTCTCCAATAACATTTTCTATTATTGTTGCTATAATAAGAATAACTGGTATGTCTAAAATAAATCTCATGCCCATAAAGCCCCATCCTAAAGATGATGCTTCAAATAGTAATAATGGTATCTTTGTTGTAGACCATGCTCCAATAAATATTAAGACATTTGATAGCTTGCTTCCTTTCTTTAATAGTATACCTGCTACTGGGAAAGCCGCATATAAGGGTCCTGCTGCTGCAGAACCAAGTAAAAATGCTATTAATATACCTTTTATTCCAGAATTTGAACCCATATATTTCATCATTGTCTCTTTTTTTACCCAAACATCCATTAAGCCTAATAAAATAAATATAGGCGGAATTACTGAAAGCATCTCTATAATATTTTGACCTGTTATAGAAAAAGACTTTTTACCAATGTCTGGATACATAAATAACATAATTAAGTTTATCAGTAGAAGAATTAAAAACATTCTATATCTCTTTATTATCTTCATCATGTTAACATCACCCCCATTATAATAGCCACAATAAAGGATAGTATAAATGCAAATGCATTTCTTAAAATAGTGGCCCTTTTTCCGAAGTATTTAATTTCCACTGGTATAGTTGCTACTCCTACCATCATAAGAGTAGAAACAAACACAGCTATTTGAGGTATACCAGCACCGCTTTTAAATAATGCTGCCGCCAAAGGAAAGGCAACAAATGCAGGTATTAATGTTATGGCTCCAATAGAACCGGCTATTATCATTCCTATCATTCCTGATTCTTTACCAATCATTTTTGATATAACCTCAGGACTTAATATAGAAAGCATTATACCTATAATAATTAATATTGCCATAAACTGCGGCAATATGTTTTCAAAAGACTTCCATGATTTTTTTAATGCCATTTTTGTTTTTTTCTTATCTTTATAAAAAGAAATTATCAATAAGGAAATTGCTAAAATATATAATATTTTTGTAAACATGTTATTCCCCCTTTCTTATATTCAAAATACCCTATATGGGTATATATTATAGCATATGCCAACTATATGTCAATAAAAATTTATTGACACGTGTGTTTATATGCACATATAATATAATCATGATGAAAAATAATAATATCCATGAAAATACAGAATGTAAAAAGAATATTGATGAAATCTTTGATAGTGAGCTCTTTAAGGTGCTGGCAGAGCCTATTAGATGCGAATTAATTAAATATCTGGCTATAAATGGTCCTAGTGACATTAGTACCATATCAGAAAATTTTACTCAGGATCGTTCTGTAATATCCAGACATCTAAGCCAGATGCATAGACTAAACATATTAAATAAAAAGAAAGAAGCTCGCAGAATTATTTATGATTTAAATGCCAAAGATTTCTTAGCTAAATTTGAATTTGTAGTTGATAAGATACGATTGTTAATCAATGATTGTGATTCGTAAGTGGATAGTATATTTTTTATCTAATATGTGCATATGTGTGCACTAAAGCAATCGAGAGGAGAATTTTATGTCAACAATTTTTTATTTTTCAGGTACAGGAAATTCATTAACTACTGCAAAAGAAATTAGTGATAAGCTTCAGGGAAAGCTAATACCAATTATTCAAGCCTTAAGCATGGAGAATAACCATTTTGAAGATATTATTGGAATAGTATCTCCCGTATACTGTATGGATCTTCCAAAGATAGTAGAAGATTTTTTACAAAACTATAAATTTAAAAAGCAAAGTTATATTTTCGGAATTGTAACTTGTGCGGGTGCTGATGGATTAGCCTTAAATAAAATGAAAACCATATTAGATAAAAGAGGTTTCAAGCTATCCTATGGGAATAAAGTTATACTTCCTGATAACAGCATAATTTTCCCAACTTCTAATGATAAAAAAATGGAACTACTTAATAATCAACAAAAGGTAGTAAATAAAATATTTACTGACATAAGTGATAGAAAAACTAATAGTTATGAGTTCAAAAAATCTATAAGAAATCAGATACTAAGTAAGGGCTTAAAACTAGGATTAAACAAAATCTATAAAATCCAAAATAAAAACATAAATAAAGAAAAATGCATAAACTGCGGCACATGTGAAAAACTTTGTCCTGTTTCAAATATTAACAAAACTAATGGTCAATATATTATAGGTAAGGATTGTGAAAATTGTTTTGCTTGTGCTCACTGGTGTCCTCAAAGGGCAATATCTATAGGGAAATTTGCACCAAATCACAAGACTCACTATACCCATCCAAAAATTACATTGAAAGATATTTTAAATAGAGACTAAAAAATTGTCTATAATAATAAGTTATCTTTAGATACTTACTATTATAGACAAAATATAATAAATTAGAAAATAAACCCTATAAAACCCTTAAAACTTAGCTATTTATAAACAAAATGTTTTTCTTTTTGTTTGTTAACAAATGCACCCATACCAATTTTCTTATCTTCAGTTGCATTGCAAAGGCTAAATGCTTGCAATTCATATGCTAAACCTGTTTCTAAGTCAGTTTCTAAGCCTTTATTCACAGCTCTCTTAGTTTGCTGTACAGCAATTTGAGCATTTACTACTATTTGATTTGCCATTGTTAGAGCTTCAGACATTAACTCTTCATGAGCAACCACTTTATTTACAAGACCAATTGAGAATGCCTCTTGTGCATCTATGATTTTCCCTGTAAAAAGAAGTTCCTTAGCCTTAGCGGCACCAACTATTCTAGGTAGTCTTTGTGTTCCACCAGCTCCTGGAGTAATACCTAATCCAACTTCTGGCTGACCAAATTTTGCATTTTCTGATGCAATTCTAATGTCACAGGACATTGCTAGCTCACATCCACCACCTAAAGTGAATCCATTAAGTGCTGCTATAACTGGTATTCTTAAACTTTCAATTTTTACATTTAAGTCACTTCCAACCTTACCCCATTGTAGAGTTTCTGGTGCTGTAAGTGGAAGCATTTCAGATATATCTGCTCCAGCTATAAATGCTTTCCCTACTCCTGTAATAATAAGTACATAAATATCCTTATCTTTGTCTACTTCAGAAATAGCATTATCAATATCAGCCATAAATTCTTCATTAAGTGCATTTAATATGCTAGGATTGTTTAAAGTTAAAATTGCAATATGTCCTTGTTTTTCTAATAAAACTTTACTCATAACTCAATCCCCCCTATTTTTACTTTAACTGTAAAGCTTTAAAATTTATTTATTTTTAAGTTATTGCTTTCTAGATTTACCGATTTCATCTGCCTTAAATATTGCATTATACACGTCCATTTCGCTTACAGGGAAAGGCATATTTTTTGTAGACTGAGTCTTTACACAAGCTGCCTCTGCAACCTTTTTAATTTCTTCATCTACTACATTTGTTATTCCCATGTCAGCTAAAGTTACAGGCAATCCTACTTGAATACAAAAATCAATAACTTTATATAATTCTTCATCCGAAACCTTTTCTAAAATAAGCTGAACTATTGTTCCAAAGGCAACTTTTTCACCATGTAATGCTCCATGACTTTGTTCAATATATGCAAAGCCATCATTTATAGCATGAGCAGCGGCAAGTCCTCCACTTTCAAAACCAATACCACTTAAGAGGATGTTAGCTTCCAGCACATTTTCAAGAGCGTCTGAAACTTCATTTTTCTCAACGGATTTTTTTGCTTCAATACCATTTTCCATTAATAAATCAAAGCAAAGTTTGCCCATCATTATGGCTGTGTTAGTTGCATTTCCTTTAGCCATTGTTTTAGAATTTGAATTCCTAGAAGCTCTAGCCTCGAAATATGTTGCTAAAGCATCCCCCATTCCCGCTACAAGCATTCTTACAGGTGCTTTTGCAATTATCTCTGAGTCAACTAATACTACATCTGGATTTCTTTTAGAAAAAATAACCTTTACGACAACACCTTCATTATTATAAACAACACTTAACCCGCTGCATGGCGCATCATTAGATGCAATAGTAGGTACTACAGCAACTGGACAATCTGATTTCTGTGAAACAGCCTTTCCTGTATCAATAGCTTTTCCACCACCTATTGCAACCACAACATCACAGCTATTATTTTTAGCAACTTCTACAATACGGTCAATTTCTTCTAAAGAGCATTCTCCATTAAAATAATTAAATATATACTGACACATATTTTCATCAAAACTTAATTTAATGTCTTGTCCGATTCTCTTAAAGGTTCCTTCGCTGCAAATTATTAGAAATTTTCGGCCTAATTTACTTAAATGTTTTCCTATATTCTTTATTTCACCTTTACCCTGAATGTATTTACTGGGAGCCTTTATTATATTTGCCATTTATATTCCTCTTTCTATTTTAATATTAGTTTTAATAATGATTCTGCTTATTTACTAGCTTTTATTTTTTTGATTTTCTCTGTTAACTTAGGTATAATCACATTAAGGTCACCAACTATACCTAAGTCAGCTACATCAAATATAGGAGCTGTGTTATTTTTATTTATTGCTATAATCAAATCTGAACCTTCCATACCAGCAACGTGTTGAATAGCACCTGATATACCTGCAGCTAAATATAAATCCGGTCTAACAGTTTTACCTGTTTGTCCAACTTGACGATCTTTTGCAATCCAGCCTGCATCAACGTTTGCTCTTGAAGATGATATTTCCCCACCTAGAACATCAGCTAAATCTCTTAACATGTCAAAGCCTGCTGCACTTCCAATTCCACGTCCTCCAGAAACAAGTATTTTTGCTTCTGTAATATCTGTTGTATGTTTATTTTCCTTTATAACTTCTCTTATTTTTACATTCATATCAGCGCTTTCAAATTTAATGTCCAAAACCTTCATGTTTCCAACCTTTGTTTCATCTTTTGGCAATGCCTTCATAACTCCAGGTCTTACTGTAGCCATTTGTGGTCTATGATTTTCACATACTATTGTAGCCATTATGTTTCCACCAAAAGCAGGTCTTGTCATCATTAGTAACTTAGTTTCAGAATCAATTGATAAGCTTGTACAATCTGCTGTTAATCCTGTATGAATTCTTGCTGATACTCTTGGAGCAAGATCACGTCCTATGGAAGTTGCACCGAAAAGTACAATTTCAGGTTCAAATCCTTTAATTATTTCATATAAAGCTTTTGTATATGGTTCTGTAGCATATTCAGCTAGCATTGAGTTATCAACAATAATTACCTCATCTGCTCCATGCTGTATTAAACTTTGTCCTTTATCTTTAATATTTGAACCTAAAAGAACTGCTACAACCTTTTGATTTAAATCCTTAGCAAGCTCATTAGCTTTGCCTATAAGTTCCATGCCAACTTTTTGAATTTCTCCATCTCTCTGCTCTACAAATACATAAACATCTTTGCTCATTAGCTTGACATTCCTTTCTTAATCATATTTTTTATCTCATTTTCTTATCATCAATTATATGATGTATTTTTCTTGTAATTTTGCTACTATAGCATCTACTGCTTCGTCAGCACTTACATCTTGAAGCAATGTTCCCTTACCTTTAGCTTGTTTTGTAAATGATTGCTTAACCTTTGTAGGAGAACCTTTAAGTCCTAAGTTTGCCTCGTCAACTGTATCCTTTAATTCTTCTAAAGTCCAGATCTTAACTTCTTTTTCTCTATATGCATCGAATATTCCGCCTATAGACATGTATCTTGGTTCTCCAAGTTCAGTCAAAGCTGTTATAAGGCAAGGAGTAGCTACCTCAATTACATGATATCTGTCCTCAAATTGTCTCTTTACAATTATATTATTTCCTTCTACATCAAGACCTTCAGCATAGCTTACTTGTGGAATTCCAAGATGCTCTGCTATTTGCGGCCCAACTTGAGCAGTATCTCCATCTATTGCTTGACGACCTGTAATTATTAGATCAAAATCAAGTTTCTTTAAAGCAGCAGCAAGTGTTGATGAGGTTGCCCATGTGTCAGATCCACCAAAGGCTCTATCTGTTACAAGGATAGCATCATCACAGCCCATAGCTAAAGCTTCTCTTAAGGCTACATCTGCTTGTGGAGGTCCCATAGTTACTACAGTAACTGTTCCTCCTACTTTTTCTTTTAGCTTAAGTGCAGCTTCAATACCTGCTTTATCATCAGGATTTATTATACTTGGAACGCCTTCTCTAATAAGCGTATTGGTTTTTGGATCTAATTTTACTTCTGTTGTATCAGGTACTTGTTTAACACAAACAACTATCTTCATCTTTATTCTTCTCCCCTCGAAATTTAGTTAATTTTTAACCAACCTGAAATAACCATTTTTTGAACTTCAGAAGTTCCTTCGTATATTTCAGTAATTCTAGCATCACGCATCATTCTTTCTATTGGATATTCTCTAGTGAATCCATATCCGCCAAATAATTGTAAGCATCTTGTTGTTACTTCACTTGCTAATTGTGAACAGTAAAGCTTTGCCATAGCTGCATTAGGTGAAAATGGCTTCTTTTCATCCTTAAGAGATGCTACTTTGTAAACCAATAATTGTGCTGCTTCAATTTTTGTTCTCATATCTGCTATTTCAAACTGAGTATTTTGGAACTGAGAAATTCTTTTTCCAAATTGTTTTCTTTCTTTAACATATTTAATACATTCGTTTAATGCACCTTCGGCAAGTCCTAATGCTTGCGCTGCTATTCCGATACGTCCTACATCAAGAGTCTGCATAGCAATTTTGAATCCATCTCCCTCTTTACCAAGAAGATTTTCTTTAGGCACGATACAATTTTCAAATATAAGTTCACAAGCTGTTGAACCTCTGATACCCATTTTCTTTTCTTTTTTACCAACAGAGAATCCTGGGAAGCTACTCTCAACTATGAAAGCTGAGCATCCTTTTGTACCTTTAGATTTATCTGTCATTGCTATTATGATGTAAGTATCAGCATAGCCTGAATTTGTTATAAATATCTTTGATCCATTTAATACATAGTGGTCTCCTTCTAATACTGCTTTAGTTTGTTGCATAGCAGCATCAGTACCTGCACCTGGCTCTGTAAGTCCAAAAGCACCAAGTCTTTCTCCTTTGCAAAGTGGAACTACATATTTTTGTTTTTGCTCTTCTGTTCCAAATTGATAAATCGGATGAGCGCAAAGGGAAGTATGTGCTGTGTAAATAGTTGTTGTTGTTAGACATACCTTTGCAATTTCTTCAACTGACAGTACATATGTGATAGTATCTGCTCCTGTACCGCCGTATTGTTTAGGTATTGGTATTCCCATGAAACCGTATTTTGAAAGCTTTTCTATAGTTTCAACAGGAAATCTTTCTTCTTCATCTAATTCCGCTGCTAGTGGTTTCACCTCATTTTCTGCGAATTTCCTAAACATTTCTTGAGCTAATAAATGTTCTTTTTTTAAATTGAAATCCATTACTATTCCTCCTTGTAAGCTTTTTATGCCATAAATTAATAGCATTTTATATGCCAAATAATCAGATTGTGATAAGTTTGTTATCCACAAATGGCTTCATTAAAAGAGTTCAATCAATGTATATAAATTTAATATTCTTATATTTAATAGTTTAATTTAGTTAACAAGCTTAAATAAAGAGAGCAACCGTACCATATATGGCACGGTTGCTCTCTTTATTTATGTATTTATTAGTGAAATTTATTATCTTTTCAAGTTTTATCGATAGGTTTTATCATTGTGCCACAAATGGTACTGCGTACAATTAATGGCACATCTATATAATAATTATTTTACAATGCTGGAATATTTGTTAGCATATATTTTTCTTTTTCTCTCAAAAGTCGAAGGACTCATATTCAATGCCTTTGCTGCAACTCTTACGCTGTTATATTTTTCATAAGCCTTAGTAATATATTCAAATTCAATCTTTTCCACAATTTCATTTAAATCAACATTTTTATCTACATCGATTACTTCAAGTTTACTTAATCCCGCAATAGGTAAGTTATCAAGAGTAATTCTTTCATCCTCGCTCATGATTACAGCCTGCTCTATCACATTCTTTAGTTCTCTTACATTGCCAGGCCACTCATACTTAATAAGTGCTTGGTAAACGCTACTGGATAAAGTTTTCTTTAATCCATACTTCTCATTAAGCAGGTTAAGGAACTTTAATGCCAGTGGTACTATATCGTTTACTCTTTCTCTTAAAGGGGGGACTACTAGAGGTACAACATTTAATCTATAAAATAGATCCTCTCTAAATAACTTTTGTTTTATCATTTCCTTCAAATCTCTATTAGTAGCTGCTATTACCCTTATATCAACTTTTATAGGTTCCGTTCCACCTATTTTTTCAAATTCATGTTCCTGCAAAACCCTTAAAAGCTTAACTTGCATATCAAGAGAGAGTTCTCCAATTTCGTCAAGAAAAACTGTACCTTTATCTGCTACTTCAAAAAGACCCATTTTCCCCTCTTTATTTGCACCGGTAAATGCTCCTTTTTCATATCCGAAAAATTCACTTTCAATTAATTTTTCAGAAATTGCACCACAGTTTATACTTATAAATTTTTCTTTTGCCCTTGGGCTATTCTCATGTATATATTTAGCCATCTCACCCTTGCCTACACCAGTTTCTCCCAAAATCAACACAGAAGAATCAACTCTCGCAACTTTATATGCTTTATTCAAAAGATCAATCATTTTCTTATCTTCTGCAATAATATCACGTTTTTTCCATAGATGCTCCCTTATAGCTTCTATCTGACTATGATACTTACTTGCAAGTTTTTCAGCTTCAATTAATTTATCTTTTAATTTTTCTATTTCCTCAAAATTTCTGCTATTGCTAATTATCATGGAGATGTTTCCATTGTCATCAAAAATAGGTATACTCCGTATAAAAGCTTTTCTATTTGTTTTATAAAAATGTAGTTCTAATTCTACGGCTTCTCTCTTTTGCAGAACAAGTAATGATCCTGATTTAGAAATATAATTTCCTTCCATTTCTTTAAGATTAAGACCTATTAATTCTTCTCTATTTAAGCCTGATAATTCCTCATAGGCTTTATTAACTCTAACAGTATTAGCTTCTCCATCTGCAATAAATATAGTGTCTGCAGAATTTTCAATTACTGCATCTAATGCAGCACAAAGCTTTCTAGTTTTTTTTAGCTCCTGTAGAATAGTGCAATAATCACTAGCTAAAATTTCATCTTCACTCATTAACCCAGTTATATCATATGAACTTATTTTGCTCATATTATTCCTCCAATCACACTACGTTGAGCATTTTCTATAAATATTCATTATTAAGCTTTATTATAAGTTCTTAAATTAATTTATACAAGAATCATTTTATTGCTAAATGCTTCTACGACGAACAATATCTAGCACAAAAATGCCCTATAAAACACTTAATTTTACAGGACATTTTTAAATTTAATTTTTTATAATTATTAGAATCCTAAGCCTAATGTTGCTAAAATGATTGCTATGATAACAGTAATTGTTGGTATCACAACGGTACATACACCTATATCCTTATATGATTCCTTGTGAGTAAGTCCGCATATAGTTAATATTGTAATTACAGCACCATTATGTGGAAGAGAATCGAAACCTCCGCAGGCGATAACAGCAATTCTATGAAGAACATCATAACTAATACCGCTTGCATCAGCTAATTTCATGAAATCACCTGATAAAGCTCCAAGGGCAATGGAAATACCCCCTGATGCTGAACCAGTGATACCAGCAATAGCTGATGATGCAATAGCTTCAGTAACCAATGGATTATTTGAAACACCAAAGAAGAATTGCTTAAAGATTTCGAAACCAGCTAGTGTTGCAATTATATTACCATAACCAACTTCAGATGCAGTATTTACTACTGGAAGAAGAGCATTCATAGCTCCCTTACTAAGTTTTGATGCCATACTATCCTTTAATTTATTAAAATGAAGAATTATTGTTAATAAAGATCCTATAATTAATGAAAGAATTAGCGCCCATTTCCCAAGAACACTGCTTAGTTTTGTATTAAATGGAGCTGAAGCAAGATAGCCTGTATCCATTTGAGGAATAATCCAATAAGTGAATGCTAGATTACATATGAAGAACACTAGTAAAGGAGTAATTGCAGTAACAAAGCCCGGTAAGTTGGATTCATCAACTTCTGTTATATTGTCAATATGATCACCATATCCTTCTCCAGCAACACGAGCTTTTCTTAATCTTAAGTTAAGCCAAGACATACCAAGAGTAAGTTCTATTGCAGCAGCTACTAAACCTAACACAGGTGCAGCATATAAAGTTGTTCCATAGTAAGCCATTGGAATTGCATTTTGTATTTGTGGTGAACCAGGTATGCAGTATGTAGCAAATGTAAAGGCTCCAAAAGCTATACATCCAGGTATAAAACGTTTTGGAATATCCGCTGCTCTGAAAAGTGCAACTCCTATTGGATAAATAGTAAATGCTACAACAAATAGCGAAACTCCTCCGTAAACTAATACTGCTGTAGATAATACAACAGCTAGCAATGCCTTATCAGAACCAAGCTTTTTACCTATAAAGTTAGCAATTGACTTAGCTGATCCACTTTGGTCAACAAGTTGTCCAAATACCGCACCTGTCAAAAATAGAGGAAAGTTATTTTTCGCAAATGTAGCGAACTGAGCCATATATACTTCTGTATATGTAGCTAAAAGTGGTACACCACCATTGATTAAAGCCGCAAGTGTTGCAAGTAATGGAGCTAATAAAATAACTGAATGGCCTTTATAAGCAAGATACATAAGCAAACCAAGTGATAAGATAATTCCAAAAACACCTAACATAAATTTACCCTCCCTAATAAGTTAATCGTTTTCATAATTCAAAATAGTACCGTCCTACACCAATACTAATTTTATCTTCTTTTATTTTATGTAAAATTTTCTATAATTTATTTTGATAATCCCATAATCCCATCTCTAAAAATTCGGCTATCCATTAGTTTAGGTTCACCATCCATTTTAGGAACGAAGTTCATTTGATTAAGAATTTGAGTCTTTATATCAATACCAGGTGCAACTTCTGTCAAATACATTCCATCTTTTCTAAGTTCAAATACAGCTCTTTCTGTTATATACATAACTGGCTGACCTATTTTATTTGCATATTCTCCGCTGAATGTGATTTGTTCAACAGCATTAATAAATTTCTTCTCTGAACCTTCTTGAATAATAATTAGCTTGCCATCTTTTATTTCTGTTTTTAAACCACCTGTTGTGAATGTACCGCAGAAAAATACCCGTTTACAGTTTTGTGTAATATTAATAAATCCACCGCAGCCAGCGATTCTTGTTCCAAACTTGCTAACGTTAATATTTCCAACTGCATCTGCCTGAGCTAGTCCTAAAAATGCTAAATCAATTCCTCCTCCGTCGTAAAAATCAAATTGAACATTTTGTTCAAGAATACATTCTGGATTTGTAGAAGCTCCAAACTGTGCACCACCGCTAGGTACTCCTCCAACTGGACCGGCCTCAACTGTAAGTGTCATATAATCTCCTATTCCCTCTTCAGCTGCCACACTTGCAACATATTCAGGAACGCCTATACCAAGATTTACAACTGCATCTTCTGTAAGTTCCATAGCAGCTCTACGTCCAATAACCTTTTTAACACTTAAAGGAGGAATATCCATTCCACTTACAGGAACGCGTATATCTCCAGTTAAAGCAGGATTATAATCAAATCCTAAACTTTGCTGATTACTTTCAGCATCACCTACAATAATAGCATCAACATAAATTCTTGGAATCTTTACTAGTTTAGGATCCAAAGAACCATTCTGAACAATTCTCTCTACCTGAACAATTACTTTGCCTCCGCTATTTTTACAGGCTTGAGCCATTGCTGTTGCATCTAAAGGTGCAATTTCTTTTTCTAAAGTAACATTTCCCGCTTCATCTGCATATGTACCTCTTAATAAACAAATATCAATTGGAAATGCCTTGTATAACAGTTTTTCCTGTCCAAGAATTTCCACTAGTTCAACTAGATTTTCCTGTGTCTTTGAATTAAGCTTTCCTCCACCATTTCTTGGATCAACAAAAGTATTCAAGCCTACATGAGTTATTGTTCCAATTTTATTTGCAGCAATATCTCTGAATAGGTGTGCTATTGTACCCTGTGGAAGATTATAAGCTTCTATTTTATTAGAATTAGCTAAATCACCCATCTTAGGTGCCTGGTTCCAGTGTCCACCAATAACCCTTTTAACCATTCCCTCATGAGCAAAATGGTCACTTCCTTTACCATTTCTTCTTCCTTGTCCTGCTGCATAAATTAATGTTAAGTTCTTAGGATTGCCAGTGTTAAGAAATCTCTCTTCTAAAGCTGATGTTAAAGCCTCTGGGCAACCACTGCTGACAAATCCGCCAGTCACTACACATTGTCCGTCTTTGACTAGTTCTGCTGCTTCTTTTGGTGTTAAAACAGTCTTATTCTTCATAGTTTCATCCCCCTTTAATTCTAAATACTTATTCAATAACAACGGATATGAATATTAATAGCATTTTACATGCCAAAGCTGCATTAGTTCTTACTATTTAATTAATTCACAGCTGTAGATGTTGAACTTACAAGACCTTATACAAACTAAATAATATTTTCACTTATTTTCTTTGTTAATAAAAATACTAATAATAAAAGCTACCGTTCCATTAATGAAACGGTAGCTTTTTTCTTTAATATTTTTAAAAAGCTAACCTACATTTAATTCTTTGAGTTTTTTTCAATAATATTAACCTTTTTTTAAATGTGTGCTATATTTGGTACGCTGTGCAATTTACAAAACACGCTTGTAGCTTGTTAATATTTATTCATTTTCATATAAAATCTCTACATCATTATAAATTTTTATAATTTTACTGTAATATCATATTAATATTTTTGCAAATAAATTTTTTCTTATTTGCTAGTATCTAATTAATATAACAAAAAGAAGCCCTTATATAGGCTTCTCATAAGCATTATTTTTTAGCAGCACTTACCATTTGATGTTGAATGAGTACAACATGTTTTACTGATTTTTATCTTAGCCTCTTCTTTTGTTGCCTCAATTATATAAGAAGCAACAAAATCTTCAATATTCTTACCAGGTGCCCATGAATTTATAATTTCTCTACTGTTATCTTTCGGTGTCATTCGGATATTGCTAAAGCCAGCATTCTGTAACATCGTTTTTATATCTTCAACATATTCAGCCCCTCCAATACAACTTGCAATCAATGCTAGGTCCTTCTTAATATTTTCAGGTAATTGTGCTGTAGCAACAACATCAGATGTTGATAACCTTCCACCAGGTTTAAGAACCCTGAAAGCTTCTTTAAACACCTGTTCTTTATCAAGAGACAGATTAATTACACAATTAGATATGATAACATCCACTGTGCTATCTGCAACCGGTAAATGTTCAATTTCTCCTAATCTGAATTCCACATTGGTATACCCACTATTTTCTACATTCTTCCTAGCCAACTTAATCATATCAGGTGTCATATCGACCCCTATAACATACCCAGTTTCACCTACCTGCCTTCTGGCAAGGAAACAATCAAATCCACCCCCGCTTCCAAGGTCAAGAACTACTTCACCATCTTTGAGAGCTGCAATTACGATAGGATTTCCGCATCCTAATCCCATATTGGATTCAGGTGGCACATTAGAAAGGTCACCTAGGCTATAACCAATCTTGATAGATGCTTCGGAAATATCCAACAGAGTACCACTACAACTGCATCCTCCACCACAACACCCTCCTTCAGAGCCTTTCTGTGCCACTTCTGAATAGTTTTTTCGAATAAAATCCCTAATTTCTTCTTTATTACTTATCATATATAACCTCCATATAAAATATGTTTTCATCTGTAAAGACGTATGAAAATAAAAAAGGACGCATCTTTACTCTCGACTTTTTAACAATATTTACATTGACTACTTTTATGCTTATAGCCGATGATATTGCCTCTTCTGTCCATTTCTAGCTCACAGCAGCCTAATAGCATTTCTTTCAACATTTTCCTTGCACGTTGTACCCTTGATTTTGTTCCTGAAATAGAAATCCCTAATTTATCACTCAACTCTTTCTGTGTCATGTTTTGAAATTCCGTCTGAAGAATCGCCTGCAAAATATCTTCAACGTCTTGTTCATTCGATACTCGTTTCTTAATATACTTTTTGAGTGGAATTTTGAATTCTTCCCAAATACACTTTATACAAACATCCACAATAAATCACACCTTATCCCATTATTTTAGCAGTTCTAAAAGTGTCTCTCCCTTAACTTCTTCCTCTTTCCACTCTATTACAGCAAAGTTTCCTTTTGAAATTTTATTGACTTTATTAATCCACTCTATCTCATTACTTGCTTTAGCTTTAAGAATCTGATTTGCTGTATCCGTTGCATAAAGACTTGAATTAATAACCCACCATTTACTGTTAATACCTGCTCGTTTTAAATCTTCTTCTAACCTGATTGCCTCATATACCGGCGTAGCTTCAGCTAAAGTTACTATTATAACTTCAGTATCATTAGCATTTCTTAGTCTTGGTAAAAGTTTTTTCACTGATTCTGGTGTATCTCCCTGAGAACGTTGTATTTCCTTATTATAGCTTTCTGTTGAATCTAAAAGTAGTAATGTATGCCCTGTAGGAGCTGTATCAATAACAACTACCTGATTTTCCGATTTTTCAACTATCTGCGCAAAAGCTCTAAACACAGCAATTTCTTGAGTGCATGGAGATTTTAAATCTTCTTCTATATATTCTATATCTTCATTACTCATAGTTTCTCTTGCTTTACTTAAAACTTCTTCTCTATACTTATCAAGTTCCTTTTTCTCATCAATACTACTTAAAGTAATACCATAACTTTCATCTAAAACAAACTTCAGATGTGCTGCAGGGTCCGTAGTTGTAAGATGAACCCTTTTACCTTTTTTAGTAAGTCCTAGTGCAATCATAGCTGCTATAGTAGTTTTACCTACACCACCTTTACCCATGGTGAAAATAACTTTTTTATCTGATTTATAAAGATCCTCTACAATATCTTTTACTTTTTGAATTTTATCTACATTTAGCTTTTCGTTACTATATTTTAGATTATCCTCTTTTAAAAATGCTCTTACATTTTCAAGTCCTGTAACATTGTATGGTCTTAATGGAATCTCAAAAGTTTCTAAGCCTTTTAAGAGTTCTGGCATACCTTTAAGTGCATTTTGCTGTTTATTGAATATACTAGTTGATAAAGTATCATTAGTATCTTTGAGAATACCATTTATAATAAGTATTTGATTATTTACTCCTATCTCTTGAAGCTCTTTAGCTGCTCTTTCCCCTTCCTTCAGAGCAGATATTTCAGGACGTGATACAAGTACAAGTGTTGTCATAGCTTTATCAGCTAATGTTTTAACTGCGTTTTTGTAAACCTTCTTTTTGTCTTCAAGTCCTGATAATTGACCAAGACAGGATGCTCCATGAGTACTTTCACTAATAAAATTACTCCAAGCTGATGGAAGTTGTAACATTCTCAGAGTATGACCAGTTGGTGCTGTATCAAATATTATGTAATCGAAGTCTTCTTGAATCCTTCGATCTGTTATAACATTTGAAAATTCATTAAAAGCTGCTATTTCAACTGTACATGAACCTGAAAGCTGCTCTTCCATATTCTTTATTACTACATCAGGTAGCTTCCCACGGTAAGGAGCAACAACGCTTTCTTTATATTCTCTTGCAGCTTCTTCAGGATCAAAGTTAGCTACTACTAGATTTGGTACTTCTTCTATTTGAACTCCTTTATTATTTAAATCTGCATTAAATACATCCTGTAAATTTGAGGCTGGATCTGTACTTATAAGCATTATTCTCTTTCCTTGGTCTGCTAAAGTTATAGCAGTAGCACAGGCAGTAGAAGTTTTCCCAACCCCGCCTTTACCTGTAAAAAATAAATACTTAGTAAAATTTATTTCATTGGGACTAAAATTTTTGAACATTAGTGCACCTCTTTTCTAAATTAGCAACATCCATCACTACAACCACAACCTTTGGATTTAATCTTTAGTGTAGCTTTAAGGTAGTCCTCTGGAACTTCTAACATTTCACAAAGTTCTTTATTTGTAGGATAAGTTTTAGTTTTAACAACCTCTCCATCAACCATTGTTACTGGTAATATATCTACACCTTCATTGTTCAATAGTCCATTTATAGTCTTATTGTCTACAAAGGCTTGTGGATTACTTGCTAAGTTATGTCTTTCAACTGTAATACCTTTTTTACTTAAACTATTTAAAACTGTAGACATTCTTAATAATTCTGGATCTACTGATGGTCCACATACTCCTGTTGAACAACACATTGCAGGATCAAAAATAATCATTTTTTTCATAATCTACATCTCCTTAATATATAAATTTATTTGCAACAAGTTTTGTTTTTATAATTACTTTTGCATACACAATTATCTTCTGTATCTGTTATAAGGCTCATTAAAAATAAAGCTAGCTTATTTGAATTTGTAATATCTAATGAATAATAATTCCATAGTCCTTCTTTTCTAGCTTTAACAAGACCACATTCCATAAGAACCTTCATATGATGTGATAAAGTTGGTTGGGTAAACTCAAAGTTCTCTAGTATATCACATGCACATTTTTCCCCACAAGAAAGAATATCAATAATTTTTAATCTACTTGCATCTGATAAAGCCTTAAATATCTTAGCGTTAATTTCATAATTTTTAATCATTAATTCACCTCTATATAGATAATCTTCTATATATAGTATAGATAATTATCTATACAACCACAATATACGCAGTTAAGTTTACACAAGTTTAACGCTTATATATATTATCTTCTATATGCCAACATTGTATGCACGTTTTTTATATGTGTTCCTCTAGACTTTTAAAGTTTAACAACCCAAATAAATGACCTGAACATTTTTAGTTCAAGTCATTTTAATTCTATATTCATAACAAAATTTTTTAAAGCTTATTTTTCTTAATAATATGCTACGGTATTGCATTTAAGATTTCTTTTACTTCCGAGGAATATAGACATGAATAAAAGGAACATTATTATAATTTCTATTGTTTTTATATCACTCATTACTCTCTTTATAGTTAAAACTTTTATACAAAATGAGAACAAGCCTATAAGTTTTACGGATTTAAAAACTCAGTATAATTACATAAAAACTTCTTCTAAACCTTCAATAATTATATTTTCATTTGACGCTGATTGCTGTGAAAACACTAAAAAGTTTTTTAATGACTATAATAGTATGGCAAGAAAGCTCATGAAAAATTATGAAGGAAAATTCATTTCATTATTTAATAATGAACTTAAATATAGATTCTAGCTTAATATCTGTTTTACTTATAGTTTTTTCTACGGGATTTATAGGTGGACTCAGTCCTTGCACATTTCTAACAGTAGCCTTTATTATTGCATATGTTAGCGGTAATACAAATTACTCTAAAAAAAGAGGCTTTATTCTATCTCTATTCTTTATATTAGGAATTGCCTTAATGCTTTCTATTCTTGGTGCTTTTGCAGGTTTACTGGGAAATGTACTACTAAAAACTGACTTATTAAATTACATTATTGCTTTCGTTTTAATCCTAATGGGATTTTGGTTATTAGATGTGTTTAATTTTTCAGGAAATGGAGTTGACTTTAAACATAGTCTCAAAAATGGAAGTGGTCTTTTAGGTTCCTTTCTCCTTGGAATACCCTTTGGAATATTTGCATCTCCTTGTACTATGCCAATAGCAGCATCAGCTCTAGCCTATTCTGCCATAAAGGGTAGCCCTCTTTATGGTATGATCTTGATGTTTACTTTTGCTATAGGAAGAAGCCTTCCTTTGCTAGTAGCTGGAACCTTTACAGGAGTGCTAACACATATAAACTGGTTATCAAAGTATCAGCACACTATTGAAAAAATAGGTGGTATTATAATGATTATCCTAGCACTATATTTTATATGGATAGCTTAATCCTCAATACCACCTGAATATTTCAATATCATAAAATATAACTTGTATAAATTTACTTACTTGCTTTTATTACTACAAATCTACCTAAGAAACCAACAATAATTAAAATAACCCCTGCAATTAGATAAATATCGCTTATCTTATAATTATTTAAGATTTGCCTATTTACTGTAGTTCCAATAGCTCCCCCTACAAACATATTAAATGAAGCTAGAGACATTGCCGTTCCTCTGAGTTTTGGCATAGTTTCTTGTGCTGTACTTACTAGAGTAGACTGAAGGAATACAAATGAAAGTCCAAATCCAAACAGTGTAACTCCTATAGCTATTATTAAACTTGATATAGAGAATAGCAATAATGATACTCCTCCTAAAACTCCTGCAAACACAAGAAATTTGTTTTGCATCTTAATCCTAAGTTTTGGTGCCTTTCTTCCTCCAATTACTGTGGCTATACCATAGATTGTTAATATAAGGCCTACTATAAGTATATTGTATCCTGTTCTATCTTGAACAAATTTTCCTGAATAAGTAAAACTTCCAAATACACTAAACCCAACTAAAAAGATTGTGCCTACTATAGAAATCAACTTTGTGTTAGATAAAGCTTCTCCATAAACCCTTCCAAAATTTAATTTATCAATAACTCCTGGAGTCTTTTCAAGATATTTTACCATGAATAAAGCTATAATAAATTCAGCAAATCCATATATAAAATAAACCCATCTCCAAGATCCAAAATATGCTATAGCTCCTCCTACTGCAGTAGCTGAAGCACCTCCTAAAAACATCATTCCCATAACCTTACCAATGGCACCTTGGCGTTTTTCAGGCTGAAAACTCTCTCCGATTAATGCCATAGTAACTGGAAATATTCCTGCCCCAAAGGCTCCATTTAGTGCCCTTACTGCCATAAGATAAGGTAAATTATATGCAAAAGCTCCTAACATACTAAATATTGCTGTTCCAAAAGCTGTTATATTTATAATTTTGGTTTTTCCATATCTATCTCCAAGAGGTCCAAATACTATAGTAAATAGACCGAATGTTAACATATATGCTGTTACGGAAAGTGCTGCATTACCGATACTTATATTTAAGTCTCTAGAAATATCTATAAGAAGTGGTGATACCGCATAATTATCTCCATTAGCAAAAAAAGCCATAATACCTAAAATAAATACCATTTTATTTAATTTTTTATAGTCCATATTACCCCTCCATTTATACCTTACCCTAGTTAGGTATGTTGTTTTTATTTTTAAAGTAGGAAGTTTCCTTCCTACTTTAAAAATAACTTTAGCCTTTCAATATTTCTTTTATTTCTTCAACCTTTGGAACTCTACCCATCACTTTTACTTTCTCATCCACTACAAGTGCAGGAGTTCTCATTACTCCATAGGACATAATTCCTTTCATATCTTCTACTTTTTCTACTGTAGCATCAAGTCCTAATTCTTCTATAGCCTCTTTTGCATTAGCCTCTAAGTTCTTGCAATTTTTGCATCCTGTTCCTAAAACTTTAACTATCATTACATTTCCTCCCTATCTTTAATTTATCCTTATTTATATAATTTAAATTTCATATCATTACTTTACGCTGGTAAAATAGTTTAGCTTAGTCGCTATTATCTAATCTCTAATCACTACTCTAGCGATTAGAGATTAATGTTTAATTAAGAGCAGCCACATCCACAATCACAACTTCCCGAAGTAGTTCCCATATCTCCAACATATTCAATAGCTCCTGATGGACAAAGTTTTTGACATCCTCTACAACCATCAATACAACCTTCTGTATAAATTACCACAGGCTTTTCTTTTGTTTTGTCATAAACTCCATGAGTGCATTTATTAATACAAGCTTTGCACTCTATGCAATTTTCATAATTAATTACTGGATACCAGTTTTTTGACATAAATACTCCCCCACTCTTATTATTTCATTATAAAATTTACATAAATATATATGCAAAGGCATTAAACAAGTAACCTATGATGATTATTCCTGTAGAAACTATTGCCACAAAAATTCCTAATAGCTTGCGCTTAACTACTTTACTTAACATAACTATAGATGGTAGTGAAAGTGCAGTTACAGCCATCATAAAGGATAATACTGTTCCAATTCCTACACCTTTTCCAAATAAAGCTTCTGCTATTGGAAGTGTTCCAAATATATCAGCATACATAGGAATACCTACTACAGTTGCAAGCAATACAGCAAATGGATTATTTCTTCCAATTATATTTTCTATTACTGATTGAGGAATCCAGTTATGAATTGTAGCTCCAATTCCAACTCCAATTAGTACATACAACCATACCTTAGTAATAATACTTTTAACTTGATCTTTTGAATATTCTATTCTTTCTTCTCTAATTAATTCTATAATTTCAGCATCAACATTTTCTATCTCTTTAACATAACTTTCTACATATTTTTCAAGGCCTAACTTGTCTATCATAGTTCCACCAATAACAGCTAATATTAAACCAACAATAACATAGGCTATAGCAATCTTAGGACCAAAGAAAGACATTAACAGTAGTAATGATGCCAAATCTACCAATGGCGAAGAAATTAAGAAAGAGAAGGTTATACCTAAGGGAAGCCCTGCTGAGGTAAAGCCTATAAAAATAGGGATACTAGAGCAGCTGCAAAAAGGTGTAATGGTTCCTAGAAGTGCTCCTAATATATTACCCTTAATTCCTTTTATATTTCCAAGTATCTTTTTAGTTCTTTCCGGTGGAAAATAACTTTGAATGTAAGATATTACAAAGATAAGTACTGACAATAGTATAAATATCTTTATAACATCGTAAATAAAGAAATGTATACTTCCACCTAGTCTTTCTTTTATTGATAAACCAAATACTTTTTCAACAAGGAGACGTATAAGTTCAGAAAGCCATGTCATTTTCAGTAATTGATCATTAAAGAATCCAAATATTTGTGTTATTATACTCATTTCAATCACCTACCTTGTATATTTTCATATTGCCTTTTACATGCTGTAACATATTCTTCTGCTTTATTTAGTTTTTCTAAATCCTTTTGTATAGTAGCGTATTCCTTATGACTTAGTACTATTTTTTCTAATACTTCTTTTAGAAGTGTGTTTTTATCATCTAAATAATAGTATATGAATTGTTCTCGTCTTTCGTCATTTACAAAACCCATATCTCTTATCTTTGCCAAATGCTTGGAAATTTTAGGTTGAGATTCCTCAAGTATTCCCTGAATTTGGCATACGCACAATTCTTTATGATAAAGTAAAACTAAGATTCTTAATCGTGTTTCATCTGACAGTATCTTAAATAAATCTGTAAGTTTATCCATGTGTTCACATCCTTCTTATATTTATCTTAAACTTTAAATTAATAATATGATATAATACTTATATACCCATATGGGTATATAAGTATTATATTCCTATACCTTAGTATTGTCAATAAAACTGTTATTTCTTTTATAGATATAAAAAACTCAAGCTAAAGCAGATATTAACTGACTTTGGCCTGAGTTTTTCTATATTAAACTATAAATTTATTTCTTTATTTTCTATTCTTTTAGCTAAATCTTTAACCTTTTCTTCAATTGTTTTTGCTACTTTTATAAATTCTTCATCACTCTTTCCAGTGGGATCATCTAATCCCCAATCTTCCACATGCTTTGCAGGTAAATATGGACATACAACATTACAGCCCATTTTTATTGCAATTTGAACTGCTGGTATATCTTGAAGCAACTTAGAGCTTTGAGTTTTGTTCATATCAACATTATATAAGTCCTTTACTATTCTTACTGCATCTTGATTTATTTGTGGTTTTGTTTCAGTTCCTGCTGAGTATGACTCAAACACATCTGCTGCAAATAACTTTCCTAATGCCTCTGCCATTTGAGATCTGCATGAATTGTGAACACATATAAAAGCTACCTTTGGTTTCATAATAGAAATCCTCCTTAAAGTTTCAATTATTAATTTTCCTTGTTAGGGAACCAACCCCTTGTATTATTAGCTATTTTTACTAAGGTAAGCATAACTGGTACTTCTGTTAAAACCCCAACCACTGTTGCAAGGGCTGCTCCTGACTGTAATCCAAATAGGGATATTGCCACTGCCACTGCAAGCTCAAAGAAATTACTTGCACCAATCATACCTGCTGGTGCTGCTATATCGTGAGGTAATTTCCAAATCTTTGCCCAACCATAAGAAAAGAAGAAAATTAAAAAAGTCTGTATTGTAAGCGGTATTGCAATTAAAGCAATATGAAGTGGATTATTTAGTATTGTTTCTCCTTGGAAAGAGAAAATAATTACTAAAGTTAATAGAAGTCCACCAATTGTAACATTATCAAATTTCTTTAAAAATACATTCTCAAAGTATTCCATTCCCCTATGTTTTACGATGTACTTTCTTGATAGATATCCTCCTGCAAGAGGTATAACTACGAATAATACCACTGATAAAAATAACGTATCATATGGAACAGCTACATTACTTACTCCAAGTAAAAATGCTACTATTGGAGTAAACGCAATTAATAATATTAAATCATTAACTGCAACTTGAACTACAGTATATGCCGGGTCCCCCTTAGTTAAATGACTCCAAACGAATACCATAGCTGTACATGGGGCCGCCCCTAGAAGTACTGCTCCTGCAAGATACTCCTTAGCTAAATCTGGTGCTATCCACTGTTTAAATACTATATTTAAGAAAAATGCTGCTATTAAATACATAGTAAAAGGTTTAATAAGCCAGTTTGTAACACAAGTTACTGTAAGTCCTTTTGGCTTTTTAGCAGCCTTTACAATGCTGGAAAAATCTATCTTTAGCATCATAGGATATATCATGAGCCATATAAGCGCAGCAACTGGTATTGAAACCTTAGCATATTCAAACTTACTTAGTGTCTCTGGTATAATTGGTAGTACTTGACCAACAACAACCCCAAGGACAATACAGATAGCAACCCACAGAGTTAAATATCTTTCGAAGAAACCTATTCCCTTGTTTTCTTTATTTTTTACACTCATAATTCCCCTCCAAATAACTAATTACTTTTTCTTTATCTTCTCTTATTTGTTCACAAGTAAAAGCACTGCATTTGTATTTATGCAATTTTTTTATGTCCTTTTCATATGAATCACTGCTTGTTAGTTTTTCATTAATATAATCATAGAGCATTTTATTTTTTGATATAAATTCTTCATCTATAAAATAGTAAACCCATTGTGCCTTCTTCTCTGCACCGATAATCTTTAAACTCTTTAGTTTATTTAAATGCCTAGAGGCATTGGATTGTGTCATTCCAAGTATGCTCTCTATTTCACATACACATAGTTCCCCTTCTTTTAACAGGTTAAGTATTCTTATTCTGTTTTCATCTGATAATGCTTTAAATATCTCTATAAATTCCATTTCTTCACCTCTCTATATGATTATATGAGCTTATACTCATATAATATGCCATATATACTCTTTTGTCAACAAGGTAATTTTTAATTTCTCCAAAGAATATAATGTAGCAAAAACTAAAAAAGGAGATTAGGATGATATATTTTATTAAGAAAAATGATACCCTATCCAAAATTGCAGCAAGATTTAAAACAACTGTTAAAACTATAATAAATGCAAATGTTATTTGTAATCCTGGTTTAATTTTTATAGGTCAGCCTCTAATAATACCTGATAATAACATTCAACTTCCAAGAGCAGGTGCAGGACCTTATTATATTGTACAGCCTGGAGACACATTATCTTGTATTTCAGAACAAACAGGAATAAGCTTACAAACACTGATGGATATAAATAATATAAAAGATCCTAATATTCTTTATGTAGGAAAAGAGCTTATCCTTACTCCACCTACTACTAATGATCCTAAAGAATTAAAGCTTACTTGGGAAAGAAGTCCTGATGAAAATTGTAATGTTTATGGTTTTACAGAACATGGTGTTTACTACAATGGTTCCTTTGAATGGGCTGCCTTTGGAGGGGAAGCTATAGATTATTTGTTGGAACTATTAAAAAATCCCTGTGATATTGTACGTAGATATGCTGTTATTAGTTTGGGTCGTCTTGCTTTAAATGGGAAGGTTAGAAAAACTCTTAATACACTTGTAAATGATGAATCTATTTCTGATATGGTAAGATTGGCCATTCGTCGAATTGACCTTAATGCCATGGGATTAGATAGAATTCATGTTAATATTATGGATAATAACCTATTAAGTGAGCCTAATCTTTCCTCAGCATCAGTGAAATTGCCAAAGGGCTCTGGAGTAATAATATTGAAATGGTTTATTCCCAGTCCTACTGGGGAAGAAGGTCCAAGGGGAGGCATTCAGATTTATGACTATGTACAATTTATAAGTACAGGGCAAATAGGGTTTGTACCACGAGTAGGCTATGCGGAAATCCCTTATATTTAAATTTTATTGAAAGTCACTCCCCATTTAAAAATAGTAATATTTTATCTGAATACTTCTAATAATATATAACATTATTACGTTTTTTCTTAGCTTGATATAAAGCATTATCGGTAGTCCTAATTAATTTTTCAATAGAGGATTCATCAGATGGGATGAGAGTATGGACTCCTAAACTAATTGTAACATACTTGGAAATGAAAGAATATGCATGGGGTATAGCTAGTCCTTCAACGTTTTTTCTCAATTGTTCAGCAAGCTCTAATGCTTTTTCTTTATTGATACGAGGAAGAATAATTACGAATTCCTCACCTCCATACCTTGCTACAATATCCGAGAAAGGTTTTGCAGAGGCTACTAAAGCTCCTGCTACTTGTCTTATGCAATCATCCCCAGCCTGATGTCCATAGTTATCGTTAAATAATTTGAATAAATCTATATCTACCATAATTAATGATAAAGGTTCTAAACTTTCTTTACACCTTTCCCATTCCTCCTTCATTGTTTTATCAAATACTAGTCTGTTTAGGATGCCAGTTAAACTATCAGTTTTAGATAGTTTTTCTAGCTTTCGATTTGCTTCCTCTAACTCCTTGTTTACCCTATTTAGTTCATAAGTCTTCTCTTCTATTATCTTTTTATTATTGAATTCTTCAATATAATTCTTGTATCTTATACCTGAGATTACCCAGGATGATATTAAAAAGAAAGTGCTATTAACAATATTCCCAAATACAATTTCACTGGATTTCTGAAAATATGGTAAAAGTATAATAAATAATGCTTGAGAAATTAAATAAATTATAAATAACTCAGTTGGTTTAAATATTGGAACTACAGCAACTGACATTATTGCTACAACATAGACAATAATTTGACCATATGATAATTGATCTATTAAAGATATTCCTACACACCAAGATACTAGAGTTATTGAAAAAATTATCCCAGTAATCTTTATACTTGTACCATTTTGGGGAATATTTTTTTCTAAGTTAAGATATATAATTAAGTATATTATCATAGCTATAATCAATATAACATACATAACTCCATAATACATATAAGGTGGTTTTAGCATATCCCCTTTCTTTAAAATTAAAGAAGATATTATCATTATAAGTTCCATAAGTATAAAAGTTATTGATATAACCTTACCTCTAACTAAATTAATACTATTAAGACTAATTTCAAACTCCCTTGCGTATTTTTCTGATACTGATACTTGTATAAGACCTCTTACTAACTTTAATAAATTAAAAAACATCCAAACTCCACCTAACTTCTTATACTATTCCCTGATATTAATTTACCATAAAATCAAAAAATTTACTTTACTTTTTCAATCGATAAATTCAGCTTATAATTACCATATTTCAGTATCTCATCTAATATTCCTATAATCTCTTCTTGAGTAGATGCATTTACCTTTAATAAATAGCATCCTTCTCCACTAATTCTATTTGCTTCAGATATGCTAGGGTTACTTTGAATATATTTTTGAAATGAAGCATGATCTGTGGTTTTCATAAAAATTGTTACAAAGGCAGTTAACCCTTTCCCCACGCTCTTAGGATCGATTTTTATGGTATAACCCTGAATAACTCCTGACTTCTCCATTCTATTTATTCTATTTCTAACAGCCTGTCCGGTTAAATGAACTTGTTCACCTATTTCCTGCATCTGCATTCGTGAATTTTCTGTAAGTAACCTTAATATTTCAATATCTGTCTGATCAAGCATAATTAAATAAATCCTTTCATGGTGAAATCATTTTTACTTAAATCATTTCTCTAATCAACTAATACTAATAATATAATAAATATATCATAAAGATTTGGAGGTATAAATATTGAAAGTTCAATTGATTCGTCACGCTACCTTAATAATATCCCTAAACAGCAAAAGGATCTTAGTAGATCCTATGCTAAGTGAGACAAACTCTATGGCTCCTATACCAAATGTTCCTAATCAGAACTATAATCCATTAGTAGATCTGCCAATAGCTGTTTCAAATATTATAAATTGTGATGCTGTACTCTTAACTCATATTCATAGAGATCACTTTGATGATGCAGCTACAAAACTACTTCCAAAGAATATACCAATGTTCTGTCAGCCAGAAGATGAAACTAATTTACTCTCTTACGGCTTTACTTATGTACATCCTATTCATGATAGCTACACTTGGAATAATATAACATTTAATCGAACTGGCGGAAAGCATGGTCATGGTTTTATTGCTAAAAAAATGGCACCAGTATCAGGATTTATTATATCATGTCCTGAAGAACCCTCAGTATATATTGCAGGCGATACAATATGGTGCAAGGAAGTTGAAAAATCCATAGAAAAATACAATCCACATATAATTATTTGCAATTGCGGTGCTGCACAATTTCGCTTTGGCCGGCCAATTACTATGACCAGCAAAGATTTATATAAATTGCGATACAAATTTGAAAAAATAAAAATTGTTGCTGTTCACATGGAAGCATGGAATCATTGCAGATTGTCAAGAAAAGATTTAAAAATTTACCTCGCTTCTGAAAACATTGAAGCCAATGTATTTGTACCTAAGGATGGAGAAATATTAAATTTTTAGATTTAGATAAAAAAACGGAACTACTATTTTATTAGCAGTTCCTAATTTTAATTAAGGTAATATATTCATGTAAAATATCCCCATAAAATTATCTTCTACATTTCATATTTATATAAGCTTATAATCAAGCTGTTCTTATTGCTCCCATTGGGCAATAATTTACGCACTTTTTGCAATCAATGCATTTATCTTTATTAATTTTCGGTGCACCAAAACCTCTTTGCTCTATCGCTCCTACTGGACAAACTCTTACAGCTGGGCAAGGATGGTTTTGAGGACATCTATTTTCATTAACAACAATCGCCATAAATTCACCTCTCTTCAAAATCCCCAGACCTTATATACCCCCCATAGGTATATAATATCACATATTTATTCTTATTTCAATATAGAATCTAAATTAGAATTTATAGCTTTTTTTAAGCTAGTCATTATTGTTATAATATTTTTATGTTGAAACTTATATATTTACATGATTACTTTAAATATAAATTGGAGGTACTATGGAAGGTAAAGGGATAAGGTATTATTTTAATGACATGAATGGAAACATAGAGATAAAAAATTGCTCAAACTCTGTTCATTCTTCAAGGGCACATTTTCATAATGAAGTTTCAATAGCTTTAGTTGAAAGTGGTGTTAGTAGAACAGAAATAGGAGATGCAATGTATGAAATTACCGGGAACACATTTTTAATAATTCCACCAGGAGTAGTTCATAAATGTAATCCCTATAATTATAACGATTGGAATTTCAGAATGCTTTATATAAGTCCTAGCTGGTTTGAGTCTGCTTTTAATATTAAAGGTGAACAGATTAAGTTTTCTTATGTAAAATTAAATAAAACAACATCTTTAGCAATAATTAATCTCCTTAACAATATAGAAAATAATATAATTGACGTAGAAGGCGAATCTAGATTGCTTAACTCTATTTCACTTTTATTTGATGCTGAAAACACTAATAAAGAGATTTCTAAAATTACTTACCAAAGACAATTAGATAAAACAAAGGAATTCTTAGATGCTAACTATTTAAGTACTATAACCCTTGATGATCTTATACAAGTGTCAGGAATAAGTAAGTATTATCTAATAAGGCAATTTGAAAACTCTTATGGCTTATCTCCTCATAAATATATAACCAACTTACGTGTAAATCACTCAAAAGAACTTCTGAAAACTAGTATGGATTTTTCTGCTATTGCATTAGAAAGCGGCTTCTATGATCAAAGTCACTTTTCAAAATGTTTTAAAGAGTATACTGGAGTTACACCTAAAAAGTATAGAAATAATTTTACTCTGTAACTGCAACTTTTTACAATATATATTTTTTGCTTTAGTTTATAATTACTCTAAAGCAAAGAAAGAGGGTAATTTCACATGCATAATAAAAGTTCTTTAGGACATTTTTTGGCAATTATTACAATACTAATTTGGGGTACAACCTTTGTGTCAACTAAAATATTACTAACGGTATTTTCACCTATAGAAATACTAGTATATCGCTTTGTAGGTGCATTTCTAATATTGGCTTTAATTTGTTATAAAAAGATTAAAATATTATCTACAAAAGAAGAATTCCTATTTTTCTTATTAGGAATTACTGGAGTAACAATTTATTATTTTACTGAAAATCTAGCTTTAAAATATACCTATGCCTCAAATGTAGGATTAATAGTATCAGCAATTCCTATATTTACAGCCCTGGTTGCTCATTTTGTAACCAATGATGAAAAGTTCACTATTAATTTGCTCTTAGGCTCTGTCATTGCAATGATCGGAATTTTTATTGTTATCTATAATGGAAAGACATTAAAACTAAACTCAACTGGTGATTTTTTAGCATTAATATCTGCAGTTTCGTTTTCTTTTTATTCAGTATTAATAAAAAAAGTAAACAAAAGTTATAGCCAAGCTTTTGTTGTTACAAAGACATTTTTTTATGGAATAATTACTATGATACCAATTTTAATTATTTCAGATGCTTCTTTATTTAAGGTTTCTGATTTATCAATCAAAATAATTTTAAACTTATTATTCCTTACAATTTTAGCATCTTTACTGTGTTTTATAATGTGGAATAAAGCAATAACTTTAATAGGTTCAGTAAAAACTACAAACTATATATACTTAGTTCCTTTAATTACGATAATATCTTCCGTGATTATTTTGAAGGAAAAAGTAAATATATTGATGATATTTGGAGGTCTATTAATATTCCTTGGTGTTTTCATAAATGAGAACAGATGGTTATCGAAGGTATTTAAGACTAACACTTTAGATTTAGATTAATACATTAATTGATGTAATAAATATAGGCAAAGAATAAAGAAGTAGTAATGTCATTCTTTATCCTTTGCTTATTTCATTTTTTTAGTCCATGATTAAAAACTCTTCAAAAATTTTAACACAATCTTAATTAATATATAACATAATTGATATATATTTAAAGTGTTATATGAAAGAAGGTGAAAAATTGAATAAGGAATCAGTATTAATAACTCCTGAAGTTATTGAGGAATGTCTATGTGAGTGCCTTGATGTTTTAGAAAAAAATACTTCATCTCTTGAAAAGAGCACTCCTCATATAGCTCCAAGTAAAAATCATTAAGACAGCCTCAAGGCTTTTTTTATTTTTTGATTAGCATGTAAAAATTCTAAAAAAATATTATGCATTGTTGACTTTTATAATATTTCTCTTATTCTCCTTAAATAAAAAAATCATGGATGATCCAGTATAGCAAACTGATATCTTTCCATGATCTTTAGGTTAAGCCTATTTGTTTTTCACATTTCTCAAAATATATAGCTTATTTTTCAGGAATAAAAGTTGCACAATCTGTTTGTTCTGTACTGCTAGCATTTCTTGGTTGAACCTCTATTCTTTCTGCAGAACATTGATCACCTTTCATGTAATAATGACAAGTGTTTACTACACATTTAATTCCTGCATTTGCATGATCCATTTTATTTACTTTCATTTATTAACCCTCCTTTAATGAAATATTGACTACCTATAATATTATTTGTAGATTCTAATATTTCATGCTGGATATTATTTCTATTTTGTATTTTTTAATCTATTAATGTCATAGCTTTTTCTATGGTAATTAGTATATTACATAGGTATTGAAAACTTTACTCCGAATCCCTTATCTTTCATATTATAAGCCTTTATTTCTCCAAAATGAGCTTCTACTATGCTCTTACATATTGCTAGTCCTAATCCGCTGCCACCTTTTTCTCTGGAACGTGATTTATCAACCCTGTAGAAGTTGCTGAAAATTCTGTTAAGTTCATCCTCAGGAACTCCATTACCGTTATCTTCAACACTAAACCATACAAAATTATCTATAACTTCGCATCTCATATTAATCTTAATTAGTGAATCTGCATATTTTATAGCATTGCTAATGAGATTAGCAAATACTCTTCTCATTTTGATTATGTCAATATGAATAATACTATTATTATTCACTTCACATCTATAAACAAATTCTGCATTGAAACTAGCTAATTCTTCAGAATACTCTTCACATATAGATTGAAAAAAGCTCTTTATATTCACTGGCTCTATCATCATTTTTGTCAGTGAATACTCATTTTTTGTATAATCTGAAAATTCCTCAATAAGTGTTTCAATATCCTTGGATTTCTTATATATTATTTCATAATACTCCTGCTTCTTTTCTTCAGTCTTAATATTGGCGTTTGAAAGCCTTTCTACATATCCTATTATTGATGTAAGTGGTGTTTTTAAATCATGAGATATTGATGAAATCATCTCTACTTGTTGTTGGTAAGAGGCTTCTAATTTTTTTAGCATAATATGAAATTTTTTGTATAAATCACCTATTTCATCATTACGTTTTAATGCTTCAGTGGAAGTATTGCTTCTATAGTTTACATTCTCAAGACCTTTCTGAAGCTTAGTTAATGGCTCAACAATATAATGATGTAGATATATTATTAGCAGTATCATTGCAAAAGATAGTGAAATTAGTATGAAATTTAAAAGTTTATTTTCTGGAAGCATACTAATAATCTTTTTAAGCATGTAAGGACTTTCAACACCTACTAGGTATACAATCTTATCATTTATTTTAACAAACTTCTGAGTACTAAAACTCATGCCCCCATTGTTATTTGCAGTAACCTGAAGTAGTATATCTTCATTTGTATTAAATACTTTAATTTCAACATTTTTTTTAATAGCAAAATCATGGATATACTTATCTATACTTTCTATATCAGGATAACGCTTTCCTATTTCTGCTGAGGTTTCTTCAGCTACACTATCTAATTCTAATCTAAATGCTTCAAGATTCACTCTTATCTCTTTTAGTGCATAGTATTTAAAAAATACTAATACAGCAGCCATATATATTAAAAATCCCACTATTATTACAAGAGGCAATTTAAATTTTATACTAATCTTCACAGCATACCTCCAACAAATTTGTAGCCTATGCCCCATACAGTTTTTATAAAAGCATTCTCCTTATCAAGCTTATTTCTAAGATTCTTTATATGAACCGTAACAGTATTCATATCTCCAAACTCGCTGTTACCCCATACAGCATCATATATTTGTTCTCTGCTCAACACTTTATTTCTATTTTCAGCAAGGTATAAAAGTATCTGGAACTCTCTTGTAGACAAATCAATCTTTGTATTATCTTTGAAAACCTCATAGGTTTCAGAATTTATTTTCATATTTTTAAAAACTAAAACATTTGATAATCCTTTTCCTTGACTTGTATTTCTCTTTTCTCTTCTAATATGTGCATTTACTCTAGCTATCAGTTCGTTTAAGCTGAAGGGCTTTGTAACATAATCATCTGCTCCAACTTCTAGTCCTATAATTTTGTCCAATTCCCTATCTTTTGCACTTAATAAAATAATTGGAGCAGAAAAATCATTTCTTACCCTACGGCATACTTCTAAACCATCCATATTAGGCATCATAATATCAAGAATCACTAATGCAATATCTTCTTCCAACTTAGTTAATACTTCTTTTCCATCATAGGCTCTTAAAACACTGTATCCCTCGTCCTCAAGGCTTTCTGCTATAAGCTGTACGATTTCCCTATCATCGTCTGCAATTAATATCCTTTTATTCTCCATATTCTTCACCCTTTAATTATCCATATAGCTTATTATACTGTGAACTTACCCCACCCACAAGGGTACGAAGTTTTACGGGCTGAATTATAAAACAAACCTTATTTAATAATCCTTTCTACTTTACCAATTACAATACTAAATACTACTGGTATCACAATTAGGGTTAATAATGTGGCAACTATTAGTCCCGCCATTAATGCAATAGACATTGGTTCAAACATACTGCTTCCAGAAAAAGCTAGTGGGATTAGCCCTATGACTGTAGTAATAGTTGTTAACATTACTGGCCTAAATCTCTTCCCTGCAGCTTCCCTACAGGCTTCATCAAGTGATATTCCTAGTCTTCTCTCGCTATTAATATAATCAACTAATATTATAGCATTATTTACAACAATACCTGCTAAGCTGACTATTCCAAAAACTGCTGTAAAAGATAGTGGTTCCTTAAATATAAATAGTCCTAAAACAGATCCAATAATTGAAAGAGGAATTGTCAGCATTATAATTATTGGCTGTATTAGTGAGCCAAACTGAACCATAATAATCATGTATATTATAAGAATTGCAAACAGTGCTACTACACCCATATCTCCAAAATTTTTAGTTATTTGTTCTCTTTCACCATCAAAAGTAGCTTTTACATTGCCTAAATTTTTTGAAGCTAGTTTTTCCTCTAGAATATTCTGTACCTTAACAGAACTATAGCCTTGACTTATATCACTAGTTACCACTACATTGATATTTTTATTGTATTTTTTTATTAATGTGTTTTGTGGCAATAAATTAATTTCTCCAACTTGCTTTAGTAGAATTTTCCCACCTGTTATTGAAGATTTTAAGCTTAGATTTTCTAATTCCTCTTTAGAGCTTATATCACTACTAACAATAACGTTATACTCATTTCCTTCTTCTCTATAGACTGAAGCCTTACTGCCCTTTAAAGCCATATTTATTTGCTTTTGAATATCATATTGTGTTAATCCAAGATTAATTGCAGTTTCACTATCTACATCAATAAAATATTCATATCTTTTATTTGGAACATCTGAATTTACATTTACTGCTCCATCTATACCTCTAAGAGTTTCCTTCACAACATCAGAGGCTTGAATAATCTCATCTAAATTATTTCCAGATACTCTTACTCTTACTGGACTTCCAATAGGTTGACCATTTTCAAGTTCTTTCACAGCTACCTTACCACCTGAAATTTTTGTGTCAAAAAGCTGTTGAAGATAATCTACTAATTCTCCATTAGTTTTAAACCTGTTTCCTTTTCCTAAATCCACTGAAATCATAGTTTGTGCATTATCTATAGCTTGTACTCCTGGTGTTACAGAGAAAAAGAATTTTGGTAAAGGTTCACCTATAGAAGTTGTATAGCTTAAAATTTCACTTTGCTCTGAAAGTATCTTTTCCACCTCATTAGCTATTTTCTCTGTTTTGTTTATATCAATAGCATTTTCTGCATTAATATTTAAATAAATTATGTTTTTATCCGCTTTAGGGAAAAATTCAAGCCCTAAATTTTTAATTATTCCTAAAGAGCCACCTAAAGCTGCTATTGCAAGAGCTACAGTTATTATTTTTTTCTTCATTGCAAGTTGCAGCAATTTACTGAAGAAGTTCTTTATACAGCTGGTTTTTTCTTTTCTGCTGCTCTTTTTAAATAAAATGTAAGCCAATGTTGGAGTTATAAATATAGCTACTCCAAAGGAAGCAAGTAAGGATATTATACATATTTGTGGTATACTCTTCAAAAAATTACCTGCTGCCCCTGCCAAAGTTAATAGCGGCGTAAACACGGCAATGGTAGTAAGTGTTGATGTAAATACAGGCAGGGCTGTTTCTTTTGCACCTTTTATACAAGCTTCCAGCTTATCCTCATCATTATCTATTCTTACTTGTATTGCATCGCTGATTACTATAGCATTATCCACCAGCATTCCTAATGCAATTATTAAAGCGGTAATTGAAATCTGATGAATCTTAATACCAAATAGATTCATAAAGGAAAAGGTTATAAGCATTGATATAGGTATTGCTGTAGAAACTACTATGGCATTTCTAAATCCTATACCAATAAATACCACTAACATTACAAAGATCATTCCCTCAATTAGGTTAATTACGAAGCTATTAACTGAACTTTGTACATCCTTAGGCTGATATAAAACTTTATCTATAGTTAAATTGCTTGGCAAATCCTTCTTTAATTCATTTAGTTTTGCCTCAACTTCATCACCAATTAACACAATATTTTTATTTTCTCTGAAATATCCTGTAAGCAGCACTGCATTTTTCCCATTATGCTTTATCTTATAGCTGGAATCTTCTAAGGCCATTTGTACCTTGGCAACATCTTTAAGTCTTACTAAAGCACCTGTTTCCTTCGATGCATAAACAACAGTACTTTCCATATCTTCTATTGAATTATAAGCTGAAGATGTTTTTACATTTATTTTTGATTCTTTACTACTTATTGCTCCTGCTGGTATTTCTACACTTTGAGCTTTTATTGCATTTGAAATATCTTCAATAGAGATTGGATAATGATTTAATTTATCTTGATCCACTATAATCTTAAGCTCTTTTTCAAGTTTTCCTTTAACTTCAAATCTTGATACACCCTCAATTGTAGATAACTCATTTTTGATTTTATCTGCATATGAAGCTAGTTCTTCATAGCTATAGTTGTCACCAGAAATACTTAAAATCATACCTGCAGTATCAACAAGATTTGTATCTACTTGGATTTCTTGAGCCTGCTCCGGAAGCTCACTTTGAATATTACTTATGCTTCTTCTTAACTCATCCCACGACTTGTCTACATTAGCATCATTAGTGAGAAATATATTTACAATGGAAATACTATCTCTTGAATAAGACTGACTGTAATCATAGCCTTCAATACTTGAAATTTCATCTTCTATCTTACTGGTTATAAGCTTCTCCACTGTTTCAGAGGATGCTCCTGGATATACAGTGGTTATTTTAGCAACAGGTGCACTTATATCTGGAACTTCTTGTCTAGGCATTATATAATAGTTGTATAAACCAGCTATAGCTATAAGAACTATCATAAATAATGTAATTGTTTTATTTTTAATAGCTCTATATATTAATCCTTTTTTCATATCCACTTCACCCCTTCTATTGCTGAGCAATAACCTTAACTCCACTGCTTAAGGATTTTATGCCTTCAATAACCAATATATCTCCTTTTGAAACTCCTGATATTTTTACTTTATCCCCTAAAGTATCTTCAATTTTTATTGGCTTTTTTTCAGCTTTTCCATTAACTATTGTGTACACATAGTCTTCAGTATCATGCATTATTGCATTAATTGGTATAAGCATTCCTGTACTTTCTTCTAGAATAATAGAAGTCTTTCCAATGGCACCAATAGGGAAATCTCCCTTACTTAGTTCAATTTCTGCATTATAAGTCCTACTTTGTTTATCAGGAACCTGATCTATCCTAGTTATTTTACCAGTGCTCTCCTTATCATCTATATTTACCATTACATTTGTTCCTACCTTTACCCTTTGCATATCATCTTGTGATAAACCAATATTAACAATTTCACTTTCGCCTCTTACAGCTATTACAGGATATCCTGCTGCAACTATTTCTCCTGGCTTACTTAGTACATCCACTATATACCCCTCCATTTCAGCTGTAAGCAGTGAGTCCTCTGCAAGTTTTTTCTTGGATTCATAATTAATTTTTGCAGAATCAAGCTGACCTTTAAGAGCCCTAATATCCTCTGAGGATGCCCCTTTTCTTATTTGGTTTAAAGTTTCATTTGCAATATCTAAATCCAGAGCCTTAATATTCATCTCAAGCTTTGCTTTGTCTAGTTCTTCTTTGGTTACTTTTTGCGAATTATACATCATAAGTACCTTTTCATAGGTATTTTTTGAATAGTCATAGGCCTCCTGTGCTTTTTGAACTGTTAATTCAGCTTTCTTTATATCTTCCTCGGAAGCTCCTTTAACTGCTTTATCATATTGAGCCTGAGCAACATCCATCTGGGCTTTTGCTGCATCTATTGAGAAAGACAAATCTTTTGTATCCAGTGACACAAGCTTTTGCCCCTTAGCAACTTTCTGTCCCTTTTCTACATATACATTAGATATCTTTCCAGCACTCTTAAAACTATATTTACCCACTTCTTTTGCATTAACTATTCCTGTATATGTAATGGAATTCTGAATACCCTCTTCTTCAATTTTCATAGTTTTAACTGGTATTACTTTCTCTTTAACTTCAGCTTTATTATCCTTTGCTGAACAAGCTGTAAAGGATACAGCAATTATTATAGTTAATACTAAACTCCCTAATCTTCTCTTCATAATTAACCCTCCATTCTTAACTTTACGACCTTATTAAATCACATTAAAGCCTTCTGTAAGCTTCCTCAAAGCTTCAGCCATATTAGAAAGCTGACTTGTCATTGCCTCTATTTCTTCCATAGTGCTGTACTGTTCTTCAACGCTGCCACTCATCTGCTCAGCTCCTGAAGCCATATCTACAGCTGCTGAAGCTATATTATTCATTGCTGTAGAAATTTCACTAGTAATCCTAGCCTGTTTTCCCACAGCTTTGTCAATATTCTCAATTTCGGGAACCACTTTTCATCACCTCAACTCATTGTATATATGAGTTTATCAGCAAAATCTAAAATAAAAATGTTGAAATTATGAAGAATTATAAAGAAAAAAAGTTGTGGATAAATACATTGTAAAACTGTATTTTATCCACAACTTTCTAATAACTTTTTGCTTTCTGAAAATATGTTCAATTTAATCATTCATTTTAATCATTCATAAGAATATCAAGCATCTTATCTGTATTATTAATAAAACTTTTCATTATCTGATAATGTTCAGTTTCTTCATAATTAACTTTTCTAATTGCATCTTTAATTTCATATACAACAGCGTTAGGATATGCCATTATAATTGGAGAATGTGTTGCTATAACAAATTGGGAGTCCTGTTTAACTAATTCATGTATCTTTGAAATCATAGCCATTTGCCTTGATGGTGACAATGCAGCCTCTGGCTCGTCTAATATATACAAGCCTCTTCCTCTAAACCTGTTCATAAATACTGAAAAGAAGGATTCTCCATGAGATTGCTGGTGTAATGATCGTCCCCCATAAGATGATAAAAGCCCTGGAACTTCTCTTTCAAGATCATCAATATTTGTAGCAAGATTATAAAAACTCTCTGCTCTAAGAAAGAAACCATCCTTTGGAATTCTAATACCTTTAATTAGTTTAATATAATTATGTAATTCTGAATGGGTTTCACTTGTACTAAAATTAAAATTCCTCGTTCCTCCCTCAGCATTGAATCCAAATGCTACAGCAATAGCCTCTAATATAGTTGACTTACCAGAACCATTCTCTCCTACAATAAAAGTAACCTTTGGATGAAATTCTAAACTCTTTAAATGCTTTATTGATGGTAAACAAAAGGGATATTCCCTAAATGAATTGATACTCTCTCTTTTAAGTTCTATACTTCTTAAATACTGATTATTTTGAAATATAACCATATCTACCTCTCTACTTAATTTCTTAAATCTTCATCTTACTTTCTTTGCTTTAATTAATTGTTACTATTACTCCCGCAGTAGTATTAAATATTATGGATAAATATCAGAAAACTCAATACTAATCTTTTCCACCTTGCTTTCATATAACCGATTATCGCTTATTTCTTCTTTCTCTGTAAGCCTAACTGGTAATTCGATAATAAAATCACTGCCTTCTCCAAATTTACTCTTAACCCTAATATTACCATTGTGCATATCTACTATTGACTTTACAAGTGATAATCCTATTCCACTACCTTCACGATTACGAGAAAGAGTTTTGTCTACTTGCCCAAATCTATCAAAAATAATACCTAATTTATCTTGTGGTATCCCTATTCCTGTATCCTTAACAGATATAATTACGCTTTCTCCTACATCCCATAAACTTACTAATATTTGTCCACCTTCGTTAGTAAATTTAATCGCATTAGAAAGTAAGTTTAAAATTATCCTTTCAATTTTATCTACATCAATAGCCATTATCTTTTCTTCAACATCTGTATCAAATATTAATTCAATTCCCTTATTCTCTATATAATCGGCTACTGATAAAGTGATATCTTCTATGACATTTACGATATTGTAGTTCTTTAAATTTAATTTAAAGTAACCTGAGTCAAACTTTGATAAATCTATCAAATTATTTACAAGTCTTAAAAGCCTAAAACAATTTTGTTTCATAACCTTTAGATATTTAACCCTCCTCAATTCAGCTGAGTTATTAAAGGGCTCATCAATAGGCAATAATAATATCTGAATGGCTCCAAATATTACATTAAGGGGAGTTTTAAGTTCATGGGATATATTAGCAAAAAACTCAGTCAGCATTTTATTCAAATCATTTGCCTTCTTTATAATTTTCTTATCTTCCTTTATGTCATTTTTAAGTTGTGCTATTTGCTTTTTAGAGCTAATGTCCCGAAGCATAACTAAAACTGCCGATTCTCCATGATAAGTAAAATAACAATTTAAAATTTCAACATCTAATAATTGACCATCTAGTCTTAATATTTTAGTTTCCATGAATGGACTAGCTTCTTTACGCTCTAAAACACCATTTATTCGTTTAAGTGAATTGTGTCTAACTGCCTCTGGTATTAGTGCATTTATTTCTAATCCTACTATATCATCAGCATTTGAAGCTCCCAACAGCTTAACTACTCTTTCATTGGCAAATATAAACTTATTTTCACAAATTCCAAGAATTGCATTATCACAATTATCCATTATAAAGTTGTAACATTGCTCATTTTTAAATATTATATTTTCAAACTGTTTTATCTTATTATCAGCTATGTCCAAATCATGGCTTATAATATCATATGGCCTCTTCAAGCCTACCTCAACAACCCCTTTATACAGAAAATATGATGAAATGACTTTTATAATATGCCCCATAATACTTGTCCAATCATTTATAAATATATAATTAGTAAAAAACATTTCTGATATTGTAGACAATATTAAAAACCATTCAATATAAACAAATAAACTATGACTTACCTTTTCTCTTAATCTATAATATATAATAGCAGCAATCATAAACGTAACAGCAATAGTATATTCACTCACTATTTTGAAGCTTGTAAGCCTCTCATTTATTACATAAGAATTTGGAAAAACTTTAAAAAATAAAACTGATAATACTAAAAGTATAGTTATACAAATATAAGTGATAAATAGAGTATACGGGTTAATCTTTTTCTTTGGTTTTGCTATCAGAATTACAGCGATTAAAGAAGTAAAAGAATCAATATACCTTGATATAATCCACAATTTAGGTGAAACGTCAAAATTTTCTATGTTACTCAAGAATGGCATACCGTTATATGTAAATAAGTGAAGTATACCTGTTATACCTACAAAAAAATACCCAGTACCCAAAATCAGCAAAAAATTATTTTTATTAATATTATAAGTATTCATTATAAATATGAACGCTACAATAAAAATAAAATTCATAAACAACTCAATTGAAGTATGGAAAATCAGATTATTATGATTATTCATAAGTAATAAAAATAATATAAAAACTGAGAAAATGCTTCCTTCTACAAATGACTCAAATGGTATTTTTTTAATTTTATTGTTTATTGCCCTAAAACCTCTTGCAAATTCCATATCCAATCCCCCTACAAACCTATCTTATACCTTATATTCCAACTTATTGTATGTTATTATGATATTTTCCATTTTACTACTTGCATATTAGTTTGTAAATGTATACCTATAACTTGTAGATAATTGTAACTATGGAGGACACTGCAAATCTTTATAAGTGTTTATTTATAAAATTGTAGGTTTGTAAAAAAGTTAAATACTTCATATCTTCTTCATATTTTTTTCTTATAATTCTTACTACACATAGAAAATTTTTAAATGGGGGTTATAGGATGTATTTACCTAGTTACACACATCAAATCAGAACAAAAAACCAAAGAAAATATAAATTACTTCAAATATTATTTTCTTTAACCTTTAGTTTGTTTATTATTGGTACATCAGTGAAATTTACCTTAATGTTTAAGCCTTTATACTATTTTGATATAGAGTATTTAAATATCGTAGAACAATCAAATTTTAGTAAAGCTGAAATAGTAAAAAACTACGATTATGTTATTGATTATCTATTAAATCCAAAAGCTCAAGAGTTTAATCTTCCTTCCATTCCATATTCAAAATATGGACAAATTCACTTTAAGGATGTTAAAAATATCTTTACTTCTATTGATGTTTTGCTAATTGTAACTGGACTTCTTAATGTTTTTGGATTGATTATTAATCTCAAACGTAAAAACTTTAATTTTCTAAAGCAGACTTCTTCAATATTAATAATACTTCCCATAATACTTTTAACGGCTTTCATGATAAACTTTGATGCCTTTTTTACTATATTTCATAAGATATTTTTTAGAAATGATTACTGGATATTTGATCCAGAACTAGACCCTATTATCAAAATACTTCCTAAAGAATTTTTTTATCACTCTGCGTTATTAATAGTAATACTAATAATATTAATCATCATATTTTTAAAATTGCTCTATAAGAAATTAAGTAAAGTAAAGCTCTACTAAATAGTATATTACACTTTTTCATCAATTATTTTATTAGTATATCTTCAACTAAATGCCTTGGTGTGGTACCCTGTGTTTTTTTTGTAGACTCTTGAAGTCCTAATATTAATAAAACATTTCCGTATTCAGAATATGCTTTACTAAATTCTTTATTGACTTCGAGCATTTCAGGATAAGTCTGTAAAACTTGGACACTAGGACGTATATTTCCACCTTTAACTTCATTAAGAAGATGTTGATAAAATCTACCTGCTTGAATAAAGGCTTCAACAGACTCTTCTCTTGAACAAACCAAAACATATGCACGTTCATCAGCTAATCTTTTTTCGAACGTCTGTATACTTTGCTTACCAAAAGATGACGGATCTTGTGCACTATATTCCATCATAACTTGAGCAAATGGTTTTACAATCATTGGTATATTACTAAGTGTAAGTCCATATCGATATTTATTTTTTGATTTTTCTGTCCATTGAAAAATAGAGAGTAATTCTTTGGTCGCATCTAAGCTCTTTGCTTCTATCTCAGTGCCTTTTCGAAGCCATTCTCTCAGTTTGTTCTTTTCTAAATCATTTGTAATAAAAGCATAAGATAAATTCGGAAATTCTACTCCAACTTGCTCAAGGAGCTTTTTTAAATCTTCCTCTGAAAACTCTTCAGTATCATTGTAGATCCAGCTTGCTGAAATAGTGCTATCAACCTTTTGCCTATTATTAGGTTGAATTGAAATTGTCGCTACATGTGGATAAAGATCGTTAAAGTTAGGATTATGAAGAATCACTTTTGTCTCATACCCAAAACGTTTTGCAGCTTGAGTATAGTTCTCAATAAATGCTCCATGTCCCATCAAAAGTTGTCTATGATCCCGATCAGCTATTTTCAAATCCTTCTTCATATCTGCAAATAACTGAACTTTATCTTCAGATAATTCTTTGACAAGCCATGGTTGCATGTTGTGACTGGAAGATGCCTTAATTCCTTCAGCAATCAATCTCCTCTGGTCATTTTCAAGTCCTTGAACATATTTATCTTGCCAAACCATTGAGTAAATCTTAGCTGAGAATGTACCATCTAAAATAATAATTATCAATAAAACAGATATCACTACTATAACAAATATCATAGCCATTAATTTCCCCTTTCTCACACTATCACCTCTTTCAAAAAGTTCTTCATTAACTCTAAATGTTCACATTTCATAGTGTTCACATCATGTCCATAATATCTTTCTAGCCAAATTCCTTTATCCTTTATGAGTTTTGAGAAACCTAGCAAACTTGACCAGATGAATAATGACAAAATTTCCTCGTTTACTTTAAATCTAACACCATTTGCAACAGCTTTTTTTATCAGAATAGAAATCTCATAGGTATTAGCAATTTCACGGATTTCTTCAACCTGCCTAGAATGACTTTCGTAATATAAACTTTCATTATACTCAACAATCAAATTTGCCATTACATCATTAGTAGTCATAAAATCTAAATATACTGTTCCTAACTTTACAATTTGTTCTTCAAAAGAATGATCTGCTGTAATACTGTAAGCATAACAAAGTTCTTGATTTAATTGCAAAAAACTGTATTTTACTAACGCTAAATACATTTCCGTTTTACTTTCATAATACTTATAAAGTGTTCTTTTACTAATCGCAGCAATTTTAGAAATCTCAATTGATGTTATAGAATCGAGAGTTTTAGTTTCCATTAATTTCAGCAGACCCACTATAATTCTGTTATTGATATCGTTTTTTCTCTGTTCTCTTTTCATAATAACCTCACCCTAATATGTAAACTATCAGTATACTTTTATTATAATATTTTTTTCTCTGATTACAAGAGCATTTTTAAAAAACATTTTTCAATCGTGCTAAACATCTATATATTTCATTTCAATATAGTTTCTTAATGATGTTGGCAGGATGCTCCTGCTTTTGAAATACAAAAAACGCCCTTAGGCGTTTGCTTATTAAATAATACTTTATAAATATTGTAAATATCCTTTACCACATCAGGACCAGAATTTTTTAACAAGTCCTATCTTACAAGGACTTTGTCTATTATTCCATAGTCCAATGCTTCCTCAGCAGACATGAAAAAATCTCTTTCCATATCCTTTTCTATTTTTTTCAATTGGCTGACCTTTAAAACCGCCATAAACCGATGGCTGCAAGTCCTACACATATTGTAGATACGTCTGGTTTAATATATTGCATTGTATCATATATTGCCATTTCAGCAGTAATAGATCCTCCAGGACTATTTATATAAAAGTTAATATCTGCATCTGGAGATATTCTGTAAGCCTTCTCTTTCTTATATATTCAGCCACAGACTCACCGACAACAGCATGAAAAACCCTATGAAAATGGTACTTTGATAGAAAAACCTTATCTGCAAGATCTTTAAGTTCTATTTTATTATTCAGATTATGTTCTATATGTTCAATAGACTTCTTAATACAATCATCATAATTCATATTACTATACCTGCCTCATTAATCTTTTTATATATTATAACTTAACTCCTAATAGAATTCCTGTTCTTTTTTGCTAACTAAATATATCGAATAGTTAGATTGTAGAGATAAATTATTTGTTAAAAGTAAAAAATATGGATAAGATACATTATAATACCTGCACTTTATCCATATTTTTAATACGCATCTCATATCTTTTAAATTCATACTTATCTAATGTTTAATCAATGAGTATAATCAATAATTTTAATATCGTCGCCTAATTTCTTTACAATTGCTTCCTTCATTTTTTCTGCATGTGGACAAGCAAAACCTATAGGATTTCCTTTTGTAATGCATGATGCAAATACAATAGTATCAGCACCTCTTTTCACCATTTCAGCGGCCCTTGTTACAGCTTTCTTTCCCGGGCAACCACCACAAGTATTTACTCCTACTACTTCGATATCTTCTTGGATACCTTCAAAGGCTAACTTTTTTGTGCTCATCACTTTAAAGCAAGTAGTTGCTGGACACATATCCTCTGTTTGCATACATCTAATTAACCCTACTTTCATAATTTCTCATCCTCCATTTTATTTTTTAAAAATTAATCCAAAATGATATGGTTGAATCTCAATCTGTTTTTCTAAAGTAAACCCTACCTTTTCTGCCCATTCTATAATCATTTCTGGTTTCGGTCTGATTTCCATAGACGGACCTCTTGGAGTATCTCCATATTTCCAGTGTATTACGCCTATCTTTCCTTGTTGGTCAAGCATACCATAAACATGAGTAAGTAACTTAATGGGTTCTTCGCAATGTAGAATATTAAATAAAGTAATATAATCAATTTCTTCTATATATTTTTTTAAGGCTTTTGTAGTATCTTTCTCGCTAATGTCACCATAAACTAGATCTATATTTAAGACACTATTTTCTTCTACCTTCTTTTTGCATACCTCTATCATTTCCTTATCAACATCTATTCCAATAACTGTTCCATTAATAATTTCAGCAGCAGGTAATAGAAAAGTCCCATATCCACAACCGATATCGACTAAGTTTCTTATATTTTTTCTCACTTCCATTTTTTCAAGAATTTCTGTTGGACTAAAAAATGTGTCCCAAAGTTCCTCTGAAGGCATTCCCGATTCTCTATATTTCATCTTTGAAATTCCTCCTACTTAAATTTCATTTATTAAATCTATATTTTTCTTCATATGCTCAATCATTGCATCTCTCATAATTGTACAGGCTTCAAGGGTTTTAGGGTTTGCAATTTTATAATATATTTTTGTTCCTTCTCGTCTCGTCACTACTACACCCTTTTCACGCATAACGGATAAGTGTTGAGATATATTTGAGACTCTAACTTTCATCTTTTCTGCAATTTCATCAACGCATAATTCTTCACTACCTAATAAAAACATTATTTCTATTCGTTTTGGATTAGCCATGAATTTGCAAAACTCTGCGTGTAATCTATAAATTTCTTTATCATTCATAATATTATCTCGCACTTCCTTATTTTCGATAATTTGAATATATGAAACTAAGAAAATTGTACTATATATTTCTATTATGGTCAAGCGCTAACTCTTTGTCCAATCCTAAATCATCACTAAAAGCTGATAAACCACATTGCGTTTAATTTATTCCCACAATATCACTTCTACGTTCCATTAATACTACATCATGCCATTCTCCATTACTCATTTTTCCTACTCTTTCCCTTATACCTATTTCTCTGAAACCACAACTTTTATGCAGCTCTATACTTGCAATATTTTCTTTAATGATCCCTGATTGCAAAGTCCAAAATCCATTTTCTTCTGACATTTTAACTAAAGTTCCTAAAATAGATTTCCCTATACCTTGTCCTCTATATTCCTCACCTATATATATGCTAACTTCCGCAACCCCTGCATAAACACATCTACTGGAAGTTGGACTTAAAGCTCCCCATCCTAATATCCTGTCCCCTAAACGCGCAACTAACCTACAAGTTTTAATATGACCATTATTCCAATCATTCCAGCTTGGTATCTCTGTCTGAAATGTAGCTTTACCTGTATCTATACCTTGTAAATATATTTTAGCTACTCCATCCCAATCTTTATGGGTCATTTCTTCAATTTTATAATCCATTCTATACACTTCCTCTATATATTTCAAATCTTTTTCTAACGCTTATATGCCTTTACATGGGCACCTGCATAAGCACCATCAAGCAGGTCAGTATCAATTTTACTGTATACATCTCCTAAATTCTTTTGCTTTGCTATGTCTTCAATTATTTCTTTAGTATATATATTTACTGGTGTAATCTCAACTTCCTTAAATCCAACTTTTTTGAGTATATCTATATATACATTTATATCTAATGCACCTGCAATACATCCTACCCACATTTCAGCACTTTGCTTAATATCTTTAGGAACTTCTTTTAATTGAACAATATCAGCTATAGCGATTCTGCCACCTTTCTTTAAAACTCTATAAGCTTCTCTTAAAGCAACTTCTTTATCTTCACATAGGTTTATTACACAGTTTGAAGTAATAACATCTATAGTTTCATTTTCAAGTGGAATATCCTCAATATAGCCTTTTATAAATTCTACGTTGTTTACTCCCATTTTCTCCTTATTTTTATTTGCCAGTTCAAGCATTTCATCCGTCATATCAAGTCCATAAACTTTACCTTCTTCACCAACATACTTAGAAGATATAAAAGCATCTATTCCTCCACCGCTTCCTAAGTCTAAAACTGTTTCTCCTTTCTTAAATGCTGCCAAAACTACTGGGTTAGCACAGCCTAAAGAAGCATTTACAGCATCCTCTGGTAATCCCTCTAAATATTCCTTTGTATAAATATTTGAGTTATTACTTATATCTCCACAACAAGCAGCACCACATCCACAAGATGCCTTTGAATTGTTGCTTACCTTTTTAGCAATACCTCCATAGTATGACTTAACTTTGCCTTTAATCTTATTATCCATTTCCTATCCCTCCTTAATTAACAACACTTATTTTGTTTTGCTGCTTTAATTATTAATTGTAAACTCTCTAGTACCTGTTCTCTTTTTTCTTTTGGTATGGAAGAAAAAATGCTTTGATAATACTTTTCCATGCTATTTTCAATGTTATCAAATACCTTAATCCCTTCATCGGTTAATTTAATTGATACATATCTTCTATCCTCAGGATGCACCTCTCTAATTGCTAAACCTGAATCTACTAATTTATTTATAGTTCTGCTCATGGTGCTCTTATCTAATGTCAATAGTTCAGCCAGTTCATTTAGCGATGTATCCTTTGCCCTGCCTATCTCAACAATAGCATGACATTGAGAAACTGTTGTTCCGCAACATGTGGCTTCGCTTTCTTCTAGTATCCCTAAGTTTCTAACAAGAACTCTAATTAGTTCTCTTAAATAGTGACTTTCTTTATTATCCATTTTACCACCTCTGCAATCATTGTAATACAAAACTGTTGTGTATCGCAACTATTGTTTATATAAATATTTCGACAGCTATTTTTAAAAGAACGTCATATCTGTATCTTTAAAATAAACCTATTCTGTTTCTATAACCTGAATCCATGATTTTTCTAGTACCTATCTATTTCCATGAAATAAAGCTTTTCCGTCAGCCTAATCCCTTTAATATCAAGGCTTATAGCCTTTGTAATTAAATCTTGCCGTTTCTAACAATAACAAAAAGAGTAGGTTGTGGATTCTAGTTATCCAAAATCCTCTCTACTCTTGATATATTGAGCTTTCTCAAGTTTTTCTATTATTTTTTCCGATTCATTCCAAACAGTTGTAGATGTTATAAAAAAGTCTTTAAGTATAATGACCTCAAAATCCTTGAAATTCCTTCTCTTATACATTTATGAGTAAAAAAACTCCTTTTGATACATATTACCATGCAAAACAATTAGGTTATGAACATAATCACAGCTAGGCAATATAATCCAAATAATATCGAAAAAATATTGACTTTATTGAAAATGGAACATCAAGGTTTCCGCTTTATCTATATAAAAGTCATTATTTTTGAGAGACATACTGTTAATATTTTTTGATATTATTTCTGGGTTCATTAACTCTTTTCTACTATCAATTTTTATTTTACTTAAAGTATAAATTAGATTGAAACTTGATAGCACTGCTTCATTCTCTACATCCGTAAAACAAATCAACTGTATGTTAAAGAGTTTGGCAAATTCCAGAAATGATTTGAGAAGGTGTTGACTTGTCATTTTTGCAAATGGATTATCAAGAATAATTACCTTGGCATTTTTAAGTAATTTCTTCTTCTCTGATTGCACCGGCAATATACTCAAATTACTGAATAGTTTTTTATATCTTATAAATGATATTAAGCTCATAAATAGCATCGCTATTCCAATATACCCTTCTCCCACACTTGTGTTGGATTTTATCTTCTCATAATCGGTATAATCCCTTTCCACTATCTAAGGGTTTATATATCTCCAAATGATACTCCTGTAGAGGGGTTATAAGATTCACCAATGATTCAGCTTTTAATCTATCATGTATCAGTTCTCTTACCTTTTTTTCACACTACCCTCTATTTTTAATTGGGATACGTCATTGACTAAAGTATTTATATGATTATTTACAGTTTCCTCAACACTATGCTCATATATTTTAGGCATAGTTAGCTTTACTCCTTGTACAAGATATCCCTTGTCTTCATATTTTGTTGTTTTATCGAAATCTTCTATATCCTCAAGTATCTTTCTTATATATTGACAGCACATCTGTAAAAGGTTTTCCTTGTCTTTCTTTATATGTTCAAACGTACTCTCAATATTCTCAATATACTTATCTATAATTTGTATTTTTATATTCATAAATTGAGTATTGTACTGAAAATTATATAAAAACTTTTCGTTACTCATAAGCTGCTGTAGAGTTGCACCTATTCCTAAAACCGTTAAATCAGAATAATCACTAATAATCTGTTTCTTTTGAATTTCAATGTTGGACTTTTCTTGTTCCATATTCCATCTTGATAAGCTTTCTTTCCTTAAAATATCGTCAACAGTCTTATAAATGGCTGATGGTGTTATTTTCATAAGGTCCACCAATTCTAGAGTTTCTTTTAATTCAGCTTGTTCAAGAGCAAGTCTTTTACTATTGATTATTCTTATATTTGCATCCAGAGAACCATAAATTAAATTATTACTATCAATGTCATCCTTGTATTTTTCAATTAACTTTTTGTTTTCATTTTTTTACTATCGCATTTAATTCTTGTATTAAAAAAGAAGGCAAAACCGCCTCCTTTTTTATATAATATAAAGAAATTGTGATATAATAAAATTTCTATTTCATAGATAATCCTCTATCTATTGCATTCTGAATTATTTGATGACAGCACTTGCCTAATGGATTTTTCTTTTGGCATTGTGAATTACTCATTGCTCCAGTAATCTTTAAAACTTCTTTCATATTAGTAGCACCATCTTTTACTACTGCATCTATGACTTGTTCTTCTGTTACTTTACTACAGTAACAGGCATATTTAGGATTCGCATCTTTCTTAAACCATATAGGGACTTTCACTTGTTGCTTATTAAATTTGATATTAAATTCCGTATTATAGTAAGTAATATCGCATTCCTCACTCATGCATAAAAAATAATCAAGATTCCCAACTTGCTCTATTAACTCATCAAGTATCATATGCTTTACTGTAATGTTTTTTACAAGAATACCTTCTTTCCCACAAACTGGACACAAGTTGGCTTCTTTACAAGAGGATTTAAATGAATCTTCACAACAACACTTATTCAAAATTTCTTTTTCCATAATCTATATTTTTCTCCTTTAATTTATTTTGTTCACTCATTATAACCTCGCAAGTACAAATATCATTTATACTTCCTTCTGCTATTGATTGACCAAGTTGAATAAATTCCTTTATTCTTTCATCAGAAATATAATAATAGATATTCTTTCCTTCTTTAATCGACTTTACAAAATTGCACCATTTCAAGCATTTTAACTGCATTGATATAAGACTTTGAGAACATCCTAAATCTTCTGCAAGTTCGCCTACATTTTTTTATCGTCCAATAAAGTAATTATAATTTTGTATCTTGTAGGATTAGACAATACAATGGCTCCATCCTTCATTTGCACAGAAACCATCTTTAACTTTTTCGTAGATATGACCCCCGAAAACTATTTCGTTACCTACTTTAATGCCATCCGTAACCTTTGTATTATTTATTACAACAATACCCCCAACAACACAATATATTGATCATTTTTTGTTTATATTACTGTATATCGTAATAAATGTTTGTTACTTTATAAAGTTTATACTCTTAATGCATATATGATAATAACTACACTGATTAATGCTATAAATCCACTAATTAAATCAAATTTATCATGTAGTGTAGTTTTATAATAAAGCTCGGTCAGGATATCCTTGAATGACGAAATAAAAAATACCATAAAATCCAATTTTGAATAATACGGTATTTTGAAAAATTATTCGTTTTTATAGTTGAGTCGCCAAATATGAATATTGCATAACATTTATTAGGATTTAGCCCTTCTATCTTTTATCTCTCTGAATACACCAATTCCCAATAATACTAATCCGAGAATAAATAAAGCTACTTCCAAATATTCTGAAAGAGTCTCGTTTGGCAAAATCCTATGCCATTTAAAAAGCCAATGAGAAAATATATTGTCAAGTACGGCTACCAATCCTAAAGATATAAAACTTCCATTCATTAAAATTTTGTTTCTTTCGTTGTTTCTCATATTATCTCTCAAGTATTTCTTCCTTTTTCCGTTTATATTCTTCAGAATTAATTTCTCCGTTAGCATACCTCTTATTCAATATTTCTATAGCTTCGGATTTGTTATCGGAATCGTGATTCGGTCTCCTATGAAATCTCGGAATTCCGCAGCCTCCGCTCCATCCACATCCACGTAGAAAAAACATACCAATAAAAAGCAATATTACAAATAACCAACTAAAATTGCCAAACCGCATAACTAAACCTCCTTAAAAATCCCACTAAAGATTAGATTACTCAAAATTTTTAATACTATTCGCTTATCACTATGGTATACAATTTATGCCTATTGAACAATTAAAATACCGTATTATTCAGTTTTAAAAAAACATTATTCAGATATTCAATTCCAATTATTAATTCGCCTTTTAATCAAACTTTTTTCTAAAATTTATTTATTAGCTCAACGGACTTAAGCCATTTATATGACCTATTTTAATCAATCTTTTTTATAAAGCTATATGTAGTACATTATCAACTTTCCATCCACATAAAATTGATAGAGCAATGAATTATCTCCTTAAAATCTATTTAACCTTAAATTAAGTATTATCAAGGATTTAAGCTACTTCAAATTCGGTTTTATTTTATATTTTATCAATCCTTACTTCTTAAGCCTTTTTCCTGCAAACAAATAAATCCCTGAACGAAAATGCAGTACCTTCTGCGCTCCGTCCAAGGATTATGAAAAACATTTATTATTCAGGAAAGGGTTTAATATGTGTATACAAATATGACTTTATTTCAAGTGGTTCATCTTTGTTCTATCTCAACATTTAACACATACAAACCCATATGACATATTTATATTATAATCTGTGACATAACATGTTGTAACTTGTGACATGTTATGTTGTAACCGACACATACACTTTTCCCTTAAATCTAACTCCTCCTTATCCCTGCCTACTTTTCTCCAAAGTGAAAAAGAGAAAACCAGCTATTTTTTCTGATTTTCTCTCATTATTTTTGAACAACTTTTTTCTAGATGAACAAGTTTATTTTCACAAAATACAAATGTTCTCCTAAAAGAAAGTTGTTAAATTATATATACATACAATTAAGCTTTTACGCAATATAGTTTTTATAGTATTAAAAGAAAGTTGTTAAAACTCGGATAATAATTTATTTATATTTATATATTTCTAAAAGAAAGTTATTAAATTTTAATACTATAAAATAATTATACAATGAAAATGGAAAATGTCCAAATAAATAATAATATAGTGAATTTTATACAATTTTGTAGTATAATATTAAGTGGAATAAGCTAGAAAATTTGGAATTCAAGTAACTGCATTAATATGTTTCAAATTATCATTGACATCATTAAAATAAATTTTGTTGTTTGGAGGAGTTCGATGTCTGAAGAAAAAGTAATTGATTTAGTGGCTGCATGTTTAAGCCTTCCTGAAATCGGGTGTAATGATACCACGAATGATCTTATTGAACGAGATAATTATTTATATGCAATCGAAGATAGATTTAATATGGATTATAAAACAGTAATTATTGATGGACAAGATGGCATTGGTAAGACAACACTTTTAGTTCAATTTGCTAATAAGCATAAATCATCTTCTGTTTGTATATTTATTAAGCCAAATGATCAGTGGGGATGCAATATAGATTACCTACGTTATGATTTATGCAATCAACTTAGTCTATTTATTAATTCCAAAGAGTTAAATAATATTAATGAATCTAGCGAAATGCATCTAAGAGACTTACTTTTTTCATTAAACAAAAAAACTCGTAAAATCAATAAAAATTTTTATTTCTTAGTTGATGGATTAAGTGATATTCCAAAGGAAAATGAGGTTATAAAGAGACAACTTATTCAAATGTTACCATTTTCATATTCTAATATAAAATTTATATTTACAGGTGATTATACTGAATTAAAGGACACATATTTATATAATATAAAATGTAGTCATTTTATATTAACTGGATTTAAAATTGAAGAAACTAGAAAATACTTTGAAGACTTTGATATTGAAGATGACTATATTAGAGAGATTCACTTAAACTGCAAAACGTTACCTGGTAGACTTGCTGATATAAAAAGATTAATTAAATCAGGTATTAATGTGAAAGATTTGATGACAATCAAAATAGATAAATGGTCTGACTTATTTGATGTAGAATGGGGTAATGTTGGTACAGATGAAGAACAAAACAAATTATTATCAATACTTGCTTTGGATAATAGAACATATACTGTTGATGAACTAAGTCAATTAATTTGTATTGATAAAAATTCAGTATACAATAAATTACAAGGATTAAGTTTTATTGAATTTTGTAAAGAAACAAATAAAATCACTTTTGTAACAGAATCATTTCGCTTATATGCAGCTGATAAACTAAGATTATATCAAAGCTATGTTAATAAATTAATTGTTGAGTATATGCTAAAGAAACCTGATAGTGAAGAATCAATAGAATTACTTCCTATTTATCTAGACAAGAGTGGATACCATGATGAAATACTCAGATATCTATCCCCATATCATTTTTTAAAAATGCTAGAAAGAAGCCAATCTATAAATTCAATTAAAAATAAAGCTGAGTTAGGTATAAAAACTTCTATTAACTTAGGTAAATATAATGATCAGATAAGATTTAGTATCCAGAAATCAATAATGTTACAGTTTGAAACTGAAGAAATATTGCATTCAGAAGTGGAAGCTTACATTTCTTTAAATGACTATAACTCAGCAATAGTATTAGCACAATCCGCAGTCACCAAAGAAGATAGATTGCACCTTTTATCCATAATTTGCAAAAAGAAAAAGCAACAAGAAGGTATCCTCGATTCAAGTTTATTAGACCTGATTAAAGGACTTTATAATGAAATCGATTATGAAATTAATAAAGACAAAACTATTGCAATTTCTTCTGAATTAATTTTTTGTTGCCCCGAAATAGCAATAGAACTAATTACCAAATCCAATAAAGAGTCAAAGCTTGAAAATGATTTAGATTTTGCTTTTGCTGAATTATCATTAAGAACTTTAGAAAAAGATCAAAATACTGATGAGTATTTAAAGATAGCTGATGAAATAAACTCAAAAATTAAGAATCCTGAAGTAAGGGACATTTCTAAAAGTATCAATTTATTAGTTGGGGGATATTCTGCGAGCAAAATTATTGGTGAATCAGAAAAACTAAAAGATACAACAAGTAAGCTTCTTATTTTAACAAAATGGACTGTAAAAAATAGGCGAAGAAAGGATGCAATTGAAGTAGTTAAATATTCTCTTGATTTAACAATTGCAACAACTTCATATTCGCCAAACGCGCAAATTTTTAGAGAATTGGCAACGCCAATTCCATATATTAATGATGAAAAGGAAATGGATAACTTAATCAGCCGTTTCGATAGTCAAAAGGGTTTGGCTGAAAAGATTGGACCAACAGAAGAGTTTATCGGCTTGCAACTTATTTTAGCTCATGCAGAAAGTAGAATAGATCTAACAAAGAGTTTTGATAGGTTATGGGATACTTATAATTATATCCTAGAGCTTGATGATCTATCAGTAAAAGCAATTTGTATGGCAAAACTTCTCTCAAGAGTGAAAGTAATAGACAAAGATCAAGAATTAGAACAGCAACTAAGTTTTAATGAAACTATTAGGAAAGATCTGAATAATTTTATAGAAGAGTTACTAAATACAACTGCTATGCATTTCGAAGTAAGTGAAGGAATTATATCTTCATTAGCTTATAATTATTATGACTTAGCATACTCAATTGCTATAAAATTAAATACAGAAACTAGGAGAAATAAAGCATTATCTAAACTTATTGACACTCTACTTTTATCTGATATAAAGAAAATTGATATACAATTCATTATTAAGGTTATTAATGAGATTACCCAGAAATCAATTAAATATAACTTGATAATATCTATATTAGAAAGAATAGAATCTGAAAGTACTGAAGTTAATATTTGCATAAATAATGCTTTGCAATTAATCCCACATGTTGAAAGTATAGATGATGCTGAAGACAAGTGTATAGCTTATTGTAATTTGTGCTCAATCTTAAAAAAAGATTTGAATAGTAAATATGAAAATTTAATTTCAGATAAAATACAGCTATTAGAAAAATTATGGCAAGCTATGGATACAGGATGGAAAAAAATTAATATAGGCTATACAATTGTGTCTAAACTATCAACAAGCTCACATGATATTGCTAAAAAATTATTGCTGAGAACAGAGGAGTATAAAAAAGAGGCAATTATTGATTCTAACAGCTTAGCTAATATACTTATATTTATTATTCAACTTGCAATCCGAGCATATAGTGGATTAATAGGAATAAATTCTGTAAATAGAGATGATATAAAAAAACTTATGGAATATATAAATTGCATACCTTCCTATGGAGAACGAGCTGCTCTATGGAGCGACCTAGCTCTAAGATGTTTAAGAATTAAAGAGTTAAAATTGTTTGATTCACTAGTATCCGAAAATGTGAGAGCACATTTAGCGTATATTTCTTCACTAGACAAACAGTACTATAATAGATTAATTATAAGACTCGCCCCTGCACTTTACTATCATAATAGAGTAAGAGCTCTTAGTGAAATAGACAATCTTGATCCGCTACAAAAGGATTCAGCCTATTTTAACATTGTAGAGTATATATTTACTAAACAATCATATTTCGATCCATATGATAATTCAGGTAAACATGAATTCATGTTAAATTTTGATGAAATTATTGACCTCTGTGAAATATTGAAAAAGGTAGAAACAGATGATTTAATATATTACATTATCGCTGGTATCTCTACATCTATATATTCTTTTAAATTACTTACAGATAATCAGTGCTATGATATTATGAATCGGCTTGATAATATCATAAATACAAAACTTCCTAGTAAGAAAAATATAAAACATGGAGGCTATAAAATAATATCTAAAGCACAAGTTGCTAGATTTTATCCAAAATACATTACTTTTGAAGAGTTAATAGGACAAGCAAAACAAATTGATAACTTAGCTGACAAAGCATTTGTATTATCTGTTATAGCTACTTTACTTCCTGCTAAACAAACTTTAACGCAATCAGCTCTTGTAAATGATTCAAAATCTTTAATTGATAATATACCTTCTATTTATGATAGAATTAAACACTATGAGGACTTTGCATCAAATTGTTGGACAATAAATTCGAGTTTGAGTAAAAAATGTTTACTTACAGCATTACAAATATCAAAGGAACAAGATAATCCTGAGTACTTAAAGGTTCAGCGAAGAATAATTGATATGGCTCATCGTATAGATCCAGACTTAGCAGCATCAATGGCTTCTCTTACAGATGAAGATGAGGTAAGATCCCAAGTTAAACTGAATTTAAGGCAACAAGTAAAGGTTAATGACTTAAAAAAGAAAATGACAAAAGGTTTAAATGAAAATGAAAAAAATGAATATACAAATATTGATTACTGTAAAGCTGCATGGAAATTACTAGGTTCATTAAATGCAGGCAGAACTAATACTCTCCATAGATCTCTTACGAGCCCCTATATAGAAGTTGTTTCAAGAGAAAAATTTATGCATATCTATCCTATTCTCTCTTGGCTTGTGGAGAATGATATTAAGCGTCACTGTAGAGCAGAGGATTCTCAACCTTTTCTAAGAAATATGTTTGATTCTCTGCTACTAGGAGCTGAATTAGCTATGAAGTTATTAGAGAAGTCCTTAATGCTTGTAGATAAAAGGAAGGTTTTAGTATCCTTTAACGAATATGATGATTCAAAAATTATTAACCCAGGAGAAAGAGATTTAGCAATAGAATTTATTAGAGATTGGCTAGAATCAAATTCAAAAAATAATCTTATTATTGCAGATCCTTTCTTTGGTCCTGAGGAAATGGAAATTTTAAAAATTATTAGTTCAATTAATCCAAGTTGTCAGATTAATATCCTAACTAGTATTAAACATAATACAAAAGAAAGTATTAATCCACACAAGCTTCCGTATGATGAACTATATACTAATTACTGGAGAGCAAATATTTCTGATCAAGATCCACCAGATTGTGAAATAACATTTATAGGTGGAATTAAAACAAATGAACCACCTATACACGATCGTTGGCTTATTACAGAAGATAGTGCACTTATTCTCGGGACATCGTTTAATAGTCTAGGTATTACAAAAATATCAAAGTTATCAATCTGTACTAAGGAGCAAGCTCAAGATATGATGCATGTTGTTATGTCATACTTAAATAGAAAAGAAAAATTTTTTAACGGTGAACGATTAAGATCGTATTCAATTACACTTTATTAATAAATAATACACTTTAATATCTAATCCGAGATAAACTCCATTTATGTGAGTTTATCTTTTTTTACTCTAAAGCATTCATCTATATAAAATTTTACTGAAACTGAAGGATTTCTAGCAACTTGCTTTAATATCTGCCATTTACGTACATAACCTTGTTGTTTAATTAAGTTATTATAAATATAGTTTACTTTTCTTATATGAAATTTATCAATAGATTCTACCATATTAGAAATAAATTTTTGAGTTTTAGGCAATTTACTTTTCTTATTATATATCAAGGAACTAATCCCAGCAACATTACCTAACCGACTTTTGGTAATTCTAATGGGCTTATTACTATTAACTATGTCGTTATATGCATTTTTTATAAGTATTAAAACTTCATTATCTCGTGGTTCCCACTCAACTTTATTTCTATTCATTTTAACTCTATATGTTTTTTGAGGTAAATTTTCAAAAAGCCATTCCTTGTCATTTCTATAAAGCCATGTATATTCTTTTTGCGCAATTCTTCTAATCTCAGTTCTAGTTAGATCAGAATTCTCCTTTATAAAACTTATTAAATTATTACGATATTTTAATAATCTTTTATTTTGAAAATTACTTATATCATAATCTTTTTTAACGGAATCTGATATTTTAATATACCCATTTTCTATTTTATCTATGTATTTTTTTACTGTTTTGGCATCACACCTCATTATTCTACATATCTCTCTAACACTTTTACTGCCTGCACAGGCTATTGATAGTAATTGCGACTCCCACACATGTCCAAAGCATTTAATCCTACCAATTTCATATATATGTTCATTATGATTATCTGGTCCCTTTCTAGAATATTTAAAACCACAAGAACAATTGAATGTTCCAATTGGAAGTCTTGTTTTATAATCTGCAGTTATTTTCACATTTTTAATGACTTTTTCCCTATAATGATCTGACACTGGATTTAAGCAAGGCCAAGGTCCATTCCCAAAATACTCATATTCATCCTCTGGTTTTTTCAAGAAAGTGTTCATATTATCACATAAAAATAATATTAACATAATGTGTTTTATTGGATTTATTATTCTTTTATTATTTCTTAATATATTTCTTATCCAAGAGCTATCAGAATCTACATTAAAATTTAGATTCATAATATTAAGTATCTCATCACCATAGTACATTTTAAAAAATCTTACAGTCTTATCTTGTCTAATTTCTCGAGATATAGTTAATAATCCCTTTTGTTTTAATAAGACTTTATATTTTTTATTAATAATGTTAATCTCATATTGATTATTACTATTCTTCAATAATAAAAAAGCCGCCTTAGCTATTTTTAATAATATTGCAGATTGTTGCTCATTATAATAGTTTACATCCTTATCTGTGTATTTAGGATTCAAACTAATATATTTTAATCTTGAAATATAGTTATCTTTGCCATAGGTATAAGTCTTGATTTTACACCCATGTTTATGGCATACTAATATTCCGTCAACTTGATGTCCTCTATGAAAATAAGCCTCTCCGCTTGAATTAACGTCCTCTCTTACACACAATGGACAATATTTTAACTCTTTAGTGCTAAAAATTGCTCCTGCTTGTATCCCTAATAAGAATCCAATTCTTTGACCATTTGAAAACTTCATATCTTCTAAGATTTCTTTTTTACGTGAAGTGGTTAAAAATGGTTCATAAATTGGGAACATGGTATGACCTGAAATAATGATATCAGCATTTAAATTTAAGTCCTCAAAAACACTTGAACAGAATTTAGAAATATTACAAGGGAATTGAACATATGGTGTTATTGTTTTAGAACCGAAAAAATCTTTTAATATATTCTTAAGATTAGTATCCCCAGATATTTCAGAATAGCGCGCTACAAAACTATAAAATAATTCATCATCATAAATTCTAGGTATATAATTAATCATACTACTCCTTACAGAAATTCAAATTTATTAAGGTTCTTATGGTAATTCTATAGTTTTTATATCTTCTGTTAAATCTATAGTAATATTTTTTTTGTTTATTCTTTTAGTTTCTTTTTTCCCATTCACTTCTTGTGGCTTACTTAAAACTATTTGTTTTATAAGCCGCTGTTTAAGATAAGAAACTGGTTTTCTAATTCCTTCTATTGATATTAATTCATCCACAATATTTAAAAAGTCATTATAATTATAGCCTAACTCACTTAAAAATAATCTTAATTCATTTATTAATTCTTTCTTATTTCTACTGTTTTTACGTTCTTCACCTTTCAATATTTCCATAGCTTGTGACCTGCTCATAACCTCATGTCTACAATTTTCAAATAGCTCTTCCATATCAGCTGGTGCAATTAAATCCTCATATTTCATAAGCTTATTTATATCATACTTAATAATTGCATCCGTCAATTCCTTTGATAAGGCAAACTTTTCATTTGCTACTTCTTTAATCAGCTTTGATGTAATTTTTTCTACCCCTCTTCTTATTGCCTCAAATTGTACAGTCATAAAAAGTTTAACACTCAAGTCTACAATTCCAGCTGTTCTTTCATGAAATAATTTCTTAATTTCATCTGTAAGTTCTGTTTTATTCTTCACCCATTGATACTCCCATAACTCACCTAAAAACATTTCAAATTCTGCGTCATCTTTCAAATATCTAAATTCCGTCATACCTATTCCCATTGATCGTCTTATATGTCTACCATCTTTTGATAGATGCTTTATTGCCTTATATGTACCAATATACACTATTGGTAATTTAATTTCATTCATCATACTTACAAAAAAATTTAATGCAGCTTCATCTTGGCGTTTAGAGCATTTTAAATGTTGAATTTCATCTATTATCAACATACCTAAACCGTGCTTCATACATAAATAAGATATAGCAATAATCATTCTATCAATACTGAATCTACTATTCCCATACTTTTGAAGATAATTTGTCTTAAGTACTTTATCAAATTCATAAAATATTTTCTGACATAACCCCTTGATATTACCATCATATGTACAATCTACTTTTATCCAAGTAACTTGTGCAAAATAATATTTTTGTTCTTCATACTCAGTATGATGAATAACTTGAGGATAAAAAGAAAGAATATCATTAACAGTAGTTGATTTTCCTGCCCCACTTACCCCTATTATAGAAAAGCCTAATGGAGCTGATGAAGCAAGCGTCATATTCAAAAATCCTTCTTTAAATTCTTTAATCTCATTTGCCGAATTATTCAAAATTAAATTTAGTTCTTTTAATGAATCTGTATAATCTGGTGAAAAAATTCGTTTATTTATATAGCCTCTTTTTAATGCAATAGATATTTTTAATCCAACCTCATAATACTTTGTAAATGGAAATCTATAATCGTTTAATCTATATATTGCTTCTAATCTTTCAATCTCCGTTTTATTTCTTTCCTCATCAATGTATGGAGGTATCTTCTCGACTCTTAGAAAAATACTCTCCATATCTAATGTAGGTGGCAATGCCTCTATTAATGGATTACCTAAATAAGTAATCTCAGTAGGTTCTATATATCTGGCTTTAGTTGAATTAATTAATTGAATGCTATTTTCATCTATATCTTCATACTGACTTATTTTGAAATCTGTATAATATTTATTTCTCATTATTCTTTCTCCTCATTTTGATCTTACTAAGTGCTTCTAACTCTCTGATTGTATTTTTATTATCATCTTCACTATAATTAGTAAATTCATTTTGTAGTATGTGATTTGTATATGAAAATTTATCCATCTTATTAATCTCATTATTGAATACTATCTCTAACCGCTTATTATACTTCATATCTTTTTTTGATACCTTTACTGATTGTAAATTTTTAGCACTACTTTTCATTATCTTTTCAATTTCAGAATACATGTCAACTTCATTTTGATTAATATAGTCTTGCATTCTTTTTTTCTCTACAATGCTATTAATTTGAAAATCTTTAACTTCATCTAAAGTTAAATTAGTATACATTTTGTATTCATTTTTTAACTCGCATCGAATATATCTATTGCTTAACTTATCATAGAAATAAATAAATGTCATATCTCTATCATCAAATACGATAGGAATAGTTTTATGCCCATTTATTCTTGCTAACTCAAATAATCCTTTTTTTTCTATCACTTCTGTTGTATATAACATTTTTCTGTATTTTATACCTCTTTCTGTTATTGAAGCGGTATCATGTTTCATAAGCTTTAGCTTTAATAGATCATCATTTATTCTTTTTAGTTTTCCTGTTTTATTTAGCATTCCCCACTTCCAAAGTTCAATTGGAATAACTCTTACACCATCTGCTATCATTTCCTTTGTAAGCTGATAATCATCAATCAATGAACTATTAATATTTTTAATAGCTATTAATACTATTTGAGTGTATTCATAGATATCTAATTTAGCATCAAGCTTATAATCTCTTTCTCCACGTTCTTTATGATCTTTCTTAACAGCCCCTGGGAGTAATGCCTTAATTCTTGCATTTAAGCGATGAAACATTTGCTCAACTATTGGCTTTCTATCTCCTCTACCAGTTGGGGTATTTTCTAAAGTAATATTTAAATTTGATACAATATGCTCACCAATAGGACCTATTAATTCACCTCTATCCGCTAATATAATATTAGGTAACCCTTGTGATGGCCATTCATCGGAATTTATTTTTATTCCATACTTTTCACAAAACTTTACTTTATTTTCAGTACAATTATATATTGTACTTGCTGATCCATTCCAAGATGCACATTCGAATGAAATATTCATACCTGTGATAAGTCTACTAAAAACATCAACAATTATGTATAATGTAGGTCTTCCTATAACTTTACTTTTGTCTATTCTACTTACTAAATATATATCACATATTGTTGAATCTATTTCATATCTTGATCCTGGGCCTAAAACTTCTTGTAGCGTATTTGATGGTAATTGCCTATTTTTCAGCTGATATTTCCTATCACCCATTCGTTTCTTTTTATTAGTCCTAATATCAGATTTATTCCTAACCCAATTATAAAATTGATTAAGATTTGGTATCTGATACCTACTTTTAACAACTAGTTGCCCATTACTTACTTCTGTAAAAAAATCTTTTATCATAAGTTTATATACTAATCTTAAAGACATTTCGTTAGGCTTCCTATAGTACTTATCTAATGTTTTTTGAAAAATATCTTTTATTTCTTCGGTTATGGGAATTCCAATTTTTTTATTTAAAATCTTCTCCTCATAACTTGGCCTACCTGTTTTTTTACTGAAGTTTTTTTCTCTCCCTGGAGCTCCACAATTATTATATTTTGGTATCAAAGAAAATTTAATTTTACCTCCCTGCCAATATAATCTTAAATACTTATAAATCACAGTTTTACTCAAATTAAATTTTGTAGAAGCAGCTTCAACTACTTTTCCCCTATACTTATGGTAAAAAATATATGGTTCAGGTGATTTTGAAATAGCATAATTGATAATTTCAAACTTTTTATCTATACTATCTTTATACTTTTTTATATATTCATTATCTATATAAACTAATTCACTTATACTATCAGTAGATATTTCAACTGAATTATTCTCAATAGCATTAATTAACTGCTTTATCAACTTCTCTTTTATTATTGTTTTATTTGTATCTAATTGGATCGTAAAACAATATTCATACTTTTCATCAATCCATAAAATTCTTTCTCTAATTATTTCATTTGAATCATTATAATTTAAAATGTCATTAACAAGTAACTGAATCATTTTTATTCCCCTCATTAAAATATATTTCCATGTCGTTAAAATTTAACTTTATATTTAGATTAACAATAATGACTTTCTTTAAGATAAGATACTTAAAGAAGTTTAGACCTTCACCACATTCCCAAAAGTTATTTTTTTCGAGATTACGACAAGATTTTATAATGTCTTTATTATATTTTAATAACAAATTTTTCAAATCATATGTAATATAATCGATTTCATTTTGATTAAACTTAGAATTACTAAACCAAAAATAATCGTTGTATAGTAAATATATGTTTTTAGCTTTTGTCTTATTTATTTGCTCTTCTGTTACTATTCCCCAATTCAAGCCCTTATTCTTAAAATATTCCTTTTCTATAGATAACTTTTCTAAAACTCTTTGATTTTTTAAATCTTTTTTACTCTTTACTGTTCTTACTATATCCTTTAATCCATCGTTGCTCTTTATTGTAATTATAAAATCTGTAGTCATTATAACTTCATTACCACTTTTTTTATTATGCGGTGGATGCTTAATACCAAGATCTTTGGCAATTCTTACAGTATCAATTAAGTTCATAGGAAATTGTTCTCTTATATCAATTACATTTTCATTCCACTGAAGTAATAAAAAATAGTACAATTCTAAATCTGACATAAAGTAATATATTCTATTAACTTTCCATCCCCTAATTCTGTGTGTTCTCCCCAATGATCCGAATTCATGCGGTTTTAACCAAGGAGTATAATTACCCCCCCTGCCTGTTCCAATTTTCTCTTTTAACTTAGCATTATCACTTTTTCTTCTAGCCATCATATTCACCTATCCTAAGAGTATTAATTAATCAACTATCTATTTCCAATAAATGTTCATATACTTCCTCTGCTGCCTCACTAAAATAAAATCCACAATTAATATATTTATAACTCTTCTTATTAAACAAATTCTTTAATCTATGCAACTTGTCGTATGTGGATTGTTTTCTAGAATAATTTATAAATTCTTTTATATCACAATCAAATAGCATTCTAATAATTAAAATGATTTGAATAGGAGAGTAGTAGTATGGGCTCCAACCTGGTTTTAATATTAATCTTCTAAAATTGAATATATCTTCTCTAAAATAAAATAAACTATTATCTAATTGTTTTAAATAAAAGTAATCATGATATTCATAAAAGTCACTATAAAATTTTGATTTGATAGCCATATTATTAATATAGCCCTTTTCATACATAATAATCCAAATGCTCATCATAATATAATCAATATTAAAACTATTCAATATACCATTAGAAATATCATAAATATCTTGACTTAATAATCTTAATTTATCAGTATAGATTTCATCTGGCCTAATCGGGTCTTTTAAATCCATCTTTAGATAATCACTAGTCCCATAGTGAAAATTATTTGCCATTTTGAGTTTGCTATTATGCTTTATACAAAAAAAATTTCCTGGAATCTGATGTGCACGATGAATGTATGCTCCTCCAAATGTATTAATTTCTTCATTAATACAATCAATACATACCTTTGGATTTTCTAAAATAAAATATGATTGATAATATTCCTTTACACTATTAAGATAAATTAAATAATTCATTTTATCATGCTTATCCATATATTCTGGTGAATCACAAAATGGAGTAATATAAGGAAATAGTGTGTTTTTATTTATTATGTCCATAAAATTAAGTTTTAAGTAGTTTTGAACATATAGACAAATATCTAATATGTCATGAGCTTTTAATTTTCTTATATCTCTAATACCAAACTCTTTGTTTCTATTTGGACAAAATATCGAAGAATCATTATATTGGAAAACTTTAAATAACCAACTTTCAAAAAGTTCATCATGACGTAGTGGCGGTAATATATGCATTTTTTAGCCTCCCCCAAAATTACATTTTTGCAATTATGTTTAATACCATACTATATAATCACATAAATTTGCCTAAACGACATATTTGACATAAAATGAAAATAGAGGTTATTTTAACCTCTATTTTATATATAATTATTTGTTTAACAACTTTATTTAATTTTAACGACTTTTTTTTACTTTTAACAACTTTGTTTAAGATTAACAACAAATATTTATATTTATTTCATTATTATTCAACCGTTACAGACTTTGCCAAATTTCTAGGCTTATCCACGTCGCAGCCTTTCTCAATAGAAATATAGTAAGATAGAAGCTGTAATGGAATAACTGAAAGTATTGGTGCTACTATTGGCATAACTCTTGGAATATATATAGCATCATCAACACTCTTTTCTATTACATCATGTCCTTCCATAGCTACTGCTATTACTTTTGCTCCTCTTGTTATAACTTCCTTAATGTTACTCAACATCTTTTCGAATAAGTATTCTTGTGTTGCAAGAGCAATTACTGTAGTATCATCTTCAATTAGAGCTATCGGTCCATGCTTTAATTCTCCTGCAGCATAAGCTTCTGAGTGGATATAGGATATTTCTTTAAGCTTTAGAGATCCTTCCATTGCTACTGCATAGTCAAGTCCTCTTCCTAAGAAGTACATATCTTTATCCATGTATATTTTTTTAGCGAAGGCCTTAACCTTTTCCTTTTGGTTTAGAACCTCAGCTGCTTTTTCTGATAGGTTTAAAAGCTCAGATTTTATCTTATCAATTTCCGTAGATCTTATGCTTTCCTTGTTTTCTGCAAAATATAGAGCAATAATATACATTGCAATAAGCTGAGTTACATAAGCTTTAGTAGATGCTACTGCAATTTCTGGTCCTGCCCAAGTATATAAAACATCATCTGCCTCTCTTGCAACGGAGCTTCCAACTACGTTTGTTATAGCTATTACTCTAGCATTTTCAGATTTAGCAAGTCTTAAGGCAGCCAAAGTATCTGCTGTCTCTCCTGATTGGCTGATAACTATCATTAAAGTTCTTTCGTTGATAAGCGGTTCTCTGTATCTAAATTCAGATGCAACCTCTATCTCTACTGGAATTTTTGCAAGTTTTTCTATAGCATACTTGCCCACAACTCCTGCATGATAAGCAGTACCGCAAGCAACTATATATATTTTATCTATTTCAGCTATTTGTTCCTTTGTAATCTTTATGCTATCTAAGTTAATCTTTTGTCCTTTAACTACTCTTGAAGTTAAAGTATCCTTTATAGCCTTAGGCTGCTCATGAATTTCCTTTAGCATAAAATGATCATATCCGCCCTTTTCAGCTGCATCAGCGTTCCAGGTTACATGATATATTTCCTTCTTAACTTCATTTTTATTAAAATCAAATATCTTAACATTTCCATCTTCCATTAAAACAAATTCATTGTCTTCAAGAAGATATACGTTTCTTGTATGATTTAAAACAGCTGGAATATCAGAAGCTATAAAGCTTTCTCCTTCCCCTACACCAACTATTAGAGGGCTGTCCTTTCTAACTGCAACAATCTTATTAGGCTCCTCTTTGCAAACTACTCCTAGTGCATAGCTGCCTTCCATCTTTTTAACTGCCTTCATAAAAGCATCAAGAAGATCTCCCTCATAATAATAATCTATTAAGTGAGGAATAACCTCAGTATCTGTTTCTGATTTAAATTTATATCCTTCAGATTGTAACCATTCCTTCAATACCATGTAGTTTTCAATAATTCCATTGTGAACTACAGCTATTGTTTGATTTTCATTTGTATGAGGATGAGAATTTAAATCTGATGGTACTCCATGAGTTGCCCATCTTGTATGCCCAATTCCCACATTTCCAACTAATTTATTACTATCAATCTTTTCCTCAAGATTTGCAAGTCTTCCTTTGTATTTTTCAACAACTACAGAACCATCTACAATAACTGCAACTCCTGCTGAATCGTAACCCCTATATTCTAGCTTTGATAATCCTTCTATCAAAATATCAGTTGCGCTCTTTTTGCCTAAATATCCTACTATTCCACACATATTCTATTCTCCCTTTTGATAATTTTTATTTTTTGTACATATAATTATGCTATTTAAGGGAAGCTTGTATTGTGAGTGCCTGACTGAATTTGTACTGAAAATTACTTTTCAGTTTTGCCAGTCTTTATCGGTAGCACTATACCGTGGGGCATCCGCCGAATTTTCGATACTCCCCACCCTCGTCAGCTAAGCGAGAATCCAAATCTTAAGTAGATTGCCCAAATCTATGATTTGGTGCAAGTCACTTACACAGAGTGCTAATTTGGCTTATTCGAGCTTACTCAGACCTTAGTTTGAGTTTCCTATAAGACAATCTTTGATTCAGGCTCCCTGCTTAGCTCTGGCGCTTTAATATATTTTTTCCTTTCTACCCTCCTTTTTCATGTATTATTTTTTCACAAGCTTCTAGTACATTATATTTGACATTATATTATACGTCAATAAATTTAATGTTGATTCATATTTAATTCATTTTTAGTTCATTAATTAGTCAAATATAACTATTTATATAAAAAAGACACAGGTATTTTCAAACACCTATGTCCAAGTAATTACATTCTAATGTTTTCTTTTCCAAATTTTAGACAATTCCATTGATTCTAATAATTTATCTTTATGCAACCTTTTCAACTTGTCATTTCTATTATGTGCAATTTTAAATACCAAGCCATCACTTCTTCTTTCAATCGCAAGTATATACACAATCTTAAGAATATCTACTCTTTCATCTGTAATTTTAAAAATAATTCTTATACCTGCATCTCTTAATTTTTTTCTTTACACCCTCCTAATTTAGTATCCTTATTATTTCTCAATATTTTTCCTGTCTCATTTGCTCTTAGCTCTAGCTCATCTATTGCTTTATTAACAATATTAAGAACAGAACCGTCCAATTTTTCATATTCTTTTACTGCATCTGGATGTAATCGCACTTCAAATTTTCTTTGCTCTCTCATCGTTAATTACCTTGTACGACGAACATCTCTCCAAGAAGCTGCCGAAGATGAATTGTCTTCAAGATCACTTATTCTCTTAGATAATATTCTCTCTTCCTCTTTCTCTTCTAATTCAATAAGCCTTCCATACATCTTTTCAAAATATTCATATCCAAGTAAAACAGAATCAATACTTCCATTATCAGTTATATATAATGGAGCATCTTTAGCTTTTTTTCTAATTTGCCCAAATCTTTTTGAGGCTTCAGAAGATTTTACTATTTGCTCTTTAGTAATACTTGGCTTCGCCATTGTAACACCCACTTTCGAATTCCTCCTTCTTATTATATTCATATCTATATTATAAATACACTAAATCTTACTGATTATATTACGCAATATATTCCGTAATATAATTATATATTATTATTTGTTTAAAGACAATAAGCATGTCCCTTGCTTATATGTAGATAAAAAGCTCTATTTTGTTAAGAATCACAAAGTCAATTCAAAAAGAAGTACCCAAATCTTTGGATACTTCTCTAAAACCTTTATTAATTAACTTTTGCTTCAATCATCTTAGCTAGGTTATGAGCAATTTTATTAAGTTCCTCTTGATCCTTTCCTTCTAGCATTACTCTAACTAAAGGCTCAGTTCCTGAAGGTCTTATTAAAACTCTTCCACAACCATCAAGTTTTTCTTCAATTTTAGCTATTTCAGCAGCAATCTCTACGTCCTTTTCATGAATATCCTTCATATTGTTAGGCACCTTAGCATTCACTAAAACCTGAGGAAGCTTGGTCATCATTGCTGCTAACTCTGAAAGGGCCTTTCCAGTCTTCTTAACTACTGACGCAATTTGAAGTCCAGTTACAAGACCGTCTCCAGTAGTGTTATAATCCAAGAAAATAATATGCCCTGATTGTTCTCCTCCCAGCTTATAGTCACCCTTAATCATTTCTTCAAGAACATATCTATCTCCTACTTTTGTCTTTATAGTGGATATTTTTTCATTCTTAAAGGCTAAATCTAAGCCAAGGTTACTCATAACAGTAACTATTACCATATCATCCTTTAATTTACCTTGCTCTTTTAAATTCTTTCCACAGATAGCCATTATAAAATCACCATCAATTAGATTTCCTTTTTCATCTACTGCAAGGCATCTATCTGCATCTCCATCAAAAGCTAGCCCCAAATCGCAGCCTTCTTTTACAACATACTCCATTAATCCTTCTGGATGAGTTGAACCACATTTTTCATTTATATTTACTCCATCTGGATTATTATTTATAACATACACTTTTGCCCCTAGCTTATTAAATCCTTCTACTGCTGCCTTATATGCTGCTCCGTTAGCACAATCAAGGGCTACCTTAATACCTTTTAAATCTACATCTATTGTAGATAAGGCATAGTCTATATAATCTTCTATAGCAAAGTTATTTATAATTTTTCTTCCTAAGTCTCCACCTGTTGGAGATGGAACTCCTACAAAATTACTCTCTATTATCCCTTGTATTTTATCTTCTATTTCGTCACTTAGTTTGTATCCATTTCCATTGAAAAACTTGATTCCGTTATATTCTACAGGATTATGAGAAGCTGAAATTACAACTCCTGCATCTGCTTTATACTTTCTTGTAAGATAGGCAATGGCAGGGGTAGGTACAACTCCTATACAGACAGCTTCAGCTCCCATAGATAATATACCTGAAACTAATGCTGCTTCAAGCATATCCCCTGAAATTCTTGTATCCATTCCAACTAATATTTTAGGCTTATGAGCTCCTTCTGTTAAAGCAAAGGCTCCAGCTCTTCCAAGCTTATATGCAAGTTCTGCAGTTAACTCTTCATTGGCAATTCCTCTTACTCCATCTGTTCCAAACAATCTACTCATTTTGTTCCCTCTCTTTATATGTTTTATACACATTCCCTTTAATTATATTACATATTTTTTATTATAACAATATGAGTAAATTTCCCCTGATTACAATATTATCTTCACTTTTGTCCCATCTGAAGCATTAACATTTACTATCTCCATACCTTTATACTTGCTTAGAACCTTTATAGCCTTATTTAATTCCTCAAAATCTAGTGCTTCTATATACATTCTTTGTTCCTTTGGAATGTACTTATTCATTCCGTATTTTGCAGTTAACTTCAAAGCAAAGCCTAACATCCACAAGGGCATGGGTATTATACATCTAAATTTTCCTGTAGTCTTAATATGCACTCTCATATTTTCACCCTATTCAATTATTACTTCTACAATATCACCATTAGCACTCTTAACATCAACTATCTTTCCGTTTATGTCATTATCAATAGCATCAGCTATGGCCTTCATATCAAAATTAAATCCATTTTCAGTGCCCATAGCTATTCCTGGTATTTTACCACTAGCATTAAGCATAGCCTTAACAAACTTAATAGGAAGCTTTACATCCACATTATCCCCTTTAATTGATCTTACCTTAACTTTTAACATTCTATCTTCATTATTACCTTTTGTTAAATCAAGAGTAGTAAGGATATCCTTCTCCTTTTCTTTAATTGCTGATATTAAATCAGTAGCCTTATCTGCATCAATTTTACCTTCTTCAACCATTTTTAATATTCTTGATATATCTTCTTTCATTTTAAATTACCTCCAAATTATTTTTTTAATTACTAAATTAATTTCATAATAAGTAGTTATTCTGGAAGATCTCCATCCTTCAATGCCTTTAAAGCCTCTTCTGGAGAAATCTCTCCCTTTTCCAGCATATCTAATACCTCTTTATTTGTAACCTTAGGCTTTTTGTTTAAGGAATATCCTAAAGCTAAAATTACGTCATCAAGTTTAGCTCTTACAGTTGGATAGGATATGCCCATTTCTTTTTCCACATCCTTGATGTTTCCTCTAGACTTAATAAATACCTCTGCAAATTCAAGCTGTTCACTAGTTAAGTAGGCAAATTTTGATAGTTCAAACTCGTTTTCTATAATTGTTCCACACCTGTTGCATTTCAGTTTTGTCACTTTTAAATTGGAGCTGCATACTGGACATTTGCTTAAAACCTTGTATCCCATTTTTTCACCTCTTTTCCTCACCTTATATCTTTCTTATTTCTTTATTTAATCCCATTGCAAGAGTAATAAAAATCATTACTGCTCCTGATAATAAAGGTAGTATATACACAGGAATCCTTTCTAGCAATAAACCAGATAAGATTAATCCTAAAGGAAAAATACTTAATGATGAAGTTTCTAATAAAGCAAATATTCTTCCTCTAATACTGTCTGGTGTTTCTCTTTGAATAACCAACTGAATAGGAATATTTGCATATATAACAGATGCCCCTGATATAACTAAGCAAACCATGTAATAAACGAAATAAATATTTTTATTGAAATTCATAAATATAGGCATAACAGGTAGCGACATCAAGGCAGTTGCAGTGCTAACTAATAATATACTCCCTATAAAGCTTTTATATTTTTTATCTTTTTCTTTAAAAATTGACATTACAATAGATCCTATCATCATTCCTAAAGGGAACATTGCCTCTAAGATTCCATACTTTTCAGGAATTAATTTGATTACATTATTTATAATATAAGGAAAAGGCACTGTTACTCCAAAGGCTACAAAGAAATTTAAAAACAATGAGAACCCAAAAATTATAATCAATAGCTCTCTAGTTTTAAGAAACTTAAAAACTTCTTTAAATTCTTTTATAATTCCTATAGATAGTTTCTTCTCTTCTGCTTCCTTTTCTTCCTGCTTATCAGTATTATTTAAATTAAAATCAATGAACATTTCTGAGATTCCAGATAACATAAAGGATGCAGCATTAATAATTAAAAATAATCTCATATCCACAAGAACAAATATAATTCCACCTAAAAATGGTCCACATATTTGTGCCATGGCAGATACTGTCTGATTTAAAGAATTTGCTCTGTTTAAATTTTTATCATCTACAATATTAGGGATAGATGCATTTATTGGTATATCAAAGAAGGTATTACAGGTATTTAATAAAAAGTTTGCTGCGTATATATATGATACTCTAAGTTCATCTGCAGTTGCTAGAGCTGCAAGTGCAAAAACTATTGTTCCACTAAGTATATCTGATAACACCACTATCTTCTTTCTATCAACCTTATCTGAAATTACTCCTGCCAATGGTCCAAATAGTATTCTAGGAAGCATTCCAAAAACAAGAGTTATAGAAAAAGCAGCTGAAGAACCTGTTTTTTGCAATACATATAAGCCAATAGCAAAGTTATATATTTGACTTCCAAATAAAGATACTAATCTTCCCAGCAATAATAAAACTATATTAGAAGTTACTCTAGCACTATCAATTACTTCTAGCTTTGTTTCTATGTCTTTATTAAATTCCAAATCCTCGTCCTCCTACAACATGTTAAAATATGCTTTGTTTACATATTTATCTAACTAACTACAATATCATTATAGTATACTCAATTAATAAAATCAATATATAAATTAAAATAATTAATTTTATTTTTGATTAAATTAATTATTTTAATTTATTACTTTAAATTTCTTAATGTGAAATATTAATTTTTATATTCTGCTAAATATTTAAAGGATATATAGTTCTAATTTATACTTAGAATTACATATCCTTTTCCATATTAAATTGCTATGTTACCCATAGCTATCACATTTGTAATCTCCAGAGTCTCTTTATCTAAAATAACTATATCTCCATCCTTGCCTTCCTCTATTCTTCCTTTTCCCTTTAATTTTAAACTAGAGGCTGGATTTGAGGTTATTACTTTAATTGCAGTTTCTATATCAATATTTTCTTCTAATATGGCATCCTTAACTTCTTTAAATAAAGAACTTATGCTGCCCACACCATTTCCAATAAATTCTCCCAACTCATTAAACATAGGGAGGCTTCCTTGAGCATCTGAGGAAAAACTTATATTTTCTATAGGAACATTACTTTGTAAAAGTCTTTTTAAGCCTCTGCTGCACTTTACTTCCCCTTCCATTAGGAATTTTGTGGTTGTGCTTGTGGTTAAATCTATTCTTCCTCCAGATCTTGCGTACTCTATTCCCTCTTTGAAAAGCTCCTCATTTCTATTTATATGGGTCGGTATAAATTGAGTTATAGGTATCTCTGTTTCACTTACTGTTCTCTTTAAATGGTCTAATTTTTCTTTTCCATCTCCTAAATGGATATTTATAATTCCAGCTTTATTAGAAAGAACTCCTGCCCTTCTTGCCTCTGAAGCTAATTCTATTAGCTTTTCAATTGGTGGTTGAGAACCTCTATGGTCTGATAATGCAACTTCTCCTACACCTATTATTTTATCAATTAGCATTATATCCTCTTCTATACTGTTCATTAATGCCTTTGGAGGTATTTTATAGGAACCTGTGTAAATGTAAGTGCTTATTCCTTCTTCCTCTAGAGCCTTTGCTTTGGCTAAGAGCCCCTTCATATCCCTTGTAATCCCGTCAGTTCCAAGGCATCCTACAACAGTCGTAACCCCAGACCTGACTATTTCTTTATAAGAGATTTCTGGTGTCCTAGTTTTAAAGCCTCCTTCTCCCCCTCCCCCTAAAATATGAACATGTGAATCTATAAAACCTGGAAATACCAATTTATTAGCTGCATCAATTATTTTAATGGGTAATTCTTTTTGAAGCTGTATTTTATCCCCAATATATTCTATTTTATTTCCACATATGAACAAATCCTTTTCACCCAAATATTCAGGAGAATAAACCTCTCCATTTTTAATCAATATCATCATAAAAATATACCTCTTTAATAATAAAATTAATCTGTTCATTAACATTTTACATTATTTATTGTGTACAGTGAAATAATAAATTTATTACATACAGGAGGTGTTTATTTTGAAAAAGCTATTGTATATTACGGTTAATCCAAAACCTGAACAAATGTCCACAAGCAAGACCGTCGGAAGGCAATTTGTTAATAGATTCTTAGAGGAAGATAAAGAATATGTTATGGAAGAGTTGGATTTATATAAAGAGGATATACCTGAAGTTAACCATATATTATTTTCAGGCAGAGCAGAAACTGTTTCTGGTGATGCCTATAATGCTTTATCTGAGCAAGATAAAAAGCAAGTTGACAGAATTAATGCCCTATGCGATCAATTTATAGCTGCAGATACTTATGTAATAGCGGCTCCTATGTGGAGTGTCAGCTTTCCTTCAAGACTTAAAAGATATTTTGATTGCATCATACTTAACAACAAGGTAATCAAGATTTCCCCCGAAGATGTTCAGGGACTACTGGATGACAAGGAAAGAAGCATGGTATATATTCAATCCTCAGGAGGAGTGTACCCAAAGATATTCAACAGTAAAATTAATCATGGAGTAGAGTACGTTGAAGATATATTTAAGTTTCTAGGAATACGGAAATTTAAAAAGATTCTTGTGGAAGGTGTAGATATTCCTTCCGTTGGGAGAGAAGCAGCAATCTCTAACGCTTTTGCAGATGTTGATGCTGTTGTGGATGCCCTTACTACAGATAAATTAATTCAAATATAAATTGTAAAGAACATATAGAGTATAGAATCATGTCTATATGTTCTTCTACTAAAATTATTTTACACAGTCCATTCCTTTTTCAATGGCCTTTTTATTCATTTCATAAAACTCTTCTCTTCCATGTTCTTTTAGTGCTTTAAGTAAAGCTTCCTCTGATACTACTTCAGTCCTTTTTACTAGAGCTCCTAAAAGTACCATGTTTGCAATAGTCTTCTTTCCTATCTCCTCTGCTTCCTTTTGTGCTGGAATAGCTATTACCTCTATATCACTTCTAACAGGAAACCTATCTACAAGATTACTGTCCATGATAAGCAGTCCCCCAGGTCTTACCATTGGCTCAAACTTATCTAGGGATGGTCTATTCATAACTAAAACTGTACTTGGTTCTGTAACTATAGGTGAACCAACAGCTTCTTCAGATATTGTAACTGCGCAGTTACAAGTACCCCCTCTCATTTCAGGTCCATATGATGGAAGCCAAGATACATTTAAATCGGTCTCCATAGCTGCATGGGCTAAAAACTTACCCATAGATAATATTCCTTGTCCTCCAAAACCTGCAAAGATTATTTCTTGAAATACCATACTACTCCACCTCCTCAGTTATATCCTTTTTAACTCCAAGGGTGTAATAAGGCATCATATTTACCCTAAGCCACTTGAGGGCTTCATTTGGGGACAGTCCCCAATTTGTGGGGCAAGTGGACAGTACTTCCACTATAGAAAAACCTTTTCCCTCTATTTGATTTTTGAAGGCTTTCTTAATAGCATTCTTAGCCTTCATTATATTTTTTACATTATCTACTGATACACGTTCCACATAGCATACTCCATCTAGAGTAGCTATCATCTCAGAAACTCTTATTGGATAGCCTGCAATTGATGTATCTCTTCCATAAGGTGATGTTTCAGTTACTTGACCTGGAAGAGTTGTAGGTGCCATTTGTCCCCCTGTCATACCATAAATGCAGTTATTTACGAATATTGAGGTAAGCTTTTCTCCTCTGGTAGCAGCATGGATTATTTCTGATGTTCCAATAGCTGCTAAATCTCCATCTCCCTGATAAGTAAATACTACAGAGTCTGGTACAGCTCTCTTAATACCTGTTGCAACGGCTGGAGCCCTTCCATGAGCAGCTTGAAACATATCGCATGCAAAGTAATCATATGCTAATACAGAACACCCTACAGGAGCTACCCCGATGGTTTTATCTAATATTCCTAAGTCATCAATAGCTTCTGCAACTAATCTATGAATGATTCCATGAGTACAACCTGGGCAATAATGAGTTGGTACATCTAATAAAGCTTCTGGTCTTTTAAATATAACAGTCATTATTTTTCACCCCCAAGAATTTCTCTAACCTTTTGTAAAATGTCTTCCTTATGAGGTACCATTCCTCCAGTTCTTCCATAAAAGGCAACCGGTTTCATTCCTTCCACAGAAAGTCTTACATCCTCTACCATTTGACCACAACTCATTTCTACTGTTAAATATCCCTGTTTAGTTTTACTTAATGTATTCTGGAAGCTTTCCTTTGGAAATGGCCAAAGGGTTATTGGTCTTATAAGCCCCAGCTTAATACCCTCTTCTTCAGCCTCTTTAATTACATTCTTGCATACTCTAGCTGTAGTTCCATATGCCACAATAATTAAGTCATTCTCTCTTTCACATTTATACTCTTCGTACTTAACTTCTTTTTTTTCTAATTCTCTATATTTTTCTTGAAGCTTTAAGTTATGCTTCTCCAATTCTTCTGGTTTTAGGAATAGTGTATTGATTATATTGTGCTTTTTTCTGCCATTAAGCCCTGCAGCCTTCCACTGTTTTTTACTAGGAAGTTCCCTTTCTGTTCTTTCTTTAAACTCTACAGGCTCCATCATTTGTCCAAGCATCCCATCTCCCATAATCATACATGGAGTTCTATATATATCCGCTACATCAAAGGCATCTCCAATTAAATCTACCATTTCTTGAATAGATGCTGGTGCATATACCGGCATTCTATAATCTCCATGGCCTCCTCCTTTAGTCGCTTGGAAGTAATCAGATTGGGCAGGCTGAATTCCTCCAAGGCCTGGCCCCCCTCTTACTATGTTTATGATAACACAAGGTAGTTCTGCAGCTGCAATATAGGAAATACCTTCCGCTTTTAAACTAATTCCTGGACTTGAAGATGAAGTCATACATCTGGTTCCAGTTCCTGAACAGCCATACACCATATTTATAGCAGCAACTTCACTTTCAGCTTGTAAAAATGTTCTTCCAACCTGAGGCATCCTTTTTGATAAATATGCTGCTACTTCTGTCTGAGGCGTTATGGGATAACCGAAAAAACATTGGCAGCCTGCTTTAATTGCAGCTTCACCAATCGCTTCATTTCCTTTCATTAAAATCCTTCTATTCATAAGTATTCCCCTACCTTTCAACAGTTATAGCACAGTCTGGACATATCTTAGCACAGGATGCACATCCTATGCACATACTTTTTTTATCCTCTTCAATAGTGGCTGGATGGTATCCATTTAAATTCAATTTATCTCCAAAAGATATTATCCTCATAGGACATATTTCTAAACAAAGACCACACCCTTTACACCTTTCTTCTTGAAACGTTACCTTTGGCATAGAAATCCCCCCAATTCAGTTATAAATTTGTTACCTTATTGCTCCCACGGTTTCTTCATATAAATATTGATTGTAAATAATTCACCTTCTACTTTGCCCCTAACTCCATCTTGTAAATCTTTTGTGATAACTGTGTATCTATATGGAATATTTAATTGTTTTGATAATTCACTGACTATTTTATCCCCATCCAAAACATCTTGTACATTTGTTTCAGTGCTTAAATTAGTATTCGATATTAAATGGGTAATCTTAAGTCTTGAAGCTTTTTCAATGTTTATCATATATTCTTCTGTGCTTAAAAAGTCTTCTGTCATTGGGCGATTATTGTTTATAACAAAATACATATCATAAGGCTCTTCTTGAAAATATTTATTGTATTGTCCAAGAGCTACAGCCCCTACATCGTCCCCTCCAACATCGATAACTACTTCATAGGATTTATCATTAAATGCTGAAAGAACCTCCGGCGGAAGCACCATAAGCTCTGCATTTGAAAATTTAGGATTTGAACTTATTACTTTTATCCCTTCCTTCTCTAGATAGTCTTTTATGTCTCTTACACAAAAATATGGATTTACAATATCCATATCAACAATTGCAACCTTACTACCACTTTTAGCAAGATTTATGGCATAATTCACTGCAATTTCTGTTTTTCCACTTCCAAAATGTCCTGTAAACACTCTTATCCTACTCATATTTCCACCTGATTTCATAGCATTAAAGATTGTATAATATTGTCAGTGTAATCGTTTAAATATATTATAACGCAAAACTAATTATTAATCAAAATTAATTATACTTTAAAATATGCAATTGCAAGTAAAATTTCTCCAATTTATAAATTGTATTTTATTCATTCAATATTTAGTAAATATAATAACCTAACGTATTTTAATTTTTTTAAATACATTAGGTTATACATAACTAATTAACGCTCTATAGAGGTAAATATTCTTTTATTATACTCTCAGAAATTTTTAATCCATCAACTGCTGCTGAAATAATACCACCAGCAAAACCTGCACCTTCTCCAGCTGGATACAATCCACCTGTAGAAATGCTCTGAAATTTTTCATTTCTTTCTATTTTAACTGGAGCAGAAGTTCTAGTTTCAATCCCAGTCATAACTACATCATCACTTGCAAATCCTGGTATTTTCCTATCAAATTGTACAAGTCCTTCCTTCAGCGTACTTATAACTCCTTCTGGAAGACAGTCTTTTAGTTCTCTAAAAGCATATCCTGGTTTATATGTAGGCTTTATACTTCCTAAGCTTACTGAAGGTTTATCCTTTAAAAAATCCCCAACTAATTGCACCGGAGCTATATAATTTCCTCCTAAAGAGAAAGCAAGTGATTCATAATGTCTTTGGAATTCCATTCCCTTTAGTGGTGTATTTCCAATAAAATCATTTTCTCCAACTGTTACTACAATAGCTGAATTGGCATTTTCCTTATCTCTAGCATAATAACTCATTCCATTAGTAACAAGTCTTCCTTCCTCAGAGGCTGCAGCTACAACATCTCCTCCTGGGCACATACAGAAGCTATAGACTGCTCTATTATTTTTCTCACTGGTATAGGATAATCTATAATCTGCTGCTCTTAATCTTGGATGTCCAGCGTATTTTCCATATTGATTTTCATCAATGATTCTTTGGGAGTGCTCTATTCGAACGCCAATTGAAAAAGGCTTAGGGGACATAAATACTCCCCTTTTATAGAGCATTTCATAGGTGTCTCTAGCACTATGTCCTAGGGCTAATATTAATACTCCACAAGATATTTCTTCTCCATTTACAATTATACTGAAAATCTTATTATCCTTTATTTTAATATCTTCAAGCTTGCTGTTAAATCTTACTTCTCCTCCAAGCTCAATTATTTTTTCTCTAATGTTCTTTACTACCGATTTTAATATATCTGTTCCAATGTGTGGCTTGCCTATATATGTTATTTCCTCTGGAGCTCCTGCCTTTACAAATTCCTGAAGAACATAATCACATCTAATATCTTTAATTCTTGTAGTTAGTTTACCATCTGAAAAGGTACCTGCTCCCCCTTCTCCAAACTGAACATTGGATTCAAGGTTTAGCTTACCAGTTTTCCAAAAGCCTTCTACAGCTTTAGTCCTTTCTTCAACGGCACCTCCTCTTTCTACGACTATAGGCTTATAACCCTTCTCAGCTAATCTAAGTGCTGAAAACATACCAGCAGGTCCCATACCTACAATTATAGGTCTACTTTCAAGCTTTTTGCTTCCATGCATTAATTCTTCAACTAATTGTTCTTTTTCTATCTTTATATCTTTATCATTAGCTCTTTTTACGAGCTTTTCTTCATTTTCAGTACTTACTTCAATATTATAAATAAATTTAATATTATTTTTCTTTCTTGCATCTATTGACTCTTTAAGAATTTTAAACTTTTTTATATTCTTTTCTTCTATTCTTAATTTTTTTGCAACCTTTTTCTTAAGTAAATCTATGTCTTCATTTATATCTAATGAAATATTGTTTATTCTAACTGCCATTCCCTTGCTCCTTAATAGTTACTTTTACAAATTTAATATTTTGCGAAATTATATCTATATCTGATGGTACTTCTAGGTTTATAGGTAAATTGTGTTCACCTTTGCCTAATGAATCCAAATTCACAAAGCACTTTATATTATCCGCAGAAAGCTGACTTATTGCAGTTTCGGATCCTGATGCTACAATAGAAACAGTTTTTGTATCTAAACTAGCTGATAGTCCATTTCCCAAATTAGTACTGTCTATATCTAAGGTTAGATTTTTCTGGATTACTTTATCTAACAGCACTTCTCCATCAATAGTGTCTGTATCTTCAACTAACTTTATTTTAGGTGGAATCTTTAATTTTACTTTGATATAAGACTTTTCACTTTTAAATTTGCTCAAGTCTATAGGCTCAGTTTCTAGTGTATTTACAGAAACTAAATCATTTGGTTCCCCAGTAATCATTACCTTCTCTTTATAAAGATTTATAGCTTTTAGCAAAAAATCATTAGATAAATCTCCAGTGGTATTTACACTAATAGATACCTCTTTAGTCTTTTGAATAGGTATAACAACATCAACGACCTTTGGATTTACTTTTAATTCTTTTATTTCTACCCCTGCTGCATCAGTTGCAATTAAAGGTACTTTTAAGGTCAAATTTTTATCTTGATTACTAATATCCACATCTGCTACAACTTGAGACATGCTGTTAATATATTGTTCTGACCCTCCAACTACTGCATTTTCAGGTTTAACTATAGGTTTGCCTTCTGAAAATCCATTTTTAGAATTCCCTTTAAGTTTTACCACTATAGGCATTGTCTTTTCAATATATTTATCAACTTTTACATTAATCCACATGGAATTATCATTAATAATACTAATATCAGAACTTGGTCTCTTAACTATACTAATCGGAATTTTATTATCCCCTTTTTTTAAAGCATAAATACTTAAATCTGCTACTATTTTAAATTGATCAGCTTTAACAGAATATACGTCTGAAGGTTTTCCTGTAATTTTTAATGAAGTAGTAAATTGTTGATTAGGTAAAATTACTAGTCCCGATTGAGTTAAGAAATCCTCGTTTACAATTTCAATTGGAATATTAGAAATTTTGTAGGTTACATTTAGGTTTTCATCATTTGATGTAACTAGCCATAAAACAAATGCTGCAATAATACAGCATATTTTAACAACTAGCTGTTTTCTTCTTTGCTGAACCATGACTTCACCTTCTCTCTATATGTAATTTTCTTATTGCTTCTAGTTTTTATTATTCTTATTAAAATATCCTTAAGTCTTTCTTTAGTATAGTACCTGGTCAGATTCCCATTTATTGCAAGAGATATAACGCCAGTTTCTTCGGATACTATAATAACTATAGCATCTGAAACCTCAGAAATACCTATTCCAGCTCTATGTCTTGTTCCCAATTGCTTATTTATATTTCCATTGCTTGTAAGTGGCAAAAAACAGCCTGCTGCAACAATTCTATCATTTTTAATTACAGTAGCTCCATCATGAAGAGGAGTATTTACCACAAATATATTTTCCAGCAATGCAGAAGAAACAGCAGCGTCAATTTTAGTTCCAGTAGAAGTTATATCCCCAAGCCCAGTGGTCTGTTCCATTAAAATGAGTGCTCCTGTTCTAGTTTTAGATAAATTTTCAACTGCATTTGTTATTTCCGTTATTACTTCTTCTATCATCATTTCATCTTCAAAAAGATGTTTATCTGTAAAAGTACTTCTTCCAATATGTTCTAAAGCTTTTCTAATTTCTGGCTGAAATATAATTATAAAAGAAAGTACTCCAATAGTTATTGTTTTATTTAATATCCAATTTAAAGTGGATAAGTGAAGCAAACTACTTATAGGAATCAAAATAACAATAAGTAAAATTCCCTTTAAAAGCTGTTCAGCTCTTGTTTCATGCATCAGCATATAGAACTTATAGAAAATATACGAAACCACAGCAATATCTAATATAGAAAAAGCATTTATGCTTTTTATAGTACTTATAAACATGTCTAAAAACTGCATTCCATTCACCTCTAGGCTTTAATTTATATATTAATTATACACTATAATAACTTATTAATATCAATTGCTTAATTAATTTACAAAATATTTATTTACTTATTCAGTGTATATTAATTTTTTTATGAAATACTAGCATAATATTCTATCTATGTTAAAATAATAATAATAATTTATACGGAGGAGTTGATGTCTTGATAAAACAAGAGAAAAAAAGAACTAGAACAGTAATCATTGCTATTTCTGCAATTCTTCTAGGCTTATTAGTTTTCTTTGGAACATATTATTTTTTTATGAACAAATCTTATTCACATTATACAGACAAAGTTAAAACTGAAATAACCAACATAACAAAAATAAATGAAGCTTCTTCCACATTTACTAAGGGTGAAACTATTGATAAAGACAAGATTTTAAATAGTATACCTAATTCAATTTCCTCCCTTCAGACATCTTTATCGAACCTTAAAAACCTGCTTGTACAAGATAAATATAAAAAGGATCATGAAAATCTTATAAATGGTGTAGAAAACAATATATCTATTTATAAACAAATACTAGCCATATGTAGAGATTCAAATAACTCTAATTTACAAAGTTACATTACACTGCTCCAAAAGTATAGAGATGACTGCATGAATTACTATACTCTTGTTTCTATTAATAATTATAAAATTTCTCTTACAGACGAAATTATTGACTTAATTGATAAGACTATAGATTTTTCTCAAAAGCAAGTTCGTCTTAATTTAGATAAAGAAGTCTCAACGAACCAAAACCGTGATTTTCTTAACATCTTGAATCCTTTAGTTGAGAAATTTAATGAAGTAAATAAAGATTATATGCCTGAGATTCTCAATATTAGAAATAACTCTACTAGCTATGAGGGAATCTTAGATTCTATTACAAATGCTGAAGCTGTTATTGCTGATAGCAAAACTACTCTAGCTGCAGTAACTATTCCTAAGGATGCTTTAGAAGTTAATAAAGCTTTTATTAAAACTTTAGATGATTTTGATCAATATATCCAAAGTTTTAAATTTGCTGTAAAAACTGAGAGTCTAACCTATTCTGGTGGAGTAAACAACAATAAAGCTTTAGATAGTTTATATTCTTCTTCTAAAGATAAAATGAAAACTGCCAATGAATCTTATAAAGTTTTTTTAAAATTATTTCATGAGTTTAAGGATAAACTTCCAGTTCAATAACCTATAATATTTAATTGTTAAATTTAATTATTTATTGAATTATTTTTTTCTTAACGGGAACAATATCTATAGCCTGCTTTAAAAGTTCCATAAAATTTAAAGGAGAGGATAGTTAAAATGAAAAAACTCTTAGTTAACATGATAGTAATACTTACTATGTTAACTTGTTCATTTTATGATGCCAACGCTATTGAAAAAAATGATTCTGAAATTAAAAATTTATACAGAGAGGAATCACAGGTTGTAACAGTATTTAATGCTAAAGGAAAGGATATTTATATTACAAATGATGATATACACTTAATGGCTCAAATTGTATACGCAGAAAGCTGTGCTGAGCCTTATGAAGGTAAGGTTGCAGTGGCATCCGTTATCTTAAACAGAGTTAAAGATAAAGCTTTTCCAGATAACGTAGAAGATGTAATTAAACAGAAGGCTGCTTTTTCTTGTGTTAAAGATGGAAAAATAAATGTAAAGCCTGATGAATATTCTTTTAGAGCAGTAATGGATGCCTTACGAGGTAAAGACCCAACTGGCAATGCAGTATTTTTCTATAATCCTAAAATAGCTACTTGTAGCTGGATGAAAAATATTGCCAAAAAGAATAATAAGAAAATAGGTAATCATGTATTTTTTGTTGTAAATTAATATTATTAAACATAAAAGGCTAAAGGCAGTTCTTCATGAACTGCCTTTAGCCTTTTATGAAAAGATTTTAGTTTTTTAAATTTCCTCTACAGCTGTAAGAGCTGCTACTTGACCTTCTCCTGCTGACTTAATGTACTGATAAGGCTTACCTGTACAATCTCCTGCAGCATAGCATCTTTTGATATTTGTTCTCATACGTCTGTCAACCTTAATATGACCATCTTCTATCTCAAGTCCGGGAACTAGCTGACTAGGTGATATACTGTCTCTTAGCACGAATATTCCATCAGTTTTTAGTGTTTCCTTCTCTAAAACTAATTCCTTTACGCTATCTTCCCCACATACCTCTATAGGCTTATCATTTACAATCTTAATACTAGGATTTACACTTAAATCTCCTCTATACATAGGCACATAATATACTGAAGATGCAAGCTCACTAACATAGTTAGCTTCTTCCTCTGCTTCTTTATTATATCCTACTATAGTTACTGTCTTCCCTCTATATAATGGGGCATCGCAGGTAGCACAGTAGCCAACGCCCTTTCCTAAAAATTCAGCTTCTCCTTTTAGAGGCTTACCATTTTCAATACCGGTAGCTATAATTACCGCTCTTGCTTCATACATCTTTTCATTTACCATTAAGGCAAAATATTCTCCCATAGCATAAACTGCATTAATTCTTTCTTCAGTAATTTTAATGCCCATATTTTCTATATGTTTTTCAAATTGAGCCTTTAATTCTGCACCTGAAACATCATAGAAACCTAAATAGTTATTTATCTTTGGAGCTTTCATTAGCTTAGGACTAAAGTCCTTGCTTCCAAAAATAATTACATTTTTGTTTCTTATTTTAGCATTTATGGCCGCTTCAAGCCCTGCTGGTCCACTGCCAATTATAGCAATATCATATCTTTCGCTCATACTATTCTCCTCCTAATATAAGAAATCCGACAATACCTCTGCATTGTCGGTCTTATTTAAAACTTATCTTAAATGTGTTTTCCAAGAGCTCTAACAAACTCTTGTTTTGGTCTGAATCCAACTAAATTCTCTACAACCTCTCCATCTTTAAATACCATTACATTTGGTATACTAGAAATTCTATATTTTTGAGCTATTTCTGGATTTTCGTCTACATTAATTTTAAAGAATCTTGCCTTAGTTCCTACTTCTTCAGATAATTCTTCTATTACAGGTCCTAGCATTCTGCAAGGTCCACACCATGGAGCCCAAAAATCTACAAGTACAGCTGTTTCAGAATTTATAACTTCTTGAATAAAGTTTGATCCTCCGATTTCTCTTATCATATAATATCCCTCCAAAACAATCATTGCATACCCTCATGGGGTATACTTAAATTTTAACTCTAATTTAGTTTATAGTCAAGATTTAAATAAATAAATTAATATATATTATTTATTTTATCCAAAACTAGCTTATATATATATTTATTTATATCTATTAAGTTTATATTTTTAGATGGCTATCTGTTTATTATTGTTTTTACAATTGAATTATTATATTGCGAATCTGTATACTCATTTGCAATTACAGCGGCATATTCTTTTGCTTTATTTAAATCTTTATCTTTATATATATTTACTAATCTATAAAGTATTTCTGCTTCATAATTACCTTTTGGATATTTAGTCATATATTCTCTGTAAAATTTATATGAGTTTTCAATATCATTCTTTTGTTCATAGGAAACACCTAAAAAATATACTATATCGGGGTATAAATATTTATCATCCCCATAAGCATAGGCTTTATTAAAATTATCAATGGCTTTTTCTATATTTCTATTTACTAATAATTCATCTTTTCCATTAATATAATAATATTTTATTCCCTTGTCTATTTCTGGTGTATTATTTTTTGTAATATTGCTTTCTGTTTTAGTAGTAACCTTTTTTAAGGTTTCCTCTTTTGTATCTTTAGATACATCTATAGTATTAGTAGGAATACTCTTAGTAAGGTTCATATTTGTAAAGGCTTCCAAATTGTTTTTCCCATTGTTTATAATTCTATTTTTTATTTCATTTCTTCCTAATACTCCAATAGTGCATAGTAGGACTATAGAAACAAGGGCTAATAAAAACTTTGTATTATTATGACTTGCCTTTTTAAATTCTTTTCTGGATATTCCATTTTTCACTAAACTCTTCATGTTTTTATTAGCAATTTCATTTTTACAGTCTAATTCAAGTACTTTATTTACATATTCCACTGCATTTTCATATTGTCCAATGTTTATAAAGCAAGCTACTAGAGCATTGCTCACATTTATACAATTATAGTCGCTTTCTTTACATCTATCTAGAAGTTTTATTGCTTCTTTAATTTTCAATGAATTAATCAGAGATACTGCAGAAGTATACAGTGAAAATCTTTCCTCATCCTCTTTTAAACCATGGATGTATTTTTTAGCAACTCCGTCTTCATTTACTTCGTAATTAAGTTTCCAAAGTGCTTTAGCACTTTCTAAGTCACCTTTAAAATAATAGAGTAAACCCTTTAGATTTATTGCTGCAGTATTTTTTATACTTATAGATATTGCCTCTTCACATATATCCATAGCTTCATCTATAAGTCCATCTTGATATTTATTTAAAGCCTTTGTATATAACTTTCTTGCTTTATCCATTAAATTCTTATAAATGCCTCCAATTTCCTATTTTAAACTTATAGTTTTCTTTTCAGTATGATTTTTAGTAAATTCTTCATCATCATACACAAGTAATTGAAGTTCTAAATTAGATTTATCTTTACTGATTTTAGCTGATAACACTTGCACTTTAGGAATTTTTGCTTCATACAAAACAGTAGTTTCCCCAGTATTAATATTTGTTTTATATAGACTACCCCCAAGTACTATTGTTCCATAGCCTAATCCAACTATATTAATCAGATTTTCATCATCTATCCACTGAATATATTTAGGGCTATTTTGTTCTTCACCTGGGATTAATTCAAGTGACCACTTTTCTCCACTGCTTAAATTCTTAATAAATATTTTACCTATACCTTCCTCTTGTGCATCTGGACCTCTTCCAGATATGCAAGCACTAAATTTTTTATTTTCAGAATCAATCCATTTTGTAGCAAATTCCGGTTCAGTGTTTTTATCTAGTTGTTGTTTTGTATATTGGACCTTGCTTTTTCCAGGAATAACATTATCTTTTTCTTCTGTCTGATTGTTATTATCTTCTTCTTTTACAGTTTCATTAGGCTTATCTTCTTCTTTATTTATATTTGTTCCATTAACCGTTTCATTTTTTATAGTATTATCCTTTTTAGAACAACCACCAAAGCTTAGAAGAGAGCTTATCAATAAAAAGCTTAAGCCTAAGGATACTAATTTTTTATATGATATGAATCTCCAACTCCATCTCATGTAATCCCTCCTAAATTGTTAACACCTTTATTAGGAATTTTTACTTATAAAAATTTTCTTTTCGTATATCAAGAAGAGTGAAACTTTGCATATTACTATCTAAGTAATTATCGTTGCTATTTAATTGAAGCTTGAGTTCAACATTGGTTGTGTTTATCTTATTTATGCCCACAATACTTTTACTTCCACCATACAATTTATATAGCATAGTACCATTTCCTTTAGCAACATCTAATAAATATAATTCTTCCTTTTTTACATTATCCTCTGTACCATTCATTACTACAAAAATACTCTCATTATCATACCACTCTACAAATTTAGGTATGCTATTAGTAGGATTGTTGTCCTTTTCAATTGACCAAACAATGTTTCTGCTTGTATCCTTTATATAAATTTTATCCAAATATACATCATTTACTTTTATTAATGACTGGAATTGCTTATTAGGAGATTCTATCCATCCACTAGCTACTTTTGTTATAGGATCATCCATATAAAGCTTCTTATTAAATCTTACATTAATATCATTCTCTTTTTCATAGTAAATATTATTAGTTAAATCATCAATATTGTCTGTTTGTTCTGCAATTGTATTATCTCCCGCCTGTAATCCTAAATTTTCTGTAGAAGAATTATTTTCATTTTGTTTCTCACCTGCTAGAGCAAGAGAATTCTCATCCTTGCCGTCAAGATTTTTTTCATTGTCTTCTTTGACTTCAAGTTTATCATCTGACCGTTTAATACTATCATTTGAAATTTTTTCTTTTACGTTATTATCATGATTTAAAGCAACTTTTTCATTCGCACTATTATCTATATTAGTTTCATTTGTTTTTTCCTTATTTAATGCCATATCTGCTTTTTTACTTATATTCTCTTGTTCATTAGTAGTTTTCGCACTATCATTTGTGCTGTTAATTGTAGGTTTTTCCTCTGTGTGAATAGAACCTGTATCTTTACTACTAATACTACTTGACCTATTTTCAAATAACTTGAATCTTTCAATTGGATTTAATAATAAAACAAAAGCTATAGCTGCAGCAACAGGCATACCTATCTTAAAATACTTTATAAATCGAGATAAATCTGCTCTATGGTTAGTGTAAGTTTCGCTGTATTTGTTTTTATCTATACTATTCATTATTTTATCTTTTTGGCTTTCAAATACTATATTATCTAAATCTAGTGCCCCTATAATAGATGCCTTAATAAAAAGCTCTTCATTATAAAGTTCATTGCATTCTTCACAATCTGATAAATGTTCTTCCATTTGTTTCTTTAATTCTTCTGATAATTCTTCAGCTACATATAAATAAAGCATATCTTGGAATTTTTTACAGTTCATATTCACACCCCCTTTCTACCGCTATGTGCTTTTTAAATTGCTCTTTTATCTTATAATATCTTCTTTTAACTGATGACTCACTAATGCTGAGTATAGTTGATATATCATTGAAAGTTATATTATTTAAATATCTCATAATAATAATCTGTCTGTCTATACTCTCTAAACCGTTTATGTATTCTTGAATTTTTTCCTTAGTTTCTTTATACTCAACAATTTCTTCTGGTGAGGATTCTTTTGAGGATAAATTAAAAACCTCATCTATACTGTGTTCATTTACTTTACTGGTTTTTCTTACATAATCTATAGCTTTATTCTTAGCTATCCTCATAATCCAGTTATAAAATTTGTATTTAGTATCAAAGGTATCTAACTTGTTATATACAGTAATAAACACTTCTTGAGTAACATCCTCTGCTGTTTCTTTATCTCTTAACATTGAATATATGAATTTCAATATAGTAAGTTCATACTTACTAACAAGGATTTCAAAGCTTCGAATTTTGCCTATAAGAATTTCTTCTACAAGTATCAAATCCTCTTCATTATTGAACAAGTGATTCCCCCCTTACACCTGTCTATTAATATATACGATAATTATACATTAAAAGTCATAAAAAAGAATAACAATAAATAAAATTATCTTTAAAAATTATATATTAATTTATTTATTACTATTAATAATTATATTCATTATATTTTTCGACTAATTTATATTTTTTTTGCTTTTCTTCTTTATTTTCTCCATATTTTAATATAAACTTAACATTAGTGTGATAGAATTTTAACAGTATTAACACTAAATTAATATCATTAATATTTTTTTAACATTGAAGAATTTATAGGGGAATGAGGTTAGGTATGGATTATATCATGATTTTTAAGTTATTAGGTGGACTTGGATTATTTGTCTACGGAATGAAACTCATGGGTGACGGACTTCAAAAGGCAGCTGGTGAAAAACTAAAAAGTATTTTAGAAGCCTTAACAAGTAATAGGGTCTTTGCTATCTTGGTTGGAGCTGGAGTAACTGCAATTATTCAAAGTAGTAGCGCAACTACAGTAATGACTGTAGGCTTTGTTAATGCAGGTCTTATGAATTTGTTTCAGGCTGCTGGAGTTATTATGGGAGCCAACATTGGAACAACTATGACAGCTCAGCTTATTGCTTTTAAACTATCTGATGTAGCACCCTTAGTGCTTGCTGTAGGTGCAGCGATGGTTTTATTCTCTAAAAAGAAAAAAACTAGAGATATTGGAGACATAATTCTAGGATTTGGTATTCTTTTTGTTGGTATGTCTATGATGGAAAGTTCAATGAGACCATTGAGAGACATGGAAAGCTTCAGAAATCTAATTCTTACACTAGGAAAGCATCCTTTATTAGGCGTTCTTGTGGGTCTTGGTATGACAGCCACAGTTCAAAGCAGCAGTGCTACTATTGGAATTCTAATGGCTCTTGCTGCAAATGACTCTGTTACACTTAATGTAGCACTTCCAATTCTTTTTGGTGATAATATTGGCACCTGCGTTACAGCTCTATTAGCTAGTATTGGAACAAATAAGAATGCTAAACGTACTGCATTATTACATCTTTCCTTTAATACTGTCGGTACTTTAATATTTATGTCTGCATTTGGTTTAGTATTAAAATTTATTCCTATGCTTGGTGGGGACATCCAAAGACAAATTGCAAATTCTCATACGATGTTTAATATTACAAATGTTTTAATACAAGCTCCTTTTATTCCCTTGCTTGTAAAATTTGTAAACAGACTTGTTCCTGGTGAAGATGAGAATTTAAGCCCTTATACATTAGAATATTTAGATAAACGTTTACTAGAAACTCCATCTATCGCTTGTGGACAAGTAGTTAAAGAAATAGTAAGAATGGGAAGAATAGCTGCAGATAATCTAGAAACTTCAATGAACGCTTTCTTAAAAAACGATAGTGCTCTTAATGATACCGTTTTAGAAAAAGAAAAATTAATAAATTATCTTCAAAGAGAAATTATTGACTACATGGTTTCTTTATCAAATACTAATTTATCTCAAAGTCAATCTGAACTCATAACTTCATTATTTCATGTAGTTAGTGACTTAGAGAGAGTTGGTGACCATGCTAAAAACATTTCGGAGCTTTCAGAAATAAAAATTCAAGACAATATTGAGTTTTCAGAAAATGCTTATAAGGATATACATACAATTTATGGCTGTACTAAAAAAGCAATTGATTCTGCTATAACTTCCTTATCTACATTTAATCCTCAACTTGCTAAGGAAGTTATAGAAATTGAAGGAAGTATTGATATAATGGAGGATCAATTTAGGAAAAGTCATATAGAAAGACTTAACTCTAGGTTATGTAGTGCCGCAGGAGGCGCAATTTATGTTGATTTACTAAGTAATTTTGAAAGGGTTGGGGATCATTCTAATAACATAGCACACATGGTTCTTGATCAAGTATAATATATTTTATAAACAATATACAAAAACAGTAAGAAATAAAAATTCTTACTGTTTTATTTTAATAATAACTACACCTTTTTACCATGGAAATTCTCCATATATTCTCGGTATTTTCCTACAACATATTGTATTATTCTATCATTACCATGAGCATTTTTCTTCATGCAGTTCTTTGCAGTTCCATCACAAATAAAGCATTTACGTGGAGGATATCCCATAAGTTGCCTGGTAATCTTATTCATATCCTTATCATAAACATCAATGTTTACACAGTCACCTAAAATATGCTTGTCTTCAATTTCTACCGTAGTTTTTTTTATTTCCATCGGATCTTTGTCTAATACAAAAGTAACTACTGGTCCTTCTTCAGTTATTCTTAAGGATTTAAACACTATAAATGGGCTAAATATATCCGACATTATATCGTCCAAATTTTCAATTATACTATTAGTTATTTCATTACTCTTATTAGTGCCTGGATAATTTACCTTCATTAATATATAAGGCATATTATATCTTCTTATTAACTTATTAATGAAAGAACAGGTATTTTTTTTATCATTGTTTTCCAAACTATTTATCATTATGTTATTAAGAAGGCTGAACCTCCCTTTACCTCCTTATTATGCATTTGAAATACTGTTTAAATATTCCTTCTGTCCTATATCATAAAGATTATTACCCATTGTATCTATTATCACTACAACAGGGAAATCAACAACCTCTAATTTTCTAATAGCCTCTGAACCTAAATCTTCATAAGCTACTACTTCAGATTTAACTATAGATTTTGAAATAAGTGCTGCTGCACCACCAATTGCACCAAAATATATTCCCTTATTTCTCTTAATGGCTTCGATAACTTCCTCAGAGCGTTCCCCTTTACCAATCATTCCTCTTAACCCCATGTCTAATAATTTTGGAGCGTAAGGATCCATTCTATAGCTAGTAGTCGGTCCTGCAGATCCTATTACCATTCCCGGTTTTGCCGGTGTTGGTCCCACATAGTATATAACTTCATTATGTATATTTAAAGGCAATTCATCTCCTCTATTTACTAGCTCCAGTAATCTTTTGTGTGCTGCATCCCTAGCTGCGTATATTGTTCCAGATAAGAGTACGCTATCTCCGGCTTTTAAATTTTTAACCTTCTCCTCCGTCAAGGGTGTAGTTAACTTTATTTCCATTAAATCATTCCCTCCTTTAGCTGTTCATTTATATTATAATTCTTTTGTTATATGTCTAGTTACATGACAGTTTATATTTACTGCTACAGGCAATCCAGCAATATGAGTAGGATAGGTTTCTATGTTAACTCCTAAAGCAGTGGTTTTTCCTCCAAACCCCTGTGGACCTATTCCAAGACTATTAATTTTTTCTAGTAACTCACCTTCTAATTTTTCATAGTAACTATTTTGATTTCTTATATCAATTGGTCTGAGTAAAGCTTTTTTTGCTAAGTAAGCTGCCTTTTCGAAGGTTCCACCTATTCCAATTCCAACAACTATCGGCGGACAAGGATTAGGTCCTGCCTCTTTAACTGTCTGTAATACAAACTGTTTTACCCCCTCCACTCCATCTGCTGGCTTTAGCATTTTAATTTTACTCATATTTTCTGAGCCAAAGCCTTTTGGTGCTACAGTTATTTTTATTTTATCCCCTGGTACTATATTATAATGTATTACCGCTGGAGTATTATCTCCAGTATTAATTCTTTCTAAAGGATCACTTAATACAGATTTTCTTAAATACCCTTCCTTGTAACCTAATCTTACTCCTTCATTAATAGCATCTTCTAAATTACCTTCTACTATATGTACATCTTGTCCAATATCTATGAATATACATGCCATCCCAGTATCTTGGCATATAGGCATTTGTCCTTCTTCAGATATTTCTATATTTTTTAATATTTTATCTAAAATACCCTTTCCGATATCCCAGGTTTCTTCCTTATAAGATTTATTTAATTGATCCTTTATATCTTTACTTAAATGATAATTTGCATCTATACACATATCTTTTATTAAATTAGTTATATCAGAAGCTTTTATTTCTCTCATATAGTTTTTCACCTTTTATTATATATAAGGTTAATTCCTCCAATCTGTTCTTTTCTCATAATATTACTTTATATTAATTGTATTGTTTTATCAATAATAAATATTAAATTTATATTTTGAGATTAAACGACATATTTCCTAGGAAATATGTCGTTTAAATTGGATATTGCTAAATAGTATCTTATTCTGTATTATCTTCATTTTGTTTATTATACTTTACAAAGTATTCACTAATTGATTTTCCTATAGATTTGGCAATCTCTCTTTGATATGCTTCTGTCTTTAATTTTTCTTCTTCTCTTGGATTTGATAAAAATCCGCATTCTATTAATACTGATGGAATATCTTCACTGCATCTTAATACCTTATATGCTCCTTTTGCACACTTCTCTTTTCTCGTGTTAGTTTTATCTAAGTCATTTATTAAATTATTTTGTATTATATTTGCTAGATCTGCACTTTTACCTTCTTTTGAATACCATACTTGTGCACCATAATATTGACTTTGAGGGAACATATTTAAATGTATACTAATAAAAACGTCACACTTAGATTCTTCTTTAAATTTACATCTGTTATTTAGATCTTCGTTTTTTTTGTCCCTTATTCTCCCATTCTCAGAGTATAATCCTATATCACTGTCTCTTATCATAAGAACTTTAAAATCTTTTGCTTCTAGTACTTCTTTTAAAAATAATGATATCTTTAAATTAATATCTTTTTCTACAGTTCCTCTTTTAGAAACTGCTCCACCATCTATGCCGCCATGTCCAGCATCAATTAATATTATTTTTTTTTCATTCTCAGCTATTTTACTAAATGCTTTTACTGGAATTTGTGAAAAGTATATTAGAGGGCATATTAATATTAACACAGATATAATGAATATTTTTATTTTATAAATTTTTATTTTATACACTATTATCCCTCCTAATTAGACTCATATATATTTTATCCTATATTACCGATTTATATTTTGGAAATTTTTCAATATAAAAAAAGCAAGAAAGATATACTTTCTTGCTTTTTGAATATTTTTTTATCTCTTTGAAAATTGTGAAGCTTTTCTAGCCTTTTTAAGACCGTATTTCTTTCTTTCCTTCATTCTTGGATCTCTAGTTAAGAATCCAGCCTTTTTAAGCTCAGGCTTTAAATTTAAATCTGCCTTAAGAAGAGCTCTTGATATACCGTGTCTTATTGCTCCAGCTTGACCTGTAAATCCACCACCGTGTACATTTACTACAACATCAAATTTGTCTTTAGTTCCTGTTAATACTAAAGGTTGATTAACAATATATCTTAAAGTTTCTAATCCAAAATAGTTTTGGATATCTCTTTTATTTATTGTAATCTTACCATCTCCAGGGACAAGTATTACTCTAGCTATTGATTTTTTTCTTCTTCCTGTTCCAAAATATTGAACCTTAGCCATCTATATGTATCCTCCCTTCAGCTCTCTTAGTATTTTAACTCTAAAACTTCTGGTTTTTGAGCTTGTTGATTGTGTTCTGAACCCCTAAATACTTTTAATTTTTTAAGCATTTTTCTTCCTAAAGGTCCTTCTGGAAGCATTCTTCTTACTGCTTCTTGGAAAACAAATTCAGGCTTGCTTTCTAAAGCTTTTTTGTAAGATACTTCTTTTAATCCACCTGGATATTGTGAATGGTGTCTTAACATTTTTTGGTCTAATTTCTTTCCTGTTAATACGATCTTTTCTGCATTTAATATTATTACATAGTCTCCAGTATCAACATTTGGTGTGTAAGTTGGTTTATTTTTTCCTCTTAAAATTGAAGCTACTTGGCTAGCTACTCTTCCAAGTGTTTTGCCTTCAACATCAATAACATACCATTTTCTTTGAACTTCATTTTCTTTCGCAAGATATGATTTCATCTTATTCCCTCCTTGAACTTTTCCTATCTCGTATCAATTTCATCTCTTTTATATCAAGACCGGGGCCGTGGTCTTATATATCTTCAATTACAACAAAATCTATTATAATACAATCAGCCTGGCGTGTCAACATCGTTTCCATATAAAATATATTATTTTATAACTTTTTTGCTAATTAATAATATATTTTTTCTAAACACAAGCCCTGTGCTGGAAGAGACATGCCTGCCTTTGATCTGTCTTTAGCAAGCAGTATTTCCTTTACTGATTCTGGTGTCATTTTCCCAACACCAACGTCTAATAGGGTACCTACTATAATTCTTACCATATTATAAAGAAATCCATTGCCAGTTATATTAAATTTAATATAGTATTCTTGCTTCTCAATATCTATTGAATATATGGTTCTGGTAGTAGTCTTTACTGAACTCCCAATCTTTCTAAAGGAATCAAATTCATGAGTTCCTATTAAAAATTCACTTCCCTTTTTCATAAGATCAATATCTAACGGTCTCTTAAAGTGATATACATAGTTTCTATTTATAGCAGCAGGTTCTTCTCTATTTAATATAGTATAAGTATAGGTTTTTTTTATGCAATTATACCTTGAATGAAAGTTTATTGGCACTTCACTTGAATCTAAAATTACTATATCATTTGGCAATAAATTATTTATAGCATATTTAATCTTACTTGGTGGAATTGTAGTTTCTGTAACAAAATTACATATGAAACCTCTTGCATGTACTCCTGAATCTGTTCTACTACAGCCTATTACATTTATATTTCTTCCAGTAAGCTTTTCCAATACTTCTTCTAGTATTTTTTGTACTGTAATTGCATTATTTTGCCTTTGCCATCCAGCATAATTTGTACCATCATACTCAATAACTAGCTTAAAATTTTTTTTCAAAAGTATCACTCCATAATTCATACCTTTAAGTAAAACTTCTGCTTAAGAAAGAAACAACTACCAAAACTGCAGTAATACTTATTGCAACATAGTCCTCATTATGCAGCTTAAGCACCTTCATTCTAGTTCTTCCACTTCCGCCTTTATAACATCTTGCTTCCATAGCCATAGCAAGCTCATCTGCACGTCTGAATGAACTAATAAATAGAGGAACTAAAAGTGGTATTAAATTTTTTGCTCTTGCTAATATATTTCCTGACTCAAAATCTGCTCCTCTTGCCATTTGTGCTTTCATTATTTTATCTGTCTCATCTATTAAGGTTGGAATAAACCTTAAAGCTATTGTCATCATCATAGCTATTTCATGTGCAGGCAGACCGATTTTTTTAAATGGATTTAAAAGCTTCTCTAATCCATCTGTCAGTTCAATAGGTGAAGTAGTTAAAGTTAATAGTGATGTTCCTATAATTAAAAATACGAGTCTTATTATCATAAATGCTGCTAATATTAAACCATCTTCATACACTTTTAAAAACTTCCACTGCCAAAGTGGAGGTTCTCCTGATGTACCACCTGTCATAAAAATGTTTAATAAAGCTGTAATCAATAGCAGCATAAATATTGGTTTTAACCCTTTATATATGTACTTAAATGGTACTTTAGAGATAATTATAGATAGGGCTGTAAATCCTAAAATAAATAGGTATCCCCAAAAATTATCTATAATAAATAAATCTACTATATATATCATTGACAATAATATTTTAACTCGAGGATCTAACTTATGAACGAAAGATTCTCCTGGAATGTATTGACCTATGGTTATATCCTTAATCATTGTTATTAGCTCCCTTTAACAATTTTAATATCTCATATTTAGCTTCTTCTATAGTAAATATATCTTCTGATATATTAAATCCCTTTTGTTTAAGTTTTTTAGCTAAATAAGTAACCTGAGGAACCGCAAGTCCAACTTTTTCTAGTACTTCAACTTCCTTAAAAACTTCTTTAGGTGTTCCATCTAGAATGCATTTTCCTTGATGCATTACTAAAATTCTAGTTGCGACCTTTGCAACATCCTCCATGCTATGTGAAACTAATATTATTGTCATATTATATTCTTTTCTAAGATCTTTTATTTTATCTAGTATTTCATCTCTACCCTTTGGATCTAATCCAGCAGTTGGCTCATCTAATATTAACACTTTAGGCTCCATTGCAACTACTCCTGCAATTGCAACTCTTCTCTTTTGTCCGCCACTTAAATCAAAAGGTGATTTATCTTTATAGCTTTCATAATCCAAGCCTACCATGTTCATAGCCTTTATAACTCTCTTTGAAATTTCAGCTTCATCTAGTCCTAGATTCTTTGGTCCAAAAGCTATGTCTTTTTCTATAGTTTCCTCAAATAGTTGATATTCAGGATATTGGAAAACTAAGCCTACCTTTTTTCTAATGTCACTTAATTTTACCTTGTCACCAGTAATATCTACATTATCAATAATTATTTTCCCGCTGCTAGGTTTTAAAAGGCCATTTATATGCTGAATTAAAGTAGATTTACCTGAACCTGTATGACCAATTAATGCAACAAATTCTCCATCCTGGATATCAATAGAAACTTCATCTAAAGCTCTTTTTTCGAAAGGTGATCCAGGCATATATATATGTGTTAAGTTTTCTATTTTAATTGACATAACGCATTCACCATCTCATCTATTGTTAATATATCAGAAGATATATTTATTCCATTATTTTTTAACTCATAAGACAATTCTGTTACTTGTGGTACATCTAAACCAATTTCTTTCATCATTGATACCTTACTGAATATTTCCCTTGGTGTACCTTCCATTACTATCTTACCTTTATCCATAACTACTATTCTATCTGCCTCTACGGCTTCCTCCATATAGTGAGTTATTAGTACTATAGTAATACCATATCTTTTATTTACATCTTTAATAGTGTTTATTACTTCTCTTCTTCCTGAAGGATCTAGCATTGCTGTAGGCTCGTCAAATACAATACATTCAGGTCTCATTGCTAAAATCCCAGCAATTGCAACCCTCTGCTTTTGCCCACCTGATAATAAGTGTGGTGCATGCTTTCTGTATTCATACATATTTACTTTTTTTAATGAATCATCAACCCTAACTCTAATTTCAGAAGGATCAACTCCTAAGTTTTCAGGTCCAAAAGCTACATCTTCTTCTACAATAGTTGCAACTATTTGATTGTCCGGATTTTGAAAAACCATTCCTGCCTTATTTCTAATCTTCCATACGTTTTCCTCATTAGCAGTATCTAATTTATCAACTAATACAATGCCTTCAGATGGAATTAGTAGTGCATTCATGTGCTTTGACAAAGTAGATTTCCCTGATCCATTATGACCAAGAACAACAAGGAATTCTCCTTTTTTAATATCTAAATTTACTCCATTTACGGCTATTTTTGAATCTTCATTTTGTTTGTCATATTTATAAATAAGATTTTTACACTCAATCATATTTTGAATCATAGGGTAAATACTCCTTTATATTGTACTTACTGACAATAGCAAAATGGGGACTAAGCTAGAAATACTTAATCCCCTCTAAAATAATTACACTAATTCAAGTATAACTACTTCTGCTCCGTCTCCTCTTCTTTGTCCCATTTTATATATTCTAGTGTATCCACCATTTCTTTCAGCATACTTTGGAGCAATATTTGCAAATAAATCTTCAACAACTTCTTTTTCATAAACATATGCTAATACTTGTCTTCTAGCATGAAGATCTCCTCTTTTTGCAAGAGTAATCATTTTTTCAGCTATTTTTCTAGTTTCTTTTGCTCTTGTAACAGTAGTTTCAATCTTACCGTTCTTCAAAAAACTAGTTACTAGGTTTCTTAGCATAGCTATTCTCTGATCAGTTGGAAGCCCTAACTTACGTTGTTGTGCCATGTTTCATCCTCCTTTACTCATCGGATTTCTTTAAGCCTAAACCTAATGCATCAAGCTTCTCTTGAACTTCTTCAAGGGATTTTTTGCCTAAGTTTCTAACTTTCATCATATCATCCATAGTTCTTTCAGTAAGTTCTTGAACAGTATTAATTCCTGCTCTTTTTAAGCAATTATAGCTTCTTACTGAAAGGTCTAATTCTTCTATTGTCATTTCTAGTACTTTTTCTTTTTTATCTTCCTCTTTTTCGACCATAATTTCAACATTATCTGCATGGTCTGTAAGAGTCATAAATAATTTAAAATGTTCTATTAATATTTTAGCTGAAAGACTGATAGCTTCTTCTGGCTTAATAGTTCCATTTGTCCATATCTCAATAGTCAACTTATCATAGTCAGTAATTTGACCTACTCTTGTATTTTCTAATGAGAAATTTACTCTTTTTACTGGTGTATAAATAGAATCAACTGGTATAGTACCAATAGGTAGATCTTCTATCTTATTTTTGTTCTGAGTAACATAACCTCTACCTTTGTTAATATTGATTTCCATGTATAGTCTGCCATCTTCATCTAATGTAGCAATATGTAAATCCTTATTTACAACTTCTACATCACTATCACAAACTATATCTCCAGCAGTTACTTCACCTGGTCCTTTTACATCTAAATAAATTGTTTTTGAACCTTCTCCATTCATCTTAAGAGCTAATCCTTTAATATTAAGTATTAGCTCTGTAACATCTTCCTTAACTCCTGTTACAGTTGAAAACTCATGAAGAACTCCATCAATTTTTATAGAACTTGCTGCAGCACCAGGTAAAGAAGATAATAATATTCTTCTAAGAGAATTTCCTAAAGTAGTACCATATCCTCTTTCTAGCGGGTCAATAACAAATTTCCCATAAGTGCCATCTTCGGCTACTTCAACACATTCTATTTTGGGTTTTTCTATCTCTAACATACGAACCCTCCCTTAATGAATTATACCATACTGAGGGCAACTGATTCCATTCTATTTTCCATTCTTATTTGCTATATAACTCAACAATTAATGTTTCATTTACTGGAACATCTATATCAGTTCTAGCTGGCTCAGCAACTACTTTTGCCTCGTAATTTTCTACATTTGCTTGTATCCATGCTGGTAATGTTTTAGGATTTTCTGCAAAAGTTTTGAATTTTTCACTAGCTCTACTTTTCTCACGTACAGTAATAACATCATTTACACTTACTTGGCAAGATGGAATATCAACTTTCTTTCCATTTACTAAGAAATGACCATGTGTAACTAGTTGTCTAGCCTCTGCTCTTGAACCACCAAAACCTGCTCTAAATACTACATTATCTAATCTCATTTCAAGGAGTCTTAATAGGTTTTCACCAGTGATTCCTTTTATTGATGCAGCATGCTCATAATATTTTCTGAATTGTCCTTCAAGTATTCCATATATTCTTCTAGCTTTTTGTTTTTCTCTTAATTGTATTCCATAGTTAGAAAGCTTCTTTCTGCTTTGTCCGTGCTGTCCTGGTGCATATCCTCTTCTTCCGAATGCACATTTATCTGTATAACATCTATCCCCTTTTAGGAATAGCTTCATACCTTCTCTTCTACATTGTCTACATGTAGCTCCAGTATATCTAGCCATTTAAGTAACACCTCCTGTTTCTATATATTACACTCTTCTTCTTTTAGGTGGTCTACAACCATTGTGTGGTATTGGTGTAACGTCTTTAATTAAAGTTATTTCTAGACCTGCTGCTTGTAATGATCTGATTGCAGCTTCTCTACCAGCTCCCGGTCCTTTTACATATACTTCTATGCTTTTTAATCCATGTTCCATTGCAGATGTTGCTGCAGTTTCTGCTGCCATTTGCGCAGCAAATGGTGTGCTTTTTCTTGAACCTTTAAATCCTAATGCTCCTGCACTTGACCATGATAGAGCGTTACCCACTGCATCAGTTAGTGTAACAATTGAATTATTGAAGGTAGATTTTATATGTGCACAGCCATGTTCAACATTCTTTCTTTCTTTTTTTCTTCTTGTCTTTCTTACTTTTGCTTTAGCCACTTATCATCCCTCCTTACTATTTCTTCTTCTTAGCGCTAACGGCTCTCTTTGGTCCTTTTCTAGTTCTAGCATTTGTCTTAGTTTTTTGTCCTCTTACTGGAAGATTTCTTCTATGTCTTATTCCTCTATAACAGCCTATTTCAAGTAATCTCTTTATATCTAGAGCGATCTTTCTTCTTAAATCTCCTTCAACTACAAAGTTCTTGCTAATATAATCTCTTATTGCATTTACTTCTTCTTCAGTAAGATCTTTAACTCTAGTATCTGGACTTACTCCAGCTATGCTTAGAATTTCACGAGATCTATTAATTCCAATCCCGTAAATGTATGTTAGACCCACTTCAACTCTTTTTTCTTTTGGTAGGTCAACACCAGCTATTCTTGCCATTGGATTCTACACCTCCTAATAATTAACTGTTGCATCGTATATTTATGTTAGCAGCCGCATGTATACTTTTTAATTTATTATAATCATACTTATACATGATATTTCAATTTTAAAAATTTATCAACTGTTTATTTGAATTTTTATTAACCTTGTTTTTGTTTATGCTTAGGATTTTCGCAAATAACCATTACTTTGCCTTTTCTTTTTATAACCTTACATTTTTCACATATAGGTTTTACTGATGGTCTTACTTTCATCACTAACCCTCCTCGCTATTTTGCTCTCCAAGTTATCCTGCCTCTACTTAAATCATATGGAGAAAGCTCAACTGTAACTTTGTCACCTGGTAAGATTCTAATAAAATTCATTCTTAGCTTACCAGATACATGCGCCAATATCGTTTGACCACTTTCTAATTTTACTTCAAACATTGCATTTGGTAGGGCTTCCAAAACCTCACCTTGCATTTCAATTACATCATCTTTTGACATAAGGCACTTAACCCTCCTTATTATCGCACCTATTTACTAAGCACTTCCTAATTAATACATTACTAATGTTTTCACCAGAAATTATCAACTCTTTTATATCTTCCAACACATCTTTGGTAACTATTAAGTGCTTCAATTTCTTCTTTTTAGGTTTTTCGATTTTTCTTAATTCACCATCTACAATACTTACATACTCATCATTTAATATGTTAAGTATCATAAACGGTCTACCTGAATCTCTTCCGGCTTTTGAATACACTACTTTCCCTATAAGGTCTTCATTGTACAATATAGCCACCTCTATTAACCTATATTAAAGTCAGTATTTCTGGACCATTACTCAAAATTGCTACAGTGTTTTCATAATGAGCTGATAACGTGCCATCCTTTGTGACTACAGTCCAATCATTAGATTGCGTTTCTACTTGATAACCCCCAATGTTAATCATAGGTTCAATTGCTAAAACCATTCCATTCATTAACTTAGGTCCTCTTCCTGGTCTACCATAGTTAGGTACCTCTGGATCCTCATGCATTTTAGTACCAATTCCATGACCTACATAATCCCTAACAACAGAGTAGCCCCGGGCTTCAGCATATTCCTGAATAGCTGAGGATATATCTGTTAATCTATTACCAACAATAGCTTTTTCTACTCCTTTAAAAAAACTTTCTCTAGTAATATTAATTAGGTTTTCAGCCTCTTTTGAAATTTGACCTACAGCAAAGGTCCTAGCAGCATCACCATGATAACCATTGTAATTTGTTCCACAATCAATGCTTATAATGTCGCCCTCTTTTAGAACTGTTTTCCCTGGTATACCATGGACAACTTCTTCATTAATAGATGTGCATATAGAAGCTGGAAAGCCGTAATAACCTTTAAATGAAGGAGTAGAATTATTTCTCTTTATGTATTCTTCTGCTATTCTATCCAATTCATCGGTAGTTATTCCTGGTTTTATAGATTCTTGTAATAATGCAAGAGTTTCCCCTACTATTTTTCCAGCCTTTTTCATGTAATCTATTTCTCTATCACTTTTAATTATTATCATTTACTTATTGCCTTCTATCTCTATGTGATTAGAAATTATTTTAAAGACTTCGTCAATTAATTGTGTACCATCAACCACAAATAATTGATTCTTTTGTTTATAGAAATCTACTAATGGCTGAGTTTGTTTTTCATAAACGTCTATTCTTTCTTTCACTGTCTCTTCACTATCATCTTTTCTCTGCACTACTGCGCTACCGCACAAATCACATAGACCATCAACTTTTGGAGGGTTAAATTTAATATGATAACTTGCTCCGCATGACGGACAAACTCTTCTTCCAGTCATTCTATCTAAAATGTAACTACCAGGAACTTCAATAAGTAAAGCAGTATCTATTCCTTCTCCTTTTGCTTTTAAGAAGTTTTCAAGTGCTTCAGCTTGTTTTACTGTTCTAGGGAATCCATCTAGTAAAAATCCATTTTTACAATCATCATTAGTAAATCTATCATTAACTAAATCAATAGTTAATTCATCAGGAACTAAAAGTCCCTTATCCATATATTCTTTTGCTTTAATACCTAGCTGTGTTTTTTCAGAAATGTTCTTTCTGAATATATCTCCAGTAGATATATGCGGAATAGAATATTTTTCACTTATTAACTTTGCTTGAGTACCTTTACCTGCTCCAGGAGGTCCTAACAAAATTATTTTCATAATATCAACTCCAACTCTTAATACATTTCTACTTAAGGAAACCTTTATAATGTCTCATCATTAATTGAGAATCTAATTTTCTCATGAAATCAAGAGCAACTCCAACTTCAATTAATAATGCAGTACCACCAAAAGATATTCCTTGAAAAGGTGTTAACCCTTCAATAGCCATTGGAATTACAGCAATTAAAGCAGCAAACAATCCTCCAAGTACTGACATTCTCATCAATACTCTTTCAATAAATCTAGCAGTTGATTCTCCTGGTCTTACACCTGGTATAAATCCTGCAGATTTATGAATATTTTCAGCCATTTCCTCAGGTTTAAAAGTAACTTCTGAGTAGAACCAAGTAAAAAATACAACAAGTACTATTGTAATTATTGCATATGGCAATGAATTATTTTTAAATACACTGTATTTACTCAATGTTATAAACTTATTAAATGCTGATTCTGGCCAAAAACTACCTATTGTTGCTGGAAATTGCATAACTGACATTGCGAATATTATTGCTATAACTGAAGAGGAATTCAGATTTATAGGAATATGTGTTGATTGTCCTTTAAATACTCTTCCGCCAGATTGTTTTGCTGCATATTGAATTGGAATTCTTCTTTCTGATAATGCAGATATAACAACAGCAGTGAATAAAGCAATTACTAAAACTAGTAATAATACAATTTGAACTTCACTTACAGCTCCAGTTGACTGTAAACTAGCAATTCTTCCTACTTCACGTGGAAGCCTAGACATAATATTTACAAATATTATTAAAGAAATACCATTACCTATACCTTTTACAGTAATTTGGTCACCTAACCACATTAAGAAAACTGATGAAGTTGTCAATGTTAGTACAATTAAAAATACATCAAAATTGCTAACATTTGATATAGCTCCGTAATTTCTAATCAATGCGTATGTACCTAATGATTGTATAGCACCAAATATTACTGCACAATATCTAGTATATTTCTGTATTTTCTTTCTGCCTTCTTCTCCTTCTTTTGAAAGTTGTTCTAAAGAAGGAATGGCAATAGTCAATAACTGAAATATAATTGATGAATTAATATAAGGTATAACACCCATAGCAAAAATACTAAAGCTACTTAAGGCTCCTCCTGACATTAAATCATAAAAACTAAATAGCGTCCCCGCTTTTGCTAAGTTTGATAGTGCGCTGGTATCAATTCCAGGAACAGGAATATGATTTCCTATCCTGACAATTGCAACCATTAATATTGTAAAAATTATTCTATTTCTAAGATCGGGAACTTTCCAAGCATTACGTAAGGTTGACAAATTATATCACCTCTACTTTTCCCCCAATAGATTCTATCTTCTCAACTGCGCCTTTTGTGAACTTAGTAGCTTTTATAGTAAGCTTTTTCTCCAAAACGCCATTTCCTAGGATCTTGATACCATCTTTAAATTTACTTACTACTCCACTTTCTTTTAATAATTCTGGAGTAACTTCTGTTCCATCTTCAAATATATTTAATCTGCTTACATTAACTTCAACGTATTCTTTAGAAAATATATTTGTAAATCCTCTTTTAGGAATTCTTCTATATAAAGGCATTTGACCTCCTTCAAATCCTGGTCTTACGCCTCCGCCTGATCTTGCATTTTGTCCTTTATGCCCTTTTCCTGCTGTCTTTCCTAAACCTGAACCATTACCTCTACCAACTCTTTTAGAAGCTTGTTTTGAACCTACAGCAGGCTTCAAATCATGAAGTTGCATATTCTACACCTCCTCTTATTGCATTTCTTCAACATCTAGAAGATAACTTATTTTGTTTATCATACCTCTTATTTGAGGAGTATCTTCTTGCATAACACTGTTGCCTATCTTTTTTAATCCAAGAGCATTAACAGTAGCTATGTGGTCTTTTTTTCTGCCTATAACACTCTTTGTTAGTGTCACCTTAAGCTTAGCCAAGGTCGATCCCTCCTAACCTAATATCTCTTCAACAGTCTTGCCTCTTAATTTAGCAATCTGTTCAGCAGTTCTTAATTTTGATAATCCATCGATTGTAGCTCCGACCATATTTCTTGGATTATTAGATCCTAATGATTTAGCTCTAACATCCTTTAATCCTGCAAGTTCAAGTACGGCTCTTACTGGACCACCAGCAATAACTCCAGTACCTTCTGTTGCTGGCATTATTAATACTTCTCCTCTTCCAAATTTTCCATCAATCTTATGAGGAACAGTATTATCAACTATTGCAACTTCTACTAAATGTTTCTTTGCATCTTCTATACCTTTTCTTATAGCTTCTGGTATTTCAGTAGCTTTACCCATACCAACGCCAACGTGCCCGTTTTCATCTCCAACAACTACAAGAGCACTAAATCTAAAGTTTCTTCCACCTTTAACAACCTTAGCAACTCTGTTTATGAAAACAACTTTTTCTTTTAGATTTAGCGTGCTAGGTTCTATTCTCATAGCTTTCCCTCCTTTTCTAGAATTTTAGACCTGCTTCTCTAGCTCCATCAGCAAGTTCTTTTACTCTACCATGATATATATATCCGCCTCTATCGAAAACAACTTCTTCTATGCCTTTTTCTAAAGCTTTCTTTGCTACTAAAGCTCCTACTGCTTTTGCAGCTTCTTTATTGCTTCCAACTTTTGATCCAAAATCTTTATCTATACTAGAAGCTGACGCTAAAGTTACTCCTGCAACGTCATCAATAAGTTGTGCATATATGTTTTTTTCGCTTCTAAAAACTGCTAATCTAGGTCTTGCTGCAGTTCCTTGCACTTTGTTACGCACTCTTAAATGACGATTCACTCTAGCTTTTTGTCTATCTTCTTTCTTGAACATTTTATTCACTCCTTTCTGCTGTTACATTTGTTATTTACCAGTTTTACCTTCTTTACGTCTGATTACTTCACCAGCGTACTTAATTCCTTTTCCTTTGTAAGGTTCTGGTTTTCTCCAAACTCTTATATCAGCTGCTACTGAACCAACTAATTCTTTGTCTATTCCACTAACAACTACTTTTGTAGCTTCTGGAACTGAATAGTCTACACCTTGAACAGCTTTAATTTCTACTGGATGTGAATATCCAAGATTTAATACTAGATCCTTGCCTTTTAATTGAGCTCTGTAACCTACACCTACTAGCTCTAAAGTTTTTTGGAATCCTTCAGTTACTCCAACAACCATGTTTTTTATTAAAGCTCTTGTTAAACCGTGTAAAGCTCTATGTAAAGGTGCTTCACTAGGTCTTGTTACTACAACTTGATTATTTTCTAAAGCTATGTTTACTTCCTTATGCATAGCTTTTACTAATTCTCCTTTGGGTCCTTTTACTGTAACAACGTTATCTGGCGTTACATTAACATTTACTCCATTAGGTATTTCTATTGGAAGTCTTCCTATTCTAGACATTACCACACCTCCTATTCACCTTAAATTACCAAATGTAACAAATTACTTCTCCACCTAAGCCTAATTTTCTTGCATCTCTATCAGTAACGATTCCTTTAGAAGTTGATACAACTGCAACTCCAAGTCCGTTTAAAACTTTTGGAATATTATCTTTTTGGCAATAAACTCTTAAGCCTGGTTTAGAAATTCTTTTTAAACCTGTAATTACTCTTTCTTTTCCTTGATATTTCAACGACATTCTAAGCATTGGAACTGCTCCATCTGCATATTCTTCAACATCTTTAACATATCCTTCCTGAAGTAATATGTTTGCTAAAGCTTTTTTAACATTAGAAGATGGAACTTCAACAACTTCATGTCTAACTATATTTGCATTTCTTATACGAGTTAGCATATCTGCAATAGGGTCTGTCATAACCATCTATTATGCCTCCTTTCCAATTTTATATATTACCAGCTTGCTTTTTTGCATCCAGGAATTTGACCTTTGTATGCTAATTCTCTAAAACAAATACGGCATATTCCGTATTTCTTTAAAACTGCATGTGGTCTTCCGCATATTCTACATCTTGTATATGCTCTAGTAGCATATTTAGGAGTCTTACTCCACTTTTCAATCATTGCTTTACGTGCCACGTTCTTCCCTCCTTATTATTGAGCAAATGGCATTCCAAGACATCTAAGCAATTCTCTTGCCTCTTCATCTGTCTTTGCAGTAGTAACAAAAATTATATCCATACCTCTTACTTTGTCAATTTTATCATATTCTATTTCTGGGAATATAATTTGCTCTTTAATTCCTAAAGCATAATTTCCTCTTCCATCAAATGCTTTAGCAGATACTCCTCTAAAGTCTCTAACTCTTGGTAGAGCAACACTAACAAGTCTATCAGCAAATTGATACATCTTCTCTTTTCTTAATGTAACCTTGCATCCTATTGGCATATTTTCTCTAATTTTAAAGTTAGCTACAGATTTTTTAGCTCTTGTAAGTATAGGTTTTTGACCTGAAATTTTTTGTAAGTCTCCAACAGCTGCTTCTAAAATTTTTGAATTATCTTTTGCTTCACCAATACCCATATTGATAACTATTTTCTCTAGCTTTGGAACTTCCATTATATTTTTGTATCCGAACTTTTCCATTAGGGCTGGCACTACTTCTTTATTATATTTTTCCTGTAGTCTATCCATCTAGTAAACCTCCTTTCAAAGTCTATAGTATTTCTCCGCACTTTTTGCATACTCTAACTTTTGTTCCATCTTCTAAAAGTTTTTTGCTTACTCTTGTAGCAGAATTACATTTAGTGCAATATAACATTACTTTTGAACTATTTATTGGTGCTTCTTTCTTTACTAATCCACCTTGCATATTTTCTCTGCTTGGTTTTGTATGTCTTGTTACTATATTAACATCTTTTACTAATACCTTGCCATCCTTAGGATATACTGCAAGTATTTCGCTTGTTTTTCCTTTATCTTTACCTGAAATAACAACAACTTTGTCTGTTCTTCTAACATGTACTTTAGCCATCACAGCCACCTCCTTTTTATAGAACTTCAGGTGCTAATGATAATATTTTATTGAACTCTTTATCTTTTTCTCTAAGCTCTCTAGCTATAGGTCCAAAAATACGAGTGCCTTTTGGTTGCTTATCATCCTTGATAACAACTGCAGCATTTTCATCAAATTTTATGTATGAACCATCTGCTCTTCTAACACCTCTTTTTGACCTTACGACAACAGCTTTAACTACATCACCTTTTTTAACAACCCCGCCTGGTGTTGCACTTTTAACGCTAGCAACTATTACATCACCAATGTTGCCATACTTTCTTCTAGAACCACCTAATACTCTGATGCACATTATTTCTTTTGCTCCAGTATTATCAGCTACTTTTAAGCGTGTTTGTGGCTGTATCATATGAACGACCTCCTTCCAACGTACAAATTACTTCGCTTTTTCTACTATTTGAACCAATCTCCAATTTTTATCTTTAGATAATGGTCTTGTTTCCATTATTGATACTATATCATTTATTCCAGCTTCATTATTTTCATCATGAACCTTGAACTTCTTAGTTACATTGATAGTTTTTCCATATAATGGGTGACGAACCTTGTTTTCAACTGCAACTACAATAGTCTTATCCATCTTATCAGAAACGACTCTACCTATTCTAGTTTTTCTGTTACCTCTTTCCACAGGATGAACCTCCTTTCAGTGTACTATTGTTCAACCACTTGTAATTCTTTTTCTCTAAGTACTGTTTTAACTTGAGCTATTGATTTCTTAACCTGTTTTATTGTCATTGGGTTTTCTAGTTGTCCTGTTGCTAATTGAAATCTCAAGTTAAATAGTTCAGCTTTAAGATCCATAAGTTTAGCTGATAATTCTTGAGATGAACTTTGTTTTAATTCTTGTAATTCATTAGCCCTCATTTACTTCACCACCCACTTGCTCGAAATCTTTTCTTGTTACAAACTTAGTGCCTATTGGAAGCTTATGTGAAGCAAGTCTCATAGCTTCTCTAGCAACTTCTTCTGCAACACCTGATAATTCAAATAAAACTCTACCTGGTTTAACAACTGCTACCCAGTATTCTGGTGATCCTTTACCAGAACCCATACGTGTTTCAGCTGGTTTCTCAGTTACTGGCTTATCTGGGAAAACCTTAATCCAAAGCTTTCCACCTCTTTTTATATATCTATTAATAGCAATTCTGGCAGCCTCAATCTGGTTGCTTGTTAACCAGCCTGGTTCAGTTGCTTGTATAGCGTAATCACCGTATGCAATGAAATTTCCTCTTGTTGCTTTTCCTCTCATATTGCCACGTTGTACCTTACGATGTTTTACCTTTTTTGGCATCAACATAACTTATTCCTCCTTTCTTATTGGTTAACTTCTTCTACTTTTACTTTTCTCTTTGGAAGAATTTCACCTTTATAAACCCAAACTTTAACACCTATTTTTCCGTATGTTGTGTTTGCTTCTGCAAATCCATAGTCTATATCTGCTCTTAATGTTTGTAGAGGAATTGTTCCTTCATGATATTGCTCTGTTCTAGCAATTTCTGCTCCTGCAAGTCTTCCTGCACATGCAGTCTTAACTCCTTTAACTCCACTTCTCATTGCTCTTTGAATAGTTTGTTTCATAGCTCTTCTAAAAGATATTCTTTTTTCAAGTTGTTGAGCAATGTTCTCTGCCATTAATTGAGCATCTGTTTCTGGTTTTTTAATTTCAACTATGTTGATTATAACATTCTTTTCACTTACTTTTGAAACAAGTTGTTCTTTTAATTCATCTATACCTTTTCCGCCTTTTCCTATTAGCATACCAGGTTTAGCTGTATATATATTTACTTTAACTCTTTTTGGGGTTCTTTCAATTTCAATTTTAGAAATTCCTGCTGAAAAAGCTTTTACTTTTATATATTTTCTTATTATATCGTCCTCAATTAGGTTATCAGCAAAATTTTTACTATCTGCATACCATTTAGCATCCCAGTCTTTAATAACTCCGACTCTGAGGCCATGTGGATTAACTTTTTGTCCCAATCTTATTTCCCTCCTTTTTATGCTCTTTCTTTTACAACTAGTGTTATGTGACTAGTTCTTTTCATAATTGAATATGCTCTACCTTGTGCACGTGGTCTAAATCTCTTTAATGTTGGTCCTTGGTTAGCATAAGCTTCTGCAATAAATAAATTTTTACCATCAAGGTTTAAATTATTTTCTGCATTAGCTACTGCTGATTTTAGAACTTTATTTATTATAGTAGCTGCATTCTTCGGAGTATATTTTAATATAGCGAAAGCTTCATTTACATTCTTACCTCTTACTAAATCAAGAACAACTGCCACTTTTCTTGGAGCAATTCTCACATACTTTGCTATAGCTCTAGCTTCCATTTTAGTTCCTCCTTCCTATAACTATCTTAAACGTGTTGATTTTTCACTCTTGTCTACGTGGCCTTTGAATGTTCTAGTTAAAACGAATTCTCCTAATTTGTGTCCTACCATGTCTTCACTTATATAAACTGGAACATGCTTTCTTCCATCATGTACTGCTATAGTATGGCCTACCATTTGAGGGAAAATTGTTGAACTTCTTGACCAAGTCTTTATTACTTTCTTTTCACCTTTTTCATTCATTGCCTCTATTTTACTCATTAATGATTCTGCAACAAACGGTCCTTTTTTAAGTGATCTACTCAAGCTAGTGTCCTCCTTTCATAATCTTTAAATATAGGAAGAGAATACACCATTCTCTTCTTTATACTTAAATATTAACTAATTATTTTTGACCTCTTCTCTTAATAATTAATCTATCTGAATACTTCTTGTTCTTTCTTGTCTTGTATCCAAGTGCTGGTTTACCCCATGGAGTAACAGGACCTGGACGTCCAATAGGTGATTTACCTTCTCCACCACCATGAGGGTGATCGTTAGGGTTCATAACAGATCCTCTAACTGTAGGTCTCCAACCCATATGTCTCTTTCTTCCAGCTTTACCTATGTTTATTATATCATTTGTTAGATTAGAAACTGTTCCTATTGTAGCTCTACATTCTATTCTAACATATCTCATTTCTCCACTTGGAAGTCTTAATATAGCATAGCCTCCCTCTTTAGCCATTAATTGAGCTGAGGTTCCAGCAGATCTCACTATTTGACCACCTTTACCTGCTTGTAATTCAATGTTGTGAATTACTGTACCCACAGGTATGTTTTGTAATGGAAGTGCATTTCCTGGTTTAATGTCCGCATCTTTTCCTGACATTAATACGTCTCCAACTTTTAATCCAGCTGGTGCAATTATATATCTCTTTTCACCATCTGCGTATACAACTAATGCTATATATGCTGTTCTGTTTGGATCGTATTCTATTGTAACAACCTTTGCAGGTATTCCATCTTTATTTCTCTTAAAATCTATTATTCTATATTTTCTCTTAGCTCCACCACCACGATGACGAACAGTTATTTTACCTTGAGCATTTCTTCCAGCCTTGCTATTTAGAGCAACAAGAAGTGATTTCTCAGGTGTATCTGTTGTTATTTCCTCAAATGTAGGCATAGTCATTTGTCTAAGTGAAGGTGTTGTTGGTTTAAACTTCTTAACAGCCATTTAAGTTCCCTCCTTCTTCTCGCTTATCTGGTTTTACCACCAATAACCGCTTTAATTATTACATTCCTTCAAAGAATTCTATTGTTTTGCTATCTGCAGTTAATGTAACTACAGCTTTCTTGTAATCAGGTCTTTTTCCTATGTGAACGCCAACTCTCTTAGTCTTTCCCATAATTCTACCTGTATTTACTTCTTTAACCTTTACACCAAAAACTTCTTCAACAGCTCTCTTAATTTGAGATTTGTTTGCTTTAATGTCTACTACGAAGGTGTATTGTCTGTCTGCCATAGCAGCCATGCTTTTTTCAGTTATTACAGGTCTTTTAAGTATATCGTAGCTGTTTAACATCATTATGCATACACCTCCTCAATTTTTGCAACTGCTTCCTTTGTAATTATGAACTTATCATGTTTTAATATATCATATACGTTCAAATTATTTACAGGAATAACCATTGCTCCTTCTATATTTCTTACTGATTTAAACACAACATCATCTGTTGCAGGTACTACTATTAAAGGTTTCTTTGCTTCAAAAGCATTTATCATTTTAACAATTTCTTTTGTTTTTGGAGCTTCTAATTGTAAACCTTCTAATACTACAAGATTATTATCATTAACTTTGCTAGTTAGTGCTGATTTCATTGCAACTCTTTTCATTGTTTTTGGAATTGCCATTCTATAATCTCTTGGCTTTGGTGCAAATACTATACCACCATGTATCCATTGAGGTGCTCTAATAGAACCTTGTCTTGCTCTACCAGTTCCCTTTTGTCTCCAAGGTTTCTTTCCTCCTCCAGAAACTTCAGATCTTGTTTTTGCTGATTGAGTTCCTTGTCTTTTATTTGCAAGTAGTGCAACTACTACTTGATGTAATACACTTTCATTTACCTCAACTGCAAATACGTTGTCAGATAATTGCATATCTCCAACTTTTTGTCCTTCTCTATTATATAAATCTACTGTAGGCATTCTTTATCCTCCTTTCTTGCAAATCTTAAGCTTTTACCGTATTTCTAATTACAACATAGCCTTTGTTTGGACCTGGTATTCCGCCCTTTATTAATATTACGTTCTTTTCAGGCATTACTTTTACAACTTGTAAGTTTAATACAGTTGTCTTCTTGCTTCCCATGTGTCCAGGCATCTTCTTGTTTTTAAATGTTCTTGATGGAGATGATGAAGCACCACCTGATCCAACAGCTCTATGATACTTAGAACCGTGAGACATAGGTCCTCTATTAAAGTTCCATCTCTTGATTGTTCCAGCGAAACCTTTTCCTTTTGATATTCCAGATACATCTACTCTTTCTCCTGCTTCAAATGTATCTGCTTTTATTTCGCTTCCTACTTCATATTGAGTAGTATCTTCTAATCTTAACTCTTTAACAAGTCTTCTTAAAGATACTCCTGCTTTTGCAAAATGACCTTTTTTAGGTTTGTTTGCTAACTTTTCTCTAATAACTTCAAAGCCTACTTGTATTGCATCGTATCCATCTTTTTCTTTTGTTTTCTTTTGGATAACAGGGCAAGGACCAGCTTCTACTACTGTTACAGGAACAACCTTACCATCTTCATCAAATATTTGAGTCATTCCTAGCTTTCTACCTATAATTGCTTTCTTCATTTTCTGCACCTCCTAAAATATTAGCGGATCGAGTCCGATCATAATATCTTCAATTATTAAAAATTATAATTTTATTTCGATATCCACACCAGCTGGTAAGTCTAATCTCATTAGAGCATCAACTGTTTTAGGTGATGGACTTAATATATCTATTAATCTCTTATGTGTTCTAATTTCAAATTGTTCTCTAGAATCCTTGTACTTATGTGTAGCTCTTAATATAGTTACAACATCTTTTTCTGTTGGTAGCGGAACTGGTCCAGCTACTTTAGCACCTGTACTCTTTGCAGTTTCTACGATTTTTTCAGCTGATTGATCTAATATATTGTGATCAAATGCTTTTAGTCTAATTCTGATTTTTTGATTTGCCATTTTATTTCCCTCCTTTTCATTTCTCTTTAATGTTCGTATGTAACCTCAGTGTTATGTAAACTGCTCCAGGTGTTCCATGATTTTTTAGCATAATACAGCATACATAGCACAGTCGCCTGATTCATGATCAAGCATGCTCAGCTAAGAATAACCTAGAAAATCCAGCAACCTCTTGCTTCATCGCCTTTATACTGTCACAACTCTTATATTGTATAATATTTTTTTAGTTTTGACAAGTATTTTTTAAATTTTATCCATTTTCCTATAATAATCTTTTATTTACACATAAAAAAAGAAGGGCGTCCCCTTCTTTTTTATATATAGTTAGGTATAGACTATTCTAAAATAGTAGTAACAACTCCTGAACCAACTGTTCTTCCACCTTCTCTGATGGCAAATCTTAAGTTTGCTTCCATTGCTACTGGAGTTATTAATTCTACTGTCATATCAATGTGATCTCCTGGCATAACCATTTCTACTCCTTCTGGTAATGCGATTGATCCTGTTACGTCTGTTGTTCTGAAGTAGAATTGTGGTCTATATCCGTTGAAGAATGGTGTATGTCTTCCCCCTTCTTCTTTCTTTAATACGTATACTTGACCTACGAATTTCTTGTGTGGTTTTACTGAACCTGGTTTTACTAATACTTGACCTCTTTCGATTTCGTTTCTTTGTACTCCTCTTAGTAATGCTCCGATGTTATCTCCTGCCATTGCTTCATCTAACATCTTTCTGAACATTTCTACTCCTGTACATGTTGTCTTTCCTATTTCTTCTTTCATTCCTACGATTTGTACTTCGTCTCCTACGTGTAGTACTCCTCTTTCTACTCTTCCTGTTGCAACTGTTCCTCTTCCTGTTATTGTGAATACATCTTCTACTGGCATTAAGAATGGTTGGTCTGTTGCTCTTTCTGGTGTTGGTATGTATTCATCTACCGCTGCCATTAAGTCTTTTATGCATTGATCATCATCTTCTTCTATTGCTTTTAATGCTGATCCTACTACTACTGGACATCCATCTCCATCAAATCCGTATTCGTTTAATAGATCTCTTACTTCCATTTCTACTAATTCTAATAGTTCTGGATCGTCTACTTGGTCTGCTTTATTTAAGAATACTACTATATGGTTAACTCCAACTCTTGATGCTAGTAGTATATGTTCTCTTGTTTGAGGCATTGGACCATCTGCTGCTGATACAACTAGGATAGCTCCATCCATTTGAGCTGCTCCTGTTATCATGTTCTTTACATAGTCAGCGTGTCCTGGACAGTCAACGTGTGCATAGTGTCTTGCATCTGTTTCATATTCTACGTGTGCTGTATTGATTGTGATTCCTCTTTCCTTTTCTTCTGGTGCTTTGTCTATTTCGTCATATCTTTGTACTTGCGCTTTTCCTTCTTTTGCAAGTGTCATTGTGATTGCTGCTGTTGTTGTTGTCTTACCGTGGTCTACGTGACCGATTGTTCCTATGTTTACATGTGGCTTTGTTCTTTCAAACTTTTGTCTTGCCATTTATTTTTCCTCCTAACCTATCTTTATATTTTATTATTTAATTTAAATTATTTTTAAATTACTTTGCTCCTGTTACTTTATCAGTAATGTTCTTTGGAACATCTTCATAATGGTGGAATTCCATACTGTATGTTCCTCTTCCTTGAGTCTTTGATCTTAATACGGTTGCATATCCAAACATTTCTGATAGAGGTACATATGCTGCTATAACTTGAGCACCAGATCTTGAATTCATTCCCTCTATTCTTCCTCTTCTTGAGTTAACATCACCAATAACGTCTCCCATGTAATCTTCTGGTACTGTTATTTCAACTTTCATTATTGGTTCAAGTAATACTGGATTAGCTTTTGCCATAGCATTTTTAAACGCCATAGATCCAGCTACTTTAAATGCCATTTCAGATGAGTCAACATCATGGTATGATCCATCATAACATTTAACCTTGAAATTAATAACTGGATATCCTCCAACTATACCTGTCTTAGAAGCTTCTTGAATACCATTGTCAATAGCCGGAATATATTCCTTAGGGATAACTCCTCCTACTATGGCATTTTCAAATTCATATTCTCCTTCAGAAGGAATTAACTCAATCCAACAGTGTCCGTATTGACCACGTCCACCTGATTGTCTTACAAACTTACCTTCAGCCTTAACAGCATTCTTGATAGTTTCTCTGTAAGCAACTTGTGGAGCACCTACGTTACATTCTACTTTAAATTCTCTTTGAAGTCTGTCAACGATTATTTCAAGGTGAAGTTCTCCCATACCTCCAATAATTACTTGACCTGTTTCTTGGTTTGTATATGTTCTGAATGTAGGGTCTTCTTCTGCAAGCTTAGCTAATGCTATACCCATTTTTTCTTGAGAAGCTTTTGTCTTAGGTTCAATAGCTACTTCAATAACTGGTTCAGGGAATTCCATACTTTCAAGTATTACTGGAGCATCCTCATCACATAAAGTATCACCAGTTGTTGTATTTTTTAAACCTATTACTGCACCTAATTCTCCTGCATATAATTCTTCAACTTCTTCTCTGTGGTTAGCATGCATCTTAACAAGTCTTCCGATTCTTTCCTTTTTGTTCTTTGTACTATTTAATACATAGCTACCGCTCTTCATTATTCCTGAATAAATTCTAACGAAAGCAAGTTTACCAACAAATGGGTCTGTTGCTATCTTAAATGCTAATGAAGCTAAAGGTTCACTATCAGAAGCATGTTTCTCAATTTTTTCTCCATCCATATCTTGACCTTCTATTGAAGGAATATCTAATGGAGATGGTAAATATGCAATAACTGCATCTAGTAAGTGCTGAACTCCCTTATTTCTATAAGCTGTTCCGCAAAGAACTGGAACTATTTCATTAGCTATAGTAGCTTTTCTTAATGCAGCATAAATTTCTTCTGATGTAATTTCTTCACCTTCAAGGTATTTCATCATTAAATCTTCATCTGTTTCAGCAACTGCTTCGATTAAAGCTCCTCTATATTCTTCAGCCTTGTCTTTTAAGTCATCTGGTATTTCAACTTCTTCGAAGTTTACTCCTAATTCTTTGTCAAAAACTACTGCTACGTTCTTAATAAGATCAACATGACCTTGATAATTGTCTTCTTTTCCTATTGGAAGTTGTACTGGTACTGCATTAGCACGTAGTCTTTCTCTAACTGAATTAACAGACATATAGAAATCTGCACCTAAGATATCCATTTTGTTAACGAATATCATTCTTGGTACTTTATACTTATCTCCTTGTCTCCATACTGTTTCAGTTTGAGGCTCAACTCCACCCTTTGCATCAAGAACTGTAACTGCTCCGTCAAGTACTCTTAATGACCTTTCAACTTCAACTGTGAAATCTACGTGTCCTGGTGTATCAATTATGTTTATTTGGTGTTCTTTCCAGAAACATGTTGTTGCAGCAGAAGTAATTGTTATACCTCTTTCTTGTTCTTGAACCATCCAGTCCATTGTAGCTGCACCTTCATGAACTTCACCTATTTTATGACTCTTTCCTGTATAGAATAGTATACGCTCAGTTGCTGTTGTTTTACCAGCGTCTATATGAGCCATTATACCAATATTACGAAATTTTTCTAATGGATATTGTCTAGCCACTTTTTCTCCTCCTCTCAGCAAGTAAATTGCACTGCATTTGCAATGTGAAAATTAATTGGATAAAACTGTTTTGGATTATCCAAAACAGTTTTATATCTAGCATTAATTTATTAGTATCTGTAGTGAGCAAATGCTTTGTTAGCTTCTGCCATCTTATGTGTATCTTCTCTCTTCTTAACAGCTGCACCAGTGTTATTTGCTGCATCCATTAATTCACCAGCTAGTTGCTCTCTCATGTACTTTTCTCCTCTTTTTCTAGAGGCATCAACTATCCATCTAATTCCTAAAGTCTGTCTTCTTTCAGGTCTAACTTCCATAGGAACTTGATAAGTAGCACCACCAATTCTTCTAGCTTTTACTTCAAGTAATGGCATAACATTATTCATAGCTGTTTCAAAAACTTCCATAGCTTCTTTTCCAGTTTTCTGTGCAATTATTTCAAATGCTCCATAACATATTTTTTGTGATACTCCCTTTTTTCCATCTTCCATTATATAGTTGATTAACTTAGTAACAACTTTGCTGTTGTACATTGGATCTGGTAATACGTCTCTCTTAGGCGCGTTTCCTTTTCTTGGCACTTTTCTTCCCTCCTTAACATGGAATTTAATTCTCAGGTACTCGGCTTACCTGCCGTAAAGCGCTCTCTTCTGCAAAATATCTATTATTATTTATATAAATGCTGAAGACATAGCACTATTTTCTAAAACTATTTTTGTTTTGGTCTCTTTGCACCATACTTAGATCTTCCTTGTAATCTGTTAGCAACACCTGCAGAGTCTAATGCTCCTCTTACAATATGATATCTAACACCTGGAAGGTCTTTTACTCTTCCACCTCTTATTAAAACAACGCTATGTTCTTGTAAGTTGTGTCCTACTCCTGGTATGTAAGCTGTAACTTCATATCCATTTGTAAGTCTTACTCTTGCAACTTTTCTTAAAGCTGAGTTTGGTTTCTTAGGTGTTGTTGTCTTAACAACTGTACATACTCCTCTTTTTTGTGGACATTGTTTTAATGCTGGTGATGCTGACTTTTCTTCAACTGCTTTTCTTCCTTTTCTTACTAGTTGGTTAATTGTTGGCATTTTTTCACCTCCTCAATTATTAAATAGACTATATAAAAGTTTATTAATAGCGTAGTTATTTTGTCACTAATGCTACAGCCGCTCCAACTTCAATACCACATAGAACTCCTAATTCTTTCATAGTTTCTACATAATTTATTTGGAGTGATTTTTCGTTGGCTAGTTTTATTACAGGAGTAGTTAGTTTCGCATCAGCATCTTTTGCTACATATAAGCATTTTCCACGATCACTTTTTATGCTTTTAAGTGATTGCTTTATACCAATGACTTTTTCACCTTCTATCCTATTTACCATCCACTAACCTCCTTATAACATTATGTTAGAGACAAGGAATAACCCTGTCTCTAATCATTAACATCACATACAAAATGTATTTTAACATTTTACGTTGGCTATGTCAATAAAATGAATATTAAGCCTCGTTAATATTTGTTACTTCTTCTACATTTTCATTTTTGTCAGTATTTAATTTTATTGATCTGTATTTCATCATACCAGTTCCAGCAGGTATTAACTTACCAATTATTACGTTCTCCTTTAATCCTAATAAAGGATCAACTTTGCCTTTTATTGCTGCATCAGTAAGTACTCTTGTAGTTTCTTGGAATGATGCTGCTGAAAGGAATGAGTCAGTTGCAAGAGCTGCTTTTGTGATTCCTAGTAATGCTATATCTCCAGTAGCTTCTTCTCCACCTTCAACTCTTACTTTATCATTCATTTCATTGAAGTCAAAAATATCAACTAAAGTTCCTGGAAGTAAATCAGTATCCCCTGACTCTTTTATTTTTACTTTTCTAGTCATTTGTCTTATTACTACTTCTAAGTGTTTATCATTTATATCAACGCCTTGAAGTCTGTAAACTTTTTGAACTTCTGACAATAAGTAATTTTTAACTTCCTTAGGTCCTTTTATAGCTATTATATCATGAGGGTTAACTGAACCTTCTGTTATTTCATCTCCAGCTTCAATTTTCTGTCCATTTGTTACTTTTATTCTAGATCCAAATGGTATATCGTAACTCTTTTGCTCTCCCTCATCATCCATTACATGAACAATTCTCTTCTTTTTAGTTTCTTCAATTTTAACTGTACCTGCTAATTCAGAAATTATAGCAAGACCCTTTGGCTTTCTAGCTTCGAATAACTCCTCAACTCTTGGAAGACCTTGAGTTATATCAGCACCAGCAACTCCTCCTGTATGGAATGTTCTCATTGTAAGCTGAGTTCCAGGTTCACCTATTGATTGAGCAGCTATAATACCTACCGCTTCACCAATATTAATCTTAGTAGCTGTTGCCATGTTCATTCCATAGCACTTAGCACAAACTCCATGCTTTGACTTACATGTAAATACAGATCTTATTCTAACTTTTTTAACACCTGTAGCAGCTACTTTTTCTGCTAAGTCAATATTCATGTAAGAGTCTTTGACTACTAGAACTTCTCCAGTTGTAGGATCTATGATATCTTCTGCTGAATATCTTCCGTTTAATCTCTCAGTTAATGATTCAATTACTTCATTACCTTCTCTTATTTCTTGTACTTCGTATCCTTCTTCAGCGCCGCAATCCTCTTCTCTAACTATTACATCTTGACTTACATCAACCAATCTTCTAGTTAAATATCCTGAATCGGCTGTCTTTAGAGCTGTATCCGCATTACCTTTTCTAGCTCCGTGAGTTGATATAAAGTATTCTAATACGTCAAGTCCTTCCCTAAAGGATGCTCTTATAGGCAATTCTATAATTTTTCCTGATGGATTAGCCATAAGTCCTCTCATACCAGCTAATTGCTTAATTTGAGATTTTGAACCTCTGGCTCCTGAATCAGCCATCATAAATATAGGATTGAATTTATCTAGATTATCCATTAATGCATTTGCAACATCTTCTGTTGTTTGAGTCCATATTTCAATAACTCTTTCATATCTTTCATCTTCAGATATAAAACCTCTTCTATACATCTTCTCTATTTTTTCTACTGCAGCATCAGTATCAGCAAGCAACTGATTTTTATTTCCAGGTACGGTCATGTCTGAAACTGATATTGTTATAGCTCCTATTGATGAATAGTGATATCCTTTAGCTTTGATTTTATCAAGCATTGTAGATGTTATTGTTGGACCATACTTGTTGTAGCATTTATCTATTATTTTACCTAAATTTTTCTTACTTACTAAGAAGTCTACTTCTAATTTAAATTCATTTTCTGGCTTACTTCTATCTATAAAACCTAAACCTTGTGGTATTGATTCATTAAATATTATTTTCCCTGGGGTAGTTTCAATTATGCCGTATATAGTTTTCCCGTCTTTAATTTTAGACATTTTTACTTTTATCTTAGCATGTATATCTACTACACCTGCATTATAAGCCATTAAAACTTCATCAGTGTTAGCAAATACTTTTCCTTCTCCTTTAGCACCATCTTTATCTAAAGTTAAATAGTAGGATCCTAATACCATATCTTGTGTAGGAACACAAACTGGCTTTCCATCAGATGGCTTTAAGATATTGTTTGCTGCAAGCATTAAAAATCTAGCTTCAGCTTGAGCTTCTACTGAAAGTGGTACGTGAACAGCCATTTGGTCACCATCAAAGTCCGCATTATATGCTGTACATACTAGAGGGTGAAGTTTAATAGCTCTTCCTTCTACAAGGACTGGTTGGAATGCTTGAATTCCAAGTCTATGTAAAGTAGGAGCACGGTTTAATAGTACTGGATGCTCAGATATAACCTCTTCAAGCACATCCCATACTTGTGGCATAACACGCTCTACCATCTTTTTAGAACTCTTAATATTATGTGCTGCTCCACTTTCTACAAGTTTTTTCATTACAAATGGTTTAAATAATTCAAGCGCCATTTCTTTTGGAAGTCCACATTGATACATCTTAAGTTCTGGTCCTACAACTATAACTGAACGTCCTGAATAGTCAACACGTTTTCCTAATAGATTTTGTCTAAATCTTCCTTGTTTACCTTTTAGCATGTCAGATAGTGATTTTAGTGGTCTATTCCCTGGACCAGTTACTGGTCTGCCTCTTCTACCATTATCTATTAATGCATCTACAGCTTCTTGAAGCATTCTTTTTTCATTTCTAACTATAATATCTGGTGCTCCTAAATCTAGAAGCTTTTTTAATCTATTATTTCTATTAATTACTCTTCTATAAAGATCATTAAGGTCTGATGTTGCAAATCTTCCTCCATCCAATTGAACCATTGGTCTTAAATCTGGTGGAATAACAGGTATTACATCAATAATCATCCACTCTGGTCTATTATTTGACTTTCTGAAAGACTCTACAACTTCCAATCTTCTTATAGTTCTTACTTTCTTTTGACCTGTACTTGTTTTTAAACTTTCTTTTAATTCAATTGAATGTTGCTCTAAGTCTATCTCCCTTAATAAGTTTTTAATAGCCTCAGCTCCCATTCCAGCTGAAAAAGCATCTTCTCCGTATTTATCTACACTTTCCCTATACTCTTTTTCACTTAGTAATTGTTTTTTAAGTAATGGCGTTTCTTTAGGGTCTAGCACTATATATGATGCAAAATATAGCACTTTTTCTAAAGATCTTGGTGACATATCTAATATAAGTCCCATTCTTGATGGTATGCCTTTGAAATACCAAATATGAGATACAGGGGCAGCAAGTTCTATATGCCCCATTCTCTCACGTCTAACCTTAGATTTAGTAACTTCAACTCCGCATCTGTCACATACTATACCTTTATATCTAACTCTTTTGTATTTACCGCAGTGACATTCCCAATCTTTAATTGGTCCAAATATTCTCTCACAAAACAATCCGTCTTTTTCAGGTTTCAAGGTCCTATAGTTAATAGTTTCAGGTTTCTTAACTTCTCCTCTAGACCACTCTCTTATCTGTTCTGGTGAAGCTAAACCAATTTGCAAAGCCTCAAAATTATTTAATTCTATCAAGGGTAAATCCTCCCTCCGCATTAATGTTCATCATTAAAATCTTCTAGTTCTAGACCGTCTTCAAGCTCATCTAATGGTAGTTCATCATAATCTATTTTTAAATCTTCATCAAAATCATCTAAATCTTCATCCACATCTCCTAATTCATCTAGTTCCTCTTCTATGATATCATCGCCGTCTATACCAGCACTAGATTTAACAAGAAGAACATCTTCGCTACCTTCAATGTTAATACCCAAATCTTCCATTTCTTCATCAACAGATTCTTTAATTTTAATCTCTTCATTAGTATCACTAAGTACTCTAACATTTAAGCATAATGCTTGCAATTCTTTTATAAGTACTTTGAAGGATTCAGGTACTCCAGGTTCAGGAATGTTTTCTCCTTTTACAATGGATTCATAAGTTTTAACTCTACCAACAACGTCGTCAGATTTAACTGTTAAAACTTCTTGAAGTGTATGTGCTGCTCCATATGCTTCTAGTGCCCAAACTTCCATTTCTCCAAATCTTTGGCCTCCAAATTGAGCCTTTCCACCTAGTGGTTGTTGTGTAACTAAAGAATAAGGTCCAGTAGATCTTGCATGTATCTTATCATCAACTAAATGATGAAGCTTTAATATATACATATAACCTACTGTAACTCTATTGTCAAATGGTTCTCCAGTTCTTCCATCGTATAATATAGTCTTACCATCAGCATCATAACCAGCCTCTTGTAATAAGTCTACAATTTCACTTTCAAGAGCTCCTCCAAATACTGGTGTAGCAATATGCCAACCCATTCCTGCAGCTGCCCATCCTAAATGAACTTCAAGCACTTGACCAATGTTCATACGTGAAGGAACTCCTAATGGATTTAAGCATATTTGAAGAGGTCTTCCATCTGGAAGGAATGGCATATCTTCTTCTGGTAGTATTCTAGAGATAACACCTTTATTACCATGTCTACCAGCCATCTTATCTCCAACTGATATTTTTCTCTTCTGTGCAATATAACATCTTACTAATTCATTTACTCCAGGAGGAAGTTCATCCCCATTTTCTCTTGTAAATACTTTTACATCAACAATTATACCTGCTTCTCCGTGTGGAACTCTTAATGATGTATCTCTTACCTCTCTTGCCTTTTCACCGAATATAGCTCTAAGTAATCTCTCTTCTGCAGTAAGTTCAGTTTCTCCCTTAGGAGTTACTTTACCAACTAATATATCACCAGATCTTACTTCAGCTCCTATTCTAATAATTCCTCGTTCATCTATGTTCTTTAATGCATCTTCTCCGACATTAGGTATATCTCTTGTGATTTCTTCAGGTCCTAGTTTTGTATCTCTTGCTTCAGCTTCATACTCTTCTATATGAATAGAAGTAAATATATCATCACGAACTAATTGCTCAGATACTAGCATAGCATCCTCATAGTTATATCCTTCCCAAGTTATAAATCCAATACGGATATTTTGACCTAATGCTATTTCTCCAAAATCAGTTGATGGTCCATCTGCAAGCACATGGCCAACTTTAACTCTCTCTCCCTTATCAACAATAGGTCTTTGAGTTATACATGTTCCTTGATTTGACCTTTTATACTTTAGAAGTTTGTATTTGTCAATACCACCATCAGAGTCTCTCTTTATTCTTATTTCATTTGCACTTACATAAGTTATTACTCCATCATGTTCTGCCTTTGGTAGTACTCCTGAGTCTACAGCCGCTTTATATTCTATTCCTGTTCCTACAATTGGAGCTGCTGGCTTTAATAGTGGAACTGCTTGACGCTGCATATTAGATCCCATTAAGGCACGGCTGGCGTCATCATTTTCAAGGAATGGTATCATGGCAGTAGCAACAGATACTATTTGTCTTGGAGATACATCCATTAAATCTACTTGTTCTTTAGGAACCAATATTATATCTTCTCTTACTCTAACTGTGACTTTGTTATCAATAAAATGTCCTGTTTCATCTATTGGTTCTTTTGCCTGAGCAACTAAATATTGATCCTCTTCATCAGCTGTTAAATAGATAATTTTATCAGTTACTCTCATTTCTTTTCTATCAACAACTCTGTATGGTGTTTCAATAAAACCATATTCATTTACTCTCGCATAGCATGCAAGTGAATTTATTAATCCTATATTTGGTCCTTCTGGTGTTTCTATAGGACACATTCTTCCATAGTGAGAGTGATGAACGTCTCTTACTTCAAATCCAGCTCTTTCTCTTGAAAGTCCCCCTGGTCCTAAGGCTGATAATCTTCTCTTATGTGTTAATTCTGACAATGGGTTAGTTTGATCCATGAATTGTGAAAGTTGTGAACTTCCAAAGAATTCTTTAATAGCCGCTGCAACTGGTCTAATATTAATTAATGCTTGGGGTGTTATAACTTCTTGGTCTTGAATAGTCATTCTTTCCTTAACTACTCTTTCCATTCTTGATAGCCCGATTCTAAATTGGTTTTGAAGTAATTCTCCAACAGATCTTAATCTTCTATTTCCTAAATGATCTATGTCATCAATATTTCCAATACCATAAGGTAATCCTAGTTCATAGCTGATTGTAGCATAAACATCATCTATTACTATATGTTTTGGAATTAATTCTTGTATATTCTTTTTAATTTCTTCTTTTATTGCATCTTCATCAGTAAAATTATCTAATATTTTCTTTAGAGTAGGGTAATGCACATGCTCCCTAATTTTTAATTCAGATATATCGAAATCTATAAATTTATGTATGTCTACAAAGTGGTTTCCTATTACTCTAATAACTTTATCTTCTACTTGAACATCAACAGCATTTATAGCACAATTTTGAATTTCTAGAGCTTTTTCTCGATCAATAACTTCTCCATTTTGAACAATAATCTCTCCTGTAAATGGATTAACTACATCTTGTGCTGCAACTTGATTTAAAAGTCTTACATAGATAGATAACTTTTTATTAAACTTATATCTACCAACTCTGGATAAGTCATATCTCTTTGGATCAAAGAATAAAGAATTTATAAGAGAAACTGCACTATCTACAGTTGGTGGTTCACCAGGTCTTAATCTCTTATATATTTCTAGCAATGCTTCATCTTTAGCTTTTGTATTGTCCTTTTCTATAGTTGCCTTTAATCTTTCTTCTTCTCCAAAATAGTTTATAATATCCACGTCACTTCCTAAACCTAGAGCTCTTATTAAGATACTTATAGGAAGTTTTCTTGTTTTGTCTATTCTTACATATATTATATCATTAGAGTCTGTTTCGTACTCTAACCATGCTCCTCTATTTGGAATTACAGTTGAGGAAAAAAGTTTTTTTCCTGTTTTATCTACATTGTATCCATAATATGAGCCTGGAGATCTTACTAATTGACTTACTATTACTCTTTCTGCTCCATTAATAACAAATGTTCCTTGCTGTGTCATTAATGGAAAGTCACCCATGAACACTTCTTGTTCTTTTACTTCTCCAGTTTCCTTGTTAAGTAATCTTACCTTAACCTTCAACGGTGCTGCATAAGTAGCATCTCTTTCTTTACATTCTTCTACAGAATATTTTATAGCATCTCTGTCTAAACTATGGTCAATAAACTCTAGTACTAGATTACCTGTGTAATCCTGTATAGGATTAACATCTTCAAAAACTTCCTTTAATCCTTCTTCCCAGAACCAATCATAAGAGTTCAATTGCACCTCTATAAGGTTAGGCATTGGACATACTTCATTAACTTTTGAAAAACTCATTCTAGTTCTTTTACCAATTTGAATAGGATGTACCATTAAAATTTCACCCCTTGCGTAATAATAACAAAAAATGTAACACTCTAGGGCTTAAAGTCCTAGATTACACATACTCATCTTGTTAGTATAACCAAAAATATTTAATTAATTCAATTAATGCTAATTTGGGTATACCAAAATATCTATACTTTCATGCAATAAATTATAATATCATAACATAGTACCTATGTCAATACTTACCTATATAAATTCAAAAAAGGCACTTAATATAAGTGCCTTTCTTCAAGTCAGATTATTACTTTATTTCTATTGTTGCACCAACTTCTTCAAGTTTTGCTTTCATATCTTCAGCTGCTTCTTTAGCTACGCCTTCTTTAAGTGTCTTAGGAGCCCCATCAACTATTTCTTTAGCTTCTTTTAATCCTAATCCAGTTAATTCTCTAACTACTTTTATAACTTTTATCTTTTGAGCACCAGCATTAGCTAATACTACATCAAATTCAGTCTTTTCTTCAACTTCTCCAGCTGCAGCTGGTGCACCTGCAACAGCAACTGGTGCTGCAGCACTTACTCCAAATTCTTCTTCACATGCTTTTACTAATTCATTTAATTCTAAAACAGACATTTCTTTTATAGCTTGAATAATCTCTTCTCTTGTCATTTTAATAGCACCTCCATAATTTTTAAAAAATCTCAATTAGATTGTTTTTTTATTTTTACTCTGTTACTTCAGCTGAACCATTTTTTTCAGCTATAGCATTTAATAAGTATACTAAGTTTGACATTGGAGCTTTTAAGCTGCCAAGTAGTTTTGCAATAAGAACTTCCTTTGGTGGTATTGTTGCAAGTTCTTGTACTTTAGCTTGATCATATACAGCACCTTGAACGATTCCAGCTTTTAATTCTAATTTCTTATGATTTTTAGCAAAATCATTAAGTATTCTTGCTGGAGCTGTAGCATCATCATATGCTATCGCTATAGATATAGGTCCTTCTAAGTATTGTACGATCCCGTCGATTCCTAATTCTTTAGCAGCAAGAGTAACTAATGTATTTTTATATACTTTGTATTCTACACCAGCTTCTCTTAATTTCTTTCTAAGCTCTGTATCTTCTTCAACGTTTAATCCTTGATAACTAGCAAGTACGACCGCTTCGGCTTTTTCAAGCTTTTCTTTTATTTCTTGAACTTTAGCTTCTTTTAATTGCCTATTTTTGCTTATCACTGTAGCCACCTCCTTAATAAAAATCAAAGCCTCTTCGCAGACAGATGCAAAGAGGCTAAAAAATCGACTCACCGAATATTTTAATCCTCGGTAGGTTGGGTTCCGTTATGCTTTCGCACCTACTGTCTACGGAGTATTATCTTTTTCAATTTAATACAACATATTTGATTATATCAAAGCTTATCTTTTGGGTCAAGATTAACCTAAAACTTTTGAAGGATTTATTTTAATTCCTGGGCCCATTGTGCTTGATAATACAACTGATTTAACATATTGTCCTTTTGCAGCTGCTGGTTTAGCTTTGATTACTGCTTCCATTAACACACTGAAGTTATCAGCAAGTTTTTCAACTCCAAAAGATTTTTTTCCAATTGGAACGTGAACAATAGCAGTTTTATCAACTCTGTATTCAACTTTACCAGCTTTAATGTCAGCGATAGCTTTAGCAACATCAAATGTAACAGTACCTGATTTAGGGTTTGGCATTAAACCTTTTGGTCCTAATACTCTACCTAATCTTCCTACTAATCCCATCATGTCTGGTGTAGCTACAACTATATCGAATTCAAACCAATTTTCTTTTTGGATTTTATCAATGAATTCTTCTGCTCCAACATAATCTGCACCTGCAGCTTCAGCTTCCTTAACTTTATCACCTTTAGCAAAAACTAAAACTCTAACTACTTTACCAGTTCCATGCGGAAGCACTACTGCTCCTCTAACTTGTTGATCTGCGTGTCTTGGATCTACACCAAGTCTTACAGATAACTCAATAGTTTCATCGAATTTTGCTTTAGCTGTTTTTAAAGTAAGGTCTATAGCTTCAGAAGGTGTATATAAAGTGTTCTTATCTATAAGCTTAACACTCTCTAAGTAATTTTTACCTTGTTTTGCCATTTTCTTACCTCCTTGTGGTTTTAGCGGTTTTTACCTCCCACTAACGATTTATATTATTCTTCAACTGTTACTCCCATACTTCTTGCAGTTCCAGCTATCATACTCATAGCTGCATCTATTGATGCTGCATTTAGATCAGGCATTTTTGTTTCAGCTATTTGTCTTAATTGTTCTTTATTGATCTTTGCTACTTTTTTTCTATTTGGTTCTCCTGAACCACTTTCTATTCCAGCTGCTTTTTTAATTAAAACTGATGCTGGAGGAGTTTTAAGAATAAAGCTGAAAGATCTATCTTGGTAAACAGAAATTATAACTGGAACAGTCATTCCTACTTGATCAGCAGTTTTAGCATTGTATTCTTTACAGAATGCCATAATGTTAACTCCGTGTTGTCCAAGCGCTGGTCCAACTGGTGGTGCTGGAGTTGCCTTTCCTGCTGGAAGTTGAAGCTTTATCATTCCTACTACCTTTTTTGCCATAGTTTACACCTCCTCATATGTGGTAATGCGAGCATAAGCTCTCCCACTTTATAAGACTAAGTCTTATAGTAGGTTAGTCTAATTTTTCTATTTGGTTAAAATTTAGTTCAACAGGTGTTTCCCTGCCAAACATATTAACTAACGCTTTAATTTTTTGTTTTTCAAGATTAATCTCTTGTATTATTGCAACAAAGTTTTTCAATGGTCCAGAAACCACTTGAACACTCTCTCCTACAGAAACATCTATACTCACAGTATTGCTTTCGGCAATTCCCATAGTTGCTACTTCTTCATCGGTAAGAGGAACTGGCTTTGATCCAGGACCTACAAATCCAGTAACTCCTCTAGTATTTCTAACTATGTACCAAGAATCATCTGACATTATCATTTTTACAAGTACATATCCCGGAAACACTTTTTTCTGAGTTATCTTTTTCTTTCCATCTTTAACTTCAACTACTTCTTCCATAGGGACTTGTATGTCGTGAACTAATTCATGTAACCCTCTATTATCAATTGTTTTTTCTAAATTCATTTTCACCTTATTCTCATAACCTGAATAAGTATGAACAACATACCATCTAGCTTTTTCTGCCATAATTTTAGGATGAGGTAATCCTCATTCCTACCTCCCTTTTTTTATTTATTTACTGAATATCAACTTATATAGACTACTTAAGCCATAGTCCATTGCTCCTATTAGCACTGCGCTAACAGCACAAAAAAGTAACACTATTATGGTAGATTTTTTAATATCCTTTTTAGGCGGCCAAGTTATTCTTTTAGTTTCTGCCTTCACTTCCATCAAAAACTTGCCCAGTCCTTTTGATGATTCTCCTACTTGTTTCTTTTCATTCAAAGCCATTTTATTCACATCCCCAGCCTTTATTAGTGAATACTAGCAACTACTTTGTTTCTTTGTGAAGTGTGTGGTTGCGGCAGAACTTGCAATACTTTCTCATTTCTAATCTTTCAGGATTATTTTTCTTGTTCTTCATTGTATTGTAATTTCTTTGTTTACATTCTGTACAAGCTAAAGTTACTTTCACTCTCACAATCTACACCTCCTGATTCTGCGTACACACACAGACATGCTACATTTATTAGTATACTGTTAAGTACAATTTTTATCATTCTTGAGTGTCACTTAACAAACTTATCACAAGTTGCTGTATATGTCAACTTATTTTTCTATACCCAATTTTCAAGTATATAACTATTTTCTTGTATGTTTTTTATGATTTATATTTACAGGACTAAGTTATAAACCTAGCCCTGTCAGTTTAACCTATTCTAAAATAGTAGTAACAACTCCTGAACCAACTGTTCTTCCACCTTCTCTGATGGCAAATCTTAAGTTTGCTTCCATTGCTACTGGAGTTATTAATTCTACTGTCATATCAATGTGATCTCCTGGCATAACCATTTCTACTCCTTCTGGTAATGCGATTGATCCTGTTACGTCTGTTGTTCTGAAGTAGAATTGTGGTCTATATCCGTTGAAGAATGGTGTATGTCTTCCCCCTTCTTCTTTCTTTAATACGTATACTTGACCTACGAATTTCTTGTGTGGTTTTACTGAACCTGGTTTTACTAATACTTGACCTCTTTCGATTTCGTTTCTTTGTACTCCTCTTAGTAATGCTCCGATGTTATCTCCTGCCATTGCTTCATCTAACATCTTTCTGAACATTTCTACTCCTGTACATGTTGTCTTTCCTATTTCTTCTTTCATTCCTACGATTTGTACTTCGTCTCCTACGTGTAGTACTCCTCTTTCTACTCTTCCTGTTGCAACTGTTCCTCTTCCTGTTATTGTGAATACATCTTCTACTGGCATTAAGAATGGTTGGTCTGTTGCTCTTTCTGGTGTTGGTATGTATTCATCTACCGCTGCCATTAAGTCTTTTATGCATTGATCATCATCTTCTTCTATTGCTTTTAATGCTGATCCTACTACTACTGGACATCCATCTCCATCAAATCCGTATTCGTTTAATAGATCTCTTACTTCCATTTCTACTAATTCTAATAGTTCTGGATCGTCTACTTGGTCTGCTTTATTTAAGAATACTACTATATGGTTAACTCCAACTCTTGATGCTAGTAGTATATGTTCTCTTGTTTGAGGCATTGGACCATCTGCTGCTGATACAACTAGGATAGCTCCATCCATTTGAGCTGCTCCTGTTATCATGTTCTTTACATAGTCAGCGTGTCCTGGACAGTCAACGTGTGCATAGTGTCTTGCATCTGTTTCATATTCTACGTGTGCTGTATTGATTGTGATTCCTCTTTCCTTTTCTTCTGGTGCTTTGTCTATTTCGTCATATCTTTGTACTTGCGCTTTTCCTTCTTTTGCAAGTGTCATTGTGATTGCTGCTGTTGTTGTTGTCTTACCGTGGTCTACGTGACCGATTGTTCCTATGTTTACATGTGGCTTTGTTCTTTCAAACTTTTGTCTTGCCATTTATTTTTCCTCCTCTTTATCATGATTTCCATCCAAAATTAATGTTTTCAATAATCATACTGGATACTGGGTTATTTTCGTAAACTTGTCCTGGTGTGTTGTTATTTATTTCAACTCATGGAGCCCACGACCGGACTTGAACCGGCGACCTCCACCTTACCAAGGTGACGCTCTGCCAACTGAGCTACATGGGCACTTCACATTTAAGACATTAATATACACATAACTCCACTTTAATGCATGCGTCGATTCATTACAAGCATGATTACATTCTATATTACTATAGTCCTACACCAATTATCTATTTTACTATTATCATTTTTTTTTGTCAACTGCTTTTCGTCTTTTTGTTTAAGCATTTTTCCAGCTTCCTTTTAACCCTTTGTAGTGCATTGTCAATAGACTTAGAGTGTCTATCTAAATCACATGCAATTTCTTGATATGACTTCCCTTGAAGATATGAATTTAAAACCTCCAACTCAAGTTCTGACAGTGCTTCTCCTATTTCAGTTTCTATACTTGAAACCTCTTCTCTACTTATAACCAGTTCCTCTGGGTCGCAAACTTTAACAGTAGATAGTATATCTAGTAATGTTCGATCTGATTCCTCATCATATACTGGCTTGTTTAGGGAAATATATGTGTTAAGTGGTATATGTTTTTGTCTAGTGGCAGTTTTAATAGCTGTGATAATTTGTCTTGTAACACATAATTCTGCAAAAGCTTTAAATGAAGATAATTTATCTGGCCTATAATCTCTTATAGATTTGAATAAACCAATCATTCCTTCTTGATAAATATCTTCTTTATCTGCACCAATAAGGAAATACGACTTTGCTTTAGCTTTTACAAAATTCTTATATTTATTTATTAAATACTCTAGAGCTTGTACATTTCCCCGTTTTGCTTCTAATGCAATTTCTTCATCTAATTTGTCTTCTAATGAATAATTATTTTTTTCGTCAATTACTGAATCATTTATCAAAGTATCCCCTCCACCGCCGGACCTAGAATCTGGTTATTCTAACAAGCTTAATTATACATTAAAAGGAAATTTTTCGTCAAGAGAATTTAATGACTTCTTCTAATTTTTTCAAGTTTTTCTAATATATCCTCATTTATTCTTTCTTCTATAGTTACTCTATTGCTCGCATTACTATTTTTTGTATTTATACTTATTTTATGACCTGTAAGTTTTACTTCATTATAGAACTCTATAGAAGACATTCTTGTAGCCCCTCTTTGGAACGTTACTTGTTGTTCTAAAGAATCTGAAGTTACCACACAAACTTCTATCTTTCTACCTATTAGACTGACATATCTTTCAATAAAACTATCAGCAGTTTCTCCCTCTTTAGTAAATACAATTACAACATTACCCATTCTTTCTTTTTTTTCTATACTGCCTTTAACCATATGAGCATCAAATACTAAGAATATTTTATACCCGTGGTATGCCGAATAGTTTTGCATAATTTCTATAAGCTCCACACGTGCTGCTTCAAAGCTATACTGCTTAATCTTATTCAATTCAGGCCAGCTATTTATTACATTATAACCATCTACAAATACATTTCTCACGTTATTTATTACCTATTTATTTTGAATCTTTTGTTTTAGTACTTCATACATCATTATACTTGCCGCTACTGATGCATTTAAGGATGTTATATTACCTACCATAGGTATTTTAAATAGCATGTCACACTTAGCCTTAGTTAACTTGGAAATTCCTTTTCCTTCACTTCCAATTACCAATGCCACCGAGCCATCGAAATCCCCTTTAAAGCAATATTCACTGCCATCCATATCTGCCCCATATATCCATAATCCCTTTTCTTTAAGTTCATCAATAACTGAGTTTATATTAGAAACTTTAGCTATCTTCATATACTCAATTGCCCCTGCAGAAGTCTTATAAACAGTTGGTGTAATGCCTACGTTTCTTCTCTTAGGAATTATAATTCCATGAACTCCACAGGTTTCTGCAGTTCTTATAATTGAACCTAGATTATGCGGATCTTCAATTTCATCTAGTATAAGTATGAAAGGCTTCTCATTTTTATCTTCGGCATATTTTAAAATATCTTCAATATGAAAATACTTATAAGGAGTAACTACAGCTATAACTCCCTGATGCGCTCCAGTTGAAGACATAGAATCTAATTTTTTTCTATCAACTTCTTTTATTACAATTTTCTTTTCCTTTGCCATGGCTAGTATCTTTTCAATAGATCCAGTCATATCACCTTTAGCTATTAATAAACTTTCTATAGTTCTATCACTTTTTAATGCTTCTATTACTGCATTTCTTCCTTCAATTAAATCTTCTCTAATTTCTTTTACAATAGGTTCTTTATCCTTAATTTCTTTTTTTACAATACCTTTTTTTGCAATATCTTTTTTCTTATAATCTTTCATATAAGTACCTCACCTTTAAATTTATATGTTAGAATATTTCTCTTGAACTTCTTTTATCTTTCCACAGGTCATTGCGCCTTCTGGACAATGTCCTTTTACACATTTAGGGCCAACATTTTTAAATAATATTGGAGCAACTTCCTTTAATTTTTTAAGCATTTCATCTGCCAGAATATGTATCTCCCATTGTGCTCTATTACAACATCTATGCTCAAAGAAGTTTATTAAGCTTCTAGCATTCATTGTAACCATTATTTTAGTTTCACATGCATTAGGGAAAACATATCTAGCATCCTCAATTGCTTTTTTTTCAGCATTTAATTTACTCATACCCCTACTTATATATTTTTCTTTTAGTATACTAGTTATTTCATCATAACTCTGTTGACTTTTTTTCATAGCATCAATATATATTTCTTTTGCAGTATCATCTTCTGCAATTTCCGGTGGAATTATGTATTCAAACTGATCCAATTTAACATATCGTTGACTTTGCTGAGAATATGAGGCTATCCTGTGTCTTACTAACTGATGAGTAAGCGACCTTGAAACTCCTTCAATAGCAAATGTAAATGATACATGTTCGATTGGAGACATATGTCCATAAGACATCAACTTGTCCAAAAACTTTTGAACATTTTCCTCATCTAATCCATCTAGAATTTCGTCTACACCAACAGCACTATAACAAAGCTTTGCTGATGAAGCAATTACTTTTTCCGGATTTGGGGTATATTCTATCAAATTTACCTTTAGAGCCATTATCGTTTCACTCCTTCTTTTAAACTATATATTATTATAAGATCCAATAGTTGTTTTAATCTCTCTCTTTGATTTGTTATATATAAAAAACCAACTAACGCCTCTAAGCCCGTTGCCATTCTATATTCTTGAACATCAGCATTTTTAGGGACAGTTCCTGATTTTGCATTTCTTCCTCTCTTAAAAATAGAATATTCTTCTTCAGTTAGTTTATCTTCTATTCCCTTAATAAACTCACTTTGAGAATGTGCTTTTACAAAGGATATAGCCTTAACATGCAATTTATGCGAAGATAAATCTCTATAGTTATTAATAAGATAACTTCTTACAAACACTTCATATACAGCATCTCCTATAAATGCAAGCACCAAAGGATTTAATTGCTTTGCTTCATTTATAGAAAATACCTTATCTGTTAAACTAAATTCCATTTCGTTTATCCCCTTTAAATATTTTCAAGCTTTTAAACATATAATACTATACTTTTATTAAATTTAAAAGTGTAGCACCTATTGAACTACATATAGTACTACACTCTAAAAATGCTTACTTACTATTTTAATGTTAGTCTATTTTTTTCCATCTTACCCCTTGAGGAGTATCCTCTAATATTATTCCCATTTCCTTTAATTCATCTCTTATTTTATCTGACAAAGCCCAATCTTTGTTCTTTCTTGCTTGCTGTCTTTTTTCAACTAACGCCTCGATCTCATCATCTAAATTGCATATAGTTGATTTTTGTAGTATTCCTAAAGGTTTGCCCAGCTCTCTAATTAAAGCTAAGGAATATTCTGCTAAGGCTTTAGATGAATCAATAGTTACATTAGTGTTTATATCCTTAACTAAATCAAAAATTACTGCTATGGCATCAGCTGTATTGAAGTCATCATCCATTTTTTCAATATATTTGTCTTTATATGAATTTAATTTATTTATATATTCTTTTTCTTCCTCTTTTAGTGTTTCTGTTTTAACTTCCCTCACTAAGCTCTCAAGATTAGATATAGCATTATATAATCTTTCATTTGAGGCTTTTGCACTTTCCAGAAGCTCCTCACTAAAATTTAATGGTGTTCTATAATGAGCCGAAAGCATAAATAATCTAATCACTTCTGGTTCATATTTTTCTTGAATTTCTCTTGCAGTAAAAAAATTATTTAAAGACTTAGACATCTTTTTATTATTTATATTCAGATATGCAGAATGCATCCAATAATTCGCAAAAGCTTTTCCTGTTCTTGCTTCACTTTGAGCTATCTCATTTTCATGATGCGGGAAAACTAAGTCAGCACCACCAGCATGAATATCAATTGTTTCTCCTAAAAGCTTATGAGCCATGCATGAGCATTCTATATGCCAGCCTGGTCTTCCTTTACCCCATGGGCTATCCCAAGAAGGTTCACCCGGCTTTTCGCTTTTCCAAACTGCAAAATCCATTGGATCTTTTTTTCTTTCATCTATAGAAATTCTAGCTCCTAATTGAAGATCTTCTAGATTTTGGCCGGAAAGCTTACCATATTCTTTAAAACTCTTAGCATTAAAATATACATCTCCATCCACTTCATATGCATATCCCTTGTTTATTAGATCTTTAACAAAATCTATTATTTCATCTATAAACTCTGTAGCTCTTGGATTTTTTGTGGCTCTTTCAATATTAAGCCCATCTGCATCTTTATAATATTCTTCAATATATTTGTCACCTAATTCTTTTACTGTTATGTTTTCCTCATTTGCTTTATTAATCATTTTATCATCAATATCTGTAAAGTTTTGTACAAAATTAACCTTATAGCCTTTATACTCAAAGTACCTTCTAACAGTATCAAATACTAAGAAGGTCCTGGCATTTCCTATATGAAAAAAATTGTAAACTGTAGGTCCGCAAACATACATATTTACTTCCCCAGGTTTTATAGAAGTAAATTCTTCCTTTTGTCTTGTCATCGTGTTAAATAACTTCATGCTATTTCCTCCCAACAAATTAACACTATAAATCCACATAGTTATATAGGATTTTCTCCCCTATTATAAGATCTTCTGGAGTAGTTATCTTAATATTATTATAGCTACCTTCATATAAATAAACACTGTCACCATTTTCTTCTGCTAAGGCTGTATCATCAGTAGCATCTATCCCCTTATTCATTGCCTCTTTGTGAGCATTAAGTATCAAATCATACTTAAAGCATTGAGGGGTCTGTACAGAAAATAATGTATCCCTTTTTAATGTTCCTTCTGAAAATCCTTCTACGGATTTGATTTTGATTGTATCCTTTGGTTTAACTCCACAAGCACATGCACCATATATTTTAGCATATTTTATTCCATCATCAATTATTTTGTTATCAATAAATGGTCTAGCTCCATCATGTATTAAGACTAAATCACATTCTTCTGCCACTAATAATCCATTCATAACGGAGTTTTGCCTTGTAGGACCACCTTTAACAATTTTACATACTTTTTTTATTCCATATTTATTTATAATATTATTCATGCAGTATTCTATTTCAGCTTCTGATAACACTAATATTATGTTATCTATATTCTCATTATCCTCAAAAGTCTTTATTGTATAATATAAAATCGGTTTTCCTTTCAAATCTAGGAAAACCTTATTTTGCTTACAATTCATTCTGGTACCCTTACCAGCAGCTACAATTATTGCATATTTCTTATTCATGAGAGCACCTTCTTAAATTATCTTTTTTGCTTAGCAAAAATCATCCTTCCTGCAGCTGTTTGAAGCACAGAGGTTACTATTACATCCATAATTTCACCTATATGTCGTTTTCCACCTTCTACAACAATCATAGTACCGTCATCTAAATAAGCTATACCCTGTTCTTGCTCTTTACCGTCTTTAATTATCTGTATAGTCATCTCTTCTCCTGGAAGAACTACGGGTTTAATTGAATTTGCAAGTTCATTAATATTTAATACCGGTACTCCTTGAACACCTGCAACTTTATTTAAATTATAGTCATTAGTAATTACTTTCCCCTTTAAAACTTGTGCAAGTTTTAAAAGCTTACTATCTACTTCTTCAATTTCAGGAAAATCTTTATCAGAAATAATAACCTCAACATTCAATTCTTTTTGAATTTTATTTAATACATCTAACCCTCTTCTTCCTCTGTTTCTTTTAAGACTATCAGAAGAATCTGCTATATGTCTTAATTCATCAAGAACAAAATTAGGAATTACAAGACTTCCTTCAATAAATCCGCTTTGGCAAATATCCATAATTCTTCCGTCGATAATTACTGACGTATCTAACACCTTAGGTATACCATTACAAGGTAGTTTGATCTTCTTTTCTTTAGGAACACCAACCTTCCTAATGTTAGCTATAGCTGCTGTTATGTCTTCTTTTTTCCTTACAGCTACATCAGCCCCAAGGGCTGTTACAATAAGAACCAATACTGCACCTATAATTTTACCTATTAGTATATCGTTAAATAAACTTACAAAGGGCACAGATATTAGGAGTCCAATTATTGCACCAAAAGCTCCAATTAATATTTCAAAAGTAGGCATCTTTTGTATATTCTCTTCAAAATAATTCATTACTTTACCAATTAGAGAGCTAAGTACTGGTGAAATTAAAAATAAAATGAGTCCTAAAAACAAAGTGGAAAATACTAAAAACAACATTCTTAGAATAGTAGTACTATTAAAATATGCTAGCTTTTGTAGTTGTAAAAACCATTCTCCTGATATAAAACCTAAAATAAATCCAATTATGGTAAATAGCCCTCTTAGTATTCTATTAAACACTACTTTCACCTCCTCAAAATATAAATTTATTACTTATTTAATAATATCATTACTTACAATATATAATATTCTATACCTTATTTCAACTTGAGACCAAATTATTTATAATTTGTTCATCATTATATATTTTCGTCCAATTATTAACTTTTTAATCCCCCTATTCATAAAAAAAATAATGTTTTATTATATACATATAACATGTACTAATAAATTATATTTAGCTTTGTTGACAAAATTATCTAACAATACTTATAATTATTTTAATAGCTATTATCCAAATTACTAATAAGGAGTGGAGACTATGAAAGATTTTATCTTTGATGATTTTCAAAATGCAGTAGACGAATGCCTGCTTCGTCATAGAAGCTTACTTGATATAATAACAAAGCTCCAAGAATCTCAAGGAAGAATTAATAGAGCAGTCGCTAAATCAGTAACCAATTGCGGTTGTATTCAAATCGACCCAAATAAGCAACCTTTATCAAAGGACAACAACATAGACAACATAGACATAGAAACATTTAGAAAAAACCTTCAGGATCCACTTAAAGGAACTATTTGCGATAATTGTAGGGATGTAATAGAGAGAGAAATCGGTAATAACTTGTTTTATCTTACATCACTATGCAATTTGCTTGACCTAAATCTTTATGACATAATATTAAAAGAATACGATAAAATTAATACTTTGGGAAAATACACATTTAGATAACATGTAAAATAGCACAAAATAAGCTTCATTATTTTGTGCTATAATTGCTTATCAAGAATGAATTGTTCCCTAAGCCTTCTTAGTCCATTCTTTATGGCCTTAGCCCTAGCTTCTCCAATTCCTTCTACATTGTCAAGTTCTTCATAAGTTGCTTCCATAACTGACTTCAATTCTTTAAAGTTGTTTATAACATTTTCAATTATATTTACTGGAATTCTTTGTATTTTGCTAAGCATTCTATATCCTCTTGGAGAAATTAAAGTATCTACCAAAGGTACTCCACTATAACCTAGCATCTTAGATATAACATCTAAATCTAATACTTCATCTGAAGACATATTTTGAATTTGCTCATATATCTTATTATGATCCATATTATTTTGACAATAATCTCTTATTAAAAGAATTCCATCCTGTTCAACACTCTTGATTAGTTCATTTAACTGCATAGATATAAGTATTCCTTCATTTCCAAGCTCAACAATATTTCTTTCTACCTGGTCCACAATTCTCATTACCATTTCAGTTCTTTGTATTGCTGTCATAACATCAAAAAGTGTAACTAAGTCTTGAAACTCCAGTAAATTTAAGTTACTCATTACTCTTTCAAGAACATTTACATATTTCTCAAGAGTTTGTATTGCTTGATTTGCCCTAGCCAATATTACGCTGCTGTCTTTTAATATATATTTGATATCATTCTTATAAACAGTTATTATATTTCTTCTCTGAGAAATAGCTACAACAATTCCTCCTGTTTGCTTGGTTACCCTATATGCTGTCCTATGCCTTGTTCCAGTTTCAAAAGTAGGAATAGCTGCATCCGGTATTAATTGAGTGTTAGCATAAAGTATCCTTTTTAAATCACTGCTTAATACAATAGCTCCATCCATCTTAGCTAGTTCATAAATGTAAGAAGGACTGTACTCAGAGTTAATGCTAAATCCACCATCCACAATTTTTAAAATTTCTTCAGAATCTCCTAGAATTATAAGTCCACCTGTTTTAGCCCTTAATATATTATCAAGTCCTTCTCTTAGTTGTGTCCCCGGTGCCATAAGCTTTAATATTTCCAAAAGTGTTTTATCCTTTTTAAGTCTCAAACTTTCTCCTCCTTTCTTATAATTTTATTTAAAATACTTTATTTACAGCCTCTCTTAAAGACGAAACTCCTATTATATTTTCACCTTTTACTTGGATTTTATCTTTATTTCTAGCAGGTATCACTATGTTTTCAAAACCCATTTTTATACCTTCGTTTACTAATCTTTCACAAAGTACAATTGGTCTTACTTCACCTGTAAGCCCTATTTCACCAATAATCATAGATTTATTTATTTTTAAACTATTTCCTCTTGCACTTGAAATTAAAGCTAAAGCTAATCCTAAATCTCCATAGGTACCCTCAATATTTAATCCTCCTACCACATTTACATACACATCAGAAGAATAGAAAGGGATTTTTAATTTTTTCTCTAATACCGCAAGTATCAGGCTTAGTCTTGAAGTGTCTACTCCTACAGCTGTCCTCCTTGGAAAATTAGATTTAGTTTCACTTACTAGTGCCTGTATTTCTACTAAAATAGGACGGGTACCTTCCATTATGCCTATTACTACTGAACCTTCGTTGTTAAAGTTTGTCTCTTCAAGGAATACTTCGGATGGATTGCTAATTTCCTTTAGCCCTGTTTGTAGCATTTCAAACACTCCGATTTCACTGGTAGTCCCAAATCTATTCTTCATAGTTCTTAGTATTCTAAATTCCTGGGTCCTCTCTCCTTCAAATGACAAAACTGTATCAACCATATGTTCTAAGACTCTAGGGCCTGCAAGTTCTCCTTGTTTTGTAACATGTGCTACAATAAACAGAGGAATATTTTTTGTTTTAGATATTCTCATTAGTTCATTTGAACACTCTCTAACCTGTGCTACACTACCTGGGGCAGAAGTAATTGATGGCTTAAATAGAGTTTGAATTGAATCTATTATTATAAAAACTGGGTTAATGCTATCAATATGCCCCTCTATCAATTCTAAGTTTGTTTCAGATAATATGTATAAGTTAGGTGAAATGTTACCAACTCTATCTCCCCTTATCTTTATTTGTTCTCCAGATTCTTCTCCTGAAACATAAAGTACTTTCCCTATATTTAAGGCAATGTTGTTAGCTGTTTGTAACAATAAGGTAGACTTTCCTATGCCAGGTTCACCTGATATTAAAGTTAGTGATCCTTTTACCATTCCACCACCAAGAACCCTATTCAATTCTTCTATTCCTGTATTATATCTTTCAAATTCACCAGATTTTATTTCTACTATGCTTTCCGGTTTATTGTTGCTGCTTATACCTGTACTTCTACTCATAACTTGAGTTTCTTTTTTTTCCTCAACCATAGTATTCCAGTTACTGCATCCAGGGCATTTCCCAAACCATTTAGGAGCCTCATATCCACATTCTTGGCAAATAAAAACATTCTTATTTTTAGCCATTATTATATCACTCCCACTTATTCATACAAAATATTATTATACAATACATTAGTATAAAAATGCAAAAAAATACTGCATATTTATTATACATTAAAAAAACCCATAAAATAGTATTTTATTAACTCTATTCTATGGGTTTTTTTATTATGCTATTCTACTTTTTTAAATACTAACTGTTCATCACTTACTGAGGCAAATACTTTATCACCCTTTTTAATATTTCCCTTTAAAATTTCTTCAGAAAGTTTATCCTCAACAACTTTTGTAATAGCTCTTCTTAAAGGTCTTGCACCATAAGTAGGATCAAATCCTTCTTTTGCTAAAAGTTTTTCAGCTAGTTCATCAAATTCTATGCTTATATCCTGATCCTTTAGTCTATTTCCTACTTCCTTTAACATTAATTTAACTATATCTCTTAAATGTTTTTCTTCAAGAGAGTGGAATACTATAATATCATCTATCCTATTTAAAAATTCTGGTCTGAAAGAGTTTTTAAGTTCTCCCATTACGTTTTCTTTCATTTTTTCATATTCGTTCTGAGCTGCTTCTTCTGAAACTGAAAAACCTAGTAACTTTTGTTTCTTAATAGTAGAAGCTCCAACGTTAGATGTCATAATTATAATAGTATTCTTAAAGTTAACTGTTTTACCCTTTCCATCAGTAAGTCTTCCGTCTTCTAATATTTGAAGCAAGATATTGAATACTTCTGGGTGAGCCTTTTCAATTTCATCAAACAATACTACTGAGTAAGGTTGTCGTCTTACTTTCTCAGTTAGCTGTCCTCCTTCATCATAGCCTACATATCCTGGAGGAGAACCGATAAGTCTTGAAACTGCATGTTTCTCCATATATTCAGACATATCTATTCTTATTATACTATTTTCGTCTCCAAACATAGCTTCTGAAAGAGCTTTAGATAATTCTGTCTTACCTACTCCAGTAGGCCCTAAGAATATAAATGAACCTATAGGTCTCTTAGGGTCTTTAAGTCCAACTCTAGATCTTCTAACTGCCCTTGAAATTGACTTAACTGCTTCTTCTTGACCAATTACTCTATTATGAAGTATACTTTCTAGCTTTAATAACCTTTCTGATTCTGTTTCTGTAAGCTTTTCCACTGGAACATTAGTCCATTTAGCAACAACTTCGGCGATTTGTTCCTCAGTTACTATCTGAGTTTCACCGTAATTTTGTTTCTTCCAATGATTTCTAAAATCGTCAAGTTTTTCTTTCAATTCTTTTTCTTTATCTCTTAATAACGCCGCCTTTTCAAAATCCTGAACAGCTATAGCATCTTCCTTTTCTTTTTTAGCCTTTTCAACATCTTCTTCTAGTCCCTTTAAATCTGGTGGTGCAGTAAGATTCTTTATTCTTACCTTTGAACCTGCTTCATCAATTAAGTCTATAGCTTTATCTGGAAGATATCTATCTGTAATATATCTGTCTGATAGTTCCACTGCTGCCTTAATAGCTTCATCAGTGATCTTAACACCATGATGTGCTTCATATTTATCTCTTAATCCCATTAGTATTTGCACAGATTCCTCTTTTGTTGGTTCCCCAACAGTTACAGGCTGAAATCTTCTTTCTAAGGCTGCATCCTTTTCAATATGCTTCCTATATTCATCAATTGTTGTAGCACCTATACATTGAATTTCTCCTCTAGCAAGTGCTGGTTTAAGAATATTTGAAGCATCTATAGCTCCTTCAGCACCACCTGCACCTATTATAGTATGAATTTCATCAACAAATAGGATAACATCTCCAGCCTTAGTTATTTCCTCCATAACTTTTTTAAGTCTTTCTTCGAATTCTCCTCTATATTTTGAACCTGCTACTAGTGAAGATATATCTAATGTTACTACTCTTTTATTTTTTAGCAGCTCTGGAATATTTCCACTAGCAATTCTCTGAGCTAATCCCTCTGCAATTGCTGTTTTACCTACTCCTGGATCTCCAATTAAGCAAGGGTTATTTTTTATTCTTCTACACAAAATTTCAAGAACTCTTTCTGTTTCTTTATCCCTTCCAATTACAGGATCAAGCTTTTCTTCTCTTGCTAATGTAGTTAGGTCTCTTCCAAACTGATCTAGTGTAGGAGTACTTACTTTTTCTTTAGTTTTAGCTGTAGTAGATACTCCTTTAGCATATTCTGGATCAAAAGTATTTAATAACTCTTTTTGAAGTTTTTCAAAATCTAATCCTAGATTATTTAATATAGTATATGCTACCCCTTCTGGTTCCTTTATTAGAGCTAATAATATATGCTCTGGGGTTACATAGTTATGATTTAGTTTTCTTGCTTCTAACAAGCTCAAATCAAGTAATCTTTTTGTCCTGGGGGTTAATGGAATTTCTTTTTTATTTAAATTAAAATCTCCCTTGCCTTCGTATTCTTCTATGAGATTCTTAACATTCTTTTCTGTTATATTCATGTCATTAAGCAGTCTCTTCGCTGCTCCTTCATTTTCTTTTAATATTCCTAGTAGTATATGCTCAGTTCCTACATATCCATGTTGAAATCCTTGAGCTTCTTGTTGGGCATAATATAAAACCTTTTGTGCCCTTTCATTAAATCTTCCAAACATCATGGAAATTACACCTCCTTAAATTATCCTTTATAACCTTACAGTTTCTAATTTTTCCTTAACTAATTTTGCTCTATTTAAATCCCTTTCCTTCTCAGAAAGCTTACTTTCAAATATCTTTTGAAGAGTTGCCGGTTGTATTTCTACTAAAAGCTTATTCAAAATTCTCATATTAATATCATTGATTATTCCCAATTCTACACCTAATCTTACATTTGAAAGTAAATTTAATGCTTCTTTGGAGCTCAATATAACTGCTGATTTCAATACTCCTAAAGATCTATATATTTTGTCTTCAACTACATATTTATTTTTGGCGAAAATCCTTTCTCTTGCAAGTTTTTCTCTATCAATAACCTGATTAACTACTCCTGTTAAATTTCTTAATATTTCTTCTTCCCTAAGCCCTAAAGTTACTTGATTTGATATTTGATAGATATTACCTTCACCGCTGGAACCTTCTCCATATAAACCTCTAATAGTCATTCCCACCTGTGTTAAGGCATTAAGTAATCCTACTATTTCCTTATTAGCTGTTAATGCTGGTAAATGTACCATTACTGAAGCTCTAAGAGCAGTTCCTAGGTTTGTTGGACATGCAGTTAGATAACCAAGTTTTTCATCAAAGGCATATTCCAACCTTTCCTCCAATAAATCATCAATTTTATTTGCATACTCTAGAGTTTCTTCTAAATTAAATCCTCCAGTAATACTTTGTAATCTCAAATGGTCCTCTTCATTTATCATGATGCTAACAGTTTCATTTTTATTTAATATAAAAGCCGCTTGTTTACTATTATTAATCAACTTTTGACTTATTAAATGTTCCTCTAGATAAGTATTGTTTCTAGTGTGCTCATTTTGCCATAAATAAATTGTCTTATATTTATCTTCTATTTCAGGTGAAATGTAGAATGCGTCTTCAACTTTCTTTACTAAATCTTTTCCCTGTTCTTCATCTAGTTTATTTGGGAAAGGTATATTCTTTATATTCCTAGCTAATCTTATCCTACTACTTATAACTACTGGTTCAGTATCAATTTTGTTTTCTAACCAATTTTCCATTATATTTTCACCTCCGTGCTAATCTATTTCCTTCTCTACTTCTTTAATCTTGTCTCTTAGCTCCGCAGCTCTCTCATATTCTTCTAAAGTAATAGCCTTTTGTAATTCCTCTTTAAGCTGCAATATCTTCTTTTTGCTTATAAAATCTTTACCTGCCCTATTGGGTATTTTACCTAAATGTTCAGTATTACCTTGCAATCCTTTCACTACTTGTTGAATTGATGGTTTAAAATATTCATAGCATTCATTGCATCCAAGTAGTCCTTTTTCTTTAAATTCTCTATAGGATAAATTACATTTTTTACATCTAAGTTCTACATCACTGTTTACTTTTTCAGTTTTATTTACATAGTCCATTAGTCCACCTAAAATATTTGTAAACGAGAATGGTGTCATAATATCTATATCTGTAACCAAATTAAATTCCTGAGTTTTTCCTGCACAACTTGAACAAATATTAATTTCATTTTTTGTACCGTTCACTATTTTTGTAATATGAATTGTAGCTTCATTTTGTTTACATACTTCACAAATCATATAATCACCCCTTTTTTTATTTTCAGCACTATAACAATATTATTTTCAACATTGCCTTTAATATTTCAGATCTCAAATTATTTTTTTTATCTGCTTGTATCATGAGGCTTCTATCATTTATTGCAGCCTTCATAATATTAGCTTCTCTACTAGTTAATATTTTTCTTTCTAACAACCCATCAATAATTTTCATAGCACTATCATAAGTAATTCCATTCCCTATTTTCTCTTCAATCAACTTCCTTAAAGGCTCATTAGATTGAAATTCTACTTTCCTGATCTTAATAGATCCTCCACCACCTCTCCTGCTTTCTATATAATACCCACTTTCTGTTGAAAATCTGGTAGTCAAAACATATGTTATTTGAGATGGTGCACAGTTAAATTGAGTTGCTAAATCATTTCGTCCAATTTCCAGTTCGCTATTTCCACTTTCATTGAATAGCTCTTTTATGAATTCTTCAATTACATCAGATAGTCTTGCCATATAATCACCTCTTCCGACTTTGTCTTTCTTTGACTTTTATTAATTTTATATTATTATTTTTGTCTTTTATATTCAATTATTATACTTATTTATATTCCCATTTAATTCTTTATTATCTTTACTTATCTCTATTTTTCTTGTTTTTTCTTATAATAGCTTTATTTTTAAATTTAAATGGGTTGTCATCATATTATATGATAACAACCCTTATATGGAGTAATAAATATTTGGTAGGCTTTTACTAATTAGCAATCTTTCTGATGTTACGCAAAACATCATTCTCTTAAAATATATCTAGATTTAATTACCAAATTCCATTTTTCTTAGCTTCAAATCTTATTTCATCTCTAAAATCTGGATGAGCTATATTTATTAATCTTTCAACTCTTTCTCTTATGGCCCTTCCTCTGAGCCATGCAACACCATACTCTGTAACTACGTAGTCTACATCATTTCTTGATAAGCTTACTATTGCTCCAGGTTTCATCATTGGAACTATCTTTGAAACCTTCACTTTTTCTCCCTGCTCATTCTTAATATCAGCAGTAGAATAAAGTGCAATGATAGATTTTCCTTCCTCTGATAATTGGGCTCCTATAGCAGTATCTGCTTGACCTCCTGTTCCAGAGAACTGAACATGTCCAATAGCTTCTGAAGCACATTGTCCAAATAAATCTACCTCTAAAGTAGTATTAATAGAAGTCATTTTATAGTTCTGTCCTATTACATAGGAATCATTTGTCCACATACCATTTTTAAATAAAACTGATGGGTTATCATCTAAGAAATCATATAGCCTTCTAGTTCCTAATGCAAAGGTTGCTACTGATTTTTCAGGATATAAAGTTTTCTTAGAATTGTCTACAGCTCCGCACTCAATTAGATCCACCATACCATCAGTAAACATTTCAGTATGAATTCCAAGGTGTTTTTTAGACTTTAAGGCTTCTGCTACTGCATTAGGAATTCCCCCAATCCCCAATTGAATAGTTGCTCCATCTTCAACTAATTCAGCAATGTATTGTCCTATGATGGCATCCTTTTCTGTAAAAGGCACATTAGGAAGGGCAGGAACCTGGTAGCTTACTTCTACAATAGCATCTACTTGATTAATATTTATTGTAGTATCCCCGAAAGTTCTTGGAAGGTATGGATTTACTTCAACAATAACTAGTGCTTCATCATTTATTAATTGTTTCTCATAAGTACATCCTAAAGATAAACTTAAATATCCGTGATTATCCATAGGTGAAGCTGTAGCTAATAATACTTTCCTTCTTCCATCTGTAGCAAACAACTTCTTAGTTAATGCAGAATGTAAGTGTTGTGGTATATGGCTTACATTCGCATTTTTATGTGCTTTTCTTAAGCTAGGTGAATAAAACCATCCGTCTACAAAAATTGTATCTTTATACTCAGGATTTTTTATAAACTCATAATCCCCCATAGGTAAACAGTTTGTAAGAACACATCCTTTAACACCGTTTTCTCTAATCTTATGAAGTTCTTTTAATATATCCATAGGTTCGCTTCCACCTAAAGCAGTTATAAAAAGATCATTTGATTTTATCATTTTTAATACTTCTGGAATGCTTTTTACTTTACTTTTATATATATCATAAAACTTTTCCATATATTTCCTCCTCATTTATGGATTCTTATGCTTTTCCCCATCTAACTAAGCTGCATGAAAATGCGTATCCTGTACCAGCACCTAATAGGGCACATACAGTTCCGTCCTTTACTAAGCCTCTTTCTAATCCATGCTGCACTGCTAAGAGCTGGTCAACATGTCCACAATGCCCATCATCAGCTAGATATACTGTTTTTTCCTTATCTATTCCAAGGTCGTCCATTATAGCATAATGTGCTTTTGGAGCTATATGAGTTATTCCTATAAAATCTATATCTCTTTCATTTAAATTAGAATCTTTAAGTGCTAATCTAACAGCTCCTGTAAAATTAGGTATAGACCTAGTTGCTAAGTTCTTTTTTGTTCTTTCGGGGTCTGTCATATGAAGCAATCTTGCCTTTCTTAACTTTTCTGGATCCTGTGCGATTTCATCAGTAATTGGATTTAATGTTCCACCCCATTTTCCTATTGCATCATCGCAGAAAATATGGTCAGTTATTACGCCAGATCCTAAGAGTTCATTTTCCATATGACCTCTCTTTAAAATAAGAGCAAATCCAGCTGGAGACATATCAAACATATTAGATTGATTTGGATCTTCAAGATCTATTAAATAAGCATTAGCATTTCCTCCTGCAACTAATACTGTATTTAAAGTATCATCTGCATACATCATATCCTTAGCAACCTTTAAAGCTAGCGGAGTTCCGGCACATCTAAAGGATAAATCCCATGCATAAGCCTTATCAGCGCCTATTTCGTTTTGTATCTTTATTGCTACTGTCCAACAAGTATATTCGCAGTATGTTTCTCCTGCATATAATATCATATCTATTTCTTTTGGATTTATTTTTGTTTTTTCTAATAATCTCTTAGTTGCTTTAGTTGCCATCATTCCAGGATGGTCTTCTGGTCCACCTATATGCTTACTATTAACTCCCATCTTGTTTCTTAATACATCTGCTGGAATATTTACTATTTCTGATAGTTCCTCAGCAGTCATAATTTGTTCTGGTAAATAATTTTCAAAATCAACTATACCTACGTGAAAATCTTTTTTCATAATAAAACCCTCCTACATGTTTTTATAAATTTAATATTTTAAGTCAGCTGAGCTAACATTATAATCTCTATTTAATTTCAGCCTTTTCCTTTAAATATGGCTTAACTAAGTTGTAATATGCTTCTGTATCAATCCTGTCTTTACTAAACAAAACTAGCTTATCATCTAAGCCTTTTGCATTAATTTCTATCCTTGCATTAGTAAAAAAGCTTCTCTTTTTGAACACTATTTTCTCAATGTCCTGGAATCTTATTGTAAAATTTTCTCTGTTCTTTTTTAAAATATCCCTAGCGTTCATGCCGTCATATTCATACACCTTTACTGGGCTTACATGTAATATCCAAGTTCTATAGCTTTTTATTAAATAATCCACTACTATTTCTTCATCAGTAAAAACCACATTGTAATAAATCATATTTAGCGGACAGTTTCTAAGCATATTTTCCATAACACTAATAACTTTATTTTTAGTTATGCCATATTCCATACAATCTTCCCCCATTTATTTAGGCAAATGGGCTATAGCCCATCTGCCAATAGTATTAGATTAACAATCCATAACTGCTTCTAGATTCTTTTCCAATTTAACTTCCTTAGTAGCCATAGAAACAACTATTAGTAGTATCAATGAAACAGCTAAAGCAAAACTTCCATTGTGCAAACCAATTTTAGCAAGAGAATTCATATACCAATCAGCCTTTAGTGTTTTAGACATTTCTAAAATTACTGAAATTCCTAGTCCTGAAGCTATAGATACAACTGCTCCTTCTTTTGTAGCTCTCTTCCAGTTGAATCCAAGACCTATTGCTGGTGCCAATGCAGCTGCAAAGGTACCCCATCCAAAAGCTCCTAATAAGGCTATTCCATCTTTTCCAAGTCCTACTGCTAATACAACTGATAATATTCCACAGCCTATTGAAGCAACTCTTCCTAAGAAAAGTTCTTGTTTACTATCTAAAGTCTTACCGAAAGCAAATGGTATATCACGTACAATAGAAGCAGAAGCTATATTTATAAATGAATCTCCAGTTGACATTACTGCTGAAGCTATACCTGCAAAAGCAATTCCAGTTAAAACTGGGTTAGTAAAATTCATTAAGAATACAGTTATAGCATCATCTGGATTAGTAAGTGCAGGTATCTTTCCAGATACAACTAGTGATTTAACTACAACGCCTACGCCAAAAGCTAAGAAACCAGTTAGTATTGCAGGAATTGTTGTAAAAAGAGCACCCCATTTTAATTTTCTAATATCCTTAACCATAAAGAATTTATGAACTAAGTGAGGTTGGCCAACTACTCCCATTGCCATTATGAAGTATGAGCACATAGCAGCTATTGGTGTACCTAGCCCAAAAGGTCCTACGAATTTAAAACCTGCTCCCCCTTTAGCTAAAGCCTGAGAATTAGCTATTGTTTCTGTAATATTAAGCATTCCATTTCCTGTTTTTAATACATATAAGAATATTGCTATAGAAGCTATTGCCATCATGGTTCCTTGGAAAACGTCAGTATAAATACCTGCAAGCATTCCTCCGCCGATAGCATAGATAAGCATTACTATCATGCCTATAATTAACCCAGTTACAACTGGTATATTGAATACGTATCCTATAATAACCCCCATTGCTAATAGTTGAGTTGCTAAATATAAAACAGTACCAGCTATAGTAGCTATTGCTGCAAGCCCAGAAGCGGCTTTACTTTTGTATCTTACATATATTGCATCTGCAACTGTCATACAGTCGCTAACTTCAACCAATAACCTCATTCTTTTTCCTACAATAACCCATAGAATAACGAACGCCATACCGGTTGAAATAGTAAGCCATATTACTCCTGTACCTATGCTATAAATTAATCCTGGGCATCCAACAAATAACCATCCTGACATAGTTGCTGAGAAAGCTGCCAAAGCTAGAGGAATAGGTCCTATAGATTTTCCTGCTATGAAGAAGTCGGCAGAACTCTTTGTTCTTCTTGTTGCCCATGCCCCTATCAGTAAAACTATAATCATGTAAATAATTACTATTGATCCTATTATCCCCATACCACTACCTGTATTACTTGCTAATAGTAGATTCATTTCCTCCAACTCCCTTCATAACATTGTCTGAACTGGATAACAATTTAGCACCAGTTTTTTGTTCAAATTCCCTTATCCACTCATCTCTTAAATAATCTTTTTCAAATCTTAAGCAGAAAGTTAAAGTACCTGTTATTATTAGAAGAATCCAATAGACAAAGAACATGATTCCTGTTGGCAATGGATACCCAAATAAATAACTCTTAGTTATATTTTCAGGAACTGCTGTTAAATTTAGCATTGATATAAGAGATCCAACCATAATGATGAAAGAAATTATCCACCAAAACTTTTGTACTCCATGGACCTTCCCATTCTTAGACGCGCCAGCAAATAACCATGTAAATAGGAAAAGCGGCATTGCTACTGCAAATAAATAGCTGTTTTTAGTAAACTGTGCTATAACAAATATAATAGCCGTTAGTAAGAGAACGATTACATACTTTTGATTTTTATCCACTATAATTACCTCCTTTAATATATTGATAGATATTCCTACTATCCCCCTTTACTAATATGTGTGTTTTCTATTTGCCTATATTAATAGCAGGTATTGTGCCAATTTTATTAAGTTATGATAAAAGCCTTATTCCTCAGCACTTTTACAAGTTTTTATAATTCAAAAACGCACATTCATTTTAGAAACAAATAGTTACTAACAGAAAACGTTTTCCTGAAAACCTTTGCTAGTCCAATCCTTACTGGAAAGTATAACTAAAAGTTACACTTAATAAATTGTTACACTTTGCTTTTAAAATTTAATCACTATTAAATTTTTATATTTTTTACATAAATTATTTTTATTTTTTATGCGTTTTATAGTATATTTTAACTTTTAATCTAGTATAATAAGTGTTAGAATAATGATATATACTATTAAGGAGGAGATTCAATGCAAGAACAAACTAGTAAGAGCAATATAGACAAGCTACTCACCTCCATACCCCCTTCAATTTTCAACAAATTGCCTCTTCCAATTAACTTTGTAGATGAAAATTGTAGAGTTATTGTGATGAATCAAGCTTTTTTGGATTACATAGGTAGTTCTATAAAAGACGTAGTAGGAAAACACCTATCAGAGGTAGACCCCTCAGTAAGACTTCCTTTAGTTTTAAAAACTGGAATACCGGAGCTTGGCCGTAAACATAAATTTCATAATGGCAAAGAGGCCCTTGTGGATAGAATACCTCTTATAGATGAAGGGAAAGTTATGGGAGGTGTAGGCATTATACTTTTAGATGATTTAACTAATCGGGAGCTTAGAAATAGTATAATCACTACAATTAATCCATCTATTCCTGAAAACGTTTTGGAAACCTTTAGACCTAAATATAACTTTGATGATATACTTAGCCAATCGCCTATTGGTAAAAAGTGCAAATCACAAGCAAAATCCTTTGCTGTTACGGATCTTCCAGTGTTAATCACAGGTGAGAGCGGAGTAGGAAAGGAACTTTTTGCTCACTCTATTCATGATTTTAGCAATAGACATAATAAACCATTTGTAAGTGTTAATTGTGCTGCAATCCCTGAACAGCTTATAGAATCCGAGCTTTTTGGCTATGAAGGAGGTTCCTTTACTGGTGCAAATAAGGGAGGAAAACCTGGTAAATTTGAACTAGCTAATGGTGGGACAATCTTTCTAGACGAGATTGGAGATCTTCCTTTAAGTATGCAGGTAAAGCTTTTAAGAGCCTTACAAGAAAACCAAATTGAAAAAATAGGTAGTAATAAGATGATAAATACAGATGTACGAATAATAGCAGCTACTAACTGTAACCTAGAAGAAAAAGTAGCCAAAAAAGAGTTTCGTGCTGATTTATATTATAGATTAAATGTGTTAAACTTGCATGTACCTACTCTTAAAGAGAGAAGTGCCGATATAGCAATCTTAATTGACCACTTTATTACTTCTTTTTATCAACGTTGTGGTATTATAAAAACTTTTCCTCAAGAAATTATTGATATATTAGTTCAATACGATTGGCCAGGCAACATAAGAGAGCTTCGAAATATTGTTGAAAGACTAGCAGTTGTATCCCCTGGAGAAGAGATAAGCAAAGATGCTCTTCCAAATTACATACTTGAGACAAGCTACAAAAGTACAGCAAAGCTATATACTTCCTCTCTAACTTTAAAAAGCTCCTTAAATAATATACTTGAAGAAGTTGAAACTCAAATAATAAAAGATACCCTTAGATCTTGTAACTTTAATAAATCTCAAGCAGCTGATATACTGGGAATCCCTAGAATGACACTATATAGAAAACTTAAAAAAATAGAGTCAGAAGAAGTATCAGAATAGTAATTTATTATGTAAAAAAGCTTAGTTTTATACTATTTGCATAAAACTAAGCTTTTTATATTTAAAGCAGAATAACATTAGCTAATTTATATATAACATATTATTTTATTCACATATTATAATTTTATTTTTATCCGAAGTATCTGTTTAATAATCCTTGGAATGCAGCTCCGTGTCGAGCTTCATCTTTGCACATTTCATGTACTGTATCATGAATAGCATCGTAGTTAAGCTTTTTAGCAAGTGTAGCTAAATCTTTCTTTCCTTGACATGCACCATGTTCTGCATCAACTCTCATTTGAAGATTTTCCTTTGTGCTGTCTGTTACAACTTCTCCTAATAATTCAGCAAACTTGGCAGCATGTTCTGCTTCTTCAAATGCAATTCTCTTATAAGCTTCTGCAACTTCAGGGAAACCTTCTCTATCTGCTTGTCTGCTCATTGCTAAATACATTCCTACTTCAGTACATTCTCCCATAAAGTTTGCTTTTAATCCTTCAACTACTTCTGGATCTATTCCTTGAGCAACTCCTATTTTATGTTCATCAGCCCATTGTAATTTTTCTCCTTCAGTCTTTTCTATAAATTTATCCTTTGATGCTCTACATTGAGGGCATATTGCTGGTGCTTCCTCTCCTACATGAGTGTATCCACATACTGAACAAATAAACTTTTTCATTTAATATTCCTCCTATATTCCTAATTTTTTAATATTTTTTATTACTTAATAATTATTATTAATTGATCTACTATTACTATACTATTACTAATGTATTTAATCAAATTCTATTTTTCTCAAAATGCACTATATATTGAATATAGATCTCACCTGCTTTGTTTTTCTAATCATTTTACCATTTTTCACTAAAATACATTTTCTTAAATGATAAATCTTTAAAAGCCTTATATCCATAAATTCCTTCTGCATTTTTTACCCCACTTACAATGGCTTTTTCCATAACTCTTGCAGCTAAAGCTCCTATTACATTAACATCTGCTTCAATTTTCCCTGTTGAAAGACAAAATATTGTATCTCCATCGAACATAGTGTGAACTGGATGAATAGCCATAGCATATCCGTTATGGGCCATAGAAGCTACTTTATTAGCCTCTGCTTTTGTTAATTTAGCATTTGTAATAATACAACCTATAGTAGTATTCCCATTAAATAGATTTTTTTTGTTATCATAACGAGACATCATTATTTCTTCAGTATTTCTGATACTTTCTCTATTTTCACTTAATACTCCACCTATAGCTTTACCTGTTTCAAAGTCTAGTACATCTCCTAAGCAATTTACTGCAACTACAGCACCAACTATTAAATCTCCTACCTTAACTGTATAAGTACCAAGTCCACCTTTCATAGCAAATTCAGGACCAAGAACCTTTCCTATAGTTGCTCCTGCTCCTGCTCCTACATTACCTTCAGTAAAACTTTCATTACTTGAATTTATGCATGCCTCATATCCCATTTCTTTATTTGGTCTAATTTTATGATTGCCTATTACCAAATCAAATAATGCTGCTCCACACACAATAGGTACTTTGGTAACTCCTACATCAAACCCTACGCCTTTTTCTTCCAGATACTTCATAACACCAGCAGCAGCATCTAATCCAAAGGCACTTCCTCCTGTTAAAAGGACAGCATGAATCTTATCTACCATATTTACAGGATTTAATAAGTCTGTTTCCCGTGTTCCTGGTGCTCCCCCTCTAACATCTACTCCTGCAACGGCACCTTCTTCACAAATAATTACTGTGCAGCCAGTAGCTGCTTCCAAATCTTCAGCATGACCAATTTTTATTCCCTGTATATAATTAATTTTTATTACTTCCATTTTAAGTCCTCCTAATAGTTATATTTCCATCAAATAATATATAAAGATATCTAACCTATGTATTTTTAAATCATAAGATAATAAAAGCAGTAAAAACATTATCTGCTTTTACTGCTGCTAAATCTAAATTAGTTTTTTCTTAGTTTTTTTAAGGCTAAAATTACTCCAACGGTAATTATTACTGCTACAATTATTTCTGGAATTCCGTGTGTAACACCTATTGTAACAATTGCTTTTCCTACAGCGTCCACTGAAACTTTAAATGCTACAGCAGCAGTTTCTGCATATAATAAGTACAACATTCCTAAGAAACCAAAAGTATTGATTGCTGTACCAATGGCTGCACTTATTCCAACTCTAATCTTATCACTTTCAATTGGCAAGGACTTGTACGCATAATATGCTCCAACACCAATTAAAATTCTTGGCAATACTGATACCATAGGATTTAATATTGCTGGAAGAAGAATATTTCCTGTAGTAATAGCACGAATTATGCTCAAAATACCAAATATCAATCCCATGATAGCACCTATAACAGGTCCTTCAAGAATTGCAGCTATAATAACAGGTATGTGCATTATTGTAGCGTTTACTGGTGGCACCGGAATTATTCCAAGTGGAGTAAATCCAAGAATTACTGAAATAGCTGAGAGCATAGCAAGAGTTGTTAGCTTTCTTGTGCTAGCTTTTGCTTTTGTGTTAGTATAAAGTTTTCTTTCCATTAATTTTCCCTCCGTTCTTATTCCCCATTAGGATATAAGTCGAATAGCCTAAACTTAAATATTAAATTATTTAATAATATTCTAGTTCAGTTTCTAAGTTAGAATACCGACTTGTAAACATTTTACCACCTTTTAATTATATTTCAAAGATGTTTTTTTTATTTTATAATCCTTTTTTTCTTTTAGATATATCATATACATTAGGATTGTTGCACCTAAGGCTAAGACAAAAACAAGAGGCCAAGCCATTCTTACCCCCCTATTTAGTATATAAATTCCCATTATACTTGGGCCAATAGCATTTCCAGCTCCAGATATTAATGGCAATACAGAATTAACTCTTCCTCTATGTGACATAGGAGTATTATTTGCAATGTACACTCCTTGGTTTGTGGCTGATAAAATTTCCCCAATAGTCCAGATTATTGTTGAAACTATTAAGAAACTATAGTTCTTTACAAAGTATAGCATTCCAAAACCAACTGCATAGAATAAGCCTGCAATTGCAATATTTAATATTGGTTTGTTTTTTCTAGTAAGTCCTATAATGATAAATGTACAAGCCACTACCACTACTGCATTTACGGATATTAATGACCCAAATAATACAGAGCCTTCTTCTGGATATATATTTTTAACCTGTAATGGTAGAGAAAAATTACTTTGTGCATATATAAAAGAATATATAATAGATACTAAAGAAAATGCCAAAAGTGCAGGTCTCTTTAAAATAACTGATATAACATTTCCTGTTTCACTTTTTTCGTTTTCATTCATATCTTGATGATTGCTATTATGAATACCCTCTTTAACCATTGTGGCTACAAGAATTATTGAAATAAATGTAGTTAAAGCATCTCCCCAGAAAATCCATTGAATATAGTTTTTATATAGTACTCCTGCGATTATTGGTCCAATAGCTACTCCAATATTTATTCCTAAATATAATAGTGAAAAAGCCTGCTGTCTGTTTTTATTATTGGTTAAATCTGCTACCATAGCAGCATTAGCAGGTTGTACAGCTCCAGTGAAAAATTGCATTGCTATTAAAAACCACGGAATTAATATAGAACTTCCTAAAAAACCACAAGGAATCAGCATAATTGCTGCCATACTTTGAAAAAATAAAATTACCTTCTTTCTTCCTATAATGTCTGCAAGTTTTCCTCCAAGTAAAGAACCTAATGCACCTGCTACAGCAGCCATCATCATAAAGCTCCCTACTTTGTTTGTACTCATTCCCATTTTTTCTGTGAGAAACAATGTTAGAAAAGGAAAAACAAAATTCCCCAAACAATTTACTATTCTTGCAAAAAATAGTACTATTATGCTTCTTGGTAATTTTGCATACTCTTTTAAATCTTTACCTAAAGCCATTTTAATCACCCATTTCCTATTATTACAAAATCCATGTTTTTATATTGTAACATTTCTATTCACAAAAACATATACTTTTAAAATAAAAAATTTATGAACCTTTTAGATAAAGAATAAAAAAATCTATTGCAAATTAATTACAAAAACAATATAATATGGAATATATTTCAAATTATATTGCTATTATACAACGGGAGGTGTAACACATCATGGAAAACTCATCTAGAATACTTGAAAATACTAATATGGATAAAGCTCCTAAAGCTTCAAAAGAGGTTAAAATAAAAAAAACCATTCAGATTACACAAGAAGTAATAGAAGATTGTCTATCAACCTGCTTAGGTTAAAAAAAGGGATTGATTTAGCATCCTATACCATGCTATTCAATCCCTTAATTACTAGCTAGTTTTTTTCATAATTAGTAACTTTATCTATTGTATTGTTCTCCTTTGCAAAAACCACGATAGGCTCATGAGACTTTGCTTCTGCTTCATCCATTTCGCAATAAGCCATTATTATTATTTTATCTCCTGTATGAACGCATCTGGCAGCAGCACCATTTAAACATATTGTGCCACTATTTTCTTCTCCCGGAATAACATAGGTTTCAAATCTACTTCCATTATTTATGTCAACAATTTGAACCTTTTCATACTCTAATATATTCGCCGCCTTCATTAAAGCTGTATCTATTGTTATACTTCCTACATAATTTAACTCAGCTTGAGTTACAGTTACCCTGTGTATTTTAGATTTTAACATGTGCAATATCACGTCTTGTCCTCCTAAAAAATAATATTGTCTATAAGCCTGGTCTTTCCTATGAAAACTGCAATGGCTATAAGTATTTCCTTTTCCACCTTTTCTACAGGTTTTAAAGTAATACTGTCTACTACTTCAACATAATCAATTTTTGCAAGGGGTTCACTATTTAATACTTCTTCAATTACTCTTTTAATGCTTTTAGTATTTCTTTCCCCTTCACTTAAAACATTTCTTGCCTTATTTAAGCTTTTACTTAAAATCAAAGCTGCTTTTCTTTCTTCTTTTGAAAGATAAGTATTTCTAGAGCTTTTAGCTAATCCATCTTCTTCTCTGATAATTTCGCAGCCCACTACTTCAAGGTCAAAGTTTAAATCTCTAACCATTCTCTTTATTACAGCTAACTGCTGAGCATCCTTTTGACCAAAATAAGCTTTATCAGGAGTCACAATATTGAAAAGTTTTGAAACTACTGTACATACTCCTCTAAAGTGGCCTGGTCTTTTACTTCCACAAAGTCCTTCTGTAAGTTCTTCTACATCTACAAAGGTAGATGCATCCTTAAAATACATTTCTGATGCTTCAGGATTAAATAATATGTTTGCCCCTGCATCACTGCAAAGCTTTTTATCTCTCTCAATATCTCTTGGATATGTGCTTAAGTCCTCCTTTGGACCAAATTGTATTGGATTAACAAAAACACTTACCACTACTCTGTCATTTTCCTTAACTGCTCTATCTATTAAGCTTTTGTGTCCTTCATGTAGAAAACCCATGGTTGGCACAAGCCCTATAGTCAAACCTTCCTTTTTCCAACTTTTAATATTTTCTTTTAATTCTTTAACACTAGATATAGTCTTCATAGCTTTATTAGCAGAAAATTTTCCGCCTTCTCCCCCTTTGTCCAATTAGTAAAGTTTATTTAATACTTCTTCATCAATTTTAAAACAGTGCTCTTTTGCAGGGAAAGTACCCTTTTGAACCTCTTCTATGTATTTACTAAAGCCCTGCTTCATTATTGTGCCAACATCCGCAAACTTCTTTACAAACTTTGGCGTCATATCTGAAAACATTCCTAACATGTCTTGATATACAAGAACTTGACCATCACAGCTTGCACCAGCTCCTATACCTATAGTCGGAATTGATACCTCTCTTGTGATTATCTCAGCTAGCTTTTCAGGAATGCCCTCTAGAGTTATTGAAAATACTCCAGCCTCTTCTAGACTTTTAGCATCTTCAATTATTTGTCTTGCTACCTCTTCACTTTTTCCTTGGACTTTAAATCCACCAAACATGTTTATTGATTGTGGTGTAAGTCCAATGTGCCCCATTACAGGAATTTGAGCTTTAACTATTGCTTTAACTTGCTCAAGTACTATAGCTCCTCCTTCTAATTTAACTGCCTGAGCTCCCCCCTCTTTTATGAGTCTTCCCGCATTAACCACAGCATCATAAACTGAAGTTTGATAAGACATAAATGGCATATCTCCAATAACTAAAGCATTCTTAGCTCCCCTTGATACAGCCTTAGTATGATGAATCATATCCTCCATGGTAACACTTAGGGTGTCCTTGTAACCTAGACAAACCATTCCCAAGGAATCGCCTACTAAAATCCCGTTAATATTTGCTTCATCCATCAATTTAGCAGTTGAATAATCATAAGCAGTAAGTACAGTTAATTTTGTACCTTTTTCTTTTGCTTCTTTAAATGTGGTTACAGTATTCTTCATTTAGAATCCCCCTTGTAAATATTCTTCTAATTTCTTATAATCTCTTCCTGGATTTTTAACTTTTGAAAGTTCTAACAAGTTTTTTGAGAGCAATCTATACAGCTCTAGATCTTCACTTTTTATAACTTTCACATGAGATTTTATGGTTCCTAAATCGCATCGTTCAATAGGACCTGTAACTGAATTTACAAAGCCTTTTTTTCTTATATTGTCTATGTTCCCTTGTATAAGAGGAAATAACGCTTTTATTGCATTTTCTTTATCAATATTGCATTCCTCTAAATAGCTGCAGCCTAAATCTAGCAGCGGCAAAACTAAGTTTGAAACTACAACATTGGCTAAATGATACGTAGATTTTTTTGTAGAATCAATTTTAATAACCCTGTTACCTAAATTCTCAAAAAAACCACATAGATAGTTTAGGCATTTTGCACTACCTTCAATGGAAAAATATGCGTTTTCTAAATACTTGTAGGAATTAAATTTGTCCGAGAATGGGAACATAGGATGAATAGAATACCCGAATGCACCTGAATTGTTAATATTCGAGAAGATTTCCGAAGACACTGAGCCACTGGTGTGGCATATAATTTTATCATTTAAATCTAAACTGCTTATTTTCTGCCATATATCACTAATACTATCATCGGGAACCGTAATAAAAATTGTATCACTATTATTAATAAGATCCCTTAAATTATCGTAAGCTAAAGAGTTCGTAAATTCAGAAGCTTCATATGCAGACCTTAAGGTTCTACTATAATATCCCTTAATATTTACACCCTTGTTTAAAAAATATTTTCCTAAGGAGCAGCCTACTTTGCCAGCTCCTATAAAACTTATGTTCAATAGGCATCACCTCTTTTATATTTTTATAGAAGTGACACAAAAAATCTCCAGCTATGTGGAGATAACAATTTCCCTTATAGCAGTCTCATTCCATGTGATATGAGCAGATTAAAATAAAATTATATTTGAATATAACAAACCGGTGCAGCTCCCTGTGGATACTACCCATCAGTTTCAGTTTACCACAATCTCTTTGTCAATACAATTTAAAAAGATACTTATATGAGAAAAACCTCAAAATTACTTTTGAGGTTTCCAAACATATTCTCCAGTTTTATTAATATATCCTATTTTTTTATCAATCTCCACAAATGCTAATCCATCTATGAATTCGAAGGCTTCATCAAATTTAGGCTCAATAACCATATTCCCAGAAATATCTACATATCCCCATTTATCATTAATTAAAACTGCAATCAAACCTTCACTTAACATATCAATATCGTCATATACTATAGGAATTACTATTTCTCCATTTTTATTAATATATCCATACTTATCCTCTTTGCACACAGCAGCATAACCATTAATAAAATCATCAGTTTCATCAAATTGAGGTTTTATTATTATTTCTCCAGCTTTGTTAATAAACCCATAGCCTTCTTTTAATTCCACTGCGGCTAATCCATCTTCAAAATCCAATGCAATTAGGTATTGAGGCTTTATAACCACATTACCTTCTCTATCAATATAGCCAAATTTATCTTCAAAGTCTACTGATGCAAGCCCTTCACTAAAGCTATGTGCATAATTATAATTAGGTTCTATTACCATATTGCCATCTTTATCTATGTATCCTTGCTTACCTCCTACTTGAACTAATGCTAAACCTTCGCTAAAATCATATGCATCTAAAAATGAAAATGGTATTACCTCTTCGCCTTTCTCATTTATATATCCCCATTTATATCCAATCTGTACTGCTGCTAATCCTTCCGAAAATAGATTTGCTTCCTTGAATCTAGGCTCTATTACAAATTCTCCATTAGTATTTATATACCCACGCTGACCCTTAACTCCGATTATTGCAAGAGATCCATAAAAATCCTCTGCATAATCATATTTAGGTTCAATAACTATTGTACCCGAATTATCTATATATCCGTATTTACCATTAACTAATACTGGATATAAAGTTTTTTCTCTATTCATTTTATTCCTCCTGAAAAATTCATTTTTAAACATTAAACTTTACTTACCTGTTATTTAATTATATCCTACTTTTCATATTATTACATATAATTAAGCTGATTATTTAAGATGCTACAATAATATGTTAAAATTAAATATTGAAATCATTGAAAGGATATAATATTATGAGTAGTAAAATTAACTGTAGACTATGCAAATACTTTTTTATAACTTGGAATAAGTTATCTCCTTATGGTTGCAAATCAATGGGCTTTAAGTCTAAATTAATGCCTAATACTATTGTTCTCCAAACTACAGGTAAAAATTGTTTAAGTTTTCAACCCAAACATACAAGTATAAGTAAATAGACCTTCTCTAAATAGTAAGCCTTATTAATTATAATATAATTTATTTTTATGAAAGTATGTTACAATAATATTTAAATATATTATGGAAGGTGATATTATTAATAATCTAGAAATAATCTTATCAAAAGAAGCATACAATGAATTTAAGAGTTTACTTGAGGCTAATAAAAAAGATTATTCTTGTGTAAGAATGTCTTATTTAAATACCTGCTGTAAAAAGTCTCATATTGACATATATCTAGATGATCTACTAAATAAAACAGAATATGCATCTAAAAATGTTGATGGTATTCTTTTTTTATTTGATAAAGGTATACTGGATAATATTGAAAAAATAGAGTTTATATATGAAAATTCCACTATAAAAATAAAATCCACTTCTAAAGGCAATAAAATAAATACTTGCTCAAAAGCTGCTGCAAAAGGTTGCCATTCTAGAGAAGGGGCTAGCTCTTGCAATAATTGCAATTGCTCTTCTCATTAGTTTAAGGGAGGCTTTATAATGCGATTTATAAATAGTTTTATTGATGCATTACCCTATTTAAACTTGCTATTTGCCCTTTTAGTAATATTTTTTGAAAGAAGAAACCCTTCAGCTACCTGGGCATGGCTTATGGTTTTACTTTTGATACCTGGAATAGGCTTTATTTTATACCTAACATTTGGTCAAAACCTCAGCAGAAAGAAAATGTTTGATTTCAAAATTGCGGAAGATAGATTTCATAAAAAACTATTACTTCAAGGAAAGCAACTTTCTGAAGACACTATAAAGTTTAATGATAGGGCTATGACTAATTATAAAGATATGATGTATATGAATCTAATTAATAGTCAGTCAGTTTTTACACAAGATAATTCTGTAAAAATATATACAGATGGACACGATAAATTTCGTGAGCTTTTCAAAGCCATAGAAGAAGCTAAAGATCATATTCATATGGTATATTACATTATAAAAAATGATTCACTAGGTAATAAAATAATTGATACTCTAGCAAGAAAAGCTTCTCAAGGCGTTGAAGTGAGATTCCTGTATGATGGAATGGGTGGTTTAAGGTTACCTCGAAAATTTTTTAATAGACTAAAAAATGCTGGTGGAAAGGTAGCTTGTTTTTTTCCTTCACTACTTCCCTTTGTAAACATCCGTGTTAACTATAGAAATCATAGAAAAATTGCAGTAATTGATGGCAAGACAGCTTTTGTAGGTGGTTTCAATATAGGGGATGAATACCTTGGTGAAAATAAAAAGTTTGGGTATTGGAGGGATACTCATCTACAAATTACAGGCAGCGCAGTAGATTCTTTGCAGCAAAGATTTCTTTTAGATTGGAGATATGCTTCAGAAGAAAAAATTACTTTTGATAAGAAGTATTTCCCTAATAAATATTCTAAAGGGCAGATTGGAATTCAAATAGTATCCAGCGGTCCTGATTCCGAATGGGAGCAAATAAAAAATGGATATATAAAAATGATTCACTCTGCTAAGAAAAGCGTATATATTCAGACCCCATATTTCATCCCTGATGAAAGCATTTTAGAGGCATTAAAGATTGCATCTTTATCTGGCGTAGATGTAAGAATAATGATACCAAATAAACCTGATCATCCTTTTGTTTATTGGGCCTCACTTTGTTATATAGGGGAACTTTTAAAAAGCGGCGTGCGCAGTTATACTTATAACAAAGGCTTTATACACAGCAAGACAGTAGTAGTTGATGGGGCAATAAGCTCTGTCGGAACTGCAAATATGGATGTAAGAAGTTTCAAATTAAATTTTGAAGTTAATGCCTTTATTTATGATGTTAATATCTCTAAGGAGTTAGAGGAAATCTTTGAAGAAGATATAAAAGTATCTACAGAAATAACCAGAGATCTTTATGAAAAAAGATCTGTTGTAATAAAATTTAAGGAGTCCATTTCTCGTTTACTGTCTCCTGTCCTATAAAAAAGTCCGCAATAGAATTTTAACTTTCTTTTGCGAACTTTTATTTTATAGATTTTCCACTTCTCTTCTTTCCTGTTTTTTATTCCCGATTTTTTCTCTTCTCTTTTCTAATTCATTCCTTACAATTTCTAGCTCTATTCCTTGCTCAGCCATAAGAACAAGTACATGGTAAGTTAAATCACAAATTTCATTAACTAATTCTTCCTTATCACTATTTTTAGCTGCTATAATAACTTCAGTACTTTCTTCTCCAACCTTTTTTAATATTTTATCTAATCCTTTTTCAAAAAGATAATGTGTATATGAACCTTCCATTGGATTTTCTTTTCTATCTTTTACTACTTGAAAAAGTTCCTTTAAAACATCTATATTATCCAACTCTACTCCTCCTTACTATTTGATTGCTTCTAAATTACTCTGTAGTTAATTCTCTATAAAAACAAGTTCTGCTGCCTGTATGGCAAGCAGCCCCTACCTGATCTACTTTTACTAAAAGAGTATCCCCATCACAATCAACAGCAATACTTTTAACATATTGAAAATGCCCAGAAGTTGCTCCCTTGTTCCAAAATTCACTTCTAGATCTACTCCAAAACCAAGTGGTGCCAGTTTCTATAGTTTTCTGTAGAGATTCTTTATTCATATATGCCATCATTAAAACTTCATTGTTATCAGCATCTTGAACAATACAAGGAACTAGTCCATCCCCCTTATTAAAGTCCACCTCTTTTATTAGTTCTTCTGTAGTCAACTTTATAACGCCTCCTTTTCAGTAACCAGTAGCCAGTTTTTAGGTGCTAGGTACTAGGCACTAAATAATCACTAATCGCTAGTCTCTATTCGCTAATCACCATGTTTTCTAGAGATTAGCGAATAGCCTCTAGCGATTGTTCTTAAAGTCTTACTTCTATTTCATTGCTCTTTAAGAATTCTTTTACCTGGCTAATTGTAAGTTCTCTAAAGTGGAACAGTGATGCTGCTAATGCCGCATCTGCACCACTCTCTTTAAATATGTCTGCAAAGTGCTGTAAATTTCCACAACCACCAGAGGCAATTACAGGTATATTAACAGCTTTACACACGGCATCAGTAAATTCTATGTCATATCCTTGTTTTGTTCCATCTGCATCCATACTTGTTAAAAGAATTTCTCCAGCTCCTAATTCTTCTGCTTTTCTAATCCATTCTAAAGCATCAAGCTCTGTGTCAATTCTTCCACCATTTATAAATACGTTCCATCCAGAACCGTCTTCTCTTTTCTTTCCATCTACTGCAACCACAACACATTGACTTCCAAATTTATCTGCAGCTTCCTTTATAAGTTGAGGATTTCTTATAGCAGCTGAATTTATAGATATTTTATCCGCTCCAGCTCTTAAAATATCCTTAAAATCATCAACTGTTTTAATACCTCCTCCGACAGTAAGAGGAATAAACACTTTTTTAGCAGTTCTTCGAACCACATCAATCATTGTTGCACGACCTTCGTGAGTAGCAGTTATGTCTAGAAATACTATCTCATCTGCTCCTTCTTTATTATAAAACTCAGCAATAGCTACAGGGTCTCCAACATCTTGCAAATTAACAAAGTTTACTCCTTTAACTACTCTTCCCATATCCACATCAAGACATGGTATTATTCTTTTTGTAAGCAATTACCACACCTCTTTCTACGCCTTTTCTCATAATACAGCTTAATTATTTTCCATTTCAGTTACTATTCTCTGGAGTCTTTCAATAAATAGCTTCATTTCTTCTTCTGATCCTATACTTATTCTTAAATAATTATCTATTCTAGGTTTATTAAAATATCTTACTAAGACTGCCTTTTCTCTTAACTTTGCAAATAATTCACTAGCCTTAAAAAGAGGATGAGTTACAAAAATAAAGTTAGCCTTAGATGGAACAACCTTAAATCCCATATTTGTTAACTGCTCAGTAACCGTTTCTCTAGTATTTATTATTTTTGATACACACTCTTTAAAATAATCTTCATCCTCAATTGCTTTAACTGCTGCAATAGCAGCAACTCTATCAATTGTATAAGAATTAAAAGAGTTTTTTATTGTATTAAGTCCATCTATAAGTTCTTTTTGTCCAAGAGCAAAACCTATGCGGATTCCTGCCAGTGAACGTGACTTAGATAATGTTTGTATTACTAAAAGATTTGGGTACTCCTTTATAAGGCTTACTGCAGATGTACCCCCAAAATCTATATAAGCTTCGTCGATTATAACTACCTTTTCTGAATTGTAATCTAGAATTTTTCTAATAGCATCTATATCCATATGTTTTGCCGTTGGAGCATTAGGATTTGGAATAATTACCCCGCCATTTTTTGTCATAAATTCATTAACAGGTATTGAGAAATCATCCTCTAGTTTTGCCAATCTATATTTAATATTATATAGCTGAGCGTAAACTGGATAAAAACTATACGTAATGTCTGGAAATACTACAGTTTCATCAGTATTAAAAAAAGTTAAAAATGAAAAAGCTAAAACCTCGTCAGATCCATTTCCAACAAAAACTTCATCTTTATTTAAATTATAATATTTTGCAATAGTTTCTCTTAGAGCATCACATTTTGGATCTGGATATAATCTTAAATCACTATTAGCCGCATCCTTTATCCCTTGTAAAACCTTTGGAGATGGTGGGTATGGGCTTTCATTGGTATTTAATTTTATATACTTCTTATCCTTTGGCTGTTCACCACAAACATAGGGCTCCATACTATTTGCAATAGCACTCCAATATTTACTCATTTCTAAGCACCTTCTATCTATAATTTCTTATCTTTTAAATTCATCTATAGCCTCTTTCAAATTTATGTTTCCTGAATATATAGCCTTTCCTGTAATAGCTCCATAAATGCCCATATTATTGATGTTTTTTAAGTCATCTAAATTTTTTATTCCGCCTGAAGCTACTATATTACAGCTTACACTATTTTGAATTTCTCCTAACTGCTCTAAATTTGGTCCTTGAAGAGTTCCATCTTTACTTATATCAGTAAATATGATTGTCTTAACTCCTATTTTCTCCATTTCCTTAGCAAAATCTATGTAATTTACTTTGCTTACATTAATCCATCCATCAACTGCTACAAATCCATCTTTAGCATCTATGCCTACTGCAATTTTATCTCCATATTTTTTAACTGCAGTCTTTACAAGCTCTGGATTATTAAGAGCTGCTGTGCCAAGTATTACCCTGCTTAGACCTATATTAATTAAAAAATCAATTGTTTCCATATCTCTTATGCCCCCGCCAAGTTCAACAGGAACATTTACTTTCTTAACTATTTCTGAAACAATTTCATAATTTACACCCTTACCTTTTAATGCACCATCTAAATCCACCATATGAATGAATTCTGCACCAGCTGCTTTAAAGCTTAAGGCAGTATCTAGTGCACTTTCTGCTACTACTTCTGTTTTATTAAAATCACCTTTATATAATCTAACGCATTTACCACCTTTTAAATCTATAGCTGGTAGAATAATCATTTAATCATCTCCCCAAAATTCTTTAGCATTTTTAGACCTACATCTCCACTTTTTTCTGGGTGAAATTGTAGTCCAAATACATTTCCCTTACTAACAACCCCTGGAACCTTTACTCCGTAATCTGCATAAGCATTTAAAATTCCTTCTTCACCTACAACTGCATAATAAGAGTGAACAAAATATACATAGCTATTCTCTTCTATATCCTTTAGTATAGGGCAAGCTTTTTCATACTTTAAACTATTCCATCCCATATGAGGTATTTTTAGATTACCTTTAATCTTTTCAATTTTACCCTTTAAAAATCCTAAACCACTACATGGTCTTATTTCTTCACTTTCTTCAAATAAGAGCTGCATTCCAAGGCAAACTCCAAGTAAAGGGGTACCTCCACTTACTGCCTCTTTTAAGGTCACATCTAAGCCCGCTTCTCTTATACAATCTATTGCATCAGGGAAAGCTCCTACCCCTGGTAAAATAATCCCTTTACTATTTAATATAACTTCTTTGTCAGAGGTTATAACTGATTTTATATCTAATAAATCAAGTGCATTTTCAACACTTTTCAAATTTCCCATTCCATAATCTACTATAGAAATCAAACATCTCAACTCCTTTTTTATATGCTTCCCTTAGTTGACATAACTCCTTTTATTCTAGAATCAATATCAACTGCTTCTCTTAATGCCCTTCCTAAGGCTTTAAACACAGCCTCTATCATGTGATGATTATTTTTTCCATATAGAACTCTAGCATGAAGAGTTATACCTGCATTGAAAGTAAAGGCTCTTAAAAATTCTTCTACCATCTCAGTATCCATTTCTCCAATCCTATCTACTGTAAAATTGAAGTCACAGACAATAAATGGTCTACCGCTTACATCTATAGATACAGATGCCAAAACCTCATCCATAGGAACAAAGGATGTACCATATCTTTTAATTCCTTTTTTATCTCCTAAAGCTTCATTAAGGCATTGACCTAATACAATTCCTACATCTTCTATGGTGTGATGTGAATCTACCTCTAAGTCTCCCTTTGCTTCTAAGGCTAAGTCAAGAAGTCCGTGCTTTGTCATTAAGTTTAACATGTGGTCGAAGAAGCCAACACCTGTATTGATATTATAAATTCCTTCGCCATCTAAGTTAAGCTTTGCCTGTATGTCAGTTTCTCCAGTTTTTCTATTTACTGCTGCTTCTCTTTTTCCCAATGTAATCCCTCCTTTTAATCGCTAGTATCTAGTCTCTAATCGCTAGTGGTTAAACTATAAAACCTAGTAAATATTAACCAGCATCTTATTCTATGTTTTCTAATAGTTTTATTCAAACCTTACTTTAATGGAGTTAGCATGTGCAGTTAAACCTTCTGTCTCTGCTATTTTTACTATAGGATCTTTAACCTTTTTTAGTCCCTCTTGTGAATAATAAATAAAACTTGATTTTTTAATATAATCATCCACAGATAAAGGAGAAAAGAATTTAGCACTTCCGCTAGTTGGCAATACGTGATTTGGGCCTGCCATATAATCCCCTAATGGTTCAGGAGCGTATTTACCTAAGAAAATTGAACCTGCATTCTTAAGTTCTCCTAAAATTGAGAACGGCTCCTTTACCATAACCTCTAAATGCTCTGGAGCAATTAAATTTGAAAGCTCTATAGCTTCCTTCATATTTTCAACAACAAATATTGCACCGTAATCCTTAAGTGAAGCTGTTATTATATCTTTTCTTGAAAGTGCCTTCACTTGAACTTCTAATTCTTCTTTAACTTTGATTGCTAGTTCGCTTGATGTAGTTACTAAAATTGAAGAAGCTAACACATCATGCTCTGCTTGAGACATTAAATCTGCGGCTATATACTTAGGGTCTCCAGTTTCGTCAGAAATAACTAGAATTTCACTTGGTCCTGCAATCATATCTATATCAACAAAACCATATACACTTCTCTTAGCCATGGCTACATATATGTTTCCTGGCCCCACAATTTTATCTACCTTTGGAATTGATTCAGTTCCATAAGCAAGGGCAGCTACCCCTTGAGCTCCACCAACCTTATATATCTCATCAACTCCTGCAATATCAGCAGCTACTAAAATATTAGGATTAATAGTTCCATCTTTTGAAGGAGGAGTTACCATAACTACCTTTTTAACTCCAGCTACTTTAGCTGGAATAGTATTCATAATTACAGATGATGGATAAGCTGCAGTTCCACCTGGAACGTATATTCCTACAGTGTCCAAGGCTCTAATCTGCTGCCCTAGCATTATTCCATCTTCTTTAGTAACCATCCAAGATTTTTGTTTTTGCTTCTCGTGATAAAACCATACATTTTCTTTTGACAATTTAATTGCATCTATAAATTCCCTTTCAACAACTGTGTAAGCTTTTTCTATCTCTTCTTTTGTAATCTTTATATTACTTGAATTTATTGTATTGCTGTCAAATTTATTTGTATACTCAATTACTGCCTTATCTCCATTTTCTTTTACATTTTCTAAAATCTTTTCTACAGCAATAACTACATCCTTTTGTACTGCCTCTGCTCTGCTTTTTAAGTTATCTGTATAATAGTTTTTATTTTTATCATCTAATTTAACTATATTTATCACTTGCATACTCTCCTTATTATTAACTAATAACTTTACTTATTTCCTCTATAATTTTGCCTATCTCCTCTTTTTTGGTTTTCATACTTGCCTTATTTACTATCATTCTTGCACTTATTGGACATATCTCTTCAACAATAATTAAGCCATTTTCTTTTAGAGTAGAGCCAGTTTCTACAATATCAACTATTGCATCTGCAAGTCCTACAATAGGAGCTAGCTCTACTGAACCTTCTATTTTTATAATTTCTATATCAAGTCCCTTTGTTCTAAAAAATTCTCTAGCCACCTCTGGATACTTAGTTGCTATTTTTTTTCTATTATATCCTTCATCTAAATTAAAATCAGGTAAAGCAGCTAGGGCAAACCTGCACTTTCCAACCTTTAAATCTAACACTTCATAAAATTCTTTATTCTTTTCCATTAAGGTATCTTTTCCTACAATACCTATATCAGCCGATCCATATTCTACATAAGTTGTAACATCCGGAGCTTTTACAAGAAAAAAATCAATATTAAATTGTTCATTTTCAGATTTAAATATTAGCTTTCTCCCTTTATCCTCAAGCTCAGTTATATCTGCCCCAATAGACTTAAATATTTCTACAGCATGCTCTTCAAGTCTACCCTTAGTTAGTGCTATTCTTACTTTCTTCACTTAAACCACCTCAAATTATTATTAGCTTATTACTAAAGTACTTAGAAATTTATCCATTTTCACTATATCGCATTCATCTGTTAATAGATCAAATACTTTAAGGTTATTTTCATCTATAATGCTAATCATACTGTGAATTTTGTTTTCCTTCCCATATTCAATAGATTCATTTTCTTTACTAAATAAGCTTAATTCACATATAAAATCATTTTGCCTAATTAAATTCATCAATTCATAAGCATTTTTTAGATATTCTTCTTTATAATAAATAACAATTTTCTTAGTTTCCTTTATCTTTAATGTATTTTGTTTCTTTAAAGCATCCATAACATTGTCCACATTAATGGCAAAGCCTGTAGCAGGAAGATTTGTTCCAAATTGCTTAATTAAATTATCATATCTTCCCCCACTTAATATATAATCTCCAACTTCTTCAACATATCCTTTAAAAATAATTCCAGTATAATAATCTATATTTTGTACCATTCCTAAATCAATGGATATATAAGAGCTTAGACCAATCTCATGGATAATTTTATATATATTATGAATATTATCTAATGCCTCTAAAGCTTTTTGGTTATTAGTCAAACTTCTTGCTTCATCAATAATACTAATATCTCCAAATAGTTGAGGGAGCTTTTCTAATATTTCTATATTATCTTCTGAGATACCATACTGTTTATCTCTTAAGAAGTTGCTAAGAGTAACATAATTTTTATTCTCAATTATGCTTCTCATTTTTTCTAGATCCTCTTCATTAATTTCTGTATCCTCAATTAGAGCTTTAAAAAACTTTGCTTCACCTAATTCGATTTTAAAATTCTTTAAACCTAAATTTAATAAAGCTTCTATAGCATTAATAATTGCCTCTGCATCTGCTTTAATATTTTTTACTCCAATTATCTCTATACCTGATTGAGTAATTTCACTAGTTTTACCATTTAAATTTTCATTTATTCTAAAAATGTTTGAATTGTAGCATAGTCTTAATGGGTAATTACTTTGCTTTATTTTTGTTGATGCTATTCTTCCTATAGGTGTTGTCATATCAGGCCTTAGCACCATTATTCTTCCGGCATTATCAAAAAGCTTATACATCTTTTCTTGTGAAATAGACTGGCTTTCTAAATCAAAAACATCGTAAAATTCAAGAGTTGGTGATATTATTTCTGAAAATCCACTCTGTTTATATGATTTTCTTAATGATTCTTCTATAGTTAACTTTTCATTGCATTCTTCAAAAAGTATGTCCTTCATTCCATCGGGTATATATCTTTTCCACTTTCCCATAGCACTGCCTCCACTTTATTAGTTTAATGCTTTAACGTAGTAAATTATAAAATTATAATATCATTTAATAACTTTCCTTGTCAACAAAAAACAAAACTGCTTTACACATATATTATATGTGTAAAGCACTAATTTTTAAAAGAGATTATTGCCTAATATTTCTTTTATTTTTTTATTTCTATCATAGCTATCTGAAACTGAGTTAAGTGTACTCATATTTCCTGTATAATCATTTACTCCATAATCTCTAGCTACAACTTGATTTTTATTTTCATAATATCTTGGTATTCTTACATCTCTACCGTTTGTTCCTTGATGCTGTAATGGATATTTTTCCATTCTCATCTCCTCCTTTAGAATAAATACTAAAGTCATTTTTTTCAAGCATGTTGTAGATAAGCTCTGAAGTTTCCACACTATCATTATTTAAAGTTATTGTAAATTTATCATTTACATCCACAATACCAATATAGTCATATATCTTACTATAATCACTAAGGTTAACTTTACCGATGATATCAAGCTTATACTCTGACATAAAATCTCACCTTTCGATTGATTTAAATTTATTTTTTGCATTTTAAAATTATTTATTCCTAATAAAATATATAATTACTTATTTTGTTTATAAATTATGAACATTCTTTGGTTAATTTGCTGTAGGTATAAAATGGTGTTATAATTAATTTTAGGATAAGAATAAATTAGTTTGGAGGTAATCCTTATGAAAAACTTGAAAGATACAAAAACAGCAGAAAATTTAATGAAAGCTTTTGCTGGAGAATGTCAAGCTAGAACTAAATATACTTATTATTCTTCTCAAGCTAAAAAAGATGGATATGTACAAATCTCCAACATCTTTATGGAAACAGCAGAAAATGAAAAAGAACATGCTAAAAGATTTTTAAAACACTTATTAGAAGATGAAAATCTTCATGGTGAAGCAATTAATATCAATGCAGCATATGGTATAGGATTAAGTGATACAATAGCAAATTTAGGTTATGCCGCCAATGGCGAACATGAAGAGTGGGAAGAACTTTACCCAACATTTGCAAAAGTTGCTGAAGAGGAAGGCTTCATTGACATTGCCGCAACTTTTAGAAATATAGCAAAAGTAGAAAAAGCCCACGAAGAAAGATATAGAAAATTAGCTGAAAATATTTCAAATGGAACAGTATTTAAAAAAGATGGCGTAACTTACTGGAAATGTAATAACTGTGGTTACATACATGAAGGACCAGAAGCCCCTGGTAAATGTCCTGCTTGCTTACATCCTCAAAGTTATTTTGAAGAGTTATGCAAAAACTATTAATAATAAAAAATGCTTGTGTACAATCTCTTGTCACAAGCATTTTCTTTATTCTTTTTCTTTAACCTTAGAATTACTTATTACTTTTTCTGCTTCAGTAATTGGAAGTTCTTCATATTTATAAAACTTCATTTCAAAACTTCCCCGTGCACCAGTTATAGATTTTAAGTCAGTAGCATATTTAAACATTTCAGCTAATGGAACTTCAGCAATTATTCTTTGGTATCCCTTATATGCTTCCTCCATTCCATGTACTTTTCCTCTCTTTTTATTTATATCACCTATTACATCTCCCATATAATCATCAGGGACTTCTATCTTAACATGCATAATAGGTTCTAAAAGTACTGGTGTTGCCTCTTGCATACCTTTTTTATAGGCTATAGATGAAGCAACTTTAAATGCCATTTCGGAAGAATCTACTGGATGAAAAGAGCCATCATATAAGGTAGCTTTTAATCCTATTACAGGATATCCTGCAAGCACCCCATGCTTCATGCATTCTTTTAATCCTTTTTCAACAGCAGGTATATATTGCCTTGGAACCACTCCTCCTACTACTTTATCTACAAATAAAAGCTCTTCTTTACCATCGTCCCTTGGTTCAAATTTTATTTTTACATCACCATACTGTCCGTGACCACCACTTTGTTTTTTATGCTTTCCTTGAACATCTGACTGTTTTCTTATAGTTTCTCTATATGGAACTTTTGGAGTTTGTAATTCAACATCTACTCCAAACTTATTTTTCAATTTATTTGCAATTATCTCTAAATGAGTTTCTCCAATACCAGAAATTATAGTATCAGCATTTTCCACATCCCTTGTAATCCTTAGAGTCGGATCTTCATCTAAAAGTTTAGCTAATCCAAGAGATATCTTTTCTTCATCTCCTTTAGCCTTTGTAAGTACTGCCATAGAAATTGAAGGATTAGGGAATTGAATTTTTTCATACGCTATATTGTTTTGTACTTCGCTTAAAGTATCTCCTGTACTAGTAAATTGGAGCTTTGCAACAGCTCCTATGTCCCCTGCAAAAACCTCTTGTGTCTGAGTCTGTTCTTTACCTTTTAGGAAATACAAAGAACCTATTCTCTCTTGTTTCTTATTATTTATATTATAAACCATTGAATCTGCCTTTGCCTTACCAGTAATGACCTTAAAAATTGATAGCTTTCCTACAAAAGGATCTGCAATAGTTTTAAAGACAAAAGCTGAAAATGGTCCATTTTCATCTATGCTAACCGAAATTTTTTCGTTATTATCTATTCTAAATGCTGCAATAGGTGCTGAATCCTTTGGTGAAGGGAAAGACTCCATTATATCTTCTAATAAGGTGTTTATTCCTATTCCTTTTAATGCTGAACCACAAGTTACAGGTGCTATATCCCCTGATTCTATACCTTTAATTAGTCCATCATATATTTCTTCATCACTTAAAGTTCCTTCTGAAAAATATTTTTCTAACAATACTTCATCAGTCTCAGCAACTGATTCTATTATCATCTTCTTATATTCTTCAACTTTTTCTGAAAATTCTTCTGGTACTTCTGTAATATCCATCTCATGAGTTTTAGGATTAAAAATCCTTGCTTTGTTGGATATTATATTTACTACCCCTTTGAAATCGTTTTCCTTGCCTATAGGATATTGAATTGGTACTACCGATATGCCAAACTTATCTTTAAGCTGCATTAAGACATTTTCAAAATCACTATTTTCTGTGTCTAATTTGCTTATAAAAAAGGCTCGGGGCAAACTATATTTATTTACATAGTCCCATGCTTTCTCTGTACCTACTTTTATTCCTGATCTAGCTGATACAGTAATTATTGACATATCTACTGCTTTTAATCCCTCTATCATTTCTCCAACAAAATCAAAATAACCTGGGGTATCCACTACGTTAATTTTAACGTTATCCCATTCACAATTTAATATTGATGTTGAAATTGATATTCTTCTTTTCTTCTCTTCTGGATCATAATCACTGGTTGTATTGCCATCTTCAATCTTTCCAAATCTGTCAATTGCTTTCGTGTAATATAATATGGCTTCAGCAAGTGTTGTCTTTCCTGAGCCGCTATGTCCAATTAATCCGATATTTCTTAAATCCTGGGTTTTGCAAACTTTCATATTAAGTCCCCCTTATTCTGTAACTTAGAAGTTACTAAAAATATGTTTTTTAATTAGAGCATTTAATAAATTACTTAGTTTGACAGAATATTTAGTTTTATTACTATTTAATTGTATTATTTATTAACCTCCTATATTACTTAAAATTTAATATAAAATAAAAAAGGTCTATACTTTAATAATAAAGCATAAACCTTTAAATAATCAACTACAAAATTATATTTATAAAAAAATGGCTCCGCGAAAAGGATTCGAACCTTCAACCTATCGGTTAACAGCCGAGTGCTCCACCGTTGAGCTATCGCGGAATATTACCTGGCGGCGACCTACTCTTCCACACCGTCACCAGTGCAGTACCATCGGCGCTTTGAAGCTTAACCTTCGTGTTCGGAATGGGAACGGGTGTTACCTTCAAGCCATAACCACCAGATGACCAGGCATCCAAAATCTTAAGCAGACATCCCAAATTTATAATTTGGTGATGGTCGCTTACACAGCGTGCCGATTTTGTGATGATCGGTTACTCCTCAGCTTTGCTGAGAGAGTTTCCTTTTTGTTGTTGACAAATCTGAAAAGAATATTGAAATTATTCTCTCAAAATTGCACAGTGAATTAATATTGATCAAGTCCTCGACCTATTAGTATTAGTCAGCTGAGTACATTACTGCACTTACACCTCTAACCTATCAACCTGATGGTCTTTCAGGGGTCTTACT
>NZ_LHUR01000023.1 GCF_001263795.1 Clostridium homopropionicum DSM 5847
TTGAGGCAGGTTGCCCACGTGTTACTCACCCGTCCGCCGCTAGGTTTGTTCCGAAGAACTCCCCTCGCTCGACTTGCATGTGTTAGGCACGCCGCCAGCGTTCGTCCTGAGCCAGGATCAAACTCTCAATTTAAAAGTTAAGCAGAGAGCCCAAATTTATAATTTGGTGCGAATCGCTTAAGCAGATATCTCAAATCTATGATTTGATGATAGTCGCTTACTCTTTGAGCACTCCTCAGCTTCGCTGAGCGAGTTTCCTTCGCTTCTCTATAACTTCATTTTGAGTATCCTTACTCAATTACAGTTATTGACTGGCATTTATTTACCTTAATTCTGTTTAATTTTCAAAGACCATTTGTTTCGCCACATTGTAGCGACTTAGTTAGTATATCATTTACTATACCTAATGTCAATATAATTTTTATATTTTTTATTAAGAATATAAAAAGTCCTAAATAGGCTTTCTTGTGCTAATTTATTAATCATCATTAACCTTATAGTTAAATTTTTTTCCCATATAATCTTCTATCTCTGTCTCAAATTTAAGATTAGTATCATTCTTAATGTCATCCTTTATTTTTATATTATAATTTAATCTTTCAATATTAAAGTATTTATTTTTGTCAGAATCACTATACGCAGTTGAAGTATTGATGTTTAATTCATTATTATCTTCCACAAGTTTACCATTGCTATAAATTAATACTGTTTTAGCTATATCCTTTCCATTATATATATTTATTTTAATATTCTTTACTTTTAATTTTTCCAATCCCTTATAATCATTGTTTATATTTAAATTTAGTGTTATAAAATCTTTTGTTTTGCTATTACTAAAAACATGAGTTGTCATTCTATTCTCTACATCTTCTTTAAAAGATATGTAAAATAATTCTTCACTTCTTAATCTATTTGATCCTTCTTCTAATATTTTAAACTTATAATTTTCTTGGTAAGGAAGATCTAACTTTTTAGAAAACCCTAATCCATAAGAAATACTTAAGTGGGTTTTTATCCATTTAATATCATCAGTTGAGTCATCAGCTGCCTTTCCATATAATAAATATACATCCGAATTATTATCTAATTCCTTCAAACTTCCTTGTATCATTATTTTAACAGTTTTATAATCATCACTTATTTCTATAATTTTATATTCCTTATTGTTAACCCAATCTTGTTTTTCAGAAAGCTTATTTAAATCTTTCGATAAATTGTCAATATCCCTTTTTAGATGATTCAATTCTTCATAATTTCTTCCTATATCTTCTGTAACATTATTAAATCTTAACATAATAACTAAATTTAAGATTAATAATAATATTAATATTATCCCTACAAAGGCTTTACTTATTATCTTATTCATACAGCATCTTCCTTCCACACCTGATCCCAATTAAATTATATATTAGATCATAAATTAAAGCCATTATTACTTATAATATTATGTAAAAAACCACCGATTTTTATCAGCGGTTTTAATATTAATATATTTAGTTTGACTTCTTTGCCAATTCCCCTAAAAAAACATTTTAAACAAAATTAGAAATATCACTCCTGGAATACCGAAGAAGCCTGCAATAATTGCAGTCCAAGGATTTATTCCAATACTTAATCCAAAATATCCTCCAATAAAGTTTACTATTATTAATAAAACTACTCCTAATACCCCATTAATCAAAAGCTTCCATAGAATTTTTAGGGGCCATGCTAGCAGCTTAACAATTAAAAATAATAGTATTAATCCTCCAATAAAAAAAACTATGTAATCCATAAAGACCTCCAAAAAATAAAGCATATATAAATTATATACTATGTTTATATATAATTTATGTATGCTTTATAAAAAATCTAAGCTATACCATATATGAAACAGCATACTTTCCTAATATTACACCGCCTAAACTTAAAAATAAATTTAAGCATGTATTTAAAATACCTAAGGTATAACTTCCACTACTAAAAAGGCTTATCGTTTCATAACTAAAAGTTGAAAATGTAGTTAATCCGCCCATGATTCCTGTAGTAAGAAACAATCTAAAATTAGGAGATACTAAATCAGTAGATAAACTCAACTCCATTATAAATCCTATTAAAATGCCTCCAATTACATTGACCATTAAAGTTCCATAAGGTAACCCAGTTCCAAAATATTTTGGTGAATTTAAAGATATCATATATCTTAAAGTAGCTCCTATAAATCCACCTATACCTACATATAAAAAATTAATCATCTACTAACATCCTCTCAAAAACCATAAACTCCTACTTTAAATTTAAAGTAGGAGTACTTATTGTGTTCATCAAACAAACTCCTCACCTTTTTCAAATAAAGTTCTCTCACCAACACCCCTCAAACCCTTGATACCACTGGCTTGTTTTTTTACCCCTAATTTTCCATTTAAGCCCTTTTCCCTTGAACCTGTCTTTCAAAGTACTTGTATTTCTTAAAAATCAGGGCAAAAAATGAAAATAAAGTTCTATTAGGATTGAGGAAATAATAGGATTTAGGAACTAGGGATAATGGGAGATTTTGTCCATTTATTCTTCCATTTTCTTATTCATTCAATCTTTCAATCCATTGATTTATCTGACTTTTAGCCTTGTCTCCTTATTCTATATCCGTCGTAAACTTCTAATAAAAAACATGGCCTACAGGGCTTTCCTTAACCCTAATAAACCATGTTTCCTGAAACAACTTTATTTGCATTTTAAAATGAATTTGCAAAATGATAGGACTTTATTTGATGGAGACATAGATACAGGAACAAGGGGTAAGGAGCAAGGGAATAGGGATACCATTATATATAAATTTATTGCTGATTTCAGATTATCGTTTATTTATATAGATTTTTATACCAGCATTCTTTTCCTTCCCGTTTTATTTGAATTCTATCATACTCAATTGATTCTCCGACTAAATATCTCCATACTTCAACATCATCAAGTATTCCATCATATCTTCTTATAAAAGTTTCTACTAGACTTTCTCCTTTTTTATTAAAATCATCTTGGAAAACTATAACTTTTCTTTCAGCAATTATTCTAGAAAGATAAAAGACTGCTTCTATTGCAGTTGATATTTTAGCAGAAGGAAAATTATCATCCTTTGTCCAAGTATAACTTTTACATTCCGCCACAATGGAGTTATCCAATGAAACCAAATCAAACTTATGAACTTTATTAACACCTACAATTAATGGCTTTTCATAGAAACTATCCTTAAGTTTTCTATTTAAATATAATCCCACTCTGTTTTCAAATTCATCAAAAGGGAGCCTTGAAAAAACGCCATTATTATTTGTGTTTTGTAGATTCGGGCAATGATTCTGACTGTTTACTTCATGATTTACCACTTCGTTATTATACGTATGACCAACACCATTTACTATTTTAATCTTTTTACAGTATGAACATTCGCCTTTACAACGGTTTATCATATCTTGCTTAAATAATTTATTACAAACAGCATTAATAGTTTGACGTGGTTCGATGCTCAACAATTTTGATAAACAGTCATCACATAAATTTTTATCTGTGCTACCTAAATAATTTGTAATTACTTCACTGTACTTATCCATTCTATATCTCCTCTTATAGGATAATCTCTATTTTTTGAAATCTTAGTATATAAAAAAGTCTATTTATCAATAAGATAATGGAACAATAAAAAATATGTCTAACTAATAAGTAGGCTTACCAATGGTACTTTTTGCACTATCGCATAAATTATCATAATGCAGTAAAAGAATTTTATGCTTATCTAAATATCTTCGTTTTTCTTTATATGTTTTTAGATTGAAAGCATCTCTTCTTCCAGCAACAACTGCATAGTGTATTCTTGTTTTATCAAGGCTAAAAAATTCATTAGGCAACTGTTCATTTGGGTTCTTATATTTTTGAAAAGTTTCTCTGAGTGACACATAATTTGACTCAAGCCATTCATCCCAATCAAATACCTGTTTTATACCTTTTCTAAAAGTATCTCCTAAATTTCCATCTTTTAAGGTGATTTTTCCATATGGATTTTCTAACTCAACAAAGACGAACTCATATCCACCTGAGTTTTTTCCTATGAGTAGGTAATCTACTTTGTATGAATTTCCCAACATAAACTCTGGTATAATAAATGCATCATGATGCCCAAAGTTATAATTTGATTTTAAAATAGAACCAATTATAAAATATGCTTTATTATTCTTAATAAACTTTGCAATATCACTCTCAATAATGTTTTCATTACTTAAAAAATCGTAGAAATTAGAAATACTAGTCTTAAGCATATCTTCATTTTTTAAATCTTCTATATCCAAGTAGTTATTAGGAAATATACTTAAATAATGTCTAACTGCTTTGGGATATTTCCTAAACATTGATTTTCTAATATTAAATTTTCCTGTAGTCTTTACCACTTCTTTTTTCTTAAGCATTTCCCATTCATTTATCTCATCTTCGGTTAATTTAGTATAATCTCTATCATAAATCCTCATAGTTACTCTCCCAATATAATCTTATATTAATTAGTTATATAAAGTACTAATCTATTGTTGTTTAAGATTTTAACTTTACTCAATTTCTAGATTAAAATTACTTCTATCAATTTGGGACTCTAAAATGTTATACATAAAAATAAGCGAAAATTTTACTCCATCTTTCTCAGTTAAAATATCTTTAAGAAAGATTTTTTTATTCATACTATATTCTGTAGGGAAATTAATACTTATATATGTCATTCTCTTATATTTTTGTTCCCAAAACCTATATTTAAACTCTTCTTTAAACTCATATTTCGTTAGAAATTGGTCTATAAACTGTGGTTTATTAGAATATAAAGTAATTAGCGATTTCATAACCCAAATATCATCCCATTTATCAAAGTATGGAAAATGCAGTAATACGTTTCTAATAAATTTAAACAAGGCTTTACCTACATCACTAAAATTTGGTCTTTTTTGATTTTTGATAATCCATTGTATAGGTGGATATTTCAATAGTTCAAAATACGTTGCAAATATTTCTTTTATTTTAAAAAGTCGATATTCATCTTCTTTAAACCAAAAATCATCATTTATCATTTCTTCAAACAAGTCATAAAACCTGTTATATCCTATGGTTAAAAATTCTTTTTCATCTTCATTAGGATGTTTCTTTACTTCCATTCATCTCCCCCCATATATAAAATGGATATTATGATTTTCTATCTTTCATCATTTGCTCAAATATCTTGCTATTTATAAACTCCTCTTTATTTTCTATTATATTTTTAACAATTTTCTCTTTCTGATGTGAATTTAACTTCAACTGTGATTCATTTATTTCTTTCATCCATTCAAAGAACTCTTGTCCAACTACACTTTTGATGTACTGATTTTTCGCTCTAATTATTCCCCTGCAATTATATATTTCTGTGTTCTCCCAATATTCTTCTGAATGCATTTTATATATTGTAATTAGAATTATTCCCATAAGGTTTGATATACTCATGTATGTTTTTCTTTTAGAATTATAAAACGTATGACCTCCTTCACTTCTGCTAAAAGCCACATGCGGATTCTGTTGTTTAAACTCTTTATACGCCTCTCTAATATCTCCAAAGAAAAATATATGATTTTTAATATTACCCATGTCATTTCTTTTTTTCATAAGATAGTCTCTCATAATCTTTTCACTATCTATGAGAACATGTAAATCATCAATTTGAATATCTCCGACTTTTACAAAATTAGTTATATCTAAATATAGATTTCTCCAACTTACTGATGTAATAAAATAATAAAGCCATTCATCATATTTAAATTCTTCTTTATTATCTATTAAATATGGATAGAAAACTTTGTTTGCAAAAAGTGTTTCTGCACTATTAAATCTTTCTTCGCAATCCTTACATAATAGATAGTATTTCTCCCCATCTTGCACAACCTTATTAGGATTATCAGTTCTTCTAATATTTCCAACAGATGTTTTCTTTAAATATCGGATTACAAATTTAGGAATAATGTGACTTAATTGGAGTTCCCTTTCCCTATAACATAAAGCACATTTACCTATCATATCTCTCTCATTCCCTTAAAACATTTTTTACATTTAAATAAAAGTTTTATTTATATCATAAGTATTTTATAGTAATACCTTCAGCGAGAACCCCAAGCAAAGTTTAGTCCTATTATACCAAGATTTATAGAGAGTCCCGCATATCTATGGAATTTAATAATATTAAATATGTTATTTAATTTCATAAGACATCCCTCCTTTAGGCTCATATTAGAGTTCATATGGTTCTCGCAAGGTCTATTAGAATCCTCGCTCAAGGTATTAATTCTGTGTGTTTGCAAATAGATTGTAAATCTACTTAAATCGCAACTCTATATTAAATTCGTTTCAACTTTACATTTTTCATACATTTTCATTGATAATATCTTTCACTTTGCTTTCAAATATTAGTCCAAAACGCATCTATATAAAATATTCGCCATTTACCCATAATTTCCTCTATTTACCTTCAAATAAGTCTATTATTTGGGTTTTATAAACAAAAGCCACATTAAGGAATTTTTTATCCTTATATGTGACTTTACCCTAAAATTTAAAATTGCAATCATATCCTCTGTTATTTAATATCTGCTTAATTTCCTTATAAATCCCTTCCATGTACCTTGGCTTAACACATGCTGTTTCTGCTATATTCCATAATGTTATTTCTTTTCCCTGCCTTTCTAATTCTTCAATGCCCCATTTTATTTTTCTTATATGGAATTCTTCTAGACTTTCTAATTCTGAGTCTATATATGCCTTTGTCAATGGGAGTTTCTCCTTCCTTTTAGAGAGCCAGCCGCTAATCCCTAACTTGCCTCCTATAGTTGACCATGTTATCCTTTCAGGCTTGCCTTCCTTCATTTCTTTTATCACTTCCTTAACTTTAGGAAGCAATTCAGCATCTCTTTTATCCCAATCAACAGTGTTAACTACTGTTTTTATTCTGCGATAGTTTTCTTCCATCCATTCACTATCATATCTTTTCAGCCATGCATAAACTCCATCGTTATTTTTACGAATTTGGCTACTACTTTTATCAGGATATTGAGCATGGAGTTCAAGCCACTTTTCCCTTAACCTTTCCCTTTTCATTCTAAATTCTTCTGTATCAGTAAACTTGCTGTGAAGATATTTTCCACCACCATTAAATTTCCAAAACTCTTCTACTCCTAACCTATCAATAGCCTTCCTAATTGTTTTTGTAGATGACTTTAATATATCTGATATTTCTCGGATTGATAGTCCTGACTGGGTAAGTTCTATCAACCTCTGGTCCCACAGTTCCTGATAAGCATCAATATTGTTTTCATCTTCATCATTAGAGCCAAGTTTTGTATTAAATAAATCAGCCACTGGAATTTCGAGAAACCTCGCTAATAATAGATACCTTATTGAATAGGTTGTCCTATCATTATTTCTAACCATATCAGATAGCCAACCTCCGCTATTAACTGATACAGGGGATTGAACAAGTGCCAAGTATTCATGACCATAAAAATCCACAAAGTCTTGTTTTAACTTCTTTTGGTGAATATAATTGTTCATCCTTGCATAGCCTTTTTCTATCAATTTAACCCGAAACTGACTTCTAAACCATTCACCTTCCCTAAATCCAAACTGATTGTTTAAAAGTATTTCTGAATCCTCTGCCATCAAAAGCATCTTCTCCATCAAATCATTTGAATACCTTATTTCTTTTTCTACTATACAGTTCTCATGGGATGCACTAATAAACCTCTGTCTGTTACCTGCCCTTATGAGTTCTGTGCTATCACAAAGGGGTATCTTATGTTTTAAACATACAAATACCCCTGTAACCTGATGACTTCTGTGCCAATATGGCTCTCCAAATCTTTCTATGTCCTCTTTAAAACACTCAGGACAAAATCGAAAGTATTTATTTAAATTGATAGAATTTGATATTAGACCTATCCTCATGTAGGAAACTGCCCCTTCACCATTTCTCATAGTTCCAATTATCTTTTCAGCCCGTTCTTTTGGGATAAATGCTGCAAGAAAAGGAAATAAGGTATGCTTATAAATAAAATATTCTGCTGTATATTTTGTACCGACAGGCATATTTTCAATTAGTGCATCTAATTGTGTAGACAGTTCCATAACTGCTATACAATTCCTTGTTCCGAATAAGTCTTCAAAATTATGGATTTCTTTTATATTTCCACTTCGCATACAGTATCGTGCCAGCGTACTATATAATATTTCGCCTGGATAAGGTGTAGGAAAAAAGTTCACTATATCACCCCCTTGGAAAAAATATCATCTTCAAAACTTACAATATATCCTGATTCTTTTATAGCCTCATAAGCACTTTTATTATCCTTTTTGCCTTGTTCAACAATGGTTCGAATATCAGATGAGTTTACAGCATTTCGCCCTGATTCTCTTTCTTCCATTTTACCTGTTCCTTTTTTCCCTATCCCCTCTACTTCTTCATCCTTAAGTTGTTCTAGCACACCTTTTACCATATCATCTGCACCTAAGTCTTGATTTTTAGAAAACATAGCATCAATTATTTTTTGTGCCTTTTTAATATCTACACCTAACTCAACAAGTTTTATCAGTGCCTCTTTTTTTACCCCTATAGAGCCCTCTTGCCTTAGTTTCTTTTGTTCTTTCTTTATCTCCTTAGCCCGCAAGTCCAGGTTAATAGATTCTCTCGTCCGAGTTAAATAATCTGTATAATCAATATCCGCCATATAGATGTCCTCGTATTTAATAATTTCTCTCAGATTATTCGTCTTCAATGCAGTAATCATTGGCTGAATTAGTTTTAAATTCTCTTTTGCTACCTTTTTAATAATTTGTGGAGTTATCTCTTCCTTTCCTGTCGATATAGCATGGGCTTGAGCAATAGCATAAACCTTTTTTAATAAATCAGGTATCCCCTGGGTTTCTTCATATAAAACATTACTTATTTCAGGGGTAAGGAGCGTTTCTTTCCTCATCCACTGGTAGTGCCATATAGAATCTACTAATAAGTCCCACACCCCATCTCTTTGAATCCTATCGCATACCATATCGCCACCGAGGCCTGACCCTCTGCGTGCCTGTCTGAAGTCTCCCTGAAGGACTTTGATTGCTTTTGGGGTTCCCACTAAAATAACTGGTACCCCTACATTATTTACGAGGTTTACAAAGAAATTTAACATCTTTTCACTTCCACCAGATTTGGCCATACTTAAATGTTGTATCTCATCAATAACTAAAATGCCTAGAGCACAATTTCTTACCACCTGATTCATGACGGTCATCATCACATCAACAGTTGGTCTTGTCCTCATTACTTTTTCATGATAATTGGTTCCAAGAAGCCTGTCTATTTCAGCAAAAAACTCGTATAAGAGTCCCTTAATTGAGCCGTCATGGGGGCATTCCAATTTCAGATATACTACCTGATACATCGAAAAAGGAATTTCTTGATATTCAGAATGCACAATTATCTGAGGATATAAAGTTAGTACCCTATTAAGAGAAGAAGTCTTTCCCAAACCTGATATTCCTATCAAAGAAAATCCTAGTGAAGTTGAATAAAAATCTTTATTATTTATTAGGTTACTAGTATTCTCATGATAATCTCTGTTAAACCCTTGAGCCAGTTTGCTGCTAAATGGATTCCGGGAAAGGTATCCTTGCCTTATTGCACGAGAAATCTTTCTTTCAAGTTCTATGCTCATAGGGAGGGGCTGAAAAACCTGAAATAATCTGTCTACCATATGAATACGATAGTGACTGTCCAGCAATCTTTCACTTTTATTAAATTCGGGATAAAAAGCCAATCTTTCAATTGCCTCTTGGGCGGAAAGGAGATTAGGAAGAGATTCAATAAATGGATTGCCTTTATAATCTGGAATTATCTGCTCTGTATACTCTGCCTCTACTGCTATACTACCATTCGGTATCATCACTTCCTTCATCCATCATCACCTCTTTCTGTTTTTGAAACAGCAATTGCAGAGTATCCATCTCTTCTGTTTCTTTTTCATCTAGAATGCTTTGATGGTCTTCATTAGCACTTCCTAAATCAAAAACCTCTTCCAATCTTCTAACTGCTTTTTCCGCCTTCCGATTCCCTCTTATATTCTTTACTCTCTGTCTGTCACTTTCTACTACGCTTGTCTCTGTTTTGTAGTCCTTCTCTGCTTGTTGAACTATGTCTTCTATTTCAGCAATTAATTGAGTCTTGGCTTGTGCTACATTATCTTTGCTCTTTTGCTGCTGCATTTTTTCTACTACTAATAAGTATTCTATTTCTTCAAATGCCTTATCTTTATATCTGCTGTTAGCATCTACCAAAAAACATTTCTCGTATTCATTAGGGTTATCATTATAGACATAGATGTAATCCATATTACGTGGGTCATAATTTATTTTAATTTTCCGTGTTCCCTTGGTTCGTGCATCAGCAAATACTCCGTTTTTTAGCATAGACTTTGCTGCATAATAAATATCTTTATACCTAATCCCTTTTGCAGTCATAGTGGCTGTATCAGAAGGCATCAGTGCTAGTTTTGCAGCATCCTCTGGAACTGTTCTAAGTGTCCCACCTCGATTTGCAATACCCCAGTTCCAAAGTTCTATTGGAATACAGGAAACATTATCTTCAACCATATCTTCATCACGCTTATAGTAATCCAAATGATAATGATTATTGTGGTATAAAATGCATTTTATCATTATCTGAGTAAATTGAAATAAATCCAGTTTTGCTTTTATCCTATAGTCTTTATCCCCTCGTTCCCTTCCATCTAAATCCACAACACCTGGCACAAATGGCTTTACTCGCTCATTTGTAAGTCCAAAGAACCTTTCAACTGCTGATTTTAGGTCTGCTCTATAAGGTGGAGTATTTTGAACTTTCACATTTAGAGTATTAATAAGGTTATCAATATTTCCTCCTTCTAATTCTCCCCTGTCTGCAATAATAGTCTCTGGAAGATGATGTACTGGCCAATCCTTCTCCTCTATTTCAATACCATACTGCTTACAAAACTCTACTTTATTCATGGTTGCGTTTAAAAGCGCCATCATGGCTCCTGCATAAGAACCTGTTTCTAATCCAATATATAGACCACATATTAGTCTACTGAACTTGTCAATTACTGCATAAATGGCAGGCCTACCTATAACCCAGTTTCTGTTGAACCGTGATACTAAATAAACATCACCTACTTGACAGTCTATTTCAAATTGCCCAGGTTGAAATACTCCATCTAAAGAACTGCCTATTATAGGTCTATACTGTTTTTGATACTTTTTATTGCTGTATCTGCTAGTTATCTCTTTTTTTATATTTCGCTCCTTCTCAAACCAATACCTAAACTGCCCAAAGGATGGAATTTCCGCCTGAGGCTTTATAATTGGTATCTTAACTCCATTTTCTTCTTTAAAACCATCCGAAAAATATTCTTTTCTCATGAGTTCATAAGTCAATGTTAAAGAATTTTTTGCTGTGGTATAGTAGTATTTATTTACAGCAATACGAAAGATTCTTTTTATATCCTCAGTAACATTTACCCCTTCTCCTATAATAGACTGATTAGTTCTAGGTCTTCCTCTTTTCACATTTCCAGCCTTTCTCTCTTTGCCCTTTGCTCCACAGTTTCGGTAATCTGGTAATAAAGCGTTGCAAGTTTTTCCCCTTTTCCAGTACCTTTTTAAATATTCCAGAATCCATGATTCACTTAATCCACAGGTTTCGGAGGCTCTTTTAATTAACTTCCCTCTAAAAGTGGATTGAAAAATATCTGGCTCCTTATCTACCATATCCCTAATTACTTCCCACGCCCTATCCCTAATTTCCTTATGTTTTTCAGGTATATCTTCTTCTTTTAACACAACTATAAATTCGTCATCATCTTTTATTTCTGCCTTCCCCCCAGCCAATGCATCTTCTATATCCTCTAATCTGCAAATATAAGGGACTTTATTTTTATTTACATCTATTGTATAGGCTATTTCATCATCAATCCACAGAAGTCTCTCAATGCTAGTACTTTCAGTCCCGTCTTTCCATTCTATTAAAGAATTAACCGTATACCTTAACATCATTATTTCCCCCTTTGTCACTTATTTCAGGTATGTAAACTGATTTCCCTGTTTGACTAAGATTGATAGGCTTATCCATATCTAGAACTATTCTTTTCTCTGCAACTAAACGTTTAAATAATAGTAATCCCATTCCGACATCTAGTGAATAGTCTTTTTCAAATCCTGCTATAATGTTCTTTATGCTCTGCTTATTATCAATAAATCTGTATAAAATACCGTCAAACAAGTCATCAAACTCAGCCTTAGAAAGACCGTTGCAGTCATCAGAATTCATCGCTGAATGAACCCATTCTATATTTTTTGCCCTGACATCATTAATGTCCTTATTTGTCACAATGCCCCAATCAATTCCTTGAACCTTCCAGTACCTCCTTTCAATTTCCAGTTTCTCGATTGTACTCTTTTTAGACAATTCCGAAGCATATTTTATGCTTCTTGCAGCAAAACTCTTTTTTCCATCAGAGTTCAATAGTGTAATCAAAAATGTAGTAGTTAGTATATAAGGCTCCTTGGTTTTCCTGTCTATAAACTTACCAAGTCTTAAATCCGATGTATCTTTTAACACTACTTCTAAATCTATAAGGGGATAATGCTCTCGAATATCAATGACTCTTTCTTCCCAATCTAGTAAATAAAAATACTTTAATTGCGTATCTGAAAAAAAATGATGTATTCTTTGTGTTGTCCACCCAAAAACTCTTGTTACCCTGCCCATACTAGGGAAATCCTGCACAGTTAACCAAGGCTTATATTCCTTCCCTTCTCCCTGACCCCTGCCTTCCTTTATCCATCTATTTAATTTGTTTGAATCCCAATCATTGCTTCTTTTAGCCATTGAATTACCTCCAATACTTTAAAATTGCAAATAAAAAAATGCCACTGACCTCAAGGCATCTTTAAGATGTCTGTGTCAATGGCATTTTAATCCATTCGTTCTGTGTACTTTAATTTTATCATACAACAACTTTATTTTAAACGTTAAATTTCAATTTGAAATAGGGTATAGTGGCCAAGTAAAATTCTATGTATTACTTGCACAAGGAGGCATTTAAGTATCATGAAAGGAAGTATTTTTAGAACTATAAGATTGCTTATACTAGCAAACATATTCTTAATACCTTTTGTTGTAACCATTCAAAACATTGTTATACGCTTTGTTATAGGCTTATTCGTAGGTTTTTCATTTATTGCATTATTGTCATTCACCAGTAAAATGCAAAACTTATATGAAAAAGATGATTAAAGTAATAAGAAAGGCATTAGCAGGACATAATCCCCTAACGCCTTTTCTTATTTAGCAGAGAGTGTAGTTTTTTCATATTGCAATTTCTGGTATAATCCTAAACCCTTTGCTCCTTTACCCCTATGAATTCATATAATGGGTCTTTTATCTATTAATTTTTCATCGAATTTTTTCATTATTGTTTCATATTTTTTAAAATTTCTTTCTTCTTCTTCCTTATCTGTGCTAGAATTACGTATGTGTATTTCTAAATCAAGAAAACTTATGTCATCACGTTCTAACATAACATAATCTTCATAGGTTTCTATATTATCCTCTATTATTTTTTTAATTCTTTCACAATCCTGTCTATCTTTTCTGCAATTCTCCACTATCTTCCATTCATTCTGTTTTATAAACATTTCCTCTTCTTCGTTTGCATAGCCTATATCTTCATCGAGGAAATCTAATAAAATCTCTACTTCTTTTTCAGTAAGATATAATTTCTTTTTTCTTTCTTTAAGATGAAAACCACGGGTGGATTTATGCTTTTGTTCAATTTTTTTTAATCTAAAATTATCTAAACTTACTATATTGTTTTCCATTTTGTATATGCCTCACTTTTCCCTTTATTTATTTTTAGCATAACATAAAAATTTTCTAGAACTTCCAAAAAAGCAGAATAATATTAAGACTATGTTACAATAATATTAATTTTAACTTACAAAAAATATTGGCGAACAAGTCGCCAACATTTTAAATCTCTATCAGTTTAAAGTAGCCCTATTTTCTTTATAGTTATTAATGTAATCCCTATATTCCTTTATATCCTTTTTATTCAGCATAGAATATATGCTTTCTATTTGCCGTACAAAGTCCTGATATTTCTGGTTGTGCATGCCCATTAATTGTAAGTTTAAGTGTACACACTCCCTCAAAACTAAAAATTCTGCTATATTTAGTTCAAGTAAAATTTCCTTCCTATTGTACGGTTCAGCCATTAAAATAAGTACTTTAGTCATTATCATTTCTGTATTGGCGATATTTTCATGGATTGCAAAGTCATCTATAACTCCCTCTTCATATCTTAAAACTTCTAGATGCCTATTTATCTGCCGTATCAATAATAATAACAATCCCTTGGGAATCTTAATCTTAATATTTACCTCATTAAACTTAGAATAAATTTCTTCTGGTTTTAAATGCATAGTATAAGCCCTCCCTATATTATAAAATTCCTATTTCTTAAACTCTATATAATATAAATAGGGCTGCATATTCTTATCAAGTTTTTATAAACTTTTTTGTTGAAATTATTATTTAATTATTAAATACTTCTACCACTTAATTTTCAAAATTCTCCAATACATTTTTAAAATTTCAAATATTTTTTTGTTTTATTCTTTGTTAACCCTATATACATATATAACATCTATTTAAAATCTAACTCCTATGTACTAATACACTTTACTTTCCTTGTTTTTTATTCAGAAAATATTTCTCATCTATGTCTTTCCTATCATCATCTATAAATTGTGTATTGCATTAAATACATCTCCTTAAAGTCAAGAATTCAATTGTATTTAATTTTAAATATAAATAACTAGTTTTTCCTATAATTATAAGTCTTTCTTTGAATACTGCTTGTCTATTTTTTGTCTATTTTCATTATGCTATTGTCTGTTAATTCTAACATAAAAATACATATTGTTTTGTTATACTTCTTCTTGATTAACACGATTATTCTTTTTATTTCTTTTTTGCCAAATTTTTTCTATTATTGTTATCAAAAGTAGCAAGATTAATATAATTACAAATATTAGTATTACAGCATACTTAAAAATAGTTGCATATATATTAGAAAAAATAGTTGCAAGTATAATAAACATAAACATTAGTAATCCTAATATTCTGCAAATATAAACCATATTATTATATACTTTATATTTATTAAAGTTTCTAATTAGGTCATATATACATTTTATTAACATCCCACTAATTATTAATAGTCCTAAAACTTTGGTGCCTAACTCTTTATCATCTTTAAATATTCTAAACCAATTACTACTTAAAAATAAAACTATAGTTTCCATAATATTATTTATTCTATCCTCGGTTTTAAATATTATTGCTAAAAATATCATAGGTAAAAATGCAATAAACATTATTCTAATCACTTTTATCTTTTTACCTGAATTCCAATCTTTTCTAATAATTATAAAAGTATCTGATATCTTTTCGTATTTAGAAATTAGAATTTTCTTAAATTTATCAATAGAATATTTCTCTACTTCTTTGTCTATTTCCTTTATAATTGTATCTTTACGTTTCTCGTATATTGCTCCATATAAAAGTCTTGCCTTATCAATAATAGTAACCATTGTCAAAACAAGTCCCAAAATTGCTATTGAAATATTTATCATATTTTCTTGCATCTGTCCTTCTATAATATAAGTATTTATCTGATATAAAGTTAAAATCATAAAGCCTAAAAAAATTAGAAACCATATTACAAACTGTCGTGTTAATCTTTTAAACTCATCCTTTGTTGATTCACTATAGATTAAAAGACTAATAATAAAACAAATAGTAAATACTACCTCTACTATAATAGGCATTTCTTGTGTTGGAACTGAGTAATTTGATAATAGCCTAATTATAAGAGTAGTCAATATAATGGGTATTATAAATATGCTTAATATTGACTCAAATAATCTCATCTTAAAATTGGTATTCTTTAATATTAAAAGTGCTGAAAGTAATGAATTAGGAAGACTGAATTCTAAATTTTTGTAGTTTAATATAACTATCCATATCAAAAGTACAGTTAAAAATATTGGTATCCAAAACAAAACATGCTGTCCTAATGTCACCGCATTATATCTAATGGCTATTAAAATAATAACGGCTATACTTAATATTAACTCTAAAGTAAAAGCCATAGATAAACAGTAAAAAAACTGTACCATTTTATGTAAAAAATAAGAGTGTTTATGATTTCCTTTTTTCATTTTTAATAAAATACTCTCAAAAAAAGATGATATCATAATAAATAATTTTAATATTTCTTTTGATACCAGTTTAATCATCTCCTTATTTTGAATCTCAATCTATCGGCACTTGAATCACAAATATGATGTTTATTGAAGTTCAATTCATGTAACTTTCATAAATATTGCACTTTAAATATTTTATTTAAAGTTAATTATAATTTATTTTCAATACTTGGTTTGTAAATAATCTATTTATTTAAATGGAGGATATTTCATATTTCTTACATCTAGTGCTTGTCTGCCTCCTTCAAGTATGTTTAGTACTTTTTCGCTTATTCCAACTTTATCAATAGAACCTGAACAACTAACATAACCATTTTCACCAGTAGACTCAAGGATAATTATGTTTTCTGCATCTCCTGATATCGGGATATTAGGGTTGTGTGTCGCAAAAATTAACTGCCTACTATTTTTTATTTTTCTAAATTCTTTTACCAAACTTGAGTAAATATAAATATTGTCTAAGTCATCTTCTGGCTGGTCTATAATCAAAGGCCTATTATCACCCAAATCATGAGCAGCAGTAACAATCATAAGTAACATAGCCACTGATTTTTGACCCATCGAAAGCATATTTCTCGGTAGAAATCTTTGTTTTTTACTTATTCCAGTATTTACATTATATTCATATTCAATTTTATCTTCTGGAAATGTTGTAAAAACCCATCTATCTAATACTGGCCTAACCCATTTGATTAACTGTTCGGCATCACTTTCCTCAAGTCCATAGCATTTAGCCAATTTATTGGGCTTATTATATAAAACATATACTGGGAAAATCCACTCTGCATTTTCCAATGCAACTTTCCTAACTACTTGTGTTAGCCATTTCTCTAAAAGAATTTGTTTTTCATATATTATATTAAATTTCCTTCTGCATTGATTTACAGTATCATCAATAATTCTCTTTTTATCTTTTTCAGCAAAATCTTTCTCAAGCCTTAATCTTACTTGTCCATCTAAAATCTTATTTACCTTTTTAATTATGTTTTTTCTCAAGTTAAATATTTGTTTATTACTTTCTAGTATTTCAAGAAATGGGCATGTTATTTCCTGCATATCTTCCTCAACGATATGTGCTCTTTCAATATAATCATTCCATTCAACCCTATTTTGCTTTTTAAGTATACTTTCTATAGAGTCGTAATTCTGTTTTATACCTTTCAGCAGGTTACTATACTTCTCAGTATTACTAATGAGTAAAAGGTTATTTATTACATCTATTGGCCCTCTTTTATCTTGAGCATAATTCAATATAGCACGTTGTTTGTAAGCAACTGATGAAAAGTTTTGTAATTCTTTATAAATTTCATTGCTTTTTCTGCTGCTATAAAATTTCCCATTTTTACTCAACTTATAGATACTAGGTTTATTCCTTACACCTATTAATTCTTTGGTATAATTATCAAACTCAATTTTAGGTTCACAAATAAAAGCATATACATCTCCAAAGTAGTTTAGGAAAACGGCAGAAATATCGAATTTCAACGCAACCTCATCATCAGTTACTTCTGGGAAAAGTGTATATTGAACTGTATCTAATAATGTTGATTTACCAGTTCCTCGTGCTCCAATCACGCAGTTTAGTGCTTTGTTAAACCTAAAAAACTGAAATCCATCAGGATTTTTAGGGTCTTCTAAGTATCCGCCATTTATAGCAACTCCCTCTATATATGGATAAATGTTTCCTGGTATCTCATCATATATTCTTACCTCTGGGTCCAATAGTGCAATTTTCAATCCATGAAATGATAACTCGGATAACTTAATGTATGAATATCTCTCACCTATAGGTTTGCCATCGGCTTTATACTTTGCTTTTGTATCTCTAGTTCCGTGACTGTCTGAACAATATATTACTGCTATACTTTTTTCCCTTCTATATTCCTTGTTGTTAAGAATATCTTTTAAAAGTTTATCTTTCAAACCTTTATCATTCAAACTAATCCCGTAAAGATGTTCAGATTTAATTATAGATGCCAAACTTTTTCCCTTATGTATCCATGAATCATCTCCACTATTGCCATTATGAAGAAGTTTTTCTAACATGCCATTTGTTGAGTCTGCATGGGCTAAAATAGTTATGCCATCCATTTCATATATTCTTTTCATTAATTCCATAGGAGTTACTTTATACGCATCAGCATCTTCCTCTCCTTGTTCATTAATATCTATACCTATGTTATATAAAAATGTATTTAGTTCATCTTGAGTCTTTTGTGGAGGAAAAATTGCTAAAATATGTTTACCAAAACTGGAAATTTCAATACCAGGCAATATAAGCATACCTGTATACTTACTATATTTTTTCTTATCAGCCATTATATAGTCCATCATCTCATAATATCCTTTAACAGTATTATGGTCGGTTATAGCAATAATACCGATTCCGTTTTCAAAGGCTTCATCCAGTATTTTAATGTATTCCTCTTCATTGCTCGTATATGTTTTTTTATATCACTTAGATGAAGGAGTATGTATATGTAAATCCATTTTAAAATACTCACAACCATATTTCCCCTTGCATGCTTTATCATAAAGTTGCTTTAGAGTAACACTATCCATAAATCTTTATTCTCCTTAAAATAGTCATAACTTCTTCAATATTTTAACATACTATACATTTTCGATATTTTTACATAGCAAACCTTTATCAATTGAATATGGCTTTTAATATAAAAAAGAAATAAATGTATGTTTATTCTCTATTCAAAAATTTAGTATATGCTTTTTACTTAGAGCAGAATACTCTTATCGGTAAATATCCCTGATTAACACAAAAATCATCTGCTGCCGCAATAACACTTGAAATCTTTTCACTTAACCTAGACTTTGTAACACCTGGTTGTACTAAAATTATTTCGAATTCAAACATTTTAGTTTCTCCTGAAGCCAAGACTTCTAAAAATTTATCATAACTATCTCTTATGTAATTGTTCGGATTATCACTAGAATTTTCATGTGTAATCATTCTAGCCTTTAGTTTCCTTTTCAGTTTCTTTAAATCTGTCCACATTGATGACTTAATAACTTGTCCACATACTTCATATACATCATTTACTCTATCTCCTGATTTTTCCCCTCCAGAACCTTTACAATGATAGAACTGAAGAACAATGCGTTTATCATGCTCCTTGGCTGCTATAAAATCTGCTATTTCTCCTGTTCCGTGGTCATAATACAGAAAATCATACTCTTTGCCTGATAAATATTTATTTAAAAATTCTTGTATAGAAATCTTCCCGTGACTTGGATTATCAATTTCACACTCTATATCCACCCCATTTTCTTCCCATTCTATTGGTTCTAAAATATCTTCATCTATCAAAATCAAGTCATCATAATTCTTTTTATAGTATTCATGCCCTATCAATGAAGAAAAATCACTAAAATATATTACTAAAGGATTAGCATTTAAATAATCCAATAAAGGGATATCGCCATATTTCCTATTAATAAATATACTTTTAGCCAAACTATCCTCACTTTTGAAAAATTTATCATCATCTAGAGAAAAATAAATGCTGAATTCAAAATTGTAATATTTAAAAACTATCTCTATTTTCCCTTCATTCTTGCCTTTTACCTGCAACTCTATATCTAACAACTGAATACATTCAAATCCTATATCTTTATTTTTACTGCTTATAATTGGTGGTTTTTGATATGTTTCATTATTCCAATCTACTGAAATAATAAATTTGTTAGGTACAGTATTCACTTCTTCGCTAACTGGAATATAATCTAAAGGAGAGTTTGTAAATGCAGGGCCTTTGCTAGTAACCTTGTTTGCAATATTGTTACACCATTTTATAAATTGTGGTATTGTTAAATAACTATTGCTCCATACTTTTGAACCACTACTATATCCTACAGTTACTTCTTCATTATTATCAGTACCTTTACCAAAACAATGCCCCCTATGAAAAATCCTTCCGTCTGTTTTTCTAATTGCTTTTTGTGCATTAGAACCACTAATTATTCTATAGGATTCCGTATTACTTGTTTGTATACTATTTCTCATGCCAATATTAAAAAATTCTGGGTTCTTTAAATTAGATAAAACTCGATTTATTTTACCCAATGATAGTTTTCTTATATTTGTACCAGAAAATTGTTCTGCAATACTTTCATAAATGTCTTCATTCTTCCTAGTAGAATTAATAAATAATAATTTATGCTGTTCTTGAAAGTATATTATAAACAATTCATATTGTATCTTCTGAAACATATTTAGTTTCGTCCACTTAGGATTAAGTATCTCTTTAGCAATAATAACTATCATTGAATATTCTCTGCTGATATGTTTATTTACTAATAGTAGACCATTAGGCAGATTAATATCTGCATGTATGTCAAAAGTATCCACCGAGTATATTCTAACATGTGCAAATGGAACTAATGAAGACAATGACAGGTCATTTGTTTCATCATCTCTATTTAAAACGCAATCGAAGGTACTAAGAGTCTGCTTATTTTCAATTTCTTCATCTATCCTACTTTCACTTAAATTCATAATAATTTCTTCCCATACAGCCCCCTCCTCAAATATTTTTTCTCTTTCTATTTCAATTTCAGATGGTGTAGCAATGAATTTTGCAGTTCCAAGATTAGGAGCGTTTGTTCTTGCAAATCTTCCAATAAATTGTAGTGTAACTTCAAGAGATTTATGAGGGGAATGAATTGCAGCAATTTTTAATTTAGGAAAGTTAAAACCTTCACCCAGCATATTAACACATATTATCCCATCTAGTTCCCCATTATTAAGTTTTTTAATAACACTTTTAACATGGCTATATGAATGGTCGCTATTTATAATCTTTAATCTCAATGATGTGTTTTCAGCATATATTTGTTCTAGTTCCTTTGCCCTTTTATTTCTATCTGTCCTTACCATCAAACAGTGCTCAAAACCAGCATTTTTATCTTCAATAAACACTTCTTCTGCCTTCTTGGCAATTGCAATATCTTCCGAACCTTCAATATTTTCTACTGGAATATATTTTATTCTACCAAAAACCCCATCTTTATAAGCATCTGATATTGCATAATTATATATAAACTTTCCTTTAACTTCTTTTTTATCTCTTCGAAATGGTGTAGCAGTGAATAGTATTTTTTTTGCTTGTGGAAATGCTTCAATTATTCCATTCCATGTTGTTGCAGGACTATGATGTGCCTCATCAATTAATATCAAATCAAACATACCGTCAGGAGGAGTAGGAATATCATCTATAGCAGGACTAATGCTCATTGGTATAGCAACTACGACATCAAAATTTTCTAATCCCCTCCATGCCTCTTCCGTTAATATTTTATTTTTTAACTCATAAACTTTTGGCTTTTCAGTAATATTCGTCAGTGCACCTATATCTAATAATGTCTGTAATTCTTCAAACTCTTCTTTTATTTGACTCCTAACCAATCGGCTCGGTGTCAACACCAAAACCCTTTTAGCCATTAAAACAAATGCTGATAATATCAAAATAGCAGTTTTTCCTGAACCTGTGGGCATAGTAATAATTGCAGGATAATTGCTATTAGTAAAGTGCGATGCTATAGCATGTATTGCCCCGAGTTGAGATTCTCTTAAGCCTTTCTTCTCATCAGTTTCGTAAGGATATCGAACTGCATCGTAGTAATTTAAAAAATAACTCACCGTATCACCACCATTTTTTTGTTTATTTCACTTATATAAATTATAGGACAATTTTCATAATTTTTCCACAAAACTTGTCAACAAAATATAAGTTCTTTTTCCAATTTACCTTAAAAGCAAGTATAAACTCCCATATAATCGCCCATTATCCCATAAAAAATTGGAAACAAAACTTTAACACTCTCTTGAAACCCTTACCCTATATATTTTATAGTATTAAAAACTATAGGAAGGATGTTGATGATGAAATATAATAAGGGACTAATTGAAAGCAATTTTTATCTTGATGAATTTGCTACTTATTTGATGAGCATAGACAAGTCTGATTCCACAATAAAAACTTATATCGAGCATGTGCAGGCATTTGCGAAATGGTTTGAAGAAACCAATAGCATAAACTTTGACCCTATTGTAGTAACTGAAATTGATATCAGAGATATGCGTTCATATCTACAGGGAACAAGGCATTTGAAAGAAACAACCATTAATTTAAGATTGGCCAGTCTGAAGAGTTACTTTGAATTTCTTGAAGGAGAAAAATATATAAAAAATAATCCTGCCAAAGCAATTAAAAAAATAAAGATTCAATCACCTGCTGCACCCAAGTCTTTGGATGAACAGACCTACCGTGCCTTACGCCGTCATATATACCGTGGAGGTAACAAGGCTCATATTGCCATGTTTGAGATTTTTACAAGATGCGGGGTTAGAAATTTTGAACTCATAAATATCCGTATTGCTGACATTGATATAACTGAACGAAAAGGTAACCTAAAAGTAATAGGAAAGCAAAATAAAGTACGTTATATACCCTTGCATAGGGATGTTCGGGATGCAATTAACAACTGGATGACAATAAGAAAAAACATTAAAACGGAGTATGATAATCTGTTCATATCCGAACGCAAGACCCCTTACACTAGGTCAGGAATTTGGAAGATTTTCAAAAAATACTGTGCACAAATAGGGATTACGGATGTAACTATTCATTCTTTTAGGCACTATTTTTGCAGAACACTTCTCAAAAATGGGGTTGATATTTCTATAGTTGCTCAACTTGCAGGTCATGCTTCTGGTTATGTTACGGCACAAGTATATACTATTCCAAGGCAAGAAGAATTGGAGGCAGCAATAGAAACATTAATTTAGGATTTAAAAAGCAGGCATCATTTGCCTGTTTTTTAAATCTATAATACTTCCTTCCTATTTTCTATTATCATATAGACTGTTACTATTGCAAGAGGTATTACTACTAGCCATCTATACCTGCTATTAAGCAGTCCTTTTCTACTTGCTTCATAATTTCTAAAAAGAGAAACAATAAGAACCTACACGCATAGTTAGGTTCTTATTGTTTCTCTTTTTTATAAAAAAGTCTATGTAAAAATTTGATTTCAATAGCACAACAAATATAATGCTAAAAAATAAACAATGGAGTCGCTAATCAAGACGGGAAACACCTTATTAAAAACGGAGAGTTATAAAAATACTACGGAAAATGCCTCAATGTAAACGGAAAACATAATATCTAGTGACTCCTCTGAAACGGAGGAGTTTTAATGAATTCAAGAATTAACTATGAAAATCGTAAAGCATTAGGCATAACAGATTTTGAATTTTTATCTCTATTTAAAAAGGAGAATGAAAAAGTATACTTTAGGCTCATTCAGGAGGAAAAGCATATAGCAAAGAACTTTGACTGTCTTCTTACTTTAGATGAGGAGTTAGAATACCCTCTTATGCGAAAAATGATTCAAAAATATCAGAGACAAGGCTATGGAGTCTATTTTGTAGTAAACAGTGGTGGACAAAAAACAGATTCTATTAAAAGGGTAAATGCACACTTTATTGATATGGACTTTGGAAAGGTTCCAAAAATTATTAACGGGGAACTCTTTAAAGATTCTAAAGGAAAGATTGTATATGAATATAGGAACAAAGAAGAAATAGAGGAATATAAGATTGCTTTTCTGAAGAAATTAGAAAATTTTAAACTAATTCCAAATGCTATTGTAAAAACTAAAAACGGCTTTCATGTATATTGGCTGCTTGGCCCTGATAAGCCAGAAAGTTTAGATGTTTTTACTCCACTCCAGGAAAAACTTATTGACTATTTCTCCGCCTTTGAAGAAAGAAAAGAGCATGCTGATAGCAGTGTAAAGGATATAAATAGAGTTTTAAGGCTAATAAATTATAAACATTTAAAGAATCTAAAAGACCCATTTACTATAAAATGTATATACCTAAATACAGCAATAAAATATACTCAACACGATATTGCAAGTGCCATAGGTTGTAATATCATTGAGTTGATTAATGATGCTAAAAGTCTTGAACTAAAACCCGCTGCTACGAGGGCTAAGACCAGCAACTTGCAAAAAGGAAACCATAAAGTTCATTCTACTCCAGTCTTACAGTATGAGGACTTGATTCCATTTTTAAAACAGCAGGACTTAATAAGTTATCTAGGTATTGATGCAAAATCTAATGCGAACTTTAAATGCATATTCCATAACGACAACAACCCCAGTGCTGTCATAAAAAATAGCGGTGGATATTACAAGTATTTTTGTAATTCTCCTACTTGCATTTGCCATAATACTGGGAAAGGCATGGATATTATTGATATAGTTAAAATTAGAGAAAACTGCGACACTTCAACTGCTATAAGAGAGTTAATTGAATATTTTCATATTAAATTGAAGGATTCAACTTGGATAAATAAACAGAATAAAAGATTTGAAAATAACATTATGCTTTTAAGTCAACTTTATGAAAGAAAAGACGAATTCCCAAACCTAAACCGTATCATTAGGTTTGGTTACCCTCTACTATTAGATATTCTTGAAATTGGTAAAAAAAATATTGTTAACCGTTTCTTTAATGCAAATGGAGAAAGCATATTTTTCTTTTCTAATCGATATCTTGCAGCAAAAAGGAATAAAAGCGTCGTGAATACAAATAAATACATTAACTTATTTTGCACCTTAGGATTACTCAACAAAATCCCATATAGCCATGTAAATAAAAACTTAAGAGCAACTGCTATTCAAATTTCCAAAGATAATAGTCAAAACGGAATTTCTTTCTATACTATTTCTGACTATAATGAGGCTTTTAAAACAGCAGATGAAAGAGCATCCATCATGCTTAAATATAAATTTAGCATCATGGGTATGAGCAAAAAATATTTGGAAAACTGTTTTGGAGAAGAGTTTGCAAATAAAATCTATCATGTAAATGTGAAAGATACCGTGAAAAGCAAAAGCATAAGAGATGCCATAGAAGTATTCATACTGCAACAAATCAAAACCTATGGTTACTTCACCAAGGATATGGTTATGGATTATAAATTAAAAGTGGACAACCATTATATAAGGCGTGGAGCAAAAGAATATGAATTTAGGAAGGTTTTACCTGATGTCATTCAAAAATACGACCTGATATATGTGAAGGCTAATAAAAACATTAATCAAAAACTAGGTATAGACACTAAGAAATATCTACTCATTCAAAATAGCCTATTAGACGAATAATTGCTAAAAAGAGAAACAATAAGAACCTAACTATGAGGTTGGTTCTTATTGTTTCTCTTTTTGATAAATTCATCATACATGATTCATAGCCTTAACGGCAGTTATTTCACCCGATTCCCATCGCTTATATGTTTTTTCAAAATTATCATCCATCTGTACACTATTAAAATATATTGCAAAATATAAATTCAACCTTTTGAAATGCTATTTAAATACCTTATTACGCAGTTTCAAAAAGTACACTTTTTGAAACTATGAAAAATATGCTATTTCCTTCTACACATGAACCAAATACAGGCAATGCCAGCAACGGTAACACAAAAAATCATGGCAAGCACCAAGTACATCACATTAATCTTCCCCCTAATAAAACAGAGATAAGGTTTCCCCTATCCCTGCTGTTTTATCATTTTCCACTCTCTTCTATTTTCTACTATTATATATCCTGTCACTATTGCAAGAGGTATTACTGCTAGCCATCTATATTCGAAAAACATCTTTTGATATAAATAGTAAATCAAGAAAAATGTTGTAAATCCAACTGCTGTAGGTATTAATATATTAAAAATTATATTCATTTTCCTTTTCACCATAATCAACTCCTTTCCCTTTTATAATAATTGTAGCGCGCATAGAAATATTTGTCAGGTCCCTTTTAATAAAATGTAATTTATTTTTAACAATCTTTTTAATTTTTGTCTTTTCAGTTTACCTTGAATCCCTATATACATGAGCCTTTGGCCTTTCTAACTAATATACATATATAATAGGGATTTAGAAAATAAAGAATTATAGGTTAGTAAGAGGAATATGGTTTAATGGAATACTTTTGGTCTTAAATGATATCACCCCTAACCTTGATTTCGTCGTCTAAATTTTCTTTCAAAAAAATAAAAAGCACATTCTCCTTTAATAATGCCAGAATAAACCAGCCCGTATAAAGAGAATATGCTCTCCATCTGTGACACTAATGCTATTGTAGCGAATATACAGAAGAAAACTATTATATTGTAACAATTACCATTTTCATCCGACCTAATTCCTTTAACCCATATCCCTTATTACATATACCTTCCCCTATATGCCCAAATATTTTTTCCAACCATTTCTTTCAAATCTTATAAAGGCCTTTCCATATTGGTCTTCAAAGGTATCTCTAGTTGGACGAGTCAACTTATCATTAATTTGATTAAAAATATCTTCTGCCTCACTTTTTGTAATCTCGCCAAAATACACACATAAAGCCAAAATATTATTGTGCGTAAGGGTAATGAATTCGTCTAACCACTTAAATTCAGTATAATTATCTGATATTATTATTGGAATTCTCAACGCCTGAGCATATCCTGCACATTCACTTTCTCCTGGACCGATTACCTTTTTCTTATCTTCAATAATACCTCTTGCAAGTATATTTACAGATATATCTTTCTTCCTATCTACTACCTTAAATATGCTCCCATCTTTATGAATGGCTTGATTAATTACACCATAACACTTGCCTGCATTTTTCTTTATTTCAATATCATACACAAATTGTGGAATGATGATTTCCTCAAATAAAAGTTCTAAAACATCCAATCTGTTAACTCTGGCTAAATTAATTAAAATATCTGCATCAGAAATGGCTCCTACGTACCTCATTCTAATAATCCTCTTCTAGGGGATACTCATATCCGAATTGCCCTGGAGTCAGTCCGATAAATTCAAGACTATTTTTCATGTTCTTATATGAAATATTCCCTCTTTCGTAATTACTCTTTACAAATTCTATATATTCTGTAGGTACATACGTTTCTTTTGATGGAATTATCAGTTCAATGCTATAGCCTTCCCGCTTGGTTAGAGATTGGAGTTGCTCCATGTTTTCCAGTGAGCAGATATCTACAAGTTCCTCATATTTGTTAATAGAGCATAAATCAAGTTGGATAAGTCTTTTTAACATAGCCTTATAACTTACTTTAAAATAATTGTGCATTCTAACGATATGCCTTGGTAAAATACTGCCCTTATCCACATTAACAATTTTATAAAATACTTCTTTTACATAGTCTTCAGGCATTAAAAATTCAGAAGCAAATACATTTGCTTTCATATCTTCTGCTTTATGCTTTTCATCATCTAAAAGAATCTTTTCTTTTTTCAGGATGTCAGCATTATAAATAAGATGATATAATTCATGGGCACCAGTATAACGTTCATGTCCCAAAGTAAAATTACTATTTAAATAGACAATAAACTGTTCCTCAAAATAAGTGCTAAACCCTGATAATTCATCTGTATCCAATGGCTTTCTTATCAAAAATGCAGCCTCCGATAAAATGTCAAATATATCAGAAAGCCCTTTTCTAGCGAACTTTATTCTCGTTTCTTCTGCTAAGTCTTTAATTTGCAGTCTGAAAGATTCTTCTGGGAGATTCAAATTATTCTTTGGCAATCTTAACACTCCTCCCATAGTGGCTTTCTCTCTTGTGGTTTAAACTCCCCAGCATATATTTTCTTTTGATAAATAAACACCTTTACCATATCCTGAAGTTTTTCTACTTCTTTAATCGTTTTCTCTGAAAAATTTTTCTTCCTGAATAATGTAACTAAATCATCATCTTCATCATCTTCAAATAGGATGTTTATATCTATATTCAGAACTTTGCATAGAGCATTTAACTCCACAGCCGATACAGTCCTGTTGCCGTTTTCTATTTTGCTTAATGTTTCTCTGCTCATATTAACATCTCTTTCAACAAGTCGTTCTACTACTTCAATCTGACTTAATCCCCTTGCTTCTCTAATAGCCTTTATTTTTAATCCAATAGGAATTTCCTTTGCCATCTTTAAACCCTCCTTTGTAATATTATATTACATTATTGTTTGTCATGTGTCAATATTATATCCACCCATGTAACATTTTATTACTACAATATTGAGTTATATGCCATGAATTATTTTATTAATTTTAAAACTTTTATCTCAAATAATTTGATTTCTCGTGTACCTATGGCTATAATGCTTCAAATTTCGTGAAGGAGTGGTCATTATGATAAATCTAGAAGTTTTGAGATTGGAACTAAATTACCTGCAACAGGTTGTGAATAGAACATTAGGAAATATGGATGCGTGGAAATTAGGTAAAGCAATCACAGTATTAGTCACTTGTTTTCTTAATCCTACTACTTATGATTCCTTATCCCTATCCCATCTCCAAGCAGTTGAGCAGTATCTAAATCAAATTCAGCAGGAAGTAGAACCTTGTGAGTACAAACTTCTGCTGAACAATATTCCTACTATAAGGAATTTTTTAGAGAAAATAAAATTTGAGATATCCAAATGCTAATAAAATAAGGCTTTGTAGGATATACACCTTATCCCCAAAGCCTTTTCTTTTGTCCTAATTTTCCTATTTCCCTTGTCCCTTTTTTATAAATTCGTATAAACCCGTATTATCCATCTTTTCAAAAGCGATAGCCTTTTCAATATTAGTTAAAACTACCTGTTTGCTCTTGATTTCACCAATCAAAGTATACCGAAAGTCATCATTGTATGCAATAATAAAATCCTCTATTCCTTTATCTATTTCCATAGACTGTAACTGTTTCAGGATGCTATCTCTATTTAATTCATATTTATCAACCAATTCGGCACATTCAATTATTACCTTATTCATATTACCATATCTCCTTTTCCACATATTACATATCTTATTATATTATATGAAATTACTATCTCTAAATCAAATTAGAATAAATCTTTGTGATTTCCTCTATAACTATACTTAACCCTTATTCCTTCTACTCCTTAATATACTGTTAAACAGATGCAATATCAAGCACCCCATTCTTACACCTATAAACCTTGTCTGAAACCTTATTCGGGTCATTATCTATCATAATCAGTGATTCTATAATTTTTATATATTCATGACGCAATTTGACTACGATTAGTGTAGTTGATGAAGGAATTGCAAAGAGATACTCCTGCCCTACTTTCTTATATATTTGCTTCTGTAATGTAGTACTTAGTAATAAAGTGGAATTATAATCTGTAGAATACTTAAGGCAGAATATATCAAGCATCTTATCCAGTTTAACTAAAGGGTTTGTTATCTTATTTAAGTTTTCCCATGCCCTCTTTCTCACCTTTTCAAAATCTACATCATCGCTATTTAATACAAATCTGAACACTTCCCCTGCATCTGTAACATAAAGTGTATCTATATCTGCAAAGGCCTGTTCTCTGTAAAATTGAATATTATTTTCTCTTTGTCTAAAATCCCTGCTTTTAAGCATAGGATAAACATTCTTATAATCAATTTTAAATTTATATTGGCTCAAAATATCATTAAAAATTCTACTATATGATTTTAAAGTTTCCCTATAATCCTTTCTTGACTGATACTCCTTGTACATAGTATTGAATGGTATAGACATGCTCGTAGGACCAAACTTTACTACTAGATGGTTGCCCTCCATAATGACTTCAGAAAAACGTTTATTTAAATCCGTGATTATCTTATTAGAAAAATCAGTAAATGAAAGCATTGCATACCTCCTAAACAATTATTTGAAATACAAAAAAAGCATACTCCCTCACGTTTTATTCCAGCATATGCTGGCCGTATAAGAGAATATGCTCTCCTTCTGTATACCTATATTTTACGTTATATCATTAGTTAGTGCAACGTATTTATTTTAGATTTAAATATTGTTTCTGTCCCCTTTTACCCTTTATTCTTTGAACCTTATTCCTTATGATAATATATGCTCTTTTACAGAAACCAAGATTCTTGATTCCAGACCAAGGTTCTATTACTATAAATGCTTAATGTCTATTATCAATGAATCCTAAATACGATAAAATAACCTTCTACTGTTCTAACTTATCTTTGAATCGTATTGCATTTGCAGGGCTGGTAGACGGTAGTCTATAAAATAATAAACCTTCTTTAAAACACATTTTCCCTATTACCAACTTTATAAATAATTCCTCTGCTTTACTCCCATTAAAAAATACTGTTTTTATGCCAGGATACTGGTTGAAAAAGGTTTCAAAATCATTAGAAACAGGATTAATTATTTTTGAATCACTACTTCCTTCTCTATCACAACTTTTCAACACATCCCAAATAGCAATGTGTTGGTTCAATAAGAATGTCTTCCTATTCTCATAATCTTCTTCAACTTCTTTATTAAAAAGCCCATATATTATCTTCCAAAACTGATTTCGCTTATTTCCATAATATCGTTGTTTTTCAAGGGACATTACACTAGGCATAGTCCCCAAAATTAGTATTTTACAATTTTTATCAATAATTGGTTCAAAAGATGTAGTCATTTTTCTCCTCTCAAATCAAATACTATAATTTATTCTGTAGGTTCTATAATTTCTAATTTAAAATTCCATCCTTCGCAGGACATCATCATTCTACCGATTTCTTCTAGGCTATATTCCTGTCCATCAATAATAAATTTTGGTGTTCTATCGTCGTATCTATCATCCCATTCAATACGCCCTTCTACTAGATTGTCTTTAAAAGAGATAAGTTCATGTCCTTGGAATACTTCTCTTTTTATGAACTTTTGTGATAATCCTTTCCTTATCTTTTTATAAAGCCTTCTCAAGGCATCATTTGAATCTTCTTCAAAATCCTGATGTACCTCAAAGGAATACCCTATTTTATCTACTCCTGTAAACTCTACTGCCTTCCAACAAATACCTGTTGGATGAATCTTCTTTCCTACTTGAAAGTAGTGGTCTATACCATCACAATCTTTAAAGGTTGCTTCTTTTTCAAAATCCTTATAGTCTTCGACTCCAAGCATATCTGCCGTATACCTATTGTAGCAATCTTCGCATATCAATTGAGATGGCTCATCTTCTTTTATAGTTAAAACTACCATGCCATACCCGCTAGAGTCTTTGCCGCACCACTGACACCTTTCCATAGACCTTCTCCTTAGTTATTAATTATTTAGTCCTTTAATTTAAAAACTGCAATATAATCGCTTTTAAATCTTTCTTTGTCTTTTTCAGAAACCTTCATAAAACATTTATCTTTACCTTTTTCATAAGAAACGTGAGGACTTAAAAATGAATCATTTTGTCTTGAATAATGTACTAAACGGTTGCTTATATAATTTAAAGGTGAATATCCTTTCTTGCTCTCAGTATTCATAAAGGCTGAATCTAATCGTTCCAGCAAATCTTTCTCATTATCTTTTATATAATCATAGAAGTCCAGAACTGTAAATTTATTTAGTCCCATTTTATTTATTACTAATTCTATTTCTTCATTTAAAATTTGTATTTTAACATCCTTATTCCCGTTTTTTTTATACATAAATGCTTCATATCTTTTAAATAAATTACCTTCAATTATCTTTCTATCACTTCCATAAGCCCAATAATCTATGCTGCTGATTTCCCACGGATAATACTCATTCCTTCTTTTTAAATGGTCTAAAACAGTATCCCCTAAATCTACCTTGTCTTTTCAATAGAAACAAATGCAATCGGGATATCTTTACTTATGGCATATTGTTTTACATCATGCCAATTATGCTTATACTTGTTTCCACCATTTGTATAATTAAGCATAACTAATAGTCCAAAACTAATCCCGTCATAATCTTCTGTATTCCCAATATAAGAGGCAATTGAATCTATCTTCTCCAAATATTTAGATACTAACGTTTCAACCTCAACTACTATAAATGGTTTATCACCTTTGCATAATAGGATATCTGCATTCTTTTGTCCTTTTCTTCCCTTACCTACAAAAGGTGAAGGGGCACCATCCAACACAGAATGGTCAGAGGACTTTTTAATCCATTCGCTTGACAAAAATCCAATAATAGAACTATGGGAATTGCCGTACATACTAGTGATAATATCCCAATTAAATTCCTTAATAATGTTTTCTATAAAAAAAGAATTCATATATTATCATCCTTGTCCTTATTATATTTAGTAATAACCATTTACTTCATGGCTTCTTCTATATGATAAAGTATTTTACTCAATAAATAGTCTGCTGTGATACCTTTTTCTATGTAGTCTGGCTCCGTTGCAATTGTTATGATTTTAGCCTGACGAATCAAATGATAAAAGACTTCTTTCTTATTGGGATTGATAGACTTGGCGGTTCGAAAAAAATCTAAATCAATATCTAATATGTAATTTGGGTGATAATCTACAGGAATCTCATTAAGACAAATAGATAAATCATCATCTTCAATACAATTATCCGATAGAATTCGTTCATAGTTATTATCCTGAGCCATTCCCAAATACTTATTATAAAAGTCTTTAGGTATATAGTAAATTTTATCATTTTCAGGGTCGTATTTATCATCAACACATTCAAAACTTATAACAAAAGCCTTCGATATAATACCTTTTTTCGTAGCAAAATCAATATGTTCATCATTGTTTAATTTCTTTATAAATGATAAATCATCGATATTAGAATCCTGAAGCATATCAATAGCCATTTGATTGGCTTTATCAAAGTCATAAGTATGTCCTGTATTTTCACATTTGTCACAGCAATAATATCTAAATGCTAGTAAAGTATCTGTATGCTGGTCCAGTGTAATAAGCACTGGCGGAAATAGTTCCCTCTTATAATAATCTATCCAATGCTTTAAAACATACTGATGTTGCTCTTCTATAAATACTTTTTTACCTTTTATATTTTTATATATAATAATCCCCCTCTCATTGATAAATTCTAGTAATAATAATCTTCTTTATATTTTCAAGAAGAATTTCATCTGGGCACCACACTTCCGTATATGGTATATAAACTTCCCTATAACCTACTTCAGTTCTTGCTGCACCATTTTCAATGAGATTGCAATATAATTCTTTCTTCAAAATCAAGTAAACAACTTTGTTTTGAAATTGAGTTGGATGTAAAAAATAATATTTATCCAAAGTATCATAAATAATATCTTCTTCTTTATTCCTTAGGTCAAATAAACAAATATAGCCTCTTTTCCTTCCATAACTATTCTCAGATTGTGAGTATGAGTACTTAAATTTTTTATCAGCATTTGAAATCACTTTACCATCTTTTAATATCTGACAAAGATTTTCTACAGAGGTAACATGGAAAACCTCATTTTTAAGTAACGGTAAAATGTCAGATTCAAGGCGTGAACTATGAATATCGATATATGTAATCTTTTTTGATATTTTACATCTTTCCATAGCCACGCCCCTATCTATTAAAGTAATTTTGTACGGTTTTTCCTCAATATAATTAACTACGCCCTGCTGTTTAACTTCTCATAAGTTTCAACCAGCATATACTCCATAAGAGCATTTTTGAACTGCTCATCATCCAAAACACGGGTAAAGAAGGATTGGTTCTGGTCCATCCTATCAATAACTTTATTGATAAAAACTTTCTCAAAAGCAAACCTAAAATCATCAATAGTATTTGTTTTAGCCTTTTGAACCAAATCCTCATCAGCGGCAAAATCCTCTTTAATCTGCTCCACAGATAACTGGTCGGCTTTTGTAAAATCCGTTCCAAACCGATTATTAAGTCGCTGAATAATACTTGAAAGATAATCTTCCTGTTCTTCTTTTACTCCTGTTCCTGCAAATTTTACAGGTGTAACTGGTACATTTTCATCATCAGAAGTTAGAGAAATACTCCCTTCAAATGTCTTTTTTGCAGCATAATACTCCAAAGCAATTTCATCTGCTAGGTGAATAGTAGAACCTTTTTCCTTTGGCAGTTTTTTAAGTAGATATGTTAAGTATACATATAACTTATGGAGTTCCACATCTTCAAAAGGCGTGATTTGAAGGATGAAGGAATAAAGTCTTATGAATTTCGTTGCTTGACTACTAAAATCCTCTTTATGCTGTTCATCCAACTTTTTAAACCTTTCTACGGCTATATCTATCAAATGGTTTAATATTGCCCTGTCTCCAGAAGTCTTTTTATCCTTTGGCTTAAAGTATATATGAATAAACCTATCCAATTCTTCTTTTAAATACACGCTAGATGCATTTAGCATAGTTTCAATATCATAAAGAAGATTGGGCTCTGTCACTTCTTCTACGATAGTTGCCTGATAGTAGGGTTTGAAGGCTTCTTGAATATCCTCTGCCTTATTTACAAAGTCAAGGATAAAGGTATCATCTTTTCCCCCGCAGGTTCTGTTAAGCCTTGATAAAGTCTGTACTGCTTTAACTCCCGACAACTTTTTGTCTACATACATAGTATGTAAAAGGGGCTGGTCAAAGCCTGTCTGATACTTTTCCGCAACTAACAGCACTTGATATTCATCAGTGGCAAAGCGGTCTGGAAGTTCAGACTCCTTAAATTTGTTCATACCACTTTCAGTATAATCTACTTCATCATCCTTTACGGTTCCTGAAAAGGCTACTAAGGTTTTCATATCTCTGTAGCCTTTCTTTTTGATATATTCATCAAAAGCATGCTTATAGCGTACAGCATGAAGCCTAGAACTGGTCACAACCATTGCCTTGGCTCTTCCCCCTATTTTATGTCTAGTTACGTTTCTAAAGTGTTCTACCATGATTTCAGTCTTTTGAGCAATGTTATGGGGATGAAGACTAACATATCTTGTAAGTGCTTTTGTGGCCTTAGCCTTGTCAAAAGCAGGGTCATCTTCTATTTTCTTTGCCAGTTTAAAGTAGGTTTCATATGTAACATAGTTTTGAAGTACATCTAGTATGAATCCTTCTTCAATTGCCTGTCTCATAGAATATAAATGGAAGGGATGGGGTAGTCCATCTTCACCTATGGTTCCAAACATCTCAAGAGTCTTTGCTTTAGGTGTTGCCGTAAAGGCAAAGAAACTGATATTGGGCTGTTTTCCTCTTTTCTTTATGACTTTTAATATCTCTTCATCTGGGTCGTACTCTTTGCCTTCTAATTCTTCATCCAGTTTTGCTGCTTCTTCAAGACTGCTTACTGATAGCACTTCCCTTAGAGAAGCCATATTCTCTCCTGCACTGCTGGAATGGGCTTCATCTATAATTACTGCATATTTATGATTTTCTAATTCCCCAACCTTTTCAATAATAAATGGGAATTTTTGCAGGGTAGAAATAATAATTCTTGTCCCACCCTTAATAGCATCAGCCAATTGATTGGAGTCTTTATCTATTTTTTCAACAACCCCATGTTTATGCTCTAATTGATAAATGCTGTCCTGCAACTGCCTGTCCAAAACCCTTCTGTCGGTAATAACAATCACAGAATCAAATACAGGATTATCCTCATCATCATGAAGGTTAGCAAGTCTATGGGCAAGCCAAGAAATAGAGTAGGTTTTTCCTGAACCTGCACTGTGCTGTACAAGATAATTTGTTCCTACCCTCTTTTCCTTTGCATCGGCTTCCATTTTTCTTACTGCATCCAATTGGTGATATCTTGGAAATATGATAGTTTCTGAGGTATATATATTACCATCTATATCTTTCTTTTCTTGGGTCTCTATAAATACAAACTTCTTTAGTATATCCATCAGGCTATCCTTTTGGAGTATCTCTTCCCAAAGGTAGGCAGTTTTAAGTCCATCAGAATTATCAGGATTTCCCTTTCCTCCATCACAGCCTTTATTAAAGGGTAAGAAGAAAGTCTTTTCCCAAGAAAGCCTTGTAGCCATATAGACTTCCACGGTATCTACTGCAAAGAATACAATGGCTCTTTTCTTAAACTGGAATAATAGTTCATTGGGGCTTCTATCTTTCTTAAATTGAATTATTGCATCTTCATAAGTTTGACCAGTGAAAGGATTTTTAAGTTCAAGTACAATAACTGGAAGTCCATTGATACAGATGAGCATATCAATGCTGTTTTCGTTTTTAGTGCTGTAGCGTACTTGTCTAGTAACAGATATGCGATTCTTTTCGTAAAGTTTAACTGTTTTCTCATTTAATTTGCTGGCAGGCTGAAAATAAGCAAGGTCTAAGTATACCCCATAGTCTTTAATCCCATGCCTTAATACATCAATCATGCCACGATTATTAAGTTCCCGATTTAATCGGTTTAACACCTTAAATTGATACTGGTCTTTATAGATTTCTTTCAATCGCTCCATTTTCTTGGGCTGAGTATCCTCTAAGAAGTCAAATAGGATTTTTGTGTCAAGAGCAAACTCTTTGTTATAGTTGTTAGGATTACCCTTCACATATCCAGATTTTAAAAGATGTTCTTCAACATATTCTTCAAAGCCCTTTTCTGTAAGTTCCACTGGAGTTTTAGCCATTTAAGACCCCCCTTTAGTTTTTTAAATTAACCTACTGCATAATTCCTTACATCAATTTTACCTGTTACCGCTTCAGAGATAAGGGATTGGCGATATTCTTTGAGTTTATTGATTTGTGCTTCTATATCATTTACCAATTCGTTAATTTGAGTAATGCAATTATCAAGATACTCTACTATGTACATTTGCTCATCTCTATCTGGTAAAGCACACTCCAAAGCACCAATATCAGAAGCATTAACTGCTGGATAACTAACTCCCACTGACCTACAAACAATCTCATTAATATACTTTTCTGACCTCATTAGATAAAACAAGTATTTTGGAACAACTTTTGATAATGGAGTTAAAACTGCAAATCCTGTAGAACATATTAAATTTGATTGAGCATTTTCAATAAAGGCTATTGCTTTCAAATATGTTCGAACCGTAGATACTATGGTATCCCCTTTAGATAAAATCCTTCTGGCTCTACTAGGTGCACCTTTAAAAATTAGACTTTGAATTCCATCAATTTTACCTATTGATGTTACACTACTTATATCAATATAGTCTATTTCATAATCATCATCTGTACTTTCACTTAATGTTCTATTATTAATTAATGATTCATACTTTATTTTTGAAAGTCTCCAATGCTCTGGTATCTCCCCTATCCACTCAATCCCCGAATCCTTCATCCTAACATTCGGATTAAGTCCTTTTGTAACGGCTTCACTTATAATCGCTTGTCTCTTTTCCTGTAATAGTTCAATTAATTTTTCCTTATCAGCAATTAAACCATCTATTTCAGTGGTTTTTTGGTCAAGGAAATTGGCAATGGCGATTTGTTCCTTTTTAGGAGGTAAAATTGATAGTAAATTATTAACATCTGTAACTGTAACTGCTTCGAATGTACTACCTTTAGATTTAATAAAAAGTTCTTCTAGGCTAACATTCATGCTATACCATAAATACCTTACTTGAACTTTATTTGCCGTAACTGCACAAAGTCCTCTTCCTATGCCATATACTCTATCAGATATATTCATTGCTCCAACAGGAGCCCTTACAGAAAGAAGTATATCATTGATTTTTGAAAATTTATTAGCAGTATTACAATACATTTTAGGTATCGGATGCAAACTAGTAAATTCTGCATTTCCTTGTAAAAATGGCAATCCTATTTCATCAAGACTACACTCTTCTGATTTGGGAGATTGACCCATTGTAATGTTAGATATATGCTTTAATTTTTTAACCTCCCAATGCTCAGGTATCTCCCCTATCCACTCAACTCCTGAATCCTTATACCTCTCATATCTCCTATACTTACTCATCCCCCATCACCTTCCTCAACCTTTCCTGAATACTCTCCTCAAGTTCCTTAATCTCCTTTGCTATCTCTTCGGAAGGTCTTAGAGGCTCATATTTATAAAAGTGCCTTGTAAACGGTATCTCATATCCAACTTTAGTCTTACTTTCGTCTATCCAGGCATCAGGAACATGAGGTTTTACTTCCCGTTCAAAGTATTCATGAATATCCTCTTTCAACGGTACATTCTCAGTATCTCTTAAGTCTGAATCTGGTTCTGGATTACCCTTATTGTCTACACAAATGTCTGCTGTTTCATCCTTTTCAGATAAGGCAGATAATATAGCCTTTAATAGAGGGATGTTCAAATTAATATTTGCTGCTTTAAAAGTCTTTTTAAGTACCTTGGTAAAGGTATCCCTATTTTTATAAAGAACATTAGCATCCATTGTTTGTAAGGTGTCTATTATTTGCCTTTGAGTTTTCTTGCCTTCCTCTATTTCTTTAAGCCCTGCTTGGCCTTTCTTCCTGGATTCAGCAAGTTTCTTAAAAGCCGTTTCATTGTATAAATTATTAATCCTCTCTTCAGTTACTTGGAAGTTAAGCCTTAAGGGTCTCTCCACTACTATTTTTTGATAACCAAAATCTTCATTATCAAAAATCTTGCAGTATTCGTTTTCTTTAAAATCCCCATATATCCTCGTAATTTCTTTTATCTGTTCCTCACTGATTTCATTTCTTTTATTTCCAAGACTCTTCCTCATCTTCTGATAGAAGTCTACTGCATTGACCAATTGTATTTTCCCTGTCCTTACAGGACCTTTCATTAGGTCATTGTTCTTACGGTTGGTTACTATCCAAATATAAGTAGAAATGCCGGTGTTATAAAATAACTGGTCGGGCAGTGCAATAATCCCTTCCAGCATATCATTTTCAATTATCCAGCGTCTGATTTCCGATTCTCCTGAACCTGCATCCCCTGTAAATAATGGTGAACCGTTAAAGATAATGGCAATACGGCTGCCTTTTTCATCTTGCCTCATTTTAGACATTAGGTGCTGTAAAAATAAAAGAGAACCATCAGATATTCTGGGAAGACCCGCACCAAATCTACCATCAAACCCGTCTTTCTCATATTCTTCACGAATAAACTTCTCTGCTTTTTTCCATTCCACGCCAAAGGGCGGATTCGTAAGCATGTACCTAAAAGTTGTACCCCTGTGTCCATCCTCCGTAAAACTGTCTCCTAAGATGATGTTATCTGCATTTTGTCCTTTTATAAGCATGTCGGATTTGCAGATACTAAAGGATTGGGGATTTATCTCCTGACCAAACAATTCTACTTGTATTCCAGGATTTAATTCTTTCAAATGCTGCTCTGTAACTGAAAGCATGCCTCCTGTCCCTGCACAGCAGTCGTAGACAGTTGTAACAAGTCCTGGCTGAGTCAGTTCCTCATTATCTTCGTTTAGGAGAATATTTACCATGAGCCTTATAACCTCACGAGGGGTGTAGTGGTCTCCTGCCTCTCCATGTTCAGAAAATCTTCTTATCAGTTCTTCAAATATGTACCCCATTTCTGTGTTGCTTACTACATCGGGATGCAAATCTATTTTATTAAATTCAGATATCACAAGATAAAGCAGGTCATTATCATTAAGTTTTGTAATCTGCTTATCAAAATCAAAATACTCTATGATTTCCCTAGCATTCTTGGAAAAGCCATTGATATAATTCCTTAAATTATTTGAGATATTATCTGGCTCTGCTAATAACTTTTCAAAATCATATTTGCTGGTATTATTGAATTCCTGATTTGAAATCCTATTTAAAACAGGGTCTACGTTTTGCAGCCCCGACTTCTTTAATGCTTCATACTTTTTAAGTACTTCCTCTTTAGTGGCTGCAAGAACGCAGTCAAACCTCCTTAGTACGGCCATAGGTAAGACTACATCCCCGTACTGTTCTTTTTTATAAGGACCTCTTAAAAGTTCTGCTATACTCCATATAAAGTTAATTTTATCTTGAAAATTAATCAAATCTATCACTCCTATGAATTTCCCAATTTGGGTATATTAAATTCAGCATTAATATCTACATACCAAATTATATCATCTATACTTTAATATTCTATATCTTTTTAGGTTTTCCTTTGCATATTACATCTTATATAGGGTGCAATACTGCATATAAAGAAACATGCCAAAGGCATGTATAATTAGTCCTTTATTATGCAATAATAGAATTTTTCAAAGACAATGCCATATAAAATAGTTCATCTAAATACAGCATCAATTTTAATGAATTTATTTCAGTGTCATAGTTAACAGCCTGTCCATGAAATATTTTGTGCCTGCTAAAATCATGTACCCCATCTGGTTTTTCGGGATTAAATCTGACATAGAATGAATCCATACAATTAAAAGCATAACTAACAATAAATCCATCTAGTTCCTTTGCTTTCTCTTTAAAATTGTCATACAAGATACCAAATTTAAATGCCGTTACATCATAATTTCCCCTCATAAAGTCCCGAATGATACCTTCAATCATTAGCGCCCATACTGGAACTGATAGAGAATACATTTCTAATTTATGAGCATAGAAAGCATCATTAACCTTCTTTTCCCACTTATTAAAATACTCTAATTCATTCCATTCGTTTATTATCTCTTCAAGTTCTTTGTATTCACCAGATTTATAATAGTCAGATATTATTTTATCTACATCTTTCTGCTTTAGAGTTTCTTTATTTTTATAGATATAGTTAATTATTTCTATGGGAAGGGAACTAATAAACCACCATCCAAATTGGAGCATGGTTTTTGCCTTTTTATTTAAATTATCGCTAATATTTTTTCTTGCAAACAGAATTTGCTGTGTCTCCAATAAAAACGGCCTTATATTGCCAATGATATCCTGCTGCACATTTGCAAAATTAAATAACTTGTCATGATGTGTGAAGTTAAGTATTTTGTTTAATTCTGCTCCAAATGCTTGCATATGGCTCTGAATGCCACTATTCATGACATTTCTAAGTGCTTCTTGACTTTCTAATGCCGTTTTAACATATTCCATGTTGATTGGCTGCAATATATCCCTTATTGCATTTATTTCAGAATAATAGTTTTTAATTGTTTCATTAATAATACTCGTTGTTGGCACTAATACAGACTGCATTTCTATTATCGATTTATTTATACTCCTTTGTATCGGGTTAATAACTTCCATATATGTACCTATCATATTCCCCATCTTACTTGCAGTAGCCGCCAATTCCGTCAACGCAGAATTGCCTATAATGTTTTGATATATTGCTATATCAACCAAAGGAGGTCTTACTGTTTCTGTTATTCTACTTAGTTTTGATACTAACTCTATGCCTGGCAGTAAGTTTTTATAGTAGTCAGCAAAATCTAATTTAGGCTTTAATTGCTCTGCTACTTTTTTTATATGTTCTCTATACTTTTCTGTTTCTTTTTTATGTATCAAATAGAATTTTTGGAAGAAGTCATCTGTTTCCTCAGGTACTTCTTCGGCAAATCCTTTTAAATAGTTTGAACTATTTATTATTTCTTCTCCTACTTTTTGCAAGTCATTATCTGATAAACCCTCTATGTCGTCTAAACCAAGAATAGGGAAGTCATCTTCTTGGTAAATAACTTTTTTATTATTGTTGATTATCTTCAAAACCATTGTGCAGAATGATTTTCTATAACTTTCTGTTTCTTCAAAGGCCTTTTCATAAGCGATTGCAGCATTCATGCTATAATAAACAGGTATTTTTAATTCTCTGCCCTTCCAATTTACAGGTACCAATTTTATCGCTCTTTTATGGGCTTCTATTATATCTTCTACATTTGTTATTTTCTTTACATCTCTAGATTCTTTTTTCACAGATATCACCCTTTGTCCAAATACTGTTAATTCCATTTTACGACATATCTTTATAATCCTCAACAGAATTACGGCATTTTATCGACCATTAATCTGTTATAATAAAATCACATCTCTTAAGGAGTGTGCTTTTATTTGGACTACTTATCAATTATTAGCAATAAATAATTTGTTATAGATGTTTTATTCAGTACATATTTTGTTTGCAGAAGGTGCATTTTACCTAATGCTGCCTTCTGCTTTTCTTTTACTAGGGTCTTTTATTTTCTTTACTATATTTTAAATTAATTCATCTATACGCTTCATCAGTGTGTTTTTCCCTAGATAGTTTTCAATAAATATTACAGAAATCGGCTTATCTTCTTCATCATTTATTAAGTTCTTAATTGATGCATCATATCCTTGCTTTCTATACTCCTGAATTTCTGCTTCGATTACATCAATGTTTGGTATGTTAATTGCTCCTGTATTAAGGACCTTATACTCAAACCATTCTCTCGGAATAATTTCAAAATCTGGCAGTTCCCTCTGAGCCCTTTCGTATATATATAAAATATCTGCTTGACTTGTTGTATTGGAAAGGTTCTTTAAACTATTGCTTCCATATTCTTTTGTCCAAATTATCATTTCTTTGTTCCATTCAAACTTCTTCAAACAATAATCTTGCAATATATTTCCTTCGTCTTGCTTTAGTCTTGTTTGTCTATTTCTTTCCCATGATAATAATTCTTCAAATGTCATGGGTTTACTAAAGAACTTAATGACTAGATTCCCTGTACAGCATCTACATTCTTCATCATAATCGTAGTATTCTGTTGGTATGCCGGTAACTTCGAATTCACCCATTGAATTCATAAATTCTTTAATGCAGTAAAACCCTATATTATAGCAGTCTTTATCATATTTACATTCTTCCAAATATGCAATTTCATCATGCTCTGCTTCAACTTGAATACTTTGGAGCATACCTTTGCTAACAACACTATACAATTCCGCCTCCCTGCCATCTTCAGATAGGAGATAATTGACTCTGATTAGTCTTTTACTTGTTCTATCCTTAACTGTCTTTTTATTTTCAGCACTAATTACCATTTCTAATTGTCTCATAATACATCTCTCCTCTTATTTTTAATATTGAAATCATATTTCCATTTTTTATCATGCTGGAAGTGCCCCGAAATTCGTCTATATAACGGAGCACCCAGCCATTCCCACAAAATGCTCTCAATCCACTTTTACAGTAAATTTATTATGCTTCTTCTAATTTATCTGCAAAATACTTCTCAATTACTTCATTGCAATCATTTTTTTCAAGCCATTCATATGCTTCCTCTGGTTCTAAAGGAATAATACCTTCGGTCCCCCATCCACATCCATAACCTGACTCCCCATACTTTGATAAGGCACCACCTGAATAACACAGAAACATATTACCTTTTTTGGTTATATATAATTCTTCATGCAAATAATTAAAGTCATCATTGCCAAGACCATTCCAGTATTTGCCCAATAATTCCGCCGTTTCTGTATTATAAACTTTACGATTAATTATTTTTTTCATATTTCATTTCTCCCTTGCTTTTTGATATAATACTTATTAATAAATTTATTTTTATAAATTTCCACTGTAAAAGGGGCATTCGGCAAAATGCCTCTTTTACTTCTTTGGTACTTGGTGCCCTAATCCTTACCATAGAATCATCTCCTTTTCCGACCCTCTTTTATTGAACATAACACATGTTTTTAAAAAGTAAGGTGATTTGCAAGATTTTAAAAAACTTCTTTAATAATCCATATCTCGTTTTTCTCCCCTTCTATTTTTGAGCATAACACATGAAAAATAGGCAGAATGGATTTTTCATAGGTCTTTAGTCCTATTTTTATATATTTTTTAAAAAACTTTTTCCCTTTTCTTAATAACTGACACTATTTATGCTTAAATTTGGCATCAAAAAACTGTCTACTAAAAAAGTAGACAGTTTTTCAAGAAAAGGATGCTTGTTGAAACCACTATTAGATGGGCATACCTTATATATAATTGGGTATCCTTGTCAAGTTTATTTTTTTATATCCTTAGCCCTTTATCCTTAAAACCTTAACCCTATAATTATGTATATTAGTGGAGTTAGGGTAAAGGCTTAAGTTACAGGGGTTTTGATGGATTTTCATACCACAAAAAAGATAAGATAAATAAAACATATTACTTCTTTCCCAAATAATTTACAATAAGTTTATCTAACTTCTGACTTAGTTCTAATATCTCTGTACTAGTAAATATTTTGCTCTTTCCATCAATTTTTCTGTTTAGTTCATCTCTTATTTCTCTAATTTCCTTTGCTAAATTATTAACTTCATTATTCTGTCCTTTTTGTTCTTTCTTCTTTTCCTTTTCTCTATATAAATTTTTATCTGCCATTTTTATCATATCCTCCAAATCTACTAAACAATCAGTACAGGCTATTCCCGCACTGATTTGAATATTCATCCCTTGTTCTACTGCTAGTTTACGAATCTCTCTCCTAACTCTCTCTGTTACTCTTTTCGCTGCCTTTTTATGCTGATTAAAAAGCAAAATAATAAATTCGTCGCCCCCATACCTTATACCTAAATCCTCTTTTCTTATACTGTTTTTAATCGCCTGTCCTACTATTTCAATTGCCTTATCACCTACTAAATGACCAAAAGTGTCATTAATTTCTTTTAAATTATCTATATCTATGAATATTAGGGAGAAATCTTTTTTGCTATAAAGATGATGATATATTGAACCATCGTTAATCTGTTGCCAATAGTTTCTATTGTATAATCCTGTAACTGAATCTATTAATAACTTACTGCATTTATAGTTATTTGAATCAATGGTAATTACATAATACTTTTGGTTGGCAATAATAATTTTATTAATGGTCACCCAACGCTTGCCATAACTAAATTGAACATATGAACTTTCAGATAACCTATCAAAAATATGCAATTTTTTAAGGTGATTATAGGCTTCTCCATTATTAATGCTGCTGTACTGAATCTTATTTTCATGATTCAAAACAATTTGAATTATCTCCTCAGTTCCATATCTTTCCTTATGCATTACAATTAGCCCCCTAATTTATAAGTTTGTTCTTTATTAGAACATATTATTGCACAACTTCGGATAAAATACAAGTGTTCCAATAAAGAACAAAAGGTGGTATGTTTGATGAAATTAATATTAGATTCCGAAGAACGCAATATTGCAGGCTCTAGAGTTAAAATTGCAAGGTTAAAAAATAATATGACGCAGCAGGAACTATCAGTAAAACTTGAGACATTAGCAGTTTATGTGGATAGAGCAAGTATTTCAAAACTCGAACAGAAGAAAAGAATTATAACCGATATTGAACTGGTAGCCTTATCTCAAGTATTAAATGTAAGCGTCAGTTGGCTCTTAGGTCAAGATAAATAAGTTTTGTTTCAATATACACCTATTCTTATGAATCTAACACTGATTCTTTCATCCACCTACCCCTATGTCATTAGTAGATATTTGTTTGTGCCTTTATTTTTACCTTCTATCCCTCATTTATAACAAAAAAGCACACTCCCTTATACCTCTAGATGCAGTATAAGAAAGGTGTGCCCCTTTCGGCAATATGCCTTTACGTTACCATATTTTCATTGGCTGTACAAGAACTAATATTATTTCTTTTTTGCAATTAAAGTCCAGCGTATGGCTGTCTTAGCGAAAGCATCATTTTCATGGGTTACTGTGTCCACCTTTACATAAAAAGGTCTTATATAAAATTTGTAGCCCATCTTAACTAACCTTTCCGTAAATGAAATTAGAACTTTTACCGTCTGATAGCCGGCCTTCATGCCGATACAATCGATATTTACAGCCATGTTTTGCTTTATCTCTTCTAATGCTGCATCTACAACAGCATTGATATTGCTGTCTCCCGCAACTTTAAGCACCTTTATATTATCCATGCCTTATATGCCTCCTTAATCTGTTTTGTATTGCATATTAAGGATTGAATATAAGGCATTTCAAGTATTAATTTTCATTCTTCATTACTTCAGTTCAAAACAAGAATTGAGCCAAAACTAAAATTGATTAGAATATTTCATTAATACTTCATACTTCATTAACTTCAAGGCGTCTCTCAATGTTTCGCAAAGTTTTCTTGAACTGAAGTACCTTGAAGTATTAATAACATATTAACCATATTTTTAAGTTTGTCAAATTTTTAGGCTTTATTTTTTTGTTACATTTTTGTTACAAAATAAAGTTCCTCTTGAAATACACTGATTTATGGCTATAATACGTTCATTAAAAATTACGGAACGGAGGAATAGCCTATGAACAGCAGTTTAGATAACATCATTGCCAAAAAGACATCTCACGATGTTGGTGTATTAATATTTCAATACCTTAATGATATTGAACCTCTAATCCAGCAGTCTCTCACTGCTGCAAAGTTAAAGGATTTTTACAGGCTTAAAGGGAAATATAACAAAGGGCGTTTTGTCTGCCCATTCCATTCTGGAGCAGATAACCCTACCTCTCTTTCTCTTAATGACAACAAACGGAACTTTCACTGCAACGCCTGCGGTAAAAGCGGTACATACCTTGAATTTATCATGTATATGCAAAATTTCTCAGGTAGGAACAGCCTCAACGAAGCAAAAATTTTTGCTGCAAACAACTTTGCTGGGCTGAATCTAGGATTCAACTCAATCGCTGATTTTGAGCAGAAGTTAAAAGATAAAATACTGGAACGCTATCATAAAACAAATAGCCTTAGATATACAGATTACTGTAATATCTGGCTGCTTCCTGAAAGATATTTTTCTTATACAGCAGAATCGCAAGGCCGCCAATGCCAAGGAGAAGAACAACAAATAAAGCCTTCCTTCAAGGTTTCTCCTTCCAACTCTACAAACAAGCCCGGTTTTATACTGGAAGCACTGGACCTTGAAATGACCATCAGGCATCATAAAGCCCAGAATATAATTGACAATGGGATTACTGATTATGATAAAGCAATTCAGGATGCTAAAAACAGTAAACTGATTAATGACTTTACTCAAAATGCAGATAAATTAAATTCTGTCGATAAACTCTCTGATTTCATGAGTAAGAAATATAATATAGACATAGATACTGCTTTGAGATATGGACTTATCTATTTTGATAAGGCTAGCCAGAAGCAACTCTACTACAGTGATTTCTTTATGCTGAATGACAGAGTCCTGTTTCCCGTTCAAGACCATGAAACTGGCATAGTTGTCGGGTACCAGTGCCGACAAACAGATTTAAATGCTCCAAAACAGTACAAATACCTTAACGTGACCGATTATCAGGATAACTTGACAGCAAATAAAAACGGAACGGCTTTTAGAAATTTTGTTCCGTTTAAACCTGGAAACTTCCTTTTTAACCTTTACGAACTGAAGAATAAATGCATTAATGCATTATGGATTACAGAAGGCATTGCAGATGCAATAAAACTTTCCTGCATGGGATATGACGCCGTTTCTCCAGGGCAAGCAAATTTAACCGACTTCCATATATACTTAATTGATAAATATTTCGGCAAAGATGTGGTTATTAACTTATTCTTTGATAATGATGACCATAAGGTTGGACAAAGCAAAAGCATTGCAGCCGCCTACCGCCTTTGGCAGTTTGGTTTCAGGAATATTAGAATTATAAGTACCTTTAAAGAATTAGGAAAAGATATTACCGATTGTTCCGTTAAACTGCGTGATGATAACATGCTAAGGCTTTTAATTAGTCTATGGGAAAAACAAGCCTATTCTTTTACCCCTGCAAGTAATGAAGATTTAAACACTCTATTAAAAACAGGCCTGTACACTGAAAATGAAATTATATGTATTGACCCAAGAGATATAAACCAGATGACTAATTTTGCTGAAGCAATTGTTAAGCATATAGATTTAAAGGATATGACATATCAGCAACTTGCAGTATTAAAAAAATTATGTTGCTTTAGAGAAGAAGAAATAAAAATTCTCTTTAACCTTTCTACAAAGGATTATCATGACATGCAGGATACTGATGAAACAGAAACTGCCATAAAAGAAAATAGCAATATTAACGCAGGCAATGCTCAAGAAGAAAGAAATGCAGGAGAAAACCTAATCAACATTTCTAAAGCACAACTGTTTCATCTGAAAAAGAGATTTGATTTAGATTTAATTAAGAAAATAGACAACGAATGTTCCAAAAAACAGATTGCTGCTATTGTAGGCAATATAATAAAAAATAAAGATTTTGATGTATGTGATTATATCCCTAAAAATGAAAGTTACCATTCTTCAACTGGTATAGCCCCTATCACCGCTGTACTGGATGATGGCAACTTCACCCCTATATATGACGATGTCAGTATTCCTTTTTAATGAGCCGTAATCTTAAAAATTTTTTAATCAAAAAAAACTTGACTTTCAAAACCATAATTCTGTATCCTGTTTAAAATCAAATGAAAGGACGTGGTTGTATGAAAGCCAAGAATTTAAAACAAGAAATTAAGAATATACTTTCTGCAATAGACAAGAACTTTGGTAAAGACTCAAGGGAATATCAGGATGCCGAATATTACCTTGACATCCTTGAAACTGTTTACCATTATAACTACAACGACGGGATAGATTTACTGAATGAATTAAAGGAATTGCTGAATAAATTGTCAGATAGAGTGCCCGAATTGGCACCTGAAAGGTTCTCACAGCATTATCCAGATGTAAGTGAGATGATAAAATATCTGGATAAATGGTTATCTGATTAATAATCTTATGGCTTTTCAGTTTTGACTGGAAAGCCTTTTTATATAATATGTTATATTATCTTTTCTGTACAAACAAACCTGTTGTTACATCTTTGCTCCTGATAAATAACTGATTCTGGATTAATTATGATTTTTCTTATATTTGATAACAACTAGATATATGAATCCCAATATTGTTAGCAATGCAAAGATTGCAGTAAACAAGTGCGAAGAAGACTGACCTGACAAATAAACTGCTGTTGGTCCATCTGCACCGCCTATAATTCCTATTGAACCAGCATCTCTTGTATCTATATTGAATTTATGAGATAAATATAATGACAGCAGATAACTGGAAAATAAACTGATAAATGCTACTAAAGCACATATAACAGTAAATATAGTAATCATCTTTGTTGATTTTTCTTTTTTCATACCTTATTCACTCCAAACATACTCTTTTTTACGAAAGCATTGTATTCTCTATTGCTTACTTATTTTAATAATATTTCTTCCATCTATTTTATCAATGTCAAATAAAGCATTATCATTTATAACAGGACTACTAATTTGTGTAAAATCAGCATCACCCCTATTGAGAGTAACATCCAAAACTACTTTATTATCTTTCACAAAAACTAATTTTTGAAATATGTCATCATCCAGTGGATGCTCCCCGAGCCATGTTTTATCAAATATCAGATAACCAATATATGTATCGGCAGTGGTCCATTTTGTTCCTACTTTTTCATGCATTTCTGTTCTGCTGGTATAAGGTCGTATAATATACATTCTGTCCCATTCAAAAGGAGTTATATTTTTCATATCAAAATGTGATTTTTGCTGGATAGTTGCCATAAGGTTATTTTTGAAACTTTCTAAGTGCTCATTATTGATTTTTTGACTGCGGAAACCCATATAACTTGATAAAAACAGTATTAAAGGTATTATTAAAAATACTGCTATAATAATTGTTTTGCTTTTGATTTTCATATATCTCCACCTCATAAAGGTTACATGTGCCATTTCGCTACATTTTTCCAAGATTATATATTTACTATTATATTGTACAACCTAAGTTATTAATAGAGTCTTTTATATAGATTTTGATAAGATTTTATGAGTAAGAAAAATTGATACTATTATTAATTATAATATACTATACACTTCTAACCTCAAGCCTCCTATCCCCTTTAACCTATAATCCCCATACTCCTGCTCTGTTTCAATTTTAGAATCACTTTTTTACCCCTTATTCCCCCAAAACCGCTTCTAAACCTATTACCTATCCAAAACCTACACATTTGCTCCGTTTCTGATATAAAATGGTTAATTTCTAATAATTTATTCTTACTTATCTTCTTATAAGGATACCGATTCTAAAATCGGGTTTTAATCTTCCCCTTGATATTCTATCAAAATACAAAATCTTTTTATACAAAAGTATAACAGGAGAAATAAATTGCAGTAAAGCAATTACTTCTCCTGTTATACCTAATTTACTAACTACTTCCTAAAATGCCTAAATTAAAAATAGCATATTGGATGTTATTTGTAAAGAGTATACCACTTTATTTCATTACTTTTAATGTCTTAGTTCCTTGTAGTACCTAACTTTTTATTCCAGTTCATTTGGGAACCTCCTGTTAGGACATAGGAGATAAGGGGTGAGGAGAAAAGAGTAAAAACAACCTAAGGATATTTGTAACCTATTACCTATTTATTACATATATGTTATCTAAAAAAAAGCAGGAAGTCTGGAACTTCACTGCTTATAAAGGTTAAAGGCTATAGATTATCAAACATATCAAATATATCGTCAGGCAATTCATGTTGTATGCAACTATCATTCTCTTTTCCCTTGTTTTCTATGGTAATTCCTCCACACTCTGCTATTGCCTCCTTTACAGCCTGTTTTATTGCTTCCTTGCCTAAATCCTTATCCCCTTTTCCTGTAAAACTTAACACTGCCTTAATTACATAATCTGTTTTATATTTCTGCTTTGATAGTATGTTAAATACTTCTAAATCATCTTTCCTATCTAATGAAAAAGATAGATTAATCCTTTTTACAGCCATAAAATCACCTTCTTAGTTCCTGCTCCAGCAAAATCTTATAGCCCTTAGCATTTGCAAACTGGTCAAGAAAATCTACATATTTTATTTTACTAGATTCTTCAATATATGTTTTAAGCGTCATACTCCCTCCTCCTGTGAAAATAGTAGGATTGCGAAACTCAAATCCATATTCCTGGATTTTCGCTAATAAATTTTCTACATATTCTTCTGACATCACTTTAATCACTTCCTTAATATCCGCCTCGAAAAGAACGGGTTCTTTTCCTGTGATAATCTCCTGTATCTGAGTTTCCGTAAGTCTGATATTTGTTTTTAAAAGTTCCTGCTGTATATTAGCAATTAATGTAATGATTCCATTGGGAAGTGAGTAACAGGATGAAACATCAATTATTCCATTCTCCACCTTAAAGAAATCAATTGTATATCCACCAATATCAATAACATTGCATAGAAGATTTCTGTAACTGTTAAACACCGTTATCAGTGCGGAATACCCTTGAGGATAAGTACGGCAGTCAACTATATTGATTGCATAATCCTTTTTGTTAAAATTAAACTTTATATCCCGCCTTAAAAAATATTCCCGAAACTTTTTCTTAAGAGTTCCATAATTGACTATCGGGAGCCCTACTCCCAGGATTACATCCACATCACCTTCTACTCCTACTTTATTTATCACATCTGCTATTGCTGGCAAAGACAAGATGAAAGCATCCTGATTGACTGTCTTATCCATTTGAACACTTAATCTGCTACTCCCGATACTGTAAAACTTACCTTCATAAATTAACAAGTTGCTTGTTGAGATTGGTTCATTATTAGATTTTATGAATCCCGCCTCACTGATGTAACCTTCACTTGTTTTTATGCATTTGTTACCATTGTCTAAACCTAATAAAATCCTATTGTTCATACAAATTCCTCCATTCTTCAATATATATTTTAGGTTCGTTATAGTTCTTTATATTTAATTACTTTTTATAATTTCAAGTATTTTTGCAAAAAAATTGCTTACCTATCAAATTAGGTAAGCATACAAATATATTGTAACGGAGGTATTCAATTCTGATTTAGTAAAATACCTTTTTATTAATAGGCGATTATTTTATATTAAATCATCAAATACATTTTCAAGTGTTTTTTTCACTTTTCCCTAAATCCTTCCCCCCTATCCTCTTTACCCTTCCATATATAATTATGTATTTAGTAAATCCCCAAAAATCCTTGATATTACAATGCTTAAATATATTTTTTAAGCGACAAAAACCATGTTAGGATTTTAGTTCTAAGGTGAAAGGGCTAAGGATTAATTATGCATTATATGTCTCCTTAACCCTTTTAACCTTCAGTAATTACTTAGCAAAAATTCTTCTATCAGAATTTGACTTCTCCTTAATAATCCGTATGATGTTAAAAATCAATTTGAAAGGATGAATTCTATGAGTGAAAATTTATATATAAAAGATTTTAAAAGCCTAAAAGTATGGCAGAAGGCGAATGTTCTTGAGCAGGATATAAGGGAATTGGTTAAAGGATTTCCAAGTTGTGAGCAATATAGGCTTACAGACCAGTTAGTACGGGCTGTTAGGAGTATAGGGGCAAATCTTGCAGAAGGAAATACACAGTTGTTTATAAAAAAAGAAATAGTTCACGCAAATATTGCATTAGGAAGTGCGGGAGAATGCAGGAGCCATCTCATTACTGCATATCAAAATGGTTATATAAATAGTACACAATATGATGCCCTAGATAAAAGGTTAATTGAGATTATCAAAATGCTATATGGCTATATAAAAAGGCTAAAATCCGCACCGCGCGACACCTCAAATACTAATGACACTTAATATTAATTCAATAGGTTATAGGATTGTTCCCCTTGCAGGCTTTACTAAAAATGTTGTAGTCTAATTTAGAAATTGTTCTAGGGATAGAACTATCTCTTTAGTTTAAACTCTTATAAGTTGGGGAAAGTTTCGAGGGATAAGGGGCGAGGTCTAGGCATTCTTTCTGTACTTTTCTTGATTGCTATAAAAAATAAGAAAAAATGCCTTGGAAGACCGTTAATCCTCCAAAGCGTTCTAAAAAATCCTAATAGCCCTATTTTGAAAAAGGTTCCAAGCGTCAGGGTGTTAACACACCTTGGCATTTGTCCTTTTCTGCTTATTATAGCAAACTTTATTCTTATTTTACCATTTAGTAGTTAAATATTTTTCATCAGTATGGCAGGTCCATAATAGTCATCCGTAGCAATACCAATCTTCCGCACTTGCCATTCTAATACTTCTTGTCTGTCACATTCTTTTTCTACCATATATATTGCTTCTTTTTCTGAAGCAGAAATAACTATAAATCTAATTAATGGCTCTGAATTCTTTTCTTCAACCTGATATATGTATAACCTTGGATTTACATATTTTTTAATTCCTATTATTCTATCTATTTTCTTTTCAAAGGCTGCCAAACTATCATCTATCATAATATGTCCATAATAGTGGTCAATTTCTTTAGTTTCTTCACCAGAATACTTTACCGTTGTTATGCAAGAAGGTTGGTCTGTAATGAACTCCTCCCCTGGCTCATATATGAAAGACTTAAACCCAAAATCCTCAATCAAGTCATTTAATTGTTCTACTTTTTTCTTTGATATCTTCCAATGCTGCTCTCCACTTTTATATACAAACATTTCTCCATGATAATTTACATTACCCTCGTTGTCTACTGTTACACTATAAACAGGGCAAGTTCCATAGCACATTGTTCTTTGCAATCTAATATATTCAAACATGATAATCCCCCTATTAGCCTGCATATTCATATGCTTATATACAAAAAACACTATATTCCGTAGTGAATTAAGTATTTATCCTCACTAATCGCACCAGATACCTTTTCAATAAGCAATTGAAGTTCTTGTGATTTATAATGATTATTTGCCTTTATGATAATATCTCTAAATTGTTTAAGGGATTCTGGCGGGATGAGAGTTACTCCACAATAATCCAAGCCATTTCCTGGCTGAGTTGTAACCTGAAAGTATGTTTTAAATGTCATTAGTTCCTTATTATACTTTATAATCATCTCTTCTAATAAGTCATCATGTACCGAAATACAATTGTATTTTTCAGGTTCATAATCGCTATACCATTTGTTTTCTTCAAAAGAATCTATTATTCCAAAATCATGCTTAGCCAAACTATCACCCCCTGCAAATGTATATAACCTTTCTTAATACATATTTTGAGAATATTATTCACAACCTAAATTTGTTTTTTACATTTGCTACTCTATATTAATTAATTTCAATCCAATATCTTCTTGTTATTCTCTCAACACCATCAATCACATTTATAATTTTGTCTTGCAATAATCCAAAATTTTTTTCGATAACACGGGCAGAACCTAAATTATTATCATTACATGTAATTAAAACCTTGTTTAAGCCAACAACTTCTTTTGCATGCTTCAAGGCCAAAGAAAGCATAATTGTGCCATATCCTTTATTCCATTTTGAATATCGAATACCATATCCTATGTTACCACCGAAACATAACAAAGAGTCAGTTAATTCATGACGAATTGATACTTCTCCGATAAACTCATCATCTTCTACCAGCCATAAATATGTTGCTTTAACATAATTAAGCGGTAAATTTTTGCCTGTTTTAAAATTCTCAATTTTTTCAAAGATGTCATATTTTGATGCATCTAAAAATTGATAAGTATCAACTTTATACTCAGAAAATTCTTTTATAGCATCAATATAAGATGAATAATATTTTTTACATGGTGCTATCAATTCCATTTATCATACACCCCTTAAAATACACTATTCTTTACTTCACAAAATTTATAATACGTAATATCTAAAGTGATACGTATTAATTACTAATATAGGTTATACTCATTTTCTACAATATTGGCATTATTTATATTTGTGGTTAACAACTAAAATAGTAGTAACAAGTCCTATAATCCCCACAGCAAAATATATTATACTTATAAATAGTTGTTTCTCAGCGTTGACAAAGTATACTGGAACATATAGTATATTTAAAAAAACGGCATTAAAACTAGTAATAAAACTCATAGTGCGTAACTGTTTTATAAGCAGCGGTAAATTATTTTCATCACTTTTTCTATAACCCGCAATCATAGAAAAATCTTTATTCTTTATACTGCTTTCAAATGCAACATACATTATTAACGAAATAAAAGTCATTAATCCTATTGAAAAAATAACGGCTATAATATTTATCAATCCGCAGATTCCTAGTATGAAATGAATAATAAAAAGAGCAACGGAACTTAAAATGACTATTAATCCCTTAGAAATTTTTGATTGCTCTTTAACGAAAGTTTCATTTTTTAAAATAGAATCAACATCCATTTGAAATAGCATACTAATTTGCAAAAGCATATTTGCGTCTGGTTCTGTTTTTCCATTTTCCCAACTGGAAACTGCTTGTCGTGTAACATTTAGTTTTTCGGCTAAAACTTCTTGAGACATATTTTTACTATTTCGTAAACTTCTTATTGATTTACCAATATTATTGTTCATTGTGTTCCACCTCCAATATAATTATTCTACATAATCATTGCTTTACATTCTATAAAATACTCTTTACATTCAAGCAATGTTTTATTGCACCTAATATAAATAATCCTTACTACATATTTTTCTACTAATATATACCTTTATTTTACACTATATAGCCTGTAAAAGCACCTACTTCCTTACACCTTGCTATCTTTTAGCCAACTCTCCTAATGCCCTATTAACCTCTTCCACAACCTGTTTTCTATATTCATATAAATAATACAACTATATTTTCACTTTAATAGAACTTTCCTTGCAGTAAAAATACTTTTCTATTTCCAAATTATCATCTAAATGAGTTTAAGAAACAGAAAAAATAGAGCATGTTCTATAGGAAACACAAATAAAGTCCTTACATGAACTTCCTACAAACACCAAACCCTTTATACCTTAAAGCCCTATCAAACCCCTTATCCCCAATGCTTTTCCTTGTTCCTTATACCTTCCAATATCACAACTTTATTTTCACTTTAATAGAACTTTACCATCACTAAAATTGTCTTTTCTTTTTCCAAAATTTCTTCTTCATCATTTCTGAAACAGAAAAAATATGCTAAGTTCTTATAAAAAGTAAATAATGTCCTAATTTCTTTTCCCTTTTATCCACATTTCCCTTATATTTTATATACTTTATCCCCATTCACGTATCAAGAAATGTGGGTAAAACGCCATCTAAGAACTTTATTTTCTTTTTGTAACTACTTTTCTGCAATGTAATAACTTTTCTGTTTCTAATATTTTTCACCACATCATTTTTAGAAACAGAAAAAAAGGCCTATGTTATATAGTAAAAGTAAATAAAGTCCTATTACAAATTTCCTTTAATCTCCTTATTCCTTTAACCTTAAAACTTACCTAAACCCTGTATTCCCAATACTTTTCCTGATTCCTTATCCCTTCAAATACCACTACTTTATTTTCTTTTTATAACAACTAATTAAGTCCTATATCCTGTCTTTTTTATTTCCTATATTCCTTACCCCTTTTTCCTTGTTCCTAACTATGTGTTCATCAAACAAACTCCTCACCTTTTTCAAATAAAGTTCTCTCACCAACACCCCTCAAACCCTTGATACCACTGGCTTGTTTTTTTACCCCTAATTTTCCATTTAAGCCCTTTTCCCTTGAACCTGTCTTTCAAAGTACTTGTATTTCTTAAAAATCAGGGCAAAAAATGAAAATAAAGTTCTATTAGGATTGAGGAAATAATAGGATTTAGGAACTAGGGATAATGGGAGATTTTGTCCATTTATTCTTCCATTTTCTTATTCATTCAATCTTTCAATCCATTGATTTATCTGACTTTTAGCCTTGTCTCCTTATTCTATATCCGTCGTAAACTTCTAATAAAAAACATGGCCTACAGGGCTTTCCTTAACCCTAATAAACCATGTTTCCTGAAACAACTTTATTTGCATTTTAAAATGAATTTGCAAAATGATAGGACTTTATTTGATGGAGACACTTATATTTAAGTTTCTAAAGCTCTACTCTACCCTCTAATGCCTTAGATAAAGTAACCTCATCTGCATACTCTAAGTCCCCACCTACAGGAACTCCATGAGCAATTCTTGTAACCTTTACCCCTAAAGGTTTTAAAATTCTAGAGATATACATTGCTGTAGCTTCACCCTCAACATTAGGATTAGTTGCAACAATTATTTCTTTTACATCTTCGTTGATCCTGCGAACTAGTTCTTTTAACTTAATATCATCGGGACCTTTTCCTGACATTGGAGATATTACTCCATGAAGAACATGATATACTCCATTATATTCTCTAACCTTTTCTAAAGAAATAATATCCTTGGGCTGTTCTATTATACAAATTGTACTTTTATCTCTGCTAGGGTTAGAACATATTCCACAAGGGTCTGTATCAGTGTAATTCCCGCATACAGAACAATATTTTATAGTTCCTCTAGCTTTAACTAAGGCCTCTGCAAATTCATCTACCTCTTCTCTTGGTAAATTTAATACATGTAAGGTTAGTCTTTGAGCTGTTTTATATCCTATTCCTGGCAGCTTTGCAAACTCTTCAATTAGCTTTTCTATTGCTATAGGATAAAAATCCAAATTATTCACCTCAATTAAAACATTCCAGGCATATTCATTCCACCTGTAAGTTTTTTCATTTCGTTTGCTGTAGTTTCTTCCATTGTTTGTAGAACTTGATTACATGCAGTCAATATTAAATCTTGTAACATTTCAACATCGTCTGGGTCTACTACATCTGGTTTAATTTCAATATTAGTAAATTGTTTCTTACCATTTATAGTTACCTTAACAGCTCCACCACCTGCTGTTGCTGTATATTCTTTTTCTTCAAGCTCTTGTTGTGCCTTTTCCATTTGTTGCTGCATCTTTTGTGCTTGCTTCATTAAATTATTTATATTCATTCCACCCATTCCTGGGAATCCACCCTTTGCCATTTCATTACCTCCTAAGTATTAAACTTATTTTATAATTGTTTTTTAGTCTTTAATATTTTATCATTTACTTAACTATTCATCAATTATTTCTACTAAATCTTCACCAAAAGTTTCCTTTAAAATATCTACAGGATTTATTGGCTCTTCTTTTTCCTCTACAATATATTTTATTCTAACCTTTTCTTTTAGTGCTTCAGAAAAAATTTCATCTACAGTTCTTCTATTCTCTTCCTTCTTTAATCTGCTAATATTAAATGCGTATTCTGGTTCATATTTTATTTCTATAATCCCATTAATACAAGATTCTACCTTACCAGTTACTAAGGACGCATACAGAACCATAAGCCTTCTTGCTTTTAAAACTTCAAGTATATCCTTCCACGACTTTTTAACATCTTCTAAAGTCAATTTACTTTCAATGTTTTCTTCTATCTTAATATTTAAGTCATTGGATTTTTCTTTATTATCTTGTTTCTTTTCGAATACTTTTTTAGGGTTTCTATTTTCTACAGTCTTTACTGCATTATTATCTGAAATATTCTGTTTTATATTAAAGTTGCCCTCTTTTATTATATTCTCTAATTTATTAATTCTAGCTAAAAGAACTTCTTTAGATGTATCATATTCGAATTTGCACATCTTTATTACTGCCATTTCTAAATATATTCTTCCTTGATTACTCCACTTGCTTTGCTCTTCGCTCTCCTGAAGTATTCTTATACATCTCATTATTTCTTCAACTCTAAGCTTACTTGCCTGTTCTTTTACAATATATATGTTTTCTTCAGACATATCTAAAACTTCTTCTGGATTTTCACTAACCTTTGAAATCATTAGGTTTCTCAAATGAAGAATCATATCTTTTGTAAAAAGATTAACATCCTTACCAGTGTATACTACTTCATCAATAACACTTATTGCCTCTTCTATATCTCTTTTAATTATACTGTCCGTAAGCTTAAATAAATACTCATTGGTAATAAGTCCTAGCATGTTGATTAATTTGTCATAATCTACATTTCCATTACCCATAGATATTGCTTGATCTAATATGCTTAAAGCATCTCTCATGGCCCCATCAGATATTCTTGCAATTAGCCTTAGGCTTTTGTTGTCAGCGTAATTTCCTTGCTCTTTTATTATCTTTACTAACCTTTCGAATATGTCATCACTTTTTATTCTTTTAAAATCAAACCTTTGACATCTAGATAGAATAGTAATAGGAAGCTTCTGAGGATCAGTTGTTGCAAGTACAAAGATAGTTTTTTCAGGAGGTTCCTCTAAGGTCTTTAAAAAGGCATTTACAGCGCCTTGTGTAAGCATATGGACTTCATCCATTATATATACCTTGTATCTGCTCTCTCTTGGAGGATACTTTACTTCTTCAATAAGATCTCTTATATCGTCAACTTTATTGTGAGATGCTGCATCCATTTCAGATACATCAATAGCAAGACCTGCATTGATTTTTTTACACATTTCACATTCATTACACGGCTCTCCATCTTTAGGTTCAAGGCAGTTTACTGCTTTTGCAAAAATTTTTGCTGTAGAGGTTTTTCCTGTTCCTCTTGTACCACATAAAAGATATGCATGAGCTACTCTATTATTTTTTATTTGATTTTTTAGTGTTGTAGTAACATGAGATTGACCAACAACTTCTTCAAAAGTTTTTGGCCTCCACTCTCTATATAAAGCCGTATATGACAATAGAAACACCTCTTATCTTTTACATTATAGCCATATGAAACACTAATTATAATTATACCATAACAGATTTTATTTTAAATAAAAAAAGACGCTTATTGCGTCTTGTCTTATATAACAATTTAAATTTAAGTCGTGCACCTCGCGTCGACAGTGAAATATGAGCGTTACCTATACAGTTAACTCAAACCAGGTTTACCCACGGCACAGGAAAGGTCTCACTTACCGCTGCTTCCTTCCAGACCTGACGGGGTTCGCAAGTTTTCCTTGCGTGGGGCCCAGTTATCAACGCCACTTATATAGGCCAGACCTCACATTTCAAGGCCTAAGCGAGGAATTCAACCCTGCTGTAGCGGATTACAGGTTACAGGACACCGCTAACTTCCCATCTAGCACGACAATGGCGGAGAAAGAGGGATTCGAACCCTCGGTAGAGTTACCCCTACACACGCGTTCCAGGCGTGCTCCTTAAACCACTCGAACATCTCTCCATGTAATTAACAATTTTTAGTTTTGTTAAGCAAAGAATATTATACTATCTATTTTTACTTATTTCAAGGGTAATAAATTATTATATTACACTTTTTAATTGGTTATCTCTCCAAGTAGTTATTTCTTTTACTGAATTTTCATATTTATCTTGTTCAACTTTCCACAAAGACTTTATCTCTTGATCCTCGCTAGTAGGAATGTTTTGCCACATGGATTCTACAGTAATAGCATCAGTTTTTAGCTTTGCCATGCTATTATCATATTTTAGATTTATCTTTCCCTTTATAGCTTGTTTAGATGAGTTCAATTGATCCTTAGCTGACTTTATTTTAGCATCATATTCTGCCCATATGTTATTTAATTCATTAAGTTGACTCTCATAAGCTTTAGATTGAGCTTCTATATTTAAAGCATAATTATTATTTGCATCTCTCTCTTTCTGTGCCTTTTGCTGCTCTGCTTCATATAATTTATTAGCCCTGTTTTTCTCAGGTGAATTTGCAGTACTAGAAGTTGTTCCTGTTTGACTATTTCTAGCTTTCTCTGCAGTATATTCTGCTTCTATTTTTTTCTTTTCATTTTCAAACTCTGCTTTAATCCTGTTAAGTTCAATAGTTAAATCTTTTTTTAGCTTGTCTTGACTTGACTTATTTAAGGCTGAAATTTTATCTTCATATTCCTTCTTTACTGTTTTTGCATTAATATCTATATTATCATTAAAGCTTTTTAATTCTTTATCAGCTTCAAGATTCCTATCTTTCTCTAAATTCTTTCTCTCCAAAGAATACTTGTTTTCTAGCTCCTGTAACCTCTGATCAATAGTTGTTGCAATCTTAGTATCTTTAGTATTACTTGTATTTTGCTGAGCTGAGGTACTAGTTGAATCAGTACTATCCTTTGAAAATGGATTCTTTATTCCGCATCCCCCCATGACTACAACAAGCATAATGGTAGAAATCAGTATTATAATTTTTTTCATGTATTTACAACTCCTAGTTATCATATATTTACTCAAACCACTTCCGATACTTTATTTAATATTACATAGGACTACCTATATTACTAATATTATACTATATCTTTATGTGATTTAAAAAATATATCTTCTAATTATTTATAATTATATAAAAGAGGTCAGCAAAATCTGCTAACCTCTTCTCATTTATTGAACTGTATATCCTGTATTCTCAATACACATTTTAATTTGTTCTCCATCTGCTGGTGGATTATATCCTACCTGAACTATTCCCCTTGCAAAATCTACTGCAACTTCCTGAACCCCAGTTACCTTATCTAGGGCATTATTCAATTGAGTTTTACTTTGAGCATTTAAAAGATCTGGAACATTATACTGTATTATTCTCATATATTATCTCCTCTCATCTTAGTTAGATACTAGTACTAGTATGAAAAGAAAGAAGATTTTTTATCCAAGCAACTATCTTTTAATTAAAAATGGCGGAGAAGAAGGGATTTGAACCCTTGGTGGAGCAAAACCCCACGGTTGATTTCGAGTCAACTGCCTTAGACCACTCGGCCACCTCTCCAGAAAATTAAAACCTATTAAGGCAACTACTATTTTATCATATTTTATTATATTATGCTAAGAGTTATTATATTAGAGTATTTTGCAATATAGCTGCCCAGTAACTTGTTATTGAATGGTTTATTATATTGGTATAAAATAAGACTTAATTAGACTATACTAAGGTTTAAAAGGACGTGTTTCGTATGATTAAAATAGATGAAATTGAAGAGTCCCTCAAAAATAAAGGCTATAAGCTTACAAAGCAAAGAAACTCTATAATAGAAGTTCTCATTGAGAATATTGGTAAATTTCTTTCCGTTGAGGACATATATTTAAAATGTAAGGATAAATACCCTAAGACTAATTTATCAACAGTATATAGGAATTTAGAAATTTTAGAGGATATTGATCTTGTTCATAAAACAAACATTACTGGTTCTTCAGCCAGTTATGAAATAATATGTAATAACTGCCACCATCATCATGTAATTTGTAAAACCTGCGGTAAGACAGAGGTAATAGATTTTTGTCCTATACAAGAATTTACCTCTAAGGTCGCAGAGGATGGTTTCTTAGTCACTGACCACAAAATAGAATTGTATGGCTACTGCAAAAATTGTACAAAAAAAATAACTAAAAAGTAGGGCTAACTTACCCTACTTTGTTTTTTAACCAACTTTATTTTAAGCTAACATATATTTTTTCCAAATTATCTTTCATACTTTCAAGATAATTCTTGTTATCCTCTTTAGTTTCCAAAGTGTATATGCTTTCTACCTTAGCTCCTATTTCACTGGCTAAAGCTTCGGAAACCTTAGGACTCACATTTCCCTCTGAAAAAATAGTTTTTACATTATTTTTTCTAGCATAATCCACAAGTTCCTTTAATTTTTTAGCACTGGGTTCTCCTTCTGAAAACATATTTTCTACACTATTTTGTTGTAGATTAAAATCTCTGCAAATGTATGCAAAGGCTTCATGACCTGTAACAAAATTTTTGTTTTTAACTTCCTTAAATTTTTTATCGTATTCATTAAAAAGATTGTCTAGCTTACTAGCAAAATCCTTATAATTATTTTCATAGAATTCCTTATTTGCAGCATCTGCTTTTATCAAAGCTTCTTTTATATTATTTGCCTCAACCTTTGCTTCCTTTAAACTGAGCCAAATGTGGGGATCATATTCACCATGGGTACCTTCCTCTTCCTCAGAAGTTTTAATAAAATTACCTCCTTTTGAAGCTTTAACTATTATAACATCCTTGTTTTCAATAGTTTTTAATACCTTCTCTGCCCAAGGCTCCATTCCAAGACCATTATATACAAATATTTTTCCTTTATTTATGTTCTCTAAATCTTTAGCCTTTGGTTCAAATTCATGAGGTTCAATGCCTCCAGATACTATACTTGTTACTGTGATTTTATCCTTGCCAACGGCCTCAGCAAATTCTTTTAAGGGATTAAAACTAACAACTACCTCTATTTTATCTCCTTTAGAGTTATTATTATCCTTAGTTTTTGTGGATACTTCGCTGTAATCTTTATTGCCGCAAGCTGATAAAGAAATAATCATTATAAAAATCGTAAAAAAGGCAATAATTTTCCTATACATTGTTTCACTCCTTTTATTTATTGCAAACTATTTGCATTTAGGTATATAATAATCTTAAATTTTTCTTTTGTCAATGGTTTTATGTAACTAAATTGATATAATGTAAATATATTACTTTCGGAGGTTCTTTAATGGTTGAAATTAAAAATATGTGTTTTTCCTATAATGGAGTATGTCCATTTATTTTAAATAATATTAATCTAAATATAAAAAAAGGTGACTATCTATCTATACTTGGGGAAAATGGAAGCGGAAAAAGCACCTTAATTAAGATTATCTTAAAAATATTAAAGCCTACAAGTGGAACTATATCTATAAAAACAGATAGAATAGGTTATGTATCTCAGAGATTTGAAAATTTTAATTCTCAATTTCCTATTACTGTTTTTGAAGTATTAAATTTTCACAGAAAAGCTTTAAGAATAAAAGACATAGAGTATGTTTATAAAAGCTTAAAATTTGTTCATATGGAGAAATTCGCAAAGGAACTAATTAGTAATTTATCTGGTGGTCAAATGCAAAAGATATTTATTGCTAGAGCTCTTATGGGTGAACCAGAACTTATAATACTAGATGAACCTTCCACTGGCCTTGATTCTAGTAGTCAAAATGATTTATACAAAGTAATTAAACATTTAAATACTCATTTAGGTATCACAATAATATCTATTGAACACAATCTAAAAGTTGCCTTAACAAACTCTAATTCCATATTAGAGCTTATGGATGGTACTGGTACAATTCATTCTACAAAGGACTACAGTATGAAGTTTCAGGAGGTAAGTCTCAATGCTACAGTATAATTTTATGCAAAATGCTCTAATGGTATCGGTACTTATTTCAATCCTCTGTCCTTTCATTGGAGTTTTCTTAGTCTTAAGAAGACATTCAATGATGGGAGACACCTTAGCTCACAGCTCTTTTGCTGGTGTTGCACTAGGAATTATGCTTAATTTTAACCCTATAATTAGCTCTTTTATATTTACATCCATATGTGGTTTTTTAATAGAACTTATGAGAAACTATTACAAAAAATATGCTGAACTAATACTAGTAATAACCTTAACCTTAAGTGTAGGTATTGCGATAACTATAATTAGTGCTGGAAATATAGACGCAAGTATAAATACCTACCTATTTGGTAGTATACTTACTGTTTCAAAGCAAGAACTGATGACTGTATTTATTCTCAGTATAATAACCGTTATAACTCTCATAGGTCTATATGATAAGCTTGTATACATAACCTTTGATGAAGAAGGGGCTAAAATAGCTGGTATAAAAGTAACTTTAATAAATTATATCTTTGCTCTTCTTGTAGGAGCCACCATATCTGTATCCATAAGGATAATAGGTATTCTTGTTTTATCTTCTATGCTAGCAGTACCTGTAGCTACAGCCCTTCAGCTAAAAAAGAGCTTTAAGCTGACATTGACTTTCTCAATAGTTTTCGGCTTCATAGATGTACTAGTAGGACTTATTTCTTCTTATTATATAAATAGTGCTCCTGGTGGTACCATAGCCTTAACCTCTGTATTTATGTTAGTTTTAGTAATAGTTTTTAAAAAATTATTTATGCTAAGCAAAAAAAGAGATTGCATTTGTTAGAGTGCAATCTCTTTTTATTTTATACTCAATATTGTATTATCATCTTTTACTCAGAAAAAATTTCTTCAAAATTTCTGCACATTCATCTTTATACATCCATACCACATCAATCATACTACTTAATGCTTCACTTTGTACCATATTAATAACTGAACCGCAGCACCCAGCTACAGGATCAAATGTTCCTATATAAAGCTTTCTTATTCTTGATTGTATTATAGCTCCAGCACACATAGGGCAAGGTTCTAAGGTAACATACATCTCACACCCATTTAATCTCCAATCCCCTAAAACTTCTGCTGCTTTTTTTATTGCTAAAATTTCAGCATGGGCAGTTGGATCTTTAAGAATTTCCCTTAGATTGTGAGCAGATGCAATTATTTTATTATCTTTCACAATAACTGCTCCTACGGGAACTTCCTTTAGTCTTTCAGCTATTTTAGCCTCCTCTAAGGCTTTATCCATAAAAGCTTCTTTCATAAATAAACTCCTTAATATTATATTAAACTTCTTTTGCCCATTGAATAGCATCAATATATGCTCTAGGTAGACATTTCTCATCTAACTTAAGCTCTTTAGCTATTGAAAAAACCTTAGTCCATTGCCCTTTTTCATAAGAAATAACTAAATTTAATATTTTAGAATAAATATTAACTCTTTCCCCTAGTAATGCTTCCTTTACATCAGGCAGTATTAATAGTTCATTTAGTATTTCATACATTGGTCTATCTAAAATTACATCCATCATTGATAGCATTCCAGTTAAATAACCATGAAAAGCCTTTTCCTTTAAATCAATTGCCTCAAAAATCAATTCTGAAAATCTAGCCCTAGTTAAAGTATTTACTGTTATAATTTCTGGTTTGTCTTCTCCAATAGTATTTACTACAATAAAATACAGCCATCTTTTTACTTCTTCTTCTCCAAGCAATGCAGCGGCTTGATTCAATGAGGTTATTCTACTTTTAAAACCAAAGTTCGCAGAATTTATGAGCTTCAAGAATTTATAAGATAGAGCTATATCCCTTTTTATTAAATTGATTAAATTATCCATAGAAAAGTGTTCTTTATTTAGCTCTCTAAGAATTTTAAGATTAACCAGTTTGTTTTCTGGAATCATTTTTTCAGAAACTATTAAAGGTTTACTAAAATAATATCCTTGAAAATAGGAATATCCAAAAGCAACTGCCTGTTTAAATTCTTCAACAGTTTCAACCTTTTCTGCTAAGAATTTTATATTTTTATTTTTTACTAACTCAATTATTCTCTTTCTCTCATAACCCTTAGTTATCGTAAAATCAACTTTAATAATATCTGCTATCTTCAGTAAATTAATATATTTTGAATTAAAAACGAAATCATCTAAAGCCAAGATAAAGCCTTTATTTTTTAGACTTTTACAAACATTAAATATTTCTTCAGTAGGTTCTACATTTTCTAATACTTCTATAACTATAAGTTTAGGAGACAGTATATCTACTACATCAGATTTTAGGATTTTTTCAGTAAAATTAATAAAAGCTTTTTTGTTACCTACTATTTTATCTATGCCAATATTAATAAAGCTATTATTTATCACTTCTAATGTTGCTTTATCTCCATCTGAATTTGAAAAACTATTATTCATACTGCTTCTAAATAGTAACTCATATGCAATAACCTTATTATTCTTATCTAAAATAGGCTGCCTTGCTACAAATACCTCCATAAGCTCCACCTCATAAGTATATACTAAATTATGTATATACTCTGATTATAGCAATTGCAATAATTTAGTCAACTAAAAAGCCATCTAAGAATGTATCTTAGATGGCTTTTTTAATGCTTTAAATCTGGTGCACCCGAAGGGAGTCGAACCCCCGGCCTTCCCCTTAGGAGGGGGACGCTCTATCCTACTGAGCTACGAGTGCTTATTAAGTTTTACCATAATATTTTATTGCAGTTTAGCAGTAATGTCAACCTGCATTTTTTTATACTATTTTTAATATTTCTAAACTTTCACATATTTAAAATTTATATTAACTTTATACATATCTATTTATAAACAATATTGTTAGAAGTATAATGTACATATAAGGTAATATATCCCTTTAAAAATAAAAGGAGGGTAATTAATATGTTAGATGAATTAAAAAAGATATTTCTAGTTGGAATTGGCTCTGCCGCTTATACTTATGAAAAAGCTGCGGAATTAGTTGATGAGCTAGTTGAAAAAGGAAAACTTTCCATCGATGAAGGGAAGGAACTTTCTCAAGAGCTTAGAGCAAATCTTATTGATAAAACAAAAGAAGCTACTGAGAAATATAAGCCTCTAACAAAGGAAGATATGAAAGAACTTTTATCCCAAATGAATTTAGCAACTAAAGATGAAATTGAAGAACTTAAAAAAAGACTAGATAAATTAGAAAACAAAAGTGAATAATATATATAATCCTTACAAAGCCCTAACATAAGTTTAGGGCTTTTATCTAATACAAAAGAGAGGTATCCTATGTCTAAAAATTCTGTACAAAGATTTAGAGAAATAGTTAAAACCTTGGCCTTCTACGGCTTTGGTTCCATTGTAGATAGTAAAATTAAAAATGAAAAAACTGCTGCTGTAAATCTTCGAAAGGCCTTTGAAGATTTAGGACCAACCTTTATAAAAATTGGCCAGATTTTAAGCACAAGGCCGGATATATTGCCAAATCAATATATAGAAGAACTATCAAAGCTTCAAGATAATGTAGTTCAAGAACCTTTTGAAAACATAGTTAAAGTTTTTCAAGAAGAATTTAATATGACTATTGAAGATGCCTTTAAAAGTTTTAATAAAGCTCCTCTTGCCTCTGCATCTATGGCACAAGTACACGAAGCAACCTTAAAAACTGGAGAAAAAGTTATAGTTAAGGTTCAGAGACCAGGAATATGTGAAAAAATGTCTCAGGATATTTCAATACTTTATAAAATATCAAAACTTACAAAGGCTAGATTCAGTGATACCCTCATAGACCTGGAAGAAGCTATAGACGAGCTTAAGTTTGCTGCGGAACAAGAATTAGATTTTGAAAATGAAGCTAAAAATCTAGAGACTTTCGCTAACCTCAATAAAGATGTAGCATTTGTATCTTATCCTTATGTTATTAGTAGATTTTCAACAAAAAAAGTAATAACTATGACAAAGATAGAAGGTATTAAAATTACCAACCTAAAAAAACTAAAAGAAGCTGGTTATAACTTGGACGACATTGGTCATAAGCTAGCCTTATCCTTTTGTAAACAAATATTTGAAGATGGCTTCTTTCACGGTGATCCGCATCCTGGTAATTTAATAATAAGTTCTGGTAAAATCTGTTTTATAGATTTTGGAATGGCTGGAACTATATCAAAAGCCCTAAAAGTTGCTTTAAATGAAATGATGTTTGCAATTGCCTATAAGGATATAAATAAGCTTATTACTCTTCTTATGTCCATTGGAATAAAGAAAGGACATGTAAATAGAAATAAACTTTTCGAGGATATTGACTATCTTTTGGATAGTTATTTATCTGCTTCTCTTGCAAACATAAAGATTTCAGCTTTATTAGAAGATCTTTTTAATGTTGCAAAAAATAATAATTTAAGGCTTCCAAAGGATTTTACCCTTCTTATACGATCCTTAATTATTGCAGAAGGGGTTGTTGTAAAACTATCGCCAGATACACAAATATTAGATATTATAATATCCTATGTTAAAAATAATAATGAATTTTCTATATTAAAAAATTTTAATTTCAATGAATCCTTGATTAGGGTTATAAACTTTGGACGTGATTCTTCAAGACTTCCTACTAAAGTAATTGAGCTTTGTGATAGTATAATGCAGGGAAGAGCAAAGATTCAATTGGAGCACAAAGATTTAAATAAAAATGTAAATGAACTTAACAAAATGATCAATAGAATGGTTATTGGCCTTGTTATATCTTCAATGATAATAGCATCCTCTTTAATACTAAATACAAACATTGGTCCAAAGTATGCTAATATATCAATAATCGGCTTAGTTGGATATGGAATAGCAGCCTTTATGGGTTTTTGGCTATTAATATCAATAATACGTTCAGGTAAGATATGAAAAAGAGATGCAAACTATTGTGCATCCCTTTTTTATTATGCTACTACTTCTCTTTTTTCTCTTATCTTTTCTTGAATTTTATCTGCATGTCCTTTCATAATTACGGATATTATTAAAAATATTATCATTATTACTGCAAGAACCACTATATTATATGTCAGTGCAGAATAATCCACTCCAGAAATTATCTCTCTAAGTCCACCTGTAGCATAGGTGAAAGGCATAATAGGATTTAAGACTTTAAAAAACTTAGGAACAACTTCTAATGGGAAGGTTCCTCCTGATGAGGTCAATTGCAATATTAATAGTACTATAGCCAGTAGTCTTCCTGCCTGCCCAAGTAAAAATACAAGGCTTTGTATTATAGCAATAAATACAAAGGATAAGAAAACATTAAACAATATATACAATGGTATATTAGCTGGTCTTAAGCCTAACATCAATACTACCACACTTGCTAATAAAGCTTGAAGCACTCCTATAAATCCATAAGATAAAAATTTACCAATTACTATTGAAGCTGGCTTTGCATCTAAATCTTCATCTACTTTATCTGTTATTATAAAGAACATCATAAGTGCTCCTACCCATAAAGATAATGGTATAAAATACGGAGTAAATCCTGTTCCATAATTAGGAACTTTATTAATTGGAGCTTCCTTTAATAATAAAGGCTCTGATACAAAATCTCCCATACTATCACTGCTCACTTTAAGCTTATCATTTAGGTCATTAGAGCCATCAGCTAATTTATCGCTTAATTCTTTTGAACCATCGTAAAGTTTATTTACTCCACTTTCAAGTTCAGGAAGTTTTCCATTTAATTCTTTTAGACCTCCATTTAACTGAGATGAACCATTAGCTAAGGCATTTACTCCATATATTAATTCATTTGAAGCACTATATAATTTATCAATGCCTCCTCTTAACTCTGGAATTGATGAAATTAATCCCTTTGCCATGGCAATATTATTATCTTGTAAAGCATTTTCAGTAACTTCTAGTATCTTTTCATTATCATTTAAGTCTTTTTTCATTTTAAGCAATTGATTAATTAGCTGTGGTGAGTTTTTAACTGAAGCTAATTGCTCTGGTGTCATATTCTTCTCTAAAGCTTCAAGCATTGGTTTAGCATAAGCTATATCCTTTTGAAGTGCTTCAATCTTTCCTAAAGAAGCTTTAATATCTGTACCTTCCAAAGTTTTTAGTAATCCACTAACTGAATTTAAAGTATCTGAATTGGCATCTAGTTCTTGTTTAACCTGAATTAGCTGAGGTAAAGCTGATTTTAAGTATGCCACATTCTCTTCACTTAAAGCATTCTTTACTCCTTCTATAACAGCAGCATTGTCCTTTAAATCTTTTTGTAAATTACTAAGTTCAGAAATGTTTTTGCTCATATTATTTATTACTAAAGCAGAGCTTTGCATATTCTTTGAGGTTTCTGTTGTTAAGGTATTATATTCTTCTATTAATCCAACCATTTGCTGTACTTGAGTATCAGTTAAATTAGGATTTGTCTTAATTGCCATTTCTAGTTCTTGTTTATGAGCATTTAATTGAGATGAACTAGCTATAAATTTCTCTGATGAAAGCTTTTGTGCTTCTATAAAATTATTAACACTATTTAAATCTATTTGTGTTAACTTTGTAGACTCATCCATTATTCCTCTCAATTTATCTGACTGCTGCAGCAAGCTCATTAAAGGAATTATCTTATTTGCATCAAGATTTTTTAATGAAGAGGCATCCTTCATTAACTTTGACATATTCTCCATGTTTTTTGAATCTGTAAGCTTATCCATTCCTGGAGTATTCATTAATGCCTTTGTTTTATTCATGTCTATTGCTAGAAGATCATTAGTTGTTTTATTTATTAGCCCTAAATTTTCAGCTGTAGCAAGAGCTGGAAGCATCTCTAAGGCTGATGTATCTGCATCTTTAAGCACATTAGCATCTTGGATAAGAGTTCTAGCACCATTTATATCCTTATCATTAACTATACCTTTTAGTTCAGGATGCTTATTAAATTCCGCAGAAGCCTTATCTACTTTTGATTTTAACTGGCCAATTCCATTCCCTAACAAAAGAACATTGCTTTTTAATTGAAGTAATCCATTATTTAAATCAGTAGAACCCTCATAGAGCTTTCCAACACCTTTCTCCATTTCGGGAACATTACTCTTTAGTTGTGAAACTCCATCTGTAATTTGACTACTTCCATCTGCTGCTTTATTCATTCCATCTTTTATCTCATATAAATTATTAAAGGTAACCTTTGTAAATTCTTCTGAAATACTCTTTATTACTTTATCCTTTAATTCTAAGGCAACCTTATTATTAATTTGAGCAGCTAAGAAATTTTTCTTTTCATTAGCAATATAGTCTATAGATGCTTTTTCTAATTTTCCATCTTCTACATCAGTAATTTTTTTTGAAAAATCCTCAGGAATAACAAACACTGCATAGAATTCCTTTCCCTCCAAACCTTTCTTTGCATTTTCTAAATTAGAAATAAATTTGAAGCCTAAATCCTCATTCTCTTTTAAACCATCCTCAATATCCTTACCATAGTTAACCTCTTTCGAATCTTTTATGCTTCCCTTATCTAAGTTAACCACCGCTACAGGCATTTCCTTTAGCTTACTGTATGGATCCCAAAAGGCTGCCAGGTAAAGTAAGCTGTATAGTAGAGGTACAATTATAATTGCAGTAACAGATATTCTAATAAACCTATTTCTAAAAATACTAGCTATATCTCTACCAGCTATCTTTAAAAATTTCAAATTAATCACCCCACTTATAAAATAATTTCTACGATTTATTTATACTGACCAGTCAGTATATTTATACTCTTTTTTATTTTATAAGTCAATGAATAATTTATTAACATTTATCAACATAATAAAAAAAGTAGAGTACAGCTTTTTTATAGCTTTACTCCACTTAATTTTATATTGCCATTCCATACAATAAATAATTTGTTAAATTCTGAATTAGCTCTTCAATATCAATATCATCATTATTTATAAGTTCATATACTGCAGTTGAACATAATGCTCCGAAAAAAGTGTATGCCATAAAGGATTCATTTCCATTCTTTACAGCTCCCTTTTGTATAGCTTCTCTTATGTATCCTTCTATTAAAATTATGTATTTTTGAATAACTTCTCTAAGTTCTAATTGTCTTATCTCTACTCCCCAAAGCTGACTCATTATAACCTTAAAAAAATTCCTATATTTATATACTAACTCCAGCTGTACTCTACATAAGTTCTTCAATCTTAAAATAGGGTCCTCTACTCTCTCTACATAATCTTGAACTTCTATTTGTATCTTTTTCATTCCTTCTTTAACTATGTACTTAAATATTTCTTCTTTACTTCTAAAATGATAATATAAAGTTCCCTTTGCAACACCTGCATTTATAGCTATATCATCCATTGTTGCACCATTATAACCCTTTTCTGAAAATACCTTTATTGCAGCATTAAATATAGCTCCTTTAGTTTTATTCATTTATCATATCACTCCAAATTATAATAATTTCCTTCATACTATTGATTTTACTTTATTATACTTACTATTGAAGCATTTCTCAACGTTTTAAATATAAATTAAACTTATTAAAATATATTTTCTTAATATTATTTTTTATAGATTAATATTTATTCTTTTGCAAAAAATAGTCTTGAGAAATTTAACAGAGGTGAGAGCTTTGGATTTCATTAATTTATTTTGGAAACCAGTTGAACAAAAAGATTTTACAAAAAACTTTTCTATGCCTCATTTAATAAGTTTATTTATTATTTTATTAATAGTATTAGCAATATACTCATTTAGAGAAACACTAAGAAAGCCTAAATATGAAAAATTTTATTCTCATTTCATAGGACTTATTCTAATATTTCATCAGCTTTCTATTTATCTTTGGTATATAACTAATGAAAGATTAAATTTAAAAGAATCTTTGCCTCTTTATTTGTGTAGAATTTCTGTAATACTTTCAATAATTATGCTGTTTACTAAAAGCAGAAAAATATTTGATGTTTTATACTTTTGGGGACTTGGTGGTGCATTTATAGCTTTAATTTTCCATGATACTTCAATATTTCCATTTCCTCACTATATCTTTATTCAATTTTTTATTTCTCACGGAGGAATTTTAATTTCTGTATTATTTATGATATTTGTTCATAAGTATACTCCTGATATTAATTCATTGAAAAGAATGCTTAGATGGACTCTCGTATATTTTATAGTAACTATTCCAATAAACTATTTAGTAGACGCAAATTATTGTTACCTAAGATATAAACCCTATGCTTCCCCTTTAGATTTTCTACCTAATGATCCAATATATTTTGTTCCATTTATTATAGCAGGAATGTACTCACTATTTTTATTATTGTATCTGCCTTTCATCAATATATACTCTTTTAAAAACCAAACTTAAAATGCTTCCTCATTATATACTTAAAGCTATAGTTTATATATGAAACCTATTTTAATTATGATAATATAAAATATATAAAATTAAGACTAGTATATAGGGAGATACAGTATGATAAAGTATTTTAATAGAAAAACTAAATCCTATGAAGTTGAAAAGGTTGCAGGAAATAAATACTTAGAATGGACCTATTCTTCTCCTATAGGGGTTAAATTTCTAGAACTTTTTATTAAAAAGAAGCTTTTTACTAAGTTATATGGACAATTTTGTGATTCAAGCTGGAGTAAAAAAAATATTCAAAAATTCATTGATAATTTTAATATAGATGAAAAGCATTTTAAGTATCCTAAATCCACATATAAAAATTTTAATAATTTCTTTACAAGAGAATTAATAGAAGAAGCAAGACCTATTGATCCTAATTCTGATGTTTTAATATCCCCTGCAGATGGAAGACTTCTTGCTTATGATAATATTGATATTAATAATCTAATTCAAGTAAAAGGCTTTACTTATAATTTAAAGGAACTAATTAAAAATGATGCTTTAGCCAAAAACTTTTCTGGAGGAATTTGCCTTATATTTAGGTTAGCTCCAATAGACTATCATAGATTTCATTTTGTAGATGATGGAATTTGTGAAAAGACTCATAAAATTCCCGGGAAATATTATTCAGTAAACCCTATTGCATTAAATAAAATACCAAAGTTATTTTGTGAAAATAAACGTGAATATAGCTTATTTAAATCAAATAACTTTGGCAACTTACTCTATGTTGATGTAGGAGCCACTTGTGTTGGTGCAATAGTTCAAACCTATACTCCTGACAAAAAAGTTAAAAAAGGAGAAGAAAAAGGGTTTTTTAAATTTGGAGGCTCTACTGTTATTTTATTTTTAGAAAAAGGTAAAGTAACTATAGATCCAGATATTATAGAACAAACAAAAATGGGCTTTGAATGTAAAGTAAATATGGGTGAAAGAATAGGAATAAAGCTATAACTCAAAGGTTAAGCCTGTTTTAGCTTTATATATTTCACCTTTAAATTCTTCTTTTGCTTCCGTAACTAACTGCTCTAAGTCACCGTAGTGTGGAAAATGAGTTAACAATAATTTTTTAACCTTAGACATATTGGCTATCTTACCTACTTCTCCAGCGGTAAGGTGGCCACTTACTTGCCCTTTCAAATTATTAAAAAGACTAGTTTCACAAATAAATAAGTCCGCTCCGTTTGATAAATCTATTATCTCATTACACCATTCAGTATCTGCGCTGTAAGTGATAACTTTATTTTTTTCCTGAAATCTCATTGCAAAACAAGGCACTTCATGAATAACCTTCTTAAAGCTCACATTTAAATCTCCAAAATTAAGTACAGTCTTATCATCAATTCTTTTAGCTACAGTTGCATTCTTATAATTCAAACCATTAAATTTAGAATCTAAATCATGAGCATATATTTCTAATGGCTTTTTTCTAATATTCATCTTTAAAGAAAGATAAGCTTCGTATTGAAGACAGTAAATATCCGAAATATGATCTGCATGAAAATGAGATAAAATAATTGCATCTATTTTTGATAGATCTATATAGTTTTGAACCTCAGATAATACCCCCGAACCACAGTCTACTAATATGTTATAATCTTCGCTATTAATTAAGTATCCAGATGTAGCTTCGTTCTTATTTGGGAAGGCTCCCCAATATCCTACTACCGTTAGTTTCATGTTTTATCTCCTTTATTTTTTCAATACAAAATTTTTTATAATATATTATGAACTCTAATAGTAAAAGATAATTGTTTATTTTATCCTATATTCATAAAAAGATTCTAAAAACTCATCTATTCCTTTTAATTTACCTGACTGTACTATATCTATTCCTATTTGTTTACATAAATCAATTAAAATACTTAAGATATACGTATCTCTAACTACGATTTGTTTTGGTTTACCCTTTTGAAAAATATAATTTATTATAGTTCCAAATATTATATCGACATCATCATCTTCTGGTGTTACCATAGCTTGTGATAATATCATCCTGCTTCTTCCATCTACTAAAATACATAATCTTGGTATAAGTGGTTTATCGTAATTTCTATCATTTATAGTTGAATTTAAGTATGCTATATCTAGTTCTAATATAGAGTTTACCTTGTGTTGCTTTTTTAATTTCTTTATCAATAATTGGTCTTCTAAAGATGGTATTGAATACTGAACTTTCGGTATAAATACTGGCATTTCATAATTAATCCATTGATTATTTTTCTCATCAAATCTACGCATTAAAGTATTTCCATTTTTAAAATCAACCTCTAATCCAGTATGTAATGCTTTAATTGCCATATATAAATTTTTTAATATGCCTGTAAATTCTAAGACTTGATTTTTATCTGGCATATATGGAGCATATCCTGTTTCAAATACTCTAAAATATATCCAATTATTTTTCCCTCTAAATTTAAATCCTAATTCCTTTATTAAAGTTAACTCTTTTTTTGTTAATTCATCTCTATTACCAAAATTGCACATAATATTATTTTGATAACGTATCAATTGGTGCGATGGGACATCATGATTATTTACCATTTCAAAAAAGTTATGTATAGAATTAATACCATTATACGCTCCTATAGCATAGCATTCTCCTCCTCTTCCCATAACACTGCAAATACAAGGTTCTTTTTTGCCCTTAGGTAATATAGTTATTAAATCCATATCCCATAACTCTTCCCAAGGCTTCACATCTTTAAGCCTTATTGCGACATCATATAAAGCTTTCCATTCTTCTAAAGTTGCTTCAGTTCTCATAATAACAATTTCTCCACTCTAAAATTACTTATTAGAGTTAATTAAAATCTAGTACAGTTATATTTTATACTAAATTAAATAGTTATTTAATAACAAAATGAAAAAATCTATAGTCTCATCCAATCTATATTTTTGTTTTCTTTTTAATTGTTCTATTTCATAAACCACATTTAATAATTCTTTTAAATTAATTGTCACTAACAGAGTATTCAAACCTTTAATCATTCCAAATTTCAATTTGTCGACTTGACTAACGAAATCTGCAAATTTATTTTGAAGTTCTATTGATGGAATAGGTACTAAAATTTTCTTAAGCTCTTTACTTCTAATCCCTTGTGCCGAACTACCTGTTTTATATTTATCTATATCTATCTGAAAAGATATAGTTTGCATATATTGTGCAAGAAAAGCATTATTTAATATTTCTTTATTTCCTCGCATTGTTATAACTCTTTGCCCCATTGCAAATTTTTGCAAATCACTTGGTATTCTACATACATTTCCAAAAGTATGACCTTCTGTAACAAAAAGTACATTTCCAGGCGCTGGAAATCCTCTTTTCATCCAAGAATTAAATATATCTTCTGATATATATTCATCAATATACTTAAAAAATCCATTGCCTACTGACTTTGCATTTATAATTCTAATTCCACTTTCAGAAAGAACTGGAGTTTTACCACGATAATCTATAAAATTCGTACATTCTTCTAAAGTTAAATGTTTTTCTCCTTTTAAATTCCCAAACATCTCGATAAATCTCGATTTGACTTTATTAATCATAAATTATCTCAATCAAAGAATATAAAGGAGTATAGATATTATTAGTTATTAGTTATTAGTGGTTACTGTTTTGATCTCTTTGTTCAAGCTGTAATTTAGCTCTTTGAATAGCTTTATGAAGCTTTTCTTCAAACACTTCCTTAGGCGGCATCTGAGTTATATACTGAGCTACATGTATACCACTATTATCTAACTCTAAAAGTTCAATAGTTTCACTGGACTTCTCTGCGCATAATATTAAAGCAAGTGGACTTTCTTCACCTTCCATCCTCTCATACTTATTTAACCATCTTAAATAGAGCTCAACCTGCCCCTTGTGCTCCGGTTTAAACTCTTCAAGCTTAAGTTCAATAACTACAAGTCTTTTCATCCTTCGATGGTAGAAGAGCAAGTCTATATAATAATCTCTGTTATCTACTGTAATCCTCTTTTGCCTTCCTAAGAAAGCAAAGTCTATACCCATTTCTAATATAAATTTTTCAAGTTCTGTTAGTATTGCATTCTCTAAATCTTTTTCACTATATGTATCTTGAAGACCAAGAAAATCTAGCACATAAGGGTCTTTAAAGAATAGGTCTGGAGACATTTTATTTTCTTCTCTAAGCTGCTTTAAATCATTTATAATAGTAAGTTCTGGCTTCTTTGAAATAACAGTTCTTTCATACATCCTAGAACTTTTGCGTTCTCTCAAAATCCTCACACTCCACCTTTCGCTGCTACAAAGGGTGGCATAAAATTCTCTCTTTAATCTATCTTCAATTGAAATAAGCTCAACTAAATGAGACCATGTTAATTGTGCCGACAGTGTCGTCACTATTTCATAATCTGTAAAGGCTTCATAAAATTTAACCATTCTAAATAGGTTTCTTTTACTATAGCCTTTGCCGTATTGCTCAGACAATTCTTTTGCTAGTCCTTCAACAACCTTTTCACCATACTCAGCTCTTTCAACTTTAATTATATCATCTTTTATAGTCCTACCAATATTCCAGTAAAGTAATACAAGCTTAGAGTTTACAGAATGATATACCTTTTCTTTAGTTTTTTCTATTAAGGCTGATATATTATTATAAAGAGAGGATAGCTCCTCAGTAGTATTTATAATTTCTTTAGACATATAGACACCTTCTTTGTTTTACTTGCTATAACAGCAAATATAATACTGAAATTAGCTTCTACCATTTTGAATATTATCTTTTCTTAATAACTTCTTGTTATTAAGGCTTTTATTATTTATTTTATTTATATTATTTGTGATGATTGAGCTATTTAAAACACAATAGAATCATTTTAGAATCAAGATGGTTATATTTTTTAAGTCAGTTACCCGCGTATCATATAATAAAGTTCATTTTAAAAGGTTATCTAATCCTAATTCTTTTTCTACCTCCGCTGCTGCTTTCAATGCAATTTCCCAAATATCTCTTTGAATTGGTCTGATCCAGTGATCCATAATTTGGAGAGTCTACTTATCTACAATTTATACATATACTATCCAATATACCTTCTATGTGAAATCTTAACATTATTTTGGTTTACCATTGCATATTGAAGAGTCGTATCTATTTTCTGATGTCCTAAAAGATGCTGCACTTGTTCTATGGGCATTCCCTTATCAATAGCTCTTGTAGCAAGTGTTCTTCTAAATTTATGTGGATGTAATTTATTAATATTAAGCTTTCTCCCTAAAACTCTCAGTCTAATTTCTACTCCACTAACATTTAACCTATTATAAGGTTGTAATAGAGAAACAAATAATGCTTTGTTATCGTCTATTCTGCTATTAAGATAATTTTGTAAATGTATTTTGGTTTTTGCATCAAAATACACTCTTCTTTGCTTTTCACCTTTTCCTTGAACAATACATTCTCTCTCATTAAAATTTATATCCTCAATATTCAACCTTACCAACTCTCCAACACGTATTCCAGTAGAGTTTAATAAATCAATTATTGCAAGATCACGAATTTCTTGGCAATTGTCACGCATTATTTCTAAATGTTCATCTGTATAAATTTCTTTAACAATCTTTCCAGTTCTTATTTTATGAATCCTTCTTACCGGACTTTTTAAAACATAATTTTCATCCTCAAGCCATGAAAAGAACGTTGATAAAATTCTTCTTATATTATCAATAGAAACCTTACTACAATTGCTACTTTTATAATATTCTGCTAAGTATAATCTTAAATCCTCTGTTGTAATATGTTTGACTGGTTTATTTAATGCTTTTAACATATTTTCTATAGTTGATTTATAATATTTGAGAGATTTTTCTGAACATCCCTCTACTCGCTTTGCACAAATAAATATGTTGCAGTAATCTACATCTTCATAATCTAATTTTTTATTACTCCCATCATCTATAAAAGCTAATCCTTGTAACTTTCTCACTAAAACCTTATGAAGCTTTTCCATCTGCATATTATTAAGTATATTTATCATTTCCTGTTCAATTTCAATAATTAGTCTTTCCATTACAATCTCCTTTTTAAAAAATACATTAGATTGTAATATTATTGCCAGTAATAAGAGTTATTTTCCAATTCAATATTAATTATTATATATTTAATTAAACAATTCTCCATTAAAAGCTTTTTGCATTAGGGAATTAAAATTATTTTCTAATTCTTTTAAACTCTTCTCCATTTCAAATTTCAATTACAACAAAATGTCCTACTGCAGCTCCCTTATGCTTCATTAGATCTCTTAAATCTATTCTTATTTTCTCTAGCTTTTCATAACTAAGATTATCCCAACCAGAAGGCTTTAATAGTGATTTTACAAGCTCTCTCTTTCCATCAAACTGATTTATATTTGTTTTCAGTCTTGCTACTTTTTCCATAGTATCATTAATTTCTCTAACTAGTGAATCCTTATCATTAGTCTCAAAGCTTTGAAGTATTCTATACATTGAGCTATCAAATAAAATTGCATCTAAATTATCCTTTGCTTCTATCCATTGTATTAATGGTGTTATCTCTAGCTTTAACTTTTTAATAAAATCTTCACTTAAATGACTCCAATATTCTTCCTTTTTAACTTGTTCTATCTTTTTTCTATTTTTCTTTATTTCTATAGTTTCTGACGGCAGCTCAGTAATATCTGACTTTAGTTTTTCTATAAAATCATTGCATATATCCACTTTATTCTTTGACTTATATATTTCTAGAAGCTTGCACATAAGCTCAAATCTAACTTGCATAGATGTTTTTTGCAGTTTTGGAATAAATCCATTTTGGTTCATTTCAAAGAACTCAAAGTTCTTATAGCAATCAAATATAGCAAATTCTGTTTTATCTACTCCATCCCCAAACAAGTTATCACATCTTCTTGTTCCTCTACCTATCATCTGCCAAAACTTAACCTTTGAATAAATAGGCTTTGCAAATACTAAGTTAACTATTTCAGGTACATCTATACCTGTATCTAATAAGTCTACAGATATAGCTATTCTTGGAAAATATTCTCCCTTAAAATTTTCTATAAGACTTTCCTTATCAGAAATATCTGAATAAATAACCGCTGTCATTTTGCCTTTATACTGAGGATACATCTCATTAAATAAGGAATCTAACAGATTTGCGTGTCTTTTATTTTTTGCAAATATAATTGTCTTACCTAAATGATCGCCTACTTTAATTCCATCATTCATTAATATTTTTAATATATATCTATTTGTATCCTTATTTGTTATTTTCTTTTCTAATTCATCTTTATCAAATTCAATTTCATCTCCATCATAACCTTCATCGTCAACCTGTCTTCTTTGTTCCTCTGTCATTTGGCTATACTTTATTCCTTTTCTTAAAAAGTCAGTAGTAGCATCAATTACTCTTGGTTCTATAAGGTAAGGTGGTATATGGCTCCAAGCTTGATCTACAGAGAAATTGAAAGTAGGATCTTCAGTTTCACAATTGAATAAATTAAAAGTATTTCTTTCTATAAAATCTACAGGTGTAGCTGTAAGTCCTATAATATGTGCATCAAAATACTCTAATATATCCCTGTAGGTTTTGTATATACTTCTATGAGATTCATCGCATATAACTAAATCAAAAAATCCTACGCTGAACTTACTATAATAATTAATCATAGTTTGATATGTTGAGAAATAAAGTGTCGCTTCTCTATTATCTGAGTTTTTGCCAGTAAATCTACAGGATATTTGCTTAGGCATGAAGGTTTTAAAGCTATTTTTGTCCTCTTTAGCTTGCCTAACAAGTTCATCTCTATCAGCTAAGAACAACACTCTCTTAACCCAATTTGCTTCCATCATGCCTTTAGTTAATGCAATAACAGTTCTTGTTTTTCCTGTTCCAGTAGCCATTACTAAAAGAGCTTTTCTATGACCATTAGAATATCTTTCATATACCCTTTTAATTCCCTCAATCTGATATGGTCTTCCTGCAATACTTTTATCTATTTCAACTTTGTTTAGATTTTTCTTATACTTGTGCTTAAAGAACAACTCTTCTAAATCCTCTAAAGTATAAAAACCCCAAATTTGTCTTGGCTCGCTATACTTATCATCCCACATATATATCTCATATCCATTAGTATAGAAAACTATAGGGCGAACTCCATAATCTCTTTCAATAGTATTAGCATATTCTACAGCTTGCTCTCGACCTATAATGGGATCAACAGAAGATTTTTTAGCCTCAACTACTGCAACTGGTTTACCTTTTTTATTAAACAATACATAATCAGCAAAGCCCTTTTTACCAACTTCTTTATGATTCGCTAATATAAGTTCTAACTTGACTAATTCATTATTATTAATATCCCATCCAGCATCTTTTAGCATTATGTCTATAAGATTCCTTCTAGTTTCTGCTTCATTAAGGTCTAATATACCTTCAACTTCCTTTTCAACAACTTTATCTGCTTCAGTTACAACAACTGTTTTTATTTCTTCCTTAACTTCACTCACTTCTTTAGTATGCTGTTCTTTAATTTCTTCCTTTTCCTTAGCATACTCTTCAATATTATATGCCGGTACTTTAATTGTAACTGGCTTTGGAGTTTTATATGTTAATGGTTTTATTGAAGTATCCTTTGTTACTTTAATGTAAAACCATGCAGCTACCTTATACATAGAAACTAAACACTCTAGAGCATCTTTTTTATTATCATATCCTTCATGATTAGCCTTATTTCCGTATCGTCTTACTATATCAAAAAGGTCTGGAATAGCTCCATTTATTCCTGTAGCTCTTAAAAGCTTTATCTTATCATCTTGAGTTGCAAATTTTGCAACTTCAACTTTTAAGGCTGCTAAAACATAATCTATTATTTGCTCTCCAAACATACGCATCTTTAGCATTGATGCGTTGTTATCTATATGTAAATAATTTTCAGCCTGCATACCAAGTTTAGCTAGTGTTGTCCATCTTTTATTTAAAAATGAAAAATTAGACATCATAATCCCCCTAATTTTATTAGCTTATATATATAACATTTTATTTGTTTTTACCATAAGATTCAATATAATACACAAATTTTGCAAATAATGCTAATTAAAACTTAATGTTTTAACCACTGTTATAAATTGTCTCATATATTAATGTGAAAGTAAGTAAAAAAGGCTCCCTTTATTAAGAGAACCTTTAATTAATAAATAAAATTATTTTGAATATTTTTAATTATTTCATTGAAGTCATTAAAAATAAATATAAATTTTTTACCCTTTTTACTCTTTCTAAAAAATCCTATAGTCTCTAATTCTAATAAATCAGTTCTAGCCGTTTCATATGATATTTTAAACCTTTTTTGATAGTCATTAATTGTTATAAAGTTTTTATCAACATTAATAAAATGATTTACTATCTTACTTTGACGTTTATCTAGTATTATACCAGCCTTTTCTAGTGTATCTTTTATAAGTCGTTTTCCAAATTCCTTCTTAAAGTTATTTTTGATTTTACTAATTGAACGTACAATCATACTACTATAATACTTAATAAAATAAGTCATATCACTACCATACACTTCTGTATTTTCAATTGCATCGTAATAACGATTTTTCTCTTCATTTATTACGCTAGATATAGAAAAGAATTTAAAAAACTTATATCCATTTTGTAATAAATACATATATGATACTGCTCGAGCAGTTCGCCCATTTCCATCAAAAAAAGGATGAATGTAAACAAAATAGAAGTGAATTATACAAGCTTTGATTACAGGATGATAGTTATCATTAGAATTTATAAAATCTAATATTCAACTATATCCTCTTCATTAAGCATGTCTTTTGTAAGTATCCTGTATATAGACAGAATAATATTTTCATCTAAAGGTTCCTCTAGATGATCCATTATATATACTAGTGCTCGATAATTATTCATTATCATAATTTCACTTTTATTTGAAGGTTTTAAATGTTTTTCAATCATTTCTTTTGTTCTTCTCTTAGTTGAGAATGCACCTTCTATGACGCTAGAATTAAAAGCTTCATCAATTAATGCATCAGTTATTACAGAAACCTCAATATCCAAAGGTACAGATTTAAATAAATCTTCTGTAGCTGAATTCTCTATTATTTCAATATTCTTACTAACATCCTCAGTTAAATTAAACCCAAATTTAGCATAACTCTGGTCTATAAGCGGTATCTGGATTTTTGTTAGCTTCCTAATATTCATTAGCTTATTCCAAAATTCATTTAATTCTAATTTATTACTAATTCAATAAAACGTTACTACAAATTCTTAAGAACAAAATAAAAGACTTTCCTTAACCCAAGGAAAGCCTTTAAAATGGTGCGGCGGAGAAGATTCGAACTCCCGACCAACTGGTTCGTAGCCAGCTACTCTATCCAACTGAGCTACCGCCGCATATTATTAAAGTTTATATAAAAAACACCCAATTTTACTTGAGTGTTATGGCGGAGAAAGAGGGATTTGAACCCTCGCGCCGGTTTCCCGACCTACGCCCTTAGCAGGGGCGCCTCTTCGGCCACTTGAGTATTTCTCCATGTCCTACAGTTGTTGTAGTTTTATTAAAATAATGGCGGAGAGATAGGGATTCGAACCCTAGGTGCGCTCACACGCACGCCGGTTTTCAAGACCGGTGCCTTAAACCAACTCGACCATCTCTCCATAGGTCACTTAAACATTATAATATAATGTATTAAGCATGTCAATAAAAATTTAATTGTATATTTTATTAAAAATGGCGGAGAGATAGGGATTCGAACCCTAGGTACGCTCTCACGTACGCCGGTTTTCAAGACCGGTGCCTTAAACCAACTCGACCATCTCTCCGTATTGCGACGATATTTATTATAACAAGATACCGCCGCATTGTCAACTTATAATTTTTAGAATTAAATTTACTTAAGAATTACAGTGTTTCTCATATATGGTACTAAAGCATCTGGTATTGTAACAGTTCCATCTTCATTTTGATAATTCTCAAGTATAGCTGCTACAGTTCTTCCAACAGCTACTCCAGATCCATTTAAAGTGTGAATAAATTCTGGTTTAGATTTTGCTTCTTCTCTATATCTTATATTAGCTCTTCTTGCTTGGAAATCTTCAAAGTTACTACAGCTTGAAATTTCAACATATCTATTGTAGCTTGGCATCCATACCTCTATATCGTATTTTAAAGCTGCTGTAAAGCCTAAATCTCCTTTACATATTCTCACTACTCTATATGGTAACCCTAAGCCTTTAAGCACGTCTTCTGCATCATTAGTTAGCTTCTCAAGTTCTTCATATGATTGTTCTGGCTTAGTAAATTTCACTAGTTCTACTTTATTAAATTGATGTTGACGTACGAGACCTCTAGTATCTCTTCCTGCTGATCCTGCCTCTGCTCTAAAGCAAGCACTATATGCTGCATATTTTAGTGGAAGCTCATTTCCGTTTAATATTTCATCTCTGTATAAATTAGTTACAGGAACCTCTGCTGTAGGTATTAAGAAATAGCCATTATTTTCAACCTTAAAAGCATCCTCTTCAAATTTAGGAAGCTGACCTGTTCCAGTCATACTATCTCTATTTACCATATAAGGAGGAAGTACTTCTGTATATCCATGGTCCATAGTGTGAAGATCCAAGAAGTAGTTTATTATTGCTCTTTCTAATCTTGCACCTAAGCCTTTGTAAACAGTAAATCTTGAACCAGCTATTTTTCCTGCTCTTTCAAAATCAAGTATATCTAAATCAACTCCAATATCCCAGTGAGCCTTTGCTTCAAAATTAAACTTTCTAGGTTCTCCCCATTTTCTAATTTCAACATTATCTTCATCAGTTTTTCCATCTGGTACGCTAGGGTTAGGTACATTAGGTATTCTAAGCATAATGTACTTTATTTTTTCATCTACTTCGCTTAATTCTACGTCATGTTCTTTTATTTTATCAGCAAGCAGCTTCATATCATTCATTAAGCCGCTAATATCTTTTCCCTCTTTTTTAAGCTTTCCTATTTGTGAAGATTCATTATTTCTTTTATTTTTTAATTGCTCAACTTCTACTAGTATTTCTCTTCTTCTCTCATCAAGTGCAACTACATTATCTATTAACTTAAAGTCGAAGTCTTCTCCTCTTCCTTCCATTACTTTTTTAAATTCTTCAGGGTTATTTCTGATTCTTCTTAAATCTAACATTACTAATTTCCTCCTTGTTTGTTAGGTAATTATAAAATTGGTTAACTTAATTAGTTTTTTTCAAATAAAAAGAGCCTTTTGTCCTACTATAAAGTAGGGACGAAAGACTCCGCGTTGCCACCCTAATTGGTTTATAAATAAACCCTCTTATAATTTTAACGACACATAGCCGTATTGCTCATCACAACACCTCAGAGGCGGATTCACAAAATATACGTTATGGATTTTCACCAACCATCCACTCTCTAAAAACCTATACTAAGCTACTATTCTCTTCAACGGTTTAAATATTAATTTTAAATAATTATAAATATTATATCACAGATTGTCAATAAATTATCTACAATTTAATAATTTTTATAAATTATCAGCTTCTATTGTCTTAGTTGAAATTATATCTACTCTAGTATTTAATATATTTCTGCATATTATATCTCCACATTTTATTGGAGCTCCTACGTGAATTCTACTTAATACCTTTGAACATTCAATTAATAGGCTCTTATCAATAGGATGGCTGCTTTTTACAGAAACTACTGGAAACTTTGATCCTTTAATTCTAACAATAGATGTAAAAATCTTTTTATCTTCCTTCATTTATTTTACACTCACCTTATTAAATTTCATCAAATTCCTTAATTCTATTTAGAAGAATTTTTGAATTTTTAGAGTCTTTTACTATATCCGTCATCTTTTTATTTGTTTCTCTAGCCAATATGGAAATAATCTTATTAATACAATATGCCCCTTTACAGCTTCCTAAAGCAGCACCAGTTCTTCTTTTTATTCCCTCTAAAGTTCTGGCACCTAATGGTCTTCTTATGGCATCAACTATTTCACCCTCAGTAACCAAATTACATACGCATACAATTTTTCCATACCTTTTATCTAAATTTATAATATTTTTTCTTTCTTCATTTGACATAAATCTAAAACTATATATTTCTCTTCTTTTATCATTAAAATCATTTTTCTTTTTACATTTTAAATTGTTTTCTACTGTTTCCTTTACTATTTTAGCTATAGATGGAGTCATGGTAACCTCTGCATAATTTTTTCCTGTTATCTTTATATATCCCTTATCCACTAAGCTATCATCAATTAGCAAAACTTCATCATAATAAGGAACTTCATAGAAAGTATTTATATCTTCCTTCTTTATTTCAGGTACTAACAATTTAATTTTATTATAGCACTCTTCATAATTTAAATTTACATTTGTTTTTATGGAAGCAATATAGTTACCTTGTACAGTAGGATGTAAACATATTATTTCATCTATTTCTTCATTATAACTAAAAAGGATATGGTTTAGCTTTAGCTTAAAACTTTTTTCTAGTAAAAAGTACTTTAAATAAGCCTTACTTTCTGGAAAACTTTCTTTAAACCCATCAATATTATAATCTTCAGGTGTTGTATTTATAACCATCTTACATGTGAATTTATTCTTGTTTGTAACTACTTTAAAGCCTTTACTTATTTTTTTTATACCTTCTACAATTTCTTCTAATTTAAAGGAAACCCCGTTATCAAAGGCCACCTCTCCATAAGCTATTCCTAAGTCATATGGACATATAACTCCTGTATTTTGTGAATAAATTCCCTTCTTTAGTTCTATGTTTAAATTAGGTTCCAATTCATGTATATTTTCTCCACTTAAAAGAGCTATATTGTTAATTCCCTTTTTAGCAGACCTATTGTATATTTCCTCTATCCTTTTTTCCTGTTTTTCATTTGCTGCCATAACTATTGAATTATACTTTTTATAAGGAATATTAAATTTTACAGCTAAATCCTTTACTAAAAAATTACCCATAAGCTGAAGCTGTGACATTATGGTATCTTCACACTGTATACCATCATAGATTATTGCTGAATTTACTAAAGCCACATCATCAGCTATATCATAATCCTTTTCTATAAGGGCTATATTAAGGCTGTATTTTGATAATTCGTACGCTACTGCACAGCCTATTAACCCACCACCTAATATTAAAACGTCATAATCCATGATAATCCTCCTAAGTAACCTTATATACTCTATATAAGTTGTTACATGCTGTCCAAATAGTACTTATTTACTTACTTTACTTAGTACCTCTCCTAATTTATTAATATATTCACCATATTGAGCCCAGTTACCACTTTTTTGAGCTTCAATAGCTTTATTATATAAATCTTTTGCCTCTTTTATATAATTTGATATATTTGATGTACTAACATCATTATTTATTGAATTATTTTCTTCATTCTTAACTTCAGTATTAAATAATATCTTAAGAGCTTCATCTACATTTTGAGCTAATATCATTTTATCTCCATAGGATGCTATTACTCTTTTCATTTCAGGAATACTCTTTTCGCCATTAGCTCTTAGATACAATGGTTCAATATATAAAAGAGAATTCTCTATTGGTATAATCATAGTATCACCAAATTGAACTTGAGAACCTTTAGCATCCCAAAGTGAAAGTTCCTTTGATATTGCTGTATCCTGATTTATTTTTTGTTTAAATAATATAGGACTATTTACAGTTTCGCTTTCTGTAGTTGGAAATTTATATAATACTAGCTTTCCATAGTTATTTCCGTCCATTCTAGCTCCCAATAAAGCAACCATATTTTCTCTTTGATTTTGATTAAAATATTCTAGAAGGATAAGCTCTTCCTTAGTTTCTCCTGGTAACTTCATAATTGTATAAGATGCATTATTAATCGTATCTTGACCATCAACTTGTTTTTGGCTCTTAGATATATCCCAAACATTTTGTCCACTATAGAATTCATTTTCACTATTAACATGATACTTTTCTAAAACGCTGCATTGAACTAAAAAATAGTCCTCTGGATATCTGAAATGTTCTCTAAATCCATTAGGAAGTTCTTTTATACTCTTAAATAACTCAGGGAATATATTAGAATAACTATTCACTATAGGATCATTCTCATCAACTATATAAAAATCAGTAGTTCCATTTACAGCATCTATTATTACCTTAACTGAATTTCTGATGTAATTAATATCATTTACAGGTTGAGAAAAAGGATATCTATTTGATACTGTATATGCATCAATAATCCAATATAACTTACCATCCTTTACAACTATATAAGGATCATTGTCATAAACTAAAAATGGCGCTATCTTTTTTACTCTATCTACAATATTTCTATTAATTAATATTTTACTTTCACCATTTATGTCACCTGACAATAAGAATTTAATATCTTTCTCACTTATGGCAAACAATAATCTATTTATAAAGCTCATCTTAATTCCAGCTTTACCGTTGTAATTAGTTGTAACGTCATTTCCACTTTCTTTTGGATAATCCATTTCATTTATTTTGGTATTAACTATAGCATAAATATCAGTCTTTTCTCCAAAATAAATCCTTGGATCATCTATTTTTATATCTGACTTATTTGATAAAGGCATATCTTTAATAAGGATATCTGGCTTTCCTTCAGAAGTAACAGAATTTACTTTACTCATTACAACTCCATACCCATGGGTATAAGTTAAATGTTTATTTTGCCATGTACTTGCTTTATCAAGCAATTTATCATATTGAATTTCTCTAGGTGCTATAAACACTTGAGTATATTTACCATTTACATTATATCTTCCAATATCAATATCATTAAAAACATAGTAGTTTTTCTTACTTTCAACTTGATTATAGAATTCTAAAGCTTGGGTAACAGAATTAACTTTTATATTATCAACAGTAGCTCTATTTCTATCTATAACTGCCTTTGTCAGATTATTAGTCAAAGGATATGACTTTTCTTCAATATCATCAATTGAGAAAGCCTTCTTAGTGTACTCCATATTGTACCTTATAAAAGGAGCTTCAAGTCCTTTCTCATTAGATTTTACAATAAATTTCTGCCACATGCCTGATACTATACCTTCAGATACTATTAAAAAAGCTATTAAAATAACAGAAAGTACTATAGGTTTAATTTTTGATTTTAATATGCTTATAAATACTACAATAGAAGATATTAATGATACTATAACAATTAATAAATAAAATTTTAAAGTTAACTTAGTATCTGTATAACTTGCGCCAAATACTACTCCTCTTGGGGAATATACTAGATTTAAAGCTTTTATTACATATCCAATAGAAATAAACGCAAGTATAAGAGCTCCTAAAACTGCCAACTGCTTTCCTGCAAATTTTGTTATACCACTTTTAAGGCTACTTATCGTAGACCTTCCTTGAAAATTTTCCGCTCCAAATACTACCCTATCTCTTGCAGTTAATACTAAATAAATAACTACAGTAACGAAGCCTAGAAGAATTAATAGAGCTATAAATATACTATATAAAGATTCTATTAAAGGTAATCTAAATACGAAAAAAGATATATCTATATTAAAAATAGGGTCATTTATTTTAAAGCTAGTAGCATTGCTAAATTGAAGTATCCTATACCAATAACTTGCTGAGAATATAAAAGATATTAATAATGAAAAAGCAGCATTTAACCACATGAATATCTTTCTTTGTTTTCTTTCTCTTTCTGTATCTACTTCCACTACAGTACTTAGCTTAACAATGCTTTTCTTTATACTCTTAAAATATATCCATATAGATAAAAAACATATTAAAAATATAGGCACCATTAACTTTAAAGTAGCAGTAATTTTAGTAAGATAGACTGACAAATATCCTACTTCATTAAACCATTTAATATTGATTATAATACTTACTATTTGATTAAAAAAAGCACCTAAAATTAAAAGTATTAATATTGCAGGTCCTATTAATCTAGTTTTCTTCATTTATTTCCCCCCAATTAGACATATTTACTCAACAAGATATCCTCTATTTTTTAATTCATTTATTATTTTTTTCATACTCTCATCGCTTTCTGCTTCGATTGTATGCAAGTGAACTCCTCTAGTAATTATTGATAAAGGTTCTGCATTATATTCTTTTATTCTCTCCATAAATTTTTGTACATCATAAGGAGTCTTTAACATTAGCATTCCTTTGATTTCACCATATAAGGGATGCTCTACTATAACATCCTTTATTAATCCACCATATTTTACTATAATTTGAAGTTCATTTTCAATATCTTCTCTCATATGGGAAACAGCTATTATTTTTTCTATACCTTTTTTATTATTGTTAGGTATCATATATCCTTCTGGAGTAGCTATTATACTTACACCTTCAGCTCTTAAAATTGCTATATCCTTTACTATTACCTGCCTAGTTACATTTAAATCCTCAGCTAGTTCTTGACCTTTTTTAGGTGCCTTTGTATTATTTAATAGGTTTTTAATATACTCTCTTCTTTTTGCTGAATTCATAATATAACTCACTCTCCTATTAATTTTTACTATCACATTCTCTTAAAATTTGTAGTTCCTTATCGTCTACTATACTTGCATTATGATGCTCTTTTACTAATTTTAAAATTTTCTTATCGCTTATGTAATTTTTTAGAGTGTTATATCCTTTTTCTCCATGGTTATAGTATGTATCTATCTTTTTTATATTTGATAATTTCTTTGCTTTTCCTTTTGTAATTTTGTCTAGCAAGACAATAATAGATTTATCTATTACATTTAAGTTATTTTGTATTTTACCAATGTCATGTAATAATGCTGCTTTAATAAGTTTTTTATCATCTATATTATGTTTAAAACATTCTTCTTTAACACTTTTAGCTGTTCTTAAAGAGTGAGTCTGTTCATAAATTGGAAGTTTATTAAATAAATCTAACTCATTTTTATCTAAATATAAATTTATAAATTTTTTATCTTCTTCCTCTACCTTTGAGGTTATTGCTAAATAAAATTGTTTTACTCTATACATAACCATAACATATACCTCTTTTTATATTTAATTATATAATACCATACTAATTTATATTTTTACAAAATAAAAAAACAGTCTTGTTTTATTCAAGACTGTTTAATGGTGGAGATAAAGAGATTCGAACTCTTGACCCCCTGCGTGCAAGGCAGGTGCTCTCCCAACTGAGCTATACCCCCATATGGTGGACCTTCAGGGACTCGAACCCCGGACCAACCGGTTATGAGCCGGTTGCTCTAACCAACTGAGCTAAAGATCCATATAAACCCGGCGGCGACCTACTCTTCCACACCGTCACCAGTGCAGTACCATCGGCGCTTTGAAGCTTAACCTTCGTGTTCGGAATGGGAACGGGTGTTACCTTCAAGCCATAACCACCAGATAGCCAGACATCCAAAATCTTCGATTTTGTGATGGTCGGCTACTCATGAGCTTCTGCTCAAGAGTGTCATTAATCAGTACTCCTCAGCTCTGCTGAGCGAGTTTCCTTTACTCCTAAGTTTTCCTCAAGAGTGTCCTTACTACAGATTAAAATTATATCATCTATATTTTACTCTGTCAATAATTTTGAAAGAAATTTATTCTCTCAAAATTGCACAGTAAATTAATATTGATCAAGTCCTCGACCTATTAGTATTAGTCAGCTGAGTACATTACTGCACTTACACCTCTAACCTATCAACCTGATGGTCTTTCAGGGGTCTT
>NZ_LHUR01000024.1 GCF_001263795.1 Clostridium homopropionicum DSM 5847
GAACCGACAATAAGCGTTAGCTTATTCTATATATGATTGAAATATGATGTGAAAAGCCGTATGCCTTAATAGGGCACGTACGGTTTTGTAGAGGAGCTTGGGCGGTGACGCTCTTGTTTACTCAAGATATAAATATATAAATATTTAAAAAAGTACGAGGTGCGTATTTCTATGAACATAGATAATTCATATATAGAAAAAATAACAAAAAAAGATAGAACCCTTTATAATATATATCTTTGGCTCAAGTGTAGATGGGGTTTTTAGGGAAGATAGTGATATAGATATTGCATTTATCTCTGACAAAAAATATAGTGAATATGAATTATTTATTACAGCTCAAGAATTAGCCGACATATTAAAGAAAGAAGTGGATTTGATAAATTTGGAAAATGCCTCAACAGTTTTTAAGGCACAAGTTGTTGGTAAAGGTAAAGTTATATATTGCAATGATGATACTAGAAGAATGTATTTTGAAATGTATGCCTTTAAAGACTACGCTTTATTAAATGAAGAGAGAGCCGAAATATTAGAAGGAATTAGACAGAGGGGGAGCGTTTATGGGGAATGACGTAATATGGTTGGATTTAGAAATATAGTAGTTCACAATTATCAAGCAATTAACCTTAAGGTAGTGGAAGAAATCATTGAAAATCACATAGATGATTTAAAAGAATTCACATCAATAATATTAAATAAAGTATAACTGACGGGGGCAGCCCCTGGGCATAGTTTCCAGGGGGCTGCCCCCATATCGCTTTATTGCTAAATTTTTAGTGCCAAAGAATAAGTAATTTGGTATAATATAATAAATTATAGACGGAAATTTGCGAAAATACTTATAGGGAATATTTCTGATTATAGGGAGTGTGTAAGTTAGTGTTTAAGAAAAATTATAAGTTGGCTAAAATAGTGCTTATAGTATGCATTTTTGTACTATCTAATTCTAAAGAAGCCTTCAGCAAAACAGATACATTAAAATTTAAATCGTGGGGACAACCTTTGGTTATTAGTGATGTAAATAAATCTTGGCTTATAAGCTTTAGCCATAAAATTAAGGATAGCACTATTAATAATTATAATATTTTTATTGAGGATGAAAATGGCAATAAGCTAGAAACAACTTCCTCAGCACTAAATGATAGCAAAACCATTAAGATATCTCCTAGTAAACCCTATGAAGACTTAAAAAGTTACAAGTTATTTATTGAGGATAAGATTGAAAATGAAGAGGGAAAACAATTAAATATTCCTGTTTTTTATGAGTTTAAAATTGATCTAAAGAGTAAGAAGGATTCAATTAATGAAGTAATAACCTCAGTGAATTCATTATTTACAGCTGTTAATATTAAAACCTCATCAAAAGTGTACAAAGTCTATGTTGATAATGAGGAAGCAAAATATAAAGGAAATAATGAATATAACTCAAATATTATTGGTAAAAAGATTGGAGATAAGCTAAAAATTAAGACTTATGATTCCGATAATAACCTTATAGATGAAACGGATTATACTATAAATAAATAAGGGGATGGAAAATGATAAATAAAAAATTTATTATAAATAATAAGTTAATAATATTTATTTTTAGCTTAGTATTTTTACTAGGGATAAATATTAGAAATGCTTCTGCAGCTGAAGATTGGCAGTACTTTGAGGATTTAGGGACAACCCTTGAGGAACTACTACAAGTTACCTCCCCACAAAATATTAATATTTATATAGAGGGAAAATACATAACTGATATAAGTATTACCAGTAACAAAATATCAGGACAAGCTGGAGTAATAAGTATTGATGTTAATAAAAATGAAAGTGTTAGTAGACTTAATGTTAAACTAGAAGCAAATGGGGGACTTATTACTAAGCAAAGCGATGCAAATAAGATAATTAAGAGCGGCAAGACTGTTTTTAATGCTGGATTTCTTATTGATAAAAGTGACGTTGATTATGATTATGACTTAACCTTTACAGCTTATGATAGCAGCGATAATGTGCTGCAAGCTGAAGTGTTTAAGTCTAAACTCCAAATTCCAAAGGAAGCTTTTAAGATTGTAGATAAATCTAATGGGGGTAAACCATATACACTACAGCAATTAATTGAAAATCAAAGTTTATTTCAAACTGTCTTAAAAGAAAAGATTAAAATTAAACAAATGTTAGTATTAGATAATGTATCTATAGATTTTTTAAATAACAAACTTCTAGGAACCACTGCTAATATGGAGTATAGCTTTAATTCAACTAATGGACTCTTAGGAACCTTTGAAGCATGCACAGATACAGAAACTATTGTCTCAACATTAGTGCCTGGAAAAGTTATTTGTATTAGAGAAAAGGGAGCCCCTAACAATTACAGATTAATAGAAATATCTAAAGAAGCAGCTGCTCCTAAATTTACAATAGATTATTTAAATGAGAAAACTGTTGAAGTAATTCCAAGTACTATAGAATATTCAACTAGTAAAACTTTTTCAACAACGGTTTCTGGCAGTGGAGCAAAGCTAGACTTAAGCATTTATGCAGATACAGGAGCTTCAATTTACTTTAGATATAAAGCAACAACCGGTGCTATGCCAAGTAAGAGCTTTGAATTAAAAGTACCTAAAAGACCAATTAAGCTAGTAATTACTGCAAATTATCTAACTGGAACTACTACACAAAAAATTCTTACTACAACAGAATATGCAAAAGATGAGAGCTTTATTAGTGGCTATAATATTGGAGAAGGTCAAGAAGTAGCATTAGAAGAAAATACAGATTATTACTTTAGAGTCAAGGCTACGGAGAAAAACTTTAAAGGAGAGACTTTAAAATTAACTGTAAATGGACAAGTGCCAGGAGTTCCTTCCTATACTATTGATTATATTAATGAAACTACAAATCAAGTAGTACCTACAACTGTAGAATACAGCTATGATTCACAATTTAAAGGAGAAGTATTCAGTGGAAATGGAAGAAAACTGGTTTTAGATCCAGGTAATACCACTAAGACTCTTTTCTTTAGATTTAAGGGTACATCAAGCTTATTTCCAGGTGAGGCATTAATTTTAGTAATAGACGCAAGGCCAGCTGCAACCTCATATTCAATCGACTATGAAAACAAATCAACTAAGGAAATACTAGAAGTTACTGATGAATATGCCCAAGATATTAAGTTTACAAAGGGAAAGGTTGCTGGAAATGGTGTTTCCTATGTTAATTTAAATCCAGATACAAGGGATAAGAAATTGTATTTTAGAGTTAAAGCAACTTCCAATTCTTTTTCAGGAGTAGTACAAGAATTGCAGATACCAGCATTACCTAGTGCACCAACTTATGCAATAGATTTTATAAATGAAAATATTAAATCTGTAGTAGATGAATATAAAATTGGAGAAACTGGAACTTTTATAAAAGGAAATGGAATTGATATCAATATGTCTGATTATTTAGGTAAAAATATTTACTTTAAAAAATCGGCAATAGCAGATGGTCAATTTGAAAGCCAAACACAAGTAATAAAAATACCAGCAAGACCGAAGGCACCAGCTTACACCATAGATTATAACAATGCTACCACAAATCAAGTGGTCCCAAGTACTGTAGAAATCTCAGAAACAGATACTTTTGCAAGTACTACTGCCGGGCAAGGAACTAAGTTACTGTTATATCCAGGAATTAGTCCTAAAACTTTGTATTTCAGAGTAAAAGCCTCACAAAATAACTTTGTAGGAGAATCAAGTGAATTATATGTACCAGCTGCTGTAAACGCAGGTCCTGTGTTCACCATAAATTATTCAGAAGAAAAAACAATGCAGCCAGTATCTTCAAATATTGAGTATTCCTATGATAAAGATTTTATAACTGGCAAAACTGTAGGAGAAGGTAAAACCTTAGTACTTATTCCGGGTAAAGACGTATATTTCAGATACAAGGCAGGATATAATTCTTTCCCAAGTCTTACAACAAAGCTTACTGTTCCATCTAGACCAAGAATATCTGGTAACTTTAGAGTAGATTTTGAAAATGAGACTGTTCTAGCAGATTCAGATGCTTATGTTGATAGCAGATATGAATATTCAGGAGATGTGACTTTTACTGGAACTATAAAAAATGCGAATGGTGGACCTTTACCGGTTACTTCAGGTTCTAATATTTATATTAGATTAAGGGCAACAAATGCTGATTTCTCAAGTGAAATTTATGAAGTAATGGTTCCACAAAGACCGGAAGTTCAGAATTTTACCATAGATACTGTAAATAAGACAACACAACAAATTGTTCCAGATTATGTATCCTATAAAGTTATGAATGGGGATGTAGTTGTTAAAGATTACACTCTGGGTAACAATGACTTGCTTGATATTTCTGATTGGAATGGATACACCATATACTTCCAAATCAAAGCTACAGATACTTACTTTAAAAGTAATGAAAAGTCAGTGAAAATAGAATTTTAAGATGGTGAGATGGTGCCAGGCACCGGAGAATGGAGAATTAATAAATCTCTTTTCTCTGGTGCCTGGTACCTTTAATTTAAGCCACCTTCAAAGAATCTTCATGGTTATTATAACAAAAATGGACACATATGCTATAATAGTAGATAGGTGTTTTATTTGTTGATACAAGGGGGATAGTAAATGTCAATATTAGTTTGTGGGGGGGCGGGCTACATTGGAAGTCATACAGTAGCTGAGCTTATAGAGAATCATAAGGATGTAATAATTTTAGATAACCTTGAAAAAGGCCATAGAGAAGCAGTTCTAGGGGGAAAGTTTTATAAAGGAGATTTAAGAGACAGTGAAGTTTTAGATAAGATTTTTACTGAAAACAACATAGATTCAGTAATTGATTTTGCAGCATACTCTTTGGTAGGAGAAAGTACCGAGGAGCCATTGAAGTATTTTGAAAATAATATTTGCTCTACAATGAATCTACTAGAGGCAATGAGAAGACATAAGGTTAATTATATTGTATTTTCTTCAACTGCAGCAACCTATGGAGAACCAGAAGGTATTCCAATTTTAGAAGAAGATAAGACAATTCCAACAAATCCTTATGGAGAATCTAAGCTTGCAGTGGAAAAAATATTAAAATGGTGTGAGAAGGCATATGGTATAAAATACGCAGTATTAAGGTATTTTAATGCTGCTGGTGCTCATATTAGTGGTAAGATTGGAGAGGATCATTCTCCAGAAACTCATTTAATTCCACTAATTCTTCAAGTAGCATTAGGTAAAAGAGATAAAATTATGATTTTCGGAGATGATTATGATACTGAAGATGGTACATGCATTAGAGATTATATTCATGTAACAGATTTAGCTAGTGCCCATATACTGGCTTTAGAAGAATTAAAAAATGGTGCAGAAAGCAGCATATATAATCTAGGAAACGGAAAAGGCTTTTCAGTAAAAGAAGTAATCGAAGTTGCAAGAAAGGTCACAGGTTGCGAAATTAAAGCTGAAATTGCAAAAAGAAGAGCTGGTGATCCAGCTATATTAGTAGCTTCAAGTGATAAAGCTAAAAATATTCTTGGTTGGGAGCCTAAATATAACTCTTTAGAAACAATAATTGAGACTGCATGGAATTGGCACAAGAATCATAGAGATGGATTTAAATAGTAAGGTGCCTGTCACCGGAGAAAGGAGAAAAGCCTTTAGTAAGTTATAGAGCTTAAGTAAAATGACATGAAGTTTTGGAGGTGATTATATGGAGATAAAGCCTGTAAGAGGAAATACATTTTATATTGATACAGGAATGACATACATACCTTTTTATAAAATTAATGATGAGGAAATTATCCTTCTTGATTCAGGTTGGGCTGAAGGGGAAAGAGAGGGACTAGATGAACTTTTAGAAAAAAATAATTTTAGAGTGTCCGGCATATTATGCAGCCATGCACATATAGACCATGTAGGAAACAATGCATATTTCAAGAATAAATATAATTGCGTAATAGCCATGCCAGCCTATGAGGCTTTGGTCTGCAGTTCTGTAGTTAATCTTAAGGTTTATTATAGCAGTCAAACCTTATCAGATGTTGAAGAGCATTTTGGGCATATGGTTTGTGAAACGGATATAATGATTCCTGATAATCAAGATAAAATATATTTGTGTGGTATTAAATTTAAAATCATTCATACACCGGGACATAGCCCTGCTCACATATGTATTATCACTCCTGACGACGTTGCTTATCTTGGAGATTCCCTAATAAGTGATGAAGTTATGAAGGGAGTAAAAATTCCCTATGCTTATATATTAAAAGAGGATTTAGAATGTAAAAAGAAACTATATGATTTAAAATGCAGTAAATACGTTGTAGCACACAAAGGTATGTATAATGACATTACTAAACTCATAACTGATAATATAAATTTTTATAAAGAAAGAGCTTCAATGGTATACAGCTTAATAGATGGGTATATGACAATGGAAGACATTATGAAGGCTGTTATGAAAAGTTTTAATATTCGAGTAAAAACCATACATAGGTATAATGTTGTAGAGAAAATGTTAAGATCCTATGTAGAATATTTAAATGAAACAGGTGCAATAGAATTAAATATAGTGGATGGATTCCTTAAATATAAAAGAGTATAAAAAGAAAGGTTAAGGTGCCTGGCACCGGAGAAAAGAGAAAAGTCATAGATGCTTATAATGCAAGCTATGACTTTAATTTATTGCCATAAATCCTTAGTAAGTTCTTCTATCTCTGCTTTTCTTCTATTTGTTTCTTCGAAATCTATAGTAATTTTGCCATCCTTGATAATAAGGATAGTCCCTTCTCTCGCTTCTGGAGGTATGGAAGCTATAGGAATATTTATCATTTGTTTATTGTCTTTTTCACAAACTGCGTATGAACCTTCAAATCTATCAATTATTACTTTCATTATTTTACCTCCTAATTTACGCATACATCACATGGGTCAGAGTACCCTAGATTAATTACATCACTTAAAGCTCCAGATAAAATAGTTTTACTTCTTGATAGTGTTCTGCAATTTTTATTAAAATGATATGACTTGCCCTTTGGAACATAGTAAACTGTTCTGATGCTTTCTGTTGAAGGTTTACTAACTGTAACTTTTGAACTAGAAATAGTTCCAGATGAAGAGCCGCTGCTATTAGTAGCTGATGAAGAATTATTAGTAATTGAAGTTTGGCTAGCACTACTACTGTATGAATAACTTCCAGGTTTTGTATTGAAACTTATTGTAATTCCATCGCTTGTAGCTATGATGGTACCGCATTCATCTGTCCTATATACTGTAATTCCTTTAGATTTAAGTCTTTCCATTGTTGGTTTATGAGGATGACCATAATCATTATTCTTTCCAACAGAAATTATTGCATACTTTGGACTAACCTTATTTAAAAATGAATTTGATGTAGAGCTGCTACTGCCGTGGTGGCCTATTTTCAATACATCAGATTTAAGATCTAGTTGCTTCTCTAGAATTTCACCTTCGCTAATACTTTCAGCATCTCCTGTAAACATAAAACTATTGTTTCCGTACTTTAAACGAATTACTATAGAATAATTATTTATTTCATCGTAGGTTGCAGAATTTGGTGCAAGGATTGTCCAAGTTGCTGTACCTAAATTATAGCTTGTATCAACCTTAGGGGTAGTAATATTCAGTTTTTTATCCTTTATTGAAGCTATAACGTCCTTAAAAGTTGCAGTATTTGAAGTAACTTTAGACAAAAAAATCTTGTCTATACTAAAATTTTTAACAACTACATCAAGTCCACCAATGTGATCCTCGTGCGGGTGTGTTCCAATTACGTAATCTAACTTGTTTACTCCTTGATTTTTAAGGTAATTTAAAACTAAATCACTATCAGAGTTATTACCAGCATCAATTAGCATGTTGTGCTCCCCTTGCTGAATAAGTATGGAATCAGCTTGTCCAACGTTAATAAAATGTACTTTTAGATTTCCAGTGACTTTAGCTCCATCTTCTTCAGTATTATTTGCTGAAACGTCAGTTATTTTTAAATTATTTTTATCAATAACATCCTTATTTTCTGTTTGATTAATACCTGTTGTTAAATTGCTATTACTATTTAAATTGGTATCCATATTAGAACCTAAAGCAATAATAAAAACCAAAACAGGTAATAAGAAAATTATAAGTCTTAATGGATTACTGAATCGCTTGTTTTTCATTTAATCACTCCTTAGTAATTAATTATACAACAGCTCGATAAATATGTAAATAATAGTTGAAATATGTAATAATGTGGAGAATTCGATTAATAACAATTTACCAAATATATGGCAAAACAAGGTAAAAAATTAATAGATACACAATAAACATTGACAAATATTATTAATATGATAAAATTAAGTACAGATTATTAATAATATTTAAAATTAAACGATGTGTGAGTATTAATTTTAAAATTTAAAACGGGGGGATTACTAATGAATGGCATTAATGGAGCAGATACTATATTTATGATTTTTTCAACTGCTTTAGTTTTCATCATGACACCAGGCTTGGCATTATTCTACGGAGGAATGGTTAGAAAGAAAAATATTTTAAGTACTACTATGCATAGTTATGGAGCTATGGCAATAATTTCAATTCAATGGATATTAATTGGGTATACATTATGTTTTGGAACAGATATAAAAGGACTTTTAGGAAATTTTCAATTTTTAGGTTTAAGTGGAGTTACATTTGAGCCAAATGCAGATTATGCAGCAAATATTCCACATCAAGTATTTATGTTATTTCAACTTATGTTCGCAATTATAACACCTGCATTAATTTCAGGGGCATTAGCAGAAAGAATGAAGTTTATAGCATATGCAATCTTTATTTTACTTTGGACAACTTTTGTATATGATCCAGTTGCTCATTGGGTATGGGGCGTTGGTGGTTGGTTAAGAAATCTTGGAGCTTTAGACTTTGCAGGAGGAAATGTTGTTCACATTAGTTCTGGTATTTCGGGACTTGTAATTGCTTTATTTCTTGGAAAGAGAAAAAAATTAGGAGCAATAGTTCCGCATAATTTACCAATTACTGTATTAGGTGCTGGATTGTTATGGTTTGGATGGTTTGGATTTAATGCTGGAAGTGCATTAGCAGTAAATGATATAGCTTTAAATGCTTTCATTACAACTAATACTTCAGCAGCAGCAGGAGCTATAGGCTGGAGCTTATGTGAATTGCTTGCAAGAAAGAAAGTTACTTCTTTAGGTGTTGCCAGTGGTGCCGTAGCTGGACTAGTATCAATTACTCCAGGTGCAGGCTTTGTAACTCCGATATCATCAATTTTAATAGGTCTTATCGGCGGAAGTATATGTTTCTTTTCAGTAACAGTGATGAAGTCAAAATTTGGATATGATGATGCCCTAGATGCTTTCGGATGTCACGGAGTTGGAGGAATTTGGGGAGGAATTGCAACCGGAATATTTGCTTCAAAAGCTGTAAATTCAGCTGGTGCTGATGGTCTAATTTATGGAAATGTTCATTTGCTAGGAGTTCAATTAATTGCAATAATAGCTACAGTAGCATTTGCAGCAATTGTAACATTTATTATCTTAAAAGTTATGAGTTTATTTATAAAGATAAGAGTTAGTGAAGAAGAAGAACAAGTTGGATTAGATGTTTCTGAACATGCTGAAGAAGCATATGGAAGTATAAGCATGTAGGAAAGTTAAAAATTTTAAAAATAACCAGTAGCTCATAAACTACTGGTTATTTTTTATTTAACTTCTGGAACCTGTCTTGGATCATCCTTTTTAGGCTTTTTCCTTTTAGGTTTTTGTTGAAATTCATCCTCATCAGGGCGTTTCATACCTTTTTTTGCCATAACAAAAGTCTCCTTATTATAATTAATTATTATTGCAATAATATTTTTCTCGTTAAACAAGAATTAATACATGAAAATAGCGTCAAACAATAAAATTTGTATTGACACTAAAGCTTTTGATATAATAAGGCTATGTTTTAAGAAATTGTTGATTTCGAATAATATAGAAAATAATTCTATTAAAACATAGTCTATAATAAAAAAGGTGATGAAATTGATGAATATATGGAATAAAAGAAAAAATATTATAATAGTTTTAATTTCTATAATTATAATTATATCTATTTTCTTGGCTGGCTTATTTAATAAAAATGGGTACAAGGAATATAGTACTAGTGAATCTTTTGGAACTTTAGTAGACTTGCTTTTAAAAGCTTCAAGTGGAGATGATACAATCAAAATAGATGAGGAAAAAATAAATTCGATAGGAGCTAGTTATTTTAATCAAGGAATAAAAAAAGGCAATCTTACTATCAAGGGTTTAAATGTACATATAGAAGAAGATAAAATAAATTTATTGATACCTGTGAAGTATAAATTTTTGCCTTTAGTGCTTTCTACAGAAGGAAAACTCCAAATTAATGAAGGAAATATGGTTTTTTATCCTGAGTATTTTAAAGCAGGAAGTATCTCTGTTCCAAAAAGTAAAGTTTTTAGTTTTATTAAAGAGTCCTTTAGAAATAAGATAGAGATTGAAGAGAACAGCCTAGTATTAAATAAAAAACTTTTTTCAAGTAAGATTGAAATTCTTCAAATAATAGATGGAAATCTTATAGCTAAGGTTAATGACAATACTAAAAAAATCATTGATAAAGCAGATAAGGCAATAAAAGCAATAGATGCAAAGGAGAAAGAAGAATTACAGGTTAATAGTAATAAAAATACATCAAGTGGAGAAAAGAATGTAAGTGGTTCAAATAATAAATCATCTTCAAGTAGCAAGGAGTTAACTTCAAAGGAAAGTCAAATAATTTCTATTATGAATAGTACTATTGCAACCCTAGATTCCAATCCCTCCTATAATTATTGGCCAAATGTGAACCGTGTTATGGGAATTTATGAAACCTTGTCTCCAGAAGAAAAAGCTAGCTTTATAAGCAAAGTCTACAATTATGTTGATGTTGCTAGAGCAAAACGAGTTAAAAGTAAGATAAAATAGTAAGAAATAACAAAGTTAAGGCCCCTGGTACAGAATCTAGGGGCCTTAACTCTGAAAGATTAGAAAGGAGTTTAAATGAAAAATATACATAAATATTTAAATTGGATATTGGTTCTAATTTGGATGCTAGTAATATTTGCATTTTCAAGTGATCCTGCCGCAGTATCAGATGAGAAAAGTGGATTAGTTATTAAAATACTAAATAACTTGGGGATAGATTTAAATAGTGCATTTGGAAAGCTTTCAAATTTTATTGTAAGAAAAATAGCTCATTTCACAGAGTATTTTATATTATATATGCTTTTATTTAATGCTCTTAGAAACCATAATATTGATGGTAATAAAATCACAAAAGGAAAGGCTTTATTTTTTGCCCTTATAATAACCTTTTTATATGCTTGTAGTGATGAATTTCACCAGATTTTTGTTCCAGGCAGAGAAGGTAGATTTAGAGATGTTACGATAGATACTTCTGGAGGATTATTTGGAATGATTTTAATTAAAAAATTAATAAAAAAAGTAAAAACTATATAAAAGTAAGAAAATTTAGAATGTTCTACACGAAAATACAAAAAATATGTTAAAATATATATAATTATTATATGTTTTGCATGCTATCTTGAAGGGGCAAAGATAGTTACAAAACTATGAAATGGGAGGTGCTTACATGGGGCGTAAAGTATGGAAAAAGGCAAGTAAGATACTTCTATTTATTATAATTATTATAGGTATTTTCCCAGAAAAAGCTATAGCAGAAAGGCAAGTAGTTAAATATCAAGGCGAAATTGATTATCCTCCATATAAATATATTAATAAGGGGCAATATACAGGCTTCGATATAAGTCTTACAAATTTAATTTTTAGAAACGATGATTATTCATTAGAATATTCTAATGATAAGTTTGATTTAGTTTACGAAAGATTGAAAAATGGACAAATAGATACATGTGGAATGCTTGCCGTAAATGACGAAAGAAAAAAGGAAGTGCTTTTTTCTGATCCTATAATTACTCTATATTGTGCTATTTATACAAGAAATAATTTTCAAAAGATTAATATAGATAATATGGAAAATTTTACGATAGGTGTGGGAGATAAACAGTATTCAGAAGAATTACTGAGAAATTCATTAGGAATTTATAATTATACGACCTATGAAAGCCCAAGTTCAGCACTTGATGCACTGCAAAGTGGAAAAATAGATGTGTTATTTGAAAACCAGGATGTTATTAATTATCTTATTATAGAAAAAGGTTTGAAGGATGATATAATTCATCAGCAGCAAGAATTATTTCCTACAAAGTTAGCTTATGCAATCTCAAAAAGCAACGAGCCATTGGTTGATTATATTAACAATCGCTTAAAGCTATTAATTAAGTCAGGGGTTTATGAGGAAGTATATCAAAAGTACTTTTTTACTCATTCGGATATTTACAGAGACAGGCAACAAAGAAAAGTAATATTTATGTTTCTGTTAATTAGTATAATAATATTAATAGGTTATTTTATTATTGGTAAATATATAAAGCATTTGAGAAAGAAAATTGGAAAAGAACAGGAATTTTCTAATACTATATTAAATGAGGCAAATATTTTTATTTTTGCCATAAATAAAGGCAGAAAAATCATTAAATTGAATAAGTACGCGGAAACAATCATGGGAATAAAATATGTCGACTTCATTGGAAAGCTTTATGAAGATATTATTAATATCAGTGAATTTTTAAGCTTAATTGAAGATGTTTTACAAAAGGTAGAAAGAAAAGATACTATAAAAAGTGAGCAAAATTTATCCTTTATTGTTGGTGAAATTAGACACAAATTTCTTTTTAAGATAAACGTTATTAGATTGAACAAAGATTATGAAATTGTATTTATGGGAATCGATATTACTGAAAGAATTGAAAATGAGGAAAAGCTAGAAACTAGCTATAAAGATTTAGAAGCGTCCTTTGAGGAAATTTCTTCACTTGAAGAGGAACTGCGGGAAAAGTATGAAGAACTTTCACTAAGTGAGGCTAACTTAAGAAAGAGTAAGGAATTCTATCAATTAATTACAGAGGCCTCTTATGATGCTATTTGGGATTGGGATATAATAGATAATAAAAGTTATTTTTCAGATAGGTGGTATGAATTTTTAGGATATGATGAGGAAGAAGAAAGAAATCCTTTGGTATGGAGAGATTTAATACACCTTGATGATGTTCAAAAGGTAAACGACACTATATTAAATCATTGGAAAAATAAAACGGAGCTTTTCAAAATTGAGTATAGAATTAGAGCTGTAAATGGAGAGTATATTTGGATTCAATCTGTAGGAAAAACCTTGTTTGATAGAGAGGGTAAACCTTATAGATTAGTGGGTTCTCATAAAGATATTACAGAGATAAAGAGATACCAAGAGAAACTTGAAAATCTTGCCTATACAGATTATCTAACAAAGCTGCCAAACCGAGAATATATGTACAACAAAATTAAAAATGATTTTGTTATCAAAAATGGTATTAATGAACTTAGGGCGCTATTTCATATTGATGTAGATAATTTTAAATATTTAAATGATACGATGGGGCATGCCTTTGGTGACAGCTTTATTGTAGCCATATCAGAACGATTAAAAACATTAGTTGATGAAGATAAATGTTTGATCAGAGTAGGTGGAGATTCTTTTATATTTTGCATAAAAAATATAAGTAATTGTGATGAAATTGAGAATTTTGCTAAAGGGATTATGAATCTTATAAATCAACCCTTTGATATTAAAGAAAGTATTATTCAAATGACAATTAGCATTGGTATAGCAGTTTGGCCTAAAAATGGAATTTCTATGGATGAGCTCCTTAAGAAAGCGGATTTAGCTATGTATTCAGCTAAAGGAAGTGGTAAAAATAGATATACTTTCTTTGATGAAATTATGGACAAGGAATTGATTGAAAGAGTAAAAATTGAAAAACATTTAAGGAATGCAATAGAAAATGATGAGTTTGAATTGTATTATCAGCCGCAAGTGGATATAAATTTAGAAAGAACAGTTGGATTTGAAGCATTAATCAGATGGAATAGTCCTGAACTTGGCTTTGTCTCTCCTTTAAGATTTATTAAAATTGCTGAGGAAAATCACATGATCATTGAAATTGGTACATGGGTACTAGAGACAGCGTGCAATTTTATTAAAGAGATTCATAATCAAGGAAATAAGGATTGTTGTATTTCTGTTAATGTTTCAGTATTGCAGTTAATCCAACAGGATTTTGTTCAAAGTGTCCTAAATATACTTGAAGAAGTTGAACTTAATCCTCAATATTTAGTTATTGAAATTACTGAATCAATATGTATTGAATATTACGAAAGTATATGTGAAAAATTGAATAGGCTTAGAGCTGAAGGGATTAAAGTTGCTCTAGACGATTTTGGAAAAGGCTATTCTTCTTTAAGTTATTTAAAGCAGCTTCCTATTGATATGTTAAAGATTGATAAAAGCTTTATAGATGATCTTGAGGATAAAGAAGGGAAATCTTTAGTAGAAAATATCATAATGATAGGCCACAAAATGGGGTACAGCATTGTTGCTGAAGGAGTTGAAACAAACAAGCAAAATGAGTATCTTAAAGAATTCTCTTGTGATAAGGTTCAAGGATTTTATTTCAGTAAACCAGTGCCTAGAGAAGAAGCATTAAATAGACATAGATAAAAAAATAAAGGGTCAGTCTATGCGGAATAATTTTAATTATCCACATGGGCTGACTTGGGCTATCTTACTTATTATCTTTACCAGCAGCTTTACATAGAGCTAGGGTTGTTATAATAACAATTACTGCAAAGAAAATAAAAATAAATACAAAAACGTATCGCATTATTAATTTTAATCCTCCCAAAGTACAATAACTATTTTGTTATCTTACATTATGGATAAACTTTCAAAATATTATACCTAGGGAGAAAGTTGAAATATGTGAATCTATTTTTGTAAAGTCAATAATTTATTAAGATATTTTAGAAAAGATTCCTTTAACTCTGTTTTCTTTAGGGCAAATTCAACAGTAGCTTCTAAAAAGCCTAGCTTATCACCTACATCATATCTTCTTCCGTCAAACTTATAAGCATACATGGCTTCTCTTTGAATTAATGTCTTAAGAGCATCTGTAAGTTGAATTTCTCCGCCTTTTCCAGGAGTGGTATTTTCTAATATATTAAATATTTCTGGTGTTATAATATACCTACCAAGTATGGCCACATTTGATGGAGCTTCTTCAACTGCTGGCTTTTCAACTAGGTTTTTAACTTTATATACTCTATCTTCAATATGAAGTCCTTCAACTATTCCATACTTGCAAACCTCTTCATTTGGAACTTCTTGAACTCCTAAAATACTTGTTTTATATTCATCAAAGCAATTCATTAGCTGCTTAAGACATGGTACAGTGCTGTCGACCACATCATCTCCAAGCATAACAGCGAAGGGTTCATTGCCTACAAAAGCTTTTGCACAGCTAATAGCATGACCTAAGCCTCTAGGCTCCTTTTGTCTAATGTAGTGGATATCTACCATGTTAGAAATACCTTGAACCATTTCTAACAATTCAGTTTTATTACTTTGTTGAAGCTGATATTCTAACTCAATAGATTTATCAAAATGATCCTCTATTGCACGTTTATTTCTTCCTGTGATTATCAAAATCTCCTCTATTCCTGAAGCTACTGCCTCTTCAATTATAAACTGGATAGTTGGTTTATCAACTATTGGAAGCATTTCCTTGGGTTGAGCCTTTGTAGCAGGCAAAAATCTTGTGCCTAGTCCTGCTGCAGGTATTACAGCCTTCTTAACTGACATATGTAAGTCCCCTTTCAAAGTAAAAAGTAAATATATATTATTTTATTCTACAAACTACAAAAATAACCTTCTATTTTACTATAAATAGTATACTACAGTTGAGTTGATGTGGTAAATATAGTTAATCAGGTTATTTTATTTACCTAAGACTAAAATAATGATAAAATTGTACTATAAATTATAGGAGAATAAAGAAATGAATAAAATTTTAAAAAATAGAAATGTAAAAATACTATCAGTTGTAATAGCATTATTAATAGTAACATCTTGGTTAATTTTTTCTAAAGGAAACTATAAAAGTTATAAAAGTGAGGACTCTTTTAAAGCATTAATGGGAGTTATGTTAGAGTCTATTAATAATAAAGGGGTAATGATTCTAGAAGAAAAGGATATAAATGCTTTAGCTTCTTCTTACTTAAAGGAAGGAATCAATAAAGGAGGCTTAATAATTGGAGGCCTTAATGTTAATGTAAATGGAGAAAAGGTAACTGCTTTAATCCCTATAAAATATAAAGGCTTTTCAATGCTTTTTTCTACCAAGGGTAATTTTCAATTTAAAGAGGATAGCTTATGGTTTACTCCAGATTACTTTAAAATAGGAAAAATATCTTTACCTAAGAAATACGTCATGAATTTAGTTAAAAATAAATTTGGTTCTAAAATAAAAGAAGAAGAAGGAAGTCTTGTTGTAGGTAAAGGGATAATTCCTTTTGAATTTAACAGTATTGAACTAATTGAGGGGAAATTTGTTATTGTATCAAAGGGAGAAACCAACGAATTAATTAAGAATACTAGTGAAGCTATAAGTAAATTAGAACAGGAAGTTAAGGCACAAATAGCGAAGGAATCACAAAACAAAGCAAATAACAGTAGTCAAGTTAAAGATTCTACTAAAAATACTTCTAATAATGAAAAAACAAATAATAACACAAGTGGAGATTCTAAAAACGAAGCTAAAGAAAGTGAAGATTCACTAAATAAAATATATGAAGACCTAAATGGACTTCAAGGTAATTTAGCTACATCCAAAGAAAAGCAAATGATTAGTATAATGTCTTCTGCTATAAATAATATTAAAACTGATTCTGACTATAATTTTTGGAATGATATGGACAAGGTAATGGATATTTATAAAACCTTATCACCTCAGGAAAAAAAGAATTTCAAAACTAAAGTTTTAAGTAATATAGATTTAGAAAATGCTCTTAAAATTAAAGATAATTATGGAATTTAAGAAATAATTCCCTCATATATTTTTATATATTGCACAAAATATAAAAATATATGGGGGATTTTTTATGGAGATGGTTAGTATTAGTATATATTCACTTTTTATAATAGCTCTTGCACTAGCTCTTGATGCCTTTGGAGTGGCTTTAAGTTTAGGATTGAACCCAGCTCTAAAAGGTAAAAATAAAATAATGTTATGTGCTTCCTTTGGATTTTTTCAATTTGCTCTTTCTTTTCTAGGAGCTTATCTAGGATATTTATTTAATACGTATATATTGGTGATTCCTAAATTAATTGGAGGCATAGTAATAATTATCGTGGGCATAATGATGCTGAAAGAAGGCATGGAAAAAAGCAATAATAAAGTAATATTAGATAAAAAAATGTACTTAATCCTTGGAATATCAGTAAGCATCGATGCGGCAGTGGTAGGCTTCACAGCTCTTAATAACTTAAAAAATATTCAGATCCTTTTATTAACTACTGTATTCATAGGTATTGTCACCACTATTATTTGTGCTCTTGCATTTATAATGTCTTCTTATTTAAGGAAGATAAATATATTTTCAAAGTATGCGGATTACGTAGCAGGGATAATTTTAATTTTATTTGGATTAAAGATGATTTTTTTATAAGAATAGTTTAGGAAACTCCAATATGGATATAATTTATAAAAAATTATAATTTATTGGAGGAGAGTAAATGAATAAAGTAATGTTTATTGGAAGAATAACAAAGGATATTGATTTAAAGAAGGTCAATGAAAATAATAAATATGTAACAGCATTTAAATTAGCAGTAGATAGAGGATATTTGGATCATAAGGGTGAAAAAGTAGTAGATTTTATACCTATTGTAGCATGGGAAAAATTAGCGGAAAATTTAGCTAAGTTCACTAAAAAAGGTAGTATGATAAGTGTTATTGGAAGACTTCAAATAAAATCATATGATACTAAGGATGGAGAGAAAAGATATATTTCAGAGGTCATTGCCCAGGAAATAAAATTTTTAGATTCAAAGAAGCAAGAAGTAGTTTAAAGGGCAGTTGATTAGTAATATAAGAATTTTACGACGTAAAATTCTTAGTAACCAGTAACCAATTCCCAGTAACCAGTTTTATTAATCCTACTGGCAACTGGTCACTGGTTACTGGTTACTTAAGAAAAATGCGTCGTATTTTTCTTAAAGTTGCATGGCAATTTTCTCATATTGATAAATATACTGGATGGCATAGTTTCAATTTACCTTAATAGCAATATATGATAATATAATTTATAGAGAATAAGATGGAAGAGGGGATAAAATTGGATTTTGCAGCATTAGTTTTGATGGAATTAGATGAAAATAATAAATTTGTAGGAGAGCTTGGAAGTTATGAAGTAGGCGAAGGGGCTGAATATATAAATAAATTCTACTATAGTGATAAGGAAAATAAGGTAATTGTATATTTTGATACAAATAAAGACGTTGAAGAATGGGAGTATACTGCAATATACGATTTATTTGACTTAGAGGCCTTTGAAGAAAAGGGATATGAAATAGAAGAGAAAGATGATGAGTTTAATCCAACTTGGATAATTAAATTAGAATATATTGAAGAACATAGAGATATGACTGAAAAGCTAAATGAACTTTGTGAAATAATAAAAGCAGAAATTGAAAAAGCTATGGATGAAGCTGTTGAAAAGAAGGCTGATTATTTAGAATAATTTAATTCTTACTAATAAGGATTGGAGTGTATGCTGTGGGCGAAGTTAAAATGGTAAAAAGAAGAGAAGAAATTAATTCTTTAGATAAATGGAATGTGGAAAAAGTATATGTAAATACTGAAGAATGGGAAAAGGACTTTGCAAAGTTAAAAGAAATGGCTCCTAGATTAAGAGAGTTTCAAGGAAAGCTAAATATCCCTGTTAAATTGTTGGAATTTTTGAGACTAGATGAAGAAATTTCGAGGCTTGGCGATAAACTATTAGTTTTTGCTTTTCTAAAGGCTGATGAGGATACTACAAATAATGTTAATCAAGCAGTAAAAAATAAAATTGAAGCTTATTTTGCAGAGCTTGGAGAAATGTCAGCTTTTTTTATGCCTGAAATATTATCTTATCCAGAAGGTACTTTTGAGAAAGTATTAGCTCAGCTTCCTGAGCTAAAAAAATACGAATTCTTGATAAATAGAATTCTAAAAAGAAAACCACATACTTTAAGCCTGCAGATGGAAGAAATGTTAGCAGCTGTTTCAGATGCATTAAATGCTCCTTCTAGTATTTTTGGTATGCTCTCAAACGCAGATATGACATTCCCAACTATTAAAGATGAAGAAGGAAATGAAGTAGAACTTACAGAGGGAAATTACTCTATATTCATAAAATCAAAGGATGTAAAAGTAAGGGAAGCAGCCTTTGAAGCATTATTTGGAGCCTATGAAAAGTTTAAGAATACTATAGCAACCACCTTAACTTCTTCTATAAAAAACTTTTCTTTTTTAGCTAAGAGAAGAAATTATAGCAGTTCCATTGAAAGCTCTTTAAAACCTAATGATATACCATTAGATGTATATGATAATTCAATAAAGGCTATAAATGATAATATAAAAAGCCTTCATAGATATGTAAGAGTTAAGAAAAAATTATTAGGATTAAAAGAAATGCACATGTACGATTTATACGTACCTGTTATAGATACGCCTAAAATGCATATAGAATTTGATGAGGCAGTGAAGCTTGTAAAGGAAGCGTTAAAGCCACTTGGAGAAGAATATTTAAGCATTTTTCAAGAAGGAATAGATAATAGATGGATAGATATCTATGAGAATAAAGGTAAAAGAAAAGGCGCTTATTCTTGGGGTTCTTATGATACAATGCCTTATGTTCTTTTAAACTACAATTATGAACTTAATGATGTTTCTACTCTTGCACATGAAATGGGTCATTCTATTCATTCTTATTATTCAAGAAAAGAGCAGCCGTATATATATGCAGATTATACATTATTTTGTGCAGAAGTGGCTTCTACTGTAAATGAAAACATGCTAATAAACTATCTTATTGAAAATGAAAAGGATGAAACTAAAAAATTATATTTAATAAATACTCAATTAGAACAGATAAGGACTACTGTCTTTAGACAAATAATGTTTGCTGAGTTTGAAAAGATAACTCATGAAAAAATCGATCAAGGAATACCTTTGACTAGTGATGAATTATGTCAGATATATCATGATTTAAATGTTAAGTATTTTGAAGAAGACATTATTGTAGATAAAGAAATAGATATGGAATGGTCAAGAATACCTCATTTCTATAATGACTTTTACGTTTATCAATATGCCACTGGATACTCAGCTGCCAATTCATTTGTAAAGGCAATTTTAGAAAAGGGAGAAGAAGCTTTAGAGAAATATAAAGGTTTCTTAAAAAGTGGAGGTTCAGATTATCCAATAAATATCCTTAAGAAGGCAGGAGTGGATATGACAACATCAAAGCCAATTGAAGATACCATAAGTAGATTTAATGAGCTTTTAGATATGTTAGAAAGAACCTTATAAATTTTAAACAAATTATTAAAAGGCTTGCCAATAATGATGTTTTAACGTAAAATATTAAAATGTCATTAAACTAAATTTAACCATAAGTAATATACTATAGTCATAGCAAATTTTACATTAAGAGTCTAGCTAGTAACTTTTTAATGAGGTGTTGTATGAGATTAGAATTTATAAATAGGGTTAAGGAAAATGAGGTATTGGGGAAAAGTATTTTAACCAATGAGGGAAGCATACTTTTAAGAGCTGGGATTACACTTACAAATCAATATATTAATAAATTGAAAGAATTAGGTGTTCTTTATGTATATATAGAAGATGACAGACTTGACGACGTTATGGTAGAGGATGAAAGACTAATAAAGTTAAAGCAAGTTACCATGAAAAACATGGATAAGATTGTTAAGAATATAAACAATTTAAATAGTAAAAGAGATGCAAGGAATTCTTTAAGAGTTGTAGAAAACCTTATTGAATATATAATAGATTCTGGAGATATTAATTTAAGTTTGCATGATATTAAAACCCATGACAATTATACCTATGTTCATTGTATTGATACTGGAATTATGGCAGCTTTTTTAGGTCTATCTTTAAAATTCAAAGATGATGAACTTAAAGAGTTAGGTAAGGGTGCTATATTGCATGATATTGGAAAAACAAAAATATCTGAAAAGATTATAAATAAAAGAGCACCTCTAAATGAAGAAGAATTTCTTGAAATGAAAAAACACCCTATTTATGGCAAACAAATTCTTGAGAAAAATATGAGCATTTCTGAAATAGTTTTAAAGGCAGTAGCTGAGCATCATGAGCGAATTGATGGTTGCGGTTACCCCTATGGATTAAAAGGAAACCAGATTTCAAGGTACGGTAAAGCTGTGTGCATTTGTGATGTTTATGATGCTATTAGCAGTGATAGAAGTTATAGAAATAAATTTAGCCCCAATGATGCATATGAACTTATATTAGCTGGCAATGGAACCATGTTTGATGAAAAAATGGTTGAAGGCTTTAAAGATACATTTTCTGTATATCCACTAGGATGCTGCGTAAAGCTTTCAAATGACATAGAGGGATATGTAATAAGGCAAAATCTAGGATTCCCAGATAGACCGATATTAAGGATACTATACGATGCAGAGACTAAGGCGCCAATTCCTTTCTATGAAATTGATTTGCTAAAACATTTAGATATTGTAGTTAAAAAAGTAGTATAAAAAACACCTAAAGATTTTTAGAACCTAAAAATTTTTAGGTTTTTTATTATATATATGGAGGTATCTAATGAGTAAAGAGAATTTAATAAAAGAAACAATAAATATATTTTGCCAATATTATAGATATAATATAGAAGAGTTTAATTCCAAAAGGGAAGGACAATCTTTTTGGGGAGTATCTAGATTAGGAGAAAATTATAATGAATATATGGTTTTTTTAGATTTGAGTGAAAATGGTGAACTAGATACTGACTATATATATAACAAGCATAGGTATGAAAATGTTAGAATAATAAAGGTATTTTATATTAAAAATAAAGAAAATATTAATTGGAGTATTTTATCAGAGCAATCTAAAGAAGAAATAATTGTAGTGGATAAGAATCAGTATAAGATTGTGTATTGTTCTGAATTTGCTAGAGAGAATGCCGTGATTATTGAGAGGATAATGGAACATTTTAAGAGAATAAAAAGAGAAAAGAAAGCTGTTAAGGTGCCGGTTATCACCAGCATATTAATCTTAACAAATATAATAATGTTTTTATTAACTGCATATCTTTCAGGAAGCATTTTTGAAAGTAACACTAGTGTTTTATTGTATTTAGGTGCAAAGGAAAATACACTTATTGGAAATGGAGAATACTATAGATTAATCAGCGCTATGTTTTTACATGGGGGAATAGTTCACATTGGATTTAATATGTATGCCTTATATTTTTTAGGTACAATGGTTGAAAGAGCCTTTGGAAAGTTAAAATTTATATTGATCTATTTTATTGGAGGAATATCCTCATCACTAGCGAGCTATTTTTTTTCACAGGCAGTATCCGTTGGTGCATCTGGAGCTATATTTGCACTTTTAGGAGCAATACTAATATACAACTTAAAGATGGGATATAAGGCTAATAAAGCTATGATAGGAAATATCGTTTCAGTAATATTTACTAATATAGTTATTGGATTTATACTTCCTAATATAGATAACTTTGGCCACCTTGGTGGACTAGCAGCAGGATTGATTGTAACCTTATTGATTATAAATTTTAATAAAAGGCTATAGAAAAAATGTTCAGTCAGTGATTAAGAAAAATGCGGAGCATTTTTCTTAGTAGCTAATCACCAATCTCTAGTCGCTAGGGTGTTGCAATAAGAGCTGATTTTTATTACGCACATTACTTTAGCTATTAGCGACTAGAGACTAGCAATTTCTTTTTAAAGTTGCGTCGCAACTTTCTTATACTACTAATTAAATATCTAGAAATAAGGGTTACTGAATAGAATCTAATATTTCTTTTATTTCATCGTGATAAATTGTTTCATTTTCTAATAATTTGCAAGTCATAGCTTCTAATGCTTTTTTATTTTCAACTAATAGATTTATAGTTTCTGCGTAAAGACTGTCAATTGTCTTTTTACATTCTTTTACTATAGAATCTTTTATAGATACTGAAAGTTCTCCTACTTCTGATAGAGTTAATAAACCTAAAGATTCTCCCATTCCATAGGCAGTGATCATGTTTGTAATAAGATTTGTAGAATGCTTAAGATCGCTATATGCTCCAGTAGTTATTTTTTCTTTTCCAAAAATAATTTCCTCAGCAGCTCTTCCGCCTAAGAGCACCATTATTCTTTTTAGAAGATAATCCTTATTTTGATACATTTTATCCTCAGGAATGCTTAAGGTATATCCACCTGCGCCATTAGTTGTAGGTATAATAGTTACTTTTGAAAGCTTATCCTGTGGAAGAACTCTTGAAGATACTAAAGCATGTCCAGCTTCGTGGTAAGCAGTAATCTTTCTATCAACTTCTCTTATATGATCTCTATTCTGTTTTTCGTATCCAGCAAGTACAATAGAGAATGCTTTATCAAAATGAATATTAGAAATACTTTCGCTCTCATCTTTGCAGGCTAAAATAGCAGCTTCATTCACTAAGTGCTCCAATTTAGCTCCCGAAAACATAGAAGTCTTTTGTGCCCATTCTTTTATACTTATATCCTTGTGAGGCTTATTCTTTAAGTGTAAGCTAAGAATTTTTTCTCTAGCTGATACATCAGGAAGATTTACTTCTATATGTCTATCAAATCTTCCTGGTCTTAGCAATGCTGGATCAAGCATATCTAATCTATTTGTTGCAGCCATTACAACAATTCCTTCTTTCTCGTTAAAGCCAGACATCTCAGTTAATAGTGCATTTAGAGTTTGATCTCTTTCATCTGAACCGCCAGTAGAGGAACCATCTCTTTTTTTGCCTATGGCATCAATTTCATCTATAAATATTACAGCTCTTCCATGAGTTTTAGCTTTTTTGAATAATTGACGAATTCTGCTGGCACCAACTCCTACATAAACCTGTACAAAATCAGAGCCAGACATAGCATAAAAAGGTACTCCTGCTTCTCCAGCAACGGATTTAGCAAGTAAGGTTTTACCTGTTCCAGGCTCCCCATATAAAATTACGCCCTTAGGCATTCTAGCCCCATAGGCATTATATTTTTCAGGATTTTTTAGAAAATCAACTATATCTTTTACACTTTCCTTTGCTTCTTCATTGCCGGCTACATCTTTAAAGGTAAAGCCTAAATTTTCTATTTCAGCTGCATCAAGCGAATCAACTGAACGAATTCCTTTGGAAGTAATCTTAGAATTTTTAATTGCTATGGTGATAAAAAGAACTAAAGATATACCAAAAAGAGCCATTGGAAGAATCTCTACGGGGGAAATATAACCCTGTTCAGAAACTTCAATACCGTTTTTTAAAGCATCTTCTTTTAGCTGTAAGCTTCTTGGATTATCAGTTTCGTAAATTGTACCATCTTTTAATTGTACTTGCATTTTTGGTGAATTGGTATAGTAAATTTTTTCTACTAAACTGTGATTAAAATCATCCTTGAATTGGGCATATGTTTTAGCTTTTTCTACCTTATATACAAAGTTTGTAAGTAACATTAGAATAATAGAAAGTGACATTGTAATAACTGCTAATAAGATATATTTATTTTTAATCTTGTTCTTCACTGTATCATCCTTTCCCATTAAGGTATTACTATAAAATTTACTTGTCACTTGGTCAACTAGGCTCATTATATTAAAATTTATGAACTATGTCCAACAAACCTCATAAATATTGCTAATGTAATTTATGCTAAAAGGGCAGATAGAAAGATTTATTGTGTAAAGTTAAAAATTTGTGTATACTTTAGATTAGATGTAAAAATATTCTACTTGAAAGGGGGAGGCTCTTAGAAGGTCAAGCCTAGATAAAGAGCGCGATTTTATATGAATATTTCTGATGTTACAGTAAGACTAACAGAAAAAGATATATTAAGCATAATAAGCGACTATTTAAAAATTGATGAAATAAAAATAACAGAAATAAGTATAAGTGATTTTATAAAGATTCAGGGAAACTTTATAAAAGGCATTAAGTTAAATTTTATAGCAAATTTAATGATAATTGCTATAGAAAATAACAAACTTAAATTAAAATTATTAAATTTAAAGGTGGGAATTTTACCAATAGCCATAAAACTTCTAGGATTTATTCTAAAAAAACCTTTATTAAAACTAACAAATATGGGGATAACCTTTGAGGCAGGAAACATATTAGTAGATTTTAATCTGTTGTGCAAATACATACCTTTTGTAGAATTCTATCTTACACATATAACAATGCTAAAGGGAGGACTTGAAGTTGAATTAAGAAATTTAAGTTATACCGAAAGTAAACAAGCCCTATCACTTAATGAATTAAAAGAAAAAATTGGGGACAGTTCTCATGAATCAATACAAAAGGATGAAAAGATAGGGGACAGTTCTCAAATTATTGACATAAAAGAAAAACAAAATGAAGGTTATTATAAATTCAGAAAAGAAACTATAAATAAGATTCCAAATAAATATCACAATATAGCAGAAATAATTATGATTTTGCCGGATATAACTATACTTTTATACAGGTTGATGAAAGATAATAGAGTTTCAATGAAAACTAAAGTTATGATAGGCACAGTTATCACTTATTTAGCATTACCATATGACGTAATCCCTGATTTTATACCGATATTAGGGAAAAGTGATGATTTAGGAATAGGATTAATCTTGCTGGAGAGAATTATAGAAGATATACCTAAAGAAGTTATATTGGATAATTGGCAAGGAAGTTCTGAAATTATTAAAAAAGTAGGAGAAGTAGGAGAAAATATAGAGAAGACAATAGGAAGAAAGAATGCTATAAGGATATTGTTTGGTGCAGCAATTTTTATCAAAAAGAGAAAAAAGAAAAGATAATATAAAGAGGATAGGAAAATGGCGAAAAAGTTTTATGCAATTAAAGAAGGGTTTGACTTTCAAAATAAGTGTAGAGTAGAAAATATGATTGTAGATACATGGGATGAATGTGTTAAATACGTAAAGGGAGCTAAAGGATCAAAATATAAAAGCTTCTCGAATATTTTACAGGCAAAGGAATATTTAAATGCAGGTGCTAGCATGGTAACAAAACAGCAAGATGAGTATCCTAAGGATATTCCTCTTTTTTATGTAGATGGCAGCTACAATGAGTTAACTGAAAGATATTCTTATGCTTTTGTTGCAGTAAAGGAGGAAGTAATTATTGAAGTGAAAAATGGTGCTTCTGAAGATAATAGCTTTAAGGCAATTAGGCAAATAGCTGGTGAGCTTGAGGCTTCTATAAAGGCAATAGAGTATTCCATTGAAAAGGGCTATAAGGATATAATTATTCTACATGATTATGTAGGTGTATGCTATCATGCCACTGGTGAATGGGAAAGAAAAGAGGAATCATCAAAGAGGTATTATGATAAGTACAATAAATTAATAAAGGAAAATGGAATAAATATAAATTTTATTAAGGTAAATAGTCATACTGGAAACTTATTTAATGAAATTACAGATGAATTTGCTAAAGCTGCAATAAATGTCAATCTAAAGGGAGAAACTAAAAAATATTTAAAAAGTAATTGCATTAAAGTATTAAATAATAATATTAAAAATGCTTTTAAAGATATAGTTGGCGAAGAATTAATAGAAAACATTGTAGTATGCCAATAGTGCTAAACAAAAAAATATAAATTTTTTTATAAATGTTGTTTAAGTTTTATTTATATGCACAACCTATTAGTGAAGATTTTACTTTTATAGTTAAGTAAAATTTAAAATTATAAGGATAAAGAGGTGTACAAATAATGCGAGGCTTTATAAAAGGAATTACAACAGGAGCAATTATAGGAGCAACAGCTGGTATGATGATGGTTCCTCAAATGAGCAGAAGAACTAGAAAAATGCTAAGAAGAAATAGTAAAATGTTCATGAATAGGGCCGGAGATGTTTTTGAAAATCTTAGAGATTATATGATGTAGATTTAACAAAGAACTGAAAAAAGAAAGGAAATCATTTAATAATAAATGTTTTTCTTTCTTTTTTTGCGATAATTTTCTAAATTTAAAATTCTTTTTGCAGATAAAGAGTAGAATATGGTATAATATAAAAGAAATTTAGTGAATTGTTAAATATTATTAAACCTAATAACTAGAACTTGGCAAAGGAAGAGGTTTTTATGGAAATATTGTCTTTAGGAGAGAAAATAAAAAGAAGAAGAAAAGAATTAGATATGACTTTGAAAGACTTAGCAGGGGATAGAATTACTCCAGGACAAATAAGCTTAGTTGAGTCAGGAAAATCCAATCCAAGTATGGACTTGTTAGAGTACTTAGCAGATTCTCTTAATATTTCTATAGAATATTTAATGGAGTCAGAGGAGACACAAGCAGAAAAAATATGTACATATTTTGAAAATATTGCTGAATCACATATATTGAATAATGAATTGAGTTTAGGAGAACAATATATTGAAAATGCATTATTTTATGCTGAGAAGTATGGATTAGAATTTAGAAAAGCTAAGAATATATATTTAAGAGGTAAAATATATATTTTAAAAGGTGACTTAGGACTTGCACAGCAATTCTTTTTATCTGCTAATGTAATTTTTATCAAAGAAAATCGTTATGAAGAGATAATAAGTACTTTTTTAAAGCTTGGAACAATAACGTTTGCAATGCATGCATATCATTCTGCTTGTAGTTATTTTCACCAAGCTGAGAAGGTGTATGAAGATAGTGAAATTGGGAATGATTTCATAATAGGTCAGATATATTATTATATTGCTTCAACTTATTACAAATTAGAACAACTAGATAAGGCTATTAATTATTCTTACTTGGCAAATTCAAAATTTGAAAAAATTAATAACAAGAAAGAATATGCAAAATCACTTCTTTTATTATCGCAGGAATACAGCAAAAAGGGTGAAATGGATACTGCGATAAAATATTCACAAAAAACACTGAAACTTTTTAAAGAAATTGATGATTATATTTATATTGCTGAAATAGAAAATAATTTAGGTAAACTTTTTGCAGAATTCGATAATATAGAGGAATCATTTGTCCATTTAAATAAAGCTAAGAAACTGAGAATGAAAAATAAAGATATAAATTATATAGAAACGCTTATAAATATTTGTGAAAACTATATCAAAATAAAAGATATTTACAGTGCAAAAGAAATTTTAAAAGAAATTATGGACAATAAGGATAATGGAAATGAATTAACCTTATATAATTATTATTTGTTAAAATATAGAATTGATATGATAGAAGAAAATAGGCAAGAAGCGGAAAATACGCTAATGATAGCTTTAGATTATGCAAAAGCTGCAGAACTAAAAAATGAAATTGCTGAAGTTTCTATTTTAATTGGTAAGTTTTATATCGATAATGGTAAAGATGTGGAAGCAGCTAAGTTTTTAAGTGAAGGTGTTGAGACATTTAAAAAACTAGGTATCTTGAAATAGTGGGGTATTGGATAGGTGATTTATATGGAAGTTCTATCTATTGGAGAAAAGATCAAAAGAACAAGAATATACAAGGGACTGACGCTTAAAGATGTTTGTGGAAGTGAAATTTCTGTTTCTAAACTGAGTTGTATAGAAAACGGTAAAATTGCTCCAGAAGATTGGGTTCTAAAATATTTATCTTCAAAATTAGATATTAATTTAGAATATCTTGAAAAGTCTGTTGAAGATCAAATAAAAACAAACCTCGAGAAGCTATTAAGCAACCCTGATGTAGAAGATTATGAAGAAAAGTTAGAATATAATTTAGAAATGGCTGAGAGATATGAGTATTATGAATTATCCTTCTACATAATGCATTTAATTTTTGATTATTTATTAAAAGTAAATGATGTAAAACGCATTCAAGAGATGCTGGGTAAATACTATGATCTATGCAATAATTCTAGTGATAAAAGTAAACGACTAATTTATTATATGGATGTTGCTAGATTTTTTTATCAAAATGAAGAATATTTTCAATCAGCTAATTATTTTAATAATGTAATAAAAAGCATTAAAGACTCAGAAGAAAAAAATTATATAATGCTTGGTGAAAGTATTTTTGGAGAAGCCTTATGTAACCTAATGCTAAAAAATTATCAAAAGGCTTACGAAATAGCTATTAATTTAAATGAAATTTTTCCTTATATAGAAGATAAGTTGAAAAAAGCAAAGATGTATCATATGATGGCATTATTATCGCTAAGAATGGACAATGGAAAATTTGAGTTTTATGAGAAAAAGTCCAACGAAATGTATGATGATAATAACAATGAATATAAAGCTGAAGCTATTTTTAATTATGCTACTAATATGTTTGAGATGAATGCTAATAGTAAGGCTATTGAATATATAAAAAATGCAATAGATATATTTCCAAAAGAAGATGAAGAAAAATTCGTTAATTTTATGCTGTTAATAATTGAGGAACTTGTGAATAATGAGACTGTAGATTTAGCTAGAGAACTTATAGAGGATGTATTAAATATCTCTATAAAATTAAATAATTTAAAGTTTATTGAAAAGTCCTATTATTTAAAATCAAAGATTTTAAAAAAGCAAAACGATTTACTATCATCGGAAATGTACATGAATTTATCTCTTGATGCTTTAGCTAAATTTGGTTCAAAGAGACAAATATATGAAAGATATATGGAAATGGGTAATATGTATTATGATATAGGCTCCATAAAGGAATCATTAAAATATTTTACGCTAGCAATAAATATTCAAAAAAAGTTATAAAATGTTATGATATTTATATTAAAAAAGTAAAAAACAAAAGCCTTTTGTGCTTTTGTTTTTTTATTAATTTTTAGGGACAGTTCTCAATTATTCACTACATTTATAAACTAATTTTTAATTTTTACAAATTAGAATGTAAGATTGTTTATTAAAATGTAAAATAGAGTTATAATATGGTAAACAATAAAATTTCTCAATAATCAAATAATATTATTACGACTAAATAATAATTTTAGAGAGGTGAGAGTATGGATTATGAGAGATTAACCACAAAAGTTCAACAAGCACTAAATGAATCACAACTTGTAGCTGTAAAGTACAATCATCAACAAATTGACGTAATACACCTATTTATGGCTTTACTTTCTCAAGATGATGGCTTGATACCAAATGTTTTTTCAAGAATGGGAGCTAATGTTAAGGTATTAAAGCAATTAACTCATGAAGAACTTGATAAAATGCCAAAGGTATTAGGTGAAGGAGCTAAAAACTCTAGTGTTTATCTAGTTAGAAGAGTTGAAGAAGTATTTATTAAAGCAGAAGAGTATGCTAAAAACTTTAAGGATTCCTTTATAAGTGTCGAGCACGTAATGTTAGCCATAATGGATATAGATGAAAAAGGAGTAGTAGGAAATCTACTTAAAAAAGTTAATATATATAAAAGTGAATTTTTGAAGATGCTATCAGAAGTTAGAGGAAATCAAAAAGTAGATACCCAAGATCCAGAAGGAACTTATGATGCTTTGAAAAAGTATGGAAGAAATCTAGTGGAAGAGGCAAAAAAACATAAGCTTGATCCTGTTATTGGAAGGGATGAAGAAATAAGAAGAGTAGTTAGAATTTTATCTAGAAGGACAAAGAATAACCCTGTTCTAATTGGCGAACCTGGAGTTGGTAAAACAGCAATAGTTGAAGGACTTGCTGAGAGGATAATAAGAGGAGATGTTCCAGAAGGTCTTAAAAATAAAATAATTTTTTCACTGGACATGGGCTCACTTATTGCAGGAGCAAAATATAGAGGAGAATTTGAAGAAAGATTAAAGGCTGTATTAAAGGAAGTTCAGAGCAGTGAAGGTGAAATAATATTATTCATTGATGAAATACACACAATAGTTGGAGCAGGTAAAACTGAAGGTGCAATGGATGCTGGAAATTTAATTAAGCCAATGCTGGCTAGAGGTGAATTGCATTGCATAGGAGCTACAACCTTTGATGAATATAGAAAATATATAGAAAAGGATAAGGCTTTAGAGAGAAGATTCCAGCCAGTAATCGTAAATGAGCCTACTGTTGAAGATAGTATTTCAATTCTAAGAGGATTAAAGGAAAGATTTGAAATTCATCATGGAGTTAGAATACATGATTCCGCAATTGTAGCTGCAGCTAAGCTATCTCAAAGATATATAACAGATAGATTTTTGCCAGACAAAGCAATTGACTTAATAGATGAGGCAGGATCTATGATAAGAACTGAAATAGATAGTCTTCCTACAGAACTTGATGAAGTGAAGAGAAGAGTTTTCCAATTAGAAATTGAGAAAGAAGCTCTTTCTAAAGAAAAAGATAAAGCCTCAAGTGAAAGATTGAAAAATTTGGAAAAGGAACTTAGTGATTTAAAAGAAAAAGACAAGGAAATGACATCAAAATATGAAAAAGAAAAACAAAGTATTATTGAAGTTAGAAATTTAAAGGAACAGTTAGATAATGCTAGAGGTAAACTTGAAAAAGCAGAAAGAGAATATGATTTAAATAAGGTTGCTGAATTAAGATATGGAATAATTCCAGACTTAGATAAACGTATAAAGGAAAAGGAAGAAATCCTCAAGGAAAATGGAGAAAATGCATTTCTTAAAGAAGAAGTTACTGAGTATGAAATATCTGAAATTATTTCAAAGTGGACTGGAATACCTGTTTCAAGACTTGTGGAAGGTGAAAGAGAAAAGTTATTAAGACTTGAAGAGGAACTTCATACTAGAGTTATTGGACAGGATGAAGCAGTTACATCAACTGCAAATGCTGTATTAAGGGCTAGAGCAGGTTTGAAAGACGCTAATAGGCCAATTGGATCATTTATCTTCTTAGGGCCTACAGGAGTTGGAAAAACAGAGCTTGCAAAAACCTTAGCTAGGAATTTATTTGATAGTGAGAATAATATTATTAGAATTGATATGTCAGAGTATATGGAGAAATTCTCTGTATCTAGATTGATAGGAGCTCCTCCGGGATATGTAGGTTATGAAGAGGGAGGACAACTAACTGAAGCTGTAAGAAGAAAACCTTATAGCGTTGTATTGTTTGATGAAATAGAAAAAGCACATGATGACGTATTTAATATATTCCTTCAAATACTTGATGATGGAAGACTGACAGATAATAAAGGTAAGATTATAGATTTTAAAAATTGTATAATTATCATGACTTCTAACATTGGAAGTGATTATCTTCTAGCAAATACTAATGCTGAAGGAATAGATGAAAATATCAGAGAAAAAATCATAAATCAAATGAAATTAAGGTTTAAACCAGAATTTTTAAACAGGGTAGATGATATAATAATGTTTAAACCTCTTACAGGAAAAGAAATTGAAAAAATAATTGATATTTTTATGGAAGACATTAAAAATAGACTAAAAGAAAAAAACATCACAATTGAAATTTCAAAAGAAGCAAAAGAGCTAATGGCAAGAGAAGGGTATGATCCTGTTTATGGAGCTAGACCTTTAAAGAGATATATATCTAAAGCATTAGAAACTAACATTGCAAAAATGATTATAAAAGGTGAAGCTTTTGATGGATGCAATATAATTGTTACAGTTGAAAATGGTAATTTAACTTTAAAGGTATAAAAAATGAGGGACAGTTCTCAATTTTTAATAAAAATAAAAATTGAGAACTGTCCCCTTTTTTGCCTGTGATTCATTAAATTACATTGGTTTATTTTAAGCTTAAAGTACATTCTAATAGTAAAAGTAATATTACAAGTAAAAGGATTTAAGAATAAGATTAAAACCAATAAAGGGGATTTTGATAAAGATCAATTTAAAAGTGCATAAAGAAGGTGGGATAATGAGTATAAGAAATAGAAAGTTGATATATATATTTGCAATTATTTTTTTATTTAATATAAATGTGTTTTTGATATATAAATCTGTGAATAGTATTTATAGAAAACAATCAAAAATTCCATTGAATTTTCAAAAAGAATTAAATATATCATCTAATGATAATACTAAAATAGCCAGCATTGATAATATTAATAATAATAATATTAAGAAAACACAAAAGAAAACAGTATATCTTACCTTTGATGATGGACCATCTATAAATAATACAAAGAAAATAATTAAAATATTAAACGAGAACAATATTAAGGCGACATTTTTTGTAACAGGAAACTCTGTTGTAAGATATCCAGAAATAATTACAGAATTACATAAAAACAAAATGGCCATAGCACCGCATAGTTATTCACATGATTATAAATTAATATATAGTAATTCAAAAAGTTATATAGATGATTTAGAGAAATGCATCCAGGCAATAGAAAAAGTTACAAAAGAAAAACCAATTCCTTTTACTAGAATTCCAGGGGGTATTAAGAATAAGCGAATTAGCCCTCAAATTCTAAATGAAATCAAAGAAGGATTGAAAAATAGGAATATTTACTACGTTGAGTGGAATATTTGTTCTGATGATTCTATTAGAGAGAAGATGTCTAGCATAGATATTAGAAATAACGTCATAAGTCAAAGTAAACGATTAGGGAAGAATAAAGTATTGATTGTATTGATGCATGATTCCTATTATAAGCAAACAACTGTTGATGCATTACCAAGTATAATTAAGTTTTATAAAAATTCAGGTTGGGAATTTAGAGCTTTAAATAACATCTCTAGTGAGGATTTAAAAGAAATTATTAGACTAAATCTAGTAAATACTGAATACAGGGAAAAGTAAAAAAGTCAGTAAAAATTTTTTTATTAATTAAATTTTACTGACTTTTTTATTGTCTAGTTTATTGAACGCCTTCTCTGTTTATAATAAACTTTTTTGCTTTTAGTTCATAAGTATCATCAAGTGGTGGAAGTAGGAACTTTCCATATTTGTTCTCTAAAGCTAACTTTATAAGTCTATCTGCTAACTCAGGGTTTTTAGATAATAAGGATCCGTGGAAATAAGAACAGAAGGTATTCTTATAAATGCATCCTTCGTAACCGTCCTCTCCATTATTTCCGTAACCTGCAAGAACCTTTCCTAGAGGTTTTAAAGAACCAATATAGGTTTTACCAGAATGATTTTCGAAGCCAACATATGTTTCATTAAATTCTTTATTATATATTACAGTATTTCCAATAAAGCGCTTTCCGCTGCTTTTGGTATATATGTCTAATGCATTTAAACCTTCAATTTCTTTTCCATCAGAGGTAACGTAATATTTTCCTAAAAGCTGATATCCTCCGCAAATAGATAAGAATACTTTATTTTTTTCAATATAATTAATTATATTACTCTTTTTTGTACTTTTTAGATCTTTAGATACTAAACTTTGTTCAGAATCTTGGCCACCACCGAAAAAAACTATATCATACTTGTCGGGTTTAAATTCATCATTTAAAGATACATGAGAAATATTAGTTTTAATGCCTCGACTTTCACATCTGTATTTTAGAATTAATATGTTTCCAACATCACCATAGACATTTAATAGATCAGGATACATATGACATATATTTAATTCCAAGATATCACCTCAATCTTACTACTAAAATCATATTTATAAATTTTTATACTATTATATTACTTTTAAAGGTTGCTACCACAAATTACTTATATAACCCTTATTATTTAGAAATTTTCTAAAGCTTGTCATAGCAGTGTAAGTTGCTAATAGATAAATCATTGAATCATTACCTTTCGAGATTCTATCCAACAGAGAATCGTAATCATCACATAATGAAAATCTTTTTTCATTAAATCCTGCTACCTTAAGCCTTATACTTAAATCGTATAAGCGAATTCCTGATAAAATTATGTGTTGTATAGTATTATTATCAAGGTTCTCAAAACCAACATCCCAGATCCAAGAAACATCAGTGCCATCAGCATAATTATCATTAAGTAATAGGGCTAAGCTTTTACTCTTTTTATCCAAATTAATAGAGTTTAATGCTTCGTCAAAACCTGCTGGATTTTTAACTAAAATAATTTTTACATTTTTATCGTTTATTTTAATTAATTCTTGTCGCCCAAATTTAGAATCTAAGGTTTTTAGAGAATCGTAAATAAATTTATCCTTTACTCCTAGGAGTTTACTAACAGAAAATGCGCATAAAGCATTGTAGATATTATAGGTCCCAGCTTGATTTATAAAAAATTTTTTATTATCGATTAAAACACAAGATCCATTGCTATCAAGATTAAGTATATTGTTTACGGAAAAATCAAGTTTAGGTCTTGTGTTACCGCATTTTGGACAATAATAATCTCCTAAATGGTTGTAAATTGTAAAGTTATATATATAAGGCTCACTGCATACTTTACAAAACTTAGAGTCAAGATTAACACTTGTCTTGTTTGAGTTGCTTGCAGGTGATGAAAAACCGTAATATAGAATTTTGTTAGGTAAGTCCATTTTACCAAGTAAAGGTTCATCTCCGTTTAAAACTAAGATAGTTTCTGGAGTATTTTTAATACCTTCTACTATTTTACTTAATGTAGTGTTTACCTCTCCATATCTATCAAGTTGATCTCTAAATAAGTTTGTAATACAGATCATTTCGGGCTTTACATGTTTTGTAACAAATTTTAAATTAGCTTCATCAACTTCAATAACAGCATAGGTATTTTTTGCTTTAGAAAAGAATGAATAATTCTTTAAAAAGCAAGATATTATACCAGTGTATAAATTAGCACCAGTGCTATTTGAAATAACACCAATTCCACTATTTTTTAATATTGAATATATCATATTAGTTGTGGTAGTTTTGCCATTTGTCCCTGTTACAAGTATTGCAGTATAGTTTTTTGATATTTTTGATAGGATATTTTTATCAAATTTAAGAGCAACTTTTCCAGGAAAGTTTGTGCCACCTTTATATAATTTATTTGAAATAAAAATTAGTAACTTTGAAGTAACTATTCCTAATAAAGAAATAAATCTTATTTTAATACACCTCCGCCTTATTATAGAATTATGTACTATTTTACAAAAATTATGCAAATGGCTGTAACACAATTTTATCATGTATGAAAGATGATGGGAATATTTTACATATTATATATTTTCTTTTAAATACTATGAATTTCCACATTATTTATTACTAAAAATCAAATAATCCATAAATTCTTATTATTAATAATAAAAATTATGGATTATTTGATTAATATATGACGTAAAATTTTAAATTTAAATAAGCATATTTTATTAGTTTATAGGAATATTATAAAAGTTACCATCTAATTTGAACCCTAAATTTTTAGATAAATTGTTTATTTTGTTTAATAATTCTTCTTTTTTATTTCCTGAAACAGGAGTAGGTCTGTAATCATTTATATAATTAACTGAAGAAATTTTACAAGGGATAACTTTTAGATCATAAGATTTAAGCATACTATTTTGGGTTTTAAATTTAACCTGAACGATCATTGTATCCTTATCGCTAGGATTTTTATTTCCTCCAAAAGAGAAATTACCCATGCTGTAACAAATAATTCGATTTTTATATTTTTCTATTCCTTGAAGAACATGAGGGTGATGGCCGATTATAAGATCTGCACCATTATCAATAGCAAAATGAGCTAAAGATTTTTGAGTTGAATTAGGCTCATAACTGCCTTCATCGCCCCAATGGAAGTTAATAATTATGATACAGTTTTTAGACTTTAACTCTGAGATATCATTCTTTATTTTGTTCTGCAGCTCTTTGCTATTATAGTAGCCTTTATACCCTAAAAATCCTAGTTTTACACCTTTAACTTCTTCAATCCATGTATTACCTTCTCCAAAGTATTTTATATTTTCTTTTTTTAAAGCCTCTTTTGTATCTTTAAAACCAATATTTAAGTAATCAAAGATATGATTATTCGATAAGTTTACTCCCTCTATACTTGAAGAGGATAAAATTTTTGCATATTCAGGTGGAGCTTTAAATGCGAACTGCTTGTCTGCTTTTGTAGAAGAATTTGTAAGAGTACCTTCAAAATTTACTGTTGTAATATCATCACTACTAAATATGGAGTATACATTTTTAAAAAAATATGAATAATCATTATTATTTTTCTTTAAGACGTGGGGAAGAGAATCTTCATAAGAATATTTGTCATCACTTCCTAAAGTACAATCTCCAGTGGAACTTAATAGAATCTCTGTATAAGTAGGTTTCTGGCTGCTTTTCTCTGTATCAACTTTCTTATTAGGTGTAATCATTTTTGTATTATCTTCAGGTTCCGCATCTTTTAATATGAGGTTTGAAGTTTGAGATTTACCCTTAAACAAGTTTAAGAATAATGAAAAAGTAGTATGTTTACTAGAAAACATATATATAGCAAAAGGTAAAGAAATAACTAAAAAGATTATTAATAAGAGCATAAATAGTCTACGTTTCTTTATTTTCCTAGAACGCTTTCTTTTTCTGTTTTGCATATAACGACCTCCTAATATCTTACTACAATATTTTAATAGAATTATCATATAATGTCTATTAAATAAAAATTTTCATTCTTGATCTACTCTAAACAGAACGTAAAATATTTAGGGAAGTAAATTTATAGATTTTTAATATAAAGTTTGATAGAATGATAATTGAAACGTTTAAGAGAGAAGGTGAAATTATGAATTCAGATATTTTTCAAAAACTAATAGATAAACTTTATAAGTTTAATACTAAGAGAACGGTATATTTTTTGATTACATTACTGTGTGCTCTGATAATTATATTAGTGTTTTGGATAAATAATCCTAATAGAATAAATAAATATAATTCAGCGTTAAAAGAGAAAGGAGATAAATTCCTTTTTAATGGAGAATATGATAAGGCTATAGAAGAGTATTTAAAAATAAAAATAAGTAATTCTAAAGATGGCTCAGAAGAGAGTCTGAAAAATATTCGAATTGCCCAAATTTATGCCTTAAAAGGAGACAATGATAATTATAATAAATACATTAATAGCGTTAAGAATTCAAATATAAAGCAGGAACAAGTATTAAGTAAATTAATGTTAGATAGTCTTTTTAATGGAAGTATAAGTGATAGTTTTAAATATGGAGAAGAAGCGTTAAAAATTAATCCTCAAAACAAAGAAGTTATAAAGTCTATGATAGCTTTATATATTGCAAACAATAAAAGAGACCAAGCTGTTAAGCTAATTAAAAATTATCCAGTAGATACTAAGTCCCCGTATGATGTAGCAGAAAACGCTAGAATGCTACTGATAATTGGAGACATAAATGAAGGCTTAAATCAGTTGAAGAAAGCTTATGATATGGATAAGGATGAATATAAAATTTATGATGTTTTGGCTCAAGAATCTTTATATAATAAGGAAAAAATTTTAAAAGCCATAAGTGACCTTTCAATTAAAAATCCAAATGAAACAGCATATAAGATGTGGCTTGCCAAAATTTATTCATTAAATTCAACAACTAATGATAAAGCTGAAAAATTAATAAATGAATTGCAAAACAAAGATACTGGAAAGATAGAAATTCAATTAATAAAGGCAGCTGTTCTTCAAAACTCAAATAAGGTAGAGGAATCAGATAAGTTAATCAAGCAAATAATAACAGAAAATAAAAAAGATTACAGAGCATTTCATAGTGCTGGATGGTTATATTTAAGAAACGGTGATTTTGATAAAGCTATAGATAACTGCAATAAATCAATTGAACAAAATAAAAACTATCCTGATAATTATGCTTTCTTAATGCCGGAAATTTTAAAATCAATAGATAAATCACAGAATGCAGGTACGTATTATCAAACTGCAATAGAGAAGGAACCATACAATTATAATATATTAATTAACACTGCAAACTACTATGGAAATATAGCAAATAAAATAAGTAAAGCAATAGATCTATATAAATTAGCTAGCCTTATTAATCCAAATGAACCTGAAATTAAATACAACATGGCTTTATTATATTTCAATGATGGAAAAGACAATGAGGCTGTACAAGCTCTTAAGGATTGTATAAAGTTAAACAGAAGTTCTTTGAAGTATCATAGAACATTGGGAACTATTTACCTTAATATGGGAAAACATCAAGAAGGCATAAAAGAGATAAGAGAAGCATTTAAGTACGACGAAAATGATATTTTAACCTTAAATAATGCAGGCTGCTATTACATAATATACACTAATGATTTTAATAGGGGATACTATAATTTAAAGAAAGCAGTGGCAGGGATAAATAAGGATACAGATGAATATACCAAAAGAGTAATAAATGAAAATTACAACAATGTAAAAGCTATTATCGAAAAAATTGAGAAGGGTAAGGGAAATGAATCTATAAAAATTCCAGATTTTAGACTTCTTTATTAAAGAAAAAAAGGGGACGGTTCACAAGTTTTTATGCATATTGCCACAGATAAAAATTATCTAACCTAATATGTAAAAAAGAATATATATGAGAAAAATACGTAAAAACAAGCTTTATAATTTTAAAATTATAAAGCTTGTTTACGTTTAAAGCTATAAAAATATATGTTAGTTTTTGATTAAGGATTAGGACAAGGTTTATTTAAGCTAGACTCGTTCCATTTTATAAAATCATCAATAGCACTAATGTATTTGGAATTATCTGTGACTAATTTATACCCTTTATCACTTAGCTGAGATAGAGAAGATAAAGTTAAATTATTTATTACGCTAGTCATATCTACCAGCTTCATATCACAAAGATTTCTCATTAAAAATACACAAATACTCTTAAAGATTGAAGATGTTCTTTTGAATTTTATATTTAAATGCTGTTTATCAAAGCTGTAATTTTTAGAAACAAACTCAACGATTTCTTTAGGTGAAAAGTCCCTAACTAAAGTTTTTTTGTAACTTTTATACTCTGAATGTGGTTCATAGTCTTTTGGAATGCTATTTAAATCAATTTTCTCATTTATACCAATTCTTGATTTAACAAAGGACTTATATCTTGAAAGTGATTGAAAGGGATCATTTTTGAAGTAATTCAGTATAAAATCTTTATCCAATATTGAGAAAATGTCTTTAAATTTACCTAAATATATTCCAAAGCTGGAGTACTTATAATTTTCAACGCAGTTTAAATAGCCTTTTATATCTTTCGGGTTGTTATGAATATAAGCAGAAATATTTATTACTGAATCATCTGTATTTGCAAGTTTACTTTTAAATCTATCGCCAAATAAATGTCCATGTCTATTGTATTTTCTATTGAAATATTGTGAGTAGCATTGATTGATACAATGCATAAATTTGCTAATATCGGAACCATTTGAATCAATCAAAAAGTGAACGTGATTGCTCATCAAACAATAGGCATAAACTTTAAAGGAAAAAGCAGCTTTATACTTCTTAACATATTTTAGATAAACATTTTTATCTCTGTCACATCTAAATAAGCTAACCTCTGATATACTTCTTGCCATTATATGATAAATACCATTTGATAATTTAATTCTAGCAGATCTTGGCAATCTTAATTCCTCCTTCAGAATAAGTAATATATTAAAATGAATTATATACAAGATTCTATATTTTTAATCACCGAAATCAATTAAAAATTGAGAACTGTCCCCAAATTTAACATAGGTTTAAAGCAAAATCAACAATAAAACAATATAATAATGTTATGTGGAAAGGCATTAAGTTTAACATGAAGTTTAAAAAGGGGATGAAATATAAAATGATAGACTTACACTGTCATACCAATAAATCAGATAATTCAATGAATACTTATGAAATATTAAAAATAGCAGAAAAAAGAAGAATAAAATATCTAGCAATAACTGATCACGATACCACATTAGCTATATATGAAGCAATAAGTATTGGTAAGCAGCTTGGAATAGAAATAATCCCGGGAATAGAAATCTCAGCATTTGACTATTTGACAAATAAAATGGTTCATATATTAGGATATTATATAGATCCTAAAAGTAGTTTACTGAATTCTTTATGCAAACCAATAATTAAAATGAGAAATGAACTTTCGAAAAGTATTGTAAAACATATGATTGAGTTAGGATATGATATTCACTGGGAGTTAGTTAAGAATTATGCTCGAGGCAGCTCTTGTGTAAATAAAAAACACATAATGCAAGCAATACTAGATAAAGGATATAGAGGGGACAGTCCTAATTATATTTACGATAGAATGCTCCAATTAAATTTAAATGGAGGCATGAAATATTTAGATGTAAATGAAGCTATAAAGGCCATCTCGTTAGCAGGTGGAGTTCCTGTACTTGCACATCCAGGAGTATTTGATAATTATGACTCAATTGAGAATTTAGTAAAAGTAGGGTTAAAAGGCATAGAAGTTGAACATCCATCTCATTCAGAAAGGGATAAGGTAGTTTGCAAATTTTATTGTAGCAAGTTCAATTTGATTGAGACTGGTGGTTCAGATTTTCATGGTATATATGGTGGAGTAAAAAACTTGCTTGGTTGTAGCAATATTGATTTAGATGTTATTAATCAACTGAAAGATAAGAGCAATTGTGGAACTCATAATTTAAAAGTAGTATAAGAAATTACCAGCCATGAGGCTGTTTTTTTATTATTTAAAGGATAATTAAATGGAGTGGAGAATATTAAGTATAATGTATATAAGATTTTAAATAGGCAAAAGACATGGAAAGAATAGTAAAAGTAAAGGAAAAGGTACAATATGAGGAATATTAAGAGTAAAGTTTATATTAGCTTATCAATTTTGTGTATATTATACTACATAATACTTATTGGCTTTGGTGGAATAATTAGTTTTTCACTATTTTGGGCATTAGCTGGGGCAGTTTTTTTATTTTTAAGTATAGTTGAGAGAGGTTCAATTACATTTTCTTGGAAGATGTTTAAAAGGCTTAAACCAGCATTTTATCTGGGGATTACAATTGTAATAACATCATTCTTAATAATTGAATCTTTAATAATTTATTATGGCAGCGATAAAGGTTTTAAAAAAAGTGATTATTTACTTATCTTAGGAGCAGGTTTAAGAGGAGAAACCATGTCTTTAACTCTAACTCAAAGAATGAATAAAGCTTTAGAGTATTTAAGAGAACATCCAGATACTAAAATTATTGTATCTGGTGGAAAAGGTACTGGGGAAAGTATTACAGAAGCAGAAGCTATGAAAAGATTTTTAATTCAAAATGGAGTTGAGGAAAAGTATATTATAAAAGAAGAAAAGTCAACAAATACTGCTGAAAACTTTCAATATTCAAGAGATATTATAAGGAAAATTGATACAAGAGAAGCTATAAAAATTACTGTTGTTACAACAAATTTTCATATGTTCAGAGCTAAACAATTAGCTGCACAGGTTGGACTTAAGGATATTTATACAGTTCCATCAGATTTGCATTTTATTTTAATACCAAATTATTATGTTAGAGAATATTTAGCAGTAATTAAGTCTTATATATTTGATAGAGTTAATTAAAATAGAAAGAAAGGAAGTGAATTTTATTTCATTTAATCTAAGGGCTAAAAGGTGCTATGAGAAGTGCGGCTTCCAAGTTGAAGGAGTACTGAAAGATGAAATATTTAAAGAAGGTAAATATTATGATGAAATAATAATATATGCTTTTAGAAAATAATATTTTTGAAATATTAATATTATAGTAAACTAATTAAAATGTTGAAATACGAATATATACATATAAAAATATAGAAATATATCCAATCTTGAAAATAAAAAACGATTGGGTATATTTTTTCTTTTTTTACCAATAGACAAGAATATTATAATTAATAGGATAAAATGTATTCAGATAGTACACAATGGCTGTTCCATTTTGGTGAAAATATATTTAAAATATAATAAAAACTTTTTTGATGTATTGAAATGATACAATAAAAGGTTTAATATATAATTATAAATCAGAATTGTATCAAAATTTGAACAAATCAATTAATTTTCAAAAGAGGAGAGGAAGTTATGAAAAGAAAAGGCACAATTTTATTAAGCGTACTACTTGCTTTAAGCTTGGTAGGATGCAGTAAAGCTGATAGCAACAGTAGTAAAAGTGATACTTCTACAAAGGAAGCAAGAAGTATGATACTTGCAACTACAACAAGCACACAAGATTCAGGACTTTTGGATTATTTGCTTCCAGAATTTAAAAAGGATACTGGAATAGATGTTAAGGTAGTGGCAAAAGGAACTGGAGAAGCCTTAAAACTTGGACAAAATGGAGATGCAGATTGTCTTTTAGTACATGCTAAAGCTCAGGAAGAGGCATTTATAAAGAATGGATTTGGATTATACAGGTACGACGTTATGTATAACGATTTCATTCTTGTAGGACCAAAGGAAGATCCTGTAAAGATAAAAGAAAAAGCGCCTAACGATGCTTTGCAAGCTCTTAAATTAATAAGCAGTAGCAAGGCTCCATTTATATCAAGAGGTGATGAATCAGGTACTCATACTAAAGAAAAAGGCATATGGAAGAATGCAGCTATAGAACCTAAGGGAGATTGGTATATTAGTGCAGGTAAGGGTATGGGAGCAGTACTTCAAATGGCAGATGAAAAGAAAGCCTACACACTTACAGATAGAGCAACTTACTTATCAATGAAAGATAAACTTCAGTTAGAAATAGTAACAGAAAAGAGTAAAGATCTGTACAATCAATACGGAGTTATTATGATAAATCCAGAAAAGAATAAAATTAAAGAAAAAGAAGCTAAAGAGTTTATAGACTGGATGGTCTCTGAAAAAGGTCAAAAGTTTATAGGAGAATACGGTAAAGAAAAATATGGTCAATCATTATTTATTCCTAATGCTAATGTAAAAAAATAGGTGAGTTTGCGGAAGACAGGTGAGCTTGTGGAAGAGAAACTTTTAAATATATTAATCTTAAAGGAAATTTTTCCGGTAATATTAATGTCACTGTATGTTTCTATATCATCAACTTTAATTGCATCAACGGTAGGTATGCTTCTTGGCATCCCTACCGCTTTAATGAATTTCAAAGGCAAGAGAGTATTAGTTCACATCACAAATACCTTGATGAGTATACCGCCAGTGTTTATGGGACTTGTGGTTTACATTTTCTTATCAAGAAGAGGACCTTTAGGTAATTTTCAATTATTATTTACCCCTACGGCAATGATTATCGCTCAGACCTTACTTATAATACCAATAATATATGGACTTACGGTTTCCATAATATCTAAAAACGGAGATATAATAAAAAATACTTGTACAAGCTTGGGAGCAAATAGGAAAGAAGTATTTCTTATGATAATAAAAGAAAATAAAACTCAATTATTATCAGCTATTACAGCAGGCTTTGGCAGGGCAATATCAGAAGTTGGAGCAGTTATGATTGTTGGAGGCAATATAAAGGGCTTTACTAGAGTTATGACAACTTATATAGCCCTTGAAACAGGAAAAGGAAATTTTAACGAAGCATTAATAATAGGAATAGTGTTACTTACTATATCTTTTATAGTAAATGGTTTACTTCATTTATTCGGAGAGAGAGAGAGAGCTTATGAAAATAGAAGTTGTAAGTGCATTAAAAGAATACAAGGGAACAAAAGCATTAGAAGTAGAGAATATTAAGTTTGGAGAAGGTAGAATATATGCTATTTTAGGGCTAAATGGCAGTGGGAAAAGCACTTTGCTTCACTGTATTGCCGGTACTTGTAAATTAACTAAAGGAGAAATTAAGTATAATGGTAAAAACTTCATCAGTGAAAAAAATAATATTTCATTGATGATGCAATATCCATATTTATTTAATTGTTCTGCAAAAGAAAATATAATAATGGGACTAAAATTTAGACAAATGTCCTTGAATGATATTGAACTAAGGTTTGAAAATTACGCCAAATATTTTGATATAGGTGAAATTATAAATAAGAACGGAAAAAGGCTATCTGGAGGAGAAGCTGCAAAGGTAGCTATGTTAAGAACGGTAATACAAGAAACTGAGGTTGTAATTTTAGACGAGCCTACAGCTAGTATGGATATAGAAAGTACAATAAAAGCTGAAACTTTAATTAAAGATATTATGGATGATAAAAAAACAATAATAGTAGTAACTCATGATTTATATCAAGCTGAGAGAGTAGCTGATGAAGTAATATTTATGGATAAGGGCAGAATATTAGAAATGGGTGAAAAGAACAGCATATTTAAGAATCCAACAAATCCAAAGCTAAGATTACTATTAAATAAAATAGCTATTAAATAAAAATACTATTCAATCACTGTTTAATTTAGGCAAAAAAGTAAATTTGAAAGGAGAAAAAAATGATAAAGACAGCTATTATCACCATAAGCGATAAGGGATCAAAGGGAGAGAGAGAGGATGGAACAGGAAGTGCTCTAAAAAAATTATTAGAAAAAGAAGAATACAGTATAGAATATTACAAAATAATACCTGATGAAATAGATATTATAGCTGATGAACTTATTAAGCTTTCAGACAGTGAACAAGTAAATCTTATAATTACAAATGGAGGAACTGGATTTTCTAAACGAGATGTTACACCAGAAGCAACAAAGAAAGTAATTGAGAAGTATGTACCTGGTATTGGAGAAGCTATGAGAGCAAAATCCTTATTAGTTACACCAAAAGCAGTCCTTTCAAGAGGAACTGCAGGGATTAGAAAAAACACTCTTATAATAAATCTTCCAGGAAGTCCTAGGGGGGCTGTTGAAAATTTAGAAGCTGTGTTACCAGCCATACCTCACGGAATAGAAATTTTATTAGGGCAGGCATCTGAATGCGCTAAATAAAATTCTAAAACTTAAGGAGGTGTACCATGGATTTATTCAATGTAATATCAGTAGATAAGGCAAAAGAATTAATTGATGTGAATTTTAAATTAGGTCCTAAGAGTGAATACGTAAATCTAATGGATAGCTTGGAAAGAATAATATATAATGACATAATATCAGAAATAAACGTTCCTCATTTTAAAAGGTCTACTGTAGACGGATATGCAGTAAACTCTAGGGATATTGCTGGAGCAAGTGAAAGTATTCCTGCAATTATGGATTATAAGGGAGAAGTATTAATGGGGAAGGAGCCCAGCACAAATATTAATTTTCCAGGAGAATGTGTCTATGTTCCAACTGGGGGAATGCTGCCCGATGGAGCTGATTCTGTAGTAATGGTGGAGTATTCAGAAAAAATGGATAGTAATACAGTTCTTATTAATAAACCCAATGCTCATGGAGAAAATGTTGTAGAAATAGGTGAAGATATAAGTAAAGGAGAATGCATAATAAAAAAAGGCAGGAAGATAAGGGCCTATGAGCTTGGAGTTATGTCCAGCCTTGGAATGATGCAGGTTCAAGTGTGCAAAAGGCCTAAAATTGCAGTAATATCTACAGGTGACGAAATAGTAGATCCAAAAGAAGAACCTAAAATGGGAGAGGTTAGGGATATTAACTCATATGTTATGCAGGCTTTTGCAATAGAAGATGGATGTGAACCTATTAATTACGGTGTTATTAAAGATGATTTTGAGCTTTTGAAAGATACGGTAAATAAGGCGATTGATGAAGCAGATATTGTTCTTATATCAGGAGGAAGCTCTGTTGGGAAAAAAGATGCAACTATAGATGTAATTAACAGCCTTGGACAGCCGGGAGTACTTGTACATGGAATAGCAATAAAGCCAGGAAAGCCTACTATTATTGGAAAGATTAGTGATAAGATAGTATTTGGGTTGCCAGGTCATCCTCTTTCAGCAGCCATTGTATATAAGGTTATGGTGAAATACTGTATTGATAAGCTGAAAGGATTTACAGAAGAGATTTTCCCTACAGTATGTAACTTTAGTATGAATTATCACAGTGCAAAGGGAAGAGAAGAGTACCTTCCAGTTACCTTAACATGGAATGAAAATGAAATAATAGCATCACCGGTACTATCAAAATCAGGAATCATAAGCGGCTTTTCAAAAGCCTACGGATTTATAAAAATAGATAAAAACCTTGAGGGAATAAGGCAGGGAGAAAGAGTTCTTGTATATAGATTTTAGGGAGGTGCTAATATGAGCCAGAACATTTACCTTTCAAATTATGAATTTGAAGATGCACTTGAATTTTACTTTAGTAAAATAAATATAGAAAAAAGTAAAGAGTGTATAAAATCAGAAGAATCAATAGATAGGATAACCGCTGAACCTATATACTCTGAGATATCTTCTCCTTTTTATAATTCTTCTGCTATGGATGGAATTGCTTTAAAAAATGAAATAACCTTAGGCGCTAATGAAAAAAATCACAAAATTCTTGAGGAGGGAAAAGATTATATTGTTGTTGATACAGGTGATCCAATTCCAAAAGAATATGATTGTGTAATAATGGTAGAAGATTTAATTAAATTAGCTGACAATAAAGTTGAAATATATAAAAGTGCAGCCTCTTTTCAAAATATAAGGCCTTTAGGGGAGGATATAGTAGAAAATTCTCTTATAATACCCTCTGGTCACAAAATAAGACCTGTTGATATAGGAGCTATGCTAGCAGGAGGAGTAAATAGTGTAGAGGTGTATAAAAAACCCTTGGTAGGAATAATTCCAACAGGCACAGAGCTAGTTGAACCAGGAACCACCCCTTTGAAAATTGGTGACATAATAGATTTTAATTCCAGAACTTTTGCAGCACAGGTTTTTCAGTATGGTGGAATTGCTAGAAGATATTCTATTGTAAAAGATGATTATGAAATAATAAAGACTACAATAAAAAAAGCCGTAGAAGAATGTGACATAGTCCTCGTAAATGCTGGTTCTTCAGCAGGAAGAGAAGATTTTACTTCTAAAGTAATTGGAGAGCTTGGTGAAGTATATATACATGGAGTAGCCATAAAACCAGGAAAACCAGTTATCCTAGGGAAAATAGATAATAAGCCAGTTATTGGAATACCAGGATATCCTGTTTCAGCTTATATAATAATGGAACAGTTTGTACGGAGAATAATAGAAGAATTTTCTGGAGAGAAAAATTATGAATATAAAATAATAAAGGGAGTATTATCAAGAAGAATTATGTCTTCTCTTAAACACCTTGAGTTTGTAAGGGTAAAGCTAGGTAAGGTAGGAGAAAAGTTAATAGTCACACCACTTAATAGAGGTGCTGGGGCAATAATGTCTCTTGTTAGGGCAGATGGAATACTAGAGGTTCCTCAGAATATTGAAGGAATAGAGTCAGGCACAGAAGTAGAAGTAAAGCTTTTAAAGGATGAAAATGAGATAAATAATACAATAGTATGTATAGGAAGTCATGATCCAATTCTAGACATTGTAGCAGATTTGATTCATGTGCAAAACAAGGAATACTATTTGTCATCAGCTCATGTAGGAAGCATGGGAGGCATAATGGCATTGAAAAATAGTGAAACTCATATAGCACCAATACACATGCTTGATATGGAAACTGGAGAATACAATAAGAGCTATATTAAAAAGTATCTTAAAGATAAAGACATAGCATTAATAAAATGCGTCAAGAGAATACAAGGGATTATGGTACCTAAAGGAAATCCAAATAAAATTGCTTCCATAAGTGATATATGGAGCAAAAAATTGAAATTTGTAAATAGACAAAGAGGTGCAGGAACTAGACTTCTACTTGACTATAATCTTAAGCGGTTAAATATTAATCCTAGAGAAATAGAAGGATATTCGAGAGAAGAATACACTCATTTAGGAGTTGCCGCTGCCGTTGCGAATGGAGATGCAGACTGTGGTCTTGGAATTTACTCTGCTGCAATTATGATGGGATTAGAGTTTATCCCTGTATGTAACGAGGAATATGATATAGCAATTCCTCGGGAGTTTTTGGAAAAGCCAATGATTAAGGAGTTTATTAAGGTAATAAAAAGTCATGAATTTAAGGAAAAATTAGATTACCTTGGAGGATATGACTATAGTGAAGCAGGAAATATTATTTTACTGTAAAGGCAGGAGAGGCCAATGAATGATAATTACGGAAGAAAAATAAATTATTTGAGAGTATCTCTTACAGATAAGTGTAATCTAAAATGTATATACTGTATGCCTGCAGAGGAGAATGAAAAAGAGTTTCTTAAAAGCAACATGAGTTATGAGGAAAATTGTAATATTATTAAGGCAGCTGCTTCTATTGGAATAGGCAAAATCAGGTTTACAGGAGGAGAACCTCTTTTATATAAAGATATAATTAAATTAATTGAATTTACTTCAAAGATATCTTCTATAAAGGATATTTCTATTACAACTAATGGAATGCTTTTATACGACATGGCAGAGGAGTTGAAAAGGGCTGGACTAAAAAGAGTAAATATAAGCTTAGATTCATTAAATCCAGAAAAATTTAAAAAAATTACTAGAGGTGGAGATGTAAATAAAGTTTTTGAAAGTATTGAAAAGTGTCTCTCTATTGGTTTAGAACCTGTAAAAATCAATACAGTAATTATGAGAGGAATTAATGACGATGAGATAGATGATTTTATAAATTTAACAAAGGATAATCCTATATCTGTTAGATTTATAGAATTGATGCCCATTGGTGAAGGCAGAAAAATTTATAAAGAAAGCTTTATTAGTTCTGAAGAAGTTTTGTCAAGATATAGCAACTTGATACCAATCGAAACTGATAAAAGCAGTACAGCTGCATTATATAAGCTAAATGGAGCAAAGGGGAATATAGGTTTTATAACTCCTATGAGCTGTAAATTCTGCAGTGACTGTAATAGAATTAGGCTAACCTCAGCAGGTACTTTAAAACCTTGTTTACATTCAGAAACTGAAATAAGCGTAAAAGAATATACAGATAAAGATACTATTATCTTAGATAAGATTAAAGAAGCTATTTATAAAAAGCCATCAGAGCACAAAATTATAGAAGAAGGAAAAAGCAACAGTAAAAAGATGATGTATCAGGTAGGAGGGTGAAAATGGAATTAACTCATATAAATGAAGAAGGAAGAGCTAAGATGGTAGATGTAAGCAGCAAAGAAGATACAGCAAGAGAAGGAGTTGCCTTTGGGTCCATCAATATGAAAGGAAGTACCCTTGATAAAATAAAAGAAGGAACAATTTCTAAAGGAGATGTGCTAGCTGTTGCTCAAGTAGCTGGTATTATGGCAGCAAAAAATACTCCTAATCTAATACCCATGTGCCATCCTATTATGATAAGTGGCTCAGATATAAGTTTTAAACTTGACTTTGAAAATAATAAAATAGATATAACTGCTACTGTGAAGAATACTGGAAAAACAGGAGTCGAAATGGAAGCTCTGACAGCAGTAAGTATAGCGGCACTAACAATATATGATATGTGTAAAGCCATAGATAGGGAAATGGTAATTTCAGATATAATGCTATTAAAGAAAAGCGGCGGCAAATCAGGATTATTTGAAAGGGAGAGATAATATGGCAAAGGTAATAGCAGTTAACATTAGTGAGAAAAAAGGCGAGATTAAACACCCAATAGAAAAAGGATTTTTCAAAGAAAACCATGGTCTTGTAGGAGATGCACATGCAGGAAATTGGCATAGGCAGGTAAGTCTTCTTGGAAATGAAAGCATAGAGAAAATGAAAAATCTTGGGATGGAAGGTTTATGTACCGGAAAATTTGCAGAAAATTTAACAACTGAAGGGATATGCTTATATGAATTACCTGTAGGAACTAAACTTAAAGTTGGAGAAGTAATTATGGAAGTTACTCAAATTGGAAAACAGTGTCATGTAGGCTGCCAAATTAGACAACTTACTGGAGATTGCATAATGCCTAAAGAAGGAATTTTTACAAAAATTTTAACAGAGGGTTGGATTAAGTCTGGGGATGAAATTCAAGTTATTTAAGGGGAATTTAAGGGGACAGTTCTCAACTTTTCAAAGAGGGGAAGGTATTATGAAAAAAGATATTTTAAGATATGATAAGAGTCTTTTATTAAAGTCTCACGAGAAATGCTATAATTTAGGGTTAAGCCCAGATTTAGTTTATAGTAAAAAAATCATAAAAGATGAAGATGTCTTAAAGAAAATAAATGATAATAAAGAGCTAATAATAGTTGCTACACCTTTTATGAATAAGCTTTATCAAATAGTTAAAGGATCTAATTATTTTGTTGTGCTTACAGATGGTGAAGGGTGTATTCTTAATGTTATTGGGGATCAAGAAATATTAAAGGAAGCTTTTGAACTTAAAATGATACTTGGAGCCTATATGAATGAAGAAAATATTGGAACCAATGCCATGAGTATTGCTTTAAATGAAAACATCCCTATTCAAATATCAGGAAATGATCATTACATTAAGGCATATCATAGATGGACTTGCTCTGCAGCACCAATAAAAAATGTTCACGGTGAAATAATAGGAGTTCTAGATATAACAGGTTATAGTAAAACAATTCATCCACATACATTGGGTATGGTAGTAGCAGCTGCTAATGCTATTGAAAGTATGATAGAGTCAAATAGCTATAATATGGCTTTAGAAGCTTCAAAAAAGAATATGGAGAGCATTTTTAACTGTTTACCTAAAGGCATATTGACATCAGATTTGTCAGGTACCATAAAGACAATGAATGAAAATGTCACAGAGCTTTTTGGCTTTACGGAAGCTGAAATGAAAGAAAGAAAAATGTGGGATTTAATTCAGGATTGGCATGAAATTGTAGATGAAATATACAATAAAAAGACTTTTCAGGATGAAGATGTATATGTAAATGCAAGAAAAAATAGACTTCAGTTAAACTTAAGTGTATATCCAATTTACGATTCAAAAATGAGAATTGTTGAGATAACTTGTGTATTTTCAGATTTGCATAAAAGTAGAAAACGTGCTGCTAAAATACTTTGTGGTCAAGCTATTTATACCTTTGATAAGATTATTGGAAAGAACAAGAAGTTAGTCAAGACTATAGATTATGCTAAAAAAATTGCTGACAGCAGATCTACTATTCTTATAACAGGTGAAAGCGGCACAGGCAAGGAAGTATTTGCTCAGTCCATACACAATTATAGTGATAGAAAAAATATGCCATTCATAGCAGTTAACTGTGGAGCTATACCAAGAAATTTAATTGAGTCTGAACTCTTTGGATATGATGAAGGAGCCTTTACAGGGGCAAAGCGTGGAGGCTATTCAGGTAAATTTGAAATTTCTGATGGAGGTACTATATTCCTTGATGAGATAGGTGAAATGCCTCTAGATATGCAGATTAGGCTTCTTAGAGTTATAGAAGAAGGTGTAATCAATAGAGTAGGCAGCTCTAAGCAGATTCCTGTAAACGTAAGAATAATTGCTGCTACCAATAAGAATCTAGAAGAGGAAGTAGAGAAGGGGAATTTTAGAAAAGATTTATTCTATAGATTAAATGTACTGCCTTTATATTTAATACCATTAAGGGAAAGAAAAGACGATATCCCTATATTAATAGAATACTTTATGAATAAAACTTCTAAGCATTTGAATAAAAGAAAAGTAGAAATACCTGAAGACTATATTCAAAAGATTATAGAATATGATTGGCCAGGAAATATTCGAGAACTAGAAAATATAATCGAACTAATGATAAATTACGAAAGTTTTGAAGCTTTTGAGATGTATGGTGATATAAAAAATAAATCTGATAAAGAAGCCGAAATTTCAAGTTTAGATGCTCCTGATATTAGCTTGGAGGCTATGGAAAAAATTCATATTAAAAAAGTATTAGATAAATATCAAGGGAACGTATCACTAGCAGCAAAAGCCCTTGGCATAGGAAGAAATACATTGTATAGAAAAATAAAGCAGCATTCTTTATAGTGTAACAACGTGGAACTTAGTTCTATTGTGGAACATAAAAATGATCTAAAATGGAACTGAAAATAAGTATATATAGTATAACCTGCTATTTTCAAAGGATCTTTTATTGGCATACAAGTTGCTTATATATTTAGCATAAGACAATATTATATATAAGGGGGAATTACAATATGTACGGTTATAATGGAAAAATTTTAAGAGTAAACCTAACAGACAAAACCTATAAAGTAGAGCCTTTAGACGAAAATAAAGCAAAGAAATTTATCGGGGCTAGAGGTTTAGGTGTTAAAACACTATTAGAAGAAATAGATCCAAAGGTTGATGCACTATCTCCCGAAAATAAACTTATGATTGTTACTGGTCCACTTACAGGTGCACCTATGCCAACTGGAGGAAGGTATATGGTTGTAACTAAGGCACCTTTAACTGGAACTATAGGAATATCAAACTCAGGAGGTAAGTGGGGAGCGGAGTTTAAGAATACAGGCTTTGACATGATAATATTGGAAGGAAAATCAGAAACACCTGTTTACTTAAACATAGTTGACGACAAAATAGAATTCAGAGATGCAAAGCATGTTTGGGGTAAACTTGCCTTAGAAACTACAGAAATTTTAACAAAAGAAACTGACCCTAAAGCTAAAGTAATGTGTATAGGACCTGCTGGAGAAAGACTTTCTCTTATGGCTGCTATTATGAATGACGTAGATAGAGCAGCTGGAAGAGGCGGAGTAGGAGCTGTAATGGGTTCTAAAAACCTAAAAGCGATAGTAGTTAAAGGCTCAGGAAAAGTAAATTTATTTGATGAAGAAAAAGCTAAGAAGATATCAGCTGAAAAAATTAAAACATTGAGAAATGATCCAGTAGCAGGAGGAGGACTTCCTACTTACGGAACAGCAATACTTGTAAATATTATAAATGAAAATGGAATACACCCAGTTAGAAATTTCCAGAAAGCTTATACTGATGAAGCAGATAAGATTAGTGGAGAAACTCTTACTAAGGATTGCCTTGTGAGAAAGAATCCATGCTACAGATGTCCAATTGCTTGCGGAAGATGGGTAAAGCTTGATGATGGTACTGAATGTGGAGGTCCCGAATATGAAACTCTATGGTCATTTGGATCAGACTGTGATGTATATGACATAAATGCAGTAAATGTAGCAAACATGTTATGTAATGAATATGGACTTGATACAATTTCAGCAGGAGCAACAATTGCAGCTGCTATGGAACTTTATGAAAAAGGATATATAAAAGATGAGGATATAGCTGCTGATGGATTATCTCTAAATTGGGGAGATGCTGAAGCTGTTGTTGGATGGACAAGAAAAATGGGATTGAGAGAAGGCTTTGGAGATAAACTTGCAGATGGTTCCTATAGATTATGTGAATCTTATGGAGTACCTGAGCTTTCAATGAGTGTTAAGAAACAAGAGCTTCCAGCATATGATCCAAGAGGAGTTCAAGGACATGGTATAACTTATGCAGTTAACAACAGAGGTGGCTGCCATATTAAAGGATATATGATAAATCCTGAAATACTTGGATACCCAGAAAAACTTGACAGATTATCTCTTGATGGCAAAGCAGCCTATGCAAGAGTTTTCCACGATTTGACAGCAGTAATAGATTCTTTAGGATTATGTATTTTTACTACCTTTGGTCTTGGAGTACAAGACTATGTAGATATGTATAATTCAGTTGTAGGAGATGTATTTGATGGAGACTCTCTAATGCTTGCTGGAGATAGAATATGGACTTTAGAAAAAATATTCAACCTAAAAGCTGGAATAGATAGTTCACAAGATACTCTTCCAAAGAGATTACTTCAAGATCCTATTCCAGAAGGGCCTACAAAGGGATATGTTCACAAACTAAGTGAATTACTTCCACAATATTATGAAGTAAGAGGATGGAGTAAGGAAGGTATCCCAACAGAAGAAACATTGAAAAAGTTAGGGCTTGAAGAATATATTGAATAATTGGGAGGGGGAAAACCTTGAAAATAGAAGTGCGGCTATTCGCATATTTTAGAGAGGGAAGAGAAAAAAAATTATTCTTAGAAATAAATGAAGATGAAGTAACTCCTAGAAATATATTTAATAAACTTAATATTGATGAAAACGAAGTAGCTATCTTATTGATAAATGGTAGAGATGGCAAGCCAACTACAATTTTGAAAGATGGAGACGTAGTATCACTTTTCCCACCAGTAGGAGGTGGCTGATATGGGTAGATATGAAAGAAATATTAAGACACTGTCAGTAGAAGAAAATGAACGATTGAAGGATTTTCGCGTTTGTGTAATTGGCTGTGGTGGCATTGGGGGATATGTCATTGAAATGCTAGGGAGACTTGGTATCGGACATATAACTGCAGTTGATGGAGATAATTTTTGTGAGTCTAATTTAAATAGACAAATCCTTAGTAGTAATAAGACTATGGGCAAAAACAAAGCTGAGACAGCAAGGGATAGAATGAAGGATGTTAATGATTTAATTGAAGTAACAGCCGTTCCTGAGTTTATTAACAAAGACAATATTCTAGATATTATAGAAGGTCATCATGTGGTTATTGATGCTCTTGATAATATAGAAACCAGGTTACTACTTCAAGATGCCTGTGAGAAAGCAGGAATACCACTGGTGCACGGAGCTATAGGTGGATGGTATGGACAAGTTACTAGCATATTTCCAGGAGATAGAACTCTAGATGTTATATATGAAGATAAAGACCAAAAGGGTATAGAAAAAACTCTTGGGAATCCTTCTTTTACACCTGCATTAATTGCTTCTATTCAGGTTAGTGAAGCAGTTAAAATATTAATTAATAAGAAAGATACCTTAAGAAATAAAATGCTTGTTGTTGATTTGCTTTCACAAGACTTTGAAGTAATCAATTTATAAAAGGATAGCACAGTTAGCTTTGACTGTGCTGTTCTTTTATGCAATTTGATTTAAAATGTAAAGTTGATATAATAATTAATAAAAAGTTTTGGTTAAGCATTTGTAACAAGGAAAGGAAGAAAATAAAAATGTCAGATAAAATACTAACACTAAAATTATTAAAAGAAAGCTATGGAGTTTGCAGATTGGATAATACTGAAACAATCCCAAAGTGGGCAAAAGAGAGTGACTTTTTCTCTATAACTAAAACATCAGATGAGTTATCAATAGTATGCTCTGAAGAGTATATACCTAGTGAAATAAAATGCGAAAAAGATTGGAGGATTCTAAAGATTCAAGGACCATTGGATTTTTCTTTGATAGGAATTCTTTCTTCAATAAGCACGATATTAGCCCAAAAGGGGATAAGTATATTCGCTGTTTCTACTTATGATACAGATTATATTCTTATTAAAGACAAAGATATTGATAATGCTGTAGAGTCATTAACAAAAGAAAGGTATGAAGTAATATGAGAATTAAGGCAGTTCTTGCTTTTTATCAAGCATCAAATTATAAATTAAACCCAGTAACACTAGAATTCCTCCTATAATTTTTCCTAAAGATAATTTTTCTAATGTAAGGAAATCGATAATTATTCCAAAAAATAATTGTCCTATGAAAATGAGCAAAGTTAAATAAAAGGCAGATATTTTAGGGGTAACATAGCTGGATAAAACTACAACTAATACACCCACAAGCCCTCCAAGGTAAGCCCATGAAGGTATTGAGTGTGGTTTTACATTAGATATTTGTATAGTTTCTTTACTTATAAATAAAAACATTAATGAAAAAATTAATCCAATTACATAATTAAAAAAGGTACCTTGAAAAATTCCTATGATTTTTGCTAAGTTTGAATTGATTATTCTAGAAACTACAACAGAAACACCGGCTAATATTGAAATAAATATATAAAACATTACATAAGCCCTCCTAAAAAATAGTCATAACTAATATTCCTAATATAATTAATATAAGACCAAAAAGTTTTCTTTTTTCGAATTTCATGACCTTCATTCCCATTAATCCAAAATGGTCTATTATTATAGATGATACAGATTGTCCAAGTAAACCTAAAGCTAGAGTAATAGAAACTCCAAGTTTTTCAAAACTTAAATTGTTAAAAAGAACTGTAAAAACACCTACAGCACCAGCACTATAGAAATATAAGGGAATTTCTTTAACTTTTTTAAATTTTAATTTGCTTATTAATAATACAAAAATCATTGATATAAGTCCAATAATATGAATTACAACAGTGGAGGTATAATTGCCAAAAGCATTTGCTAAAGTACCATTAATCATAATCATTATAGCTATTAAAGCCCCAATAAAGGCTGAAAGTAAATTATCCATTTTATTTCCTCCTTGTATTTAAAACTTTCAATTAAATTTATCATAAAATAATTGATAGGAGTTATGACATATGTCATAATCAAGAAGAATTATTAATTTTAATATATAGGAGAAGCTATGGAAAAAATAGATGGTCTAAGATTAATGGAAATATATATTTCAAAATATAATATTAATGAAATTTTTACCTATGATATGAAGCAGTTTATGGAATTAATAATTTTCAAAAAAAATGAGTATATTTGCAGGGATGGTGAGGTAATTGAGTATCTTTTTTTCTTTGTTAAAGGGAAAGCTAAGGTGTATACAACACTAAGTAATGGTAAATCCTTATTGCTATGCTTTTATGAAAATTTCAAAATATTAGGTGATTTGGAAATAATTGATTGTGAAACTGCTTCCACAAACGTACAGGTAATTGAAGAAAGTTTATGCATAGGAATCTCGAAAGAAAATGTAAATAAATATTTGCTTACAGATTCTAAATTTTTAAGATTTATATGCAGTTCTTTAAGTTCAAAATTAAATAGATGTTCGAAGAATAGCTCTATTAATCTGCTATATCCACTGGAAAATAGACTAGCAAGCTATATTTTAGCTACAGCAGAAAAGAAAGACAATAATTCAAAAGAAAACATAGTTCTAAATGGTAATTTAACTGAGATTTCAGAGCTTTTAGGTACAAGCTATAGACATCTACTTAGGACAATAAATACCCTTTGTATTAAGGGGATAATAAGAAAAAGAGACAATTACTATGAAATAATAGATGAGATGAGTTTAAGGAAACTAGCGTCAGATTTATATATGGCTTAATGTAAAAATATAACTTATAATATAATTAAAGGTTTTTTCATTGCTATAGTGAAAAAAGTAATGTAAAGTGCAGTGCATATGATTAGAATAGAACATACTTTACAAGGAGGAATTTTCATGAACATATTTTTAGTTGAAAAAGATTTCACAGAAATAGGACTTATTCAACCCTTATGGGAACAGCTTAACTTAGTGCATCTTGATAAATCTGTTTATTTTAAGAGTAAATATGAGAAATTCACTTTTAAGCAAAGAATAGAATCAATTAATAAGAAAGCTCAAACCGGCATCATAAAGCTTGATATGCTTTTAGATAAGGATACAGAAAATTATATAGGATACTGTTTAAGTTCAATTGAAGATAATTTAGGAGAAATAGAATCTATATATATTGAAAATAATTACCGTAAGCTTGGACTAGGTGGAAAGCTAATGAAATCATCCTTGAAGTGGTTTAAAGATCATCAGGTAATAAATATTAGTATTGGGGTAGCTTATGGAAATGATGAGGCACTGCCTTTCTATAGAAGTTTCGGTTTTAATATTGCAAATTATATTTTAAAAAAATAACTAGTATATCCAAATTGTTATAAACATGTATGTAACTAATGAGAAATGTGGATTTTAGTTTAATTAAGGATTTTATAAAGTAAGTGGAGGTCAATAAATGAGTACACAAAGTGAAATTAGAACAATTGAAGTTGTACCATATAATCTTAATTGGGTAAAGAAGTACTTAGATGAAGCTGAAAAAGTTAAAAAGATAATGGCTGATGAATTAGTGAAAATTCATCATATTGGCAGCACCGCAATTCCAGGAATTTCTGCTAAACCTGTAATAGATATTTTAGTTGAAGTGAAAAACATTAGAGATGTAGATAATTATAATGAAGAAATGAAGGAAATAGGGTATATACCAAAGGGTGAATATGGTATTGAAGGGCGTAAATTTTTCCTTAAGGGTGAAATTAATAGAACTCATCATGTACATGTTTTTGAAATGGGTAATAGTGAAATAAAAAGGCATTTAAATTTTAGAGATTATATGATTTCCCATCCGGAAGAAGCAAAGAGCTATAGTGAATTAAAAAAAGAACTAGCAATAAAGTTTATACATGACATTGATGGGTATTGTAATGGTAAGGATGGTTTTATTAAAGAGATAGATAAAAAAGCTGAGGAATGGGCAAAAACAAGATTATGAGTATGATAAAAGTAGGATTAATTTCTGACACCCACGGCTTACTAAGAGATGAAGTTAAAGAAGCACTTAAGGACTCAGGCTTAATAATACATGCAGGAGATATAGGAAAAATTGAAGTTCTTGAAATGCTCAAAAATATAGCTCCCGTATATGCTGTACAAGGGAATTGTGATAAGGGGGAATAAATTTTAATGGATTATTAATTACAATGTCGTTATCACTTATGTGGAGCGGCATTTTTAATATCTTACATAAATAAGATTTAAAGTATTAATATTATGATTTGTTAAGTATACTTTTTATTAGAATAATAATAAAGGGGTATGGATATGGAAATAAAAATGAAAAATATTGAGAATATTATAGTTAGAGAGGCTATTATAGGAGATGCAGAGGAGCTGAACAAGTTACTAGAAACAGTTACCACTGAAACAGAGCATTTTGGATATGAACCAGATGAATTTAATATTAGTGTTGAAACTCAGGAACATACTATAAATATGTATTCAATGACAGATAATGCAGTTTTGCTAGTAGCTTTGTTAAATGATAAAATTGTTGGAAGCCTATCTTTTAGGGCAGGAGGCACAAATAAACTTAGACATTCAGGAGAATTTGGAGTTCAAGTATTAAAAGAATATTGGGGCCTTGGAATAGGCAAGAAACTAATTAAGCACTTAATTCGGTGGGCAAAGGAAAATAAGATTATAAAAAAGATTAATCTGAGGGTAAGGATAGATAATACAAGTGCTAGACATCTTTATAAAAAGTTAGGATTTAAACAAGAAGGTATTTTAAGAAAAGAATTCATGAGTAATGGAAAATTTTATGATCTAATTTATATGGGTTTAGTGTTATAATCATGAATATAACAAAAAAAGGAGAAGATAAATCATGTTAAAGCACATCGTAATGTGGAAATTAAAAGAATTTGCTGAAGATAAAGGTAAAATTGAAAATGCAAAAGAAATTAAGTCAAAGCTAGAAAATTTAAAGGGCAAAATTAATGAAATTCAGGTAATAGAAGTAGGTATTAATATAAATGATTCAGTACAATCTTATGATGTTGTATTGTATTCAGAGTTTAAAGATGAGGATGCCTTAGAAAGATATCAAAAGCATCCTGAACATGTGAAAGTTGGAGAATTTATAGGTAAGGTTAGGGAAGATAGAGTGGTAGCGGACTATATGGTTTAGTTATAAATGAGAGGGAAATTACATTTAGATGAGAATTAATAAGCTTTTTAGCAATTTAGGTATTTGTTCTAGGAAAGAAACTAATAGAATAATTGCAGAAAATAGAGTAACGGTAAATGGGCAAAGTTGTACTCCAGGTCAATGGGTAGAACTGGAAGATGTTATTCTTATTGATAATAAACCTCTTCCAGTGAAGGATAAAATTTATATTGCTCTAAATAAGCCAGTAGGCGTTACTTGCACAGCATTAAAAAAAGTAGAAAACAATATTATTAGTTTTGTAAATCATTCAGACTACATTTTTCCTGTTGGCAGGCTAGATAAAGCATCACAAGGATTAATGCTTATGACCAATGATGGTGATTTGTCAAACAAAATTACAAAAGCAGAAAATATGCATGAGAAGGAATATATTGTAACTGTAGATAAGCCTTTTGATGATTTGTTTATAGAACATATGTCCAAGGGAGTAGAAATTTCTAAAGCTAAAACAAGACCTTGTATTGTCAGTAGAATTAGCGAAGATACATTCCGAATTATTTTAACTCAGGGGATTAATAAACAAATTCGCAAAATGAGTAAAGCCCTAGGTTATAAAGTTATTTTTTTAAAGAGAATTAGAATTTTGAATATAAAAATTGATGGAATAGATCTTGGTAAGTGGCGAAATCTCTATGAGGAAGAATTATCGGAATTGAAAAGATTGGTAAATTATTAATAGAGTATTCATTTATGTATATCTATTTTTAATATTAGTTAGAAATTATAGTATAATAAGTGGTATAATTATAGATTAGTGTTTAGTTTATGCAGCTAAGAGAAAATGAAGGAGTATTATATGAAGCAAAATAATTTTTTACCAATAAGTAAAGAAGATATGATAGATAGAGGCTGGGAACAGCTTGACTTTATATTTGTAACAGGGGATGCATATGTAGACCATCATAGCTTTGGAACTGCAATCATTTCAAGGGTTTTAGAAAGTGAAGGCTACAAAGTAGGAATAATACCTCAACCAAATTGGAAGGATACTGAAGATTTAAAAAAACTGGGTAGACCTAGACTTGGTTTCTTAGTTAATGCTGGCAATATGGATTCTATGGTTAATCATTACACTGTGAGTAAAAAACTAAGGGAAAAAGACTTATATTCCCCAGGCGGAAAAATGGGTTTAAGACCAGATAGAGCAACAATTGTGTATTGTAATAAAATTCGAGAGGCCTTTAAGCATGTACCTATAATAATTGGAGGAATTGAAGCAAGCCTTAGAAGATTTGCTCATTATGATTATTGGAGCGATAAGGTAAGGAAATCTATTTTAGTTGACAGTGGAGCAGACTTATTAGTATATGGAATGAGCGAAAGACAAATTGTTGAAGTAGCAAAATATATGAATGATGGATTTCAAGCACAATACATTAGACATGTACCTGGTACCTGCTATTTAGTAGATAATATTGATGAGGCATATGATTATATAGAAATACCATCTTATAAAGAGGTCTCTGAAGATAAAGTAAAATATGCAGAAGCTTTCAGAATTCAATATGAAGAACAAGACCCTATTAGAGGGAAGGCTGTAGTGCAAAAGCATGGAGATAAGTATCTTGTACAAAATAAACCAGGAATGCCTTTGACAAGAGAAGAATTAGATAAGGTTTATTCTTTACCTTATGCAAAGACTTACCATCCTATATATGAAAGACTTGGCGGCATACCTGCTATTGAAGAGGTGAAATTTAGTATTGTAAGCTCTAGGGGATGCTTTGGAAGCTGTTCCTTCTGCGCAATTACCTTTCATCAAGGAAGAATAGTTCAAAGTAGAAGTGAAGAATCAATAATTGAAGAAGCAAAAGAAATAACAACATTTGATGATTTTAAAGGGTATATTCATGATGTAGGTGGTCCAACTGCAAATTTTAGATATCCTGCCTGTGAAAAGCAGCTAAAAGTAGGTGCATGTAAAAACAAAAGATGCCTGCATCCGAGTCCTTGCAAAAATTTGAAAGTAAATCATAGAGAATATCTTCAACTTTTGAGAAAGCTAAGAGAATTACCTAAGGTTAAAAAGGTATTTGTACGCTCAGGTATTAGATACGATTATGTTATGGAAGATAAGGATGATACATTTTTTAATGAGCTAGTTAAGCACCATGTAAGTGGTCAGCTTAAAGTTGCACCGGAGCATATTTCCCATAAGGTACTTCACTATATGGGTAAACCTGCAGGAAAGACCTACGATAAGTTTAGAGAGAAATTTTTTAGAATAACTAAAAAGGCTAGAAAAGAACAATACATAATTCCATACTTAATGTCTAGTCATCCTGGAAGTGATCTTGCAGCTGCAATTGAGCTGGCTGAGTATTTAAGAGATACAAATTATCAGCCAGAGCAGGTTCAAGATTTTTATCCAACTCCAGGAACGCTTTCAACAACTATGTTTTATACTGGATTAGATCCAATGACTATGAAGGAAGTATATGTACCAAAAACTAAGGAAGAAAAGGCTATGCAAAGGGCACTGCTTCAATTTAAGGACCCTAAAAAATATAGTTTAGTATATGATGCACTTATAAAAGCTGGTAGAGAAGATCTTATTGGTTTTGGATCAAAATGCTTAATAAAGCCGCGAGAAATAAAAAGAAGAACAGAACGAAGTGGTGAAAACATTAAATTCAAAACTAATGTTAAAGGAAATATAAAAAATACAAGAGGAAAAGAAAAAATTTCAACTAAACAAAGTAAGGACAGCAGTAATCGCAATAGTAAAGCAGCAGCTAAGTCTAGCAAAACTAATGGAAAATCAAATATTAAGCAAGGCAGCATAAAGAATAATAAAAGAGATAGTAGAGGCAAAACAAGAAGGAAATAACAATTTGATTTTATATCATACTATGAAATTGGGAAGTAAAAGATATAAACCTTGTAGATACTAATTGAAAAAGTAATAAAAACTATTAAAATATATTATAATTAGAAAAATTATGTTTCAGAATTCAACATAATACAGTATACTAAAAATAGAATTATAAATTAAAAAATTTGGAGGTGCAACATTATTAATAAACAAATTACAATGAATGAAGACATTAAGGAAAAAGAGATTAGATTGTTAGATGGGGAAGAAAGCAGCATAGTTAATACAAAAGATGCTTTAAAGCTTGCAGAAGAGAGAGAATTAGATTTAGTAATGATTTCTCCAACAGCAAATCCGCCTGTATGCAGAATAATGGATTATAATAAATTCCTATATGAGCAATCAAAAAAGCAAAAGGAAAACAAGAAGAACCAAAAGATCGTTGACACAAAAGAAATAAGACTTAGCCCAACTATTGAAGAGCATGACATAGAGGTTAAGGCTAAAAACGCTAGGAAGTTTTTAGAGGATGAGAATAAAGTTAAAGTAACTATAAGATTTAGGGGAAGACAGAATAATTATACTAACTTAGGGGAGAAGGTATTTCAGTTATTTCTTTCTAAAGTAGGTGATTCAGGTATTGTGGAAAAACCAGCCAAGCTTGAAGGAAATAATATGATAATGATATTAGGACCTAAAAAACAATAAGTGAAATTTAAAGAGATAGCTACTATTTTACTATCTCTTTGTTGCATTTATTATTATTTTCTAGAAGCTCCAACTTTTCCTTTCTAGACAATTGCTTTATTTCATATTCCCTTTTTTGAGCAGATACTTTATCACTAAATTCTTCAGTATATACTAGAGTGACTGGGAGTCTTGCTCTTGTATACTTTGAGCCTTTCCCTTTAGAGTGAACATCTACCCTTTTAGTTAGATTATTGGTCCATCCAGTATATAAACTATTATCTGAACATTTTAGGATGTAAACATAACACATAAAAATCACCTAATTAATAGTATATGTTAGAGAGTAAAATTAATAAAGTTATATTTTTAAACTATCTGCATCTAACTTATATACTACGTCTTTTCTTTCAACTATTATTTTTATTTTATCTCTTGTTAAAGGATCATTCATGAGTTCATTAATAAGCTCTCGGGTAGGATTTATAGCTCTTGGATTTCCAACAGTTTTTAGCATTGTAAAATCACCAACAGTATCTCCGTAGGCATAACTTTTAGATAAATCAATATTATATTTTTCCACAAAGGATGAGATAGCTCTTTGCTTATTTTCTCTATCCCACATGGGAATTAACTCACCGGTATATTGATCATTATCGTCCATTAAATAATTAGTTCCAATATAATCGTGGAAACCATGCTTTATAGACATTTCACGAACTAATTCAGCAGGACTTCCGGAAATAGTTATAACCTTATGACCGTTTGACTTGTGCCAGCATATCATATCTCTTGTATAGGTATATACTCTATCACCTTTTTCTTTAATTACATTTTTAGCTATAAATTCTACTTGAGTTTTATGAAGCCCCTTTACAGCTTCAGTATAAATGTCGGCCATCTTTATTAGATAATCATCATAGTTTCCGATTCTTTTATCCCATTTCAAATAATAATTTCGAACCTCATTGTACCAACGTTTTGATTCTATTATGTCAGATTTTATAAATTTTTTAAATATTTCTGTGATTAAACCTTCTCTGTATAAAGTTCCATCTATATCAAAAAAAGCAGCGATTGTCTTTGTCATTTGCTAACCTCCTTTCGGATTTTCATTTACAATATTTGGCCATAAAGGTTTTTTAATATTCATTATACAATAATATAAGAATTTTACAACGTAAAGTTCTTATAAATCGCTAGTCTCTAGTGGCTAATCGCCAAAGGATTTGTGTAATAAAAATCAGCTCTTATTGCAACAACCTAGCGACTAAGAAAAATGCGTTGCATTTTTCTTATATTACTAATTAATTATATATATTATTATATGAATTATGTAGTATACTAGTAACATAGCTATAATGAAATAATACAAAGCATAAACTAATAAACAGAGGTGAAAAAATAAACATGATCCAAATTGGAAAAGTTCAAACTTTAAAGGTACTAAAAATTTCAAAAATAGGAGCATACTTGGACGCAGAAACTGGTGATGATGCAGATAGTATACTGCTTCCCAATAATCAACTTGCAGAAGAGATTAAAGTTGGTGACGAGGTACATGTATTTATATATAGAGATTCTGAGGATAGGCTAATAGCAACTAGAAAAGAACCTTTAATACAGGTTGATGAATTAGCTGTATTAGAAGTTAAGGAAACTACAAAAATTGGAGCCTTTTTAGATATGGGGCTTGAAAGAGATGTATTACTTCCTTTTAAAGAGCAGAAATATAAAGTTAATCCAGGGCAAAAATACTTAGTTGGACTTTATGTAGATAAAACAGGAAGACTAACTACTACAACCTATATTTCAAGATTTTTAAAGACTGATAATCCATATAAAAAAGATGATTGGGTAAAGGGAACGGTTTATTCTTTAAATCCTGAATTAGGAGCATTAGTTGCTGTTGACAATAAATATAAAGGTCTGATACCTAAAAGTGAAGCTTCAAGAGATTTTAAATTAGGTGAAGAAGTTGAGTGTAGAGTAATAAGGAAACGAGAAGACGGAAAGCTAGATTTATCTCTTAGAGAAGTAGCATATAAGCAAATAGATAGTGATGCTGAAATGATACTTAATAAGATAGAGAGATACGGTGGAATACTTCCTTTAAATGATAAAAGTTCTCCAGAACAGATAATGGATAGATTAAAAATTAGCAAAGCTTCTTTTAAAAGAGCTGTAGGAAGACTTATGAAAGAAGGAAAAATTGAACAAATAGAAAAGGGAATTAAGCTAAAATAAATAGTACTATTGAGGTGAAATTTTATGATAAATAGCATAGACGTGGCTAAGGCAGCTATTAAAATGGCAACTTCAGAAAGAAATGAAGAAAAGACTATCCATGAAAAATATAAAGCTGAAAATATACTTACTGCTGCTGTGGATGTAGGAGGAAATGTCAACGATTCTATTCATAAAATAATGGAAAGAGCTTTAGTAGCATCCAAAAGAATGAATATTATTAAAGACTGCCATATTCATGATGGAGCTGTGGTAGGAGCTGCAAGAGAAGCAATAATGCAGGTTGCGGTAAAAGCAAATGGATTAAGTGTAGGTGGTAAAATAGGTATTGCAAGAGGAGGAGACCATGTAATTGTATGCATATTTATGAATATAGGGCTTCTTCACTTAAACGAAGTAGCCATTGGACTAGGCCATAGGTCAATCCCTCAGGATAATATCTAGTTGACAAATTTCATGTTTTAATGTAATATATAAGAAATTTTATAGTTAATAAGTTTATAACTTATTAAAGTATAATATAAACATTTTTTCAATATTGTAGAAAAGTAGTTGAAGGTAGAATTAAATTTTAATAAAAAAATTGTAGAATCGAAGTTTAGTAGGAGATAGGGGCAAAAGAGCAATTTGTAACTATATTAGTTATATATTGCTTTAATAAATATACAAAAATAAACTCTCCTTATGGAGAGTTTTTTATTTTATTAAGGGGGAAAGTAGCATGGTAGTCAAGAAGTTATCAGTATTATTAAGTGGATTATTATTAGTAGGCGCTTTAGGAGGATGCTCTTCTTCAAAGCAAGGAGAATCAAAGGACAAGGTAGTAAAAATAGGAATAACTCAAATAGTAGAACACGCAGCATTAGATTCAGCAAGAAAGGGTTTTATTAAAGCATTAGAAGATAAAAACTATAAAGATGGAACAAATATAAAAATAGATTTCCAAAATGCTCAAGGTGATATGCCAACTACTCAAACAATTGCAGATAAGTTTGTAAATGATAAAGTGGATATGATTTTAGCTATAGCTACTCCATCTGCACAAGCATGTTATAATGCTACTCAAAAGGCTAATTCAAATATTCCAATTTTAATTACAGCAGTAACAGACCCAGTAAAGGCTGGATTAATTAAATCTATGGATAAGCCAGGAACAAATGTAACAGGTACATCAGATGCTCTTCCAATAGAAGGACAGTTTGAACTTATTAAAAAATTAGTTCCAACAGCAAAAAAGATAGGAATAATGTATAACACAAGTGAAGCTAATTCAGGCGTTCAAGTAGAGGATGCAAAAAAAGCAGCTCCTAGCTTTGGATTTGAAATTGTAGCTTCAGGTGTTACAACTAGTAATGAAATTCCACAAGTATTAAATTCTATTTTAGATAAAGTTGATGTAATTTACATTCCAACTGATAATATGATTGCAGCAGCAGCACCAACTATCACAAAAATTGCTTATGCTAAGAAGAAACCAGTTTTTGGTTCTGAAGAAGGTCAAGTAAAAGGTGGAGCAGTTGCAACAGCAGGAATTGACTATTATAAACTTGGATATGAAACAGGTTTAAAGGCTGTTGAAGTGCTTGGCGGTAAAAAGCCTGAAGAAATACCAGTTACAATTCTTACTGAAAGACAAATAGTTGTTAATGAAGATGCAGTTAAAAAGTTAGGTGTAAAAGTACCAGATGATATTAATTCTAAGGCAGTAAAGGTTACAGGGGGCGTAGAATAATGATCAATTTTCTAGTAAGTATATTAGAACAAGGATCTATCTTTGCTATAGTGTCTCTTGGAGTATATATTACTTACAAAATATTAGATTTCCCAGACATGTCTGTAGATGGAACCTTTCCTTTAGGGGCAGCAATTACTGCTCTATGTCTCTCAAAAGGAATAAATCCATTTATAGCTTGTTTAATAGCAGTATTTGCTGGAATGATTGGGGGAACTATAACAGGTTTACTTCACGTAAAGCTTAAGATTTCCAATTTACTTTCAGGAATACTTGTAATGATAGGTTTATATTCAATAAATTTAAGAATAATGGGTAAGTCTAATATACCGTTCTTTGGATTTAAAACTATGTTTGCAATTACAAAGGGACTTCCATCTGTATTATTAATTGCTATCATTGCTATTGGTGTTAAACTGTTACTGGATATATTTTTGAAGACAAAAATGGGTTTTGTGTTAAATGCTGTAGGAGATAATGAACAGTTAGTTACTTCTCTTGGAATAAATAAGGATGTTATAAAAGTGATAGGACTAAGCATCTCTAATGGTATAGCAGCTTTAGGCGGATCTATCATGGCTCAACACCAAGGATACGCTGATGTTGGTATGGGAACAGGTACAGTAGTTATCGGACTTGCTGCTGTAATTTTGGGAAGATCTGTCCTAAAAAATATTAAATACATTAAGGCTACAACTATGGCAGTAATTGGAGCTATATTATACAAATTAGCGATTGGAGGGGCTCTAAGAATAGGACTTCCACCTTCAGATTTAAAGTTAGTTACAGCTCTAATAGTTATTGCAGTATTGGGGGCAAATAATTTTAAACTTAGCAGCTTTAGGAAAAGAGAAAAAGAAGGGGATGAACTAGTTGCTTCAAATACAAAATCTGTACAAGGTATTCAATAAAAACACTGTAAATGAGAATGTAGTATTTAATAAACTTAATCTAACAGTTAATAAAGGGGACTATATTACAATAATAGGTAGTAATGGGGCTGGAAAATCTACTTTATTAAATATAATATCAGGAACAATACCAGTAGACGGAGGAATGATAATGCTTGGTGATAAGGAAATATCTAAATTACCAGAGCATAAATGTACTAAATTTATAGGAAGAGTTTTTCAGGATCCAACTAAAGGTACAGCACCTTCTATGACTATTTTAGAAAACATGTCTATGGCATACAACAAAGGCAAGAAATTTGATCTAAGTTTTGCTGTAAATAAAAAAGATATACCGTATTTTAAGGAACTTTTATCTAGTCTGGAACTTGGACTTGAGGATAAGTTATATACTCAAGTAGGTCTTTTATCTGGTGGTCAAAGGCAAGCTTTATCATTAATAATGACTGTAATGGGAAATCCAGAAATTTTACTTCTAGACGAGCATACAGCTGCTTTAGACCCTAAAACCTCAGAGAAGATAATTGAATTAACGGAGAATATTATAAAAGAAAAATCAATTACAACATTAATGGTTACTCATAACTTAAATCATGCAATAAGGCTTGGAAATAGACTTATTATGCTTCATCATGGTAATGTTATTTTGGATATTAGCGGAAAAGAGAAAAAAGAACTTACCATAGAAAAATTATTTAAACTATTTGAAAATAATAGTGAAGATGATTTAATAAGTGATAGAGCACTATTCTCATAATAAATCTGAGAGGGTTATCCCTCTCAGATTTATTTTTGTATTGAAGCACTTAAGAAAGTTTGATTAATAGTATATATTATAGAGTATTTTTAAACAATCCACTTAAAGAGGTGAGTAACATTAGCAAAAAATATTTTCAAATAGATTTAAAAAAATGTAAACTCTTAGGGGCAGGATGTGAAGGAAAAGTTTATTTAACACCAGAGGGACACGCTTTAAAAATATTTAATAATGGAAAAAAGTGCTACCATGAGCATAGTTTACTTAAAAAGGTAGATGGAAGTAAATATTTTCCCAAAATTATTGAAACAAAAGATAATTATATGCTTCGAGAATATGTAGGAGGTAAATCCTTAGATGATTATTTAAAAAAAAATACCCTAACAGAAAAATTAGCTGTTAACTTAATAGAACTAATAGAAGAATTTCAAAAATTAGGATTTAAAAGGCTAGACATGGCTCCGAGACATATTTTCGTTCAACATGGAGAGGGGATTAAGGTTATAGATCCAAGGAAATGCTTCACAAAAAGGGTAAAATTTCCATATATTCTATTGAAGTATTTAGAAAAACAAAATCAACTAGATAAATTTTTAATAGTTCTTATTAAGGTAAGACCAAAACTTGCTGAAGAATGGATAAAGCTTATTAATAGATATTTATAAATTTTAGATGATTAAAGATGAGAAGTAGAAGTAGTATTACTTATACTTCTCATCTTTTTGTTCATTATTTTCTTTCATTATTTTACATATTAATTTAATAAGAGTATTTTTAGTACAATATCATACATTAATATTAAATAGAAAAATGTCAATATTTATTTATGTTAAATCTATGTAAAATAATTTACTTGTTTTTAATACAATAATATTATATAATACATCTTATAAACATTGCAGTAAATTGGGGTGAGATTATGAAAATGGTTACTGAATTATTTCTAAATGAAATTTATAATAGAATTAGCTATCTTGCATATTTATATGAAAATAGAACAAGTAGTATCAATTATGATAAAAATAGAATATCAGTATTTAATTTTAATTTATTAATTAAAAAAGGCTATATAGAAGTTTATGAGGATAATGAAAACAAGTTAGTCACAATAACTGAAAAGGGAATTGAATTTATTCTTAGTCATATTGAAGACTTTAAAAAGGTATCATAGGAAATAATCCCAACAGAGTAAAAAATTCAACCTTCATTTTTATATGAAGGTTGAATTTTTTAATATGAAATTTATCCACCGAGAGTTATATCCTGAGTATTATACCATTCTAGTGCCTTGTAGTAATGGTCTTCATTAAAATCAGGCCAGTAGTCATCTATAATATAGAAGTCTGAATATATAGACTGAACAGGAAGAAAGCCACTTAAACGCCTTCTGCCGCCCCAGCGTATAATTAAATCTACTCTAGAAATATCATAGGATTTTAAGCAATTGGAAATGATTTTTCTATTTGAACTATTATTTGAGGTAAGACTTCCTAAATCCCATTCCCAACCATAGTTTACCAAGAAGTTTATTTTAATACCTCCCTTACCAAAAGTTTTTCTTTTAGTGTAGGGTAAAAGTTCCTTTGGAAACATTGGAGATTGGTAATTTCCAAGCACTAGCAGTTCCGCATCTTCTTTACTCAGCATCTCCACTGCATCAATGCAAGCTTTTGTAAAGGCTATCCTTTGGTTAGCAGGTCTCTTAGTGTTATCAGTTGTGAAACCGTAATAGGTCAACTCTTTAACTCCAGACTTCTTACATAGATGATATAATATTAAGCCAGGATTTAGTCCAGAAGAATATCCATTCTCCTTTGATAAACCTTTATCAACAGCCCAACGTCTATTACCATCAGGAATAATACCAATATGGTTTGGAACTCTCATAATTTATCACACCTCTATTATGAATTTATATAAGTATTATTTCCTAATTAGAGATTAATATTCAATTTTTATGTTGATTTTTACCAAAAATGAAGAGAAGCATTTACAGCTTCTCTAAATATTACTTTATAAAATCTATTATATTATTTGTTAGTATATCTAAGCAATCAATTAAAGGAGAATGTCCACTGGGTAATTTAACAAGTAAAGCATTTTCTCCAATTCCGTTTGTTATTTCATCAGCAGTTGGAGGTGGTATAACTAAATCTCTTTCTCCTTGGAAAACTAGAGTAGGAACTTGAATCTTATCCACGTCTCCGCTTCCTTCAACAACACCATTATGTTCATTAGAAATATTAAAAGTCATTAGTGCCCAATATACATCTAATGTATTTACTTGGGTAAGCATGTCCTCTAAATACTCATCGTATTTTTCTTCAGATGGCTTATTTTCAGTATAGATTACAGCATCCCATAGACCTCTGTAGAAAGCTTTATTTCTGCTGTTGTAAGCATCTAATATTGGCTTAATGCTAACTAAATCCTTTCCTAAAGCTTCTTTGCTTAAATATGGCTTTCCTGCAATAAAGTTACCGGTTTCGTCTGTTTGTAAAATTGGATATCCTTTAATTCCAACAGATTCAACTAAAATTAATTTCTCAACATATTCGGGATAATCTGCAGTAAATTGCATTGTAACACCACCGCCAGTAGACCAACCAGCTAAGAAAAATTTCTTTAAATTCAATTTATCCACGAAAAGCTTTAAGTCTTCAGAAAAATCTTTTAAAGAATTAATAGGATTATTGTAAGTTGATATACCGAAGCCTCTTAGATCTACTGCATATATTTTTATATCTTCAGGTAATGCTTCAATCAATACATCCCAATGCTTTGAAGAAGTCATATTTCCGTGAACTAAAACAAGAGTTTTTTCTCCAGAGCTACTTTCTCTATAGCCTAAAGTTTCTCCATTTTCTAGTTCCATTGATTTTAATAAAGTGTCTTTTCCCATAACTTTACCCCCTATAATTGAATAATAACAATTAAATAATAACATAAGATGGTAAAGAATAAAATAGTTATATTTCTAAATATTTATATAATTTTATGATAATATTAAGGTGTATTTAAGATTAATGAAAAAAGTAATAGATTCTACTCTATTTGGTGAAGTTTATAATATTTTCAATGAGTAAATCTAAACAATCAATTAGCGGAGAATGGCCACATGGAAGCATAACTAGAGTAGCGTTATCTCCTATACCATCTTTAATTCCTTGTCCCATTATAGTTGGTACTACTATATCTCTTTCTCCTTGTAGTACAAGAGTAGGGGCAACAATGTTATCTACTTCTCCAGTTCCTTGTACAACACCATTATGTTCATGAGAAATATTAAAGGTTATTAGTGCATAATCTAAATCTACTAGATTCCTCTGAGTCATCATATCATGCATATATTCGTGGAATTTTTCAGGCGATGGTTCATTATGGGTATAAATAGTAGACCTCCATACATTTTTCAAAAATTCTTCATCTTTTTTCACATAGGCGTTTAAAATAGGTAAAACTTGCAATGGATCTTTTGAAAGCTCTTCCCTAGTAGTAACTAACTCTGTAAGAATAATTTGACCTTTAGTATCTTTTTTGAAAACTGGATATCCTTTAATTCCACCAGATTCAACTAAAATTAATTTTTTAACATAATCAGGATAGCTTGCTGCAAGCTGCATTGCTACACAACCACCAGTAGACCATCCAGCAATAATAAAGTTTTTTAAACCCAATTCATCTGCAAAAGCTTTAATATCATCTGTAAAATCTTTTATAGAATTTATTTGATTATTGTAAGTTGAAATTCCCATTCCCCTTAAATCTGGAGCATATATTTTATAGTCGTTTGGAAGATTTTCCATAAGAACATCCCAGTGCTTTGAAGATGTCATGTTACCGTGAACTAATAGCAGTATTTTATTACCTGTGCCGCATTCACGATAACCTATTGTTTCTCCATTTGATATTTTTATAGATTTCAAAGTAATTCCATTAGTCATGTTTTATACCCCCATAATGTTATTATAATATCAATATATTCTATCATATCTGCATTATCATAGTAAACTATACAATTTATAGAAAAAAATAAATGAGAACAAATTGTTCTCATTTAAAAATATTAATATTTAATAGAATTATACAATGTTTTTTTCACTTTCTAAAAAGTGCAAGCTTAATAAACTTTCTAGTTGGTCTGGAGGCAGAGGCTTACTAAAAAAGTAACCTTGTATTCCATCACAATGCTGAGCTTGTAGCACAGCTAATTGTTCTTGAGTTTCTACACCTTCTGCAATTACTTCCATGTTTAGATTATGGGCTAATTGAATTAATGTATGAGCAATTGCTTTTTCTTGTTCACGATAAGCAATTTGATCTACAAAAGATTTATCGATTTTTAATGTATTAATAGGTAAGCTTTTTAAATGATTTAAAGAAGAATATCCTGTACCAAAATCGTCCAAATGCACTTTTAAACCAATGGATTTAAAATTATTAAGAATTTTAATAGTTTGGTTTATATCATCTATTGTAGCAGACTCAGTTATCTCAATATGAAGCCACTGAGGAGATAAATTAGTTTCGCTAAGAATATTACGTATTTTTTCAAAAAGGCTTTTATGTTTAAATTGATTTGCTGAAATATTAACTGAAACTGGTACTATATTATAACCCTTCCTTTGCCATTCTATTAATTGATTGCAGGCGGTTCTTAGAACATACTCATCAATCTCTTTAATTAAACCCGTCTCCTCTGCAATAGGTATAAACTGACTAGGCGGAATAAAGCCAAGCTTAGGATGATTCCAACGAACTAATGCTTCAAGACCAATTAATTCACTATTATCAGCTCTTACCTGAGGTTGATAATAAACAGTAAATTCCTTTTCTTTTTTATTAAGCAGGGCAAATCTTAAGGTTTTCTCAAGTTCTGTCTTTTTTACAATTTGATCATTAAGTTCCTTTGAGAAAAACTGAAAATTATTTTTCCCTTGAGCTTTAGCGTGATACATTGCAGTATCTGCATTCATAAGCAGTGACTGGATATTAGTTCCATCATCTGGATAAGTTACAATTCCGATACTTGCGGTTACAAAAACTGAATTGCCATTGATATTAAATGGTCTATAAAGGGTTTTTAAAATTTTATTAGCTAGTCTAGTAGCAGAAAGATTATTATTTATTTTAGGAATTAATATCATAAACTCATCTCCACCTAATCTGGAAAGAGTCATGTTATATTCAAGTAGGTTATTAAAAGAACGCGTAACTTCAATTAAAAGCTTATCTCCAAAGGAATGACCAAAGGTATCATTTATAGATTTAAAGTTATCTAAGTCCATATATAGCATTGCAAGCTTGCTGCTGTTTAATATTGAATTAGTCAACTCTTTTTCAAGCATTTTATTAAGCAAAGTCCTATTAGGTAGATTTGTAAGAGTATCATAATAAGCAAGGTTGTATATAGTTTCTTCATTTTTTTTACGCTTAGTTATATCTGTTGTGGAGCCTGCTATTCTTACAGGAGAGCTATTATCATCAAAAATAGCCTTACCTCTAACTAAGATCCATTTATAAATTCCAACCTTTGTTTTCATTCTTACATTAATATTTAAAAAAGAAGTTTTTCTATCTAAGTGATTTTTCATTGCATGCTGAAAAAGTTGTAAATCTTCTGGATGAATAAGTTTTATCCAGCTGGATATTTTATCTTCTAAATCTTTATCAGTAAAACCAAGCATTATTTTGAGACGAAGAGATAAAGAAAAGATATTGTCTTTTATTTTCCAATCCCATATGCCGTCTTTAGACCCTTCAAGTGCTAAACGGGTCCTTTCTTCCATTTCTCTCAAGGAATTTTGACTTTCTTCTAATTGCTTATATCGCCTTTTAAGTTCTTCTTGAGCTGAGTATAATTTTTCATTGAGTATTTCTAAAGTATTATAGCTTTTAAGTAATTTTTCTTCAGCATTTTTTCGTGCGGAAATATCAGTTCCCATTGCTATAAAAATTGAAGGTTTATTATCCTCATAAATTACTGAATTATTCCAAAACACACTTATCTTTTTACCAAGTCTATCTAAAACATATGTTTCATGAGGTTCAACAATAATTCCATTGGCTAAATCTTTAAAACCTAACATCATTGATGCTTTTAAAGGTTTATCAACTAAACGACCATCCCAGCCTGAACCAAGCATTTCTGATTCTTTAAAATTTGTAAGCTTTTCAGCATAATTATTAAATTTTATTAAGTTACCAGCACCTTTCCAAACTAATATGATTAAATTAGCATTATCTAGAATACTATTTGCTAAGCTGTTTTTATCATCAAACAAAGATATTTCCTCACTTGTTTCTTTAATATTAGAATTATATCCTGTATTGGTATGCATAAAAATATTTTTGAATTTTATAATATAATACATTAATGACAAAATAATTGCTATTAATATAGTATAAATGTATTTATTAATACTAATATTCATTAAATAAATAATTGCGAAATAATTATTAGGCATTATTTTACCTCCACAAATATACTATATATTAAATACTATATTCATATTCGATAGAAATACAATAAAATCCTTTAAAAAATAAAAAATAAATAATAAAACACCAAAAATTTCAATATTTTTATTATTTAATAAAAATTAATAATAAACTTTATTAACGAAAATAGAAGCAAGACACAAGGTGCTTGCTTCTATTTTATGATTAATTTTTAAAACTATGAATTGGGGCAGGAATTTGACCGCCTCTATTTACAAAATCCGCACTGCTGTATTTACTTACTGGCATTATAGGAGCTCTTCCTAATAATCCACCAAATTCAACCATCTCTCCAACGCCTTTACCAGGTACTGGTATTAGTCTGACAGCAGTGGTTTTATTATTTATTACGCCAATTGCAGCTTCATCTGCAATTATCGCTGATATTGTTTCAGCACTTGTATCTCCAGGAATTGCAATCATATCAAGACCAACGGAGCAAACACAAGTCATAGCTTCAAGCTTTTCAAGATTTAAAGAACCCTTTAAAACTGCATCAATCATTCCTGCATCTTCACTAACAGGGATAAAAGCACCACTTAATCCTCCAACCTGAGAAGCTGCCATAACTCCGCCTTTTTTTACTGCATCATTTAGCAATGCTAATGCAGCAGTAGTTCCGTGGCCTCCGCAGCTTTCTATACCCATTTCCTCTAATATATGAGCAACGCTATCTCCAATTGCAGGAGTAGGAGCTAGGGATAAATCAATAATTCCAAAAGGTACATTTAATCTTCTAGAAGCTTCTGTAGCAACTAATTGACCCATTTTAGTTATTTTAAAGGCAGTCTTTTTTATTGTTTCAGCTACAATATTAAAACTCTCTCCTTTAACAGTTTCTAAAGCAGACTTTACTGTTCCAGGACCACTTACTCCCACATTTATGATACACTCTGCTTCTCCAATTCCATGAAAAGCTCCAGCCATAAATGGATTATCTTCAACGGCATTTGCAAACACAACAAATTTTGCACAGCCAAGACCATCTTGTTCTTTAGTTAGTTCTGCAGTTTTTTTAATAATTTGGCCCATCTCTTTTACTGCATCCATATTTATACCATTTTTGCTTGTAGCAACATTAATGGATGAGCATACTTTCTCAGTTACACTAAGAGCTTCAGGAATTGATGATATCAAAATTCTGTCACCTTTAGAGTATCCTTTATGTACTAATGCTGAGTAGCCGCCAATAAAGTTTACACCAACTGTGCTAGCTGCTCTATCTAAGGTTTTGGCAAATTCTACATAATCCTTATCATCACATGATTCAGCTATTAATGCTATAGGAGTTACAGAAATTCTTTTATTTATTATTGGAATTCCATACTCAGCTTCTATTTCATTTCCAACTTTAACTAGATTTTCTGCATATTTAGTAATCTTGTCATATATCTTTTGACGAGATTTTGCTCCATCAAAGCTGCAACAATCCCTAAGAGAAATTCCCATAGTAATAGTTCTAATGTCCAATTTCTCTTTTTCGATCATCTTAATTGTTTCCATTATTTTATTTTGATTTATCACGCTATCACCTGCCTTTAAATGTTGTGCATTGAATTAAAAATATCTTCATGTTGAATTCTAATAGATAAGTCAAGTTCTTTTCCCTTTTGTTCAAGAATCTCTTTAAGTTCATTAAAGGTTTTTGATGACTTAGATAAATCTACTAACATTATCATTGTAAAAAATTCTTGAAGAATAGTTTGACTAATATCAAGAATATTTACGTTTGCGTCAGCTAAAATAGTACTTACTGATGCAATTATACCGGTTTTATCTTTGCCAATTACTGTTATTATGGATTTCATAATGTACCCCCTTATTAAAATATTAATACAATGATGCCCCTATGCCTATAGCTTTATATACATAATATTTTGTATAAAATATATAATATATTAAATGTTCATAAAACACAATACATTATAGTAACTAGCAATATCTATTTAAAAAACATGTTTTAGGATATTTCAATTTCTGTAAAATCTAATATTTTACCTGTACTGCAAATAGTATAATTGTTTGATTTTATTTTAAGAATATCTAAGGCTTTTTTACCTGTGCAATGTGATAAACCTATGAATTTTAAATTAATATTTTTAAAATATTCTAAGGTTTTGTCAATTCTATCTTCATCAGCTTCAATAAGGTGTGTACCGCCTATAACACCATATATATTCTTATTTGTACGATTTTTAATAGTTTCAATGGTATTTATTATCCCACAGTGGGAACAACCAACAAGAAGTAGAAGACCTTTTTTTGTTTCTATTGCAATTGCAATTTCATCCTTAAAGGGGTCTACAATGAAATTTTCACCTAATTTGAGTTGCATATTTTCATTAATTCTCTCAAAGGCATTAGATGTAAAGAAATTTCTGTGAACAGTTATTGCTTTTGAGATGTTTAGTGTATCCTTTTCAACATAATTAATATCTATTTTTTTAGATTGAATAAATTCTTTAGTAAAGTTTACTCCTATATAACTTAATTCTTCATTAACAATACCATTTTTAGTATTAACAGATTTATAAAACTTATTGCTATTGTTAAAAAAATCTTTTGCTACAATTAAAATAGGTTTTGAATTGATTTTTTCTAATAAAAATTTTAAACCATTAGAATGGTCATAATGAGCATGACTTAAAACTATGTGGGTAATAGTATTTAAGTCTATTTTTAATTTAGCAGCATTTTTTACAAATGCATCACTTTGTCCAGTATCAAATAAAATTTTTCCCTTGGAAGTTTCAATAAGCATTGATAATCCATGCTCTTTTATTAAATTTGAATTATCTAATAGTGTATTTTCTACAAGAGTAAATATCCTCAATATACCAACTCCCTTTACATTTATCTCTGCTAATTATAAAATCATTCTAATAGTTTAATAATAACTCTATAAGATTAATTTGTTAATATTAATCTTAAGCGTTAATGAACGATTACGGATACACCATCAGGTATTACAGTAATTTTTGCATCATTCCCTTTAAGTTTAAAGGCTTTTTCAAGAGCTTCATTAAAGGTATAAGCATGATCCATATGCATATTTTTAACCATCTGAGGATCCATTGAATTTGTAACTAAAATAACCTTAAAATTATCTAAGATTCTAGCTAATATTTGAAATTCCCATTGATCAGGCATAGTTTCATTTCTAGGTATTTTTAATACCTTCTCAAGGACTTCTTTTGGGCTGCTTGTATTAGCCAAATTGTCGTAGAAAGATTTGCCACCATGTCCATCGTTACATGCAGAAATCATTATAATAACACCGTCTTTTTTGCAGCATGCTTCAGCAGCAGTCATTCCTTTAACTGATTGATAAACATTTTGATCTAAAGGATATCCGCCATTTGTTGTAACTACTATATCGGTTTTTATATTATCTACACCTGCAAGTTCTGATACAAATTTGCAGCCTGCTTCATGAGCTAATTTACTATCACCGGCAAAGGCTTTTATTATTCTTTTATCTGAATCTATTACAACATTCAAAATAAATGCTAATTTAGCCTTTTTAGCAGCATAAAGCATGTCAGTATGAATTGGGTTATTTTCAAGTATTCCTGTTCTTGCATAAGGACTTGCAATAAATTCAGAACAATGATTAGCCATTATGGTTTTTGCTGAAGCAATTCCTGGAAGAATACTCTTTCTACCACCTGAAAATCCTGCAAAAAAGTGAGGCTCTATAAAACCTTCTGCAATCAGTAGTTCTGTCTCAACAGCTAGTTTATTTATTTTCAAATCTCCGCCAGAAGGAAGTTTACCTAGATAAGTCATATCTTCATCCTTAGTTGATATATGATTAACTATAGTTTCCTTTTCAACAATCTCTTTTCCCATCTTATTAATTAATTCTTCCCTTGTAGTAGGACGGTGAAATCCCGTTGAAACTAATATTGTTACTTCAATATTAGGATTAATTTTTCGTATTCTTTTAAGCATTATTGGAAGAGTTATTTTGCTTGGTACAGGTCGAGTATGATCGCTTGTTATTATAACCATATTTTTTTTGCCATGAACTAACTCTTCAAGAGATTTGCTGCCTATACAGTTATCTAAAGCTTCATTTACAAGTTCTTCTTGAGATTTATTTGCCTTATAAGTATGTGCATTAGATTCTAAAATGCCAGCTAAGTTTTTATCAGGTATTTCTATTTCCCATATTTCCTTAGAGTATGGAACTTTGATTTTTGCCATTATAATTCCTCCTAAAAAGTATTGTGAATCAATTTTAACATGTGGTAAGAGGTATTACCAGATGTTAAAATTGTAATATGAGTTACATCTGCTAAAAAAGATTGTTAATTACCTTTAAAGTTAATATAATTATAATAATACGTTCAAATTTTAGCTTTGTAACTATGTGGAGATAGGAAGTGAGTCAATGTATAAAAAGTATATTAAAATATTCTTTGTTTTTGTTTTTCTTTTTTTAAAAGCTCAAACAATTTTTGCTTTAGATTCAAATTATAAAGTTTGGGAAAGTAAATATAATGTATCTGTTGATAAAATATGGAATATTAGGTTTAACAAATCTGTTGACATGAGCACCATAAAAGATAATATAAAGGTAATAGAAAAAGATAATGAAATAGAAGTAAGCGTAGAAACATTATATACAGATAATGATAATTCTATAATTGTAAAACCTAGAGAAAATTATAAATATGATACTGAGTATATTATGATTATTAATGATAATATAAAATCAGTTACCAATAAAAACTTATCTCAACCAGTTAGCTTTAGATTTACAACAGAAAAGTCTGAGAGTTTACTAAAAGAAAATTATGTTGATCCAGGTAGTGTTGCTAATAGTACAAAAGACTTTAAAGATATTATAATCTATGCTCTTGCAAATTTTAAAAATGAAGTTAGTATAGAAATACCTTCATTTAATACAAAAGACTATAAATTAGATGTAATTAATGATATATTATTAGAAAATCCTCTCTTAGACTATGGATATAAAGGAGCTAATGGTAGTATTTATACTAATAATCTTTCAAAATCAGCAACAATGATAATAAATTTGGATTATGAATATTCTAAAGAATACATGGAAAAAATGAAGAAAACAGTTGAAGATAAATCAAAAGAAATCATATCCAAAATAATTAAGAATGAAATGACGGAAAAAGAGAAAGAATTAGCGATTCATAATTTTATTGTAAATAATTCGAAGTATGATTCAAGATTATTTAGTGGTAATATGCCAAATGAATCCTATTTAGATTATGGAATTCTTATAAATGGAGTCGGGGTATGTGATAGCTATGCAAAGGCAATGTATAGACTTTTAAATACTGCGGGAATCGAATGTATTTACGTTGCAGGTGATGCTTATAATGGTAATGAAATAATACCTCATGCTTGGAATATAGTTAATATCGAAGGAAAGCTTTATCATGTAGATGCTACATGGGATGATCCTATATCAAATGATGGTAGAGATATATTGAGTTTTGATTATTTTAATATTTCTGATAATATAATTTCTAAAGACCATATTTGGGATAGAGAAAAATATCCTAAATGCTTAGAGTAAAATTTTAAAATGATTTACAATGGACAAACATAGAAATAAACATTATTATTAATAATTAAGTATGCTTAAGACTAACATTAAAGGAGTTGTTACAAATGAGATATGAAGGAGCAGTTTATAGACCGCCCAGTGAAGCCTATAGCTTGATAATTCAGGTTACTCTTGGGTGTTCCCACAATGAGTGCACATTTTGTAATATGTTCAAGGATAAGAAATTTAAGATAAGAAAGCTTGAAGATATATTTGAAGATTTAAGCATGGCAAGAGAATACTATAAAATAGTTAAAAGAGTTTTTTTAGCCGATGGAGATGCTTTAATATTAAAAACTGATGATTTAGAGAAAATACTTGTTAAAATAAAAGAGCTATTTCCAGAGTGCGAAAGAATTGGAATATATGGCACTCCTCAAGATATTTTAAGAAAAAGTAAAGAAGACCTAATAAAACTAAAGAATAAAGGACTAGATATAATATATCTTGGGGTAGAAAGTGGAAGTGATGAAATATTAAAAGATGTAAATAAGGGTGCTACTGCAAAAGAAATAACTGAAGCAGGAAAAAAAATTATGGACATAGGGATTCTACTTTCTGTAACATTAATTTCTGGATTAGGTGGTAAGGAAAAGTGGAAAATACACGCTGAGGAATCAGCTAAAGTAATAAGTGAAATAAATCCAAATTATCTAGGTTTATTAACCTTAATAGTAGAGCCTGGAACTCCAATGTATGATAAGGTTAATAATGGAGAACTAGAGCTGCTATCTCCTATGGAAGTAATGGTTGAAACAAGGGAATTTATTAAAAATTTAAATGTAAAAAATTGTGTATTCAGAAGCAATCATGCATCAAATTATGCTCCATTATCAGCCAATCTCAATGAAGAAAAAGAAAGAATTCTAGCTCAATTGGATAATTTAATTGAAAATGGAAATGGATTTAGAAACGAGTATTTCAGAAGGCTGTAGATAAATATGTGTTCGTTAATAAATATTTAATACTTTATTAATAAAGTATTAAGTAATATATCCCCATTTGTATGATATAATTTTCTGAAAAGAACCTGTATATTAAGAGGGGGATAAATATGGATTATTTAACTCACAATTTATCAATAAAAAGAACCTTAAAATCCATGATTACTTTTGTAGGGATATTCTTTATTTTAATTCTTATCTTAAAAGGAGCTTTAATACTAATACCTTTTGCCTTAGTATCTATAGGTATCTATAAAGCTTATAGATATATAAATATCAAAATAAAGAATCTAAATTCTAAAAAAGCTTCAAAGATTGATACCTTTGAAACAGAAAAACAAGTCTTTAACTTTACAGGCATGGAAAAAATAGTTGATGTTGAATACGAAGAAATAAATAAGTAAATAATAAAGAATGGCAAAATATTGTCATTCTTTTTTACAACAAAATGCTTGTAAAATATTATTAAATTTATATTATGTTTACTCAAATAGTACGAAATGAGGATAATTATGATAAATTTAAATAAAGACTCTAAAATAGATTTGCACATACATTCTAATGCATCTGATGGTACTCTTTCACCGGAGGAAATAGTAAAGGAAGCAAAAGATAGAGAATTAAAATTGATATCTTTGACAGATCATGATGAAATGAAAAATACTGAAGAAATTCAGAAGGTTGCTTTAAAAAATAATATAGCCTTTTTGCCTGGAATTGAAATATCAAGTACATTAAATGGAAGCTTATATCATATATTAGCATATGGAACTGATAATTCTAATTTTGAATTAATTAAGTTACTAGAATACAACAGAGATTTATTAGAGAATAGAAATAACCAGTCTATTAAATATTTAATAGATAAGGGTTATGATATAGATTTTTCAGATTATGAAAAATACAAGCATAATCCTAAAAGGGGAGGATGGAAAGCATTAAACTACCTGATAGATAAAAAGATATGTACAGATATACATGATTACTTTAATAGATTGTATTCAGAAGAAAAGCATATTCTTTATCCTATATTTTCTGATACGGAAAATGTAATTAATACTATAAAAAAAGCAGGTGGAATTGCAATATTAGCTCATCCATACTATGAAAAAGATATTAGCCCTGTTGATAAAAAATTAAATATTTTTTTAGAAATTGGAATACATGGAGTTGAATGTTTTCACCCTAATCATAATCAGTTAATCATTTCTGAATGTTTAAAGTTTTGTAAAGAAAAAAATTTAATTTCAACAGCTGGTTCAGATTTTCATGGAAAGTTTATAAGTACAAGATCAATAGGCTATCCAGTAGCAAAGATAAAAGATGTATATGTGGAGCCTTTGTTTGAATATATAAAAAGGTAATTTTGATAATACATAAAAAATTAATTTAATAGGGGGAAGATATTATGGGAACAATTTTTGGGATTATGATTGCAATTATTATTATGATTGCAGTGCTTGCCATATTTGGAGTGATTTTTTTACCTATAGCTGGTATAGCCCTTTCAATAGCTTTTGTTTTTGCAATAATAGGACTAATTTTAAATGTATTTAAATTTATTTTTTCTTTACCAGTTATTCTATTAATTATAATATTGGCTGTATTTTATAGAAATAAAAAGAGAATATAAAAGCTACTATTAAAAGATTATGTTATAAACATAGTCTTTTTTAATCAAATAAATTATAATGTGATAAGAGTAATAAATAAGATGGCTCTAAGGGGGAATAAAATTGTTATTAATAAAAAACGGCAAGATTATTACTATGAGTGAAAAAAATTATGAAAATGGATGCATTCTTATAGATGATGGAAAGATTGTAGAAGTTAATGAAGAAATTAAAGTAGATAGAGAAGTGACAGTAATCGATGCAGGTGGTGGATGGGTTATTCCTGGGATTATTGAGTCTCATTGCCATATTGGATTGTACGAGCAGGACATGGGATTTGAAGGATTAGATGTTAATGAAGCAACAGATCCTATTACACCTGAACTAAGAGCTATTGATGCAATTAATCCTATGGATACAGCATTTGAGGATGCTGTTAAAGCAGGTATAACTACCGTAATGACAGGACCAGGTAGTGCTAATGTTGTAGGGGGACAATTTGTAGCAATGAAGACTTATGGAAAAAATGTAGATGAAATGACTATTTTTTCTCCAGCTGCTGTAAAGGTAGCCTTCGGAGAAAATCCAAAGCGAGTTTATAAAGATAGAAAAAAAATGCCTACTACTAGGATGGCAACTGCTGCTTTACTTAGAGAAATTTTGATGAGAGCTAAAAATTATAAAATTAAAAAAGATAAAGCTATTTTAGAAGGAAAAGAATTTGAAGAGAATTTCAAACTTGAAGCTTTAATGCCAGTAATAAATAAAGAAATTCCTTTGAAGGCTCACTGCCACAGAACTGATGATATTTTGACTGCCATAAGGATTGCCAAAGAATTTGATGTAAACTTAACCTTAGATCATTGCAGTGAGGGACACCTTATAGCAGACTATGTTAAGGAATCTAGATTACCAGCAATAATAGGACCTAGTCTTACTTCACGCTCTAAAATTGAGCTTAAAAATAAAAGTTTTTCAACCTCAGGAGTACTTTCTAAAAAAGGTGTTAAAGTAGCTATTATGACTGATCATCCTGTAATTCCAATACAGTATTTACCTATATGTGCAGGACTTGCTGCAAAAGAGGGTCTTGGAGTTGAGGAGGCTCTAAAAGCAATCACAATAAATGCAGCAGAAATTTGTGGGATTTCAAATCGTGTTGGAAGTATAGAAAAAGGTAAGGATGCTGACTTAGCTATTTTCGATGGTAACCCTTTAGAGGTATTTACTAGCACTCTTTATACAATAATTGACGGAAAAGTAGTATACAGCAGGGAATAAAATGACTTTATTAACAAAAGATTTATTTAATAAAAAGTAGGTGATAACTGTGAGAAGAAGGTTAATAAAAATAATTTTATTATTACTAATAATAACTATTGGATTTATGATTGGAATTTATTTAAAAGAAAAGGAAAAAACTGTGGGATTAAATCTTAATATATGGGATAACATGTATAATGAGGGTAATTTGCATCTTTATTATGGTGCTGAGGATAACGCAATATTAAATGAAATAAAAACAAGGTATAAAGTAGATAAAATAGTATCAGGTGCTGATACTGAACTTGATAAAGCTGTTAAGTTGATGAAATGGACAAGAAGTAATATGAAATTCAAGGAGAGCTCTAAAGATCTAGAAGATAGTAGAGGGGCACTTGATATTTTAGAAGATAATAGAAAGCAAAGGGAATATTCTGAAAAGGAAATAAGCATAGTTTTCAATGATTTTGCACATTCTGTTGGGATAATTTCTAGAATTGGAGAATTAGGTGAATTTGAAAAGTTTTCAAGTTCAGGAAAAAGCCAATTTACTATTTGCGAAATTTGGAGTACAAAACTTAACAAATGGGTCATGATTGATCCTTCAAATGGAGTATATCTTACATATAACAAAACGCCTTTAAGTGCAGCCGAAATAATAGATAAGGGCTTAGATTCGTTAGAAATAATTTCTGTAGATGACATTAAAAAGTATAATAAAAAGATGGAAAAATATTATCAGGTGTACACAATGCAAATAGATAATACTATTTACAGCACCAAAAGCAGTAATTCTTATTTGTGCTATTTATCAAAAGGGAAAAATGAAGGAATTTCGATCAATGTTCTTTTAAAACATCCAATAATATTTACTGACGATAAAAAGCTATTTGAAATGTCGCCTAAAGCACAAAATAACAAACGAGATAAAGATAAATTACCAACAATGATATTTTCTAATGGTAATTCAAAGAATGTTAAAGATAAGGATGTTAAATTGCAGCTTTTAGGTGGTGTTTTTAAAGATAGTGCTATGGTAGACAAATATTATATTAGTATTAACAATGGTCCTTTTAATTTAGTTAATAACTATTTTAATTTAGATATAAAGTCAGGATTCAATAGTGTTAAGTTATCTGAAGATGGTAAAAAGGTTTTAAGAGAAGTTATATTTGAGTATAAGGATAAATAGTATTTAATGAATATGGACATGAGGCATTTAAGAAGAGTATAATTTAAAATAGATTTTTTATGTTTATTATGACAGTAGGGAAGTGGGAGTGAAGTTAAATGGAAAACTTAATATTTATTTTGAAAGCAATTATTATAGGTATAGTTGAAGGTATCACTGAATTCTTACCAGTTTCATCAACAGGGCATATGATAATAGTAGGAAACTTGATTGATTTTAAAGCAGGAGTGGCTCCAGCAGCCTTATATACTAAGCAGTATATAGATGCATTTACATTTATAATTCAACTGGGAGCTATTTTAGCTATAGTTGTTCTATATTGGAATAAGATTATAAGTACTTTTAAAAACTTTTCACCTAGAAAGCCTAAATCAGGCTTTAAGTTTTGGTTTAACATCTTTATTGCATGTATTCCAGCTGGCGTTTTAGGATTAACTTTTAATGATTGGATTGAAGCTAATTTGCTTAATCCTATAACGGTAACTGCTGGACTACTAGTAGGTGCGTTTTGGATGTTATTTGCAGAAAAAAAATATAGAGGCAAGTTTACTACTAAGACAATTGATGAAGTTAATATAAAGCAAGCATTCTTTATAGGGTGTTTTCAATGCTTAGCTATATGGCCAGGCATGTCAAGATCTGCTTCAACAATAATAGGTGCTTGGATAGCAGGACTTTCAACAGTTGCCGCTGCAGAATTTTCATTTTTTCTAGCCTTGCCTGTAATGGTTGGAGTTACTTTAAAATCACTTGTTGACATTAACTTAGCAGCTCTAGCTACTGTGCAGATTATAGCTCTAGTAGTTGGGTTTATTGTTTCCTTTATTGTTGCACTTATCGTTGTGGATAAATTTATAAGTTTTTTACAAAAGAGACCAATGAGAGTATTTGCTATGTATAGAATTTTAATAGGTATTATTTTGCTACTTTTATTTATTTTCAATGTACTTTAATTCAGACTTCACAATTAAAATAACTAAAAAGCTGAGAATTTAATATTAGCTTTTTAGTTATTTTTTTATTATTGGGTAATAATAAATTTGAGAAAAAGAACAATTGATAAAGGAGTGTAATAAAATGGATTGGAATAGCAAAATAGAAAGTATTATAAAAAATAAAAAGTGGATAAAAAATGATACAGGACTATGGAAAGTGCAATGTTGCAAACTAGTTAGAGATAAAGAGGATCTTATGGTTTTTATTGTAACTGATGAGTTAGATGGACCTGCTATTTCTAGAGTGGAGAAAATAGTAGTAACAAATACTAATAATGAATTAGTTGTTTTTTATGATGGAGAATTTGATACTACATTAGATCAAGATGATTATGATAGTTATTCAGAGTTCTTTACTCTAAAAGAGTGGGATGCTGTATTTAGCGGTAATGCAGCAAAAGAATTATTAGAAATGGATATGGTTACTGAGGAAGAAGGATTTTATATTGAATCACATGAAGGCATGAGTAGATTTATCGGTAATTTTGATGAGAATGCTTCAGAACAAATAGCAGAATATTTTAATTTATAAACTTTGTTAAAAAATGTGTAGCTATATTAATAGCTACACATTGAAAATAAACGTCAACATCGCCACATGTATCAGCATAAGAAAAGAGTAGAAAAAAGAACTAATAATTAAGTATAGTGATTTAAATTTATTTTTTAGCTGTTGATATTTTATTGCTTTGTGAATAATTTGTTAAAATAGCAAATGTCTTTTGAAACAAGCAATAAATTTAGAAATAAATTTAATTAATTTGTCATATTGACATAAGGAACAAAATACTATAGAATAACTAATGTTGAAAAACATAATTATTATTGGTCTTTGAAAATTAAACAGAATTAAGGTAAATAAATGCCAGTCAATAAATTTGAGAGTACAGGAAACTCACTCAGTGAAGCTGAGGAGTAAAAGCTTGCACGAAATCAAAGATTTCTAGCAATCTTTTAAATTGAGAGTTTGATCCTGGCTCAGGACGAACGCTGGCGGCGTGCCTAACACATGCAAGTCGAGCGAGGGGAGTTCTTCGGAACAAACCTAGCGGCGGACGGGTGAGTAACACGTGGGC
>NZ_LHUR01000025.1 GCF_001263795.1 Clostridium homopropionicum DSM 5847
ATATCTAGTGATAAGAGCCTCTAAACCCTTACACTAACGCATTTTTACTTTAAATACATATCTTTATAGAGGATGGCTATACATTGGAGTATAGCTTACCTCTTAATATAGCTAATTGTTCTTTTAATTTCTTATTTTCATTTTCTAATTCTCTAATTTTCTTATCTTTAGCCATTATAATAATATCCTTAGACTTACTTGTTTTATCTATTTTAGCTCTTTGATTAATTTCCTTCCTTACTTCTTGTTTTCTTAATAGTTCTATTCTTTCTTTGACTTCATCATTGCTATATAGAAAGGCTTTTGACACACCACTTACGGTAGCTACACTATTAAAATTAATTCTCTCACCTTTCAGTGATAATTCCCTAATTGCTTTATCTGTCTTCTCTAAAGCAATTTTGGTTTTCTCTTGAGCATGTAACTTTAAAGCTTCTGTATTTCGTTCCATAATCAATTGTCCTCCCTGGATAAACTATTCTTATGAACAATCTTCTGATGCTTAACCTTTTCTAATGTCTCTTCTAGCAGATTCAAATATATTTTATTCTTTTCAGCCCAAAGTTCTCTACCACATCTTTCGCTTATATCTATTTGCTTTCTTACATGGTCAATTTCTTTTTCATACTCTGGTATATTTTCAAATGTAGTACAAAAACTTGCACAAGTTAGGCAATGATTCATTTGTTGCTTACAAGGTAATTTAGAAGGTTTAAAACATACACCGAAAGGCACTCTTACAGCATCTAAATTCTTTTTAACATACTCATACCTTATAATATTTTCACCATCATCAGAGTTTAAGTCCACTTGTTCAAGCTTGCTAGTTTCAGAATTAACTCTAAACAAGTCTAAATCCTCAGTACTTTTCCATTTCTCGTAGAGAGTATTTTCTGTAACTGTTGCATAATGAACTGTCATTTGGAGGCTCTGATGCCCTAATATTTGTTGTATAATACTGATTCCCATACCTTGCTCTACATACTCCTTTGCTCTTGTATGTCTTAATGAATGAAGTCTAAAATGATACAATTCCTCATTAATATCTCTAATATCTTTTTGTTCAATAAGCCTTTTTATAGTGTTTAATAAAGATTCCTTATTCAATGGCTTTCCTTTTAATTTACCTTCATAAGTATTAAATAAATATTTCTTAGGGTTATTTTCCTCTGTACTTAATTCTTTAGCCTTATCTATAGCCTTTTGTATCATTTCAGCAACTTTATCTCTAATAGGTATTTTAAGTTGCGCTATCCCTGTTTTAGTTATTTCACCACAAAGATAATAGTTATATTTCTGTTCTTTATTGTTCCAAATCTGCTCTAAACAATTATCATATCTAAGATTTAATATATCAGTACCACGCCATCCCGATTCTCTTAGAAGAATATAGGTAGGTATATACTGTGGTCTATCCAAATCCATGATATTATTATCTAATTGCTTTAAAATAGGTTCTGGAATAAACTTAGCTTTTTTAACTTCATCTTTATTCAATTCTCTTTTAGGAATGTCATCTTGAAATATCAAGGATGATGCTTCTTTTTTAGGTGCTTTATCATATTGAGACATTTGAATATATTCTAAAAATGTTCTTATAAAACTTACATATTTAGAGTTTTCTGTTTTATTTTTGTCTCTTCGTTCATTCCCAATGTAATATAAATACTTCTCTACATCATTTCTATTAAGTTTTTCAAGAAATCCATCATTATAGCCATTTGAATAGAAATAGTTAAAGAAATAATTTAGATATTTTGCTGTATGATAACAAGTCATCCAACTTTTTTTAGTAATAATAGTCCTAAAATATTTTTTAACCATCTCTCTATAATAAATAGGTATATTACTAAAATTAATTGCATTATAATTAGCATGACTTGCTCCACTTGCAGGAATCTTAACACCTTTAATATTCTTTGAATACCATATATCTTTATGGGTTTCTTCCCTATCATCATAAAAATCATTGATAAAATCACTTACAGTATTACATATACAACGATATGTTGTATTATAAATTTCATTATTTTTGTTTAATTTAAATCCTTTGTCAATTAAGAATAATGTCCACTTGTTTTTATCAATATTAATATCTTTAAAACTCTGTCTGTTTAATCTATGGAATTCAACATATTCAACTAAATATCTGATGGCTTGTTGATGTTCATTTAAAACTTTACTTAATGTAAGATACTTGTTTTTTAATGAATATACTAAATAATATTTAATCTCATTTTTTAGAATTTTATTTCTTACAAAATCAATTTTTATATTCTTGGAACTAACCTTATACTCAGCAACTATTTTATTACTTTTAAACACTTCATCATTAATACTCCATTTATCATTCTCTAACCAATATGCATTATCTTGTTTTAAATACTCAATAATTTCATCATATTTACTTTGTTGATTACTTTTTACCAGTTGTAAATTATCCACTTACTCTTCCCCCTCGTTGTAAATATCCAAGTCTAAATTAGGTTGAGTTTTTTCAAACTCTTTTGTTATATCTTCATCTGAGGGGTGAATATAAGTATTCATAGTAGTATAGATATTTTTATGACCAGCTCTTACTCTAAGTAATTCTGGTTGCCATCCTGCTAATCGTAGTGTAGTCAATGATGTATGCCTAAACATATGTGGTGTTACATGGATATTTGTTTTCTTTTCTAATGTTCTAAATAAATTATCTACATCCACATAATTCATTGGCTTATATTTATTTTCACCTAAAAGCTTTATAAATACATGATTAGTTAATACTTCTTCGTTATGAAAATCTGCAAGGTACTCCATAAACATATCTGCAATATTTTGAGATATATCTATTCTTCTCGGACTTGAAACTGTTTTAATCTCAGCATTATTTTCTAATTGTCCTCTGTCTTTTAGGTCAATAAGTAAATCGCTGACATCAAAATCTTCTATCCATAATGACAAGGCTTCGCCTATTCTAATCCCTGTTTCCCATAGTAACATAAGCAGGAATTTATCTCTGTAATTAGTACAATTATTGACTAAGATATTGATTTCATCTTTACTGAGAGTTTTAGTCTTACTCTTAGGAACTTTTAGCTTCAATATATTGCTAGTAGTTTTCTTCTTCTCATAAGCTATTCCATATAAGAACCCTTTGAAGTTCCTGCTTGGAACTGTTACAAATTTCTTAAGCCTCTCAGAGACATTGTTACTGTATTCTTCATGTCTTAAAATATAATCATAGAACTGCAATACTGTATTCACTATGATGTTTATTGTTCTAGGGCTTCTAGCACTTTCTTTTGGCTTAATAGGTGTTACATTAAGGCTTTGATAAGGATTCTGCAACCAGTTAACAAATAACGATAGATCATCAATGCTCACGCATTGAAAGTCTAATTCTCTCTGCTCCAAATACTCAAAGTATAATTTTAGATGTTGGCAATAAGCTTTTAAGGTATTTCTAGCAAAATTAGTGTTATCTTTGAACCTTATGAACTTCAATATTACTTCTATTGGTTCTCCTTGATTGTTCTCTACATAGTATCTCTCTTTTCCATCTTCTCTTAGTACTTTCACTACTTCCATATACAATCATCTCCTGTATATAGAGTGTGTTAATACTATTTAAACTATACATAATCTCACTAACTTAACTTTCTTTATAGATTACTAGATATAGAAAAATGCTATTAAAATTACTATAAAGACTATCTAATTTAAATCACTAGATTACTTT
>NZ_LHUR01000026.1 GCF_001263795.1 Clostridium homopropionicum DSM 5847
AGTAAGACCCCTGAAAGACCATCAGGTTGATAGGTTAGAGGTGTAAGTGCAGTAATGTACTCAGCTGACTAATACTAATAGGTCGAGGACTTGATCAATATTAATTCACTGTGCAATTTTGAGAGAACAAAGTTCTTTCAAAGGAAACTCACTCAGCGTAGCTGAGGAGTACTGATTAACGACACTCTTGAGCAGAAGCTCATGAGTAGCCGACCATCACAAAATCGAAGATTTTGGATGTCTGGCTATCTGGTGGTTATGGCTTGAAGGTAACACCCGTTCCCATTCCGAACACGAAGGTTAAGCTTCAAAGCGCCGATGGTACTGCACTGGTGACGGTGTGGAAGAGTAGGTCGCCGCCGGGTAGTATGGCTGGATAGCTCAGTCGGTAGAGCAGAGGACTGAAAATCCTCGTGTCCCTGGTTCGATTCCTGGTCCAGCCACCAAAACTCTAACTACTTATATAGTTAGAGTTTTTTTATTTTATAATTATAACTTTATAAACTTGATACTAAAAAAAGCTTAAGTATTTTCTTAAGCTTTTTTGATATAAATTTAGCAGAATGATCTTATAAAGTATTTAAAAAGTCTAAAACATCATTAATATGATTATTTACTCTAACTTTCCTATATATTTTTTTAATTATACCATTCTCATCAATTATAAACGTACTTCTCTCAATACCCATATGTTTTTTTCCATACATAGTTTTTTCCTTTAAAACTCCATATAAATTTACAACTTCTTCGTTAGTATCGGATAAAAGTAAGAATGGTAGATTTAATTTTGATATAAATTTATCGTGAGAAGCTATAGAGTCTCTACTTATTCCTATAACGATTATATCTTTATCATTAAACCTACCTATATTGTCTCTAAAAGCTTCTGCTTCTTTTGTACATGCAGATGTATTATCTTTAGGATAAAAATATAAAACAACTTTTTTGCCTCTAAAATCACTTAATTTATGTTCTTTTTTATCAGACCCTGGAAGAGTAAAGTTAGGAGCTAGAAGTTTTTCTTTAATTTCAATCATAGTCATAAAATCACCTTCAATTTAATATTATGGATTTATTATAAAATAATAATTATCAATTATCAACTACCATTTAGTATATAGAAATAATTAATATAAAGAATAGTTAAAATATTATTGACAAGGTACAAGATGGCTGATATAATAGCAAATGTGTTTAAAATATAATATATATGATTCACTAGCTCAGTCGGTAGAGCACATGACTTTTAATCATGTTGTCCGGGGTTCGATTCCCCGGTGGATCACCAAAGTACATCTTACAATAAATAGATGTACTTTTTTTATTTATTGGAAATCACAGTATGGAATGTGCTATAATAATACAAGTTGTGCAAAGCATACTATAATATTATTAATAAATTTAAAGGAGTTTATAATGGAAAATAAAGTTTTAGCTAAGGTTAATGGAAGAGAAATAACACAAAAGGATATTGAATTATCCATTCAAAGGTTTCCACAGGAAAGACAAAGATATTTAGAAACAGAAGAGGGGCAGAGACAACTGCTAGAGCAGCTTGTTGCTTTCGAATTATATTATAATTACGCAAAAGAAATTAATTTAGAGAATTCCGATGAATTTAAAGAGAAACTAGAAGGCGTAAAAAGAGATATGTTAACTCAAATGGCTGTAGATAAAGCTCTTTCTGATGTGAAAGTTTTAGAGGAAGAAGTAGTTAGTTATTACGAAGCAAATAAACATATGTTTGTTGATGGGGAAAGCGTTGTTGCAAAACATATTCTTGTAGACTCTGAGGAATTGGCTAGAGAAATACAAGATAAAGTAAAAAATGGTGAAAGTTTTGAAAGCGCAGCTGAAAAATATTCTTCATGTCCTTCAAAAGCACAAGGAGGAAATTTAGGCAGATTCGGAAGAGGGCAGATGGTTCCAGAATTTGAGGAAGTAGCTTTTGGATTAGAAGTAGGAGCTATTAGTGATCCAGTTAAAACTCAATTTGGATTTCACATAATAAAGGTAGAAGATAAACAAGAGCCTAAAGTTAAATCCTTTGATGAAATGGAAGACATGATAAGGTCACAACTTTATCAGGAAAGACAAAATTATAAGTATATGACTTTTTTAGATGAGTTAAAAAAGAAATATTCAGTAGAAATGTAATAAAATAAAGTTAAAGCAGTATATCTTGAAATCTAATAGTTTTAAGATATATTGCTTTTTTATTATTAAAGATTTTTAAAGCAGCGTGAATAAAGAACTGTTATAGCATATACTTAACCTGGAGTGTCTAATGAAGTAAGATGATGAAGAAGGACAGCATTTTAAAGAATAATAAAGATAATTTAATGCTAAAGCATATTTATGCTAAGCATGTACTATATCATTCTGATAAGATAGTCAATGTTGTCGAAAGAAACAGAAAAACATTTCAATAAGTAATTTATCTTAATACAAATAAAATTTTCGAATATTTTTAATTTTGAAAAAAGTTGTTGACAGATGATTATAAAATTGATATACTAAATAAGCTGTCTGATGATGGCGAAATGAATGGTCTTTGAAAATTAAACAGAATTAAGGTAAATAAATGCCAGTCAATAACTGTAATTGAGTAAGGATACTCAAAATGAAGTTATAGAGAAGCGAAGGAAACTCGCTCAGCGAAGCTGAGGAGTG
>NZ_LHUR01000027.1 GCF_001263795.1 Clostridium homopropionicum DSM 5847
TGAAGAACCTGTTCCAACCTGAATAACTTCTGCTGCAACAATCTTACTTCCATCTTCTAAAATTACTACCTTTGAAGATGCAGATCCAATATCAATCCCCATTGTAAACATAGGATACTCTCCTTTCTAAAATATTTTCTAATATATTTATCTTTTAATTGGTCCAACAGTTTGTACATATTCAACAAGTATTCCTTGTCCGTATTTAGGTCTTAAAAAATTTACTATTATATCACTTGTACCTGGAACTGCACTTTCTTCAAGCATCTCCATTCCTTTGCTTTCAAATTCTTTACGTACTGCTTCAACATCATCAACTTCAAAAGCAATATGTGCAATACCACCTTTACCTCCATTAAATTCTTTAAGAACCCCTTCTTTTGGAATAATTAGTTCCACTGGACTATCGTTGTTTTCAGTGTATTTTGTGAATATTAAATCTGCATGATATGCTTCAACATATCCTTGGTAATCAATTTCCAAATCAAAGGTTTCAAGAAATTTGTGTGCAGCTTCCATCGTTGGAAGAATAATGCCAACATGGTGCATTCTCATAGGTTTCATAATTTTTCTCCTCCTAATTTTTATTTATTATTTTTTAATCCCATTTTCTCTTCTTTAAAAATTCTTAAATCCATAAGCTTAACTTCCTTTTCAATTTTAGGAAGAAAGCCCATTAGATCAATAATTTGTGTTTGTATATCAATTCCAGGAGCAACCTCTATTAAATGAACTCCATCTTCTTTTAATTCAAATACTGCTCTTTCTGTTATATATAAGACAGGCTGTCCTTTTTTAATTGCGTATCTACCACTAAAGGTAACCTGCTGAACTTGTTTTATAAACTTAGTTTCTTTTCCTTCTTGTTCTATAATTAATTTGCCATCTTCAACTTTTACTTTTAATCCACCTGCTGTAAAGGTACCGCAGAAAAATACTCTTTTAGCATTTTGGGTTATATTAATGAATCCACCGCAACCTGCTATTTTAGTACCAAATCTGCTTACATTGATGTTACCTTTTTCATCGCATTGGGCAAGTCCTAAATATGCCATATGAAGACCACCACCATCATAAAAATCAAACTGATATGGTTGATCAAGAAGACAATCTGGATTTAAACTTGATCCAAACCTAGCTCCAGCTTGAGGTATACCTCCTATTGGACCTGATTCAACAGTTAGTGTCATATAATCCCCAATTCCTTCTTCATTTGCAACTTGTGCCACATACTCAGGTGCTCCTACTCCCAGATTAACAATTGCATCTTCCTCTAGTTCCATAGCTGCTCTTCTACCAATGATTTTCTTTGCATCTAATGGCATAGGTTTAGGACTATCTATAGGAATTCTTACTTCACCTGAAATAGCTGGTTCATATTTTTCACCAAAGCTTTGCTCATGATCTTCTTTATTAGCTACTACAACAGCATCAACATAAATGCCAGGTATTTTTACTAATCTAGGGTCTAAAGTTCCACCTTTAACCACCTTTTCAACCTGAACAATAACCTTGCCTCCACTATTTTTAACAGCTTGAGCTGTAGATGTGCCTTCAAGTGGGGTTATTTCTTTTTCAAAAGTTACATTGCCATATTCATCAGCATAAGTTCCTCTAATGAATGCAATATTTATAGGGAATGCTTTGTAAAGAAGCTTTTCTTTTCCATCTATTTTTATAAGTTCTACTAGGTCTTCTGTTGTTCTCTCGTTAATTTTACCTCCACCATTTCTTGGATCTACAAAGGTATATAATCCAACCTCAGTGATTGTTCCAACTCTATGGGCCGCAATATCTCTAAGTAAATATAGTAAAGCTCCTTGAGGTAAGTTATATCCTTCACATTGATTGCTAACGCACATTTGCCCAAGCTTTGGAGCAGTAGCGTAATGTCCAGCTATGACTCTCTTAAGCATTCCTTCATGGGCAAAATGATCTCCACCAGTTTTACCATCTCTATTTCCTTGAGAGGATGGATAAAACAGAGTCAAATTTTTAGGAGAACCAGTAGCTAAAAATCTTTTTTCTATTGCTTTACTTAGTGCTTCTGTACAACCACTGCTAACAAATCCTGTGGTAGTGATAGTGTCTCCATCTTTCACTAATTGGACTGCTTCTTCGGCTGTCAGTATACTAATTTTTTTCATTTTATTCCCCCTAGTCACAATTCATAATATTATAGTTTCAAAATCTCCGGAGATTTTTACTTCTGAGGAAATGGTCTAGTGTACACTTTCAAGTATAAATTTGATTATTGCTGTGTTTCTGACTTCATTCTAATACGGATCAAATTGAAATTAAATCAAATCAGTTTGATTGTTTTTGGGGCAAATAATTCAAGAATAGGTGTTATAAATTCAACTTGATTCAAGTTTTTTCAATAATAAATATTTTTAGCATCTACAAACCACTTACTATAAACTAATTACATAAAAAGCCCTTGAAAACTCTAGTGTTTTCAAGGGCTTTAGCTGTGTTTACGCCATTTTTTTATTTCTCATCTTTAATAACTTTTCTATATAAAAGTTTTATATGTTTTTTAATGCTTGCTCTATATCTTCAATTATGTCATCAATATTTTCAATTCCAACAGAAAGTCTTATTAATCCTGGAGTAATACCTGCAGCTACTAATTGGCTATCTGTAAGCTGTCTGTGGGTTGAACTTGCTGGATGAAGTACACAAGTACGAATATCTGCCACATGAACTTCATTTGAGGCAAGCTTTAAACTATCCATAAATTTAACGGCAGTTTCTCTACTTCCTTTTAATGAAAAAGAAATAACTCCGCTACATCCTAGTGGTAAGTACTTTTCTTTAAGGGTATAATCCTTATTTCCTTTCAAAGCAGGATAATTTACAAATTCTACTTTGTCTGATTTACTTAAATACTCTGCTACTTTTTCAGCATTTCTGCAGTGTCTTTCCATTCTTACGTGAAGAGTTTCAATTCCTAAATTTAATAAAAAGGCTGCATTAGCAGATGGATATGCACCAATATCTCTCATCATCTGAACTCTAGCCTTTGTAATGTAGGCTGCGTTACCAAAGCTTTCTGTATATATAACTCCATGATAAGATTCATCAGGCTCAGTAAATTCCGGAAATTTACCGTTTGTCCAATCAAATTTTCCACTGTCTACAATAACTCCTCCAATTTGTACTGCATGACCATCCATATATTTTGTTGTAGAGTGAACTACTATATCTGCCCCAAATTCAATAGGTCTGCAAAGTACAGGGGTTGGGAAAGTATTATCAATGATAAGAGGTATATTATTTTTATATGCAATTTTTGCAAACTTTTCAATATCAAGTACAGCTAGTGCTGGATTTGCAAGAGTTTCACCAAAAACCGCCTTTGTATTTGGTTTAAATGCCTTTTGAATTTCCTCTTCTGATGCATCTTGATCAACAAAGGTACATTCTATACCAAATCTTTTTAGTGTAACAGCAAAAAGATTTATTGTTCCTCCATATATTGTAGCCGCACTTATAAAGTGGTCTCCTGCTTTCATAATGTTAAGAAGACTTATTAAAGACGCCGCCTGACCAGAAGTAGTGCATAATGCTCCTACTCCTCCCTCCATTGATGCGATTTTCTCTTCCACTGCTGCTACTGTTGGATTGGAAATACGTGAATACATGTGCCCCGCAACTGAAAGATCAAAAAGTTTACCTATATGCTCAGTTGAATCATATTTATAAGTTGTACTTTGATAAATTGGTAATGCTCTAGGTTCACCATTTCCAGGATGATACCCTTCGTGTAAACATTTTGTTTCTATTCTCATTTTGCCCCTCCTAATTTTTACAAATCATTTAATCCATTGTTAGAATAGATATTTAAATATATTAATAAGAATATCATAATTTATAAAAGGACTTCAAACTTTTTTCTAAAAAAGTAATTAAATCAAAATAGGGACAGTTAATTTTCTTAACTATCCCTTGTTTTTAAAATCTATTTTGCTTTTTTCTCAGCACGTCTTCTTAAAACGTCTACATAAACTGCTCCAATTATAACTAATCCTATTGATACAGTTTGTAAATCAGCTGAAACTCCTAAAAGGTTTAATCCATTTCTTAATACTGATATAATCATAGCTCCTATAAGAGTTCCCCAGATAGTACCTGAACCTCCCATGAATGATGCTCCACCAATGATACATGCTGCTATAGCATCTAGGTCAAAATCAAGTCCTGCAAGAGGGAAAGCTGCATTTACTCTTCCTACAAGAACTAATCCAGCAATACCTGCCATTGTACCACATAAAGTGTAAACTAATATTAAAGTTTTTTGTACGTTAACTCCTGATAATCTAGCAGCTTCTGGGTTACTTCCAACTGCATATATGTGTCTACCTTGAGCAGTTCTATTTAAGAATATATGGAATAATACACATACTACAATTACAAGTAAGAAGCTTACTGGTATAGGTCCTAAAAACTCAGCCCCTAAAAATGTAATTGAGCTAGAGAATCCTGATATTGGAGAAGCTGCTGTAATCATAAGTGCAAGACCTCTCGCAATGTTCTTTGTACCTAGTGTTGATATAAATGGATGTGGCAAACGTAGCTTAGTTAATAATAATCCATTTACTAGTCCTAGAGCGGCACCAGTACCAATACATAATATAATTGCTAACGCTGGACTTAATCCTGCTTTTACCGCTACTGCCATTACACAGGTTGCTAATGCTAATATAGATCCAACTGAAAGATCGATACCTGCTGTTAATATTGTAAGAAGCATACCTGCTGCGATTATACTGTTAATAGCAGATTGTCTTGCAATATTCATTATATTTTTTACACTAAGAAAGTCAGGTGATGCAATAGATAGTGCTACGCAAAGTAATATTAATCCTAATAAAGGTCCAAATTTGCCTAAAACTTTTTTAAGTGATTTTTCGTTATCTGTTGTTGAAAATCGTTCATTTCTTACTCCAGTATTCTCCATTTAATTTACCTCCTTAACTGATGCTGATGCTGCTTTCATTATATTTTCTTGTGTTAAGTTATCTCTATTTATTTCTGCTGTTAAATTACCTTCACTCATTACTATTACTCTATCACTCATGCCAATTACCTCTGGAAGTTCTGATGAAATCATAATTACTGCGGCACCATTTGAAATTAGTTCATTCATAATATTGTAAACTTCAACCTTAGCCCCTACATCTATACCTCTTGTAGGTTCATCAAATATATATATTTCTGCATTTGTGTTAAGCCACTTCCCTATAACTACCTTTTGTTGATTTCCTCCACTTAATTGACCGGCCATGAACTTTGGATTTGGAGGACTTATTTGTAATTTGCTTATATTTTCTTCTGCGGATTTTTTAACTTTTTTCAAACTTACTAATAAATTATCTTTAAATTTATGGTAACATGTTGTAGCCATGTTAAATTCAATAGTATTTCCAAGAATTAATCCTTGTCCTTTTCTATCTTCCGTTAAGAAAGCCATTCCATGCTTCATCGCATCAGAAGGAGCTTTTATCTTTACATTTTTACCTTTTACATAAATATTTCCTTCATCTACAGTATCCGCCCCAAAAATTCCTCTTACTACCTCTGTACGTCCAGAACCAACCAATCCTGCTACCCCTAATATTTCTCCTCTTTTTACACTGAAGTTAATATTTTTGTATACTCCATGCTTTGTTAAATTTTCTACTCTTAATACTTCTTCACCAATTTCTGTTTTTATTTTAGGAAATTGTTGCTCTAAATCTCTTCCTACCATAAGTCTAATTAGTTCGTCTTCTGTTAAGTTATCAATGTCTACTGTCTTTATTTTTTTACCATCTCTCATAACTGTAACTCTATCACATATTTCAAAAAGTTCTGGTAATCTGTGGGATATAAATACAACTGCTATTCCTTTAGCTTTTAATCCCCTTATAGTTTTCATTAATTCCCTTACTTCTCTTTCACTTAAACTTGAAGTAGGCTCGTCCATTATTAGCAACTTAGTTTCTACACAAAGTGATTTAGCTATTTCAACCATTTGTTGATGTCCCATACCAAGTTGAGCAATATTCATTTTAGGATCTATATCTTGTCCCAAATCTTTAAGCAATTCACTTGCTTTTTGTAACATTGTTTTATAGTCTAATAATTTACCGTTTTTTAGTTCTCTTCCCATAAATATATTGTCAACTACACTTAAATGTTGAAGAATATTCAGTTCTTGATAAATTGCATTAATACCTAAACCCATAGCATGTTTAGGGTTTTGAAATGTTGTTTCTTTTCCCTCTACAAATATCTTACCTATATCGTTTGTATATGCCCCTGTTAGTATTTTTATAAGTGTTGACTTTCCTGCTCCATTTTCACCAATTAGTCCATGAACTTCCCCCGGCAATATCTCTAAATCTACAGAATCAAGAGCCTTAACTCCGGGGAAAATCTTAGATACTCCTTTTAATTCTATTAATGGCTGCATACTCACAATCTCATCTCCATTCTATAGCTTTCATACTAATTAATCTTAATTTGTACAACTATTTTATATTTGCCTTATAAGTAATTAAAAGTTTTTTTCAACTACTTATAAGGCGCATGATTTTATTATTTTCCTAAAATCTTATCTAAATCTGCTTGTGCTTTATCAACGTTATCTTTGTTTATTAAAGTAGTTCCTGTATCAATTCTTTTTTCAATCGTTTCACCTTTTATTACTTTAACAGCTGATTCAACACCAACTTTTCCAATATTGTAAGCGCTTTGTGCAACTGTTGCTGTAAGCTCTCCAGCTTTAATTGATTTTAATGCATCTGGTGATCCATCAAATCCTACTACTAAAACATCCGTTCTATTTGCTTGTTTAAGAGCTCTAACTGCACCTAATGCCATTTCATCATTTGAACAGAATACTGCTTTTACTTTTGGATGTGATTGAAGAATGTTTTCCATTACTGACATTGCTTTATCTCTATCACTATTTGCTGGTTGAATTTCTGCAATTTTTAGTCCTGCTGCTTCTATTTCTTGTTTTGCACCATTTATTCTTTCGTCATGAGTAGCGTCACCAAGTGCTCCTCTTATAGCAACAATTTCATCTCCACTCTTAAGTTTTTGAGCGAAGAATTTTCCTGCTAATTGACCACCTGCGAAGTTACCAGTTCCTATGAAAGCTTGCTTCTTGTCCCAGTTAGCATCTGTATCTATTAGGAATACAGGTATTTTTTCAGAAGCTGCTTTATCTAATGTAGCAATAGCTGCACTTGGTTGAGAAGGTGCTACTACTAATGCATCAACACCACGTACTATTTGGTCTTCCATTAATGATGTTTGACCTACAATGTCTGTCTCAGCATTTGGTCCTAATACTTCTACTTTTACTCCAAGTTCTTTTGCAGCGTCTTGTGCTCCCGCTTGCACCATCTTCCAGTAATCGCTGTTAAGAGCTTTTAAAACAACAGCTATCTTGGCATTTTTTACGTCTTTTTGAGCACTTCCTTGCTCATTGCTTTTACTTCCACACCCTGTAAGTGATGAAGCAAACATACCTAAAACGATTACAGTTGCTAGCAATTTTTTTCTTTTCATAATGGCATCTTCCTCCTAAATGTTTTATTAATTTTTCTTTATATATAAATATTTTTAATATTTATCAACTTTATAATTTTATTTCTAAATTATATTATTTTATTTTGTCGAATTATTTGATTAACCTTTTGGTTATACTGATTATATGTTATAATATATTATATAAACGTTTACATAGACGTTATGATTATATCATAATATTATGTTGATTATATATTTGTCTATTTGAAATTTTTATTATACACATATATCCATATACTTATAATATATTGCATATATGTATTGTAATTTTGTATAATATTTATTATATATTATTGTTATATTTCGTTATATTTCATTTCTTACATTTTACTATTGGATTAATAGCTCCTGTGTTGCTTCTAATTTTATCGAAAATTTGCATTAATTTAAATTTTAAGACTTAACGTTTTGTTTAATCTATAATAAAATCAATATTTAAAACCTAACTATATCTTTGATTTTTAACATTTTAACGCGAATTTTACCCATATTACGGAAATATTTTTTTATATAGGAGAAATAAAATGAGGATTTTTAAAAAAAATAGTTATTTTAAACCTGAAATACCAAAAAATAAAAGCACTTTTATAAAACTTTTAGCTTCCTATTTAGTTATTATTTTTGTTGTTTTATGTATATCTTCCTTGGTTTTTTTTAGCAACTACAAAAAATTAGTACTTAACGAAGGATATAACGTATCTAAAAGAAGCCTAGATCAAGCGAAATATTATACTGAGCTCAATCTTAATTGGGCTAAATCTTTAGTGTATAGTTTATATCTGGATGATAAAATATATACACTTATGTATTCCTCTTCTCCAATCACTGATAACTCCATAATTGCAAGATTACGTGAGATAAACGCCTCTTCCCCTAATATTGACTCTATATGTGTTTATAATAAAGCTACGAATATTCTATATTCTTCTTTAGGAACAGGCTTTAATCCAGAATACGAAAAAAGTATGCGGGATCTATTAATTAATACAAAGGATACCTTCAGTGGTAATCCAATTCCTTTAAAAATAGATATTATATCAAAAGAAGGGAACATTGTATCAAAAAATATCTTCTCCATTGTGCTTTCAAATCTCCCTGCCTCTGGAGATAAGCTACCTAACGGAGCTATTATTTTAAACGTAAATGCTGATGTTTTTTCAAATTATTTTAAACAAACTAATAAAAATGATAATATTTTATTTTCAATAGATAACACAGGTAGGATTGTATTTTCTGCCGATAGCAGAAAGTTTTTGAGTGATATTTCTAAAGAAAGCTATATAAATGATATATTAGCTTCTCCCTTATCTAGTGGCAGTTTTATAAGTACCATAAATGATGTGCAATATTTTGTAGCTTACTCAAATTATAAAAATCAAAATTTAAATTTTATAAATCTAGTTCCTTATGAGTTACTGATTGGTCAAAGTAAGAAGGCTAGAAATTCTTCAATTATAATAGTGCTGCTTTTATTATTTATAGGAGTTATTATCTCCTATATAATTTCTCATAAATTTTATGATCCAATAGAAAAATTAATAAAAAGCATAAATGAAAAATTACCTCCTGAAAATCTTAAGGGATATAAGAATAGAAATGAATTAGAATATTTATCAGAAGCTCTAGATCAGGTTTTATCCCAACCAACTTCATTAGAAAATTTACCCTTAGAGGAAATGGTTTTTATAAGAAATAAACTTTTAAAAGATATATTAGTAAATAATCAATCTATGGATATAAATAAATATCCTATTAAACTGCAGCAGTTAAATCTCAATATAGATCTAGAGAATATTTTAGTTGTTATATTTAGAATAGATTCTGTAAACACCTTATATAAAAAGTACCCAATTCACAATGATAGAAATTTAATCAGGCTGGGAATAAAAAATATAATTGTAGATAATCTATCTCAGCAATATAAAGTGGACACCCTTATCATTGCAAATAGTATAGTAGCTGTTTTAAGTATAGGTCGTGAAATTGATGAGAATACAAAAAATGAGTTATTGAATTTCATTAGAACAATTCAGGATAAAATATATGATAAGTCTAATATATCCTTATCAGCCAGTATGGGGCCATTTGTAAGTCGCATAGATGAACTATCAACCTCTTATAAAAAAGCTAATGAATATATTAACTATACCTTTAAATATGGTCATAGAGCTACTTTATATGAAAGTAAAATACTACAGAATATTTCTAAAGAGTATAAATACGATGAAATTTTAGAAAACGCTCTATTTGATGCCATTAAACTGGGCAACAAAGAAAAGATTAGGTATTGTTTAGATAAGATATTTGAAAATATATTACAGTACTCATACAATGACATTATATTATCCATTACTACTCTGGCTATAAATTCAAGAAACCTTATTAACACCTTATTTGATGTTAATAATGAAAAATGCAAAATATATGTAACGGATTTTTTAGAGCATTTAAAAGATTATGAATTAGCTGAGGACGTTAAATTATGGTTTTTAAACCTTTATGAAAGTTATATAGACACATTAAATGAAAAAAAATTATCTAAAAACAATGTTCTCGTTGAGAAAGTAAAAGAATATATAGTGGATAATTATTCTGATTTTTGCTTATCTGTAGAGCAAATTTCCGAATCACTAGATATGTCTCCTAACTATTTAAGAACCATATTTAAAAATGTAACTGGAGAATCTATATCAAAATATATAAATGACTATAGATTTAATAAAGCTAAATCACTATTAACAGATACAGATCATCCTATAGCAGATATTTCAACTATGGTTGGGTATGCTAATAGTAATTACTTTTATACAGCCTTTCGGAAAAATTATGGTGTTTCACCAGCTCAATTTAGAAAAAACAACAGAACAAAATAAAATAAAAACACCTAATTTCATAGTTAGTATTTATATAGCCTACATGAAATTAGGTGTTTATTAAATTAAATAAAGTTATAGGGTATGCTACTGAGTTTTAAATTATAGTCCAGTTTTTTCTTTAATATATTTTCTAGCCTTTATTGCATATTCTAATGGATTTGCTTTTGCAGGATCTTGTTCAGCTTCAACTAAAAGATATCCTTCGTAGTTGTTTTCATCTAAAATCTTGAATAATGGCTCAAAATCGATGCATCCATCTCCAGGTACAGTAAATGTTCCTGCCTTTACTGCCTGTAAAAAGCTCATGTTTTCTTCAATAACTCTTTTTCTAACTTCTGGTCTTATGTCCTTTAAGTGAACATGCTTAATTCTATTTACGAATTTTCTTAATACTGCTTCTGTATCTTCTCCAGAGAATGTTAGATGTCCAGTATCAAATAATAGATACACTAAGTTTGGATCTGTCATTTCCATTAGTTTTTCAATTTCTGCAGTAGTTTGTACTCCTGTACCCATATGATGATGGAATACAAGCTTCATATCTTTTTCTTTAGCAAGTTCTCCTAATTTATTTAGTCCTTCAGTTAATTTTACCCATTCTTCATCGGTAAATACAGGTTTTTCTTTAAAAATAGGAGTATCCATCATTCCTTGGATGCTGTGCCCTTGTTCAGACACAACCACTACTTTTGCTCCCATTTCATATAAAAAATCTCTGTGTTGAATAAAACCATCAATTGTTTCTTGAAGAGGTTTTGTTGTTAAAAAAGAGCTAAACCACGCACTTGCAATATTCATATTTCTAAGTTCTAAAGCTTTCTTTAGAACCTTTGTATCTCTTGGATACTTGTTACCAACTTCTGAACCTGTATATCCTGCAAGAGCCATCTCACTTATACATTGTTCAAAAGTATTTTCCTTTCCAAGCTCTGGCATATCATCATTAGTCCAAGCAATTGGTGCAATTCCTAATTTAACTTTATCTTTATTAAACATATTCTCTCTCCTACTCACATTAAATTTTTATCATACTTCAAGCTCAGAAATCTTTACTGGTCTTCCTTCTTGTAATGACTTTTTAGCAGCAAGTCCTATTAATACCGGTTTTAGTCCGTCCATTGCATTTACAGGTACTTCAGTATCATTTACAATTGCATCAACAAACTCTTTCATTTCTTGTGAAAAAGATTGCATGTATCTTTCTAAGAAGAAATATAGCGGTTTTTCTGAAACTATTCCGTTTTCAGTGCTAATTACTGCTGTTGATGGAGAGTCATTTCCAGTAGCTACTGCACCCTTTGAACCAAACACTTCTGCTCTTTGGTCATAACCATAAGCTGCACGTCTGCTGTTATCAATAACTCCAAGTGCTCCATTTGCAAATTTTAGAGTAATTATTGCAGTGTCTATATCTCCTGCTTCACCTATAGCAGGGTCAACTAATACTGTTCCTGCTGCATATACTTCTTCAACTTCACTTCCTGATAAGAAACGAACCATATCAAAATCATGGATTGTCATATCTAAGAATATTCCACCTGAAACCTTTACATATTCAGCTGGTGGAGCTTCTGGATCTCTTGATGTAACTCTAATTATGTGTGGATCTCCAATTTTTCCTGCTACTACTGCATCTTTTATAGCTTTAAAGTTATGGTCAAATCTTCTGTTAAATCCTACTTGGAACTTTAGTCCAGTTCTTTCTACTTCAGCAAGAACTGCTTTTATTCTATCTAAATTATGATCTATTGGTTTTTCGCAAAATACGTGTTTACCAGCCTTTAAAGCTTCTATTGAAATTTGTGAATGTGTATTTGTTGAAGAACACACAAGCACAGCTGCAATTTCTGGATCATTTAATACTTCGTTGTAGTCATTATAAGTATTTTGAATTCCCAACCCTTTAGCCCATTCTTTAGTTGCTTCATTCATAAATGGGTCTGCAATAGCTTTTACTTCTGCATTTGGCACATATTTTGTGATACTTTCTGCGTGAACCTTTCCAATTCTTCCTGCACCTATAATACCTAATTTAATCATAATCCTACCTCTCTTCATCCATATTTATTTTATAATTAATTTAATAATTAATATCTTCTTATGTTTCTTAAAGTTTCTTCTTTTTCTTTGTAAGCAGCACTTACTTTTTCACTTTGTGATACTGACGCTACTCCAACATGCCACCAAGATTCATATCCATGTGTCATAGTCTTTGGTAATACTTTTATATCAAGCAAAGTTGATACTGTTTGTTTCTTTGAATCTTCAATAGCAGCTTTTAATTCTTCTACAGTCTTTACTGTATAAGTTTTAAGTCCATATCCTGCTGCGCTTTTTGCAAAATCTATTTGCACATATTCACCAGTAAGCTTTCCAGTTTCTTTTTCTCTATATCTAAATTCTGTTCCAAAGCTGCCCATACCATTTGACATTTGAAGATTATTTATACATCCAAAGCTTGCGTTGTCTAGAAGTATTACATTTACTTTTTTTCTTTCCTGAATACTAGTTACTATTTCAGAGTGAAGCATTAGATAACTTCCGTCACCAACCATTGCATATACTTCTTTGTCTCCTGCTGCTAATTTAACCCCTAGAGCTCCTGATATTTCATAGCCCATACAAGAGTATCCATATTCCATATGGTATGTGTTAGGAGTTTTTGGACACCAAACTCTTTGAAGATCTCCTGGTAAACTTCCAGATGCTCCAACAATTACAGCGTCATCATCAAGTAACTCATTTAAAACTCCTAGTACTTTAGTTTGAGTTAAGCAAGATCCAGTTAATTTGTAGTACTCTTCCAAAACATGATCGCAGTGTCCTGCAACTTCTGGAACAAAGCCATTTGATGTATATTCAACGTTATTTAATCTATCTAATTCTTCTTCCCATTGTTTTTTAGCATCTGCAATTTCAGTTGTATATGCTGATTTGTATCCAATTTCTTTTAATTTTTCTTTTATTATATTTAAGCCTACCTTAGCATCTGCTACCACTGATGTAGCATCTAATTTTGCTGCATGGAATTGAGATACATTTATTGTTAAGAAATCAACTTCTGGATTTTTAAATAATGATTTTGAAGCTGTTGTGAAATCTGTGAATCTAGTTCCTACTCCTATTACTAAGTCTGCATCTTTTGCTATTAAGTTTGCAGCTAAATTACCAGTTACTCCAATACCGCCTAAATTTAATGGATAGTTCCATTCAACAGCGCTTTTTCCTGCTTGTGTTTCACCGAATGGAATATTAAAGCTTTCACAAAATTCCTTCAATGCTCCCGCAGCCTCTGAATATCTAACTCCTCCACCGCATACTATTATAGGTTTCTTTTTCATTTTTATTAACTCTACAGCATCTTCAACAGCTTCAATTACTGGTGTTCTTCTTTCAATTCTGTGTACACGCTTTTTGAAAAAGTATTCTGGGAAGTCATAAGACTCTCCTTGAACATCTTGTGGAAGAGCAATTGTTACAGCTCCTGTATCTGCTGGATCTGTTAAAACTCTCATTGCGTTTATCATAGCTGTCATCAATTGTTCTGGTCTATTTACTCTATCCCAATATTTACTTACAGCTTTAAAAGCATCATTAGTTGTTATTGATAAATTGTGTAGGTGTTCAACCTGTTGTAATACTGGATCCGGTTGTCTTGTAGCAAAAGTATCTCCAGGTAATATTAGTACTGGTATATTATTCGCAGTTGCTGTTCCAGCAGCTGTAACCATATTAGCTGCTCCTGGTCCAACTGATGAAGTACAAGCATATATTTGCTTTCTGTGCATTTGTTTTGCATAAGCTGTAGCAGCATGTGCCATTCCTTGTTCATTACGACCTTGGTGAACTTCTAATTCACCTGGATTCTCTTCTAATGCTTGACCTAATCCTACAACATTTCCGTGACCAAAAATTGTAAATATACCCTTTACAAATCTATTTTGTTTTCCATCAAATTCTACATATTGTTGATTGAGAAACTTTACTAATGCTTGAGCAGTAGTCATTCTTATGGTTTTCAAGAAAATCCCTCCCTTAACTATTTTTCTGGCCAAATCTTAACATTCTCTTCTAGCAGCCATTCATGTTCTTTTTCATTTATTCTATCTGTCCATGGATTGTTTTCAAGATGTCTTATCATCCAACAGTAGTACATTGCATATCCTGGAGCTGATGTTTGAGGATGAACTAATCCTCCTGGAATAGCAGCTACACTATTATCTGTAGCCTTATATACTTCATCACCAACAATTGAACATCCAAAGCCTTGTGGTTTATTGAATCTATAATAATACACTTCAGGTTGTGGATGATGATGGGGTATATAACTAGACCATTTTCCTGGGAAGGTTATTACTTCACCAATAACCATATTGGAATAAGGAGCATTTGAATAATCAAATACAGTTCTTACTACTCTTCTTGCTGTATCATTCCATACTCCTTGACCAAATACATCACTTCTACAATCCTTTGGTTCATAGAATTTACTATCAAAGTAGTTATTATTGTCTGTTTTTTGAAGTAAAATTTCAGCATCAGACATAGCAGTGATTTTAACTTCTGAATTCTTACACACATGCAAGCACCATGGATCCTCATCAAAAATAGAATATCTTTCCATAATCTTTTTATTTCCATTCCATTCTATTTCAACCTTACCATCTAAAAGTAAGAATGCACTTTCCTTCTTTGAATCTTGGAAGGACATTTCTCCATTTTCTTTTAATTTAACAACGCCTACATCCATGAGCATGTTGCTATGTTTACCATCAATTTCAGTTATAACGTTATAGCCTTCTTTAAATTCACCTAACTTTTCAACCATCACTTTTCCCCCTTGCCTATGCTCTTGCTATCATTTCTCCGTACTCTTCTTTTTTCTCACGAATAAATTCTTTTATTGCCTCTGCAGTTGGCATATCTTCTGAACAGCTGTGGCTAGCAACAAGCATTGCTGCTGAAGCGCTTCCAAATTCAAGTGCATCGATTACATCCCAGCCTTCTAGCAATCCATAGATAAATGCTGAACCGTATGCATCTCCGCCTCCAAAAGATTTTAATAATTTAACAGGGAATGGTTTTATCTTAAATACATTTCCATCATCAGTGTAAGCAGTTGAACCTTCTTTTCCATGCTTTATAACAACGATTTTATTTCCATAACCTAACCATCTTTTAGCCGTTTCTTCATCAGTGCTTCCCTTAGCAATGAGCTTTTCCATTAAATCGAATTCTTCTCTTGAACCGATTACAACATCACTTACTCTTCCTACTAAAGAATAGTAAACTGCAATTTCTTCCTCTGACTTCCAAGTATAGCTTCTGTAATCTACATCAAATATTACTACAGTACCGTGTTTTTTTGCATATTCGATAGCAACAAAAACTGCTTCTCTTGAAGGACTTGCTGCTAGAGCTGTCCCTGACACAACAATGGCCTTTGCATCCTTTATATATTCTTCACTTATATCTTCATGAGATAATTGCAAATCTGCAATTCCATTTCTGTACATTAATATACTGCTTTCAGTTGGGCTTAGTATTTCTGTAAATGTAAGTCCTAAAGATTCTCCATTTTTAGCTTTGCTAATATTCGAAGTATCTATTCCCTCTTTTTCAAAGTAATTTGTTACAAATGTTCCAAATTGATCATCAGATACTTTCCCTATAAATCCAACTTTTTTTCCAAGTCTAGCTAAACCAACTGCTATATTTGCTGGAGAACCTCCAACGTATTTTGTAAAGGTTCTGCTTTCGTGTAAAGGTCTGTGAATTTCATTTGGGTTAAAATCTATAGCCACTCTTCCTATTGGAATTACATCTATTGCTTTTGAATTATCAAATTTAATATTATTCATTGTAGATACCTTCCTTTCATTAAGCTTTGTTGTTGCTTCCGAAAATTTCTATGTGCTTTTTAGCGTTTTCGTATGCTGATTCTATTACTTTACTGTGATATTTAAAATATTCTACAGAATCTTCTTCTTTAAACAGTACAGATACCCCTTTTACTACATTATTAAAAGTAGCTGTTGCAACATTTATCTTTTTTATTCCATTTTTTATACATTTCCTAAAATCTTCAGCACTTATTCCTGATCCGCCATGTAATACAAGTGGTATTGGTACTTCATTATCAATTTCTTTTAATCTCTCAAATTGTAATACAGGTTCTTCTTTATAGACTCCATGAGCATTTCCAATCGCTATTGCTAAAGCATCTACTTTTGTTCCTTCATAAAATCTCTTGGCATCCTTCACGCTAGTGGTTAACATTTCTATATCTTTAGAACCGTCTTCACTTCCACCTACCCTTCCTATTTCTGCTTCTACAGCTGCACCATATTTTTTAGCTAATTGAATTACTTCGTTGGTTATTTCAATATTTTCCTCTAACGGGGAATGTGAACCGTCATACATTACTGATGTAAACCCTAAATCAAGAGCTTCCTTTATGGTATCAAGAGTAATGCCGTGATCTAAGTGAACTGCCACTGGAACTTTTGCTTTTTTTGCAGCTTCCACCATAACCGGTCCTATTAAATTAAGTGGCGAATGTTTTAGTCGTACTTCTGCAATTTGGAGAATAATTGGCGATTTCAATTCTTCCGCAGCCCTTATTACTCCCATTATCATTTCCATATTAGCAATACTAAATGCACCTATACCATAATCCGACTTATCCGCTTTTTCCAGTAATTCCTTCATATTTACAATTGACATGGTATATGCTCCTTCCTTATTTGTAGGCTATTTCCATAAGTTTTCATAAATTTTTATAATATCTTCTTTTGTAGGTTGTTTCTTTGTATTTGATGGACTTCCACTTATTAAAGCATCTTCAGCCATCTTATCTATTTGCTTTATAAAATCTTCATATTTTATTCCGTATCCTTCTAAAGTAGGTATCTTTAAATAATCACATAGGTTTTTAATTTCTTCAATCAAAGCCTTAGAAGCCTCTATATCAGACATTCCTTCTTTATAAATTCCTACAGTTTTAGCAATTTCACAAAATCTATCCGCTGCACCATCTATAGCGAATTTTAAACATTCAACAATCAACATAGCATTAGAAATTCCATGAGGAACATGGAACAAAGCTCCTATAGGTCTACTCATACCATGAATTATTGTAACTGATGAATTATTAAATGCTATACCCGCCTCTAGTGCACCTAGTGACATCTGATTTCTAGCTTCAAAATTATTTCCATCACTGTATGCCGTTCTTAAATTACCAAATATACGTTTTATAGCTGACAAAGCAAAAGTGTCTGATAAAGGCTGAGCAAGTCTTGAAGTATAAGCTTCTACAGCATGTGTTAATGCATCTATTCCTGTTGCAGATGTTACACCTTGCGGAGAAGTAATTGTAAACTCAGGATCCACTATTGCTAATATTGGTATTAGTGATGGTCCTTTTAAGAGCATTTTTACATTATTTTTTGTATCAGATATTATAGTAAATTGTGTTGCTTCTGACCCAGTTCCTGCAGTAGTTGGAATAGCTACTAGTGGTGGTATAGAAGTGTTTATTACTTTTCCCATATAATCTGAAATGTTTCCTGAACTTTGTACCATTACTCCAATGGCTTTTGCTGCATCTATTGGGCTTCCCCCACCTACAGCAATCAAGAAATCACATCCAGAATTTTTATACACTTCTACTCCTTCACCTATAATTATATCTGTAGGTTCAGAATTTACCCCATCAAATATTTCGTATTCAACATTGCTCTTTTTGAGTACATCTGTTAATTTAGATACATTACCTATCTTAACCATGATTTTATCAGTAACAATTAATGCTTTTTTACCTAAGTCGCTCATCTGTTGAGCTGCTTCTTCTATAGCGTTTTTTCCTGAGATGACAGTTTTAGGAACTAAAAACTTATAAGCCATGATTTCCCTCCATTTCAGCATTTTCTGCTTCATATATGATTATTTTTTATTTATATATTGATTACCTTTTGGTTATATATTATCACTTTTATGTTTCAAGGTCAATAATATATTAAATAATTTTAATATATTTTGTTTATAATTAGTGTATATTTGATAATATTTTGGGTATATAATAGTTATATCCGGATTATTATTTTACTATTCTTATTGTATTATTGAATTTTATACTATATAATATATTTATCTTATTAAAACGAATAGTTTATTGGGGGTACTTTACAATTGAAAGTAAACAGAATAAAAGAAATTAGCAATTATATACGTGAACACGAAAATGCTTCAATTGATACATTATGTTCTATTTTTAACGTTTCCAAAAATACCATTAGACGAGATATAGCTGAATTAGAAGAGAAAGGCATTATAAAAAAAGTTTATGGTGGTATTACATTAAACATTGATCAAAAGGATACTGTCCCTTTTAATCAAAGAGAAATTAAAAATAAAGATATAAAGGTAGTTTTAGCAGAACTTGCAAGCAACCTTGTAGAAGATAATGATATAATTTTTATCGATTCAGGAACCACCACCATGCATATGATACCTTTTTTAGCAAATAGACGTAACCTAACTATCATAACTAATAATTTAAATGCCTTAGTTATGTCTTTAGATTATCCTAATCTTAATGTTCTTTCAACTGGTGGATCTCTATTTAGAGGGGCAAATTCTTTTATCGGAATTGAAGCAATACACTTTTTAAACAATTATAACATCGGAAAAGCCTTTATGGCTTCCACTGGTGTTTCTATATCTAATGGAATTACTAATTCATCTTCCTTTGAATATCAAATAAAGAAAACAGTAGTACAAAAAAGTAGCAAGATTATTGTACTTGCAGATAATTCAAAACTAGATGTTACATCTTTAATGACATATTGTAATTTAAAAGATATCGATGCACTTGTAACTGATAGGGCTTTACCTGAAGAATATTATAAATTCTTTAAGGATAATAACATCGATGCCATAATCCCAACAAAATAAAAGCAGACTGTAAGCTTAGATAAAATAGTTTACAGCCTGCTTTATTTTTCATTGTGCCTCTCTATAATAAGGCTACAAAAATAACATATACAATTATGCATATAATGGTATCAAGTACCGTTACATTATTTGCTAAATCCCTATATTCATGAGCATTATACTTGTCCATAAAAATGGGCGTTGAAAAAGGCGGTGGTAATATTAAAAAGGTAAAATAAGCGTAATCAAATAGTTTATCATCTTTTATTAAGGCATCTAGCACTAAAAACTTGAATGCATATCCAATTATGAAAACTACCATTATTCTTAAAATAACTATCCTAATGCTTCCCCTTAGATACTTCTTATTTATCTTCAAATCATACCCTACAATTATTAAAATTAAGGGGGTAGCTATATTTGCCATGTACTGTATAGTTGTAAATATTCCCTTTAAAATTCCAACTTCATGAATAAAACCTTTAAATCCTGTTATATTTAATAAAATTCCTAATACAACTCCAATGATTAATGGAGATTTAATCATTTCTATAATAGTGCTTGCTGTAAATTTGTCATTATTAAATTTTATTTTTAATAATGTGAAAAAAATAAACCACATATAAAGCTCATGACCAACTCCAATAACAGATATCTTACCTAAATTATCAACACCAAATACCGTACCATAGAGCGGAACTCCCAATAATCCAAAAGAAAATCCAGTACTCATAAAAGGATTCAACGGATTATGTATTCTTTTAAACAGATTTAATATTGCACCAGTAAAATACAATATAGTCATCAGTAGTATTATGCAAAGTATTATCAAATAATACTCCTTTTTAAAATCCATGTTGATAAAAGTAATAAATAGAACTGCCGGTAAAGAAATATTCATTACAATTTTTTTAATGTCTATTATAGTACTTTTTTTTAATATCTCTTTTCTCTGTATTAAAAATCCAAAGGAAATAAAAAGAATTATAGGCAGGGTATTTGAAATTACATCACTCAAAGCTCGTACCTCGTTTAAACTTACCCTCTTCCACCTGCTTTGAAGCTCTCTCATATAAATCCTGAAGCTTATCTAATTTAATATTAAAAACATAAGTATCCTCTATTAAAATCGGATCTTCAATATCTACATATTCCTTTATAATTGTTCCTACAAATTCTATATCCTCTTCAGAAATAAGATCTTTCTCATCAAAATTTAAAAGGGCTAGTTCATAAAGCATATACCCCTCTTCATAGTCTTCTTCCTCCTTAATTGAATCATAAAACTTTTTCTCTATAGCTAGATTAAGATTTTCAACTATATTAGCTAACACTTGATAATTAGGCTCTATTTGAAGATCTAAGCTATCACTCATGTATATAAGCTCTTTCTTATGTAAACCTTTTGCTGCTTTAATAGCTTCTTTTAATTTTTTATCCATAAATATACTCCATTCTTCAAATTTTTAATTAATTATATCATAAAAAAACAATATATCCAAAAAGTAAAAAAGCTATGGATTACTTATTAGCTTAAGTATTTCCATAGCTTTTACTTTTGTATTTATCCTTTTATAACAGTTAAAAGCATTTTGAATCTCTCAACAGCTTCAAGTCCATGTGGAACATTAGAAGGCATTATTATTGTTTCACCAGCTTTAACATTAAAAACCTCATCACCTATAGTAATTTCCGCTGCACCATCTAATATTTGAACCATAGCATCTCCAGCAGTAACATGAGTGCTAATACCTTCCCCTTTATCCAGTGAAAAGAGGGTTATGTTAGCATGTGGTATCTGCGCAAGTGTTCTGCTTATAACCTGCCCTTCCTGGTATGATATTAAGTCCTTTAAATTAAGTATCTTTGAGAATTCTATATTTTTAATTAAGTTATTCATATTCTTACCTCCTTACATCTATTAATCATATTATAACCCTGTTAGTGGTAAGAATATGTAACAAAAGTTACCATATTGCAGTATCTATATATTTTTAAAACTATTTATCTGAGCAAAATTCTACCTTTTCCCCATTTAATATTTTGTTAGTTGTTCTCATTGCACACATTTTTCCGCACATTGAACAGCTATGTTTTTCAGCAGGAGGAGTACTTTCAAAGTATTCTCTTGCCTTTTTACTATCAATAGCATAGGAGAACATTTCTTCCCAATCAATTCTTCTTCTTGCATCACTCATTTTATTGTCAATATCTCGTGCACCTGGTATTCCCTTTGCTATGTCTGCTGCATGAGCGGCAATTTTAGATGCTATAATCCCTTCCTTTACATCACTTAAATTAGGAAGTCTTAAATGCTCTGCAGGAGTTACATAGCATAGAAAATCTGCTCCATTAGAAGCTGCTATTGCGCCACCTATAGCAGAGGTAATATGGTCATAGCCTGGTGCAATGTCAGTTACCAGTGGTCCTAAAACATAAAATGGTGCTCCATGGCATAATCTCTTTTGAAGTACCATATTTGCTGCTATTTCATTAATTGCCATATGCCCTGGTCCTTCTACTAAAACTTGAACATTTTTTTCCCAGGCACGTTTAGTAAGAGCTCCTAATTCAACTAGTTCTGAAATTTGACCAGCATCTGTACTATCATTAATACTTCCAGGCCTAAGTGCATCTCCTAAACTAATTGTAACGTCATATTTATATAGAATATCTAAAACTTCATCATAGTATTCATAAAATGGATTCTCATTACCTGTCATTTCCATCCATGCAAAAAGCAAAGAACCTCCTCTTGAAACTATGTTTGTTATTCTCTTTGTTTTTTTAAAAGCTTCTACTGCACGCTTATTAATTCCCGCGTGTATAGTCATAAAATCAACGCCTTGAGCCGCATGAGCCTCTACAACCTTTAGAAAATCTTTTGCAGTAATTTCTAATAAATCTTTTTCAAGATAGCCTATAGCATCGTACATTGGTACTGTACCAATCATGGCTGGTGACATATCAATTAATTGTTTTCTAAAGGTATTAGTTTTACCAAAATTACTTAAATCCATAATAGCTTCAGCACCAAATTCCAAGGACAATTTAACTTTATCAAATTCATTTTCATAATCAATACAATCTCCAGAAACTCCAAGATTTACATTGATTTTAGTTCTAAGCCCTTCACCAATTCCTTCAGGACTTAGTGATGTATGATTAATATTAGCTGGTATTACAACTTTTCCACAAGCCATAAGTTCTCTAAGTTTTTCTATATCTATACTTTCTTTTTCAGCAACAACCTTCATTTCCTTTGTTATAATTTCTTTTTTAGCAGCTTCCATCTGTGTTTTATAATTCATATCTTTACCTCCAATTTAAATTATTAAATATTTCTTCGAGAGTTAGTCTATTGATATTTCACATACAGACCTGCATAGGATTTGTAAATAAAAAAACAAAAATGGAATGTACCTGCAAACGAAGTACATCCCATAAATTTTCATCAATGTTATTCCCTACGTTGGCATTACCCAAATCAGGTACGGTCGAAACTTTTGTTTCCTCTCAGCCTGCACACAAGCTCCCGAAATATTTATTTTTGTATATAATATCACTTCATTTATGTTCTTGTCAATTCAAATTCTTTTTGATCTTTTGCAGCTATACATCTTTGTGTCAGCTAAAACAATAGCCTCTTCAGCAGTTATATTATCGAAATCCCTAACCTCACATATACCATGACTAAATGAAATATTGATTCCATTTATTTTTTTAGATGATATTATATCTGTTATCTTGTCCATCCTTTCTTTAGCCATATCTCCAATACAATTTCTAAACAAAATAACAAATTCATCTCCAGAGAGTCTTGCTATTATATCAGTTTCACTTATATAACTTTTTATCAAACTAGAAAAACATTTAAGTACCTTATCCCCAAAATTATGTCCATAGGTATCATTAATTGCTTTAAATTCATCAACGTCTATCATAACAAGGGAAAATTCTTTGCCTTCTTGTTTAATTTTTTCCATTTCAATACTAAATTCTTTATTGAATCTTCTTCTATTCATAACACCAGTAAGTTCATCAAAATTTGCTAAATATTTAAGCTTATTCTGTGCAAAAGCATTTTTTAAAGCTATCTGAAGTTCACTTTTTATTAAATTCATAAGATTTAGTTCTTTTTTAGTAAACCTACATTCTGGTTTCGAAGAATCTACATTTAAAAGTCCTATAAGCTTATTGTCTATGTATATAGGCGCAGATATGGTACAATAAATATTTAAAGCATCTCTCTTTCTAAGCTCGTTTATTGTTTCTGCGTTAGTATTAACTTCATCAAATTTTCGGGGATTCTCTATTATAGCAGTTTCTTTAAATTTATTAACACTGTTAAGATACACTTCTTCTTTTTTTAAAACAAGATCATGTAAATCCTCATGAAATCCTCTGACAACCTTAAAATGAAAATTTTCATCTTCATCCATAACAAGGATACTGCCATTAGTTCCATTTGGTATTAAATCAACAGCAGTATTTAAAACAATAGAGTATATTTCATCCTCATTCTCTGTCATTAAAACCTTTTCACTAGTTTGATAAAGTTTCTCTTTTATTTTCTCCATAAGCTCCTGGCTTTTATTAAAATCTTTTATTAATTTATATTGATATAAAGCTATTAATGCAAAAAACAAGGTTAAAATTAATAGTACAGTATTTACGACACTCATAATAACACCCCACAATGGCTTACTATTTTATTGTACCATAATTTTGTGAAATATCACATTTCTAGTAACTGTAAATTTAATAATATATAGCTTTTTTTAACTTTTTCGCAACTTCACTCATATGAGTATCATCTGTACCGCAGCAACCGCCAAAAATTTTAAGATTAAAGTTTTCATATAATTTTAACATATCTGCTGCAAAACTATAGGCATCTGAAGTTTTTAATTCACAACAATTGTCCAACTCTTCTGGCGATAAGGGTGAAGTATTGGCCTGTATTCCCTTAAATCGCTGCTGAACTATAGTGGTTTTATTATAGGCTTGAGAGAGCGCTTTAAAAACTACCTGTGGGTGAACACAATTTGTCATATAACAAAGCGGCTTCCTCTTAGTGGAGCTATCAATTGCCACTATAGCCTCATGAATTGTTGTTCCATCTATTAATTTACCATCTTCTCTAATCATAAAACTAATAATATACGGTAAACCTGTGTTTTCCATTGACCTTGCCATGCCTATAGCTTCAGATAAAGCTGGCATAATTCCAGCATATAAAAAATCTACTTTATCCTCAGCAAACAAGGAAGCTTGCCATGAATGAAATTCCAATGCCTCCTTTTCAGATAAAATTGCATCAGCTTTATAAGCATCACCCTTACATCCCATAAGTCCGCCTATGTACACCTGGGAAGAACAATCTCGCTTTATCTCATTCAAAAATGATACATTATCATAAATAATATTCTTATTATATTTAGATTGCAGAACACGTTCTTTATTTGCTCTTCGAGTTGGTGTTGTTATCATAATAGGGAAATGATAATGTCCTGATATTTTTATGTATTGGCTAAACAATTCTTTAAGCGCTTCCTTAGATTTCTCATTGTAAATGTGACTAGCAAGAGCAACTGTTTCATCAAAAGGAATATGATATTCCCTTTTTAATCGTTCTCCTAATGCACCCTCCATAAAAATAATAGAAGAATTATTATAGCAGCTTTCAAAATCCATTTTATTTTCCATTATCCATCTCCCCAATCATAAATAATTATTTTAACTATTCACCATTTTTACTCCTAATAAGAATTATTCCCAGCCTTTACATACATCGATCCAGGAAGAATAATTCGAATACTTTTCAAGTTCATCGATTGTTAATTCTATTGCACTATTACTGCTTCCACAAGCAGGAAAAACTGTTTTGAATCGTTTTAAAGATTCATCAAGATAAACATTAACACCGTCTTTTATCCCAAAGGGACATACTCCACCAACAGCATGTCCTACTAAATCAATTACTTCATCAGGTGTTAGCATTTTTGCTTTTGTTGAAAATTGTGATTTATATTTTGAATTATCAATTTTAGCATCACCTGCAACTACAATTAAAATAGCTTTCCCATCTACCATAAATGACAGTGTCTTTGCTATCCTTTTAGGTTCACAACCTACTGCCTGTGCAGCTAATTCAACGGTTGCACTTGAAACATCAAATTCAAGTATTTTATCTGCCATGTCCCATTTATTAAAATATTCTCTTACTTCTTCTATAGCCATAATTATTCCTCCTCATTTGTAAAATATAAATATCCTCTTAATCCTTTATATTACTTTACTTCGTTGTAAAAATCTTTTAGTTCTTTTTTAAATTTGTCTGGAAGTCCATGCCACCTAATCCCCTGTATTGCTCCTTCCAAAGCATATAACCTATTAATACAAGCTGAACTATCTATTGATTTAATGGCAAGCCAAGCTTCTTTACTTCCAGCCTTCTTTAATTGTTCAACTGTTTCTATACCAACTTCATTAAGCTGTAATTCTAATTTATTCCCTATGTTAGGTAACTTAGATAATTCTCCCATAAATTTATCCTCCTTAAAAGTAATCTATATTTTATAATTCAAATTACAATTCAATGTAGTAAACTATGATATCCGTATAATTTCCATTGCCAAGCAGAAAACCCTTAGGAATTATTCCTACTTTATGAAATCCAATTTTCTCATAAAGCTTAATTGCATTTAAATTCGTACTAACAACTGCATTGAATTGCAATAAGGAAAATCCAAATGCTGCACCCATGTCTATTGAATGCCTCACTAATTTCTCTCCAATATGATATCCTCGATAATTTGCATCAACAGCATAGGAGGCATTGGCAATGTGTCCGCATCGTCCTACATTATTTGGATGTAAAATATATAATCCTAGAACTTGATTGTCCCCTATCGCAACTGCCGTATAGGTTTGAGAAGCAAAAAATTCTTTTGCCTGCTCTTCACTCAATTTTTCTATTTGTGGAAAAGCATTTGCATCCTCAACAACACGATTCCAAACTTTCACCATTGCAGGGATATCTGAATCTTCATATTTTCGTATAGTTATTTCCATTTTAAATTTCTCCTTTGTGTTAGAAAATCCATAATTAATTGGTTATTTTTTAATCTCTATTACCCATGTAAAATTAACTATATGTTCGCTGTGGATTTTACAATTTAACGATCTTACATAGGCTTCTAATTCTTCTAAATTAGTATAATACTTTTTATTTATTACATCCAATAAGTCTTGTCTACCTTTAGCGTATAAACTACTTAAACATATTTCTTTTTCTATCTCATTAGCAAACATAAAATCTGCAATAATAACCTTGCCATCATCTTTTAAATATTCTAGCGTGTTCTTGATTGCTTCTCTTTTTTCACAATTATTTAATCCATGAAAAGCATAGGTAGTTACAACAACATCAAAATAATTCTTTCTAAAAGGCTCCTCTAGAAAACTACCTAATTTCACTTCCATATTGTTATATTTCTTTTTTGCATATGAAATCATTTCTAGGTTTGTGTCAATTCCAACTATATCTATTTTATCACTTAATTCACCACATAAATTACCTGTTCCGCAGCCTATATCTAGCACTTTTGAAGATTTATGTTTAATTATTCTACTTCTTATTTCTGATAAAATTTCATCATATTTCTCAAATAATCCTAATTCATCATTTGATCTGTCTCTGACCATTTTATCAAATTTTATTGCTTTATTGTGAAGTTCCAATATTCCTGCCCCCCACATATAATCTTTTTCATCATAATATGAACGAATCGGGTTTAATATACTTATGTATCTTAATATGCAAAGTCTTGACCCATAAAATAATAATTTTTATAGATTATCTTTAAATTAAATTTGCAGAATTATTTCTTCTTTTTCAATTTGTCTTCTGATTTTTTTATGTTTTCAGCAACTCTAAACTTAACTATCTTGCTTATTAATTCATAAGGCATTGGCTTATCTATAGGAAATTGCACTGACCCCTTTGCTCCTTTATATTCCGATAATTCATGTTTAAAAGCATCAATTCCACTAGGAGCTGGATAAAATCCTATATGGTTTTTATGCGCAGCAAAATGCACTAGATTTCCATACAACGCAAAAGTAGGTATTTGATAGCTTATCTTTTCTTCTGCCTCTGGTGCTGACTGTTTTATAACTTTCCTTAACATTTTAAGTATTTCCTGAATATTAGTAGGGAATTGTAAAATATATTCATCAATTGAATTAAAATTGATTTTATTTGGTTGCATTATTTATCTCCTTAATTATAAATAATTCTTTCACCTATTGTCTTTTTAATTCTCTTACATACCAATTTGAGTTTATAGTTTCTTTTTCATAAAAATTTCTTTTACTTTCATCTCCAATAGCTAAAAGTTCACAATAATGAGACCAATTTATTTCGCCAGACAGTGCCTGGCAATTTGGATAGCTTAAATATATAGATTTCTCATATTTTGAAGAATTGTGCTTATTTTTAAATTATATCCCCTTTATTATACAATAAAATTTATTGAATTTAATTTCTCCAATATTTTGTTATAAAAAACCATATCCTCATAATAATGAATGTTTCCTAAAGTAATTCTCTGTTGTGAACCAACATACATAAACCCTCTACCAAGTTCTAATAAGAATTTTTCAATCTTAATGATAAGTGCCTTTTCAAGGTCTTTTTCAAACATAGGTTTATTTTCAGGGACTCCCAAAAATTCAAAAACATATGGATCTTTCAATATATCATTTGGCTTTGCATAAGTAATTCCCTGCTTTGCTAAAGATAATACTTTTTCTTTATTAGCATTTCCCTCAGACAAAAGTAATCTCTCAAAAAGAGATGTATCAATCTGTCTCTTTAACTCTCTAACCGACCAATTAGAATTAATAGCTTCCTGTTCATAAAAAGCTCTTGCATTTTTATCAGAAATATTTAAAATTTCACAATAGTGAGACCAACTCAATTTAACAGACAGTGTCTGTTGTTTTTGATATTCTAAATAAAATCTTCGCATATATTGAAGATTGGAAACAGAAAATCCCTTTCCTAATTCTATAGTTAACTCTTTAGATAATGATTTTAACAACTGCTTGCCGTATTTTGCTTTTACAGCTCCATCTTGTTCATATTCAACAATAATTTTACCAATATTCCAATATGCCATTAAAAGTTCATTATTTAAAGTTCTTGCAACATTTTCTCTAGCTGCTGTCAATATTTCTTTTATCTCAAATATAATATTTTTATTGTTTAAATCTTCCATTTAACAATACTCCTTCTTATTCAATCAACAACATGTTTTCATTAATAATAATATCCAAGTATTCCTTATAGACAAAATATCTATTTCGCATTAGATTATTACTTTGTTTAAGTATACCGAGTTCTTGTAAATCTTCTATAGATTTTGCCATAGTATTATATGACATATTAAGATTTAAAGCAGTTTGTTTTATATCAATAATTGGTATTAGCTTTAAATACTCAAATAATTTCAATTGATTTTTTTGTATTTTTCCTGACACCATAATCTTAGCAGTATCTTTTTTATCTAATTGCATTAAATTTTCAATAGTTGTTATCGTTTCTTCTGCCACATAAACAATCATTTTCAAGAAATATTTAATCCATTGTTTATAATCACCAATAATTCTTACCGTAGATACTCTATCAGCAAAGCCTATTTTATCCTGGATAATATACCTTGATATACACAAAAGTTGTTTTGATAATATTTTATAATGCTGCCAAAGTATATTTATCAATATTCTACCCATTTTGTTATTTTCATTTTTAAATGGACTAATTGTAATAAACTGATAATATGCTAGTGCCGTTTTGATTATTTTATCCACATCATCATCTCTATTTATATAACTTACAAGATCCTCCATTGCTTTTTCAATATCTTCTGGTGCTGTTGGATTATACATTTTCATACTCGTTCCTGCTAAACCAGGTATATCAAAGATTTGTACTTTTCTAAAGCCGCTAGCTTCACCCTTATTTTCATCATTTATAATGATTTTATAAATATCACATATTAAATTATTTGAAACTTGATTCTCAAATATTCTGCTTTTTTCAAGCATAACTGCATTCACATAATTTAATACAATCTTTTCCTCTTCACTTTTCTTTTTTGAGGTTTGCATTATCCCCTCAAAGGTCGCAGTATTCCTATCTATTTGGCAAGATAAAAGAGCTTCTCTTTTTATAAGTATAGATTCTATAATATCTATATTAGGCACCACTTTAGCCATTCCTTCCAAAATACCAAGATTTCTATGAGCTTTTGAAAGTAATAATGTCAATTCTTCATCTGTTTTTATAAAATCTTCACCACACAACGTTTTTGGTGTATAAGTGTAATAAATGCAAGCTCCATCTCTTTGTATTTCATATTTTCCAGCCTCTACAAACACATTTGTTTCCCCCACTTAATAAAATCTCTTTTATTAAGTATATCACTTTATTTCAGTTTTTAAACTTATTTTGAAATACAAATTTGTGATTATATATTATATTTCAAAATAAACCTAAAATATAGACTTATTTATGTTAGTGCTAAATGGATCTTATCATCAATAATTAAACAATCAAATAAATAATTCTCTGAAATACTTGTCATTAGCTAATGGAGTTTTCTAATGCACATTTCACTGCTTTTTCTTGGCTTAAATTTAAACCAAATGGAAATATGGGAGTATCATTATAGTTATTTTTTCTAATAGGATCCCCAGTTAAATATGTGGACAACAACTATCTTTCCTTACAGTAATTATTTTTTCATACTGCTTAAATAGTACTTTTTTGCCATCCTCCATGACATTTACATAAGAGGATAATTTCTTAAAATAATCAAAAACAGCTCTAGGCTGTTTTGAATTAAGACAAGAATTTTCATATGTAACCTCTGATTTATGATAAATTTCTGCTGCTTGATTGTCATTAATTATTTTAATATATTCACCAAAATCAAGTACTAAGGACGAACTTCTTACTGGAAACCCTGATATAAGCACAACCTTTTGATCCAAATTTATTTTCTTAGGCTCCTTAAATATCCGTACATTAAAAGAGTTATAATTGTAGGTTTTATTAGATCTTGAATAAATTACTTTTACTTGACTTCTGATATTATCTAAATAGGATATATCAGAAGTCTTATCTTCAAATGTTTTTGTTTTATTATTTTTTATCAGAATTAAAATTTTGTATATGTTAATAAAATTCTCCATATAGATTGTTATTGATGTTGTTTTGCTATTTAATAAGGCTTAATACTGCCATAAAGTAAAATAAAAAATTTTACTAAGAATTCAATAGTATAATTTTTTATAACATTTATAAAATTTTTAGTATTTCTTGTATCTAAAGATTAAATTGTAAAACGTATAACATTTATATGTTTAATTTTTTATTTTAAAATTCTAGTTATATGGATAATGAGAAGTTTGACTACTTTAATTATTATTTTGATATGTGTATATTTGTCCAAATATCTTTTCAATTCCATTCTTAAAATTTGTTACATCATCAGTATATAATATTCTCAAATTTGTAATTGCTCTTGAAACAGAAACATATAACAAATTTCTAATTTGCTCAAATTTATCTTTATCTGCATCATTCAGAGTTTTTAATTCAGTGTAATTTTTAAAGAAAAAATCAAAATAACTTCTACTTTTCCCAAAAGCATTTTCCATTATTATTATAACATTATTAAACTCTAATCCTTTAGTTCCATGATATGTATGATAAATTATTTTATCATCACATTCATTCAATATGTATTTATACCATAATTTGTATTCGTTTATATTTATATTTAACAATGATTGTATAACTGTATTTGCATTTTCTACATCACTATCATTTAAATTAGAAAATAATTTTTCGGTAAGAAAGCTTTTAAAAGTTTCAAACGAAATGTTGTCAATATCAAAAACCCTGTCTATTATTTTTTTATATTTTCCTTCGATATCTTTAGAATATATTTGGGAAATATTTTGTACATATTCTCCCAATGTATTTCCTGTGATCTTTTTTAATAATAAAACTAAATTTTCTAGGTTTTCTAAATTCATATTTATACATAATTCTGACGGCAAAATATCTTTTAATTGAGTTTTATTATTTTCAATATTATCATTTAATTTTATTATCCTAAATAATAAGCTGGGAATTTCACCAAGTTTTGATATGTCATTGCTTAATAATTCGGTGTTTAATTGGCCATAATTAGACCCACTATATGTATCTGTATCACTCAATGCATTGTACAAATTTTCAAAACCACTATACTTTGAAACTGTTTTATTTGTTAAAACGAAACAATGTAGTGGATTCCGATGTGTTATTTCCCACTCAAATAAATATTTTTCTATAAAATTGCTAACATCGTCTGAATTTCCAGTATAGAACTTAACACTTCCACCAACACAATCTTCAAAAATAGATTTTTGAACAATATTATCATTTCTAATTTTATTTGCAATATCAATGACTTCTTTTGTTGACCTTCTATTAAATTCTTTATTTATTGGTTTTAAGTCAGATTGAATTTGTGTTATTTTCTTGCCTACTCCTTCGTTATAAATGTTTTGTGCAACATCTCCAAAATATCCAATAAAAAGTTCATGCCCAATTTTGATTGAATGCTGATGTAAACAATTCATTATTTTTACTACACTTTCATTAGTATCTTGATATTCATCAATGAATATAAAAGGATATTTGTCAATAATTATTTGTTTTAATAAATCATATTTTTCAATAATTTTTAAACCATAATCTAATAAAGTATCATGACTTATTCTCATTTTATGAAGCTGATCACTATTGTAGGTTGAATTATATTCTACAGACGTATATCTTGGTTTGCTTACGTCAATATTGTGTTTACATATATGATAATTTGATAACTTAAAAATAGTATTAATGATTATTTTGAAATTGCTAACATTATTTAAAATACCGGGGAAATCAGTTAAAATATCATTTAATCCTTTCTTAAAATCTTTAGCATTAAAATTATAATATTTATAATATATATCCTTACTTTCATTCATTATTTTCTGTAAAGCTTTTTTTTGTTCATCGTTAAGTTTACGATATTGCTCATATTCTTTAGCTGTTTTTATTTTTTGTTCCATTTCTTCTATTTTCTTCGATAAGTTCTCTCGGTGTATTTGCACCAATTCCTTTTTATAATTTTTTATAAAATCCCATATTCTTTCATGAATAGTAGATACCAATACTGTGCTTGCATTACCTAATCTTTGTTTAACTTCGTTGGTGGCAATATTAGTATATGTTATACAGATGATTTTTTGATTATGATATTTTAGTTCTTTGTTATAAGTACTTATTACATATTTCAAGCATTCTACAAGAGCATATGTTTTGCCTGCACCTGCTCCAGAGCTAAAAATTATACTTTTCTTTTTATCAACACAATTACAAATTACTTTAATAATTTTTTTCTCTTTTGTCTCATTTTGAGAAGATATTTTTGTTAGATTCATTTTGATTCATCTCCCTTTAGTTTTTTAGCTAATATTTCAAGTCCAGTTACTATATATTTAGGAAGTAAAGGGATTTCAGCTTTATTTTCTTCGATTATTAAAGCGTATAACAATTCATTTGCAAAATTGCTTTTATCATTAGATAATTTACATTGCCATTTATAAGAATTCTTTTTATTATTGGAAAAATTATTTCCAACAATAATTTCTTTATAAATATTAGGTTTTATTTTTTTCAAAACGTTATTTAATAATATATTGTTGTAGTTAGTTAATATAAAGGCTTCTTCAAAACTTGTAGCATAATATCTATTTATTTTCCCTTGATAAATAATATACATATTTTGATATTCAATATATTCAGGTAAAACATCCAATTTGCTATTATCGTTATTATTTTTGATAATAGTTTGATTCGTAGTAATCCTGTCTTTTAAACTAGAAATTTGCGCAAATTTTTCCTTTTCATCATCGAACCTTTTTATATCACAATCAGTAATTATTAAAGTTGGAACTTTTAATAATTTTATTAATTCACGATACACAAGTCCGTGTGCACCATCAATATTAAAAACTGATATGTAATACTTATTCAATTTGTCATTTTTATCAATATAGTAAGGCAGAAGCGTGTATTCCGTTACACCTTCAACCAAAATAATTGCATCCGAAAAAAAGAGTTCTGAAACTTTGTATTTTATGTGTTTTTTTAGAAATTTCAAATCATTTTCTTTTGTATCACTTTTTGGTGTTATTTTTTCATCATTTAAGTTCACTACATTAGCGTAATTTTTTTCGATGGTTATGTAATTTATATTATTAAAAGTATTGCCACTATGAATTTTGCTATTTAATATATGAGATGAATGAGTAGTGATTATCAATTGACTGTTTATATTTTTATGCTTACTTTCCAAAAGAGTTGCAATTGCATTATTTATATTTTTTATAAAAAGCTCTTGCATTTGAGGATGCATAAATGTTTCTGGCTCCTCTATTGATATTAAATTAACTTTGCTATTAAAAGAATTCTCTGGATATTTCTCCATATAGTCAATCAAATCTGCAATTATCATCATTAAATTTGTATATCCTAAGCCAAATTGATTTTCAGGAATATACAAATTTTCTTCAACATATTTATACTTAACTAAACTATTCATAAGCCTTTGGAAAGTTAAATCAGCACTCAATAACACTTTCAATTTATCATTAGATACAACTTGACCTAAAGAGTCATTTATATATTTTGTATGATGACTATTGAATTTTTTTGTCAAGTCACTATTAATATCGATAATTTTTGACTCTAATTTTTCTTTATCTCCTCCCAACAAGATATTATATCTGTATTCAATTATTTTGCTAAATGCTTTAGATAAGCAATTCTCCCCTTCAATATTATTTGCTTTTATAGACTTCAATTCCATTAAATCTTTTAATTTAAATTGTTTTATGCTCTCTCCATTCTTATTATAATAATTTAGTTTAAAGTTAGATATATCAATTATTTCTAAAAATTTATTAAATATTAAATTTTCATCACGGTATTTTTTTTGTAGTAATTGTTTTATATTATTAATAAATATTTCAGCATCTTCAACTTCGTACCTAATAAAAATATCCAATTTCGATTTGTTTATATCCTCTAATGTCATAAAAGGAATAAGATTAGTAATTAAATCTGTATTATTTTTATCAATCCCGATACCTACAATAAATTCAATAAAAGGAAGATCAAATTTTTCAGTAGAAGCTTGATATGAATTCAATAATTTTTTTATATATGAAAAGTTAAAATCATTAGACTTTAAGCTATTATCATTTATAAGTTTGTCCAAGGCTTGAATAATCGTTGTTTTCCCACAGTTGTTTTTTCCAACTATTAATGTAGTTGTTGGCGCAATATTTATTTCCTTTGAATTCTTTTGTTCTTGATAACTTTGTGCATCAACAAACTCTACCGTATTATTTTCTGATCCAAATTTCCTAAAATTAATAATTTTCAAGCTTTTTAAATACATAATATCCTCCAATTTCAATGATTAGTAGAAGTTATATATCACAATACGTATATTATATAACTTCCCATTATGGAAATAACCCTATTCTTTAATGTTATTTCATAACATTCCTTTATATCAAATTATATCATAATAATCCTTATTGTTACAAAATATATTCTATTTCACAAATTTATCTAACATTCTCTTATATAAAATATACCCTTGAATTCCTATAAAATTTTATCCCATTAAATACAAATTCCACGAATCTCTTCGTGGAAATAAGTCTTACATATATTTTATTTCTAACTATATTCAGTTTTATTTTTACATATAACTATTATTCTTAATTTCTGCTTCAAGAATAATACAAATCATATTTTCAGCTCTATCATATGATCTATTACTTTCGGTAATTGTAAAATATTCTTTTTATAAATAGAGTGCATATATTTAAATCTTTAATTTTTCTATATATTGCCAATAAAAATTGTGATTATGTTTTCCATTCTCTTTAAAAATAATTTATTTCCTTAAATTATTAATTTGCCATTAATTATATCTAATAAATAATAAATATACATTTCATGAAAGAAATTCTTATTAACCCATTGCATAAGTTAAATGTTCCTACATCAGTTTTAAATTAAATATCCATCCCTAAAATTCCTCTTATCTCGGAATAACTGCTTTTACAAGTGATCCTCAAACTCAGTTTCCTTTATGGAAAACTTATATCCTAAATTTACTATAAAATTATGCACTATATTTGTTTTAGAAATCAACAATCTTTTTATAATTGACTTCATAGAATAAAATTCTCTTCTAAACCACATATATCCTTCAAATAATTCTTCCGAGGTCATGTTTTTAGGCTTAAATGCCACTCTTGTTTTGCCATTAAAATATGTCCAATCCGTTGATAATAACCTATTTTCTTTTTTGAATTGGTCATATAAAGGTGTCTTAGGCAGCGGTGTCAATATACTTACTGTAACCCCGTCTATGCCTAATTTATTACAAGCTTCCAAGGTTACTTTGAACACATCCTTTGTATCAGTATCAAAGCCAAATATTATACCTGCTTGTACAGAAATTCTGTTACTATGAATTAAGTCTATTATTCTTTTGTATTCTTTTACATTGTTAATTGATTTATTAACACTTGCCAAGCTCATTTCAGAGAAAGACTCCAATCCAACAAAAAAATATATACACCCAGACTCTTTAGCTAGCTTTAATACTTCCTCATCTTCACATCTTTCCAAGGTAACTTGAGCAGCCCATTTTTTATTAAGCTTTGCTAATTCTCTCATCAATGCTTTTGCATATTCTATGTCTCCAAAAAAGTTATCATCCCAAAATACAAAGTACTTTCTATTTATACTTTTTATATCTTCAATTACCTCTTGGATTGGGCGAGTTCTAAAGGAATTAGAGTATATTTGTTTTAAGTTGCAGTAGCTGCAATTATAGGGACATCCTCTTGTGGCGAAAACTGCTCCCTTTGTTAAATACCGTCCTTTAACTAAATCTCTTTTAGGGATAGGAATACCTTTCAAGGAAGGTATAGATTCAGTTTTATATATTTTCTTTGCTTTATTAGTATAAAAATCTTCTAAAAACTGAGGCCAGGTTTCTTCCCCTTCTCCTATAATTATATAATCGCAGTAATTAATAGCTTCATCAGGAAGCAAGGTTGCATGTGGACCACCGAAAACAACTTTGGCTCCTTTATTTCTGAACCTAGTTGCAATTTCATAACAGTGTGAAGCATTTGAAGTATTCACTGTTATAGCTATTAAATGAAACTGATTCTCAAAAGGTATGCTTTGATTGTATTCATCTAAAAGAAATATATTATACTTTGATTCATCTATAAATCCTGCTAAATAAGGCATAGTAATTTGGATAAAGTTATTAACCTGCTTTTTTCTAAATTTATTTATTTCTTTGTTTTCTGGAGTAATCAATAGTATTGATTTTTTCATCACTTCCTCCTACAAGAAGATATCTTTTATATGATTCGCCACTGTTCTTTTATTATATAGCTTAAACTTTAATTATTTTTATAAAGTTTATCTGAAATAATTACTAACTCCCATTCATTTAATTCATAGGTGTAAAAACCTCTTTTAATTATAGGGTCCTTATCAGAAATTTCTTTTGCTTCTTCTAAGTCTTTAGCTTCAAAAACAATCATTCCACCATCTCTATTCAAGAAACCCCCTCCAATAAAATATCTCTCATCTGAAATGCCTTTTAGATATTCAACATGATCATTAAAATCACTTGCTTCAACCTTTGTTCCTTGAACTTTATAGTCTGTTCTAACAAATAATTTATCGCCTTTTTTCATCTTCTTAGTATCCTCCAGATTTTATTACAGATTTTTATGTTCAACATATTCAACTATAGTGCCATCTAAATGCTGAACAGTCATATTCATTCCAGTTGGTACTTCCTTTACATCTCTGATAATCTTAGGATTATTCTTTAATAAGAAATCTTTAAATTCAACAACTGAATCTACTAAAAATGTTACTTGTGTGCTTCTAAATGGCTTTAACGCTTCATTAGTGCCACTTATTATTAAAACATTGCCTATTTGTGCAAGCTCTAAGTCAGCTTCAGAATACTTGAATCTTAACTTGCATTTTTCATTAAATATTTTTTCATAAAATTCAATTGCCTGCTCCAAATCATTTACATAAAATCGATTTAAAATTTGTTTTACCTTCATGTTTTTCACTCCTAAACCAATATATTATTTCAAAATTTAAGCTGTTACTCTTCATAAATAACTTTCTCAAACTCTGTAATGTAGATATCTTTACTGACCTCAATATCATTTTTTTCTTTATAACCATTCTTATTATATAAGCCAATAGCAGGCATGTTCTTCTTCCCAGTGCACACCACTATTTTATTTATATTTCTCTCAAGTCCTTCTACAAAATTAATTAGTTTATCCGCAATACCCATCTTAAAAAATAGTGGATGTACTGCAACTCTATGTATATCCACCACATTCTCAGAAATCTTATATGAAATTACTCCTGCTAAAACATTATCTTTATAGCATCCATAAAAAACTTCATCACATTCCATTAAACTTTCTATTGTATCCTTTAAAGTAGGTATTTCGTAAAATCCTATTATTTCAGCCTCAATTTTATATGAGGCTATTTGTAATTCCAATACATGTTTAGCTGTTTCTAAATTTTTTAAATTTAGTTTTTCAATCATTTCATTTTTCTCCCTTAGCATATCCTGTCGTCTTCTCCCAAATTCTTTTACCTTAGATACATGAAGCTGCTGATATTTTTTTTGGAGTAACACCTATATACTTTTTAAACAACCTAATAAACTGTGAATGATAAGGAATCTAGACATTCTAGTATAAGATTTTTCAATGCTTGCTCAATAGCAAACCCACGGCTTCGTTTTGCAGTGAAATAAGCATCAATAAATAATAAATACGCTAGTAAGTGCTTTTGTGAGCTTAAAGTTACTCTATGCCCGCTTAGGAAATAATGGATAGAAAAATCCTGTAATGTTCTAGGCTTCAAATGTTCTGAACATTATTTACACTAATTTCATGAATTACATTTGGATCAGCAATAAATATATCTCCTTCTTTTATATAATATGACTGTTTATCAAAATTAAAAGTACCTTCTCCAGAAGTTATAATATATAGCTCGAAACAGTTGTGGAAATGAGGTTGATTTGAAATTTGATTGAAATCGAAATTGCAGAAAAATCCAACTTTTGAAGATATGCTGTACTTACCAAAGTTTTCTTCCAAATACATTCCATTAATGTGACTAGAATCAAACACATACTCTTTATCAAAGCTGTACATATTAACTCTTTCTTTCCCTTTCAATATAATTCAATAATATCTTCCCTTTCCCAAGTAGTCAATTTAATTTCGCATTATGATGATTTTATAAAATTAATATATCGTATAATACAGTTATTAGAATAACTTTTGGAGGTTTTAAAATGAAAAAGTCAGTATGTATTGAAACTATTTTTACTGAAGTTCCTTTTGAAGAGAGATTTAAGCTTGTAGAAGAAGCAGGCTTTAGCTATATTGAATACATTAATTATATAGGGTATATCCATATTGCAGATGTCCCTGGAAGACACGAACCAGGTACAGGTGAAATAAATTTTTCAAATATCTTTAACGTATTAAATTCCTTAAAGTATGGTGGATTCATAGGTTTTGAACTATTTCCCTCAAAAGCATCAGGTATAGTAGTATCAGAACTATTAAAGCTTTAATTCTACTAAAAAGCAAATTATTTATGATTATTAAAAAATACCGTAAAATTCGTTAATGAATATTACGGTATTATGTCTTATTATTTTTAGTGTCAATTTAGCATTTATTATCTACCAATAAATGTAGCTGTTCCATTATCTCCACTATAAGGAGGTGCTCCTTCAACAGTAACATAACAAATTACTAATTTATACTCTGCCCCACTCGGAATATCTTCAGTAAAAGTTAATACAAATGTTTTTGCTGAACCATTTTTTGATTCTATTTTAACATTGCTATCAGTAAGCGAATTTCTAGCATTAACTTTATCATTTTTACCAAGAGTAGCTATACCTTTTGGTATAACATTTATTGTATCTTGAATCCAGTAATTAGTTGCCTTCGTTCCTAACTTCATATCAACATCTCTATCATAACTAATTTGGATTTGATTAGGTGAAATCTGTTCAGTTTTTACTAGCATTGGAATAGGAAATTGTCTCTCCTTCTCAACATAGTTTGCAGAAGCAGCAAAAGTTTCCTTATTAGCCACAGTATTTACAATGTTGTTCAAAGATACTTGAAGTAATACAAAAACAAATGCGAATAAAAAATACTTTAAAAATTTCTTCATAGTAACCTCCTAGTGTAATTAAATTAGTGTTTTTACAAAACTATATTTCCCCACAATTATTATATATATTAAGATAAATTCTTCCATGATAAGTTATCAATTTGACTTTTGAATTTATTATAACAATATTTTACAGTATCGCTCCAATGTAATCAAAAATAAAAAAACCTAAAGAGATATTATTAGAATATCTCCTCGGCTTTTTTCCTTACGTGCAAACAATTATTTGTTCGTTTTCTCCGATATAAGTTAGTTACAAACTGCGAAACCCTATTCAATCTATACTTCTACTGGATTTTTAGGACCTTTAAGCTCTAATTGATAAAAAGCAAGATTAAGCCACTTTCCAAATTTATATCCAGCTTTATGTATAGTTCCTGAATACTTAAAGCCTAGCTTTTCATGCAGTTTAATGCTCTTCTCATTTGCTTCATCAATTCCAGCAACTATTGTGGCAAATTCTCTTTCATTAGAAATCCTTACTATTTCATTAATTAATGCAGTTCCTATGCCTTTATTTCTATATTTGTCATGAACATAAATAGAGTGTTCAATAGTATACTTGTAAGCTGGCCATGCTCTAAATGGTCCAAAGGTAGCAAAACCCATTACCTTACCACTTTCTTCAAAAACTAATACAGGATACCCTTCTTGCATTTTTTTATCATACCACTGTTTTCTTTCATCAATAGTATGAGCTTTGTAAGCATATATTGCTGTTGTATTCAATATAGCTTCATTATATATTTCTAATATCTCTGTTAAATCCTTTTCCATTGCTTCTCTTATCATTTTTATCCCCTCTTCTCATCAATTAGTCACACCTAGATAAACTACATTTTCTAGTAATTCATTTGGGTGTATATAATCCTTAAATACACTAGGTATGATTCAATCTCCTACAAATTTATAATATCATAAAACTTCTGCAAATGCTCTAATTGGTAAAGCCGCAACTTTCTTTGCCTTCAAAGGAACTGCAAAAAAGCGAAATTTTTTACCATACAGATTCTCTAAACCTGTTAAGTTTTCAACTATTAGAATACCATTTTTAAGAAATCTTGTGTGTGCAGGGCGTTCCATTATTTTTGAACTATCCACATTAATTGTATCTACCCCAACAAGTTTTACGCCTGAATTAATTAAGTATTCAATAAGTCTTTCAGATATGTATGGATATTCGTAATATTCTTCTTGTCCCCAATATTTATCCCATCCAAAATTGAATAAAACAGCCTTTCCTTTTAGATCAAATTCCTCTGTAATTACATCTATATCAACACAGTTAAATTTTTCTATACCTCGTACATCAATAACAACACCCTCGAGAATAACTTCATCAATTTTTATTTCACTAATATCTCTAAGCTCAGGATAACGATGATATGGTGAATCAAGATAAGTACCTACAGAAGTTTGGAATAATATTTCTGTTATCTCAAAAGCAGCTTTACCTTGATATTTTGGTAAAGATTGTTCATGTGTAACAAAAGGATGAATATGTGCAGTATATTGTGTTACCGAACCATCTTCATTCTTTATTTTAAACCCTGGCATATTATCTTCAAAATCATGACTTAAATCAATAAACTTTTTCATTTGCACCCTACCCTTCATTAATATATTCTCTAATAAATATTATCACTGTATGCCACTACTATCTGTAGTCCATTTTGCAGTTTAAGCAATAGCTTTTATGTACACATAATACTTTTCCGCAGTTTTTGTATTTCCATTTTTCAATTTCCAGCTTAATAAATTCACTTATACCGTATTTATTAATGGTGTTTAAATTATCTATAACACTTAGATGATATTTTTCAACATACCTTTTCTCAAGTCTTCTCAATCTAGGGCACGGGTATTTTTCACATTCGTGACAATATGTGAACTCAGATTTATTATGTTCTTCACAAAGCTTTATGCTGCATTTATTGCAATGTGCTACCTTATTGGTACCTATGGTAATACAGCCACTGCACTTATTTTTTTCTCTTAGGTAAGCAATGCAAACTCCACAGTTTATACCACAAGGCGCTATTAATTCTTTGGAAAATCCCATATCCTTATCTCCCTTACCCTAAAATACACAATTTATACTGATACTTTCATGTAAATATCCTATATGTTTTTATTTTCTTTCATATTGGATTAACCATTGATTAAATATAACCATAATTTTATGAATAAAAACTAAATTAATAACCATAATAACAAATCCTAAAATAGAATATAAAATGATTATATTTAATGGCAATATCTCCACAACCTTCTTAATAATATAAATGCAGAAAGGGAGACATATAATGCTTGTAACAACAGTAGGTATGTATTTTCTTATTATTAATGCTTGGAAACAGTGTATTAACAAATGTAAAGTAAAGGCTATAAATAAGCCTGTCCATAAATTATATCTATTAGTTATATAAGAAGTAACTGTAATTATGCTAATTAAGATGAACTCTTCAGCTACTCCTAATGCAAAGGATGCAGTTGTAATATTATCAAAATGGTAGAATAATTTTTTTGATAATCTAGGGAACTTATTATATAAAAAGGATTTATTTTTTCTTATCCATGCCTGCATAAATATCATTTCCTCAAAATCGTGAAACATAAAAAGTAGTGGAAAAAGCCATATAATTGCTTGCATATTATTCACCTGTCTTCACCTCTTAGCATGTATTATACAACTAATTTTAATTAATAGGTAAATATTCTAATATTCATATTTTATTTAAGTTCAATTTTGAGAAATAATAAAACCCCTATCCTAATTCTCGGATGGAGGTTTTATTTCCCCTCATACTACTAAATTCTATATAATTTACACTTAGGAAATAAAAGTGTGTATTATTATCGTCCCATAAGAAAGTCTAAAACATTCCATCCACTAGATGTCATATCTTTATACAATTCTGTATAGCCACATTTTGTGCAACTGATAGTTATAAATTTTTTATTTTGTACATCAAATATCTTTGCAAAATTTCCACCTGTTGCTTGAAATTGGTCTGACTCATATTGCATATTACCACATTTAGGACACACATATTGTTTTTGCTCCATTTTAAAACCTCCCTTTATATAGTTAATATATTCTATTTTAAACGTAAAATATAATTATTATATTCATTGATTGAACTCTCTAGTATGAATTTACAATTAATTAATACTTTATTTGAACCAGTATTTGTTTTTAGTACTTTAGTTGCTGTTATTCCCATACAATTATGGAATTTCGAAGCCCAATTTATTAACAAAGATAACGCTTCTGTCATTAGTCCTTTCTCTCTATAGCCTGGAGATAGAGAATAACCGACTTCTACACCTCCGTCCTCCTTAGGTATCCCTTTAAAACCAATAAACCCAATTCCTTTATAATTGTTTTTGATAATAATTAACCAATATGTAAACCATTCATGAGCCATTTTATCTGCATTTTTCATTTTGTCCAATTTTCTTGATATTGCTAATTTAGTTTGACCTAATAAAGCTTCCTGTTCAATTGGGATTTGAATTTTTTCAAGGGTATTATCATTAATATATGATAACTCATCGAATGATAAAGGCTTCAAAACCAACCTGTTAGACTCTAATTTTGTACTAGTCATTGCTTTACACTCCATTATTACTAAAGAATAAATTCTTCTATATTTATAATATCTCGTCCTTCAAAAGTTAAACAAACAACAAAGGGCATAATATTTTTAATTCTATCGAATTCTGCTAAACCAAACCTATTATTGAAATAATTTACTACTGTACTTAATGCTGTACCGTGACATCCTATAGCAATATTTCCATCTATATTTTCTTCAAGTACACTCATTAAAGCTTTTATATTTCTTTCTTGAACCTCCTTTAAGCACTCTCCCTCAGGCAGCTTATAGTCGAAATTACTCCATTGCTCTTTTGCAAATGCATTAAAATCCTCAATCCACAAACCATTATTAATCTTTCTTTCTCTGAAATCATCTACAATATGGATATTTAGGCCTAAGCTCTCCGCGAAGTCTTTTACCGTGTCAACTGCTCTCTTATAAGGGCTAGAAAAAACTTTTGTAATACTTTTTTCACTTAGAAACTCTGTTACCTTTTTACAATCTTTACAGCCTTCTTCTGTAAGAGGGCGGCTATAATCATCAACAACTGAAAAATTAGGTTTTGCATGTCTTACAAAATATACTTTTCTCATAGTAATCTCCTACTTTGCTCTTTTATAAAATAATCCTGCAATATATCCAATTAAAGAAAATAATATAATTGGCAAAATTAATATACAATAGTTTATAGGTTCTGGAACGTTAGATTTAATAAAATAGTATAAACCATACATTGGAACAAACGAAAAAAATACTGGGAAAATATACACTGCTGTTATATTTGTAATATGTTTAAAAATGATAATGAAAATATTAATAGCCCAAAATGCGCCAACAAATATACTATAACTTTTATTTTTGTTAATTCCGCTGTAAAACCCATAAATAAGCCAAGCTACCAAAAATAGAATTGTTGAAATAATATTTAAAGCATTTAACCTAGTAGCGTATAAAGCATTGCTAAAATTTGCAACAGTTGGTAATATGGCAATTAAAAATGCAAATGCTAAATGACGATAATATTTATTAATGATTGTCCACCCCCTTTAATTTATTTAGATTTACTAAGTATACCTTTTTTATTCAAATCTAGTTGTTTTGATTTAAGCTGAATAATAAATTCCTCAATTGCTGATATACTTGCAACAAGGCAAATTATGTACATCAACACAGTTGTATTAATATATAGAAGTAATATAGGAAATATGAATAACACTATTCCTGTAATTTTATTTCCATAAGTGTGAATACTCGCAAAGGTTTTATATTTTTTTAATGCTACAATCATCGCAGCTAATCTAATGATGGCAATTAAAATAATCCAAATTACAATTTCTCTTGCAGGATTTACTATTGGGTAAATCAAAAATAATAGTACACCTACCATTATCATATCAGCTATAGAATCAAGCTTTGCCCCAAGCTTACTTGCCGTTCCTGTCTTTCTAGCAATGAAACCATCTAAAATATCACTGAATCCACAAATAATATATATTACATAAAAGTATAAACTTAATGGCTTAATATAAAGCAAAATCAAAGAAAAAATTATTCTACTAAATGATACATAATTTGCTACAAATTTCATACACTTACACCGCCTAATAATAACTTTACAGTGCTGTAGGCAATTTATATTTAATCATTTCAATGCAGTTAGTATTGTTTTCTAATGTTTCAGTTGTGATTTTAATAGGATTAGCAAATATTGTTGGATAATCAATTTCAGCATATTCTGGACGAATCGGAAATGCAAGTTGCTCCTTATCAATAAAGAATTGAGCATTTTTCCCATTTGTATTTCCACGAGCATCAATTCTAATCCAAGTGTTTAAAGATGAAATAAACACTGCATTTAAGGCATGTATACAGTATCCCGTATCTGGAGTATCACCTAATGTTAGCTTCTGATAGCAGAAGCCAGTTGGTATGCCTTCGAATCTCAAAAGTGCAGCAAGTAACATTGACTTTGCATAACAAATGCCTTCTTTATACTTTAATACTTCTGACGCAGTCCTTGTAACTCTCTCACTTTGAATATCCCAAGAATGTGAAATCTTATCCCTAACATATTCGAAAGCAATTTTTACTTTTCCAATTTCATTTGAATCATTTGTAAACAATTCTTTAGCTTTATTTTGTATAGTTATATTACCAAAATCAACATACTTATTTGCTAATAAATATTTAGATAAATCTTCATATTCTAATAAAAAATCCATCTATTCTCCTCCATTGAATAAATATTTCTAAATGCAAAACAGTTACTCATTTATATTTAACTTTACATACAATATTATCACTTTATTCCACAGCTTGGAATAGCCTTTAACTTTCCATAGCTATTTATTATCATTATTTATACTTATGTTTCGATATATTAAATCTGTCCTTTCTTCAAAACCAATAGACTCCCAGAATTTATTCCCTAATTGGTTTTTTTCAAAAGCAACAAGTGCAATTTTATTAATACCTTCTATATGCATTGACTTTATAACAGCATCAACTAAGGCTTTCCCAACTCCTCTTTTGCGGAATGATTCATTTACAGCAGTATGATAAATAAAACCTCTGCGTCCATCATGTCCACAAAGTATTACACCAACAATTTTGTTATTCTCAATGGTAACAAAGTTAGAGCTAGGATTTCTTTTAATAAATTTTTCAATTCCTTCTTTTGAATCATCTAAGCTTCTCATTCCCATACCATCTATTGAAGTCCACAACTGGTATACTTCTTCATAATCTTCTATTGTCATTATCCTTATTTCCATATTTTCTACACCTCTATTTATCTACAAATCTTCCCATCACAACTGTATTATAATAGTTACCATCTTTATGTATACGATCCTTTATTAGCAATCCTTCTTCTACAAATCCATACCTTTTATATAATTCAATTGCTTTTCTATTTGCTTGTACCACTTTTAATGAAATTTTCTCAATTCCAGTAGTATCTGCCCATAATAAAATATTCTCTAGTAGTGTTTTGCCAATTCCATAACCCCAGTATTCATTTGATATGCATATTCCAAACTCTGCTTTATGTCTGAATCTACTTAGTTTATTTCCTTCACAGCGAGTAAATCCAATAATTTTACTTTCTACTTCTGCAACTAGAAATAAAGTTTTTTCCGCTATTGAATCTTCATAGATTATTTTTTCAAAGTCTTCTGGAGTTAATAAAGCTTCACCTGGTTCCCTATCAAGATTTTCTGTTTCTCCATCAATTTTAAATCTTAATTTAGATAATTCAGCTGCATCACTCTTTGTTGGGCATCGCAATGTCCAGGTTATACCTTTGTCTTCTATTCTTTTGCTTTCAATAATCATTTATTACCTCCATTTTAATTATAAATCCGCTTTTAAGAATGAATACAAATCTAAATCAACAAGCCCTTTTCCTGTCCAAATTTTCCCTTGCCTTATAGTACCTTCTTTTGTAAATCCACTTCTTTCCAACACATTTTTTGACTTAATGTTATTAGACATGACAAATGCTTGTACCCTATTCACTCCCACTGTGTTTAATAAATAATCACATAATGCTTCTACAGTTTTAGTAGCAAACCCATGTCCCCAGTAATCTTCATTTAAGGTGTATCCAATTGTGACCATGTTTACTTTTTCCTCAAAATCAAATATTTCAGCCACTCCAATAAGCTTTTTCACATCTTCATTTAGATAAATTCCAAGAAATATGATTTTCTTTTTACCAAAATCTCTTTCAAAATGAGTAATCATATTTTCAACGGTAGCTATATTCTTTTTTGCTTTTCCTGGTCTATATTTAAATATGTTTTCATTACTGTATATTAGATAAAGATTCTCTAAATCTGACTTTTCTATTTTTCTAAGAGTAATCTCTCTTGTTTCAATAAACGGAAACTTTAAAAATAAATTTGTGTCTTCCATCATATTTCTCCTTACTATTTTAGTGGCTTTTGTTCAGCATACCACGGGGATATATTATCCTTAATTCTGATTAATTCTTTTCCATCTGCAGAAAGCCCAATAATCTCAAAATCTGAGCCTTGGAATTTATTCATATACATAAGCCATATCCTTTCGTCTTTAGCATTAATGATTTTTGCTTCTCCCTCAATATTCCTTTTCTTTTCAATAACTTTTATTTTCTTAATTTCAGGATTACCTATAATCCCGAAGTATATAGGGAATGGTGTTTTTTCAATGTTAGGATAATATGCATAAGAAAAACCAAATTTTTTTGCTGAAACTCTTACATCTCCCGTTCCTCCATATATATATTTATAAACATTAAACGTTTTTCTTACGAAACATGTTGAAAAATCATTCCAATCTTTTGTTGTATAAAACACTATACTTCCTTTATCAGCTTTTTCTTCATAAATAATTTTTATTGGATTTGAAGAACTTATTGCCTTTTCTATGGTTTTTTCACCATCATTAAATTTAAATATTATAAAAGCTAAAATAATCATTATTGCTAAAATAACAAGGCTAGCTATCTTTTTCATAAATTCCTCCAATTTTAAACAGCATAGATTTTAAATGCCTCTAAAATTCATATCTATAATAATCAACTTGAAAATCAATCTGAAAGCCACACTTTTTATATAAATTAAAAGCCCTTGGGTTTTCCGAGTCCACATCAAGCACCACTTTATCTGATTTTTTAAATCCCTCAATCAGCGCTGCTTTAACTAGCTCCTTTCCAAATCCTTTTCCGCGATGCGGTGTTGCAATACCTAGACCATAAAGAAAAGAACTTGCTTCTTTATAGTTAAAATCAAAAACTCCTACAGGCACTCCTTCTTTATAAACTATAAATCCCTTTCTATTTTTAAAATTAATTACAGCATCAATAAAATTACTGTCTCCCTCTAATTCAGGGAAAGCATCATGAGTAATTTCTGTAAATATCTCTCTATTTTCATTATTTACCTGAATAAGCTGTAGCTCAGGATATTCTATCAAAGCTTTTGAATTACTATAAGACATCTTGTATTCAGAATGATGTGATTTTACATCTTCAAAGGTTTTTATTACAGAAGCACCTGATTTACTTTTAGGTTCCACAACAAATAAAACTTTGTTTACCCCTGCAGCAAGTAATGTTTCTCTGGCTGTTTGAAACAATTTTTTAAAGTGTCCTTTTCTCCTATGCTCGGGATGTGTAACTGCTTTTATTTCAGCTTCGAAAGAAGTTGGAATAAAAGTAGTTAAAAAAGCAACTAATTCATTATTTTCATATCCCATGTAGAAACATGGCAGTTCCTTATTAAAATTAATTTCATTTGATAAAAAAGCATAATTTTCTAAAGCATCTTCTTTAAAAGCAGCATTTTCTAAATTTAAAATACTAGCCATTTGGTCTCCTGTTAATCTATTTGTCTTTTCAATTATCATGCTATACACCTCATATTAATTTTCATTTTTTTCATGCAATACCTTATTAACGAGATATTTTGCTTCCTCATAATCTCTTTCCTTAACGGAAATAGTGTATTGTGCATCATACTCCATGTTCATTCCAACTCTTTCAAAACTTATCATATCTCTGTCTCTTAAATGTTTCATTAGCTTATAAGCATACTTAATATTGTTTTCTTTAAGAATATTTATTACCTTAGCTACCTCTTCTATTGAATATCCAATGTACATATCTTGTTTATTAAAAAAGATTATTAACTTATCAAATAACTGCATTGAATATCTCTCCTTATAAATTTCATTATTTAAAATATTATAGCTATTGTGCTTTAAGCACTATATGCTCTTCTTTATCTTTCCATTTAATTGTATACTTAATCTCAGCTTTTTCCTCAAGCATTGAACCACCACCGCCGCCAATATCTGCATAACCTTCTTTATTAAGTCCTAGTCCGTTAAAGTTGCCTTTCCCATGTGTAGTATCATATTCAAAGATAATTAGGCCTACGCTGCCTATATCTGTCTTTTTGTATTTGAGTTTAGGATATTGAGCACTGTAGCTATCATAGTGAAGTCCATTTTCATCTTCAATCCAATGCTCATAATATCTTAAAGTAAAGGTTCCTTCCCAATTCTCACTTTCTCCTTTGTAAACTCTTTCTTTACCATCATTCAGAAATTTAAATACAGTATTAGAAATTAATTCTCTTGTCTTAAAAATACTTATAAAATCCTCTTCAGTCTTTGGTATCTCAGAAGGAATGAAAACAATAAGAGCATTTTTAGCATTATAGGGAACTTCTTCAAAAGAATATGAGTTACTATATCTATTAGTTTCATTTAATACTTCTTCTCTTTCCTGAAAAGATTTGAAAATATATATTAAAATAGTGTCTTTATTATCGGCAATTTTATAAATAGAAGGTTTTATTCCTTTTAAATCAAAATCATCAGTTGATTTCAATTTACCTTCCTTAAGATATATATTTTGTTTTTTAAACACTTTAACTATATCATTTAAGGTTAGTACATTATTTTTAAAATTTTCATCTGCCTTGTGTTCTAATATTCCTACTGTTATAGTTAATATTACTATAACAGCTGCTATCCCCCAAACTTTTAATTTTTTTATGGAATTTTTTGAAGTTATAGATTGTGACAAATTTTTAATTAAATTATTTACTTCATATCTACTCATTATTTCAATTTACCTCACTAATTAACTTTTTAATTATTATACTTTTGTCATGTGAAAATTTACTTGTTTGAAATAGTTAATACTCCAGCACTTAGTTTTGGAAGGGATATTAATAAAGCTCCTAAAATTGATATGTTAAATATAGCTGTTTGGATTATGATTCTTCTATCTTTTTTTATTTTATATGACTTAAAATTTAATATATTCATCACTATTAGAAAGCTTAAAAGTCCCAAAGAAAAAATGAAATAAGCTAAAATATTTTTAATCATTATAGTTGATATAATAACCACAAAATATGCTATCCTCTCTTTGAAACATCCTTCAGACCCTTCTCTAAACCTAAATATTAATGAATTGTATTGACCATTCTTATATCTATTAATATCAAATAATACTATTATTAATATTGAAGCTATGGCAATAACCGTCATTGTAATATCCATTACAGTCAACATCATAATTCATCCTCCTGTCTAGTATTACTTCCATTCCATAATATACAAATATTCCTTCTAATATATTTAGGTGCTACTTGGATTCGTATACTATATATAGATTATAAACCACAATTTTACATAATACTATGAAAAAATAGTCCCCCAGTAAAGGACTATTGCAAAATATTGAATCTAAGGCTAAATAAATATTACTTATTCCATTCCAAAAGCTTAATTGAAGAATAATTGTTTGAAGCTGAAGTTGCATATAATAAACTATTTAAGCTTTACAGTTTCTTCTGTTGAAATCTTTATATCAGTAATAAGGTTTTGTATATCTTGCGCAAATATTTCACTAGTATCAATAATTATTTTCCCATTAACTTGAATTTTACCATTAGGTTTAATATTTTTATTTACAATAACTGTCGTTTCCTTACTTAATATTTTATTCTTTATTGACTCATTAATGGATGGTTCAATAGTTTTTATAAAAATATCCTTTCCATTTGTGTTAGTTAGTTCAACTGAATAAGAATATTCCGACTCGCCATTATTATCGGCTAATAAATAACTCAAACTACTGGTTTCAAGCCCCCCTTTTGTCTCAATTTTAAGGCTCAAATTCTTATATCCTAAAATACATATTGATGCACAAAGGCATAGGGTTAATATAATTATTGTTGCTGCTGATTTCTTCGACATATAAATTTTTCACTCCTATTAATATCTAGTGTATAGTACTTTTCTACCTTTTTGAATAGATGGGGCTGAATTAAAGGATAAGTAAGATTTTTAGGTATACTATCAAACAACTTAATTTCGCCTATTTCAGAATCGGGTAATTCTTCAAGGTGCGTAATTTCAGCGCAGAATAGTTGTCCAAATGTTTCACTTTCTCCATTATCTACTGAATAAATGCATACTGGCTTAATATCAAAACATTTTGCTCCTGTTTCTTCAAATAATTCTCTGGAAGCAGCGTTATTAATATATTCATTTTCCTCTCTATGACCACCTGGAATTTCCCATGTAGTTCTCTCTTTATGCTTTACAAATATCCATTTCCCTTTGTATCTTGCCATAATGACTGCATATAAAAGCTTGCTATTCAATTCCTCATTTAAATCATAAAAATTTACCTTTATCATAATTACCTCTCAATTTTTTGCATCAATATTTATATAACTGCAGCTTCTAAAATCGAAAATGATACATTATTACAATCAATTTCTGCTAAAGCACCATAGGGAAGGCATATTTTAGGCTCTGTATGGCCAAAGTTCATATTATATAGAATAGATAGATCTTCTTTATGAAATTCTTTCATAACCTTTTTTATTGCCATTTTATATTCCTCGTAATATTCTTCATCTTGAGGCTTGCCCCAAACAATACCTTTTATTCTGTCTAATATTCCGTTAATACCATAGTTTCTTAGTCCACATTCAATGTACCATGCTGGTGGTTTTTCTTCTGATGTCTCTAAAAATAAAATGGAGTCATCAAAATCCTCAAGTTTCGGAAAAACTTCTGTTCCTCGAAGCATATCTAATACTTCAAAGCACCCTCCAATTAAATGCCCCTGCACAATTCCCTTGCCTTGTAAAAGCTCATAGCCATGATTGGTTTTATACTTTCTTTGAATTAACTTGTTTTTTTCTTCCCAAGGCAAATATTCACTTGTCCATTCCAATGTAGGTTCAATTTTTCCTATGGCTTCTGAACTAAACAATGTTTTTTCTAGATATTCAATAGTATATTGATTCATTGACACATTTTCTGCAAAATCAACCAATAGAGTTGGCCCATAAATACTTGATATACCTGCCTTATAGCAAAATAAATGCGTTGTTGTACTATCAGAATATCCCATAAAAATCTTTGGATTATTACTAATGATATTAAAATCTATATATGGTAGCATACGTATACTTTCAATTCCTCCAATACAAGCAATAATACCTTTGATTGAATTATCTTGAAATGCATTCATTAAATCCTCAGCTCGTTTTTCCGGATGATTATATATAAATTCTGTTCCTGCAAGAGTATGCTTCATTTCAATAACTTCTAAGCCAAAAACCTGTTGAAGGCGTTCTTTCCCTTGGTTGTAGCGCCATAGTATATCGGCATCACCTGCACCTCCCCATGACAAACTAACTAATGCTATTTTATCTCCACGGTTTAACTTACAAGGTTTCTTCAATGTTTTCATATCTATCTTCCCACTTTCTTATCTTCAGCTTGTCTCATATGTATTCAACCTATAGCTGGTTCAAAATTAACATTCTTCCAATTCCATCTTGCCATTTTTTCACTAAAAACTTTGTGCATATCGGTTATAGAATTAATATCTGCATCAATCCATTTATATTTATCATGTTCGTATGATACTTTAACCTCATAATTTTTAGCTTTACATAGATATATAATTCCTGTAATTTGATAATTTTCAGCCAGAAAATTCCAAGTATCTAAAACTCTAATCGGAGTAACTAAAAGACCTGCCTCCTCTAATATTTGTCTTTCCAAAGTTTCTTCAGCAGTTTCTCCAAATTCCATTCTTCCTCCAGGTAGTTCCCAGACATTCTCTTCTACTCCTGTTTTATGCATAATCAAAAATTTGCCTTCGTTGAGTATAAAAGCTTTAACTGCAAAATATATTTTTTTATCTTCCATAATAATTCTTTCTCCCTAATTTATGTTTTATATTAGAATTCGTATTATAAATATATAATGTCTATCTTAAACTTTCTTTTAAAATATGCTTCAATCGATTATTAATCCCATTTGCAAAGAGTCATAGAACTCACCATTAATTAAAAAATCTCTTTTTAAAACTCCTTCTTCTAAGAAGCCAAGCCTCTTATATAAAGATATGCCTCGCGTGTTATCTGTTCTAGTTCTCAAATTAATTTTTCTAATTAATCCAGAATTTTTACTCCATTTAATTAAATATTTTATTAATTCTTCGCCAATCCCATTTCCCCAATATGCTTTAAGTATACTTACGCCAAACTCTCCAACATGAGCATTTCTCTGTCTTGTTCCTCCAGAAAAGTTTAAGTTTCCAACCACTTTCCCATTTACCTCTGCTATAATGAATAATGCATTTTCCTTTTTCAAGGAATTATCAATATATTCTTCTTCCTGTTCAATACTTCTCCCGAACTGATCTCTTCCAAAGGTTAAAAAATCCGATTCACCACCAATTACATTAAGATATTCTATTAATGATTTAGCGTCTGATTTTTTAGCCTTTCTAATTAATACTTTTTCATTATTAACCTTCATTTCTTTCATTAAATATAGCTCCTTATTATTCATTAAATTTATCTGTTTGAAATAGTTAATACTCCAGCACAGTGAGATATTTTTGTATACTCATAAAAATATTTATAATTTAGATCTTTTTTAATTTCTTCTGCTATGAAATAAACTTCATCATTATCCCAGTATTCCTTGTATTTTTCCTTACTTTTTTCAAATTCACTGCTTGTCTCAAAAGATATATCACCTATAAGTATCTTCCCTTTTTCAAATAGTAAAGTAGAAAGTGATTTTATAAAGTCAACTTTTTCTTTATCTTTTAAATGATGAATTGCATAGGTGCTAATAATATAATCAAATTTATAATTTCTAATTTCATATGGTAAGCCTTTAGTAAAGTCCCAATTTATTAACGTTGCATTGGGCATTTTCTGCTTTGCAATATCAATCATATTACTTGAGAAATCAATACCTGTAATATTGCAGCCAGAATTATATAGCTGGGTAGTTAAAATTCCAGTTCCAAATCCAATATCTAAAACCTTAGCATTATCTTTTTCCCTAGCCTGAATAAATATAATTTAATACATCTTTATAGCCTGCAAAGGGATATTCATTGCTTTCCTCACTTAAATTTACGCTCTTATCATAATCATCTGCCCATAAATCAAAACCTTTTCTATCTAACATTCTCATTATCTCCTGTCTATAAATATAAGTTATATAAATTATTTTTAATCACAACCGCTTCCATCTGAGTCTCCGCAGTCACAATTGTTATCTGAACAGCTCTGATCACAGCAATTGTCTGATGAACAATGATCAGTATAACTATCAAAAGAATTATGATTTGCAATATTTTGTAAACTACAAAAATAAAAAAATCACCATTATTATTCCCATTAAATTGCCACCTGATATTTCTTAAATATTACTAAAATAACATTCTTTATATAAGAATATATAATAGAAATACAGTATTGTTACACCTTATAATAAAAAGGTGAATTAATTCAATCACACAGTATTCTCATAGTTAGTATAATTACATTTTTTCAAGTATTTCTTTTATTTCACTCTCATCAATAGGTATAGCATATATGTCGTTTCCAAATTTTTGAACATCACCTATTCCCTTTTGAAATACAAATCTTATTTTGCCATCTCTAACTTTCTTATCAGTATATAATTTTTTGATAAGATTTTCTAAATCTATATAATCTGGTATTGTAATTGGTAAGCAAGCTCTTTCTAGCAAAGTAATAACTCTATCTCTATCTTCGTCATTTATATATCCGAGTTTATTTCCTAAATTAACCTGTGCCACTATACCAATTGATAATGCTTCTCCATGAAGCAGTTTATAATCACTTACAGTTTCAATTGCTCTACCCACAGTATGTCCTAAGTTTAAAATTTCCCTAAGGCTTTTTTCTTTTTCATCATTCATAACCACATTATACTTTATCTCACAGTTTCTTTTTGCTATATGCTCACATGCATCAAAATTACAATTTAAAATGCTTTCTAAGTTATTCTCAATAAATTCAAAAAAAGATTTATCTGCTATACAAGCATGTTTTATGGTTTCTGCTAATCCGCTTATAAGTTGTCTTTTAGGTAACGTCTTCCAAGCTGCAATATCTATATACACTTTAACTGGCTGATTTATTAAACCTATTAGATTAGTAGCAAGATCTGTATCAACCGCAGTTTTCCCACCAATTGAAGCATCTGCCGCAGCTAGGTGTGTCGTTGCAAAGTTAATAAAAGGAACACCTCTTCCATATGTACCTGCTACAAAACCAGCTAAATCAGTAACTACTCCACCACCGACTGCAATAATGCAACAGTCTCTACGATATGACTTTTCTAACATACTGTCTTCAATAAATTCTTTTGTTCTTCTTGTCTTATTTTTCTCTCCTGCTGGAAACATAAACAAATCAGCTTGAAGTCCACTATTCTTTATTTGCTCATATACTTTATTTGCATATAACTTTTCAACTTCACTATCAGTTATTATTGCAAACTTATTTATCCCTTTTACTAAGCCATTCTTTAGATCTTCTATCATTTTATTGATAAGATTAAATCCAATTTCAACATCATAAGAATCATCAATTACTTTTTTTAATTCAACATGAAAATTACTCATTTTTATCTCTCATCCTTATTATAGAAATTATTTTTACCTAGTAGATTACTACAACTGCGTCACAAGAATTTACTCATGCGAGTAATTAATACAATCTAATTAACCAATCTTCACCTGATTTGTTGCGCTCATACATAAATTCACTATAAAAATCCGAATCAAAAACTTTTAATAAATCCATAAAATCACTTACTAATGTATAATCACTTAATGAGTTTCTATCAATCCATTTCATTTCTCCTTCATCAGAAGAAGTTAAAGTACCTTTAAATTTATCGGTCTTAAACAATAATACAATATATCGCTCATCTTCATCTGTCTGAAACTGTTACTATTGCTTTTTCACACTTATCCACTTTTTATCTCCTTACTAAAGCAAATTCAATAATTCTTTTAAAATTAGCTGCAATAAACCAACGTCCTGTTCTTGGAACATTAAGAGTACGCCCAGAATCAAATAAAATGCCTTTAACATTATCCATATTCATATAAATTACCCCCTAGTTTTAAGAATGCTTAATACCCCTTAATCTGAAATTTTATATATTATATCATCACTCTTCATAGGATTATATTTTTTAATATAATAATCCTCAGCAGGAAAATATCTTCGTTCATATTTATCAATTATTTCTTCCGCATCACCTATATATGTGTCTCTAATCAATATCCTTTTTAATCTTTCCTTCCTGGGAATATCAATAAAAATTGTATAATCCAAGAATTTTTCCAACTCTTTTCTTTGCAAAAAAATTCCTTCTAAAATTACAATATAGGGTGCTTTAGCTATTATAGAAATATTTTTATATTCATCAATTTGTTTATTATATATTTCTATATTTTTATTTATATCCTGATTAGTCTTGGCAGGAATTAGAATTTCATTTGTTAAATAGTCGTACCTCCATTGTAAATTATAAAAACAAAGCCATTCCTCTTTTGAATTATCATAACGTACATTCCTTTTATGTATAAAGTCGTCTATATGTAATGTTATAGTATTTAATCCTAATTTTTCAAGTTGACATTGTAAACTATGAACCAAGGTTGATTTTCCTGCACCAGTTCCCCCATCTATCCCAACAACATAATTTTTATTATGATACACATTTTTCTGTATTTCAGCTAATATACTGTCCATATGAATATATCCTTTTCTTTTCTTTAAAATACATTCTGTAAATTGTATATATTTCTATTCCTTCATCTCCATTGACTAAACATCAATTTTAAAACCTAAATTAACTTCACTGGCTGGTTTCCCACCCCATATACCCCAATTGTCTAAAGATGGCTCATGAATTACAATTGTTATATCTGTCCCTTTTATGCCTGGTTCTTTTTCTAAATTATCTACAATTGTAGCATATAAACGCTTTTTAGCCTCTAAACTTCTTCCTTTAAAAGCAGTTATTTCAATCAAAGTAAACTGTTCTGTTTTGGTAGGAGCAATTTCAAAATTCTCTTTCTCCAATTCATATAATCTTTGCATTCTATCATAATCTGGAATTTTAAAAGCTTCCACTAATGCTGAGTGAATACCATCCAGAACCGCCTTCTTGTACTCCGCACTTTTCCCTTTAATAATTTCTACTTTAACTAATGGCATATAATTAAATCCCCCTTACATTTCAAATTAACTTATAATTTAAATAAATATTAACCAACTGAATTCTCAAAATACATTATCCAAATCCAAATAAATACAATAAAGTAAAATGCCATTTTTTGAATTTTTCCCCATATACCTTTTAATCTTATAGAAAATAAAAGTCCTAATATAAATGATATAAATAAAAATACATAAAAATATTTATGTGTACTAAATAACTGTTCTCGAACTTGCCAATATAATACCATATACCATGATGCTGTTGGAAAATTAAATGGTATCCATCGAATACTCATTAATGTTAATAAAATAAAACTTACTATTGTAATACATATTAATTTTTTTATATGTACTCTCTCATGCATATTAGAATTCCCTTTCAAAATATATTGCAGCATTAAATTAATTTCCTTAAAGATTTTTGATAAAGCCTGTTTTTAATCCTTTAATAAATCCTACCTGTTCATAAAATCTTAGTGTTTCATCTTTTTTTGACCCAGTTAAAAGCATAACCTTATAACAATCATTGGCTTTTGCAATTTCTAGCGCCATATTTAATGTTTTTGTTGCGTATCCCTTTTTTCGATAATTTAGATCAGTAATAACATTTTCTATTAATCCATACGCCCGTAAATTACGAGTGAGATTTTTTATAATAGATAAATTACATGAAGAAATTATTTTACTGTCTACTTCGATAACAATATAATATTGATTTGGATCGTTATATATTGAATCCCAAACGCTTTTTAATTCCTTATTATCCTGTACGTCTGGATCTTCAGGATGTAATTGCTTATATAAGCATAACAATTGGTCTAGTTCATCATACTTTATCAACCTTGCTACTTCTGACATTATAAGCCCTCCTTTTTCATTTGGATATTAACTTTTCAATTTCTATGAATTACTTGATTTAAAAGCATTTTATAAAACTTTGTTAGGAATTGCAGCTAACATTTCGAATTTCCAATCCTAGAAGCTTAGACAGCTGTTGACTTGCTTTATATATTTAGATTTCCTCTATAATTGAGCTGCCCTTAGAAATATCACCATTTGTCCACTCCCACTCTTCAAACAATTTAATTCGTCCATCATTCAAAATTTCTGGCGTGGAATTACATTTACCGGTTCGAATTTGTTTTCCCGTGTTTATATGTTGGTAACAAAAATCAAGCTTACCGTCTATATCTGAAGTTCCTATTAAATATCCTTTAACTATTTCTCCACCAAAATACTCTGCCCATATAATATTATCTTGTTGATTATATTTAAATATAGTTTTATTTGAAACTTCGCCATTATCGCTATTTGAAATTGAAGTGAATATACGATTATTGTAATCAATTAAAAAATTTGAGTTTTTAACTGCTTTTAACATTTGATTATAGCAAAGTACATGTCCTTTCGGTGTAACAACTTTATTATATTTTACAGATGTATATCCTCTTTTTTCATATAAACTATAGCCAGGCAGTGAAGCATCTAGAATAATCGTATCATAGCCTTCATTTTCTGCATTATGCTCAAGTTCCTTTAATAACACTGATCCATATCCTCTCCCTTGGAACTCAGGAAGAATAAACATTCTCTTAATTTCATTTTTAAAAATTGAACCTGTTCCAATAATTCTTCCCTGAAGCTCAATAAGTAATATGTATTCTACAGCTAAAGCATTTTTAATATTATCAATAGAATGATGATTAAGAAAAAATTGCACTACATCTATTGGATAATAAAGTGGATAAATCTTAGTTATTGTTGTATGAACAATTTCATGTACTGTATTAAAGTCCTTTAAAGTTGCTTCAATAATTTTCATGTTTTAATCATTCCTTTTTATAACCTATTTTATATGTTCAAGTAAATCCTTTAAAGCATCAGTCCTTAAATATGAATATTCTTTTCCTATTAGGCTGTCTGTATAGTTTATTGCTATTGATTTACCACATTTACTGAAAACACTTACATCCGAATAATAATCTTTCTATAACTGTTAGAACTAATAGCCTGTCGTGACACAACTGTTCTATTTTATGAGTTTTCCCTAGAGGCTTTCTATTTTTATCATATAAATTAGATAATCTATTATTCATCCTTCTATAAATCGATTATAAATCATAATATTACACATTTTCAAATATAAAAAGCCATCAATTAAAACTGATGACCATTAAATGTGTTAAGATATAAAGTTCTCACTAAAATAGTAATTCTCAATCTTGCTTACTAAATTGTCTCTTCCTTGCTCTACTTTATTGATAAAATCTAGCGTTTTTTCGCTCCAACCGGCTATTAAGTTAACCTTGTTTCCAGAGAACTGTTGCGTTCCATAGCCTTGCATATCTATAGCATGAATCCATACCTCTGGATTAATCTTACGCCTGTACTCATCTACATACTTTTGGCATACTACTCTATAGCCACGATTTATTTCATTGTCTGATAGAATTATAATTCTGTCTACAAAAATCTTATTACGTAGTAAGTACCTTATTGACAAAGAAATATCTGTGCCACCACCTTGTACCCTTATAGAATTAGCATTGGCTATTATTCCATTTGAAGTTGATAAATTGCTCATATAAATGTTAGTATCAAATGTAGTTGTTATAGTTTCCTCACATATATAATTAGCCAGTGCCATCATTAGAACAGCTATTTCAGCGCAGGTCATATTACTTTTCTTGCTTATAGGACAATTCATTGAACCAGATACATCTGCAGAGATTAGAGTCTTACCTAAAAGCTTTTCAATATTTGCTGTAGAATGCTTTATGGCTGTTTCTAAAGTATCGAAAATCCTTGAAGTACCTATTCCTTCTCTCATTAACATCTTGTAGGCTGAATAATATCTAAATGGAAGTAGCTTGCTCTTTTCAACGTTATGCTTTTCTGCTAAAAACTCATATACCTTATTTATATTTGATACATTAGCCTTTATTATATTTCTCAAATTGCGCAGCATAGCCATATATCCCAGGTTCTTGTTTTCAATAAGTTCTTCCCAAACTTCCTTAGAATTCCCTCTTGCTGAAAGCTGAGTTTCCCATGTAATTGGAGTTTCCAGTTTACCTTCAAGTAATCTTTTATACATATCATTCTGTTTCTCATCTTTTGCCTTAGGATGCACTATGCACATTATATCCTTAATCTTAACCGAACCATCTCGGTTGTATTTAGCTAATTGATATTCATCAAATGTAGATAGTCTATCAGAAAGCCCCTTCTTCATAGAATTTGGTATTGGCTTACCATAAGTATTAATGTAATATGACAGTATTTCAGTCATATCATCTACTCTTTCAATACTTTTGTTCATGGCTCTTCTAACATAAGCTTTTCCAGACTGAAATCTTGCAAGCTCTCCAATTAGTACATGAGATATGCTCCTTAAATGCATTTCTTTCCTTGCATATATACAGAGGTTTGCTACAAATCTTGGATCTTCCTTTATAACTTCCCTAACAGTTTGAACCAAGGTCTCTGAATTATCTCCGTAAAATTTATCTTCATTAAACAAACTAGTTAACACCTGTGTAACCAATTTTTCTTTACTTTTCATTTCATAAGCCTCATGACCTGATATATTCAAAGTTTTCTCTGTTCTTATCCAATTAAATTTTGACATTGTAACACCTCCTAGTATAATTACTTAAGCTTCATTTTTTAAATTTTCGCTCGGGAGAAAATTGGACGTGTATTTGCAGATTCGAACTGCGGATCAAAAATCCCTACCAAGAAGTAACACTTTCCTTCACTACCCGAGCTTTTATTTTAGAAACTTTGAGGGAGAAAAGCTATTCAAGTATTATGTGCTCTACCAACTGAGCTATTTACTCACTAAGTGAGTGAAACCGGAATCGAACCGGTGGCACCATCGACCCAAACGAAGTAACTCAAATATGCACTGCCCTTGTTTCTATGCTATTATTATAATCTCTTTAGATAACTAGTTACAGACAAAAAACTTGCAATAATTTACTTAAATTGAATAAAAAAATAAAGGAGCCAAATTACCCTTTGACTCCTTATACTTCTTACTCTCCTGCTTTGAAGTTGTAAATTGGCTTTATAATTTTCAGTATTTCTACAGTTTCTTGAATATTGTTTAATATTTCTTCTATTGGCTTATAGGCCATTGGTGCTTCATCAAGGGTAGAGTAATTTACTGAGGTAGTGTATATCCCCTCCATAGACTTTTTGAATTCCTCCAAAGTTAAGTTCTCCTTAGCCTTGCTTCTACTCATGAGTCTTCCAGCGCCATGTGGAGCAGAATAATTCCAATCAGCGTTTCCTTTTCCAAAGGCAATTATGCTTCCATCCCTCATATTTAAAGGAATCAAAACCTTCTCTCCTGCATAAGCTGATATACTTCCTTTTCTTATGATGTTATCTTTAAAGTTTATATAGTTGTGCACAGTATGGAAATAGTCAAAGTCACTAAGTTTTTTCCTAAGCAGCTTATTTAGTATAGCACTTGCCATAGCTTCTCTATTTAACGCAGCATATTCCTGACAAATACTCATATCATTAAGATACTTTTCTCTATACGTTCCAGTTAAAAAACATAATTCCTTAGGATAATTAGGAAGCATACCTTCATATTTTGCCTTAAGTTCCTTCAATGCATTTTGTATAAGCTTCCTTTTTCCTTCTTTCTTATAATCTGATATGATTTTCTCCCTTTGTTCATAATAATCTTCTTTTCCGGAACAAATATCTATAGCTAGTTTTTGATAAATCTCCGCTACCTGCTTTCCTAGGTTTCTGCTTCCAGAGTGAATTACCAGATAAATATTATCTTCATCATCCTTATCCAATTCAATAAAATGATTCCCTCCACCAAGGGTTCCAATGCTTCTCTCGATTCTCTTTGTATCAGATAATTCTCTGAAACAGAACAGTTCCTGAAGTTTTGGGAATTTTACTTGTCTGCCTTCATGTACTGATGTACCAGAAGGTACATTCCTTCGAACAACGTGATCCAATTCATCTAAATTAATATCAAGCTTTCCAAGTTCTATAGTGGTCATTCCACAGCCTATATCTACCCCAACTATATTAGGAATAACCTTATCGCCTAAATCAGCAGTAAACCCTATTACGCACCCTTTACCAGCATGGGTATCAGGCATTATTGCAATATTACTATCCTTGCAAAATTCCTGATTGCATAACTCAATTACTTGAGAGATCACTTCTGGTTCCAATTTATCTGTAAAAACTCTTGCAGTATTGTGTTTTCCCTTTATTTCTATCATCTTTTTTCCATCCTCTTCTAAAATATCACAGCCATTTAATTCAAGTGCTCGTCTTATTCTTGTAATTATCTCTTCCTTGATGCCCTGTGGAGATACAACCTTAACATATGGCCCTAAAGCTAATATTTTTCTTATTATTTCATCTTCTTCAAAGGTGTAATAGAAAAGCTTCATCTCATATTTATCTTTTTCAATGCACCTTGAATATCTTTCAAGTTCCGAAAAACTCATAAAGCATCTTTCCATAGCTGCCTTCTTATCAGTTACCTCAAGAATAATTGGATCTTTTGAATATCTATTTTCATGAAGGAGCTTTATGACTTCATTTCTATTAATCTCAGCCTTTCGATCTTCTTTTATCTCAATATCGGTCATTGAAAATATATTTGCCATTATTGATCTATTTTCATCCAAGGAGTATAATGAAACTCTGAACCTTCCATCCTTAATAGAATATTCCAATCTTATGGGTAAAGCATGCCTATCACAATACTTATTCCCAAGCCTGTCATTATTGCAATACTTTATAGGTTTTTCTTCTATAATTGCCTTCAGTAGTGTTCTGAAGTTTTCTTCATATTGCTCTGTATTTGCAAGACCTGGTAGCACAGATGTGTTTGTATTATCTATGATATCATTAATGTTTGGAGCATCAAAATCCTTAAGAGCAGCTTTTAGCTTTGCAATAGTGGCATCCTTTAATAAAATCCTTACTCTCTTATCTTCCAACATATTTTTCAGCCAAGTCTTTTCTATGTTTGTAAGCCTAACCGGCAATACAGGCTTTTTATTTCCCTTACTATTAGGGAAATAAAGTCCATCTTCTAGCTTAAGCAGATTAAAGTTTTCTAATTCTTTATATTGATTTAAAAGAAGTCCTTCAAAGGTCTTGAAGTTACTGCCAATTATCTTTTCTTGAAATTCTTCTTCCTCAATTATTTTAATAATATCTTTTTGGGAGAGGCCATTTTCACATTCATTAAGCACTTTAAATATGATGTGCAGGTATCTATTTTTAACTTCATCAAATAGCTCCATAGCTTTCAAGCATCTCCTTCCAATCCTCTGCAATTTTCTTAATTATTACTCTTCCCTGAATAATCTTTATGTAACCTGAATAACTTCTTATCCAAGGAACCATTTCATGACTATCATTAACAATCATATCCAAATGATAACAGCCTTCTCTAATCTTCTTAATTGTACCTAGCTGCACCTCGCTTCTTATTCTTTCAATAATATAATTTTCCTGAGGCTCTACTATTATTATTTCTAGCTTTATCTTTTCTGGTCTTTGATTATTAGCTAAGCTTACAGTTGACCAACTATGTATAAAATTCCAATTATAAAGTTCTTCAAACTTATTTCTACTAAAGGTTTTCTTGCATATTTCAACATCCTCTATTCTATCGAGCCTAGACACTACACACCTATTTTGCTTTGCAAAGGACACCAGATAAAACCTTCCACAATTTATATCATAGCGGATTTTATAAGGCCTTAATGCTTCCTTAGGAGCATCCTTGTATTCAATCTTTGGTGAGTTATAATTAAGGTAAATATATTTTCTTTCATGTATTGCCTTTAATAGATCCCAAAGAATATGCTCTTCAATTACGGGATGAAAGTGAAGATTCTTATATTGAAAATAGTCTTTTACCTCAAAATTCATGTCTCTTTCATAAGCTGCATAATCCTTTAAACTTTGCTCACAGTAATATCCAGCAGTTACAGGAAAGAAAATATTCTTAAATAAGGCTATTGCAATGCTGAGTTCCTCAATCTCTTTATTATCAAGTTCTTTAAACATATCTTCAGCTATAGCATAATGCTTAGTTCTTTTTATAGTTTCGCAGCTTAGTATTCCTAGCTTATTGCACATTTCATCAATCTTTCTTTCCACCGTCTTGCTGCTTATATTATCATAAGAAATGTTCCCTCTGCCAATTAGTCCTTCCTCTATTTCACGGAAACAAACTAGTTTATCCTCCGAGCGTAAAAGCATCAATAGATTAAAATATAATATTAAATCTGATTGAGTGAAGCTCTTTGTCATGTAGGTTTTAACTAAAAAATTTTCCGTATTTCTTATTGAGTCATAGGAAAGGGCTAAAAGCTTATTTCTTCCATCCCTATCAGTCCTTATAAACTCTGCTTCCACATACTGCTGTATCCTTCTCATTTCATAGCTTATCTTTCTCGAACTTAGCTTTCTCTTCTCTTCTAGGTCATCTCTGGAAAAGCATCCATATAGAAAAACATCTCTTAGTATAGCTCTTATTATATTGTAGTGTTTCATAAAATCGCTGAACATTGAACGCCCTCCTTTAACTCTTTACTTTAGTTCTTAGCGAAACAACATATATAAATTATAAATTATGTGAGTTATTTTTTATAGACAAAAAACTTGCAAGAATATTTATACTGAATTATATAAAAAAACTGCCCAGCCAAGGCAGGCAGAAATAATTTGTTATCTGAAATCCCCATTTTCTTTAGAAATCTAGTCTTTCTTATTGCTTCTTTACTATAAGCTATTGCTTCTTAACATATTATTCTGCTATTTTTTCATCACCAGTTAGTTTATTTTCTTTAGGAGTACAACCTGTAAGAGTAAATAGCATTAGAGAAATTTAAGAATATGTCCTGCTAAAACTCCAACATACCATTTTCATCAAAAGTAAAATTAGGTCCCCAAGCAACTTCCCAATAGTATCCTTCAGGATCAGTAAAATAGGCATGATAACCTCCCCAAAATGCATCCTGAGGCTCTTTTTCGATTTTGCCTCCAGCACTTCTTACAAGTTCAATAATATCACATACTTCTTCCTTGCTTTTAGCATTATATGCAAGAGTAATTCCTCCAAAACCAGTATTGATTTTAGGTGGATTATTTTCATTTATATCCTTTGCCAATAATTCAACTGGATATAATTCGAGTTTTGTTCCAGACGTATTGAAAAATATTACTTCCGGATTATTGCTTTTTTCATCCGTTTTAAAGCCAAGACCATCTCTATAAAATCTAATTGACTTTTCCATATCTTTCACGCCTAAACAAATAATGTTCATTCTGTTCATTAGGCTTACCCTCCTCACAAATTGAATAGTCAAATGCTTCTCATTTATATTCTCTTGTATCATATTATCAATAGCCTATAACTTGATTATTAGTTATATTTTTACTCTATATAATATAAAAAGTACCATCCTCCAGCTAAGGGGAACGGCAATCTTTTGTTATCTGACATGAGAATTTTATTGTTTTATTTAATCTTGTTTGAAAACTTCGTCCATTTTTATTATTAAATCACTTAAAATTCCAACTCTAACCTCATCATCTTTTGAGTAGATTTCTGCTCTTTCATAATTATTACGAGCATTCAGCTTGTATATCATTACTATTTCATCAGTTGGATGAACAATCCAATATTCTTTAACCATATTTTTCTCGTAAAGTGATAGCTTTTTTATATAATCAATAGAAGCAGTAGATGGAGATACTATTTCAATTATTAAGTCTGGGCTTCCTTTACACCCTTTATCATCTAGCTTAGATCTGTCACATACAACTGTTATATCAGGTTGTACTACATCCTTAATATCATTATCTAAATCATCCTTTCTAGCAAACCTTACATCAAAAGGAGAACCATATACCTTGCAGTCCTTCCCCATAAGATAATTTGAAATTTGCCTTAATAATTCCACCTGTATCTCTTGATGCCTCCTAGAAGGTGCTGCGCTCATATATGCATTCCCATCAATTAATTCCCATCTTTCATCTTCAGGCCAATTTAAATAATCACTATATCTATAGTCACCATGTTTCTTTTTCAGTGGCTGTCCCATCCATAATCACTTCCTTCTCTTTTTATTTTTATTATGCCATAAAACAAGATTATTTTTAACATTTCTTTTCAATTTTGTATAATTTCTTTTATACAATTAATAAAAATTATCTTTTAATCTCATTTTTGATACTTTTCTATGCAAGATTTACATATACAAGCTTTACCTCTTTTATCTTCTGGAACTAAATCTAAGACGTACTTTTGGATTTTAACTGTATCACACCAACAACCACCTTGACCATGTTTACAATTATTGTCTTGTCCACAAATCGGACATATGCTCTCTGACTTTTTTAAACTCACTACTATCACTTCCTTATCTTTTTTACCGTTGTAATTATACCATACAATTTAATTTAAAATATATAAACTATGATAAAATATAACTTTTAAGTTACATAACAGTTGGAATACGGTTATAATAATTGAACATAATGTGGATGTAATTAAAAGTGCAGATGGGATTATAGAAATACTCAAAGTCCTATGGTATGATGTTTTTATTGTAATAAATACTGAGGATAACTAGTTGAGTCACTTGAAACTAATTATTTTAACTTAGGAGGAATCATTTTGAAACAAAAAATTCAAAAATATAATATTAATAAAGCCGATAATTTAAAAACCTCGGAGAATTCTGGAGTTATAATTGAAGCCGAAAAGCCTTTATCACAATCTATGCTTTGGAAATTACAGACGGATTTCTTTGCAAATCAAGGTCCAGAAGCATGGATTAAGGGAATTGTACCTCAATATATAACGACGAATCCTTATATTGCAAATCTATATGCTAAAACCGTATTTGGGTACTTTAGAGACTATGCATCAAGGGAAGGCTTTGATAAAAACACTACCATATACATAATGGAGCTTGCGTCGGGTGTAGGGCGATTTACATATACTTTTCTCAACAGATTTTTACATATGATCGAAAACTCTTCACTAAAGGGATTAAAGTTTAAATACATAGTAACGGATCTTGCTGATAGGAACATTGAATATTGGCAAAACCACAGCTTTCTAAAACCTTATTTTGAAAGTGGAGTACTTGATTGTGCAACCTTCGACATGACCCATGATGAAGAGATTCGATTAAGAAATAGTGGTGAAATGCTCAAAGAAGGCAAGCTAAAAAATCCATTAATCTTATTCGCTAATTATACCTTTGATAGTCTTCCCCAAGATACTTTTTATGTAGATAAAGGTAAACTTTTTGAAGGGCTGATTACAATTACCTCTTTAGGTGAAGAAGTTGATCCTTCAGATAAATCCATACTTGCAGGTTTAGATTATTACTATACAGACAAGCAAATACAGGGTAATGATTATTACGAAGATTCTAATTTTAATGATATCCTCTTACACTATAAAAAGCATTTGGAGGATACGGCCTTTTCCCTGCCTATAATTGCTTTAAGATGCATAGCTAGATTAAAAAAGCTCTTCAAGGATGACATAATCATGCTTTCTGCTGATAAAGGCTATAAAAACCAGGAAGCTATGTACAAAAACTATCATCCATATTTATCAAAGCATGGATGTATATCTATGACTGTCAACTTTCATGCCCTAGAACTATACTTTAAGGGGCTTGGTGGAAAAGCAATACACAGTATATATGAACATGAAAATGTAAATATGTCTTTGTTTTTATTGAGTCAGAGTTCTCATGATTTTATAGAAACTGAAATGGCTTATAATGAGATTATTGAAAGCATTGGACCGGATGATTTTTATATTATAAAGAAAGGCATTGTGCCACTAAATAAGTCTCTTACTACAAAAGAGCTTTTGACCTTTCTAAGATTTACAGTTTGGGATGGGAGAACCTTCCTTGAATTCTATAATACATTGCTTGAAAGAATAGCAAATGAAGAGGATTTCCCTAAATACGAGCTGATCTCCGTAATATATAATATTTGGGATCATTATTTCCCTATTGGAGAAGATGGAGATTTAGCCTATTATTTAGGTACAATATTAGCTTATTTTGGCTATGATAGTGATGCTCTTAAGCTTTTTGAGTCTTCCATAGAATTTTACGGTGAAGATGCAGCTATATATTATGAAATTGCACTATGCAATTACAACTTGCAGAAAATTGAAAAAGCCCTGGAGTGCATAGAAAAATCTCTATCTCTAGACCCTGACTTCGAAGAGAGTAAAAATTTAAAAAACTTAATTGAAGAAATATTAATTTAACTTATTGTCATCAATTATTAAAGCTAAAGCAGCCACACCGTAAGGTGCAGCTGCTTTTTTAGTACGTTTAGTATGGAATTTTTTCTAATCTTATAAAGAATATTTTTTAGAATCATTGCTTGTAAATGACTTTACAAGTCCATAGATTAAATTATCTTTTTCAATTCCCTCCAGATGCAATACATCAAGCACTTCCACAATCATACCATTGCTCGCATCATCAATTAATATTGCAGAATCTTCAATTGTATATTTGATATTTGTAAACTTGTCAGTCTCATCAGAATGGTTGTCACCTAATGTATCCACTATATGCTTCTGATTTTCATTTAATGAGCTAACTCCAATGATATCGCCCTTACTAATGTTTTTTCCAGTTACACTTTGAGCTCCCAGCAGCATTAAAATCTTATCGTAATCCGCCTGCATTGCCCAGGCGCATATCATACCGTATTTTTTTCCGTTCTTTATGTAGCTAATGGCATTAGCTCCATAGTTAAAAGCACTTAGTTCCATTTTTTAGCTCCTTAAATTTTTTTATTTTTATTATATCAAAATAAATATTAGGTTTCATATAAGAAATTTATAAAACATTTCTTATATCTTTTACAAGAAGTAGCTTGACTATCTTTTCAAGCCAAGCTGTACAAAAATTTTTTTGTTAAATGATGTTATTATTTTATTCTCTTCCTTTATATTACTGCCTTGGCTCTGGTACTACAATAACTTCCAAGGTTGGATCCTTTCCAACTTGGCCAACTGCATAAATTGTATAATAATTATCAGGTTCTAATCTAATATTGGGAACAGTCAATAATACATTATTAGTACCAGCCGGACTTACTGTGAAAGTATAGGTTCCAGAAGGAACACATGCGTAATCTGTAATATCCTTGTAACCTACATTATTAAATACCTTTGTGCCATCAGACAATTTTATATCAACAGCTGGTGCATTTGGAGAAAGATGAATAAATCTTATACAAGGCCTGCCAAATTTCTGAGCAGCAGTTGGTTCAGGAATGGTATATAAGCTAATGTTAGGGAGGTTTCCTATTGCTGCTACATTAAATACAGCATTTTCAGGAATATAAATATTTGAATTTATTATTGGGTTTGTAGTTTGTCCTGAGGGGTAAACCGTAATATTATAGCTGCCAGTGGAAACAGGTATATATTGAGTAAATTCCTTATAAGTAAGATTCTTTGCTATAAGATTTCCATTTGCATAAACATCTACTGGTGGTGCATCTGGGGAGGCGTGGAATATTCTAATGTAGGAATTCGACTGTCTGGCTCTATAATAGTCGTTCATCATGCTGGCATAAGGGCAATAAAACATAAAAAATCTCTTTATAAATATTAATCAATATTATAATATGAGATAAAGATTATTGTGTTCATTTTGCAATTGGTAAGCAAGCTCTTTCTAGCAAAGCAATAACTCTATTTCTATCTTCGTCATTTATATATCTGAATTTATTTCCTAAGTAAAACAAGCAGCCATATTCTCAATATTCAAGCCTCTTATTAGTTCAGCTTTTAATTAATCTATATACTCCTAGAGCTACAGTAGTCTCTATTATTGCTATCCTTTTGGTTTAAATATTAATGCAGCTAAAAATGCAAAAATAATTGCTGAAGAGATACCTGAACTTGTTACTTCAAATATTCCAGTTAGAACACCAATTGCACCTGAACTATGAGCTTCCATCAGCGCCCCTTTAACAAGCGAGTTTCCAAAACTGCTAATAGGCACTGTAGCTCCTGCTCCTGCAAATTTTACTAACTTTTCATACCAACCAAATCCTCCTAGTATAGACCCTACTACTACTAAACTGGAGGTAGTATGAGCAGGAGTTAATTTAAATACATCCATCAAAATTTGTCCAATAACGCATATTCCTCCACCAATTATAAATGCCCATATTAGTTTATCCATAATAGCATTACCACCTTATCTAATTTTCTATTGCAACAGCATGAGCAATGCAAGGTATACTTTCCTTTTGCTGGTACGATAAAGGAGATAGTAACGCTCCTGTTGCTATTACTAAAATTTTATTAAACTCTCTATTACTTATTTTCTTTAAAAGATGTCCATAAGTAACTGTGGCACAACACCCACATCCGCTAGCTCCAGCTATTATAGGCTGTTCTTCACTATATATTAGTAAGCCACAATCCGCAAATTTCTCTTCTGGTATTTTTATCTCGTGATCTATTAGTAAATCTCCTGCAATTCTATGACCAACAGCACCAAGATCTCCTGTAATTACTAAATCATAATAATTAATATCTCGTTTGAAATCTCTAAAATGAGCCTCTATTGTATCTACGGCAGCTGGGGCCATGGCACTCCCCATATTAAAAGGATCTGTAAGCCCCATATCTACAACCTTACCTATTGTGGCCCCAGTTACTTTAGGGCCATTTCCTGTTTTTGCTATAAGAGCAGCACCTGCCCCCGTTACAGTCCACTGTGCTGTAGGAGGCTTTTGCCCACCATACTCTGTTGGATATCTAAATTGTTTTTCAACAGATGCATTATGACTTGCTGCGCCAGCAAGTACATAGTTAGCATTTGAACTATCAACTAATTGTGCCGCCACTGCTAGACCTTCCATAGCACTAGAACAGGCTCCAAAAACACCTAGATAAGGTATACTTAATGTTCTAGCTGCAAAACTACTGGTTATAATTTGATTCATTAAATCACCACTTAAGAAGAAACTAATATCTTCCTTCTTAAGATTAGACTTCTCAATTGCCTTACTACACGCTTGTTCTAATAGTACTTTTTCTGCCTTTTCAAAGCTATCCTGACCAAGCCAGATATCCTCATTTATTATATCAAAATCATTACTTAACGGACCCTTACCTTCAAAAGGACCTACTGCCGTTGCTGATGAAATTATTACCGGTTTTGAATTGAACATCCATGATTGTTTACCTTGAAACATTTACATACCCCCTAACCATTCAATAGTAAGTTTTACAATTGCAACAACAAAAGCTGAAAAAACTCCGTATGTAATGACTGAACCTGATAATTTAAACATGTTTCCACCTGTTCCTAGTACATAGCCTTCGCTCTTGTGTTCAATCGCCGCAGAAGCCATAGTATTTGCAAATCCTGTTACAGGAATTGCAGTTCCTGCACCGGCCCATTGTGCAATATGATCGTAAACACCAAAGCCTGTTAGTAATATAGAAATTATTATTAATGTTGCCGCAGTAGGATCCCCTGCATTCTTTTCGTTAAAGCCAAAATATGTAATATAAAAAACCTGAATTAACTGTCCTAAAACACATATTAAGCCACCAACCAAAAAAGCCCTAATGCAATTCTTTACAACTGGCCTTTTAGGTTCTCTCACTTTTGCAAAATCCTGATAATCTTTCTGCTGAGGGGTTAACTTTTTTTCTTTTATCTTTGACATACGAATACCTCCAATTACCTTTAATTAACGCTTATCCTTACTTTCCCACATTACTATATTTTTTATTCTTATTTATAAATTTAAAAAACTGATAAAAAATTATAGCTTTCATCTAGGTTTCTGATTTAACTAGAATTGAATTATTTTGGATATAGATCTATTCTTTTTTAAGCTATATGAAATAGATAAAGTTAAAACTCCAAACAAAAATAATCCTATGATATGTAGCCTTGTTGATTGCCCTTGAAAATAGATCCTACTTAGACTCTAAAAAATTATAATATAATAAAAAGCTGAAATTTAATTTCAGCTTTTTATTATATTATAAGAAATATATCTTTATCTTTTTTAACCTATTCAATTAATTATGTTTTAATCGAATATATTATAACTAATGTTCTTTATATTGTGGCTCTTGTTGTTCGATATATTGTTGTCTTTGTTGTAAGCTTTGTAACGCTGAGTCAAGTTGTTGTGCTATTTGTTCGAACTCTTGTTTTGCTTGTTTATCTTGAGTTCCTAAAGCAAAAGTTTTCATTGTAGCAGCTGCACTTTGAACTCCAGCGATAGCTTGTTGCATTTGAGTTCCTACTGTCATGTTCTCACCCCCTTTCAATGCTAAGTAGCTTCAAATACGATTAGTATTTTATCGCAATAAGTAAGGTTCTAATTTTTCTATAATTTTCATTAATTTATCTGCATCTTTTTCAAACATAGCTTTTGCTTTTTTATCTTTAGTCTCTAATGAAAAAGACATAAAATCTGCCTGGCATTTTTGAAGGTTAGCATAAAGTAATTCTTTCACTTTAGGCACCTGAACCTGAACTGAATCGTCAAAAAGATCAACATATAAATCGCCCGAAGAATCAATCTGTCCTATAAAAACATTTTCTAGAATAACCTCTAATTTCTCTAATTCAGTGTTCAACCATTCTCTATTTAGCCCTCTGCTTGTTAATCCTTCGTCCATTATATTGCCATCAAGTATCACAATTTGTGGTTCTGAAGATGGATTGACTTTCTTTTGCAGATCATATGCTGTAACTGGCTTTTTTTCAGCTCTTAATAATACATTTATGTCACCTGTTGATTCCATAACTGCGAATTCAACATCAGCTAGATTAAATACACTTTTAAATCGGAGTTCTCTTAAAAGCTCTTCACCGGTCAACCTTTCCTTTAGTAAGTTTTCTTCCATCACCTTGCCATCTTTAATAAGAATGGTTTCTTTTCCATTTATTAAATCATGAAATTTCTTACTTTTGATAGCTAAATAATCTATCGCTATGGTAAATAGAGTCCATACCCCAAGAGCGATAACTCCAAAGACCAGGTTTGTAATTATGCCTGCTGAAATTAAAGCAGCAATAATAGCTATCACAATATAAGTAACAAATTTAAAAGCTGCTGCTTTTAATGGATTTGATTTACCTAGTAACCTAACTAGAAATAGTGTTAAAAAAAATATAATAGATGCTCTTATTATCATTGTAATTCCATTAACCATAATATTCCTCGCTTACTAACCCTTATATTGTGGTTCCTCGTATTCTAGTTTTTTCATTCTTGAATCTAAATCTTTGATAATTGCCTCAGCAGTTTCCAATGCCTCATTATAAACTTCTCTTTCTTCTTCATTTTGGGTTTGTACAGAATAAATTCTTAGAATACTTTCAGCTCCTTTTAAACTAGCTAATGTTTGCTTTACTTTTGAACCGACTGTCATTAAAATCATCTCCTGTTTAAGTATCACAAAACTTATTATTACACTAAAACTAAAAAATATTACTTTTTATTTATAAAAACTACTTTGTTCGACCTAAGTGGTTCAAAAGTATGATTAATACAATCTCCACATTTGGATTCATTAATAGGACTATCAATTGGTAGAGGCATATCAGTTATTATTGAAGAAAGCCTAATTGCAGAACCATATTGAGGCGTTATCAAAAGAGCACTTTTCCCAATCCACCCCAATCCTGCACGTGTTGCCACTGTTTTGTGTGGCAAAGATGTAGTTAAGTTATCATCACTTGTCACAAATGTGGTAGTTTGTCCAATAGCATTAAATCCTTTAGCTTCAATATATTTTACACATGACATAACAATGCTATCTAGTTTCTCATTTATTCGATTATATTCTCTAAAATATTCCTCAGTGGGACCGTTATTTATTCTTTCTATAATCTCAGGCTGCATTCTAATGGCAATTGCAATTTTGAATTATATCTTTAGAATTAATTATTATCTCATCCTCATCAACCACTTCAAATATAATCTTGCCCTGGTATCCTTTTAAATATTTTTGAAAAATTAGCTTAAAGTCCAGCTCCCCTTCTCCTATTGGAAGGTGCTCATGCTTTACACTAAAGTGCTTATCTGATATATGCAAGCACTTAGGATACTTGACTTGTATAATTATTAAACCATCGTATACTTCTTCCATACTCAACCATGATATTTATATCCTCTTTGATTTTGCTGTAAAAAAGAATCTTGGGAATCTAAAGATAATAGTCCCATTTTCTTGAACAGGATATTCTTTTCCAACTCTATCAAAAATATCTTGTTCAAAGACTATCTTATCTTCATTTGATAAAGCATTTAAATATGGTCTTAATCCTGTACCCCGATACCATTCCATAATATCCTTATGTGAAGCTAACTTGTGATAATATATAGTTTCCCATATAGAAAATTCTGATGAAATTTCTGAAAGCAAATCATAATATTCACTTTGTATAAGGTTGTAAAAAATTCTATGATTAATAAATTTTGATTTCCACTTATCATTAGTTGAAACTTCTCCAATGATTTTATGAATTGGTTCGTTATAATTCATTGGTGTTTGCACTGCTAATATTCCCCCTGCTTTAAGTAACCCAATCATATTTTTCAACAGTTGATTGTGATTAGGTATCCATTGAATACAAGCATTTGAAAAAACTACATCAAAATCATTATCAAGCATTGATAAATCTTTACCTGCATCACAAATCTTAAAATCAAGATTTGGAGAATTCCTCTTAGCTGTTTCAATCATATTTAGAGAATTATCAACTCCAAGAATGTAAGCATTAGGAAACCTATTTGCTAAAACCTGAGTACTATTTCCTGGACCACATCCAATATCTATAATCTTTTTAGGATCGTCCATATAAATACGATTAACTAAATCTATTGCTGGCTGTGTCCGCTCATTTCCAAACATTAGGTACTGCACTGAATTCCAATCTCCCATAATATTTCCTCCTAAATAAATGAATTTTAATCAACTCTAAAATAGTATTTTTATATAAGCAAATTAGCATTTAACCTATATATAGATTATAAACCATATTATTACATATATCCACATCAGAAGCTTCCTTTACTTACGTCGAAGCAATATTTTGGTATTTCATGAGTTTTTACATTATAATTCTTGATAGAAAAGTAAAACTTCCTAAGAATCACAATTCTTAAGAAGTTTTTTAAGTGGGCATATTATTTATTTTAAACTACTGTTATTTTGTCTCCCTCACTGATATTTTTAAACATTCCCCCTTTACCCTCTATGACCATCACAGCCTCTTTTACAGGCATTATTATCTTTCCTGGGCAAAGACAATCAATTTTTTTGCATACTTCCATATTTTCATTGATAAATAACACATCAATGGGAAATTTCATAAAAAATGTGTGTATGCTGTTACAAGGCTTAAATAATATAGATTCATAATGAGGTTCTTTTTGAAGCATATACCCTAAAAATCTTTTCATAAAGCTATCTGCTATAAATATTTCACCTATAACCGCTGATTTACATAATAGATTTTTTATCATTAAATCACCTACTCTATTGTTTGCCAAAAATATCTATCATTCTAATAACTGCTGGTCCTAGAATAATTACAAAAATAGATGGAAATATGAAAAGTACTAATGGAAACAACATCTTAATAGGAGCTTTCATAGCTTTTTCTCTAGAAGCTTGTTTTCTCTGTTCTCTAAGGTTTGCAGACTCTATTCTGAGAACTCTACTTAAGCTTACACCTAATTCATCTGCTTGAATTAAAGAAGTAACAAACATGGAAAGTTCTTTTACATCGCAGCGATCACTCATATTTTTAAGGGCTACCTTACGTTCTATTCCCATCCTAATTTCTTTTAAACTTTTGGAAAATTCATCGCAAATTTCACCGTTTATGTTATTTATAACTCTAGCAATTGCTCCATCGAAGGATAAGCCTGCTTCAACACTGACAGTAATTAAATCTAAAGTGTAAGGTAAATTCTTTAGAATTTTCTTTTTTCTATCTTCAATTCTCCTTGATAAATAAAAGCTGAAAAAATAATTTACGGCTACAGCTACAATTAAGACAATAGTTATTGTCTTAAAACCATCCTTAGAAACTGCAAAAGATAATAATCCAACTATTGCTGAAGAAACTAAAACCATCATGCTCTTATAAAATAGCCATTTACCTATAGTAGTATTTTTTAAAACTCCTGCCTTTTCCAACTTCTTGCTGAGCATTTCAAGCTTATGCTTTGGAGTTATTTTCAGTATAGTTTTACTAAAGCCTTGATAGAAAGGCTTTAAGATTCTTTCAGCAAAAGATTTGTTTTCTTCTTTTTCTTTATCTGCAGTATTTAGTTCATTAAGCTGACTAAGCCTATTTTTAATTTCCATTTTGTCTCTACTTAAAAAGGCTAAAATACCATATAGAAGAAAGAATATTGATAAAAAAAATATAAAGATTATAACATAAAGCATGCTCTCACCTTCCCTCTACATATCTATATGTGTTATTTTTCTTATCATTAATAATCCAAAAAACTCACTGACTACGGCACCTACCATCAAAGATATGCCTATTGAAGTTGTGAACAAAAGCATCATATATTCTTTGTTAAAAAGATAGATTGTTAAACCTAAGAAAACCGGTATAAGTGTTAAAATAATACCTGATAGCCTTCCTTGTGCAGTTAAAGTTTTAAGTTCATTTTTTAGTTTCTGTCTCTCCCTTATGGTTTCAGATATATTATCTAATATTTCAGATAAGTTTCCCCCTATATCCTTTTGTATTAAAATGGCATTCATCATTAGATTTAAATCCTGTGAATCCATTCTAGAAAGTAAATTTTTTAAAGCGTCCTCCTCGGATATACCAAAACTCATCTCCTTAAGGAGTTTCTTAAATTCTTTTGAAAATGGATCACTGGTTTCTTCCGCAACTACAGCTACAGCCTGGAGAAAAGAATAACCTGCCTTTAGAGAATTAGATATTATGGTTATACCTTCATTTAGCTGACTATCAAATAATTTAATTCTATCTTTCTTTTTCTTTTTTATTATAAATCTTGGCACGTTCCATATTGCAATAAATACAAGGATAATAATAAAATAATCCTTAAATACTGCAAATGCCAAAAATGCAAAAGCTGAAGAAGAAAGTATCTTTATAACCAAAAGCTCCTCTACTGTAACAGGTAAATCTGCCTTCATAAGCTCAATCTCCAGCTTTTTATTTTTCTTTTTATTTAATCTAGAGGTAGGAACTAAAGTTGATAAGATCTTAAATACACTTACTTTACTTTTATTACTATTTTTATAATGTTCACTAAAGGCATAATCCTCATCAAAGTATTTAAGCTTATCAATAGGTTTTTCCTTGTTAAATACAAAAAGTAATATAGCGCTAATTAGACACCAGGTTAGTAAAAAAATCAGTATTGCTAAAAGATATACCATAAGCTACCACCTCCTACCTCATAATATCTATTGGTATGTTTATTCCCTTTTCTTTTAGCTTCTGTACAAACTTTGGTACTACACCTGTAAAAATAAATTCTCCTTTTACCTTACCTCTGTTATCAGTTCCCCTTTGCTCAAACTTAAATATATCTTGGAGGATAATTACATCTCCTTCCATACCTTGAACTTCAGTTATATAAGTTATTTTTCTACTCCCATCCATAAGTCTTGATTGTTGAATTATAATATCGATAGCTGAAGCTACCTGGTCCCTGATTGCCTTAACAGGAAGATTCATTCCCGACATTAGTACCATGGTTTCAATTCTTGATAGCATATCTCTTGGGGAATTGGCGTGACCTGTTGTTAAAGAACCATCATGACCAGTATTCATAGCTTGAAGCATGTCCAAAGCTTCTCCCGAACGAACTTCTCCTACAATAATTCTATCTGGACGCATTCTTAGACTGTTTTTAACTAGGTCTCTAATCGTAACTTCTCCTTTACCTTCTACATTTGTTGGTCTTGTTTCCAGTCTTACTACATGCTCTTGTGAAAGCTGAAGCTCTGCTGAATCTTCAATAGTTACTATCCTTTCATCTTCAGGTATAAATGAAGAAAGTACATTTAATGTAGTTGTTTTACCACTTCCTGTACCACCTGAAACAAATATATTGAGCCTTCCTTGTACACAGTACTTTAACAGTTCTCCCATTTTAGGGGACAAGGTACCAAAACTAATTAAATCTTCTATTTTGAAAGGATCCTCTGCAAATTTTCTTATGGTTATAGAAGGACCGTCAATTGCAAGTGGAGGTATAATTGCATTAACTCTTGAGCCATTAGGAAGTCTTGCATCTACCATTGGTGAGCTTTCATCTATTCTTCTTCCAATTGGAGCTACTATTTTCTTAATAACATGCAGCACATGACTGTCATTTTTAAACTTGGCATCAGTAAGCACAAGCTTTCCGCCTTTTTCAATATACACATGGTCGGGACCATTAACCATAATTTCTGTAACCTTGCTGTCTGCAAGAAGACCTGTAATTGGACCAAAACCTATACTCTCATCAATTAGCTCTTCTTTTATTTTCTTCTTTTGATTGCTTGTCAAATTTAATGATTCTTTTTCAATATGCTTTGTAACTATATAATCAATTTTTTTCTTTATGTCTTCATTGTTTTCTGAAATCTCATTAAAATCTATATCCAATTCCTCAATAATCCTGTTTTGAATTCTTGCTTTTAATTCATAGTAAGGATCTACTTTTTTTTCATTTTGATTATTAGCTTTCTTATCTACATTTGCTTCTTCTAATCGTCTTATAAGAGACATACTACTCCCCCCTAGCTGATTAATTTCTTGCTCATTTCTTCAATTGCCTTACCTATTTTAAGTTTGTAGTATTTTTTATCTTCACATAAAGGCATTCCTTTGTTTATAGATATAATTACAGGCTTCTCATCCTCTGGTATAAATGTAACAATGCCATCTTCAAAGGCGTCTTCTACTTCTTTTTTACTTATTCCATAGTTAGGATTAAATCTATTTATAACAAGCTTAACCTTGTTTTTTTCATATCCCAGAGACTCCATTACTTTAAGTCCTAATTTTGTATTCTTAAGAGCTACAATTTCCATAGTTGATATCATAAATATTTTTTCTGCCATATCTAAAACATAAAGAGTACTATCGTTGAAATTTATGCCCGTATCTACAATGATTACATCATATTGATTTTTTAAAGCCTTCATTATTTTTTCAACTATTTCTTTAGTTATATATTCTGATGCTTCCGGTTTCTCAGGAGCAAACAGTATATCAAAATTATCTTTATACTTGAATAAGTATGGTTTGATATTCTCATAAGAATCTATTTGTCCATCCTCTATTGCATCCAGAATAGTCTTTTTGCTATGTTGATTAACCATCATGGATATATCACCAAATTGAAAATCCATGTCTATAAGAAGTATTTTTTTATTTTCTGATTTACTTAAAAGAATGGCTGTATTAAGGGATAGAACAGATTTTCCTACCCCGCCTTTTGAGCTGAAAAAGGCTATAACCTTGGAATTTCTTACTTCATCTATATTAGCTCCCTTGAACTTTACTTGTATCTCCTTATACTTTTCATAGGTTGCTATTATAGTGCCTATTAAGGTGTCGTAGTTAAAGGGCTTAATGATATATTCCTTAGCACCATGAAACATTGCCTTCTTTAAATACTCATTTTCAGCCTGAACGGACATAATAATTACCATTACAGATGGGTATTCCATAGTGATTCTTTCAGTGGCTTCTAAACCGTTTAATACAGGCATATTTATGTCCATTAAAACTATATCCGGTTTTGCATTTTGAATAAGCTTAAGTACCTCTTCTCCATTATCTGATTCTCCAACCACTTCAATATGCTCTTCTTCTAAGCTTAGTAATTTTTTTATAACATTTCTAGTTTCCTCAACATCATCTGCGATTAATACTTTAATCTTATTCATTATTTCATCCCCCTACTTTTGTAGTGTTGGAATTTTGATTATTTCCCCAGTTAATATTAAATTCTCATCGCTTATATTATTTGCATCCCTTATAATTTTGTATTTGCTTTCAATGCCGTAAAATCTCTTACTAATACTTTTTAAAGTATCTCCTTTTTTCACTGTATAGCTTGTATACTTTTCATCACTTTTAACTTCACTTTCCTTAGAACTATTAGCAAATAATTCTTCATAAGTAACTCCATTTGTTTCGATAATTGTATCTTCCTTTAATGGTCTTAAGGCTAATTTGATGTTTCCAATGTTCTCAGCAAACACTAGCTTTTCAGTATCTGCTGCTTCAACTGATAAAGTTATTAAGAAATTTGTTTGAGTTTTTTCTTTATCCTCGCTTTTAGCATTTGTATTTACTTTCGCCTCTCTAGAAAGCTGTTGATCAACTGCTAGTATCTTAATGTTTTGAAGTATAATTTTAGCCTTATCTGGCCTAATTACCTTTGACCCTTCTTTTTTTTCACCTACAAAGGCAATAATATCAACATAATCACCTGGTTTTAACAACTTTGAAACTCCCGATGCCCCTGTGGTACTTATGGAAATTGCCCTATGATTCTTATCTATATTTAAGCTAAGTTCCTCTTCTCCCTTATCAACAAGTTTACTAGTAAGAAAGCCTTCATTTTTTCCAAAGCTTTCCTTTGTATACTTTCCAATAATCTTTGAAGAATCCTTTAGATAATCTGCAAAAATAGGATTGTCATCCACCTGAATTTCCTTAACCATTTTCTTATCAATAAGAGTTCTAGCTGGTATTGCTTCAACTGCTACTATAATAGTTGTTTTTTTGCTTACTTCCTTTTCTGATTTTAAAGACTGCAAATAAATAAAAATAGCTACAGCAGCAATTAATGCTAAAGCAAAAGATATTAATATCAACTTTTGTCCTGTATTTTTCATAATTGCCCTCCTTATGCTCCTTTATTGTGATAGCTTTGCACCGTAGGCACCTGTATCATTTAAGCTTAAATCAACTGGAGAATTTGAAACATATTTTATGAATCTGCCAGTGACCTCGATTTTCCCTGATTTATTAGCAACATTCTCCACATAAAACTGAGCAAAACCTACTACTAGCACTGGCTTTCGTCCATCTACTACTAAAGTGTCTACTAAAGGTAATGTCCATAGCCTTATGGAATCTCTTTGGAAATTATCAAAGGTACTGTTTTCAGAGTTAATATACTGTTTAATATCATTACAAGCACCTGTCATGTTACCAGTTTCTGTATCTATATAATCTCCTACTGAAACAGTTCCACTGTATCCATTTATGGCATTCTCTTTAAAAACACTTGCTCCTGTTCCACCAAGTGCAACTGCACCGTAATTTCCGTGATATCCATCCCCTGCACCTTCTTTAAGCACCACTAAATCTCCATAGGAAAAATCGTATTTTTCTACAGCAAAGGGTCTTGTACCGTCTTTTACTGATTTTATAGGTCCAATAACAGCTTTTGTTTTATCTTTTATATTGCTGCTTCCTATACCTATTATTTGAGCAAAGGCATGTTTTACATTCTTTTGTCCTTCTATATAAACACTTTTTTTATCTTCGCTAATAGTTATCTTAGTCAGATTTGGATCTACATTATTTTTTTCTAGATACTCAATAGCTACAGCCTCTGCTTTAACATCTCCATTTGGAAGTTCAAGTACTGCAGCTAATGCCGCTGAATCCATTGCATTAGATAATTTTATTCTTTCTATATAAACCATGCCAATATCAATTACATATGCAGTAAACCCAAATAGTGCTGCAATTATTATGCATAATATTATTGAAATATTACCTTTACTGCCCAATTTCTTCATTAACCAATCACCTCACTCAATCCTCATGGAAGTCTGTCCAGTTATCATTTTCCCATTATTAAAAAGACTGCTTATGATTGGGATGGTGAATTTATAATTATAAGTTACTGTTACAGTAAGTGTATCTCCAGACCTTCTATTAGCTTCGCTGGGTGTTAAAGAAACTGTTAAGTCAGCTGGATTCAGGCTAGGAGAAGATGCTATAATCAAGCTCTCAATTTCAGCATCAGTACTTCCAACAATGCCAGCCCTTGCACCTTCTCTTGAAGCATTTTCAATAGCAAGATAGGAGTTTAGCATCATTCCAAACTGTATTATACCCATGACTAACATTAGAAGAATTGGAAGCACTATTGCAAATTCTACTAATGCTTGGCCCTTTTGATTTTTTATGCTTTTCAATATAACCACCTACTTTTATACTGATAATATAAGTCCTTAAGTGTTCCAAAAAAGCTCTAATCATTTTTCTATGATTAGAGCACTTTGGACAAATCAATTTAATTTTATTTCCTAGCCAAGATTATCTATAATTTCCTGGAATTTCGCTGCTATTGCTGGTCCAAGTAGAACTAATACTGCAATAACTACAATTGCTACAAGTCCTATTATTAGAGCATACTCGACCATACTTTGTCCTTTTTCCTCTTTTAATTTATTAAATATAAATCTCTTGAATATTTGTAGCATATTAATTCCTCCCCTGAAATTTCTTTTCTTCTTATCTTCTTGAATCTATTATAATTCCCTCTACTTTAGTTTGGCAGATTGCAAAAGTCACATTTAATAAGTAAAAAAGTCATAAAAAAACAGGGACCAAAGTCCCTATGTGCCTATTAGTTTTCTGCCTCATATTTTTTTATATAATATTCTTCGATATTATTTTCTAATGCAAGAATTGTAGCATGTACTCTATCTCCAACATTTATCTTTCTAAAAATATTCGTTGTGTAATTTTTAACAGTTTTTTCAGAAAGGTATAATTGTTCTCCAATTTCTTTATTGCTAAGTCCTTTGGATATTTTCAAGAGTACCTCAATCTCTCTTTTTGAAAGCTCATCTAAAAGGCTAGATGGCTTCTTTTCATTAATTTTTATGTCTGAGAAAAGAAGTGCCACCAAGGATTTATCAATATACTTCTCACCCTTATAGACTAATCTAATTGCGTTTACAATCTCAGTGCCAGCAGAGTCCTTAAGAATATATCCATCGGCTCCAATATCTATAGCTGTATGAATAGTATTTCTATCATTTTCAACAGTTAACATTATTACTCTAATCTTATCCCCTTGCTGCCTTATACTTTTAAGTACCTGAATACCATTTACAATAGGCATATTGCAGTCTAATAAAACAATGTCAACATCTTTCTGTTTTAGAAGATCTAAAGCCTCCTGACCATTTTGGGCTTCCAAAACAATGAATATATCCTCTTCAAAACTTATAATTCTCTTTAACCCCTGCCTTATTATATCATGGTCATCAGCAATTAATATTCTAATTACCTCGTTTTTCATCCTTAATCACCTCTCGATTAATAGGAAGCTTAACCGTATAGTTTGTCCCCTTGCCCACATCAGATTTAATTTGAATCTCTCCTTGAAGCTGATTAACTCTATCATAAATACCTATAAGTCCATAAGAAGCTCCCATAGTTTTAACCCTCTTTAATGTTTCTTCCACATCAAATCCAATGCCGTCATCAGTTATGATTAAGATTAGATATTTTAATCCAAAATCCAGCTTTACCTCTACATGCCTTGCTTTAGAATGTTTTACAATATTATTAAAAATTTCTTGAATGATTCTATATACTGCAATTTGAATAATTGGCTCTATTTCCATGTGTACAGGCTTTAACTTTAATTTAATGTCAATATCATACTCTTGGGTAATGGCTTTTACATTCTGCTGAATAGTTTCACTTAATCCTAAATCGTCTAAAGCCATTGGTCTCAAATCGAAGATAATACTTCTTACTTCTCTTAAAGCCACCTTAACACTTTCCTTTAAATCTGCCAATTCCTTAAGTCCTTCTTCCATATCCTTTTGAATTACCATATTACATATGTCAACCTTCATAACTACATTTGCCATATGTTGAGCAGGTCCGTCATGAATGTCCCTTGCAATTCTTTTTCTCTCATTTTCCTGAGCTTCTAAAATTTTTATTCCAATAAACATTTCAGAATTCTTATCTGCCCCTTCTAAGGCTGAAAGAATATTTCCCTCTAAGTAGCTCATTGCAATACTTATTTGGTTGATTATCTTTTCCCCACTCTCAATATTAATCATGATATTCCTTAGAGATATTTCTAAATTATCTCTTCGCTCTCTAAGTAATTTTTCTTCATTCATCTTTGTAAAAAATTTAATCCTTACTTCAGAGGCCATTTCATAGGCTTCTTTTATATCTTTTTCAACATATTTGTTAAAATTTTTAGAAACCTCAACAAGCCTTAACCTGCAAGCTTTGTCTTGCTTTTCCAGTTCGTCAACCTCATGAATAATCCTAACAATATCCTTTTTAACCATTGCTATTTCATAATTTAAGGTTTCCTGATTTTTCCTAATATTCTCAACAATATTAAGTATTTGCTCTCTGCTAGAACCTATCTCACCTATGATTTTTTTTATGATTTTATTTATCTCGTTTACATCTAAATCCATATCACTTCTCACGCCTCACCCTCGTTTAATATAGACTTTTTAACTTTAGTAAAATTTTATTCAAAAATAATTATTGAAATAAAGCTTCCAAGCGCTAAAAATGGACCAAATGGTATATAATCCTTAGCATCTTTGATTTTGGAAAAAATTAAACCAAGGCTTATTATTGAAGCTAAAAGAAAGGCCAAAAGAAGTGCCCATAGGGTTTTATTTAACCCTAAAAAGGCTCCAATAGCAAACATAAGCTTAATATCTCCACCACCCATGGCATTAGGAATAAAAGACAATAACAATAATATTCCTCCACCAGCTATCATTCCTAGTATGGTATCTAGAAATGAAGTCCTAACAAATAAAGAAAAAACTATTCCCATAACTAAAGCTGCAGCAACTATAAAATCAGGTATAATTCTATGTTGTAAATCAACAAAAGATATTATTATTAAAATTGTTGTCATTGCTATTGCCTTAGAAAATATAATTGTAAGTCCAAACTTAAAAAATAAAATCTCAAAGACCGCCACACAAATAATATGTATATAAGTACCGAAAGCTTTTTTATTGCATTTTGATATACTATTCGATATATTATCGATTATTTTATTTAAAACTTTTCCTATAATCAAACTTACTATTAAAATAAATATATACATATACATGTTGTGTACCCCTTAAAATATATCGCTAATATTACAATAATATAATAATAGTATACTTATGAAAAGTGACAAATCAGGGGATTTTAGTTCTGGAACAATCCTAAAATCTCCTCTTCAGTTAAAGCTGCAAAGCCTTCACTACCAGATAATTCGTCTCCCATAAGTTGTGATATAAGCTTTTTCTTATCCTCTTGAAGGGCTATAATTTTTTCTTCAATAGTCCCCTTAGCAATTATTTTTATAACTTCTACCACATTTTTCTGACCTATTCTGTGTGCCCTATCTGTTGCCTGATCTTCTACAGCTGGGTTCCACCATGGATCAAAATGAATTACCACATCCGCTGAGGTTAAATTTAAACCTGTGCCTCCAGCCTTTAAGCTAATTAAAAAAATTGAATTTTTTCCCTCATTAAATCCTTTTACTATATCCATTCTCTTTGCTGAAGAAATAGATCCATCTAAATAACTATAGGTAATTGCTTCTCTTTCAAGTCTTTCTCTTATATTCTTAAGTACAGAGGTAAATTGTGAGAAAATTAGTATTTTGTGACCCTCTTCTATACTTTGTTTAAGAATTTCAACTAATGCTTCTATTTTACCGCTTCCTCCATTATAATCCTCCATAACAACATTAGGATCTAGGCAAAGCTGCCTAAGTTTTGTTATATAAGAAAGTATCTCTATCTTACTATTTTTAAATTCTTCTTCTACTACCTTCTTTTCAATTACTGCCTTTACATGATCAGCATAAGCTTTATAAACCTTCTTCTGCTCTTCATCTAAGCTAACCATAAGCTTTTTTTCTATTTTATCCGGCAGCTCTTTGATAACATCTTTTTTCCTTCTTCTCAGTATAAATGGCTTTATCAGTCTATTTAAATCCTCTATAACCTCTTTTTCTTCTCTAAGTTTTTTGTGGTATCTTACACTAAATCTTTTTTCGTCATAGAGATATCCCGGCATTATAAAATCAAATATTGACCAAAGTTCCATTAGAGAATTTTCTATGGGAGTTCCTGATAGAGCAAATTTTGTCCTTGCTTTAATGCTCTTTATAGCTTTTGCATTTTGTGAATTTGGATTCTTTATATACTGTGCTTCATCTAGTATGCAGTAATCAAACTCCATTTTTTCATAACTTTCTAAGTCTCTCTTTAAAAGATTATAGGTAGTAATAATTACATCATAGTTTTCTATTTTCTTAAACAGCTCTTCTCTCTCTTCCTTTGCTCCATATACACCTACTGCAGCTACAGAGGGTGCAAACTTTTCAAATTCATTTATCCAATTATAAATTAATGATGTAGGAGCTACAATTAAGCTTTTGCTTCCCTTATTTGATAAAATAAAGGTAATTGCTTGAATAGTCTTTCCAAGGCCCATTTCATCTCCTAATATTCCTCCAAAACCTAAGTAATCTAAGGTTTTAAACCAGTTATAACCTATCTTTTGATAATCTCTTAAGCTCCCCATTAAATTCTTTGGCTCTTTAAACTCCAATTTACTAATATTTTTAAATTTATCTCTTATTTCTTTTAATTGAGCTTTGCCTTTTATATATCTGATGTTATTATCCTGAAGATAACTATCTAAAAAAGCCCCTTTATTCTTAGGAATCTCAATATGATTATCTTCTGGTGACTTGGGAGAAACCACGTCTATAAGTTTTAAAAACTTTTTAAGCTCTATTTCCTCTAAATCAATAAATTCTCCAGTTTTCAGCTTATAATATCTAAGATTATCTCTAAATGCTCTCAGTATATTTTTAGTTTCCTGTGGAGGTATATTGTCTATCATAAAATCCATGTAGAAATAATCATACTTACCAGATTTTATATCTCCCTTAATACCATTTAGCCCAATGTTTTTTATACCTTTAAAATTTTCTGAGTAATACACTTCACCTATTTCTTGCAGCTTTTGTATTTCACTCTTAAAAAATCTAAAAGTGTATTCTTCCCCCCAAGCTAAATGAAATTTATCTTTTATTTCTTCAAAGCCTAAACTTTTTAAAAGCCTAATAACCTTATCTTCTGCTTTAGAATCCCTGTAAACAATCTTTTCTTTACATTCATGAAAAATATTAAACTCGCAAGCTTCATACTTAACTTTCAATGTTAGAGTAATATTTTTGCTTTCTTCATCAAAATAGAACTTAAATTCACACTTTCCCATAACTATTTTGTCTTTTATAGCTTTAGACAAGCTTAGTTTATTAGACAAAAGATTCAAATCTGGAATCAACCTTCTTAATATAGCATCCTCATTTGATTTAGGAATAGCTGCAATTTTAGCTTCATTAAAAACCTTAAGATACGGACTTATCTTGTAGCAATAATCATAATCTGGAAGATAAATATTAGTTCCATATAGGAAAACATTATTTTTAGAGCCTAAAACTATCGGCATCCCATCTGGTAACTTTAGAATATAATTATCCTTTATAAGCTTCAAATCAAAATTAATATCTGGAGTTCCGTGTATGATTTCTGTTTCTACTGTCCTAAAGAAGAAACCTTCATTTAAATAAACTCTATGAGTTTTTATAATTTCAAAAAATTCTCTAACTAAATATTTAGGAATATTAATGTATTTCCCGTCAATAGCTGACTTTTCCCCTCTTTTCAAATACTTATTATTTTCAATGTTTCTAAGAGTTTCTATAAAATCAATAAGTCTTTTATCCTTAGCATTAAGTTTTTGATGGTTTCTATCAAAGGTAAAATTTTTGCTGTAACTTATGGGGATGTTATTATTATAGGCTAGTAAAAAGTGATTAATATCTTTTAAAATGTAAAGATTATTAGAACTCATATAATTAAGCCCAATTTTAAGTTCTGCAGAGATATTATCATTCCATTCATTCTTATTTATGTAGACTTCTATTTTTATTTCATCCTTGTCCTTTTCATCTCCTAAAAGCATGGATAATAAATTATTATTTTTACTTTTAAATATTCCTGCTTCTATAGCTTTCTCTTCTTTAAAAAGAGGATGCTTTGACAGGTCTTCTAAGGCTTTATAATAGGTTGCAACTAAATGCTTACAACAATAATTTTTCTTCTTAAACTCATTTTTTTCATAGTCTGGGCAAGTGCAATAAGTAGAAAAGATGCTTCTATTTCTTGAATCCATTTCTATTCTGGTATGATATTCATTAAACAAGTTTTCTGAAATCACATTACCATCTATACAAATCAACTCTTCTTCACTTGTAACATCTATTGAAGAGACCAAATCATTATTTAGGACTCTTTGTCCTTTTATATAATTATTGCCGCTAGTCTCCTCAATAAATATTTGTAATAAAATATCTTCCTTCACCATATTTTCTCCTCAATAATTTAATCTTTAATCTTATAATTATAACATAAAAATAGACTAATCACTTTAAAAGTGCCTAGTCTATTTTTTAAAGATTGGTGAGTAAACTTTCTTTCTTTTATCTCATTAGGATCTATACAATATAATTGAGATTTTACAAAAGAGCCATCTAAAACCATGTCATTTAATAATATTTATATTATCGTGGATATTGTTTATTCCAACTGCCATAGTTTCGTACATGTGTCCATGCTTTATATTCAGGATCATCAGGATTTTCAGCTAATCTTTTTTCTTCCTCAAGGTATTTTTTCATGTTACCTTTTTCATTATATAAAACCCGATCCTTTCCAACAGGACACACCTTTGTACAAATACCACAAGGATAAGCTTTATCACGGCTTAATTCACTGTGTCGATCTATACAAGGAATGGGAATAAATTCACTTTTAACTTGATGTTTATCTCGAATAATTATTGAATCCACAGGGCAGCATTTAGCACAAGCTCCACATCTAATACATAAGTCTTTTTCTATAATTGGGTCAGGTTCTAAAATTGCAGAAGTAAAAACAGATACAAGTCGTACTCTTGGTCCAAATTCAGGAGTAAGGAGACAATTATTTAATCCCACATCGCCTAGCCCTGCGTATTTACCTGCCATAATGTGGCTAAAGGCAGCTTGAGGTCTATCTTTTAAAAGCCTTAAATTTCCATATCCATCTCTAGTAAAAAAATAAGAAGCATGACCAAGCCTGTTTAAGTAACGTACTAGATTAAATGCCATATCATCTAAAACACGGTTTGCTGTATCATAGGTTTCTTTATGTAATATAGATGGCGTAGTATCTACTATTGGTAGAGGCATACCTACCCCAATTACAATAACTGTTCTTGCTTGCTCAAAAATAGCTTGTGGTCTAAAATCTGGAGGAACTTCATTATCCTCTTCCCATCTTTCTACAGAAGCAAATCCTATAATATCAGCTCCAGCATCTAAGCAAAATTGTTTAATTTTATCCTTCAATTCACGATTATTATTCATTGTCAATCTCCTAGCTTCATTTGTTTAAGTTATTAATCGTATTAATAAGTAGTAAATAATTTGTCCCCAATGTTTGGATTTATATATCTTCCCTTCTTTTCTGTGCCTTTTCCATATTGAATTGCTTTAACTGGACAAATATGAATACAAGCTAAGCATTGTGTGCATTTATTTTTCCACTGAGGTTTTTTATTAACCCTAATGGTATTAGAATTGCACACCTTCTCGCATAATCCACAACTATTACATTTATCGCTTACCGTAAATTTTCTTGTATTTATTGCATTTTTATTAAATAGTGGATTTATTACCGAAGTTAAAATTCCAGGAAACAATCCTTTATTAACAAGAAATACTCCTTCTTTTCTTTCTTTAATAATCCTATTTATATTTCTTAGAGCTTCTTCTGCTGCTGAGAGCTTTTCTGCTTGAACTTTTTTCGAGTCAATATCGCCCATTATAATATAGTTATTAGGCATTTTAAGTGAAAACCCGCTTTTTAACTGCATATCATTTTTCTTTAATAAATTGTCCAGAACCTTCATGGTATTTCCTATATTCTCTCCGCAGGTTGCTACTGAAAAAATATAATTGTTTTTATAGTTGTCAAACTTTAATTTTTCAATAAAATTAAGAACCATTTTAGGTGGTGCCCAAGCATATACAGGAAATACAAAACCTATTATTTCCCCTTCTCTTAAAGTATATTGAAATTTTCCATCGACACTATTCATTTCTTTAGCTATAGAAATTAGCTGTTCATTATTATGCCATGCAATGTTTTTAGCTACTTGTAAAGAATTTCCTGTACCTGTGAAATAAAATATCATATGAAATCCTCCTATAAATTTACATGGATATAACTTTATAATATTATATTATATCATTATTATGTTAATATTTAGTAGTAATTTTATAAAATAAAAGCATAGGAATATTCCTATGCTTTTATTTTATATATTATATATATTTTATTCTTTTTCATTCATTAAATTAAGTTTGTCAAGTATTATAAATACTAAGTTTAGTATTATTCCTACTATTGTAGCTAATGCCATTCCTTTTAATTCAATAACTCCAACTTGAACTTTTATACCACTTAATCCAATAATCAGTATAGTAGAAGTTAATATTAAATTTCTTGATTTTGAAAAATCCACATCTCCTTCAATAAAGGTTCTTAATCCAGACGTTGCAATAGTTCCGAAAAGGAGCAAAGAAATACCGCCAATTACAGGTGTTGGTATACTGCTTATTACAGCTGCTAGCTTTCCAGAGAAGCCAAGAACAATTGATAGAGCGCCTGCACCCATTACTACATAAGTGCTGTAAACTTTAGTAATAGCCATTACTCCGATGTTTTCCCCATAGGTAGTTGTTGGAACTGCTCCGAACATACCTGATAGCGTAGTTGAAAGTCCATCTCCAAGTAATGATCTATGTAACCCTGGATCTTTAGTAAGATCTTTACCCATAATACTTCCTGTTACAACAAGATGCCCTATATGCTCTGCTATTACAACAAAAGTAGCTGGTAATATTATAATAATTGCATTCAAATCAAATTTAGCTAACTGTAAATGCGGCATTGCAATAATGCTAGCTTGTGAAACTCCACTAAAGTTTACCAAGCCTACTGCCCATGCAGTAATGTAGCCTACAATTACACCAATTAATATTGGAATTACTTTTAAAAATCCTCTTAATATTACAGAAGCTAAAATTACTGTTATTAGTGTTACCATAGATACTGTAACCCATGTAGGATTTAATGTTTGAGTGTTAGCTCCTCCTACTGGAAATCCAGCCATATCTGCTGCTGTAGAAGCTAATTCTAAACCGATTATTGCAACTATAGCTCCCATAGATGCTGGCGGGAATAATTTATTAATCCATCCTATGCCTGTAAATTTAACTATTAATGCTACTGCTGAAAAAATAAGTCCTGATACTACAAATCCACCTTGGATATATGAAAAATCATATCCTTTTCCCATTAAGAAAAATGCTGGTGATAAAAATGCAAAACTTGATCCTAAGAATGCTGGAATTTTTCTCTTTGTTAAAAATGCATATAATAGTGTACCGATACCATTAAAAAATAATACAATTGCAGGATCAATTTTGAATAATATTGGAACTAGGACAGATGCTCCAAACATTGCAAATAAATGTTGAAGACTTAATGGAATTGCCTTTTGAAGTGATAATTTTTCTTGAGCATCAACTGTTGTTGTCTCAGATTGTACATTGTTGCTTAACATAATTTTATCCCCCTTTTGTTTTTGGGGAAGCATTTGCTTCCTTCTTAGTCTCACTGGACTAAATTAAAGTTACTTTTGATATGTTTTCTTTAATCCATAAGAACTATATCACAGTTTGCATGATTTTTCAATACGAATTATCCTAAATTTTGATTCTTAGTGACCAGTGACTAATTCCCAGTAACCAGTTTTTATTAAATCTACTGGCAACTGGTCACTGGTTACTTAAGAAAAATGCGTCGCGTTTTCTTTTATTACAAAATTAAAGATCTTAAATTAAAACTAATTTCAATTTAAGATCTTTTTTCAAATTGTGTTACATTTCATTTAATGTTCTTTTCAAGAATTCCTTTGTTCTTTCATGTATTGGATTATTGAAAATTTGTTCTGGAGTTCCCTCTTCAGCAATAACCCCTTTGTCCATAAATACTACTCTATTAGATACCTCTTTTGCAAATCCCATTTCATGAGTTACAATTAACATTGTAAGACCGGTTCCAGCAAGTTCCTTCATTACTTTTAGAACTTCTCCTACCATTTCAGGATCGAGAGCTGAAGTTGGCTCATCAAATAACATAACATCCGGCTCCATAGAAAGTGCTCTAGCAATAGCTACACGCTGTTTTTGCCCACCAGATAATTGTCTTGGTTTAGCGTTAATATATTGCTCCATTCCAACAACCTTTAAATACTTCATAGCTACTTTTTCTGCTTGTTCTTTTGAACGCTTTAAGACTTTTATTTGACCTACAGTACAGTTGCTTAAAACATTATGATTATTAAATAAGTTGAATTGTTGGAATACCATACCTAACTTTGTTCTATATGCATAAATATCATGCTTGTCATCTAAAATGTTTTCACCATTATAAATAATTGCACCGCCACTTGGTTTTTCAAGTAAATTAACACAACGAAGAAGAGTTGATTTACCAGAACCTGATGAACCAATAATGCATACTACTTCTCCTTTATTTACTGAAAAATCTATATCTTTTAACACCTCATGATTTCCAAAGGATTTACTTAAGTGTTGAATATCAATTACTTTTTCCATGATTACCTTAAACCTCCTCTAGAATTGACCAACTCCACCATTTTTTGTTCTACGAAGCATATCTTCAGGTGTTTCTACCTGCATTTGGTTACCAATCATAATATAATTGTCTGGACCATCTAATTTTCTTTCTATAAAACGTAAAATTCTTGTAACTGTAAAAGTCATTATAAAATAAATAACACATGCAACAAAGAAGGATTCAAAATATCTAAAGTTGTTTCCTGCAATAGATTTTGTTTGGAAATATAATTCTGTTACAGAAATTACATTCAATACAGAAGTATCTTTAATGTTTATTACAAATTCATTTCCTGTTGCTGGTAGAATATTACGAATAACCTGTGGCAGTACCACATTAAACATAGTTTGAATATGGTTCATTCCTATAGCATGAGCTGCTTCAAATTGCCCTCTGTCAATAGATACTATACCACCACGAACAATTTCTGACATGTAAGCACCTGTATTTATGGAAACAATAAAGATTGCAGCAACAATCCTATTCATATCTACTCCAAAAGCCAAAGCTGAACCATAATATATTACCATTGCTTGTACAATCATAGGTGTACCACGGAAAAATTCTATATATACGGAAAGAATTGCATTTATAACCTTTAAAAATACTCTTTTGGACCCTCTCTCTGGCATTGGAATAGTTCGTATTACACCAATTAATAAACCTATCATAGAGCCTAAAATTGTGCCAATTATTGAAATGTAAAGCGTCACACCAGCTCCACGAATGAACATTGGTCCGTTGTTTGAAATAATTTTTACTAGCCACTCAAAGCTCATTTTTCTCCTCCTTAAAACACATTATAAAACCGACTGCATAAAAATGCACCCGGTTTACAATTATCACTATTTAGCTGCTGGTTGATTCTTAATTGCAGTGTCCATAATAGTTTTACGTTGTTCTTCTGAGATACCTTTTAATATTTCATTTATTTTTGGAGTTAATTCACTACCCTTTGCAACACCTACGGCGATTGCAGTATCATCATCTGATGTTACAAATTTATCTTTAAATTCTACCATTTTAAAGTTTTTATTAGCAGTTTCAGCACTTACTCCTTCTGGACGTTCAGAAACATAACCATCAATCATTCCTGATTCAAGAGCAACTCTCATAGCAGGGAAATTGTCCATAGCTGGTTGCTTTGCTACACCTTTAATTTGGTCGATTACAGAATAGTGGAATGTATTTAATTGAGCAGTAACTTTAGCTCCATTAAAATCTTGTATTGAAGTAGCTCCTTCATATTTTCCGCCCTTTTTAACAACCATAACTAAATCTGACTTATAATAATTATCTGAAAAGTCAATTGTCTTTTTACGTTCAGCTGTTGGTGACATACCTGCTACAATTGCATCAATTTTGCCTGAAGTTAGTGCTGGTACAAGACCATCCCATTCAGTTTTAACAACTACCAATTCTTTTCCTAATCCATCAGCAATCTTTTTAGCTATTTCTATATCATATCCGCCTGCATATTCTGAACTTCCATCGATCTTAACAGCACCATTTGAATTATCAGTTTGAGTCCAGTTGAATGGAGCATAACCACATTCAAGTCCTACTTTAAAAGTTCCTTTTTTTGCAGCATCTGCATTACCTTTTGATCCACACCCTGTTAATAGCATAATAGCAGATATTGACATTGCTATTGACAATAATAGTTTCTTTTTCATCATATTTCCCCCTCTTGCCATATTCAATTTAAAATTCGATTTGGAAACTAAAAAGGTAAATAACTGAAAATTTTACCAATTTATAATTTCATAAAATATTTCCCACTCATTTTAATAATTTTATCATTAATTTTAAATGGTTTCAAGGGTAATATAATTTCCATATGGTCATAATAATTTATAAATATAAATTATTTCTTTATAAATTCTCATTATTAGGGAGATATATTATCTTAAATTTTTATATTTATCTAATTGCATTTTTCATCATTCTCACATATTCAGTTACATGAGGTATACAATCCTCTCCATGTTTCTCGACAATTTTTACGATGGCGCTTCCTACAATGACTCCATCAGAAAACTTAGACATTGTTGAAGCTTGTTCTGGAGTGGATATACCAAACCCAATGGCGCATGGAATATCCCTAACCTCCTTCACAGTTTTAATCATTTTCTCAACGTGATTTCCAATTTCCTTTCTCACACCAGTAACTCCCATTGAAGAAACACAATAAATAAATCCCTCGGCTCCACTTGCAATCATTCTTATGCGATTTTCAGAGGTTGGAGCAATCATAGAAATTAATTTCACTCCATACTTTGAGCAAAATGGCATTAATTCCTCCTTTTCTTCAAAGGGTACATCAGGTACGATAATTGCGTCTACACCTACTTCATTACAATTTTTCATGAACTTTTCTGTACCATAAGTAAATATAGGATTTACATAGGTCATAAAAGCAATAGGAATATTACATGCTTTACGAATGCGTTTCATCATAGAGAATATTTTATCTGTTGTTGCTCCAGCTGAAAGGGCACGCATATCTGCATCTTGAATTACTGGTCCTTCTGCTATTGGATCAGAAAAGGGTATACCAAGTTCAATTAAATCTGCGCCAGCCTCTGCCATTTTATATACTAACTGCTCAGTTATTTCAATAGATGGGTCCCCTGCAGTTATAAATGGTATAAATGCCTTGCCTTTTGAAAAAACTTCTCCTATTCTATTCATAAATTTTAACCCCCCTATAACGTGCTATAGCAGCAACATCTTTATCTCCTCTACCAGAAAGATTTATTACAATTACTTTATCCTTATCCATAGTTGGTGCTATTTTTTTTGCATATGCAACGGCATGTGCACTCTCTATAGCCGGAATAATACCTTCAGTACGTGAAAGGTATTCAAAGGCCTCCACAGCTTCATTATCAGTAACTGGTACATATTCGGCTCTTCCTAAATCTCGAAGATGTGCATGTTCAGGCCCTACTCCAGGATAATCAAGTCCAGCGGAAATAGAATATACTGGTGCTATTTGTCCATACTCATCTTGACAAAAGTATGATTTCATCCCGTGAAATATCCCTATGGACCCAACTGCCATTGTTGCAGCAGTTTTATCTGTATCAACTCCATGTCCAGCTGCTTCACATCCAATTAGGCGAACCTGTGAATCCTCTATGAAGTCATGAAATAATCCAATTGCGTTGCTGCCTCCTCCAACGCAAGCTATGAGAACATCAGGAAGCCTGCCTTCTTTTTCTTTTATTTGCTGCTTTACTTCACGTCCTATTATACTTTGAAAATCGCGAACTATTGTTGGAAAAGGATGAGGTCCCATTACAGATCCAAGTACGTAATGAGTGTCCTTTACCCTTTGTGTCCATTCACGCATGGTTTCATTTACTGCATCTTTAAGTGTCTGAGTTCCGCTGGTAACAGAATGTACCTTTGCTCCAAGCAGCTTCATTCTATAAACATTAAGGGCCTGTCGATCTGTATCCTCTTTACCCATATATATTTCGCATTCAATTCCCATTAGTGCTGCTGCTGTAGCTGTAGCAACTCCATGCTGACCAGCACCTGTTTCTGCAATTACACGGGTTTTTCCCATTCGTTTTGCAAGAAGCACTTGTCCAAGAACGTTATTTATTTTATGTGAGCCAGTATGATTTAAATCTTCTCTTTTTAGATAAATCTTTGCACCGCCCAAATCTTTTGTCATCTTTTCGGCATAATAAAGCATTGAAGGTCTTCCTGCATAGTTATTTAAAAGCTCCTTTAGCTCCTGAATAAATGTAGGATCATTTTTATAATAATTATAGGCATCTTCAAGTTCAATAACTGCATTCATCAAAGTTTCTGGAATATATTGACCACCATGGATTCCAAATCTTCCTTTTAACATTTTAATAGTCCTCCTTAATAAAATAATAAAATAAAAAAAGCTTTCATCCCTAAAAGGGACAAAAGCTTGAAAGCTCTGCGGTACCACCCAAATTGACGATAAATCGCCCACTCCTTTTGTATACAATCATATACACCTTACTGATAACGGACAAGGTTCCCGTAAGCGCCTACTCTAAAAAATTTCGGGCTTCCCTCACAAGTCCATTCAGAATAATCTTTATAACCGCATTCTCACCAACTAGCGATTCTCTGAGTATAAGTAATCATTCCTACTCCTCTTGCTCACAGGTTTATTGTTTAAAATTTTAACACTGATAAATCTCTTTGTCAACTCATATCTAAAATCTGAAATCTCGTTTTCCTGCCTTTAATTCTGTAAGGTTTGCTTTTGCTATTGCTTTAACTTTTTCATTAGGTATTTTTTCAACTTCCTTAGCAATCAATGCTTCTCCTTTTTTCTTTGTATCCTCTGAAGCATAATCCTCTAAATATTCTTTAAGGGTCATCAATGCATTTGGTTGACAGCAGTTTGCAATCTGTCCTGATTTAACTAGGCTCATAAAACGATCCCCGGTTCTTCCTTCACGATAACAAGCAGTACAAAAGCTTGGAATAAAATTCTTTTCTAAAAGCCAATTTACAATCTCATCAAGAGTACGTGTGTCATTTACTTCAAACTGTGCAGAATTATCCTCTTCTTTTTCTGGTTCTACATAGCCTCCAACACTAGTTCTTGAACCACCACTGATTTGCGATACCCCTAGTTCTAGCACACGTTCACGAGTTTTCTGAGATTCTCTTGTAGATACAATCATACCTGTATATGGCACTGCAATACGCAATACCGCAACAATTTTTTCAAAAATCTCATCAGATATTGCATTTGAAAAATTCTCTGGATCAATATCATCAGCAGGTCGAATACGAGGAACACTTATAGTATGTGGCCCTATTCCCATGGCAGCTTCTAAATGCTCAGCATGCATAAGTAATCCCACAAAATCATATTTATACATATTTAATCCAAATAGAACACCTAATCCTACATCGTCAATGCCAGCTTCCATTGCACGGTCCATTGCCTCTGTGTGATATGCATAATCATGTTTTGGTCCAGTAGGATGCAGCTCTTCATAACTTTTCTTATTATACGTCTCTTGGAAAAGAATGTAGGTTCCAATCCCTGCTTCTTTTAATTTTTTATAGTTCTCAACGGTTGTTGCAGCAATATTTACGTTAACACGGCGTATTGATCCATTTTTATGTTTTATGCTGTAAATTGTTTTTATACTTTCAAGAATATATTCAATAGGATTATTTACTGGATCTTCTCCAGTCTCTAAAGCTAATCTTTTATGTCCCATGTCCTGAAGGGCAATTACCTCTCTTTTAATATCTTCCTGGGACAATTTCTTTCTTGAAATATTTTTATTTTTATAATGATATGGACAATAAACACATCCATTTATGCAGTAATTTGAAAGATAAAGAGGTGCAAACATTACAATTCTATTACCATAAAACTTCTCTTTAATTTCCTTTGCAAGCTTAAACATTTTTTGATTTTCATCTTCCAAATCACATTCTAATAATACTGCCGCTTCCCTGTGAGTTAGTCCTTTACATTCCTTTGCTTTTTCAATAATTTCTTCAATAATCTGACGGTTACTTTTATTCTTTTTTGCATATTCAAGAGTATCCAGTATCTCTTCATCATTTATAAATTCAGTTGCAATTTTAGATTTGCTATTATACATTAATAAATTCCTCCAATTTTTTATTCATTTGCTGTCTTAGATACTTTAGAATAAACTGTTTTTATATTTACGTTTGGTAACATTCCTAATTTTCCTGAAAGAGCACTGATTACATTATTAGGCGCATCTAAAATAACACTTATTACATGAATACCGCGCTTATGGTAAGGCATTCCCATTCTACCTATAATATAGTCACTATATTCATGTAAGATAGAATTTAATCTTTCTACAGAATCTTTATTTTCAATAATAATTCCAATAATAGCTATTCTTGTTTCCATTTTATTAATCCTTTCTTTAAAAAAATAAAAAATCCCTGTGCCCAGAAAGGAACAAGGATAGCAAACTAAACCCAGTAAATCATCAATAAAGAATTACCGAGTTTATAACAACTATTATCTCGCCTTTTCATTTGGGACTAACCCTCATGCATTCAGTACGATTCTTTTTTTAAATTAGTTTACTGTGCTTAACTTCAAGAAAAATCAGCAAAAGCTTACTTTCAGCTAGTGCACTATAACATTGATAATTATATCACAATAATAATTTAAATACAATCAGCTTATTTTTATCCAGTTTTAAACTAAAATGTTAACACTTAATGTATTTCTAGATTCTGAAAGTGTTATAATATTTATATATTATAAATGTTTCCTTTGTGCCTTTGTTGTGAAGGAGATGCTTATTTTATTAAAAGAATGCGAGGTATCTATATGTTTTATAAAATTGAAAAAGATAAAGCTTTAGTGCAAATTTTAATCTACATATCTCTTGTTTTATTATTTCTTATGGAGAATAATATTATAGATGGAAAATATAATATACACTCAAAAATAGATGTAATGATCCCATTTATACCTATATTTGTTTTACCATACTTCTCTTGGTTTTTATTTATTGCTTTTACTTTTATTATTTTCTTTACTAAATCAAGAGAAGATCTTCTAAATACTTTTAGAGCAATAAATTTAGATATGATTATTGCAATGATAATCTATATCCTATTTCCAAATTATCAGTCCCTTCGCCCAACTGCCTATGCTGAAGACTTCTTTTCTCAATTAGTGAAGTTATTACAAATTGGCGATTCCTCCTCCAGCGTATGCCCAAGTTTACATGTAGCTATTAGTATTTCTTTATATTTAGGTATTAAAAATTCAGTTTGTTTTAAAAATAATTCAATAGTAAAGTTCTTTACTCTCATTCTTACAATCTTAATTAGCATATCAACTGTTTTTATAAAACAACATTCCATTGTGGATGTTTTAGCTGGTATATTCCTAAGCTTTATAGTGCACATATTTGTATATAGAATTTATTGTAATTATGAACTATCTAAAAACAATTCTGACAAAGAAAGTTATATTCAATCAAAGTAATTAAATATAATTAATGAAATTTTTATATAATAATGAAAAATATTCCATGAATACATATACTTTTTTAATAATTATTGTTATAATATAATTGTTAATATTTTGTGAAAATATTATCCATTTATTTCTGACAAGTAAGGGGGAATATTAATGAAGAAAACGTTAGCAACAGTGGCTTGTTCATTAGCTTTGATAATGTCAGTTCCTGTAATAGGAAGCAATACAAAGCTTGGACAAATTGGTGTAGATGTTGTTTCTGCTGCAACTGGTGACACTACTCCATCTAAGACAGATACAAAACCATCAACATCAACATCAACTTCGACTAAAACTAATACTTCAACAAAGACTTCAACCTCATCTAAAACTACTACTTCTGTTCAGACAGCATCAGAAGTTAAACGTTTACTTGCCTTTGGTTCATATGGTTCAGATGTTAAGCTTGTTCAAACAAAACTTAACGAAAATGGGTATAAACTTAAAGTTGATGGTATTTTTGGAAAGTTGACTCAAGCAGCTGTAAAAAGCTATCAAAGCAAAAATGGACTTAAAGCTGACGGAATAGTTGGTCCAAAAACTCTTGCAAAATTAATTCCAGCAAAACCTGCGATATCAAAAGCTAATACAGCTCAAGTTGAAACTGCTATAAAATTAGGTAAAGCTGAATTTGCTGCTCACGGTACAAAATGCTTTACAGTAGCAATAGTAGCTATGGCAGGAGATAAAATAGCAGATGTAATAATTGATGATTATCAAGTTATGGCTAAAGATGGTACAGTTGCAGTTCCAAATTCAGATGCTGATTTTGGTACAAACTTAGACTCAGCAAAAGTTTTGGCATCTAAGCTAGCTAATGCTGAATCTTATACTAAAAACATGAAAGAAAAAGGCGGTGCAGCTTTAACTGTTAGCCAAAACTTCAATGCAATACAAGTCTTTGCAACTGGAAAAACAATTGCGCAGCTAGAAGCAATACTTAAAACAAATAGTAAAGATCCAAAAGTAGATGCTGTTACTAGTGCTACACTAGCGGATACAAATGGCTATCTTGCTGCTATTATCCAAGCTGCAAAGAATGCAAATGGAAATAGAGCAATTAAGATAGATGCTGCAGCATTAAAAACTTTAAACCTTGGAAAAGTTGAAGCTAAAGCTCATGGAACAAAATGTTATACATTAGCTACAGTAGCAGTTGCTGGTGGAAAAATCGTAGGTGCTATGATTGATGATTATCAAGTTATGGCTAAAGATGGTACAGTTGCAGTTCCAAATTCAGATGCTGATTTTGGTAAAAACTTCCCTGAAGGAAAGGTTTTAGCATCTAAATTAGCAAACGCTGATTCTTATATTAAAAACATGAAAGAAAAAGGTGGCGCTACTTTAACTGTTAACCAAAACTTTAATGGTATCGAAACCTTTGTAATTGGTAAAACTATTGCTGAATTAGACGCAGTAATAAAAACAAACAGCTCAGATCCAAAAGTAGATGCAGTAACTAGTGCTACATTAGCTGATACAAATGGGTATCTTAATGCTCTTGCTGCAGCTGCAAAGGAAGCTGGTGGAAAGATTGTAACTCATAAGGGTGACCTTACTGTTTCAACTGCAAATTATAATCTAATTGATACTAAGGTTGAAGGAAATATTATCTTCACTACACAAGCAGCTAAAGATACATTCCAAATGAATAATGGATCTTCAGTTACTGGAAGCAAAATATTAGCTCAAGTTGATGCTGTAACAACAGCTTCAATAGTAGATAATGCAGCTGCTTTTGAAAAAGCAATAAGCAAAGACGGTACATGGATTCCTGCTATAGTTAGAGACTTAACTATAAATAAGGAACTTGTATTGGATGGAGAATTTAAAAATACAAAAAATCCTCCTGTAGTACAACGTAAAATAGCTCTTTATGCTCAAGATGACAAGAGAAATGTAACTCATAGATTCACTTTAACAGCACCTAAATTAACTATAAAGAGTCCAAATGCTAGTATTCAAAAGGGAATCTTTAAGGGTGACCTTTATGTTACAACAACTGATTTTCAATTAGTTGATATGAAGATACAAGGTAATATTTTCTTTACTAGCCAAGCTGCTAAGGATGGATTTAAGATGGATGCTACATCTTCTGTAACAGGAAAACAAGAGGTTATTAAATAAACATATACAAAATAATTATAAAACTTAAAATAAGGGTTTTCTCAAAGTTTGAGAAAACCCTTATTTTTATAATCTATTTATCCTCTATTAAGCTTCATTTACGTTTAACATGCCCTATTTTTTATATCATTTTTAAGCAATATATATACAACAGTTGCAATTGGTATTCCAAGAAGAATTCCTATTGGGCCAGCGAGTCCACCGCCAATTGTGATAGATAAAAGTATCCATATGCTAGGAAGCCCTAAGCTGCTTCCAACCACTCTAGGATAAATTATATTCCCTTCAAATTGCTGAACTACAATTAGGAAAAGAATGAACCAAAAGGCCATTGTTGGGTTTATCATTAGTAAAAGTATAAAGGAAATAAATCCACCTATATAAGCACCAACTACTGGTACCAATGCAGTTATTCCAATTAGAACTCCTATAAGCAGTGGATACTCAAATCTGAAAATAAGCATTCCAACTGTACAAAGAGCACCAATTATAACAGCTTCAATTAATTGCCCTATAACATATTTGTTAAATGTGTCTATAACAATATAATAAACATAGGAAGCCTTTCTAAATATTTTTTCTGGTAAATAGGTACTAAAAAACTTTTCACTTTGTCTAAGTAAGCTTTCTTTTCCTGATAGAAAATATATTGAAAATACAATTGAAATAAGCAAATTTGAAACAAAGGATAAAATACTTGTGGTTATGCTTATTACCTGTGAAAGCATAACTGTTATGCTGCTTCCCAGCTCATTTACATACTGTGGAATTATAGTAGCTATAGTAGATATTTTAACTTTATCTACTCCTAAAAAATCTGTAATCTCAGTTATATACATTTGTAAATTATCAGTATAAACTCCAATATTATTCAATAAAACTTGTACGCTTATTATTAATTGAGGTATTACAAAGCTAATTAGCATTGTTGCTATTAGAATAAATAAAATATAAGTAATCGTAATGGCTATTCCTCTTGAAAAGGAACTTTTTCTATTTTTAAATATTCCTTTATTTAATAATTTCTCAATATTCATACAAGGTTTATTTAAGATAAATGCAATAGATAGCCCTATAAAAAATGTTTTAAATAAAATAAGAACTTTTCCTACTCCCTGCATTATTGGTGTGAAATAAATTATTAGTAATGCTAATAATCCTAAGTATGTAATTCCCCAAAATAAATTCTTTTTCATTTTATCGTCCATTATGATGCTCTCCTTTTTATAATAGCAGATTACCACATGGATGCAGCCATGTGGTACTTTTCCCAATATTATACCATAATTTTTAACTAAACGTCTCTATTCTTAACTAAAAGTTTTTATACTTCTGCCCCAAAAATAGCTACAAATTGATTGTATAAAACAAACTTGTTATTCTCCCATCTCAATAAGTTCTGAATATAACCTAGTGAATCTGCATTATATCTTCCAGCTATCTTTTGAAATGCCAATAGCTCATATACTCCATTTGAATCAAAATCTACAGGATACAAACCACTTATAGGATTTACAAATCCCTCTATAGGATTCTTTAGCTTGCCATTTTCATCATAAATTTCGTTTAAATAATCAGCTCCTTTATTAGATATATCTATGATGTATTGCATATTATTTTTCTTACTAATAACTTCAACCTTATAATTGTCTTTATAAGTAACACTGTATTGATATTCTTTATTATATACATCAAAATCAAATAACAGCTTCACTATATTGTTATTGAAAGAATAAATATAGTAATACATCATTCCTCCGCTTCCGCCTGAATTAATGCCTATTAAGATATCATCTATTCCATCTCCTGTAAAGTCACCTAAAAACAGAGTAGGATTATAGCCTGCATTTTCATTAAGTGGTATGGACGTAACCATTCCTGTCCTTCCATCTTGAATAACAAGAGTTATATTCTGAATAAAAGGACTGCTTGGTGTCTTTATACCAGTTAAATATATGTTGTCAGGTATTCTATCACCATTTACATCTCCCCTTGCAAAGGCTACAATTCTCGAAATTATACTACTAGTAGGATTAAAATTATAATAATTCATAAGGACTCCTTTCTCAATTATAAGCTTTTGTATAATAGCCTATGATTTAAGGATGTAATATGTTATAAAAATGTTTTTGTAACATTTCGCAAATTAGCCAATAAAATATAATTGATGGGGTTTTAGACCTCAGCAAAAAATGAGGAGGTTTTCAATGTACAATCAATTTTTTTATTGTTCTAACTGTATACATCAAACTAGCTGCCCCTTTTTAAATGAACAAATGAGAAACTTTTATAGATTTGAAGATTATCCAGAGTTTGAAAATTTTTCTGCATTCTATGATGAAGACTACTTTGATAGTTTTAGAGCTCCCCAACAACAAGTAAATAGAATATTAGCACAACTTAATATTCAAAGACCTGAACTTAGCAGAACCCTACAGAGATACGGAGTCAATAGAGCACAAATTAATAATTACTTTAGAACCGCTATAGCATATACAATAGATAATGCCTCAAGATACAGTGGAAACATAAATCAAAGGACAAATTTACTTTTTAGCAGCTTTAGAAGAAGTAATGCTTGGATATTTAATGCTCTTCGTGCAGCTGGTGTACCAAATAACATAGTAAATAGCACCTTTAGAGATGTAATAGAATTTACTTTAAGAAGCATCATCACACCACCATCACCTGATAGATGGAGCCAATGGGAGGATCTTGGAGGAGTGTTAGCCTTTGGCCCTGGAGTTTCTTCTTGGGCACCTAATAGACTTGATACCTTTGCTACAGGAAGTGATAGTGCTTTATATCATAAATGGTGGAATGGCTCTACTTGGAGTAATTGGGAAAGACTTGGAGGAGTATTAACCTCAGCTCCTGCTGCTGTATCCTGGGGAAATAACAGAATTGATGTTTTCGGCCGCGGCACCAATAATGCCATGTGGCACATTTTCTGGGACGGTTCCCGCTGGAGTCAATGGGAAGATCTTGGAGGAGTTTTAACTTCAGCTCCTGCTGCAGCTTCTTGGGCACCTAATAGACTTGATACCTTTGTACGAGGAACTGATAATGCACTTTATCATAAATGGTGGAATGGCTCTACTTGGAGCGAATGGGAAAACCTTGGTGGAGTATTAACCTCAGCTCCTGCTGCTGTTTCTTGGGGAAATAATAGAATTGACGTGTTTGTCCGTGGTCAAGGAAATCGTCTTTATCACCTATGGTGGAATGGATCTCGTTGGAGTAATTGGGAAGACCTTGGTGGAAATTTAACCTCAGCTCCTGCAGTATCCTCTAGAGGACCTAATAAACTTGAAGTATTTGCAAGAGGTCAAAATAATCAATTGATGACCATGTCTTGGAATGGTACTCGTTGGAGTAATTGGAGCAATCTTGGTGGAAATATTACCTCGGACCCAGCTGCAGTGTCTTGGGGTCCAAATAGAACTGATGTATTTGCTAGAGGAACAAATAATGCAATGTGGCATATATGGAGAAATTAGCTTTTAAAAAACCGACAGGTGAAAATCATCTGTCGGTTTCCATTATTTTAAGCAATCCATACAGTATTGCCTGAGGAGATGGTGGACACCCTGGTATTACTAAATTTACTGGTAAAATATCATTTAAATCTTCACATACCGCATACCCATCTTTAAATATTCCACCATTGTATGCACAGCTTCCTACTGCAATAACAATTTTAGGCTCTGCTACAGCATTATAGGTTTTTATTAATGCTTCCTTCATATTTAATGTTACAGGTCCAGTAACTACTATTCCGTCTGCATGCCTTGGAGAAGCTGCAAAATTAACACCGTATCTTGATAAATCATAGTAGGTATTTTGTGTATTAGCCACTTCCATCATACATCCATTGCAAGAACCAGTGTCCACAGACCTTAAAACCAAGGATCTTTTAAATTTACTATATATTTTTTCTTTAACCTCTTGCCCAAGCATCTCAATGCTTGCCATTTTATAATCGCTGCTTCCACTTAGTGCTTTAGATGGACATTTATCGATACAATTATTACAATAAATACATTTTTTATAATCTATCTCTACAGTAGTTTTTTTATTTAAACTTGCATCTTCTTTATCATCAGTACATTTGATAGAAATAGCCTTAACTAAACACTCCTTAACGCATTCACTGCATCCAGTGCACATTTCTTCATTAACAATTATTTTTCCATAACTAAAGGGATTTTCATAAAGAGGATCTTTAACAGTTTCTCTGCCGTTTTTTATTCTATCTAAAATAAACTTCATCTTATCACCTGCCTATTTATCATTTTCTGAATAAGACATGTTAAAGCTCTTATTGCATAACGGAAAATCCGGTACTATTTCTCCTAGAACTGCATAGGTTAAGCCATTCCAGTTAGTAAAGGAAGGCGTTTTAAAATAAATTCTATTGAATTTATTATTTTTGCCTACTTGTCCATATACAATTAGTTCCCCCTTTACTGTTTCTACTGCAGTTAATGCTTCTGTACCTTCAACTAAATTAAACTGATTTTTTGTTTTTATTATGTCCTTTGTGATGCAGTCTAGAGAAATAGAAATGAATTTAAAGGCATCCCAAATCTCACTTATCTTTAATTTATATCTTTCAAAGACTCCTCCAATTTCTTCAACATTATTGCTATTTTTAAACATTTCATATATTTCATAAGGAAAGCTCTTTCTAACGTCGTAATTAATTCTTGATGCCCTTCCCACAACTCCTGTCATATAAAGCTTTCTAGCAGTTTTATTTCGAACTATTCCAGTATTTTCAACTCTGTCTAAAAATGAAACAGTATCTAAAGTAATTCCTATTATCTTATTCATTCTATTTTTAAGGCCTTCTAATGTAGCTTTAATATCTTCAATCTGTTCTTTTCTAAAATCTATGTTTATGCCGCAAGGTGTAATGGCATTTCTCATAAATCTACTTCCAGTTATTCTTTCACAAAGTTGATGGATTTGCTCTTGAAAATACCCATACTTTTTAGCCGGATAACTAAAGCCTACATCTACACATATCCCAGCTATATCTCCTAAAAAATTATATATCCTTTCTAATTCTAAAAGCACAACTCTTAATGCTTTTATTTCATTAGGTACATTAAAGTTTAATAACTTTTCAACCAAAAGAGCATAACTTTCAGCATAGGCAACAGAAGACTCACAAGCCATTCTTTCAAATAATAAGTTTAGTTGATTTGCTTCTATATTTTCACAGAGCTTTTCAATGCCTCTATGCTTATAATTAAGCCTTATCTCTAAATTTTCAATAGGTTCTCCTATAACACTAAATCTAAAATGTCCCGGTTCAATTATACCTGCGTGAACAGGTCCTACAGGTATCTGATAGGCACCATCTCCAGCAATTTCTTTAAACTTATAAGGAGGTATTTCATCTTTTTCTTGTAATTTAGCACCATGTGGGAAGCTTTTTCTTAATGGATATATATCCTTTTGCCATTTTTCATGTTTAACCAGCTCTCTCTTATCTATTCCGTCCACTATTTTTAATCCAAAGAGGTCACTGATTTCTCTCTCAAATAAATGACTTTGAAATAAAGCATCCTGTAAGGATATAATTTCTTCCTTTGTTTCGTATCTGAGTACTACAAAATATCCTTCCTTGCTGTTAGTGAATATTATATTGATAATAAAATTATTTTCTAAGTCTGCTTTTGTGAAATCCTCATTACAAAATTCTGCTATGAATTTCAATTTATATTTTGATAAGAATGTATTCACTAATTCCTTTACATTAGAAATATCACTATCTACATAAAGTTCATTTTTGTTTTTTATTATACTATTATATTTTTGGCTTATTAGCTCTTCTTTTAACAAAGCAATATTCACTATTTCACATCCTTTTCTTATTTCCCATTAATAATTAAAACAGCTTTATTAATTGCTTCAGCTATTTCCTTAGTAAATAAAAGACTGATAGCTACTATTGTAATAAATAAAATAATTAATGGAATTATGTTTTCTTTATCCTCTTTGCTCCTTGTATTAAACTCCTTGTCATGACTATAAATCATATTGATGAAAACTTTTAAAAAGCCTCCAAAAACAATAAGAATACATATGCAGTAAAGAGCAGATGTTAAATAATTACCATTCTTTATTGCCGCCATAAGTATATTGTATTCGCTAAAAAAAGATGCAAAGGGCGGCATTCCTGTTATTACAAGAATTCCAAGAATTAAAAACACAGCATTTATTGGCATTGTTTTTATTAAATTGTTTACTCTATCAATACGCTTAGTTTTATATACCTTCAAAATGTTTCCTGATACCAAAAACAATAGTGATTTGCCATATGCGTGAATAATAGAATGTAATAATGAACCATATACAGCAATAGGTCCACCTATCCCAAAACCTAAGGTTATAATACCCATGTTTTCTACAGAGGAAAAAGCTAAAAGCCTTTTATAATTATTTTGTTTTAATATGCTAAAAGCTGATACAACTAATGATATTAATCCAAACACTATAAATAAATACTTCATTTTTTCTAATCCAGGTATTAATGAAACTACAATATAAAATCTTATAACAACATAAAGAGCAAGATTTAAAAGTAACCCTGACATCATAGCACTTATAGGAGATGGTGCTTCACTATGACCATCTGGAAGCCATGTATGCATAGGAGCTAGTCCAGCTTTTGTAGCAATACCTATAAAAATAAAGCAGAACCCGAATTTAATCATATCCTTATTCAAAATGCCATAATTTTTTATAAGATAATTCCACTTTAATACTTCCTGAGTAGAATCTGTGGAAGCATAGATAAATAAAATTATCCCTACTAACCCTAAAACAATACCAATAGAACAAATAATAATATATTTCCAAGCAGCTTCTAAAGAAAGCTTACTTCTATTGAATCCAATTAATAATGCCGTAGAAAGAGTTGTAGCTTCAAGGCTTATCCACATTAATATTATATTATTGCTAATTGCAACTGCTATCATTGATAACACAAATAAGTTAAATAAAAAGTAATATACCTTAGCAAAATTAATTGTTATAGTAGAGTCTTCCAGTTCTTCTTTTATGTACTTGTAAGAATAGATTGAAGCTATAAAGGATATTGTACTTATTAAAATAAACTGAATAATATTCAAACTGTCTATATATATTAAATCATTGTAATATAATAATGAGTTTTCACTTTTAAGATTTATGTATAATAAGGCTGAAACTACAATAAGCATAAGCATATTGAGAATCGTTAAAATAGAAATTGTCTTAATATTTTTTAAAAGTATTGTTAATAAAAGTACTACTATAAATATAATCCCGCAGGATGATAAGGTCATTTTGTCACCTCTATTCCTTTAAATTTGAAAGATAATCTGTGTTAACAGTATCAAAGGTCTTATTAATATGAAATATCATTATTCCCATAAGAAGTGCCAATACTAAAACCTCCAATGCCATCCAAGCCTCCAAAACTAGAGAAAGCTTTACTACAGACATTTCAAATAAAATAATCCCATTCTCTATAGTTAATAAACCTATCATTTGGGTAATAGCCTTCTTTCTCCCTATCATAAGAGTTGCCCCAACTAATCCCAAAAACAATCCTGTTTTTAAATAAGTATTGTCTAAGTTTCTAAAAAAAGCAAAAATTATTATTATAAAAAGTCCTGAAATTATAAAAGAATTTATAATATTTATTATGAGATCCATCTCTCTTTTAACCTTTAAATACTTTATAGACTTTTCTATTATGTATGGTATTATGAATACCTTAATCACAAGAGTTAATACTCCAATTATGAAGAAATGTACTTCTTTTGTATTATATCCTGCAATTATGCATATGAAGGTTATTGCTAGGGACTGAAATGCAAAGCTCAATGTCAGAAGCTTAACTCTACGGAAGCCGCAAATTAAAATTCCAGATAATATTACAACAGCAAGTAAAAGCTGTAACATATTTCCTCCTCCTTTCAACATTCGAAAAATTTATCCTAAAAAATAATTTAATGAAATAGCTGCAATGGCAATAGAAAATGCTGCTGATAACAGCTCTGGAACTCTAAACAATCTTGATTTTGCCATTGAAGTTTCAATAATTGAAATAATAAATAAAATTACTAAAAGCTTAATAATATAAAAACCAATTGCTTTTAAAAATGCAGTCAAACCCAAAGTTGTTGCTATACCAAAGGGCATAAAAAGATTGATTAAGATAGTTGAAAAAACTATAAGCTTTATTTGTGAAGCTAATTCTACAAAAGCTAAATCTGTTCCAGACAAATCTAATATCATGGCTTCATGTATCATAGTAAGCTCTAGGTGAGTTTCCGGATTATCTATTGGTAATCTGGCATTTTCAGTTAAAATCAGTAGGAAAAAGGACAGTGCAGCTAAAATATGCCCAATACTATAAAAAGAAACTGCGCTATTCATAAAGGATATATGTAAAATATTCAGAGACTTATTTTCAAAATACAAAAACATTATAGTAATAAACATTATTGGCTCAACAAGCATTGCTATAAAAAGCTCCCTGCTGCTTCCCATACCTCCAAAGGTACTTGCACAATCTAAACCTATTAAAGTATTAAAAAATTTAATAATTGCAATTATAAATATTATTAGAAACATGCTTCCAAAAGTTTTTTGTCCACTACTAAAAATAACTGGTATCATAAATGCGGCTGTAATAGCTGCAGCTAAGCTTACTATAGGTCCTAAATCTGTTATAAAACTGCTATAGCTGCTTCTTACCCTACCCTTTTTAAAAAGCTTATGATAGTCATAATATACTTGGAAAATGTTAAAACCTTTATATCCTCTTAATACAGCTTTAAATTTTTTCAGTATTCCTATAAAAAGCGGGGTTAAGATAATAAGTGCTAAACTTTGGATAAAATTTATTAATATATACTTCACGCTTCTAACCTCCCTAAATAAACATGTTTACAAGTAATACTGTAACTATCAGTGATATAAAAATATAAGCTACATATGCTTGTATCTTTCCAAAATGAATTTTGGTTATATACGCTGCTATATTATGAACTAACTCTACTGTAGGCCCGTATATGTATTTTTCTATGTTATCTACTGACCTGTCTCTTAAATGAATTGAGGAAGATATTTTTACTTCCTTGCTGTAACCAACTATTTTACCAAAAATCTTTGCTAAGGGTTGACTATATCCATCACCACTATATTGCATATAAGGCTTTAAATTATTAAATCCGCAGCCCCAGGTTTCTTTAATAGTTGAAGTCGTTTTATTATTTAATACCTTAGATGCTGAAATTATAATTACTATAAGTAAAAAGAAAATACTAGCTGCAATCATAATTTCATTATTCACTTCACTATTTATCAATGGTACATTTGTACTTAAAATTGAATTTGAAACCTTTGATATTAAATTAATTATGTACGGAGAAAATACTCCAAATGCAATACACATAAAAGCTAACAGCCCAAGACCTAAATTCATTGATAATGGAATTTTATGAACCTTTAAAGCTTTTTCACTTCTTTCAGCACCAAGATAAGTTATTCCAAAGCTTTTAACAGATGCATACAAGGTAACACCGCTGGTTAAGGTTATAAGAAGCCCAGAAGCTATAATAATTAAAGCAGTCCATGTACCTTCAATAGAAGTAGTTCCAATTATAAAACACTTAAAAATTAATATTTCACTAGTAAAGCCATTTAGAGGCGGAATTGCTGAAATTGCAGCAGTACCAATAAAAGCACATATAGCTGCAAATTTCATTTTTTTATAAAGTCCTCCCAGCTCATTCATGTTCTTTGTTCCTGTTGCATATAGAACACTGCCCGCATTGGCGAAAAGCAAGCTCTTAAATATTGCATGATTTAATATATGAAATAAAGCAGCTGTTAAGGTTAAGTTAGCAAAGGATACTAAATTAAAATTATAAAAAACTAATGAAAGGCCTAAGGATGAAAGTATTATTCCAATATTTTCAGCACTGGAATATGCTAAAAATCTTTTAATATCCTTTTGCATTATTGCATTGAGAACTGAATAGATTGCAGTTAATGATCCTAATACTACTAATAAAAGAGCTAATTTTAAAGGTACAATCCCAATAAGTGTAAAGGTAACTCTTATTAATCCATAAAGAGCAACCTTTAGCATAAGTCCTGACATAAGAGCTGAGCCATTAGATGGGGCGCTAGGATGTGCTTTTGGCAGCCACGCATGAAGAGGTATAATTCCAGCTTTTGCTCCAAAACCCAAAATAGCAAAAATGAAAATTATATACTTTTGACTTTCATCAAAGTTGATGGATAACTTATAAATATCTTGAAAGCTTGTACTACCTGTATATTTATAAATAAAGGCAAACATTATCATTAAGAATAATCCACTAATATGAGTCATCATAAAATACATTATTCCTGATTTAATGTTTTCTTTATTGTTATGTTCGTATATTACAATAAAAAATGAAACAGCACTCATAACTTCCCAAAATACTAAAAATGTTATACTGTCCCCTGCAAATACTACACAGAGCATAGAAAAAACAAATAAAATGGTTAATGTGAAGTTATATTTAACTGAGTATTTACCTATATATTCTGAGGTATAACCTTTAGAATATATAAAAATAGGAACAAAAACTAAAACAATGATAATTGCAAAAAAAATAGAAATTGGATCCCTCATGATGCCGTTGTAAAAAAACATTGATGACAAAATTTTTTCTCTCCTTTCAAATAATTAGTACTCGAATGTTAAAAAACTATATACTTTTTTGATTTTTGTATTAGAATTTAATTATGTAAATTTTCTTAAATATACTTAGTATTCGAACATTAAAACTAAAATGCAACACAAAATTTATCTTATCACTATACTGTCTAAATTTCAATATATTTGACGATAAATATATTTACCACAAAGGAGGAGACGTAAATTGAACAATAATAAATTGCTAGATACCCATGCTTTTTATAATCTATCTCGATATTGCTTTCTAAATATAGAGTATAATTATAGTTCTGTGGTAGAAGCCAGTGGAATAACCCTGCCTCAGCTAAGAATTTTATGGATATTAAAAGCATTTCCTGGAATATCTGTAGGTGAAATTGCAACTATGGGTTACTGGACATGTCCTACAGTAACAAATATTTTAAAAATACTAGCCAAAAAACATCTTGTAGTAAAGGATGAAACCGAAAATAAAAAGCTGCATAAATTGCACGTTACATCAGAAGGTGAGAGATATATAGACATTAATAAACAAGGCAAATCAAATAACTTTCATCTTTTTGATTTACTGAATTTATTTAATGAAGATGAACTGGATTTTATCGTGAACTTTTATAAGGACATTATTATAAAATGCGGCAAAGATCATATTTTCGAATATGTAGACAGAATTAATTCTCTCAGCTTGAAAGTTGACTATACAAAATTTTCTGTGAGAGAAGCTAAAATGATAAAAAAGCTTGTATTTTTTTATAATACCTTAAGAATATTTACTCTACATATGGAGCGAGATCACAGCCTTTTATTAAGAGATTTAAATTTAACCTATCCACAGTTAAGGGCTCTTTGGATAATTGAAGCTTTTCCTGGAATTAACTCTAGAACATTGAGTTCACTTGCCTTTTGGGCTCCTTCAACAGCAAATTTGGTTGTAAAAAATTTATACGCTAAAGATCTTATTTTTAAAGAAAAATCCACAGTTAAAAACTCTCTTTATCTATATATAAATTCAAAGGGAGAAGAACTGCTAATAGAAGATTTTAAACTTAACAGTGAACGATTGATAATTCATGATTATTTGAAGGAAATAGAAGAAAAAAGCCTCAATAAAATTAATAATTATTTATATGCTATTAACAAAAGGCTTCAAAATTATATGGTAGAAATATACTTAGAAAAGACAAATGAAGTAATAAAAAATTACCATGATAAATTCAAATAAATTTATAAGCTAGGGCATTAAAAAAGGGCATATGCCCTATTTGCAATTTCTTTCTCTTTTGTTAAACATCAATAATGCTTGAAATACAATTGTCCATATTATTACATCGGATACTAAAGTATACTTATTAAAAATAATAGAAATAAAAATTAATGCTAAAGAAAATGCTATACCTAGTACTCTGTTTCTTTTAATAAGCTCAGGTCTTGTTATTTCCATTTTAGGATTTATTACTGGTGCCTGCTGCCATATACAGTAAAATGAAACTAGATTTAAGATTAACTTAGCTATAAAATCAAGTCTTAAATTTATACTTAAATAAATGATACATCCAACAATAATTAAAGTAGCAGTAAAACACTTCACCTGAGTATCCTCATGATAACCGCCAATATATGGCTTTACTAAAGTCATGGTCCCAATAGCAACAATAGCCCGAACAGGATAGCCCATAAGACTAAATAAAATGATGACACCAACTATTTTTAAAAATTCGAATATAACTATTCTCAGAGCGTATTCCACTTGTTCTTCTTCATCTTCATTGTATTCATTTGTTTTAGAAATCACTCTTGATATTTTCTTAATTATTTCTCTCAAATGCACTCCTCCTTGAGTATATCTAAAAGATTTTAAACCTTAAAATTTCATATAGGGAATTTCAAGCTTAAACTGAGTCCAATTATCATCACTTTCAACTGAAATCTCTCCATTACATTTTGCAATAATATCTTTTACAATACTTAAACCATACCCTCTATCACTATTATCATTCTTCTTTGTAGTAAAGCCTGAATCAAAAATTTTATTTCTAATGTCCTTTGGAATCTCAGGACCATTATTCATAATAGTAATTGTTATTCCGTTATAACTATTATAGCTTTTATATTTAATTATTGGATTCTTAACTTCTGAAAGTACATCTATAGAATTTTTAATAATATTGGATATCAACTTTAAAAGTTCATTGTCTGTAATTGATAATTCATCATAATTTCCATTATCATCAACTATTACATTAACGCCTTTTGAAGTAGCTGAATGTAATACTGAAGCCACAATAGGATTTTCACATATACTAACACTTACAGCAGTATTTAGAGCTTGGTTCCTTTGTACAATGGATTTTAGCATTTCTCCGACCCTGTCCATTTTCCCCAGTTGATATAGTCCATAAAGACCACTTATTTCACTTCCATAATCATGTTTAATCTTTCTAAGTTCTGTAATCTTCTCATTCAAAGCAGCATTTAACATTTCTACTTCCTTTGACTTATCGTTTATCTTTGCAAAATATATTACAGCCATTACAAAAGTTATAAAGGCAATAAAATACAAAACAGATTTAAAAACTAATCCCATATCATGAGTTGTCCATTCCATACGAAGGGTATCTAGAAAGATTAAAGCATAATCCAGTATTAAAACAAAAAACAGATTATGTTTAAGATTCTTTAAATATCTAGCCACATCAAAAATATATTTTCTAGATTTATATACAAAATAATATGAAATCCATATAGGAATATAGATAAATAAAAACATTTGTACTTCAGTAGAAACATTTAATTTTAAGTAGATTAAAACATTCTGATGAAATGTAACTAAAAAATATGCTAAAAATGCAACTAATGAATAACCTAACCCAATACCTATAAGGGCATCTAAAATAGATCTTCTATATAAGAATAGACTAGATAGCAAAATCAGTAAAAATATGAGAAAGTTTCCAAATGGAATATCGCTAATGTAAATATCACTATAAGTGAGTATAACTATTCCAGTAAAAATAAAAGTTATTAAAATTAACGTCTTAGTTTTTGAAAGTTTATCATCCTTATTTGCAACATTATTACAGGACCATACAAATAAAATTGATTGACACAAGGTATTAAATATATCACAAAACTTCAGTAGCACTGAAATCTACTCCTTCTATACTATGTATGAAAAATTAGTACTTAAGAATTACCGCTTAATTTACTTAAGCGGTAATTCTTCTTTATTATCTTTTGTTTTTAACGGCGATTCCTTTTAATTATCTTTTGTTTTTCATTGACTTAGGCATTTCCTCAACTGCTACACCAGCAGCAGAAGCTGGTCCTACAAAAGTAATTAACGCTGCCATACCTAAAAGAGCTGTACCCATAAGTTTGTAAATTCTTTTCATAAAATATCACCTCTTTTACCAATAATAGTTTGTATAACACTTATTATACATTATTATGGAACAAATTTAAATGAATATTTAATAAAACTTTCCAAAAACTTATCGAATATACTTAAATTCTGTAACAACATATAATCAATTGTCGCTCAACCTTGTTTCATGATTCACTAGAAGTGATACAAATAATGATTTCTTCAGCTGCACTTTCATCATATTTGTATAAATTCAATAAAAAAATTACCGCTTATTTTCAAATTAAGCGGTAATTTTTTTCACTATCTTTTGTTTTTCATTGACTTAGGCATTTCTTCAACTGCAATACCACTAATAGAAGCTGGTCCAACAAAAGCGATTAATGCTGCCATACTTAAAAGAGCTGTACCCATTAATTTGTAAATTCTTCTCATAAAATATCACTCAGTTTCCAATAATAGTTTTAACAACATTTATTATACAATATTTACAAATAATTTTAAATAGGGATTTAATAAAATTTTCCAAAAATTTATCGAATATACTTAAATTCTGTTACATCGAATAATTCATTGTATTCTTACTACCTAAATATTATCTTTATACATCCTCCAAAAAATAATAAAAGAGCAGAATTAACTGCTCCAAATTGAATTACTTCACTACAATTCTTTCCTTTATTGTTACCTTTATTGTATCTCCAGGCTGCTTTCCTATTTTAGCTCTAATATCTTTTTTTATACCTAGAATGTGGCAGGGAGTTTTCATCTTTACAAGACTTCCTTCATAAGGTTCTCCGTCAAAGGTAGCAGTTACAGGTACTCTTCCTTTACCGAACTCTGCCTTTACATCAAATGGTATCTCTATGTATGCTCCATCAATATCGGGCACTTTCTTTATTTCGGCTTCAAATTCATATATTTTACTCATATCAGCTTCGTTACCTCCAATTCACCTAATTAACTATTATTATAGCATAAATTACTAAATAAAGCATAAAAAAGGGACATACGCCCCGTAATCAATTAAATCATGTTTAATTTTCTTGTATGTTTTGAATGGATTTGACACATGTATGTGCTATTGGCTTCCATTCTACTTTTTTAAATAATGCCACTATAGCTATAGGTATATAGGTAAACATAAAAATCGGGAATGTAAAAAGATACAATATCTTTTTAACCGTTGGACAATGAATCTTTTGCCATTCAGTTATCAATGTTATTACTCCAATACCAAAAAGTATACAGTAATAAGTAAACAAAGAAGAGCTAATTGCAGAAAAAGTTTCAGCAATTACTTCACGCCCAATTGATGGATCTAATAAGCCAAGTATTAAAAAGAAGCTATTAATAAATAAACTAGATAGAGAAATCAGTAAAGCAGGCATAATGGTCATCATCATATCATAGCAAGAAAAGCTTTGCTTTTTACCTTGAAAAATACACTTCAATAAATCTAATCCGTATACACTAAATACTTGATAAAAGCCTTTTGCCCAACGTAATCTCTGATCCCAAGACTGTTTAAAAGTAAATGGCTGTTCATCATAAAGCATTGCACTGCCACAATATCCTATGGTTTCGCCTTGAATTACCTGACTTACAGAAAACTCAATATCCTCTGTTAATAAATAGTGTTTCCACCCACCATTTTTCTTAATAATATCACTATGCACTAAAAAGCCTGTTCCAGAGATTGTACAGCTTTTCCCTAGAATCATTCTCGGATTATTTAAGAATTCTGACTCATGTAAAAACCAAAGAGCATATCCAGCTGTAATCCAATTGCTATAGTAATTTTTAGAATTTCTGTAGCTAGTTAATACCCTATAACCTTTGTCAAATAACTTATTCATTTCTAGAATAAAGTTCTTATCTAAAAGATTATCAGCATCAAAAATAAAGTATCCTTCATAATTCTTATCTGAATACTTTTGGGCAATTTCTCCAAACAAGTAGTTTAAAGCGTATCCTTTTCCAACGAGATTTTTATTAAATCTCTCATAAACAATAGCGCCTGCTTCTCTAGCCTTTTGTGCAGTATTATCTGTACAATTATCAGCTACCACAAAAATATCAATAAGTTCACCAGGGTAATTTTGATTTTTTATGCTATTAATTAATTCGCCAATAACTGCTTGTTCATTTCTTGCAGCTATAATTACAGCATACTTATGTAAATTCACCTGTAAAGCATTGTCCTTCTTCTTTTTTTTAGAAGTAAAGCCAATATAGATATATATGAACCTATAAGAATATATAACAGTAAATAAAATAAAAATAAATAAATTCATGCTATTGATAAACGACAACACAATATAGCCCCCATTACATAACAATAGTATTTAAATAATAGAACACACCAAAGTTATTATAACACTATTTTTAAAAAAGCCAAGATTTTTTTGAATTTTATGAAAAAATAATTATTACTGGAAAGTTGTTACTACAAATTTTCTACTTTTGTAAAAAAAATCTAGGTTTTAATTTATTCAATTATGAATATGAAAATTATTTTCTTGATTAATCACATAAGATTATATCATATGTATACATAAATAAATTACTATTTAATAAAAATTAAGATTTTCTTAATAAAAATAGCTAGTCAAAGTGATTTCCACACTGCGACTAGCTATTACAAATAAGTTCACTTGCTTTTGTCTAATACATATCCATAAGCTTTTATATAGCCATTTTCTTCTTCTAAATACACCCCTTGAATTTCTGGAGCAAATCCCGGAAACTTATTAATTCCATCTTCTAAAATTAAGAAGTATTTTTGTGCTACTTTACTCCATTTTTCTCCTGGCACAACACAGAATACTCCTGGTGGATATGGCAGAGCACCTTCTAATGCTACTTCACCAACAATATTATCTAATGAAACTAATTTAGCATTATTTCTGACAAATTCCCAGTTTGCTTCCTGTGGAGTCATTGCTCTTTTAGAGGATGATACTTTTTGAATATCTTCTAACCCTGAAGCCACTTCTCCTAAGACATCACCGTTAACCTCATGAGAAATCATAGCTCTTTCTGGGAATGATGCCGCTCTAAATAAATTCTTTTGATATGTTTTTGCATTATGATTTTTATAAAAATCATGCATTTCTTGGCATAACATTCTAATCGTGTAACCTCCATAACGTTCTTTGTTGTTATTATAAATACCTGGCAATACTTTACTTAATGGTGCATCCTCTTTAACAAGCTGTTCAAATTCAACAAGTTGCGATACAAGCCTTCTCATTTTTGTTTCATTTTCAGCAGGAGTCATCAAAAATAAAATGGAATTCAAATCGCTTTTTTCTGGTATAATACCATGTTCTCTTAAATAATTTGCAAGAATATTAGCTGGAATACCAAATTCCTCATATTCACAAGTTTCAGCATTAATTCCTGGTGTTGTCAACATAAATTTATTTGGATCAACAAAGTATTGATTTTCTCCATATCCATCAAAGGAATGCCACTTTTCTCCTGGTGCAAACTTGAAAAACTCAATATTATTAGATATTTCTTCTGTATCATATTCTTCCCATTTCTTTCCACTAACAATTGGCGGAATAAATGGTTTCATAAGAGAACACTTTTTAATTACTTCCTTTCTCGCTTCAACACCTAGTTTTACACAATCTTCCCATAGGCGTCTACCTGCTTCCCCTTCTTGCATTCTTGCATTAATATCTAAGGTTGCATATAAAGGATAAAATGGGCTTGTTGATGCATGTAATCTAAATGCATTATTAAAGCGCTTGTGATCTACATAACGTTTTTGCCCTTTAATGTGATTATCTTTTTTATGAATTTGTGATGCTTGAGAAAATCCTGCTTGTTGCTTATGAACAGATTGAGTTACTAATATTCCTGGGCTATCTTCATTTAAGTCTAATAATAAAGGAGAACAATCTCTCATCATCGGAATGAATTGCTCATATCCAACCCAAGCTGAATCAAATAAAATGTAATCGCATAGATGTCCAATTTTATCAACTACCTGTTTAGCGTTATAAATAGTACCATCATAAGTTCCAAGTTGAATTGCAGCTAATCTAAATGGTCTTTTGAGTTTAGCCTTTTCTGGATTAACCTTAGCTATTTCCTTTCTTAGATAATCTTCATCGAAGCAATATTCATCAATCCCACCAATAAATCCAAAGGGGTTACGAGCAGTTTCTAAGTACACTGGCTCTCCTCCAGATTGAATTAAAGCTGCGTTATAAACGGATTTATGATTATTTCTATCAAATAAAACTAAATCTCCTGGAGCAACTACAGCATTTATAGCTACAGCATTTGCAGTACTTGTTCCATTCATAACAAAGTAGGTTTTATCTGCATTATACACACTAGCAGCATGTTTTACAGCGTCCATTGCAGGACCTTCGTGTATTAACAGATCTCCTAGTGAAACATCCGCATTACAAAAATCTGATCGAAAAATATTTTCTCCATAAAAATCGTAGAAATATCTTCCCGCTGGATGTTTACGAAAATATTGCCCACCTTGATGTCCAGGACAAGCAAATTGTAGATTGCAATTTTCAACATAATTACTTAGTGCTTTAAAGAAAGGTGGCAGCAAGTTTTCTTCATAATCATTAGCAGCAGTTTCAATTTCATTGCTAAATTTTCTTTCTTCCAGTTGATTAATATCAATGGAGTTAGTAACTTTCATTGCCAATTCATTATTAAGTTTTTCTCCATTTTTTAAGGTAACAAATATTGGTATTTTAAACTTTGTATTGTATATTTCTTCTACAATGTCAGCATTTGAATTTGTCAATACAACCGCAGCCACATCAGTATAATCAGTATCTTCAACTAAAACTAAATTTCTATTAGTTGAAAAATACTCTTTAGTCTCTGAAGTACATGCAATTTTTAAATGCTTCACAACTCAACCTCCCTTTATATTAAAATTTTTTCTTTTATAGTCCACATGAATATTAACACTTTCTTTTAAATTTTTCAATGCACTTTAAAGAAAAATGTTTTTATTAATTTTACCCTTTAATTATTTACCATATGGTGGTATAACATATATTATTATACATTAATAACTATGGTGAAAGGAGAAATAAATATGTTATAAAGATTGATTGCGGTTATTGTACTTGTTAAGGAGGGAAAAAGAATTTTTAAATATAATAAGAACACAGGATATACTAAAATGTCCTGTGTTCTCTTATTATTAATAAAATTAAATTATTTGGTTTTATTATTGCAATAACCACTTACTATAAAAACATACCAATAAATCTATAAACTACTCCAGCTAATGCAGCTGAAATTGGAAGGGTTATAAACCATGTGATTATCATTCTCTTAGCTGTATTCCATTTTACAGACTTTGCTCTATAAGCTGTGCCTACTCCCATTATAGAAGATGAAATAACATGTGTCGTACTAACAGGAAGACCAAACTTAGATGCTCCAAAAATAACTAGTGCTGATCCTAAATCTGCTGCAACACCATTAACAGGTTTTATTTTCATAATTTGTGTTCCAACTGTTTTTATTATTCTCCATCCACCAATAGAGGTACCTAGTGACATGGCTATTGCACAGGATAACTGCACCCAAAATGGAACATGTCCTGGTTTAATTAGACCATTGCTTACAAGAGCCATAGTTATTATTCCCATAGATTTTTGAGCATCATTTGTTCCATGAGAAAAGGCCTGAATGGCTGCTGTAATAGCTTGACATCTTCTAAATCCTATATTTGTTCTTAAAAGATTTGAATTCTTAAAAATATGCTTAATAATAGTAAACAATATATAACCTACTACAAAGGCAAGTAGCGGTGATAGGATAAGTGATTTAATTATAGATGTAAAGCCTTTAAAGTTAATAGATAATACTCCAGCGGCTGCTACTGCTGCACCAGCAATTGATCCTATTAGGGCATGGGAAGAACTGCTTGGTATCCCAAAATACCATGTAATAAGGTTCCAGGCTATAGCAGAAACAAGAGCTGAAAGTACAACTATAGATCCATTTGGTATCACATTAAGGTTTACTATATCCTTTGCAATAGTCTTCGCAACTCCAGTAAAGGCTATTGCACCTAAAAGATTCATCAATGAAGCAATTAAAATTGCACGCCTCGGACTTAATGCCTTTGTGGATACGGCTGTTGCAATTGCATTTGCAGTATCATGAAAACCATTAATAAAATCAAAGGCCAGTGCAAGAATAACGGTTAAACCAATAATAATATATGGTGTACTCATTTCAGTTCTCCTTACGCATTCTTCATTACTACTGTCTCAAGTGCTTTAGCAACCTTGCGGCATTCATCGACGGTATTTTCTAGAATTTCATAGATCTCCTTATATTGAATAAGTCTAATAACATCCTTTTGCTTCTCAAAAAGTTCCTTTATCGCTCTTCTCTCAAGAAGATCACATTTATTCTCATATTCCTTTATTTTAACTGCATGTTGTCTTATCTCTGCGAGCTTTTTCTGTGAAATCAAATCTACAGCGTTATGTATTTCAACTATACATTTGTTCAACCAATCACAAAACTCAAGCATATAGTTGTCTATATTATATATGTTAAACATATAAAAATGAGCTGCGCATTGCTCAAGTCCATCCAAAACCTTATCCATATGGACAGCAAGTTCTAGGGCATCTTCTCTTTCGATTGGAGTAATAAAGGTATTATTTAATTCCTTTATTATCTCGTCAACAAGAACATCTCCCTTATGCTCATAATCCTTCATCTTATATAGGAATTCTTCAAGATCCTTTTCCTCCTTAATTTTATAATCAAGAAAATACTGACCTCCCTCTTTTAAGTTGGTTGAAATGTCTAAAAGCATTAAAAATAGTTTATCCTTCTTTCTTGTGCTCCATTTCATAATTGTATCTCCCTTCTCCTTACCATTTAAAATAATATGCCAAAAGTATTTTATCATTAATTGTCGTATTTTGAAATATAAATTTAACTTATAATTAACCTATTATTAACCTAAAAATAAATTCTAAGTTTATACTAATAGTTTACCCTTTTTTATTTATGTCAAAGGCATATTTGAAAATAAAAAAACCTTGATTTCTCAAGGTTAATTTTTTACGTTGTTTATTTTCATTTAATATCTTTTATTTAAGCAACAAAGCTATCACAATAAGCTTTATAATCACTAATATATTTTTCAGAGTTGTTATTAATATCATACAAATTAGCAATATAGTTTAAAAATTCTTGTTGAGATACACCTGATTTCTTTACTAATCCATTGAATTCCTCTAAAATTTTGTCTGAAATTTCAATTGCACAATTTTTCATAATAAACACCCCTTATTATTAGTATATACTATATGATTTTTGGAAATATGATGAAATATGTCGCACATTTATTTTATATTACATATATAGTATATCACTATTAAAAAATTTTTCAATATTATTATAAAAATTATACAATAAAACTCTCCATTGAAATTTAATACAATTTATCCTCTTATAATAAAAACTTATTAATACTTTCCTGTAGTTCATTTGCAATAGCCGATAAACTTTCTGCTGACTCAGCAATTTGATGAATAATTGATGTTTGTTCTTCAGTGGATGCTGCAACTTCTTCCGTACTAGAAGCAGTTTCTTGTGATATACTTGCAATGTTATTTATAGCATCTCCTGTATTATTTGCATTAACAGTTAAAATTTTTGTTTCTTTAGAAACTTTATTTATATAATCATGTATTATTGTTACAGCTTCAGATATTTTTTCAAACGCACTAACAGTATCAAATAGAGCTTTTTCTTGGTCTTCCACAACTACTTTAGCCTTTTTCATTTCATTAACAGCTTGTTCAACACTAATCTGCACCTCTTCTATGATTGAATCAATTTTGTTCACAGAGGAGCTTGATTGCTCTGCAAGCTTTCTTATTTCATCAGATACAACAGCAAATCCTCTTCCATGCTCACCAGCACGTGCAGCTTCAATAGCTGCATTTAAAGCTAATAAATTTGTTTGTTCCGAAATACTTTTAATAACTAATAGAATGCTTCCAATTTCTGCTGACTTTTCTGAAAGTGAACTAATAGCATCAGCTACACCATTAGATACCTGCTTGTTCTCGCTCATCTTTATCCTTTGATATTCAACTGATTTTTTACCGTCTTCTACTGAATCTTTAGCTCCGTTTGATAATTCTTCAGATTTTATCATATCAGCTGCAATATCATTTAATCCATTAATTACCTCTATCAGTTTAACATTGCCTTCTTCAGAGGATGCAGCTTGTTCTAAAGCACCTTTAGCTAAATCTGAAACAGCATTTGCTATTTGTTCTGATGTTTTGCTTACTTCTTCAGAGGATGCCATCATTTCCTCTGAAGAAGCTGCTACATTTCCACTCATATCCTTCACTTGTGAAATCAGGCTTCTTAAGTTATTAAGCATATCAGAGAAATATAGAGTAAGTTGCCCTATTTCATCCTTTGACTTAACAATATGTACCTCTTGTGTTAAATCTCCAGTTGAGATAGCTTTTGCTGATTCAGCTAAATTCTTTAATGGTTTTGAAACTGAATTACTAAACATAAATGCAACAATAGCAGCAATAATTATACAAATTAACTCAATTATCATAAATGTATTTCTAAAATTATTTATAGGCTTCATATAGTCACTCACTGTATAAGCGGTAAATACATACCAATTATTTTCTTTATAAGAAGAATAAGTCATAAGCTTCTGAACTCCATTTAAAGTGTAAAAACCACTACCTTGGTTTTCCTGCTGCATAGAAGCAAATAGTTTTTTAACTGTATCATTCTCTTTAGTAAAATCTGCTTTAAATATTAAGTCTTTATTTTCATGAGCTATCATTACTCCATTACTGTTCAAAACTCCATAGTTATAATTTACTCCATTATCTTTTTTAACAAGCATTTCAGTTAGCTTTTCAAAATTTATTGATGCTCCAAATGTTCCTATATATTTTTTATTATCGTCAAACAAAGGTACCCCTATTGTTATTACAGGTTTCTTAGATGAAGGTGATATCCCCACATCCCCAACTGATATATTTTTACTTTGTGATGAAAGTTTATAGAACTTTAGTGATGAAACATCATTCCCTATATTCTTGCCATCTAGTGCATCAGCAATTATTTTACCTGCATTATCTGTATAAAACATGTTTTCATACATTCCATTACTTTTAGTATATATATCTTTTAGGTATCCATTTACTATCTGCTTTTTAACATTCAATTCATTTGCTTTTGAATTTGCTTCCCCATTACTTATAATAGATAAAATACTTCTAGCATTATTTTCTGATGATGAAGAGTATGCTGTATTCTTTGCACCATCAATGACTTGCTGCAATAAATCTAACTTATCATTTGCACTATTTTGCATTTGAGTAATTGTTTGCTGTTGAATAGTTCTAGAAAAAAGCGTAGTTCCTATAATACCAATTATTGTTACAGGTATTATAACCAAAACCAAAGACATAGATAATAATTTGACAAAAATATTCATCTTAATAATGTTTTTTCTCTTCAATACTTACTCCCCCTCTTTAAATTTATATAAAACAAAAAACCAGCATATAAAATTTAACATTTATATACTGGTTTATTAAAAAGCTAAAATATTTAAATATTTTCCTTATTAATCCAACCACTAACTATCTAGTTTTACAATTATGGTTCTAGTATCTTCATAAAAGTCAGTTCTTTCCGAAACTAAACTGCACTTTTTTCCTACTTCTCTACTAATCTCATCAATAAATGAATCTAAAATCTCTTTTCTTAGTTCATTCCATGCCATTTCAGGCAATTTAAAAGCACCTTGCTTTATTAAAAGTTCTCCCACACTTGAAAGAATTCCCTTTGAATATATATGTATCAATTCATAGCTAATATTAACTTTAACATATTGTGGCCCTTTACCTCTATACAATTTTACATATTTTGCAGCAATTCTTTTTATTTTATCTTCCATGTTAAATTTTCCCAAGCTCCTACTATTTCATGATTATTAGTGAAAATATTTAAATTACATTAATTTTAAAATAAATATTGGTACTATAGACTGACCACTTTACATTATTATGTTATCACAATATTGCATAAATTTCAACAATTGTTATTATTTTTACAAAAATTTAAATTGTTATAATAATTTACAGTTAGTGCTTTTAAAATTCCCTCCACATTTTTCTTTAGGATTTAAGTCACATTATATCTAAAAATAGAATTACTAACAGGGTTATCAATTCCCTGTTAGTAATTCTATTTTTAATAAATTAATATCTCTTGTATAATATTCTAATAATATTTATTCTTGAAATTTAAATTGTCCTGAAAAATCAAAAGTGGCAAAATAATCTGCTGGAGTTTCAGCACGACGGATAAGTTCTGTAGAACCATCTTCTTTTAGTAAAATTTCTGCAGAACGAAGCTTGCCATTGTAATTATAGCCCATGGAAAATCCATGTGCACCAGTATCATGTATAACAATTAAATCTCCAATATCAATTTTAGGCAGCATCCTATCAATTGCAAATTTATCGTTATTCTCACACAATCCTCCAGTTATATCATACATATGATCACAAGTCTCGTTCTCCTTACCCATTACAGTAATATGGTGATATGATCCATACATTGCAGGACGCATTAAATTAGCAGCACAAGCATCAAGTCCTATATAATCCTTATGAATATGCTTTTCATGAATAGCTCTAGAAACAAGGCAACCATAAGGTCCAAGCATAAATCTTCCCAGTTCAGTATATATTGCAACATCCTCCATTCCAGCAGACACTAGAATTTCATCATATGCCTTTTTAACTCCCTGTCCGATTTCATAAATGTCTGCAGGCTTTTGATCAGGAAGGTATGGAATACCTATTCCTCCTGAAAAGTTTATAAATGTAATATGCGCACCTGTTTCCTCTTTCAATTCCACAGCAGTTTTAAATAGTATTTCAGCAAGGACAGGATAGTATTCATTTGATGTTGTATTGCTAGCTAAAAATGCATGAAGCCCAAAATGCTTTACTCCTTTGTCAATAAGTTTCTTAAAGCCCTCTGTTAATTGTTCTCTGGTAAAACCATATTTTGCTTCCTGAGGAGTATCCATAATTGCATTAGCTATTGTAAAATCTCCACCTGGATTAAAGCGGCAACTTATTACATCAGGTATACCCGCTGCTTTTTCTAAAAAATCAATATGCGTAATATCATCAAGATTAATAATAGAATTTAGTTTTCGTGCATAAATAAAGTCCTCTTCTGGTGTCACGTTTGAAGAAAACATAATATCATCACCTTTAAAGCCCACTGCTTCAGCCAATAAAAGCTCAGTATAAGTTGAGCAGTCTGCACCGCATCCTTCTTCCTTCAATACTTTCAATATTGAAGGATTAGGAGTAGCCTTTACTGCAAAATATTCTTTAAAACCTTTGTTCCATGAAAATGCGTCTTTTAACCTACGGGCATTTTCACGAATCCCCATTTCATCATATAAATGAAATGGTGTAGGATATTCTTTTACTATCTCCTTTAATTGTTCAAAACTGACAAAAGTCTTTTTCATAAGTTATTTTCTCCTTTTCCCATCATTTATAGTACACTATATAACATTTTCTTGAAAATTTCTATATACAAATTAATTTTTATTCTTTAAGTTTCTTCAGTTTATCTAGTATTATATAATACTCCTTATCTAATGCTTCTATATCATCTTGCTTTGATGGCATAGATAGTCTACCTAAAACTTCTGTAAGGCGATTTTTTAATATAATAATTTGCTCTTCAATCTCTTTATTCTGATTCTCTTGTTTATTATTTCTCGATAAGTATTCCATGTAGTTTCCGGAAAACGCTTTTATTTCCTGACTTTCAATTATCATAATTTGATTTGCTACAACATCGATAAATCTCCTGTCATGTGAAACAAATAACAAGGTTCTATCATATTCTCTAAGGGTTTCTTCCATAACTTTAATCGTATTAATATCTACATAGTTTGTAGGTTCATCTAATATAAGCAAATTAATATCTTGCAGCAATATTTTGGCAAAAGAAACCTTTACCCTTTCTCCACCACTAAGTATATCAATCTTTTTATAAATTGATTCTCCTTTAAATAGTAATCTAGCAAGCAATAGTCTTGCAAAATTTTCAGGGTAAATACTGCTGTACATCACATTTTCTATTATACTTAAATCCTTATTTAAAATGTCCATATCCTGACTAAAATATCCAATCTTTGCTCCTTGTGCAATTCTAATGGAATCATCATTTTTCATGATCATTTTAATTAAGGTACTTTTCCCACTTCCATTAGGACCAATTAAGGCAACTCTTGATCCATTATGAAGCTTAAATTCTGCATTTTTAAATATAATTTTATTATCAAATACCTTATTTATATTATTACCTTCAATAATGATTTTGCTGTAAAGTTTACTAGAATTCAGAATATCTAACTTAACTCTTGATTGTTCTTTTGGTTTTTCTTTTACCTCAAGATGCTCAATTCTCTTTTCGATATTTTTAACAGCTCTATCAAGATTAGTTTTTGCCTTTTGGTTTCCCATCTTATGCAGTCTAGCCTCAGAGTTTCCCATCCTTTTAGGAGCTTTTCTAATACTTTTAACTTTTTGTTTTGAGCTATAAATAACTTCCTCAAGCCTCTTTTTCTCATTTACATATTCTTCATACTCAAACTGAGCTCTTTCTATTTCTTGAGCTTTTTGCTCTTCATAATCACTGTAATTGCCATTATAAATTTTAATCTTGCCATTTTCTATCTCTAAAATCTGATTACATAACTTATCTAAAAAGTTTCTATCATGAGAAATAACAATCAATGCACCTTTGTATTCCAAAAATTTCTTTTCAATAAGCTCAATACCCTCAATATCCAAATTGCTTGTAGGCTCATCTGCAAAAATCATAACACTATTATTATCTAGAGCCTCTGCTAGCTTAAACCTTGTCTTTTCTCCCCCACTCATATTTCCATCCCATGTGCTTTTGATTCCAAATTTAGAAGCCATTTCTTTACTTATATTCTTGCTTTCCGGCAAATCTAGCTGTGAAATAAAGCTATATTTTCCGTATAGCTTCAATAAGCCTTCATCAGGTTCTAATCTCTGACTCAATATATCAATCAAGGTAGTTTTTCCTACTCCATTTATTCCTACTATGCCTATTCTATCATCAGAATAAATTTTTAAGGAATCTACATCTATGATCAACTTATCACCGAAATATTTTTTTATTTTGCTGCATTCAATTAATAACATAAAAAATCCTCCCTGTAATTAGAGAGGATAGTATTCTGCAAATACAATAAACTTAATACAAGCTAAATAAGCCTTGACTATGTATATCAAACCTACATAGGATCAAAACTCAAATACTTAATTAAGATTAAAATATATTATATAAACAAGCTATCTACAGCTATAAAAATACTATCCACTCATAAATTTAAATAAAATGTTCAACAATAAAACCTTCACTTGAGGTTCTTCTTAGGTCTTATATAAGTTATCATTTTACATTTAGTTGAAGTGGATTATTTCTTCATTTCTGCAAATACCTTGCCCTTTCTTAAAATTTAGTTCTTAACATCATTTTGATTATATATTGAAATTTTATTACTGTCAATAGAAGGAAACTCCTTTCTCCGGTGCCAGGCACCTTACTTATATATATCAGAAAATTCTATATTGATTTTCTCAATGCAGCTTTTAGTTAATTCTTCACAGCAAGAAATTTCATTATGCGTTTCATTTAGTAATTTACATGGAATAGATATAATAAACTCAGTACCACAGCCTTCTGTACTGTTTACGGATATTGTCCCACCATGAAGCTCAACTAAAGCTTTTACGAGAGAAAGTCCTATTCCACTTCCTTCGTGATCTCTTGTAAAGGACTTGTCTACTTGTACAAATCTTTCAAAAATAGAATTTAGCTTTTCTTTAGGAATACCTCTTCCATTATCTTTTACTCTTATAAAAATACTTTCAACACCGTCTTCTATAATAACCATTATATTTCCACCCTTAGGTGTAAACTTTGCTGCATTTGAAAGTAGATTAAGGATAATTCTTTCTATTTTTTCTGGATCACAAGCAATAACTTTTTCTTCTACATCGGTGTCAAATATAAGAGATAACCCCTTATTTTCAACATAATCAGCTACAGACAGAGTTATATCTTCAATAAGACTGATAATATCTATATTGATCTCATTTAAATCAAAATAACCTGTATCTATTTTAGTTATATCTATTAAATTATTAATTAACCTCAAAAGGCGGTAACAATTTTGTTTCATTGTATTACCATATTTAAAACAATCTTTGTGAGCATTTTCATAAGAGCAGTGTTTCAGTTTATACTCATGCATTTGTAGGGCAGAAAAAATAACATTAATTGGAGTTCTTAACTCATGGGAAATATTAGCAAGAAATTCCATTTTAATTTTATCGTATTCCTTAGTATAGCTAATTTGCCTTTCGCTTTCTTTTAGTGCTTTTTCTGTGGCTATTCGATTTATAATTTCTTTCTCAAGAGCAGTATTAGTTTCTTTCAACTTTTCAATTGTCTCCTCCAATTGAAAAGTACGTTCTTTTACCTTATTTTCAAGCTTATTATATAAAAAGGCATTTTCAATTGAAATTGCAGCCTGAGAAGCAATTATTTTAAATACCTCAATATTATTTTTAGTATATGCTCCTGATAAAATGTCATTTTCCAAATACAATACTCCTTTTAGAGTATTTTGCTGCAAAATAGGCATGCACAATACAGATTTAATACTATTGGATTCAAAATAACTATCATATGCAAATTGACTTCTACTTATATTGTCAATAATCACCTCTTCTTTCGTAGTTGCAACATAGTTTACGATTGAAGCAGGTAGAATTGCTTTAGTTTTTTTATTATCAAAATTAAGTTCTCTATGCTCAATAATAACTTCAAAACTAAAATTTAACCTTCCAGAGACTAATAAAACTAAGCTATTTTTGTCTTTTAAAAGAATATGCCCCATTGTACTGCCTGAATTTTGCATTACAATTTTCATTAATTTTTCAAGCAGTTTTTTTCTTTCAATTTCTCTAGAAATAGTTTGGGATACTTTTATTATAGCTTTTAAATCAATGCAATTTAGGGTATTACAACCTACTGAAAGATATTGAGAGTTGGTATTAAAAAATAAAATGTCCGTATATTTTTCTTTCATCCATTTTGCTTTTCCTACAGCTCCCCAATCTAAAAATCTTGAATAAGCTTCCTTAATGTAAAAACTTGCTGTCTTATTTATACCTAATCTCAAATATTTTTGTCCTATAATTTCACATATTAGTGCATAGTGATAGGGCCTTTTATTTTTTTCAGCTTCTACTATAGCCTTTTCATATAATTTAAAGGCTTCATCATATTTTCCTTCCAGTGCTTTTATTTCAGCACATACTATATCATAAAGATGCTTAAAATTAAATGGGGCATCCTTTGCTCTTTGGTACATCCACTCTTGAGCTTCTTCTAAGGTTTTTTCCATCATTTGTTTTTCTTCTAAGTTTTCTACTTCTTCTATGACTTTGCAAATTGAAATGGCCATTATAAAACGTTGGAGTGCTACTATATAAAATGGCCCAACATGTGATAAATGAGGAACAGCTTTTTTTATAAGTATATATGCAACTTTAAAATCACTAAATAACACAGCCGAAAGCGCTCTGTAAATATAGTAATAAGCTAAGGCTACTCCATTCTTATTGATGTCATTTAAATGCTTCTCTTCATTAAAAGTATTATCGTTAAAACTACCATAGCAAATAGTTTCTCCTTTCAAAGCCTTTACAAATTGCATGAAACTGACAAAGGATTCTAGGCTATACAGGTTTCCTGTCTTAGATGCAAATGTAATAGCTGCCTCTACTTCAGTCTGCATTTCTGAAATAGAATTACAACATTCCAATATGTCTACCTGAGAAGTAAAAAAGCTAAAACAGGAAAATTCAAACTCACCGTTTTCTAAATTCCCTTTATAAGATTTATGAGCATAATAAATACCCGTTTCTAAAGGCTCAAACCAATGACAATTTACAAGGCTATGTACATGATACATTCTGTATAATTCTTCATTGAAACCTCTTTTCTTTAAAGTAGATATTGCTTCTTTTGAAAACTTATATCCTGTATAATAATCATTTCTAAGTGGAACTAATGCCAATGTTATAGCAGATGAGATTTCCAAAGCCCAGTTAGTAACACCTTTTTCAACCATTAAGTTAGCACTTACAAGAATAGCCCAAAAACAGGATAATGGATTAAAAAATAGACCAGCAGCAATAATTCTATTTAAAAGTTTTGCAATAGCATTGTCTTTTTCACCATATAGCAATTCCTTTTCTTTAATTTTTTCAATACTTCCATTGTATTGATACAAATAAAATTTCTCAATTTCTTTTTCAACCACATCGGATAATTTATCTTTAGGATAACTTACTCCAAGCTTTTCAAGAATAGATATTCCTAATATAAATGCTTCTTCGTATCTGCTTCTATTTGAAAGGCTAACTAATTGTACACAGGCGGCATTTACTAATTTAAGGGGATTTTCTGTTATTTTTTCTATTATAGAATAAATTTTATCCACTTCTTCAAAGTCTGCTAAACTAAAAAGTACTAAATGATATTCATTATATATAGTTTGTATAAAGGATTGATTATTTTTAATAGTATCTGGTGCAATATCAAATATAAGCTCAAGATACTGTCTTGCAGTATCAAAAGCTGAGGTACACCTAGCAGCTTGTGCTGCATTAAAGAAAATATTAATTACTCTATTTACATCTTCTTCTCTTTTTATGCAATCTAATATTTTGGAATAGTGCTCTGCTGCTAAAAAAAGAGTTGAAGTATTATTTAAACCTTCTATAGTTTCATAATAATTTGCAATGCTCATATGAATAATTTTCTTATTTTCTTCTGATAAAGCAAAATATCCTGCCTGTTGAAATCTATCATGACAAAACAAAAATTCTACTTTTTCTGAGTTTAAACCATCCTTTCCTAGTACATAAATCATCTCATTAGCTATAGCTGGTTCTAAATCTTTACTTACATTTTTTAAGCTTTTCCCTGAAATTGCGGAAAGTATCTTTATATCAAATCTATTTCCAATACAGGCAGCCATGAAAATAAGTTCTTTTGTAGCCTCAGGGAGTGTTTTTATTTTTTCTATCAAAAGGTTTACAACATTATCTGAACTTTTGATATTTCTTATATCACTTTCATTCCAGCTCCATCTTTTTTCATATTCATTATAATATAGCAGCTTTTCTTTATTACAATATTTTAAAAATTCAATAATATAGAATGGATTTCCTATGGTCTTTTCATAAACTATATTCGCTAGCCCATAAGTATCTTCCTCATTAAAATTAAATATATTAAATATCATTTCTGTAATATCAAAAATATTTAAGTTATCTAAATATAAATATTCTATTTTACCATTATCCTTTTGAATTTTTTCAATTGTTCTAATTAGAGGATGGAATTTATCTACCTCATTTTCTCTGTAGGTGCAAACAAACATCAAGCCTTTAATACTATTATCAGAAAGAATCTTCTGAAAAAGTTCCAAAGAAGCTGCATCTATCCATTGAACATCATCTATAACCAATGCAATTGGACGTCTTTTTGAGGAGATTACTCTCAATAGCTTTTGAAGAGCAGCACTAAATTTAATCTGTATTTCTACAAGAAATCCTTCCTTCAATTTTGGTTGTGAACCTAAAATCAATTCTAATTTAGGAATTACATCTATAAGTAAAGCAGCATTTTTCCCGAGTGAATCTAATATTCTTTCTCTCCATTTTTTTACTGCAGCCTCTGAATCCGATAGGATATAAGTACAAAATTGATCAAGTGCATTAAATAAGGCTGAATAAGGAGTGTTTTTGTTATATTGATCGCACTTGCCAGAAAGAAAGATTCCATGGTTTTTAATTATAGGTTTATGAAGCTCATTTACTAATGCAGTTTTACCAATTCCAGAGTAACCTCCAATAAGAATTAACTCTACATTTCCTTTAGCTGCTCTTTCAAATATGTTAAGCAATTTTTTTATTTCTGCTTCTCTTCCATATATCTTTTTAGGTATTTCAAATTTATATGATAAGTCATTTTTCCCAAGTTCAAATTCTTCTATAATTCCCTTTTCTTCTAATTGATTTATACACTCTTGTAGATCAAGTTCAATACCTAAGGCACTTACATATCTATCTTCTGGCATTTTTTCCATGAGTTTTGATATAATTTTAGATACACTTGGAGGAATACTTGGATTAATTTCACTAATGGGCAAAGGAGTCTTCGCTATATGAAAATAAACTACATCCTCTGGTTCAAAAGAAGCAAAAGGAAGCTTTGAACAAGCTAATTCATATAAAGTAATTCCTAGAGAATAAAAATCTGTTCTATAATCTACTGGTCGATTCATCCTACCGGTTTGCTCTGGTGAAATGTAAAATAAGTTATCATGAAATATGTTTGGATTTAGTGCTTCTGCAGTTTCAAAAGAAAATTCTGATGAATTTTCAAAGCCAAGTAATTTTATAATCTTCTTATCTTTATTATAAATAATGTTAAATGGATTAATATTCTTATGAATAATATGATTATTATGAATATATTTAATGCATTTTGTTATTTTTAATGCGATTTCAAGTAATTCTTTTAATTCAATGGGATTTTTCTTTATATATTGTGAAAGATAAATTCCTCCAATATCCTCTAGGGTAACTGAGAGTCGATTTTGAAATTCTAAAAGCTCATATGCTTTTAAAACATATTCACTTTCAAGTTTTTTTACTAGATTGTATATACTTTCAATTTTTGATGTATTTATTAAATTATCAAATTCTGTATTTAATGATTTAATTATAACATTTTGATTTTTTTTTACATCCAATGCCTTAAAAACTGTAGAGCATTGAGAATTATACATTACTTCTATTATTTTATAATTTTCTTCTGTTTCTTTCCTTATTTTTCCTATTGGTGAATTATAACTCAGAATTATTCACTTCCTTTCTTTTTAATTAAAACAGACCGTTATGGGTTCCGGACAAGTTATTTATAAATATATTAAGCTTATTATAAACAATTTGTCTATATTATTCCACTTATGTATTTGTAATAATAAAAATGTTTTATATTGAAATCATGTATTTATGTGTATTTAATAAAAAAATCTATTTTTTTCGGAAATATATTTTCATATCAAAGAAACAAATTGAAAGCTTTCTAGAAAAAAAACAATAAGGCAGTTAGGAAAATATATTTCGCTAGCTGCCTTATTGTTTTTTATCTTTTACTTCTATCTAAAATCCAATTTGCTATTTTAGGTACAATTTCTTTTTGTGAACGAGAGCTTGCTACAATTCCAGCATGCCCTACAGGATAAGAAACCATTTCTTTATCCTTACTTCCTACTGCATCATGTAATGGCTTTGTTGCAGATGGTGGAATTAAATTATCTTGCTCTCCAAAAATAATTAGTAATGGCATGGTTATATTCTTAAGATTAACATTTTTATTTCCTAACATAAATTCTCCCTTAATAAGCTTGTTATCTTGCCATAAATCCTTCATATATTTTCTATAGGCCTCACCAGCTTGTCCCGGACTATCAAAAATCCATTTTTCCATACTTAAAAAATCTCCTAAAGATTTAGGATTATCTAAGTTAGATACTACTCCAATATATTTATCTACTAATAAAGAATATGGCTTTAAGGATACAAAACACATATTTAAAAACCAACCTGGTACAATTCCATAGGCATCTACAAGACTGTCTATATTCATATCTTTTGACCATTTAAATAAAAGTCCATCATCAACGTTGAAATCTACTGGTGATGCAATAGTCACAAGGCTATTTACTTTTTCTGGATATAATGCTGCATAAATAGCACAGAATGTTCCTCCTTGGCATTTAGATAAAATATTTATTTTATCTAAATTATGCTTTATTCTTAAATAATCTATTGCATTTGCCAAATATCCTTCTATATAATCTTCAAAAGTTATATATCTATCCTCTGCTGTAGGATATCCCCAATCAATAATATAAAGATCTAGTCCTTGATCTAATAATTTCCCTATAAAACTTTTATCTTGCTGTATATCCATAATATAAGGTCTATTCATTAAGGCATATACCATTAAAGTTGGAATAGTTGCTTTATTCTTAGTCTTTGGAATATAGTGATATAATTTCATTTTATCTTCTTGATATACTAATTCCTTTGGTGTTTTATCATAGTCTTCATAGTCAATATTCATCAAAACATCCATTCCGTTTAATATCTTTTGTTGATCTTTTAATTGTTTATACATATATTCTGTAAACATATTTGTTTTAGAAACATTATACAAGCCAACTCACCTCTTTATTTTTATCATACGAATTTATACATTATTTCGTATTACTACCAGTATTTGATTTATCTTTAATTTTTGTTCCATTTTTTTGTTCATTTATTTGAACTTTAACCTCATCTATTTCTTTCATCATGTTTTTCATTTCTTTTCTCATATCATATACAGTTTTATATACGCTGTCCATTTCTGTTTTTTTAGGTACTGGCATAAAAGAAAGATATTCTTCCCACAACTTATCTGCCTCTATTTTAAAATTTGTCATTGCATCTAGTATATGTCCTACTAATTTGCTAAACTCATCTGAAAAGAATAATTTGCTAAAAGCCGTATTTATTTTTTCAGTAGAATACTTATAAAATTCCTCAAAAGTTTTTGGTTCTATCCCTTCTTTATACATTTGCATATAATCTTGAAGAATTTTTTCCATAGTTTCTTGTGTCAATTTATAAATATTTGCTGAAAATTCATTAACAAGTACACTATAACGAACAAATTTATCAAAGCTCTCGAATTGTTTTTCTAAAAATTCTCTATCAATTCCCATCATTGGCGTATTAATAAGCTTACTAAAAGACTTATCATAGTTTTCTTTCCATAATTTTAGATAATCTAAATATGCAGATGGATCATTTAAAAATCCTTTAAAAAAAGTATCATTTAATTCTTGCTCACTGCTTATCCATGGTTCCCAAAATTTATTTATAGCAATTTTATAAGATTCCATTACTGCTATAGATTCTTCGAATATTTTTCTCATTGGTTCTGGAATATATGGTATATAATTTTTTTTCATATATTCTACACATTGTGATGTCCATTCTTCATAAGCTTTTTTCATAGATGCTTCTGTTGGAACTGAATCTTCTTTAATCTTTTGCCAAACCTTATAAAATTCTTCATATATATCATTGCTTTGTTTAATCTTATTAAATACTTCGTAGGGATTTCCTGTATAACATGTAAATAATTTATTATTTAACTCCATTAAATCCTTATAATAATTCATTGGGTTATAATTGCTCTGACCTTTTTTGTTATCTTTTACCTCCTGCCCTGTAAAATTAAACGTCTTTTGCCATACTTCAAACATATTTTTTTGTGCATCGAAAAATTCATTAAACATATTAAAATTACTCTTCATAATGCTTCCACTTCTCCTTCTAAATCTATTTATAATATTAACATCTATAATAATTCTTAAAACACTATTATATTCCATATTTTCATGTAATTTTGAACTATAGTAAATTTAAGGTAATTATAGAAGCTAGTATATATTTTATCATCATTCATTTATTCTTCCTAATCTCAAAATCCCATTTATTGTAAATTATATTCATAAATCACCATTTATATACTTATTAGTACCTTTTACTATAAATGTTACTGTATCATAGAGATACATTTTTATAGAAAAAATGAGACACTAATAAAAAATGATGATCTCTCTTATGAGACTTTTTATAAATATCAGAAAAATAAAAAGCGCCGACTAGATGAATATAACACCTAATCAGCGGTAGATTAATTGGGAAAATATTTAAATTCATATTTTTTAATTGTGAAAAGTATAATCAGATAAATCCCTTTGTTTTGGACAAAACCTAATAATTATTTGGTTTTTCTTATGTTTTCACCTTTGTCTTATTATTAGTAATGTTTTCTCCAAAATAAAGATTGAGCAATATTTAGATTTTCAAAGAATAATTATTTATATAAATAATCTCTAGTCATTGGTAAATCATTATTAACACCTTTAGTAAAAACAATTTGATGAAGATCAATTACTCCGTTATTAAAACTTGCAGCACAACTACAAAGGTATAATTCCCACATTCTAATAAACTTATCATCAAATTTTTCTCTTATTTTATCTAAATTATTTTGGAAATTTTCATTCCAACACAACAGAGTTTTTTTGTAATGTCTACGAAGGCTTTCAACATCAACTGTATAATATCCATATTCACTACATATATTTATCATTTCTCTCAAGCTTGGTATCACTCCGCCAGGGAAAATATATTTTTTGATCCAAGGATCACCAGCACTTTCCTTTAATCCACTTATGTAATGTAGAAGTAATATCCCACTTTGCTTTAAAACAGAGTTTACATTTTTGATGAAAAGTTCGTAATGTTCACGACCTACATGTTCAAGCATTCCTATGCTTACAATTCTATCAAATCTACGATCTAATTTATGTAATTCTCTATAATCCATTAATTTTACTTCTAGATAATTTTCTAAGTTTTCTTCTTTTATACGTTGTTGAAATTTTTTAGCCTGTTCTTCACTTAATGTTATGCCAGCACCATGAATTTTATATTTTTTTGCTGCCTCGATTAAGAGAAAACCCCAACCACATCCAATATCCAGTAATGTCATACCCTCTTCTAGGTTCAATTTTGAAAGAATTAAATGAACTTTGTTGACTTGAGCATCATATAAAGTATCATTCTCATTCTTAAAATAACCACAAGAATAACACATGGTTTTATCAAGCCAAAGACTATAAAAATCATTTCCTATGTCATAATGATATTGCACTTCTTTCTTCTGAGCTTTTGCTGAAACAGATGGATGAATTAGATTCTTTAAAATTTTATGATCAATAGTAAATTTATTCATTTGTCCCATAAAGAAATTAAGAGTTGTGTAGAGATCGCCTTTTTCTTCTAAGTCCCCACGCATATATGCTTCACCTAGAGCAAGAGAAGTACTAGTTAAAAGATCGGATTTGGGAATAGAACCATTAATCATAATTTCAAATTTTGGTTCTCCTTCCCCAATAACAAAACTGTCACCATCATTAAATCTAACCAAAAAAGGATTTTCATCAAATTTGCTTAGATATTTTTTGAAAAATTTTCGTTCTACAATGTTCAAAACAATCACCCCTATCGATATTTATTAATGTAGTTTAATTTACTGTTATAACCAGTATACTACTCTAAAAATGAAATTCAAGTTTTCATGATTTGAGTGATTTGTTTATAAACATAAATCTAGTATAAATATGATATCTTCATTTATCTTGTCTGTTTATAGAACAATAATATCTTTATGAAAATCTACTCCTCCTTTAAGTTGACATCACTACTAATTTGACAACATTTTTGTTCATGACATCTCCTGCATCCAAATAAAGATGAATTTTCTTCACAAAGCTTATAATCTCCGCCTTCGATTTTCAATAAATACCCATTTACTAATGATTTTGCTATCTTTAAACGGGCTTCATTATATATCCTTTGAACAGTTGTACGTGCTACATTCATCTTTTCAGCACATTCTTCTTGGGTCATTCCTTCTAAATCCATTAGTCTAATAGCTTCATATTCATCAACCGTCATTACAATTATTTCATTTTCTATCATAGTTTTATCTATTGGTCCGAATAAATTACTTTTAGGCAAACAACATACTTTTCTACATTTCCTTGGCCTTGGCATATTTTATCCCCCATCGCTAAACATTATTGACATATGTTCTTTATAAGATTATTATAATATATAAAGGGCATATGTCAATAACTCGTATGCTATATAATAATTAATATATTTTATTGGAGGTTACTATTATGAAAATCGCATTACCATCACGTAATAATCATATTGATGATCACTTTGGACATTGTGAATATTTCACTGTATTTACAGTTGATACAGAAACTAAGGAAATAATAGCTTCTGAAACTGTTTCATCACCAGCTGGCTGTGGGTGTAAATCAAATATTGCAACAATTCTTTCTGATATGGGTGTTAAAGTAATGCTCGCAGGTAATATGGGTGAAGGTGCAGTAAGGGTACTAAACAACTCAGGAATAGAAGTATTTCGTGGCTGTTCTGGAGATGTGAAGAATATAGCTTTAAAATGGCTTGAAGGTTCTCTTGTAGACTCAGGTGATTTTTGCCATGCTCATGAACATGGATGTCATAATGAATAAAGCCGTGCATTGCATGGCTTTATTCATTCCTATTTACTAAGCTGAAATTTTAAAATTAATCAATTTTAAGTTGTTAGCCAATTTTCAGCATCAGCAGTGTTTTTAAACACTCTGAAGTCATTTCCTTTATTGGCTTCAGTAATCATTTCCCTAAACCTGCCACTTATTTTTTCTTCATTTGTGATAATTAGTGCAGCTTTAATATTATAATTTACAAACTTTTGCAGCACTGTCCCTGCTAGCCCTGTTCTAAGATTAAAAAAGTCTTCAGAAAGTGCTTTTTCTTGGATAATCAATAAACGAGCATTATTTTCAATGCAAGCTGCAATAAGATCCACAGCATCTCTTTCTGTACTAAGCTGCTTTTTATCATTAGAGTGTTCAATATACCTATTGTCATTCTTCTCAATCAAGTTATAATTCATTTCTTTCTCCCTCTTTATTTTATAATTAACTATTAATTAGTTGGTTCTGTTAAAATAGAAATTGTATCCAGCATTACTACCATAAACGCTATAGGACCCCATAAAATTATTCTTAGCCTGTTTTCTTTTTCATAATATTTCATGTTTATTGTTGAGTCACTTAAACTTGGATCTTTAGAATTCATAACAGCTATGAGAGTATTAGATATTCTCATATACTGCTTGGTGTCAATTTCATTAATTTCTACCACGGTAGAAATGCTAACTTTTGGCCTTATAATTTCAGAATTTATTTCATTTGTTGAAAACTCAATTTCCTCATCTACTTTTATTTCTTTATTATTGTTGTTTTCATTAATACTCTTTCCCATAAAGAAATTTAAATCTCGTTCTGATATTCTCCACTGCTTTCCAACCTTTGTTGCCTTGAGCTTTCCATCTGATATAAATTTTCTTATAGTTTTATGGTGCATATCCAATAACTCTGCAACTTGATCAATAGTATAAAACTTCTCTTCCATAGGAATCTATCCTTTCAGTATTATCACATAAATTCATTATATGTAACTTTATGACCTACGTCAATTATTTTATTGTATTTTATTTAACTTTATTGCTATTTAATACACTCTATTGAATTCAATATCACTTTTCTCAGTACACAGTTATATACTTCTGATTATGTTCAAATTAATAGCAAAGTAAAAAAAGTGTGTCTATGATAACATAAAGCACACTTAAATATTTAGACTTTTTCTAAAATACTACTTCCAAATTCTTTGCACCTGTTTAATCCATTTTCATCTGGATTCCATAATTCTCTTATTCCTTCATTTACTACCTGAAAGCCAGCTTTCTCCAGTTCTTCACTAATTATTTTTGTACATTCACCACTCCAGCCATAACTTCCAAAGGCAGCTCCTTTTTTTTCTTTAAAGCCAAGCCCTTTAATAATTTCTAATATTGCAGCTGTTGAGGATAATATTCCTTTATTTATTGTTGATGAACCAACAAGCACCATTCTTGATTTGAAAACTTCTGTAATAATATCATTTTTATCGCTTTTAGATGAATTAAAAATCTTTATTACAATGTCCTTATTTGAACTTTTTATACCATCTGCTATGGCCTCAGCCATCCTTCTTGTGCAGTTCCACATTGTATCATAAATTATTGTAATCTGATTTTCTTCATAATCCTTTGCCCACTCAATATACTTATTTACAATTTGTAATGGATTATCTCTCCATATTATACCGTGACTAGGACAAATCATGCTAACGGACAAATTAAAACTCAATACCTCTTCTATTTTTTTTACAACAAATTTGCTAAATGGAGTTAAAATATTTGCATAATATTTTATTGCTTCCTGAAATAACTCCCCTTGATCAACTTTGTCATTATACATCAATTCAGATGCATAATGCTGTCCAAAGGCATCATTACTAAATAGAATATTTTCACCAGATAAATATGTAAACATAGAATCAGGCCAATGAAGCATTTTTGCTTCTACAAATGTTAGTTTTCTTTTACCTATATCTAAGGTATCACCGGTCTTAACCTCTACAAAGTTCCAATCCTTATGATAATGTCCCTTTATTATTTTAGCACCACTTTTAGTACAATATATTGGTGTATTGGGTATTTCTTTCATTAGCTCTAAAAGTGCACCACTATGGTCAATTTCAGAGTGATTCATGATTATATAATCTATTTTATTTAAGTCAATTTCACTTTTTAAATTGGTTACAAATTCTTTAGCAAATGGATGCCAAACAGTATCAATCAAGACTGTCTTTTCATCTTTAATTAAGTATGAATTGTATGAAGATCCTTTATGTGTAGAGTATTCTTCACCATGAAAAGTTCTTAGTTCCCAATCTATTTTTCCAACCCAAGTAACAGTATCACTAATCTTAAAAGACATAAGTACCATCCTTTCTACAAATAAATATCCTCTTTAAAAGTTATATTTACTAATAGCTTTATTATCTCCTTAGTCTCTATTAAAAATCCATCCCTGTCACTTAAAATCTTAGTATTTATGTTTTTTAACCTAATATCAGTGTAAATATTTATCTTCATTCAACAGATGAAAATATTATTCTATAGTGGTATTTTTATGAGATCTATCCTACAATAATATATAAATGATTATTTTATTATATCATTAGAGATGAGAGGGTGATTAATATGTTAAAAGATGTATATAAAGTACTACTAAGCAAAGTTAATCAAGGTAATCAATGCATAATGTTAACCTATCTCAATTTACATAACAATAGAAGCGGTTCTATAGAAGAAAAGATCCTTTTAACAAATTTTTACGTAACGTACTAAATTATGAGCTTAGCTATATAGGCATGATAGGCTCAAAGCGAAGAGTAATCAGCTTTAAAAATAGAGGAATTGTCAATAAGCTTGGTAAAAATTTTGCTTTCCCAAAATTTGATAAGGAAGTAATTGAAAAAATATTTGAAGATACAAATACTCCAAAAGCTCTTTTTACAATAATATCTTCTAAAGGATCTGTTCCAAGAAAAGCAGGTGCAAAGATGATTGCCTACTCTGACGGAAGAACCATAGGAAGTATTGGCGGCGGTTGCAGTGAAGCAGGTGTTTTAACAATAACTATATTTCCTATTTTCCCTCAAAAACATTCTCTAAAATAGACGTACTCGATATAAAGGCACTCATCCTAAGAACTTTAAAGAAAAATATAATGAACTGAATCCGGAGAAATATGCTGATGATATTGCAAAGATTATTCAGAAGGGTTGTACTCCTGCAGGTATGCATATTTCAATTTGCATTAAAGAAATATTGGAATTCCTACAAATTACACCGGGCCAGATCGGTTTAGATGCAACACTAGGCTATGGTGGTCATACTTTAGAGATGCTTAAATGTTTAGATTCAAAGGGGCGCTTGTATGCAATTGATGTAGATCCTCTTGAATTGCCACGCACCAAAGATCGTTTAGAACGTTTGGGTTATGGTTCCGAAATTTTAGAGATTAAGCAAGTTAAAAAATCTTTTCAACACTTTTTTCGTGAAGGCGTTTATTCCGAAATAGCACTCGAGCCTATTCGTCCATCAGCAGAAGAATGTCATGTTAATAGTCGTGCACGTTCTGCTAAATTACGTTGGGCAATCAAAGCATAAGTTTTAACTGGATTTCGCCAAGTACGGAATCCAGTTTTTTATGCGGCTTTTCGAGCAATTATGGGTATAATAATTTAGATATTATCCTAAGTATTAAAATTAGTAAGGGAGTGTAAAAATGAAAAAGCTTTTAAGTATAATTATTTTAATTTGTATTATCTCGTTTGCATTTATAGGCTGCAAAGCTAATGAAAAAAATATAGACCAATCCAAAACCACAGTAGCAGATCCTAAATCATCCATATCATCAAATAGTAAAAACAGTGCATTAAAACTACTCACAAACAAAGGAGAAAAAATTAATGATTCAGCTATTGCAGTAATTTTAAATTCTCCTGATAAATCACAGCTAGATCAAGTTAGCAATTTAGATAAACAGGTAATAGAAGAAAGTGAAGATAAAATTCTTATTTTACCAATAAAAAATGCTACTTCTATAAGGATTGAGAAAGTAAAGTATGAAAATAGCAAATTGATAACTGAATCCATTGTTACAGAAAATAAAAATACTCCCGACGGTTATGGTTTGTATTTAACTGCTACTCGCACAGAAGGAATGCCACGATATCAAATAGTAATTTCTGATAAAGATACATCTACTACTTATATTCTTCAGTATAATGGAAAAGATGGAACTCCTCCTATTGAATGGATATTGCCTCAAAAAAGTGATAAAACCGATTCCTCTACGAAAGTAATATCACCCCAAGCAAAAAATTCCACACAAACTACTATAAATTATCAGCTAACTAAAAATGTTTATAAAGCTAAAAATGTAACTGTAAACTATCCTCAAATTACAAATTTAGGTGATGATAATAAGCAAAAATTACTAAATGAAATAATTAAGAATACTGCTTTAGAAGGCTTTACTAAGGGTGTAGATGATAATTTAACCTTAGAAATCAATTATAATATACCATTAGCAGCTTCAAATTTCTTGAGTATTCAATATTATGGTCTATCAACAATAAGAGGAGCCGCATACCCAACTAATCAATTTTACACAACCAATATTGACATAAAAAATGCCAAGAAATTAAAATTAGCTGATATTATTAAAATTGATGATAACTTTGTAAAAAGCTTTAGAAATGGTAGTTATGTTGCTTCAGAACCTAGTAATAGTAGGATGAAAGCTGCTGTAAACCAATATATTAATAATATTAGCAATGAAGATTTAATTAAATATTTTAAGCAAGCTGATAGTAGAAACATTGAAGAAAACCCATCTACTACCTATAGCTACTTAACAAATGATTCAATTGTTATCAGCCTAAATGTTCCCCATGCAATAGGAGACCATGCAGAGTATAAAATAAAATCTACAGATATACAAAATAATATAAAGATAGCATGGAAAGACACTAAAAAATAGATTATATTTATAAAATTCTATGCATTATTATCTCTTTTTTTAAGATTATCCAAGCTAAATTTCAATATATTTAAATTCTAAACCTACCCACAATTTTTGTTAACTCTTCTGTCATTTCATTGATTGAGCTTATATTAGCAGACACTTCTTCAAATGAAGCAGTTTGCTCTTCAACTGCTGATGCAACATCTTGAGTGTTCCCTGAGTTTTGGACTGCAACACTTTGAATATCTTTTGCAGAATGAGTCATCACGCTGAATTCGTTGTTTACCTTAGTCGAAATTTCCATGATTTCTTGTGACTCATTTAGTGTAACAGCCGTAACATTCAAGATTTCTTTGAGCTCATCTTTTAATGTTTCCATTGACTTCTCCTGAACCTTAGTATTATCTACCAACTCATCCATTGATGTTTTTACATTCATCGTTTTATCACTGATGCTCATGACAATGTCACTGATTTTTTTTGCAGAAACAGATGTTTCCTCAGCTAATTTCCGTATTTCATCCGCCACAACTGCAAAACCCCGACCTGATTCTCCTGCTCGTGCTGCCTCAATTGATGCATTTAAAGCTAGAAGGTTAGTTTGTGAAGAAATGCTATGGATAAGATCTACAATTGCCTTAATCTCTTCAGATGATTGATTCAAATCTTCAACCGTATGTGAAGCTGACTTAATAGAGTGTACAAACTTTGTGAGTTCATCTGATTGCACTGAAACTTGTCGATCACCATTTAAGACTGACTCTTGGGATTTTTCAGAAGATTTAAGTGTTTGATGTGCTTTTTGAGATACATTCTCAATATCCATTCTCATCTTCTCCACAAGATTGTTTAATTCATCCAGCTTATTATTTTGAAGTAAGGAACCTTCTGCAACATCCATAGATGACATCGCAATCATTTCCGTAGACTTCGTAAGTTGTCCAGTTGTGCTTGTAATTGCGTTCATATTACTTAATAATATTGATGAAATTTTTGAAATTTCTTTCACTATTTCATGAATATCGACAATGAATTTATTAAAGTAGTGTATCATATCAGCGATCTCATCTTTGCTATTAATCTCAATTCGTTTAGTTAAATCTCCATTACCTTCTGAAAGATCCTTCATATCCTCTATTAGTAAATTAATCGGATTTGTAATGCCTTTGTTTAAAAATATAAAAGCTATAATTCCTATAAATAACACAACAATAATCAAAATACCATTTGTCATTTTTGCCGTAGAGACTTTTAAGCTAGAATACTGTGAATATCCTGTAACCATATCATTTATGGAATCCACATACCCAGAAACTTCTGAATTAATCATTTGAAGAGAAACTGTGTCACCAGTGTTTAAGACTGCTAAATAAGCATCTTTATAAGTAGAATTCCATTTTTTAATTATTTCTGTTAGCTTCATTTCCGTATCTGTATGTTTCAATTTTGAAAGCCCTTTTTCGGAATTACCATCTGAAACATCTTTTAAAATCTCATCAAAAAGTTTAATGCTTTCTTCTAGACTATTCATAGCATCATTATTTTTTGTTGCAACAATTACATTTGCCAGCTGAGCCATTTTATAGCTTGATGCACGTAACTTTCCTGCATGATTTACAAAATTCGCATCACTTTCCATGGTCTTATAGGTCATAAAATTTATGCCGACAATAGCAAATGATAAAATAATTATTAATCCGAAAGTTAATAACAATTTGTGTTTTATTTTCATACTTGGTCAAGCCACCTTTCATGCCATGATTTTCCCTTCAGGATTTTGCTTATTTCTTGACTTGTGATTATATATTTACTATTTTTAAGATTTAATGATTTTAACTTTTAACTGTTCTTTAATGTACTTTTTTTCAGCATACATTCTATCATCAGCTTTTTTTATCAATAATTCAACTTCTGATCTTTCATAATTGTCATGTTCAACTATACCATGACTAACACTAATTACATATGGTCTTTCTTCTTCTTCATTAATGATCTGATATCTCTGGTTTATTCTATTCCAAACTTTTTCTGAAACTTCCTGATCTATTCCTGTAAATACAATAAGGAATTCATCTCCACCCATTCTTATAACCATATCGTCATCACGAATTTCTTTCTTTATACCTTCCACAACACTAACGATTAGCTCATCACCAAATTTATGTCCAAGTTGATCATTAACTTCCTTAAGTCCATTTACATCAATAAAACAAAGACTCATCTTTAAATTTCTTTTATTTGTATATTCAAGCATTCGGCTTAATTTGCTTAGCCCAGCTCGCCTATTGAGTGCTTTGGTAAGTTGGTCGAACATCATTTCGTTAAAGTACTGTGTCATCTCAGATATTTCATCGGTATTGATATTTTTTAACTGTTTAGAAATTTCATCGTCTATTAACGACAGTTCTTTCAGTTCTTGCATTAGAATTTTCATTGGTCTTCGTATTCGTTTATTTGTGGATGTAAATGAATATACTGTAACAATGATTATTAAAAATACTAACCCACCATTAATTGTAAGTGCTCTAATTACTTTTTGTTCGGCATATATAGAATAAGAAGTGACCATTTCATTAATACTATTAACATATAAATCTATATTGTTGTTAATTTGTGCACAGGCGTCATTTATAGATTTATTTTCTAAAATTCTAAGATATGATGGTTTGAAAACTTCATTCCATTCTTTAATAATTTTTTCCAGCTGCAAAATTGTGTAGTTATGGTTGATGCCTACAATAGATTTTTCTCTTCCCTCACTCAACATTGCCAAAATATCCTCCAACTCTTCAATCCTATGTTCTAAATTCGTTGTCAAATTTGCATAATTGCTATCATTGCCTTGGTTATTTATTTGATTAGATAATTGACCCATATTATAGCTTATTGCTCTTAACTTACCAGCATGATTTATTATATTTGCATCACTTTCCATACCTTTATAGGCAATAGCATTAATTAAGACAGTGGCAATGGATAAAATAACTAGAAGTCCATGTGTCAGTAATAGTTGATTCTTAATTTTCATAAATTCACTCCTATTATTAGAAGATCAGCCTCATCTTCTGAGGCTGATTTTAAGAATTAAGCCATAAATAGTTTGATATCATCATCTACAGTGCCAATACCTGCAATACCAAAATTCTCAACTAACACTTTAGTAACATTTGGAGATAAGAAACCTGGAAGAGTAGGACCAAGGTGGATGTTCTTAACACCAAGGTATAAGAGTGCAAGAAGTACAATAACTGCCTTTTGTTCGTACCAAGCAATATTGTAAACAATTGGAAGGTCATTAACATCTTCTACCCCAAAGATTTCTTTAAGTTTAAGCGCAATGACTGCCAATGAGTATGAATCATTACATTGACCTGCATCGAGAACTCTTGGAATGCCTCCAATATCGCCTAGTGGAAGTTTGTTGTATCTGTACTTTGCACATCCCGCAGTTAGAATTACAGTGTCTTTAGGCAGCTTTTCTGCAAATTCTGTATAGTACTCTCTTGATTTCATTCTGCCATCGCAACCAGCCATGACAAAGAACTTTTTAATAGCTCCAGATTTAACTGCATCTACAACCTTATCTGCAAGTACAAATACTTGTTCGTGGGCAAATCCACCTACAATAGAACCTGTTTCAATTTCTGTCGGTGCAGGCAACTTCTTAGCCATTTCAATAATTGGAGTGAAGTCCTTTTTACCACTATTGTCAGCCTCAATGTGCATACATCCTGGGAAACCAGAAGCGCCTGATGTGAAAATACGGTCTCTGATTTCATCTGTTCTTGGAGGTACGATACAGTTTGTCGTAAAGAGGATTGGTCCATAAATGGTCCAAATTCATCCACTTGACACCACCATGATCCGCCGTAATTGCCGGCAAAGTTATCATACTTTTTAAAGAATGGATAGTAGTGTGCAGGAAGCATTTCACTGTGAGTATAAACGTCTACGCCTGTCCCTTTTGTTTGTTCAAGTAACTGCTCTAGATCTGTGAGATCGTGACCCGAAATCAGAATAGCAGGATTATTTCTAACACCAATATTGACATTTGTTATCTCTGGATTATCATATTTTGAAGTATTTGCTTCATCAAGAAGTGCCATTGCAGAAACACCAAATTGACCTGTTTTTAGTGTTAAAGCTACAAGCTGATCTGCCGATAATGAATCATCCAGTGTAGACGCAAGGGCTTCATAAATAAAGCCGTAAATCTCAATATTTTCTTTTCCAATATTAAGTGCATGATGCGTATAAGCAGCCATTCCCTTCAAGCCGTATATAATTAACTCTCTCAAGGATCTTACATCTTCGTTTTCTGTAGCTAGCACACCAACTTTTGAAGCTTTTTCTATCATAGAAGCTCTATCAGTTACAGTAAAAGTAGCTGCATCACCAATTTGAATACCGCTAACCTTAGCTTTAAGACCTTCTCTAAAGTCAATCATTTTGTTGATTTGCTTTTCGATAGCGTTCTCATCAAAGTTAGCATTTGTAATCGTAATGAAAAGGCTTTTAATTACTTCATGATTAATCTCGCCAAGGGAACTGACTTCTATTTCTCCCTTCATCACAATTTCTGCAATACCTTTACAAGCGTAGATTAAAAGATCTTGCAACTTAGCAACTTCTTCGTTTTTACCACACCTTTTATTGTGCATCCAGTGTTTCTTGCAGTTTCTTGACATTGGTAACAAAACATACTCATGATAACCCTCCTTGTACTTTATTTAATTTTGAGGTGCTGGTGCTTTAACAACAATAAGTTCTAGCACTTCAGCATCTAAATTCTTAACATTCATTTTTGTATTAAATGGAATTTTAAGTACAGTTCCTGCATAATACTTATTAATTTTCTGTTCATCCAAACCAATTGACAATGTACCCCTTAAAACTGTCATATACACAGTTGAATTGGAAAAATGTTCTGGTAAGCCTTCATCCTGATTGAATACCATATGAATATAATGCACATTCTCATCTTGGATAACTTTTTCAACCAAACGGTCATTTCCTATTGACATTTTATATACCTGCTCTATTTTTTTCGCCACCTTTCTTTTCATAATTTCTTATAGTATACTATATTTAGTAATTTAAAACTGTAACAGCTGTTACACTTATAGGAGGAATCATGTTTTCCGACGTAAAATTATTGTTAAATAGCCCCTTATTTAAAGATTTTCAGTTAAACTCTCTTTTAGAAATTATAGATTTGGACAACTGCATTATAGGAAATTATAAAAAAGGAACTCTAATTGCTCAAGAAGGGGAGCCTTGCACATCTATTGGATTTATTCTAACAGGCATTTTAGCCATTCAACAATTAACACCATCTGGCGAAGTGTTTACTCTTAAAATTATTGAATCCAGTGATGCATTTGGTACAACTTTATATAGTGCAATTAATCCTAAATATCCATTTACATTTGTGACAATAAAGGATAGTAAAGTGCTATATATTCCTTTTGATAAGATTCGCAAACTGCTTAGAACCAGTCAAACATTCAATGATAATTTCATTGTTTTTTTATCTTCTAGAGTAATCACCTTTAAAGAAAAACTACAAATGTTTCAATACAAAGACGTTAGATCAAAACTCATGCTCTACTTGTCAAATGAATATAAGGCTTGTAGCGTTACAACCTTCAAGTTTCAACACTCAAAAGTTGAGATTGCTGACATTATCGGCGTTGCTCGACCATCTGTTTCTCGTGAGCTGAAAAACATGGTAAATGATCACCTTATACAAATATCTGGTCAAACCATAACATTGCTAAAACCAGAATTATTTTGATATAGCTTTCGGAGGACAAACCAATTTGCACAATAATGTTCCTCCTTTAAAAACACATTTACCAAATAAGCTATCATTTCATCATCCTTGCTTACAGGCAGCCGCAATTTTATATTCATATTCTTATAATAGTATTTACACATAATCTATAGCTTTGGCAGGACATTTGTCAATGGCTAATTTAACTTTTTCATTTTTATCTTCCTTTAATATTTTTTTATTTACTTTTGCCTTTTTATTTTCAAGAATAAAATCATCTGGTGATAATCTTGTACATAATCCACAACCAATACAAAAATGTTCATTTACACTTAATATTCCATCTTTATTTTCTTCAGCACTATGAATAGGTAAATCCTCTTTTTTAACAATTTTTGAAATTATAATTGATATTATTAGAATAGATATAGTAGTTAATACCCATCTTACCAACATAAATTTAGGACCCAAAAACTTTGATTCATTAGCAAGCATTGGAATCTTAATTACTGCCCAAGCACTTAAGATAATTACTATATTCGCTATACTTGCTCCTTTTTTGATAAGCATTTTACAAACAGGAAAAGCTGCATAAATAGGCCCTGCTGAAAAACTGCCTAGCAAAAACGAAAATAGGAATCCTTTCACTCCTGACCCTTCACCTAAAGCATTTTGTATTGTGTTTTTAGGAACCCATGCTTCAATAAGTGAAGTTAATAAAAGTATTACTGGCATTATTATAAGCATTTCTTTTACATAATATAGACTATTACTAAAAGATTGTATTCCTTTCTCAGGCATAAAAATCATTAAAAATATATACGTAAAGATAACAAGAGTTAAAAATATATTACTTTTTACTTTTTTAATTAGTAAACTCACATTATCACCCCCATCAAAAGTGCAATAATAACAGCAAATCCCATACTTAATGAATTTCTAGTTAATGCAAACTTAAGTCCAAATTCCCTTCTTTCAAGAGGAAAAGTAACTATACCAACCATTGTAAGAGTTGTTAAAAATGCAACTGTAGGAACTATACTAGCTCCTGCATTTACAAGTGAACCTACTAGTGGGAAAGCAACAAAAGCAGGTATTAAAGTAATGCTGCCTACTACTGTTGAAATAACTGTAGATAACAAAATATTGGATTGACCTAAATACTGTTTTATTGTTTCTGGTGGAATAAAAGTAAGTATTAAACCAATGAGAAAAAGTATTCCTATTATTTCTCCTATCATGTTCCTCATCATACCACTTGACATTTTAATAGAATTAAAAGTTTTCTTTTTGTCTTTCACTATAGATATTACAAACCAAACTATTGTAATTATCCAAAGGCTTAAAGTAAAAATATCCACATTATTATCTCCTTTCAATATCTTTACATGAATTATAATTTGTTTTAATATTATAATCAGTTACCAAGGTTACTAATTTTGAAAAAGGAGACATATTTAATGCTAGATTTTATTTATCTACTTGAACATGTAGATTTGTTTAAAGAACTCTCCCTAAAAGATATTAATGAGTTAATTACTAATGATTCTTTTAATACTGAAACTTATAAAAAGAACTCTGTAATATATTTTCAAAATGAAAAATGTACAACTCTCGACATAGTTTTAAAAGGGACTATTTCTGTACAAGGAATCGATGATAAAGGTAATTATATTTCCATAAGTGATTTCAATATGTGTGACGTTATTGGTGGAAATCTTCTTTTTTCCCATAAAAACTTTTACCCTATGATGGTTTTAGCCAAGACAGATGCCACTATTCTTCATATAAAAAAAGACTTAATTCTAAAGCTCTGCCAAAGTAATACTAGTTTTCTAATTAATTTTCTTCAAGCACTCTCAGATAAAACCTTAATTCTAACAGAGAAAATAAAAACACTGTCCTTTAAATCCATCAGACAGTGTATTATAGATTATTTAATATACGAAAGATATATTCAAAAGAGTAATATAATAAAATTGACCTTAACAAAAAAACAACTAGCAGAAAAATTTGGAGTACAAAGACCTTCTCTGTCACGTGAACTAAATAAAATGCGAAAAGAAGGTTTAATAACATATGATGCACATTCAATTAAAATATTAAACGAAACCGCATTAAACAATTATTAGCTTCTAATTAACTTAATATACCACAAGGAAGATAATAGTGAACTAAAAAAAGAATGAATAAAGCCATGCAACGCACGGCTTTATTCATTACTTTTTCTTTGTTTCTTTAGTTGTTGAAATATCTTTAAGAGTAGAAGGTTTATCAAAAACATTAATGTATATTTGCTTAAGTTCGCTTATCAATGGATATCTTGGATTAGCTCCTGTACATTGATCGTCAAAAGCTTTTTCTGCCATGTCATCAAGAGTTTCATAGAATTTTTCTTCTGTAACTCCAAATTCTTTTATAGTCATTGGTATATTTACTTTTGCTTTTAGCTCATCTATAGCTTTAATTAACAATTGAACCTTTTCATCATCTGTTCTTCCACCTAGTGCTAAGAAGTCAGCAATCTTAGCATATCTAGCTTTAGAATTTGGATATTTATATTGAGCAAAGGCAGCTTGTTTTCTTGGGTCATCTACTGCATTGAATTTTATAACTTCATTTATTAATAATCCATTTGCAATTCCGTGTGGCACGTGGTGTTGAGCTCCTAATTTATGTGCTAATGAGTGGCAGATTCCTAGGAATGCATTAGCAAATGCCATACCAGCGATACATGAAGCATGTGCCATTTTTTCTCTTGCCTCTTTATTAGTTGTACCTTCATTATATGCTAATGGTAGATATTTAAATATTAATTCTAAAGCTTCTAAGGCTAAGCCATTAGTGAATTCAGAAGCCATTATTGATACATAAGCTTCAATAGCATGAGTTAAAGCATCTATACCAGAGGCAGCTGTTAAGCTTCTTGGCATACCCATCATTAATTCAGCGTCAACTATTGCCATATTTGGAGTTAATGCATAGTCTGCTAATGGATATTTAGATCCTGTTTTTTCATCAGTAATAACTGCGAAAGGAGTAACTTCTGAACCAGTACCAGCTGATGTTGCTACTGATATCATCATAGCTTTTTCGCCCATCTTAGGGAATGAGAATACTCTCTTTCTTATATCCATAAATCTCATAGCAAGATCTTCGAAGGCTACTTCTGGATGCTCGTACATTACCCACATAATCTTAGCAGCATCCATTGCTGATCCGCCACCAACAGCTATAATTGTGTCTGGTTCAAAACTTAATAATTGTTCAGCACCTTTTTTAGCTGTAGCCAAAGTTGGATCTGGTTCTACATCTGTGAATATTTTATAAGCAACACCTATTTCATCAAGGACTTTTGTAACTTTATCAACGTATCCTAATTGATAAAGCACTTTGTCAGTTACTATAAATGCTTTCTTTTTATTTAAGTCTTTAAGTTCTTTTAATGCAACTGGAAGACATCCATATTTGAAATATACCTTCTCAGGGACTCTAAACCAAAGCATATTTTCTCTCCTCTCAGCTACACTTTTAACATTTATTAAATGTTGTGGTCCAACGTTTTCAGATACGGAGTTTCCACCCCATGAACCACAGCCTAAGGTTAAAGAAGGATTCAATTTAAAGTTATATAAATCACCTATAGCACCATGAGATGAAGGAGTATTTATTAATGTTCTAGCAGTCTTCATAATTCCTGAGAATTTTGATATTTTGTCTTTCCCCTTCATTTCATCTACATATAATGATGAAGTATGCCCAATTCCACCTTGTTCAACAAGTGTTACAGCTTTTGAAAGTGCATCATCAAAGTTTTTACCTTTGTATAAAGCTAAAATAGGAGATAATTTTTCATGTGCAAATGGCTCTTCAAGTCCAACTGACTCTACTTCACCAATAAGAACTTTAGCTGTTTTAGGAACTGTTACTCCAGCAAGCTCAGCTATTTTATAAGCAGGTTTTCCAACAATTTTAGGATTCAAAGCACCATTTACTAATATCACACTTCCAACCTTAGCAACTTCATCTTTCTTTAAGATATAAGCACCTCTATCCTCAAATTCTTTTTTCAGATCATTATATACTGAATCAACTGCAATAACTGATTGCTCAGAAGCACAGATTGTACCATTATCGAAAGTCTTTGAAAGAAGTATTGAATTTACAGCCATTTTAACATCAGCTGAGTCATCAATTACAGCTGGTGTATTACCAGGACCAACTCCTAAAGCTGGTTTACTTGAGGAGTATGCAGCTTTAACCATTCCAGGGCCACCTGTTGCAAGGGTTATATCCGCTTCTTTCATTACTATTCCTGAAATCTCAATTGTTGGTTCATCTATCCATGCAATTATTCCTTCTGGAGCTCCAGCTTTAACAGCTGCCTCAAGTACTGTTTTAGCCGCTGCTATAGTTGAATTTTTTGCACTTGGATGTGGAGAAATTATGATACCATTTCTAGTTTTCAAAGCTATTAAAGCTTTGAATATAGCAGTTGATGTTGGATTAGTTGTTGGGACAACAGCAGCTATAACTCCTATTGGTTCTGCAATTTTAGTAATTCCAAAAGCCTCGTCTCTTTCAATAACATCACAAGTCTTTAAATCTTTAAATTTGTTGTAAATATACTCCGAAGCAAAATGATTTTTAATAACCTTATCCTCAACTATCCCCATTCCAGTTTCTTCTGCGGCCATTTTTGCAAGTGGTATTCTAGCATTATTTGCTGCTATAGCAGCTTGTTTAAATATTTCATCAACTTGTTCTTGAGTGTAAGTAGCAAATTTCTTTTGAGCAGCTCTTACCTCAGCTAATTTTTGCATTAATTCGTCAACATTTGTCACTTTCATAATTTTACCCCTCTTTCTCATTTTTTAATAAATATACAGAAAAAGCTATTTTGATGTTAATATAGAAATCAGCTAAAGGTTAAACGTTTTCAAACTTATCAACACTATCTGTATATCATATTTACTTCTCTTAGAGCTTTTATTTTTGATTACCACATATTTTATGATTTAATATTATCAGTTTATTTTTTTTAAAACTAATTCATTTTTAATAAAAATATCTGATTTTTAAATAAATCAAAAAATCAGCTCTTTTTTAATTAAATTAAAGCTGATATAATAAAATTAATAATTTCTAACGTAAATGGGGGATAATTATGAATAAATTTGACAGAAGAACAGAGTTGATACATGGATTAGAAACCAATTATTTACGTGTTTTATATTATGATTTTAATGATAAATATAAAGGTGAATATAAATCATATGAATCCAGTAGATTATGTACTATTATTGATGGGGAAAAAAAAGTTAAAATTAATAATGATAACGTTTTCACATATAATGATAAAGAATTCATAATTCTGCCACCTAATTCTACTGTAAATTTAGAAATAAATACTCCTACCAAAGCCTTAGTTTTTGAAATATACAATTCATTAATAGATTCTGTTACTAAGAAAGTTTGTATGGAATTTGAAAACGATTTAAATTGTGATATAAAAAAACATATACTTTATGAAAAGGTTAATCCTATTATCCATAATTCTATTCAAAGAATTCTTAATACTGCTTTAAGCAATGAAAAAAACAAGGAATTTTTAGTGGATTTATATGCACAAGAAATGGCTTATAATCTTATTAAAATTAAAAGTGTTCATGATATGCTTAATATTAATTCAAATAATTTCATTCATCTTTCAATAAAAATTATGCATGAGAACATTTCAGAAGGTATTACAATTTCTGAAATTGCCTACGCTTTGAATATGTCCCCTGCAAATTTTTCCGCTAAATTTAAAAAAGTAATTGGAGTATCTCCAAATGAATATTTTAAAAATTTAAAACTTTTAGAAGCTAAGAAAATGCTGAAAGTGAAAAATGTTACAGAAGTAGCCTATGATCTAGGCTACGATAATATTTCTTATTTTATAGGTTTGTTTAAAGATAGGTTTGGAATTACACCTAAACAATATATTCTAAATGAAAGTAATGAAAAATATATTAAGCGGAAATTTTAAGTAACATATAGACTAAATTTTTAAAATATCAACATTTTTTCTTATAAACTCAACTATAATTGGATCATACATTTTGCTTTTATTTCTTATTATCTCATTTATACTTTCTTCAAAGCTTAGAGACTTTCTGTAAGGTCTATTAGATGTCATAGCATCTATTGAATCACACACCGCAATTATCCTAGATCCAAAGGGTATTTCATCTTTTGCTATACCCTTTGGATATCCCTGACCATCCCATCTTTCATGGTGATAAAGGACAATTTCACTTATTGTTTTTAGGTACTTTGATTTGCATAATATTTCGTATCCTATAGTTGAGTGCATTTTTACACATTCATATTCTTGAGATGATAATTTTCCTTCTTTATTTAATATGATATCAGGTATGCCAATTTTTCCAATATCATGTAAGTGAGCAGCAATATGAATTTCTTCTAGTTCCATCCCCCTATATCCTAACCCCTTTCCTAAGGAATAACTCATATCTGCAACTCTATCAGAATGACCTTTAGTATAGTAATCTTTTGCTTCCAAGGCTGCAACTAAGCTTTCAATAATATCATGATAAAACTTGTTTTCTTCATACTTATATAAATTTACACTTCTCATAATTATTTCCTTTTACACAATTAATTCTAATAAAAAATATACCCCCAATTATATAGTTTGCATTCATAAAACCACCTTATTAAATAATAATAATTCATGCCAAGCCAAAGCCACTTTTACGTTTAACATACTTCAACTTCTAACTGCTTTAAGGTTTCTTCAAGAGAACTACCGCTGCTTGTATGGCATCTGACTACATGTATTCTTTTTCTTTTAGCTTCTTTCACTGCTGTAAGTACCATCTTATGAGATACTGTACTTGTTAATAAAATTATTGCATCTGGTGCCCCTATAATCTTATTAAACCTTGCTGGCATTTGTGTAAACACCTTTATTCTATGACCATGCTTATCTGCTATAGACTTATACTCATCTTGCATTCTTTCATGTCCACCTACTAAAACAATACTCATACTTACCCTCCATTCATTATTTATGTTAATGATGTATTTGACACTGAAGTTTTAGTGTTTTTTCTCAACGAATATACTAAAAATATCACTAACAAAACTGATATAAGCACTGACGGAATAAACCCAGTTGCTAATTTGCCATAAACCACTATAGTTCCAAGTTGATTAATTAACATAGATAATGGCATATACTTATCTCCTTTTGATTTATATTCTTAATATCTAAATGATAATGAATTTCATTATCATTATATAGTTTTTTCTTTTTTTTGTCAATAAATTTTTATCTAATTTTCCAAGAAAGTTTTGTCTGTGATAATTCCTAATTTTCTCGAAAATATTAATACTTCTCCCATATAGAAAAATCTTGTCAAATTTTTTAAGCAATAAAAAAAGCAGGGGTATAAATTCCCTGTTAGTGATTTTCTATAATATATCATACTGTGTAAATATCATTCTTTTTTACAAATTTTTTAACCTAATAATGGATATAATTCTTTTTCTTCTCTATCTATTCTACTTGATAAGGCCTCAAAAATTTTTTCTGTATCTTTATTAAATTCTACAATATTCTGTTTGACTTTATTAACTGTATTATATTTTGATTTATAATCTTCGTATGCTTTTGAAACTTCCTTCATTTCTTCGCTGTATTTTACACCGAATGCATTTAGTGTTGTATCTGGGCTGCTTGATAGAAAAGGATATAAATACTTATCTTCATTCAACAAATGTATTTTTAATTTCCCAGTGATAGTATTTATATTTTTAACAATTTGATCTAAATTTTGTTCTACAGTAGAACTTGTAATATTATTCAATATATAATTTGCTAAATTCATAACCTCATTATGCTGTCTTTTTAAATTTGAAATATCCATAATTATCTCTCCTTGTTTTTTCCTTTATTTTCTACTATATTAGCACATGAAATTCTGAATTTCCGTAGCTTATGTTACCAATTATAATAATATTGGTTCATAGTAACTAATTTATCGCTTAGTAGAAGCCCTCTCAATACAAATAAGTTCTGGTGGATTATTTATTTGATTTGTAAAGCTAAGCTTCACCACATTATATTCTTTTTGATTTAAGCCTGAAGTAAGCTCTTCAAGTGCTGCCTTTTCTTCTTTTCCCTTTTCATGCCCAGGATATATTACCAATAAAATAATGCCATTTATATCAAGTATATCTAAACACTTTTTTACTGCTTCTACTGTAGTTTCTTTCTCTGTAGTAATTTCATGGTTTCCTTTAGGTAAATATCCTAAATTGAATATAATTAGTTTTACCTTTTGCTTTACATATTTATCAATATTTTCATGTCCATCAAGTATTAGCTCTGCCCTGTCAAGAAAATTTAATTTTAAAAGCTTATTTCTGGTATTTATAATTGCACTTTCCTGAATATCAAAGGCATAAACCTTGCTATTTTCTCCAACTAAGCTACATAAAAATGCTGTATCATTTCCATTTCCCATAGTACAATCTACAGCAATGTCTCCATCTTTCAATTTTAATTCACATATTTTTTTCGATATTTCAACAGCATTCATAAATATATTTTTCATAATATGGCAGCAATCCCCCTATTCTATATGATATTGTATCAACATTTCTAATGATTTTACAAAAGGTTCTAAAATATGTTTTCACGTTATCTCCTTCATTATATAATGTTTGATAATCAATACCGCCACAGCAATCTGAGTCACTGTTCTTAAATACATTGTTCTTTCGGGGAGTTCGAAGAGTTCTCCGAAAAAATTGATACAAAAATGCACCAAAATACCTGCTAAAATACTTTTCCCGTTATGGTTGTAAACCCAGTCCATAATAACACTGGCTGCAAAAATAGCCACATAGAAATCGATAAATAAAAATATTGACTGGTTCAGTAAATCATTCTGGTAGGTACCTTGAATAAAAAACATTGGGAGGTGCCATATCGACCAAAAAAAACCCAAAATCATGCTGGAGGAAATCCAACCATGCTTTTTTTCCAGATGATCCAGGGCATAACCTCTCCAGCCGATCTCTTCGGCGATTGGGCCGAAGACCAGCATGAATACAGCAAATGGAAGTAATTGAAGCGGATTTAGCAGATAATATTGGATTGTGTTAAAATCCGGCAAAGTACCATCATACAAGAAATTCAGGAGTATTGCTATACCGCTTGTTACGGGAATAATACCGAAGATAAACACATACCATTTTCCGCTTATCTGTCTGAAATTGAAAATTCGCCGCCAAAAATCTTTCCAATACGCTTTATTTGTGCTTTGTCCCGCCATTATAATCCCTATGATGGACGGAGATGCTCCAGCTGTAAAAAAGAATATTTGGGTTACGGGTTCCTTATAACTTAAACCCAAGATAATCGGAATAAGCAAAAGTATCCAGGACCAGGAAAAGGTTATGAGGAAAAATATCCAGTGTTTTTTTGAAGTTGATATCATATTTATATGCACTCCTTTTCTTTCATCTCGAAAAGTTGAACGTTAAAGAATACATTTCTTTTCAACATAAGGAATATGAGACATACAATAAACATTGTCATGAGTATGCAAGCCCCGCCAAGTGGGGTAATGAGAATCGTAATCAATCCATGGGAAAAATTGGCTGTTGCATGAAACATGATGACAGACCCTATGCTGCCGTCCGTATTCATGTAGAGAAATGTTAGTAAGATGCTTAAAAGTACCGTGTAAACGAAAAATCCAACGAAACCAATCCATATTCCAAATGCTTGCACCAAAGAATATTGGGTCGTCCCCTCAATCAAATAGAGAGGCAGATGCCAAAAAGTCCATACAATCCCTAAAATAATGCTTGATGTTAAAGGGTTTAGCTTTTGCAGCAGTCGATCCAGGGCATACCCTCTCCAGCCTAATTCCTCTCCGAACGGCCCCTGTAGAAAGATAAATATTAATAGGATTGGAATAATTGGCCAAATATGCGGGAGGATGAAAGGAAGAAGGAGTGACTTGAACTCCAGTCCGTATAATATCTGTGCTGCCCAATAGGAAACCAGTAAGATGCAAGGCATCAGTAGGAATGCATAGGCATGCCAAATTGCTTTAAACCTTAGATAAAATAATCTTTTAAATAAAACTATAACACCGTTTCTTCCGCTATATACTGCAGTCATTATTAGACTGGCTGCCAAAGGCCCAAAAGTTCCTAATTTACACCAAAACTCGAAGAAGCTACGAAAGTGGAGGATATCTAGTGACATCAATACTGGGGGGAGCCAAAGAATCCAAGAAATCATATAGGCCAATAAAACAAACCATACCAAATCTTTTTCAGCTTTTTCCATTTATTCATCACCTTCAAATCATTATATTTTCTCTATATCAAAGATTACCATCTGCCCGGTCTACATACCGGCCGGTATCTGTTTTGATTTCCTGCATGGGCAGTATTTCATGTTTTTACTTTTTTGATAATGGATTTTCAGAGATATTTTTCATTAATAGTACTAAGCTAATTATTGCCAGAAGATTAAACAAAGGAAAAATAATAACTTCAGCTAGATTCATCTCAACACTGTGTAAAGCCATATTAATTATCATTGCAGAAATAGCTGTCAGCATGGTTATTCCTTTTATAATAATTACTGAAGATAACAGGTAACCAAACGGTTTACGACTAATTAGTAATATTCCGGATAATAAAGCTGTTGGAACAACTATTCCAAGATCCATACCTTGAATTACAAGCGTAGTATAGTGTTCCAGTCCCACAGGAACCGCTCCTTCAAAAATAGATGTTGCAATTTTACCTAACCAAAGAAGACCAATGGCACAAGCAATGAAAATCTGAAAACCGCCTAAAAGCCTAACAGGCAATTTCTTCTTGAAATGAGTACTAATTTTTTCTATATCAAATGACATCATTAACAGAATGAATGCATATAAACTTAAAGCCATCAGAATAACATAAACAATAAATAATCTGTTATACATCCACAAAAATACATAAGACATGTAAGTGTAAAGAAAATATCCTAATGTTCCCGTTAATAAAATCTTTGCTCTAAAGGAATTTCTGTTCGAAAAATATAGTGAGATTAAAAGCATTGGAATACCAATTATCAATGTTACGAAATCCGAAGCAATGCCTTGGGAGGCAACAGATACCGAATCATTTTTATACAATCCCTTCCCATATATTTTTACTGTTTCACCGTTGATTGATTTAAATTCATACTGTCCACTACCATCAGTTGAAAACAACCCGACAAGGCAAGCTACTAGAGCCAATATAGTAACGCATATGACAAGAAGACTTACTGTCCTTTTGAATTTCCACATAATCTATACCCCGCTTTCACAGATTATTGATCATCTTCCGGCATAAACAATCAAGTGTTTCATGCTTGATCAATCCTTTCCTCATTTCTATTTTTCATTTCAGTTAGATTTAAAAGCATTTTCTCCAGTACCACGCTGGCTCTTGCCAAATCTTCCTTTTCAATATCCTTAAAGACATTTTCAGTGAATTCAACTGCCCTAGGCTGTGTCTTTTCCCAAAACTTATAGCTTTGCTCTGTCATCTTAAGCCTAGTAACCCTTGCATCCTTTTTGTCTTTTTCCAAAGTAAGCAAACCCTTCTCCTGAAGCTTCAAAGCAACCTGTTTAACATTCTGATGGGAGCTTCCTATTTCTTTTGCTACCTCCTTCATTGTTGGAGGTTTTTCAAATAAGTAGTCTATAATCATTGACAAGAACCATTGCTTAGTTGTGATACCGAATTCTTTAAGTTCTCTTTCAAGCAAGGTGTCCATTCTGTTGGCAATAGTTAATATCGCACCAAAAATATACTGTTTATCCTCCATTAGTTCTGTTTTCAAATAATCACCACCAATGACCCAAATTTAGGTAATGCATTACCTTTATATATAATATATTACCTTTTATATGGTGTTGTCAATCTTTTTTAAATATATCCATCTACATCAACAATACCAACGGGTATACCTCGCTTTAGAAATAAAAATGTTTAATTGTACTCTATTTTTTTATAAATACATTAAAACACTTATTATTTCTGTAAAATATACTATATTCCTTTAATTTTTTATCGTTAAATTATTTATTAATTCGACTGGTGTTAAGTAAGTTATAAATTATATAAAGGCAGATTTAACTACAGGGCTTCTAGCAAGTAAAAATAATACATTCATCAAAAACAATACGGCAACTTGATTGCCCAAAAACAGCATTTTCAAATTGCCATAAAAATACATTTTGCTATTGACTTTTACATAGCTATTTTTTCTTAACAGGAATCCAAATTTCGCTGTAGTAGTTTTCATCTTGATTACCTTGTGGATAATCAGCAGTATTGGTGTACACTTCAATATTGTAACCTGCTGCAATTTCATAATCCTTGCAATTAGGCAGCCATTCTGAGAAGATTTTTGTGTTCACATCTTGCAGAGATTTCGGCATTGCGCCCTTGCAAGCAAAAACAGCCCACGTGTGTTTAGGAATAATCTTTGTAACAAAACCATTAGGTATTTCTATAGACGGATTATAATTGTCTGCAATCAAATATTCAAACTCATCTGAACCCATGCTCTCATCTATGCATACTCCGTACATTCCACATACAAATTTGCCCTTTCCTTTTTCATAATGTTCTGTCCAAAACTGTGGAATTTCAATAGGTGCACTATCATATTTAAACACATTTGATACGCCCATGACAGTAAACGAATCTTTTTCAACAATTTTGTAATCCATAATATAACCACCTTCCAATGAAAATTTGACTTTCAGCGGAGCAAATGATTTAATCATTGCTCCATCTTTTCGAACAGCAGTAGGAGTGACCCCATGAAATCGAGTAAAAGCTTTTGTGAAACTATCCGGTGAGTCGTAGCCATATTTCAGTGCAATATGAATGATTTTTTCATCAGTGGAAACAAGCTCACTGCCGGCAAGGGTAAGCCTGCGTTGTCTGATGTACTCCCCCACCGTAAAACCACAAAGCATCGCAAAGCCTTTTTGGAAATAGAACGTAGACATAAATACTTTTTTTGCAATATTTTCTATTTCGATTTCTTCAGTGATATTCTCTTCAATATAGTTGATAGCTTCACTAATTCCTTCAATCCACTCCATAATCATCCCCCCTGTCTGTACATATATCTTATCTCTTTTTAAGCGGTTGTTCCCGACCTTTTGTGTTCTGTTTTGTCTTGTCTTAAAGTTCACATGAGAGACTTAAGAACATAGGTATTAATCAATATGCTTTCGTAACTAATGCTTTAACACATTCAATTGTTCTTTTGCATAGTTCATAATTATAGTTAATATTCTTTTATAATATTGGTACGCAGATTTCACAATAATGCTTATTTATCATCTGCATTGCATAGCGTTCAATAATAGGCCTTCTATTATCAAATTCATAATTTCTTTTTGATAACTCCGAAAATATCTCCATCCATGCTTTTTTCATAGCATCTACAGTATGACTTATTTTAAATACGCAATATTTCCCACCGATAGTTTTTACAAAATTAATATACTTATTATCAATCTTAAATTCATCCGAAACAACTAAACATGTATCATACCGACAATCTTTAGGTTCTGTGAACTCCGGGTTATCTTGTGCTATTCCTAATATAATTGAACTTTCATTAAATAAGTTATTTTCTCTAGCCAAGCTTTTTAATTGTTCCATTATTTGCGCATTCTCTGAACCGTAAGAACCTGTTCTTCGTATATAAGCAATTTTATATGATTCTATCATTTCAATATTTCCATCCATAACTTACTTACCTTCTTTTTAATATAGTACATCGATGCCTGAATTCATCATATAATGCTTTAAAATGTATTTCAACTCATTTTTTAAAGTAAATTCTATAGTATTTTTACACAAGAAAAAAACAGGGGTTCAAGTTTCCCTGTAAGTTATTTTATTTATATCTTGTAAATCTTGCTTTATTCTTCCATTCGTCTTATGCTATCTCTTACTATCGATACCATATCATCTTCTGCACCTAGACTGAAGTTAAAAATAATTCCTTGTCCACCACCAGCACCGATTGCGGAAATAAAAATATCGCTTTCATGCGCAACTATAGTCAAACTTAAACTTGCTCTGTTTCCATTTCGCATAAAATACTTATCATACACTCTGACTGCAATTTTAGTATCTCCGCTACTATAATTGCTTTCATCTACTAAGTTCATAGTTATCCCACTATTACTAATATCATTTTGTAAATGTTTGAGCACTTCCTCAAAGTTGCCAGTCATTGTTTTTTCATATTTTGCCATGGTAACCCCCCAATAATTCTAATAAAATCTTTTTAATATATTTTGTTTATTTGGTAAAATCTTATAATTACTTATTCTAGTATACCATCAAATTTTAGTAATATAAACAAATTTATCCCTAAACAGAAAAGCTATTCCTTTCTATTTTAAGACAGTAAGAAATAGTGGTTGAAAATTCTCATTTTCTCTTCAGGAATTTTTCCTTGGCAAACTCATACGATTCGTCAATAAGTGGTTTTAATTGCACAAAGGTATCCTCTGATGGGTTAGGTATGCTGATCCACCCCATCCAAGCATATACAGGATAGGGTAAAATCGTATCAAGTAATATATTTTTATCTAAAAAATCAGTTCTCCTGGTTTATAGCCATCAGGTAATTCTTCTTCACTTAAAAATTTGAAATTTTCATCACGTAGTATTGGTAAAAATACTTCATATGGAATCCTTGAAAACTCACAGGCATAATTACTGGCTCCGAACCACTTACCCTCTTTGCTGCTCAAATTTAAATCTCTGGCAAATTTTGTATAGTTTGAGCAATCATGAACTGCTAAATCCCACTTTTCTTCATCGGCTATTTTCATGAATTTAAGAGTTAATTCCCTACTCCAAATTGGAGATATATAGCCGTGCCTTGCAATATACATGTTTTCCCCATAATAATTGTCTATATTATTCTCATTTAAATGTAATTCTGCACAATTGATAAAATCGAGTTTTGTCTCTAAGATCGCTTGCTTTTTCTTAAAAAATGCTTCGAAAAATTCAGGAGTCATTGGAGTTTCAATACCTACATTTTTAATATATTTTTTCGCTATTCTAATATTTTCAATAACTTTATCTGAACAATTAGAAGCACCCAAGTTGAAACATATCTCGTTAAGACCGGCTTCACCTAATGCTTTCAATGTCTCTTCTGTAGCTAAAGTGCCATTTGTATATAGATGTTGATGAATTTGAGCTTCACTAAATTTCTTTATAACCGAATAGTATTTTTCAATTTCCATAAATGGCTCTAAATAAACGTATGAAATGCCAGTGGGTTTCTGATGGATGGAGAGAAGTAAATCAATATCCTTCTCATAAAATTTTGTGCCTCCGATTTCCCACATACCTTCGCCAACTGGCGGAATATATTCTAGTTCCCCATAATTGTAACAGAACTTACACTCTATGTTACATTTGTTTGTTTTCCTAATTGCACTCAAACCAGTACCCAACAGACATGAAGCACATCCTTTTGAGAATTTACTTTCATTTCCCACAAAAAAAGTTCTACTCTCCAAGGTTTTCAAGCCTCTAATTTCCGACATTAACGTATCATTTCTATTTTCAATCGCTACCTCAATTTGAGCAAAGGTAGAGTAAATAATTTCTTGTTGTTTTATCATTGGTTCCTCATCCTCTGGTAATATTGAAAAAAATTCAAACCATATCAGCGCATCTTTCTTTGAAATTTTCATAATGTATCCTCCTCTAATTAATCTTCTAGAAAATTAACTTATTGCTGCATTTATTTCACCACATATGTTTTTGTGCATAATTTTTTTTATTTCTTTATAAACAGATGTTTGACCTAAAGCCCACATGAGCTTTGTAACAGTTGCCTCAGTAGTCATATCTTTTCCGGAAATTAATCCAGATTCAAGAGCTTTTACACCAACATTATAAACATTTAGATCTGTTCCATCATAAACACATTGACTTACAACAATAACAGGAATTTTATGCTTACTTGTCATATTTTGCAGTTTTTCTAATAAATCGTTATATTTAGAAGGAATACCACCAAGACCAAAAGCTTCAATAACAACTCCTTTATAGGATTGGCTTATTATATAATCCACAATTGAGTCACTAATTCCAGGCGTAAGCTTTAATAAAAAGACTTTATCACAAATATTAGGATAAAATTCAATAGTATTTTTCTCGATTTTTTCTATATTTTCTAAATAAACTTTTCCAGAAATTATTTTACCTAAATATGAATCATTGCAACTCACAAATGCATCCGTATTTGAGGAATGTATTTTAATTGCTCTTGTACCACGAATTATTTTTCCATTAAACACAAGGCAAACTCCTTTTAATTGTGATGTAGCAACTTTAAAAGCATCAAGTAAATTTTTTGTTCCATCACTTAATTCATGAGTTATAGGTACTTGAGAACCTGTAAAAACAACAGGTTTATTTAGATTTTGAAGTACATATGATATTATTGATGTAGTATATGCCATAGTATCTGTTCCATGTGTTATAACTATTCCATCATATTTTTGTATTCCTTCATAAATTGCATTTGATATAAGAGTCCAGTCGGCAGAGGAAATATTAGAACTGTCAATATTTAATACTTGTTTTACGGAAACATTACATAAAGTTTTAATTTCTGGAATTTTGTTAATAAGCCACTGTCCATCAAGTCTAGGGCTTAGACCTTTATCTGTTTCAACACATGCAATTGTTCCTCCAGTAGTCAGTAAAAGTATATTTTTCATTAATGCTGAAATCCTCCTACACAATTCTATGATTGTTATATATTCTTGTCTCTAAATTAAAGCTATTTTATTTATATTAGATTTAGCCAATCTCTTCTACTATATAATATTCTAATAATGGTAACTGTTTTACTCTCCTCATTTACAATATAAAATACACCTCTTGATTAATGTATCAATATTATATCAAAATTTTGATATATTAATCTAGTTTTTGCTCTGTAAACTTAAACAGTCAAGCATTTAAGTTTAAATTCTCTTGTACCTAAAACTATATGCTCCACATAGAAAATAGAACCCACATAAAAGCACACTCTTTGAACTAAAACATATAACAGATTGCAATAGCCATATAAAAACCACCTTCCCGATGAGAATGTTCATATCTAATTCACATCAAGAAAGTGGTATTTAATAAGTTTTATGTGTTATATGAATTTAGTCTAAATACATTTGTATTGCATCTATTTCATTGCCATAAATACCTGCATAACCATTATTACTATCAGCTGTATTGTATCCAGTTACATATGGTAGCCATGCACCAGTTGTTCTTAAGTGAACTCTGTAATGGATAGTTTTTCCAGTATCAGTTTTAACCATTAACCCGTCAATAGGTGATGTCAATATACCTGCGTAATCACTTCTGTTTGCTACTTCAGGTAACCAGCTTCCGCCTTTAACATGCACTTTGTAATATATATTTCCACTTGATAAATTAGCGTATACACCAGTAACATCGTGTCCAAATATTCCTGCATAATCTGATGTATTTACCACATTAGGTAACCATGTATTATTAACATCATCATAGGTTTGGTATGTTACATCTATAGTGCCTTGATTACTTGATCCTCCATTTGTAATATCGTTATACATATAATTCTTATCTACTGATGTGCTAATACCTGGAACACTTCCACTTGATGTATATTGCCACATATCATATGGAGTTTTAGTATAATTACAAGTAGTATTATATTCTGCTACCCAAATTGAATAGCCTTTGTTAAATAATGTTGTTGCATCTAAGTTATTATTGAACCAATATGTATTGGCATAAACTCCCGCCTTATAACCAGATGCTATCATTGAATCACAAAATCTAGTAGCAAAACTAGTTAATGTAGTTTTTCCTAAATATACAGTTGAGCTATCTTCCATATCTATATAAACAGCAAACGGATTTTTTCCACTAATCAGTCTCTTTACATGAGCTATTTCACTATCAATACTTGCAGATGATCCAGTTAAATTTGTAGCATAACTATACAAATATACTGCATATGGTATATTATTAGCTATACAACCTGCTACATTATTTGCAAATTGAGTATCATCCTGGCTAGTATAGTTATCACCAAAGCCAACTCGTAAAATTGCATAACTTATCCCAGATGCCTTTACTTGATCCCAGTTAATAACACCATTATGGTTACTTACATCAATTCCTACTTTAGGAGTTGTAGCATAAGTCTTATACCCAGAAACTGTTAATATACAGCAACAAATTAGAAATATTGCCATTACTTTTTTTATTACACTTAAACGATTTCTTTTATACATTTTTTCCCCCTCTTTCATAAAATAAAATTAATTTTCATATCCTTATTTACCATCATAAAATGCTTGTACACTAATCATGCCGATATAACTAACTCTATCAGCATTAAAAACACAAAGCTGTAAATTTAAATATCTTTTTTATTATTTTACACCCCCTTTGTTATGAATGTACGTTCTCGTCACCGTAACCAAAGGTTGTCCATAAAATTGCCAGCTAATTTTAAATTAGCTTTGTTATATAAATTTATATAGCACTTTTAATGCTATAAAATTTTAAAAAGATATAAGTGGACGCTACAGTCTGTAACAATATCTATAAAAGTAACCTCTTTGTATCAACACTATCGTCTCTATATGCTTTGAAGAGACAAATTTCCCAATAACCGTCATCTTCTCACCCTTATTTAAATTACTAATACCAATTTATTAATAATATATTTACATATTAAACCATATTATTTAATTTTTCAACATATTTGTTAATTTTTATGGCTAATTATTTTATATGGTTGCTTTTCTAAATAATTGGTTATATACCAGAAACTATTTATACAAATGATGTTGCAAAGAAGAAAGAACTCAGTGGTAAACGTCGGGTTTATTTCATAGATATGTTGAATTATTTAGGCATTTCTAGTAACGCATAGCTAAAACGTTTGTCAGCTGACAGATCAAATCTTCCGTTCTGCCACCAATCATATAAGAATATATGTCAAAAAAACCAAATATAATAAAAAAAAGAAGCTGCTATAGCTCCTTTCAAACATTATTTTTTTATTTTACTCAATTCATCTACAAAAGCTGGTCTTTTTCTATACAAGGCAATTAGCTCATTAACTACCTCTTCCCGATTTTTATACCTACTATCTTTTTATATCTCTTAAGAATTCCGCATACACCTTGATAGTCCCTTCTGGCTGTATAAAGCATCCATACCCATTGTTTTGATTAATTAAATTTTCTAATTTCTCAAAGTAATCCACTTGCATCACCTTTACGAATATACTGATATTGTAATTTAAATCAGTATATTCGTAAATATTTTTCTAAAATAATTCTAGAAATAAGTAAACCTCTTCTTTCAAAACCACTTCTATTACTAAGACTTACTGTAGCATCTGGAGTCCTTATTTCATCAACTGTAACTCCATGCCTTCTTACCTCTTCTGCTACTGCTCTTCCTATACTAAGAACATCATTACATTACTTTCCTTAAGTAAGAATCCTAAATTATTTTCAAGCATTGGATAATAATATCTATCAAGAAATGCTAAATTAGAAAAAACTGCTGATATCCTATTTTTACTTTTATTTATTAAATCTTTGCTGTAAGTTATACTTTCTTTAAATTCCATTGTAGATCTCCTCTCTATTTATTTTTAAAATCGAGGTAGATAATTATTTTATCTACCGACCTCTCACACCACCGTACGTATCGTTCGGTATACGGCGGTTCAACAAGAATTAATGTACTTGCTTATACCTTTTATGAATACTTGTATATCCTATTTTCTCAAAATAAGAATTCGTCAGTGTTGTCGCAAGTATGGGGCTGTTGGCTATTCGCCAATAGCTTTTTCTTGTGTTAGCAAATTCCCACGCTTTGCTTTCTTTAATTTCAAGCTTCTTTAGGTTATCGTGCTTGGTTTTAATCTTCTTCCACTGTTTCCAAAAGCACATTTTAAGTCTGCGTCTAGTCCATTCATCTAGCTCTTTTGTTAGCTTTGCTATATTAGCTATTCCAAAATAATTAAGCCATCCTATAGTTTATTATCGCTATCTCTGTACTCCATTCTGTTACTAAAATTGTTTGTAAACCAGTTCCCTCGATTCAATTGTCCTGCAACGGTCATACTACTGTATAGATAAACTGCAAAATGGCTAAAAGCAACCGTAAGATTTGAACCAATGCCATGATTTCATATACAAGTTACCAGGGTCTTCTTAGAAAATTATAAGGTTTATGAAACGGTGTATATATTTAATTATTTCCTTAATCGTTGTATGAGCGATAATCATAGCTATTTTTAATTTTTGCTCCATAATCCTAATTCATGCTATTATTGAACTTACGATTAAACCCTTTTACAATCAAGTAAATAGGGAAAATCAATTCATATAGTCCTCCTGGCGCAAAAAGCCACATTGGCGCAGGTTGTGATATAAACAATAAAACAGAATATACAAATAAGCAGACATAACCTAAAATCCCTAGTCCCATCATCCATTTTGGCGCTAAACTTTTCTGCAGCAAATACCAACAATAATAAATACTATATCCCCCTAGAGATAACATAGCTAGTGAAAAGCATAGTTCTCTGAGCTTCAGAATTGCTTGAATATTGGTTTGAGATATTAGTACAATCGCTAATAAAAAACCTTCTATAAGCCTTGAAATCATATACCCTCTTATAATTGTTTTATTATAAGATTTTAAAACAATAAAACTCAACCAACCAATAACAACTACTGCAAAACTATTCATCAATTCAAACCCGATACCGAGTCTTATGGATGCTATTTCTACATTATCATATACCCCATTTTCAATCATTTGATTGCCTACTGCATAGGTGACTGTGGCTAATAAGAAACAGAACCCAATAATTCTTTCATAACCTCTATAATGTTTTTCCATGTTCATTAAACGCTCCCTTCAACAATGATAAAAACTATGTTATAATATTGTGAAATCAAAGATTTTTGTAAAAAGGTGGTCTACAATGAATAAAATCGAAAAATGCAGATTAATGATTGTTGCGACTCTAAAAGAATTGACTGATTTAAACGTTGAAGCCATTTCAGAACTTGTACTAAGCATCCCTATACAAACCTATAAGAAAGGGACTGTCCTTTTAAATCAAGGTGATAAGCCAGATATGAGCTATTACCTCTTAATGGGATTGTTCGTCAGTATGTGTGTAATGAGCATGGTAAAGAAATCACTGTTGATTTTTATATAGATGAACAATCCATCAATATGTTCAGTTATGCTGATGAAGACGGTAACTCTATGTACAGCCTCTCATGCCTTGAAGAGTGTATCATGGTATCATGTGCTGAAATTATGACTCGTGACTTAGAAAACACACAACAAGAATTCAGCAATATGCTTAAAGTATTTTTTCAAAAACAGTTCATTGACTTACAGAAAAATCTTGCAAGTTTTAAATCGCAATCATCAGAAGAAAGATTCATTGCATTGGTTAAAAATCGTCCTGAACTTCTAAAAAGAGTACCTCAGAATATTCTTGCAAGCTATCTGGATATCACACCTGAAACCTTCAGTCGTTATAAAAAAAGTATTAAAAATCTTTGATATGATTTTATTATAGAACATACAAGAACATATTTCCTTGATTTGAATCAAGATTTGTACAGAATGAAAATATTATAGCATTAAGATTAGTGGCGATGTTATTATGAATGACAACGCTCCCAGAACCTATTATGGATCTAGGTATCTTATCTTTGGCAAATTATTTTATGAATCTGGAATCCTATGGTATGCAAGTCCTTTTCACATTAAGCATAGTTCAATAGGTTATCCTCTCTTTGAAAGACAAAAATCCTTTAAAACTGGATTTGAATTTAATGTTGATGGAACAGTAAAATACCAATACGGTATTATTAAAATCATATTATAACCATACTTGCTCAACTAACTAAGAAGGTGTCGTTTTCCTCTCTATCAACATAAACAAATCCGCAAAACCTATACCTAAACGCAAATATCCTTAGTTCTGCGTAAAAGTTAGACCACCTAAAGCAAGGGGGTCATAGAATTTTCTAATTTATATATACTATAAGAAGGAACGATGAGCTATAATTGTAAAATAGATGCGGTTTAAGCTTTCAATGGGAAATTGATAAGCATCTATAAAAGCATTTAATCTTCGTCAATACGTTCGATTTTGAATATAACTGGACGAGTTCCGTCATTGCAACAAGCAATCATCATCTTTTCGTCATTTGTCCAGCTCTTCATAATCGAACCGCCCTGAAGTGCTGCATAAACGTACCGGCTGACACAGTCCCAGGCTTCCGAGCAAAACTTGCCGTCCAGCATATGCCAGAAGTCGTCACGTTCGCCGTTACGCTCCAAAATAAATTCCTGCCCTTCCTCAAAGAACGGGCAAGAGCCTGACTTTGGATCTTTAAAATATTGCTCTTGTAAATCTGTATAACATTCTTTTCTTAATACAGTAATTTTGCATTTATGTTGCATAAGTTTCCTCCTATCTCACTGCTATATATTAGTGAATATTAATGAATGGCTACACATCTATCACTATACTTCAACTCTCGTTTTCAGTAGCTTCGCCATATTCACACCAAGCGTTTCTAAAATATTTCTATCATACTCGCTTAATTCTTCATGAGATATTTCTTTGAAAGCCATAAAGTCATTACTAGAAACAACTGGCATTTGGCTGCAAAGAAAGTATTTGTGCAAGCGTTCAAGTGTCGCAGACCCACCAGAACGATAACGAGTAACAACTGCTGCAGCTGGTTTTCCGGCAAACATCTGATGCCATGTACAAGTGGAATAAAACACCCTGTCGAGCAAAGCACAGAGCGCACCATTTGCGCTTGAGAAATAAACTGGGCTTCCCACAATAATGCCATCCGCTTCAAGAATAGCATCTATCAATGTATTACATAGATCATCATCAAATACACAACGCTTTGCTGTTTTACAATGTCCACAATCAATACAGCCATGGACTGCTTTTTTTCCAATATGAATCCACTTTGTCTCTATGCCGGACTTATACAGTCCTTCTTCTACAACAGTCAATGCTCTGCTCGTATTTCCATTTTCATTTGGACTTCCGTTGATAATTAAAACTGACATTTGTAACCTCCATATTTAGCTTATTCAATGTAGTAGACGTAATTTTCTTTTCTTGGTGATGCTTTCGGCAACTCTCCTTCTGCATAACCAAGAATGCAATGTCCAATACCTTGGTACTCGCCTTCAATACCAAGGTATTCCAGAATTGCTTTTCCTTCTGGACGCTCAAATTCTTCCTTTGCTCTGTGAATCCAGCAACTGCCAATACCAAGATCATGTGCTGCCAGCATCAGATTCCCCATAACAAGACTACCATCATAAACGCGATTTACCCAATTCTTATCAGCTAACACAATCAGAACGACAGGGGCTCCATAGAACGGGTCGCTATTAGTTCCCATGATCTCTGCATTCAGCTTGGAAAGCTTATCTCGCAGTTCCTTATTTGTCACAGCGATAATAATTGGTGACTGTTTATTCATTCCCGTAGCAGCATAGGTACCGGCTGTCACGATTTTATCAATGATTTCCTTTGGCACCATATCAGGCTTATACTTTCTTACACTTCTTCTTGTTTTCATTTTTTCAAGTAACTCACTCATGTTTTATACCTCCATTTTTTCGTGCAGGACATTTTCTTCCATCTATGTACCATAAACAACTCCTGCAGTTTCTGCATGGAATAGGTTCTATTCCACATAATACCTTATTTGCCCAGCTTGGGTCGCACAGATGCCCGCGTCCAACGGCCACCATATCTGCATAGCCTTTTTCAAGAATATCTTCTGCCTGCTTTGCGGAAGTTATACCACCAACGCATATGACAGGAATCGTTGATACTTCTTTTACTAATGATGCCATGAAAACAGTTGTTTCATAAGGGAAAGATTCCGGGCATCCATCAAAGTAGTAGCATTCAAAAGATACATTCAAGAAATCTGCTCCGGCAGTTTCAGCAGTTTTGGCTATCTTTATTAGTTCTTTTTTATTGTGATGCCCAAAGCGAACATCAACAAGAAAATCAGAGCCACAGGCTTCCTTAATCGCAATAATCAGTTCAGCTAATAACCGTGTTCCATCTGCATATTCATCGATTCGGTTGTTGCACTCTGTAACTTGATTCAGATAAAAGCCATGTGCCGCATGAAGCTCTACACCATCAAATCCGGCAGTTTTGCAGCGAACCGCTGCGGATACGAAGTCATATCGATAGACAAGGAACTGTGCCCTTGAGATTTCTTTTAGTGAATTTTCTTTCATAGCAGACAGGCCTGTATTCATCATTTGCACAACAGCTACAGCATGATTCTTTTTTACTGCCTGTGCAAGAAGTGTTAATCCTTCCAGGCAATTATCATCGAAGATACCAATAGTGTTCCTTGGCTCCTTCAGCTTTGAAGTCGCACAGGCTTCTATAATAATCAAACCAGCTCCACCATCAGCAAAACTCTGATAATGTTGTAAGTGTCGTTCGCTTATCAATCCATCTGGATTGGTTAATCCAAAATCAGCCATCGGTGGTACAACGATTCTGTTTTTTATAGTCTTCCCATTAATCTTAATTGGAGCCTCAAGATTAGAGAACTCTGCTGTCATACTTATAACCCCTTTCCTAGCAGGTAAGCCTGCTGTGGATAGTCGGTTTTTTCAATGTCTTCCCGCGTACAGCAGCCTTTCGCTAGCACTTGTCCGCAATCCTGCCACTGAAGATATTGGAGTGCCTCGGTATAATTTCCTACAATGCCTTTCATTGCCCACTCCCGATTATTCGTACCTGTTACAAGCAGCACAGCCTTTTTACCTGCCCCGCGCAGCATATTATCAATGCCGTAGAAGCGATCTATAGGTGCTTTAATTTGAGCAGACGGGCCATAATAATATAGAGGCGTCACAAAAGCAATCAAATCGGCCTCTATAAGTCGCGGTGACAGTTCTGCCATGCTATCTTGGAAGACACAAAGATTCTCCCCACATTTACACTTATCGCAAGCAATACAGGGATGGATGTTCTTAAAGGCAGCATCAAATCGATAAACTTCATGACCGGATTCTTTGGCACCCTCAATAAAACGTTCAGCAAGTAAAGAAGAGGTTCCGGCTTTATGCGAGCTTCCAGTTAATACTACAATTTTCATCTGTTACTCATCCTTTCTTTATTTTTTATCAGCTCTTTTTTCCTTGCAAATCATAGAATTTTTAGTAAAATAGAGGTGTTCTATTTTAATTCTAAAGGAGCTGATTTCGTGCTTACACCACGTTATTTTTTTACAAACGATTTTTCACAATGCTATGACTACTTTTTGTCACAGCCACATAAAAAGAAAACATTCCATAAAGGCGATTACTTATGGGAGCCTGGCGAACCTTTTCATACAATCCACTACATCATCTCTGGAGTTGCACAAAATTATATTGAGCATGAAAACGGGCATCGCAAGATTGTTTCATTTCATGGAAAGGGCACCGTATTTCCTGGCTATCACCAGAAAGACTATAAAATCGAAAAATCCATTATTACAATTGCTATGACTGACATGGAAGTATTGGAATTTACAAAAGAAGAATTCCACACCATGTTTGAAGCCAATTACAATGTGCGCTCCGCTGTCATCGACTGGTTTTCTACCTATGCCAATCTGCTTTTATATGATAATGCACATCAGGAGTACAACAGTTCTTTCATAAAGCTTTGTAATCTGCTCTATCTACTTCTGGTCAGTAAAGATATTAAGTCAGAAAGCTTTATTGGAATTACACAGTATGATCTGGCTAATATTCTTGGAATCAGTCGTGTAAATTTAACACGGGGTCTTGCCTATCTGCGAGATGAAAATATCATTGTAACACGCAGAAAACAGATTGAAGTAATTGATTCTTCTGCATTAGCTAAATATTGTTCTATGGAAACACTTTAGCATCAAATGCCCTGAATCCTTATTCAATCAATATCAATTATATCTAAATAAATTAGTTTTTTCTGCTAAAAATGATACAAAAAACACTGTTGCAAAAAAATGCAACAGTGTTTTTTGTACATTTGTTAACAGTAATGTTATTTAATCTACGATCTATAAGCAAGAATTATATAATTACTTTGTTTAAATATTTTACTTTATTTCCTTTTGAATCTTCATTTCTTCTTTTAATTCAAACCATACATTTTCAATAAAATCATCCAAGGGTATATCATACCAATTGCCTTTACCATATATAAACACTATATGATATTTACAGTTCCACTTTGTATGTGATAAACTGGTACTATCCATTTGGGATGACCTCCTTATGTTTAAATGGAAGTGACAAGCAACCATTCACAAGGAGGTTTTTTAAATGTTTCTTAATAAAAATAATAAGCTAGTTTTTCATAAATTAATAGAGGGAATTGAAGGTAACTTTCTTAATAATATCATCAAGAAATATGAAACAGATTATAGAACTCAACATTTCGATACTAAATCACATTCATTTTCTATGTTATACTTTAATATTCGAGGTTGTAAAAGTCTTAGAGAACTTGAAAGTAAGACTTCGTCTAATTCAAAATTAAAAAGACTAATTAATGTGCCAAGTGTATCACAATTTTCAAGGAAAAATGCTACAAGAGATTATAGAGTTTTGAAGATTTGTTTTGTTATTTAACTCAAAAGGCTCAAAAAAAATTTGGAGCCGTTAAGCTGAAGAAGGAGTTGCCACCGTTAAAAATTATTGATTCAACAGTAATTTTATTAGAATTAAAGGTTGCTCCACATTTGAAAATGGACAGCGAAAGATCTGGTATAAAAATAAGTACCTTATACAACGGCAAATACCCAGAAAAAATTAATATAGTAAAAGGTAATGTAAATGATAGAAAATGCATTGATAGTATGTTTGAAGACAAATCATCCATCTATATCTTTGATAGAGGATATTATAGTTACAAGTTGTATGATAAACTAACAAAAGATAGGATAAAGTTCATTACCAGAGGTGTTACTAATGCTGTTATTATGGAGGAGAGAGTAATTAATGCTTATCCACAAAAGGATATATATTTTATAACTAATATTTTTGATTTAAGTACTGAAGATATAATAAATATTTATAAAAAAAGATGGGAAATTGAACTATTTTTCAAATGGATTAAAGAAAATTTAAGAATAAAACGTTTTATAGGATATAATGAAAATGCGATTAAAATACAGATATTTGCAGCGTTGATATCTTATTTGCTTATTTATATAAATGGCAAAATGTTAAATGTAAAATTTTCTATGCTCACGCTAACGCGTATTATAAGGTCAAATCTTTTAGAATTTTTTAGTGAAGATTTTAAAGAGGTAATAAGGGCAGGCTAACGCATAGCAAAATTAAAAATTTTGCCTTTTGAGAGAATAGGCTAAGTCGCACTTGGAAAATGTAATAATATTCCACAAAAAGACAATCGTACATAACAAGGAAGCAAATAGTTAAAATTATTAACAATTTGCTTCTTGATTTTTTGTCAATAGTATTTTGCTTCATTAATGCAACATTTAAAGCGACAGAGCCCCTAATTAATATTTCAGTATATTTTATTCATCGATATTCTCAAATAAAGAACCTATTGAATTAAAGGTTTCCATTGCTTCTTTAAAATTTTGCTTTTTATTTCCATACACTAAGTTTTCATGCAAAGATTCATAGCTTTTTTTAACATCATCTGTAAAATATCTCTTCCACAAATTAAAATTATATTTTTCAATAGGATTATACTTAGACGGTTTATTACGTTTTTCTAAATAAAACGAATCAGTTTCTTTGATTTTTTTTACTAGATTCTTTAAATCATTCTTATCATTAATAAAATCTTTTATTTCTTTCATCTTATACAATTGTGCCACATCATATATATGTCTTACTTTTTCAGTTATATTTCCATCTATTGTGTGCCTTTTAACTGAAAAAATTTTATCAAGAAAGGTTCTTTGAATGCTTAATACATTAATGTTAACTTCTTCTAATTCATATTCTCTTATTTCATCACACATATTTTTATGCTCTAAAAATTCTTGAATATAAGTTTTTAGAACTTTTTCTTCATAAGGATCTGGCATAACACTTGAACCTATCTCTAATTTAACTCTACTGTCTTCTTCAAACCACACATATGAGCTTTTACTTCTATCACTACGTTCATCTTCTATCTTTTCGCTTTTTGCATCTCCGATTATTATTTTTTCTATCTTTTTTAATTTTTTACTATATTGGTTGTTACTTAATTGTTCTTTTGGTATAAATGTCAAATCAATATCTTCTGAAAATCTATTTATTGATTCTGGATAACATTTACTTAATGATGTTCCACCTTTAAAAACACATTCACTAGCAAAATTGCTATTTTGTAAATTTTGAAGTAACATTACAATATAATAATCTCTTTTTACAGCATCTTGAGGAATTCCTATATATTCGCTTGTGAGTACACATAAATCTTCAAAATCTTCTTTATTAGTATGCAGATTCATAAAATTCCTCCATTGCTGGTATTTTATATTTTGATGTCTTATTTAAAAATTGTGAAAGAGTATTTTCTACTCTTCTACTCTTTAAAATACTTTCTAAAAAAGCAATAGTTCTTTTTTTATACTTCATATTTCTTAAAACATTTGTAAAAACTTCATCTGAATATTCTTCTGCAATAATCCCATGAAGGTATACCAATTTTTTCTTATCAATCTCTTCAATTTGATTATGATTCTCTAATATTTCCAACTGTTCAATTGCTCTCTTAATTCTTGAATTAATTGATATATTTATTTTCTTTATTTCAACATTTTTAATAACTTTTCTCTCTTCATCTAAAATATTTGAATAAATCTTAACTGTCTTAGATACTTGAGTTGTAATCCCATATTTATTATATAATCTATAACCTACAACAACACCTGTATGATTTTCTTTTCCAATAAAATAATTTAATATATTTTCTTCACTAGCTGATATTTTACCAAACTTAGTTATTTTAGGTCTACAATAAACCCCTTTAGCCACCTTTTCTAATTCACCATTTCTTAACATTCTTTCAATACTTTTATAATAAGCATTCGCAGGAATGTATGATAAATTTTCCCTTAAAAACCTATTAGCAATAATTAACTCCTTAGCTGGGTATGATTCTATCTTTTTTCTTACTTCAAGTTGATAATTCAAAAATATCACCTTCTCTCTAATTAAATTATATGATTTATGAACCTTATTCGTCAAGTTTTTTTGATTTTTACTTGACATTATTATTATAAACAAAATTTTATTTAATATACATTTGCGATAAACTTAAATTTATAAATAGTAAGAGCATCCAATTTTAATGAATGCTCTTTACGCTTCTAAATTTTGTATATTTTTCATATCCCTATTCTCAACGGTAATCCATTTTTTCGTGTACATAGACATATTTATAGCATCTCAAAATCAAGTCATACAAATGTGTTTACCTTTTATATAGCAGACAACAGCACTCCACGTGTCCCTTTTATCCTATAGTCTAATCATTATAATTCTTGTCCGATTATAATAAATCATTACACCTCTTCATTTTCAAGGGTTAGAGGAAACTTTATTATCATTTTAAAACTTTATAAATCTAAGTAAATTATATTATTACTTTACACATTAGTAGCAGATTAGTAGTTTTGCTACCATTGATAAATAATATCTGCTTAAAATTATATATCTTTATACATAAATTATGCAATAAGTATTGTAGCTACTAAGATTATCTGAATAATAGTCCACAACTTCATATACTTCTTTAATCCTTTAGAAAAATCTTCTTTTTTCCCATTTATAAACTTGTTTTTATCAAATATTTTATCAAGATCTTCTGGATTTAAAATGTATCTATATGTTTCTTTCATATCTTCAAATTCATTTTCATATCTCTTAAACTTATCTTTGATATTAGGAACTATTATACCAAATAATATAATATTTAAAATAATGATTGCTCCAATACAAATAATAGCCAAGTCACCTGTAATTACTTCGACTAAATTTCCTGAAGTAATTGAATTCATAACTATTACAGTAAAAACTACCGACAACCCTCCTACAATAAATCTTAAAATTATACTAATAAGTTCATCTATTAGACCTCCTAAACTGCTCAATAAGATTAGTATATTCTTATTTATGTTGGCTCTTAATTCCAAATACTTATTTACACTTTCTTTTAAATATATTTCATACGAAGATCTAATTGAATCTAATGTATTTTTTTCTATTGAAAGTAAATTATTGTTACTTATTTGCAAAGATATTATATTTCTTGCTATTCCAACTTTATCACTTAAGTTTCCACCATCATAAAGCCATTGATAAATTTTATAATATTGATCTACCATAGCATCAAAATTATCTTCATAATTTATTAAACACTCTATTCTTTTATATCCATTCAAAACTACTCTAATTTGATTTTTCTCATCTATTGCAGATATATCACATATTCCTATAATAGCCAAAACATTTTTCATTTTATTCATTATACTTTCCAATTTTAGATAATCTTCAGCATTAGTATTATTATAGTTACAAAACTCAAAATCACTTGCCAAAAGTTTATATTCTGAACTATTAAGAAAATTGCAAACCTCTATTCTGCGATTTAATTGATTATCACGTTCTGAAGTATTGTAGTTTATTTCTTCTCCTTCCATAGAAAAGAATATTGAATTGCTTGCGAAATTGATATTATCCTTTTGTAATCTAAATATGATGTAATTATCTTTTAGAATTGTATTAAATTCATATAATAGTCCTCTTAATGATTGTTCTTTTAAATGCTCTAGAAATAATTTAATGTCATATATAGACAATTCATTATTAACCACATTTTTTACAATTTCTATATTAATTTTATATAAATTTTCGCATTCCTCATTTATACCTTCATTTATTTCTTTAACGAATTTTTCAATAGATGATCCATTAGAATATTGAGCAAATACAAATTCTCCGTCTAAAATTTTAAATCTAATACTATCTCTTTTTGAAATTTTATCTATAAAATTCTTAACACTTTCAAAATTAGGTGCTAGGAGTAAAGATGTTTCAATATTAATAATTACATTACTAAAACTTTCTCTGTAATCTTTTATTGCATAATCATTAGCTAATTGCTGTATTATTTCTTTATACATCTTCACTCCCTCCATTTATATTAAATATTTTAGATATTATTGAAATTAAAATCTTTAAAAATTTCTTTACTTACTTTAATTTTTATAAATAGCTCATCATTATTAGATTTCTCGGTTCTTATAATATCTTTTAAGTTTTCAATATTATCCTTAATAGTTAAATCAATGTCATCACTAATACTGTAAGTTTTTTTCTTTTTATTACGTATTGCTTCAGGAGCTATTTCAAATTGTCTATCAAATCGGTTTTCGGGTATCTTATGTAATTTCGTTTTTAGTTTTTCGATATCTACTTTTTCTTCCTGAGGTTTATAATTTGTAAATACTTTTTCTATAAGCTCATTATAATCAAAGCCCTCATTTTGATTATAATATCCTAGTAAACTATTATGTAACAATGTATAATCAGCTCGAGATACTTTCTTAACATTATTAACTAATACTTTATTTATCTCATTAAAAGATTTTTGTGTATTATCTTCGTTTGTTGTAAGCGGTTCAAGTTCTAATAATTTATTACTCCAGTAATCTGATATTACTTTATTAGTATCAAATATTTTTATTTCTTCTATTTCAGCAGAACTACTAAATGAAATAACGCATGTTTTTAGAATTTCTTTTTCTAATGGTAACCCAGTATGTTGCTCCCAATCTAATTTATCTAATATATTTACATGTTCAACTTTTGCTAAAATGTAAGAAAAATTATCATCTTCATCTATTATTATAGCTTGAATCAGACTTCCTTTTCTAATTTCCGTTTTTAGTTTAAGAATTTTTTCTTGAGCTTTCTCTTCAGCCTCTAGAAGTCTTTTAGCAATATTACTTGAAATAATATCAATGCTAAATTCTTCCCCTTCAGCAATAGTTGCAGCTGCGTCACTATTATATTCATCAATTAATCTTTTTATGTATGCCGTTATTAATGATATCGTTTCTGTGCTTTCTCTCTTAATTTTAAATCTTCTAACATTTTCAGCATCTAAACTTTTATTTATTATAGTATGTACGTATTCTTCAGCTTTACCTTTATCTAACCGATCCTCTTCTACCCTACTTTCTTCCCTATCTACATGGTGTAAACTATGCTTGAAAATACTATATTCACTCAAAATATCCCTCCATTGTTTACTTTCCTTTTAGTATTTGATATAATGAGTATACTTAAAAGGAAATAAAGTCAATTATTAGAAACCACCGTAGATTTAGTCGTCAAAGTGGTTTCTTTTTTTATTAAATTTTACTACTTTTGCCACAACTTGTCTATATTTCAAATAAAAAAGCACCCATATTCTGCTGATACTTTCTATTTACATATTCCTCCTATTTTTAAATATAATTTTTCTTCTTTAACAAGTAATTATTACAAAAAAGGTCTCTCTTCCAATTATATATATGTATAAAAATCCCTTATAATAATATAACTTTTTACGAAGATATCTGTACACCTACATAGAATATAGGCCAGTACCACTATTTTTCAAACTTTAAGCTTGGTATTTCATAATTAAAAATAGAAATTAAGTACTCTTCAACTGTTGTTATAAATAATTCTAATGCTTCAAATTCTATAGCAAATGAATATGATGACACTTCTTCAAGCGTATAGTCAATTTTAACAATATCTTTTATCACTTTTACTCTTTTCTCGTCTATTATTTCATCACCATTATGTATTATGGAATTTCTTATTATCGTCCATTTAGCTAATACTTGGTAATTTTCATTTTTCGCAATACTTATTCCAATTGCTTTTAAATAAGATGCGTATTTCTTAATGTTACTGTTTAATTTGTTAGGCTCAAATAAATCAAATTTAAAATGTTCTATTTCAACATTGGATTGTATATTAGACTCGTAAAATTCACTTATCCTTTTTAATCCATCTTCTAATATTGCATATACATTTAACACTATTGCACTATTGAAACACTGTTCTAAAACTTCTCCCCTGTAAGATAGAATATCCCCTACACTAAAAGATCCTCTTCTCTCTTTTATAGTCTTATTCGACCATTCATAAAGATCCTCTCTTGCCCAATCTATTAAATTATAAAAAGCCTTAAAACCATACATAATTGGATCAGCAATAAACCTTTTTTCGTTGTTGAAATAATACATTTGTTTATCCTCATTCATATCTACCACCCCATGAATTGTATTCTATATTATGGATAGAATCTCTTTTAATCTAAATAAAAAATCACTTATTTAAGTGCCCAGGCTGTTGATTGATAAACATAACTTATTAGTAGCCTTATACATTTATTACAAAAACAATTTTTTATGTATGTGTAGAATTAATATGTATATAGACTTTTAAGGGGATTTAATATATTATTCATACTTAGTCCTCCTTAAAATGATGTTAAAATTCATTATAGCTATTACTTTTACAAAGTACTATAATTTCCTCTAATTTCATTTATATATTCTATAAGTCTTAATGTTTTTATCTAATTAGGTTCTTTAATAGCTTTAAGTATGGATTTGATCTTATTCAAAATCATCTCATTAATATTTTTTAAAATCTTATTTTCTTTTTTATAACCCATTACCACATTGAAATATGGTAATCTAAATATAATTGAAAACACAAACAAAGGAATAATTATTAGAGTAATGCTTATAAAATTATTTTTAATAATATTAGGTATTTCAGCTTGTCCAGTAATTCTATTAATACCTATCATATAGAAAATAAGCAACCAGCAAATAGCTAAAAATTAACATGCCTCATAAAATAGCGTGCTTAAATCCATTAAAAATCTTACTATAAAACTTTTTTGATTCAAGTATTTATACCACGGATATTGCTTGTATAAGCTTTTCTGAATGTCATCATATTCTTTTTTAGTTAAGCTAAAAATTCTATCAAATATGTTTATTGCTTTGTCTAAAATTATATTGTCTTTTTTAATCTTATATTCTCTAAATGTATCATCTAAATCATAAAATAGCTCATTTAATCTTGCATTATACGATTTATAAAGTTGAGTACTAATTGACAAATATTTTTTTAAAAATTCATTTATCAGCTCTTCTTCATTCTACTTATTCATATCTAATTTTATCATTCTCATTTCATGATAAAGAGGGCTATAAAAGTCTTTCAAGCTATCTGTTGCTTCATTATAAAAGCGCTCAGTTCTATACCTCCTGTTTCCAAAAATATAAGCTAAGAAAGCTCCAAAAAAGGCTACAGCAATAGGTAAATATTCTTTTATTGGCTGTAAAATTATCATAGTATCTCTCCTTCCAATAACATGCTTTTTATAATTTTTCTACATTTGAGGTATTTTCTCCTTTGAAATCATAAAAAATAAAAGTACCCATCTTAATGAATACTATACTGATCTATTTCTCTAAAAAATTCATCCTCAAATCCAAACATTATTCTTCCAATAGTCAATTTACTACTTTCAAGCCTTCTTGCTATTGTTCTTAGTGAATATCCTACATTTATTGATATAATCTTATAACTAAACTTATCAAAATATCTATAGCAGATTATCCTTTGCTCTTCATCATTTAAAGCACTTACTGCTTTAATTATTTTACCTAGTTTTCTATGAAGTCTATTCCTTGTATTTTTAAGTTTTTATATCATAAATATCCTTTTTCAATTCAGCATCTATTACCCTTATATTTTTCTTTATATCTGGAACACTCTTAAGCCATTCTTCAGCTAACTTAATAGTTTCTTCACGATTCATGATATCACTCCTATAAATACCTTTCTGCAAAACTCATGCTTTCGATTAGATCTGAAACACTGTATGAAGATTTATTTTTCTTTTGCTCATGTAACTCTTTTGCTTTAAGCCTTCCCCAAATAGTACGTCTTATTTTTCTCATAGCTTGGCTTTTTTGCTGCCTAACTCTTTCCCCACTAATTGAGAATATCTGCGCTATATCATTTAATGTCATACATTTATTGTTATTCCATCCATAATGGAGCTTCAGTATTTCTCTTTCCTTTAATGTATTACAACTATTCATAACATCCTCCAGCTCTTCCCTTAGCCGCTGCTTATATAATTTTTCTTCTATATTTTCAAAAGAATAATCTACTCCCTCAATACAATCCAGGAGTTCTATATCCCCATCTTCACCTGTAGGTGTGTTTAGACTTATCTCTTCATTGGTGTTCTTTTGAATAATATATCTATGAATTTTCTGATATATCCAATGTATTGCATAAGTTATAAATTGAGCCTTATTAGGATTATTAAAGTCATATTTATTAGCTGCTATAATTAGTCCTATAGTACCCTCTTGCTCTAGATCCTCTCTATCTATACTATTGGTACCTCCAATATAAAACTTATTAACTAGTTTATAAATAATACCTGTATTCTTTTCTATGAGCTTCTCTAAGGCTTGTTTATCTCCTTGTTGATATAAAGCAACTAATTCCTCATTAGTCATTGTTTATCACCTCTTTTTTGCGACTCCTATTTTTTAGGACTTGCAATACCCTTTTTATGGAGTCAGGAATGTCAGGATACTTTTTTAATGTAGCCGAAAAGGACGGATATTTCCTTTTAGGGGCTCTAAAAACTCTAGATGCTCTTTTTAGGGAGTTCATAATATTCGCATACTTATTTTGTGGATAATTTTATAATTTCTCTATACTTAGTTCTGAATAAAGATTGCGTGAATTTCTAATATATGTTACCGAAAAGCTTATTTACTATCTTCTTTTCAAATCTACGCAAGGTACTTTCAGACTTATTAAATATTACTTCTAATGCTTTATTATTGAATTTATTTATATATTTAAACTTAATATATTTTTGTTCCTCATCATTAAGATAATTTCTTATTCCATATGTAAAATCAAATAATCTATTCTCTAAATTTATAATTCCTAAAGTTATTTTTACCTTTTGTGAAAAATCTTCAATGTTACTTTTCTTTTGTTTTAGTTGCTCTAATCTATCTAAGTTATTAAAATATTCTTTTAAATTTTTAATCATAATTCTATAATCACTAGTTTTCACTCCACCCATAGTAAAAAATCAGAGATTTTTGCACGCGTGATGGGACACACGGTCTTAGGCAAAGGTTCTGTAGAGATTTACCCCCCTATCCCCTTTTATGCCCCATTACCAAATCCTCCATCTTCTTTAGCGGTATTAATATCATGATGTCTTTTACATAATGCTTGATGATTATTTCTATCCCAAAATAACTTCATATCTCCCTTATGAGGAACTATGTGGTCCACTGTCTTTGATGGAGTATATATTCCTTCTTTTAAACATTCAGAGCATAATGGATTTTGTTTTAGAAATCTAATTCTATATCTTTGCCATTTAGAATCATATCCACGTTCATATGAAGAACCTCTTTGTTTATTGTATTCTTTGACTTTAGTTTCTTTACGTTCCTTGCATTGAGGGCACATTATTTCATCAATGTCAATTAACTTCCCACATCTACATATTTTCTTTGATGGCACATTCGTTCACCTTCTTACTTGTTTTTACGCATTAAAAAAAGAACCCTGCTAAGAGTTCTTTTAATTTTCAACTATTCTCTATTTATATTTCCTTAAGTGTAAGGTATAAACATACTGGACAACAAGGCATAAAACTTCTGTTAATTACTTTATATTTTTTATTATTATATAGTTCTATATGCTCTGCAGTTTGATATAAACTTATCTTAATAGAATCTTCTATAAGGTTTAAATCTTCATATCCATCTTCTACAGTTGTTCTATACCCATCTTTTCTTTCATAGGTAATTTGCTTATTATTTTCATCTAAAAGCATAACTCTTATATATTTTGTTATACTTTCTTGTGGACTAATATCTTTATCACTCATAGTTCTATCTCCTTCATTATCATTCGGAAAAACAAATTTAATTGGCTTACGTTCTTCCTCTTCAAAATAATCCTTCGAATAGTCATTATTTCTTCTTCTTATGCTTGTTTGATACAATTTATCTACCTCCTTTCAAATACTTATTTCAACATTTTCTTAAATTATCCTTCTTTTATTTTACAATTTATGAAGGATTTTAATATTAAATGTAGAAATATGGTATTGAAGGAGGTGATACTTATGTATTCAACAGGAGAAAAACCAGGGAAAGGTTACTATAAATGTACTACTTGTAGTGAAATAGTTCATTTAGACCAAGATTCAGATACTTTGCCACCATGTCCAAAATGCCATAAAACTACTTATGTAAAACTTTAGTCTCTATAAAAGTTTTTATGGACTCGTCTGAATAACCAAAGATTTTGCCTAATACCCAATGTTCATAGACAGTCTTAGGTTGTTCAGGCATTTCTTTTATTATATCTAACATATAATTATCTTTGTAAATCCATAATATTTTCCAACCTTCTGATAAATTTTCTATATAAGTATTTAAATTATATATTTTCGTTACAATTTTTATAGCATCATCTACATACCTATTTTGTATTGCTATCATCGCAGTTGGTTTGCCACGTTTAACGAATTCACAATAGGTATTAATTCTTTCTTTTATAACCTCGTTCATAACATTTATACTCCAATATTTTTTATTTATATTTTATGCTAAATCAAATATTATTATAGTTATTTTTCAGGGTTATTATTCTACTAACCCTTTTATGATTTTTTGCATTAATTTCATAGAAAATAATTGAATATTTTCTTATTTTTTTATACGCAAAATATTTATACGTATTATTGTACGTGTTACAATATAATTGTAAGGAGGCTAGGAGATGAAACCACAAGAACTAATAAAAATTCTAACTAAAGAAGGTTGGCAGATAAAGAATCAAAGAGGTTCACTTATATACCTAGTACATCAAACAAAGCTTGGTAAAATAACAATCCCAAATCACAACAAAGATTTAAAGCCAGGAACACTGAACTCAATACTTAAACAGGTTGGACTTAAATAAAAGCCCAACTTGTTTAAGATTAATATAAGATAAATTATAAAATAAGGAGGTTTTTAAGCATGGATACTTACATTTTCTCCGCTATATTTGAACCTAGTGAAGTTGGTGGATACTGTATTACATTTCCTGATTTACCTGGTTGTATAACTGAAGGTAACAATCTAAAAGAATCTTTATTAATAGCAAAAGATGCTTTAGAGTTACATCTTTACAGTATGGAAGACGATAACGAAAATATACCTAAACCCACTTTACCAGAAGATATAATTGTTCCTAACGGTTCTTTCATAGTACCAATTGAAGCATATATGCCACTCATTCGTAATGAAATGGCTAATAAAGCTATAAAGAAAACATTAACTATTCCTTACTGGCTCAATAAAATAGCTGAAGAAAAAAAGGTTAATTTTTCTCAAATCCTTCAAGTAGCTTTAAAGGAACAACTTGGAATAAAAGATTATAAGTAACATTAATTATAAAAAAGAAATGAGATTTTGACCTCGTTTCTTTTTTATTTATATTTTATTACTTCTTAGCATAATATTTTACCTAATACATATATTTAGAATATAAGAATTGTGTATATATAATAAAAAACCGAATAAGGAGTGATATTTTAGTGGATAAACTAGAATTTATACTAATTTTATTGGAAATTGTAGTAGATATTATTTTTATCTATCAATTTCTAGAAACCTTTTTCAAAAAAAATCATAGATTTTGACCCTATGGTTTTAACGGAAATATAGTATAAATTATAAAACTAAAATATCACTCTACTGACTAATGGTAGCCTAACAAGCTACTCTTTTGATTGTTAAATAAAAATACGCAGTGCTTTTGCTCTGCGTGTAAAATTATTAAATATTATCTTAGTTCTATATGAATTTCTTTTCCTAGCCCTCTTGCAAGCTTACTTAAAAAATCTAAAGAAGGATTGTAATTTCCACTTTCAAGCCTGCTAATATTTGATTTTTGAGTTCCCATTCTAGAAGCTAATTCTTCTTGTGTTAAATTTAATTCCCTTCTTGCTTTTATCACCTCAGAAATCAACTCATACCGAGGCTTTAGCTTATTATATTCTTCTTTAAATTCGCTATCCTGCATAAGCTCCTCTTTAATAACAGAGAAATCAACACTTGCTTTACTCATCTTCACACCTCATTTCAAAATCTTCTTTATATCTTTTTGCTTTTTCAAGTTCTAGCTTTGGCGTTTTATCTGTCTTTTTAAGAAATCCATTCAACAATACAAAAGTATATCTATGATAAGTGAAGTAAAATATTCTTGATGCATCTGATCCTATTTTTATTCTTAATTCATATATTCCCTTGTATTGTTCCCCTTTAATCGGTTTTACATAAGGTTCTTTTAAATAAATGCCATGCTCTAGTAAAAGTTCTATTTCACTATATGCTTTTGCTCTCATTTTAGGTGAGAGTGATGATAAAAATTCCATTACAGGGATGTTACCATTTTCTCTTTGGTAGAATTCAACCTTCCAATCCACGTTTATATCTCCCTCTTATATAATATATGCATTTATTAATTGCATGTTATCATATACGATAACTATAGTCAATATTTTATATCTTGTATTCTACAGGCTTGGTTAACTTTATTACAGCCGCTAATGATACATTAATGGTATATTTCCTATCAAAAGAATAGTCATAGTTATAAATTCTTTCATAGGCTCATAAAGAAGATAATCAAGCTATGCTCCTACTATTCTCATATCTGAAAGCTTAGATACAATAGATGTTAAAGTATTTTTTAAGTTTTTATTTTCTTGGCAGGCAATTACTGCATCTATCCACTCTCTAATGAAACTTGTGGATTTATATAAGTTATATTTTCATATACTGTATTATACTTTCACTTCGCATATAGGATGTAGTTATTACTAAGAGAGCTGTTTCAAGTTCTGCATTAAGCTGATTTTTAAAAAAAGTTTGCTGTGAACTTTATATACCAGAAATGTGAAGACTTTTCTGTTTTTCCTGTAATCTTTAGTATTTCTTTTAAGAAACTTGATTCAGAATTAAATAACAATATTAAAGATAAAATTAAATATTGGAATTCTAATAAGGATTTTTTAACTAATCTATAATATACAAAATTCCCCCAAACTTATCAGTCTGAGGGAACATAAAACACACTCCAATATTTACTTAAAAAACCTTCACAACCTTTAATATCAGCCTATTTCTTATCTATCTTGACAACCGTCTCAGCAGTAGAATGCACCAATCAGGCTTCGTTTCACTCGTCTTCTTGGGCATTCCTTGCATGGGTGGAACATCTGCTTCTTCGGTCCTTTCACTCCCTCACAAGTAGTGTTACCACCTCAACATGGCTAATAGGGCTTGGATTGATGTCACAACCTATTTTGAGTGTATGAACGCCCTACTTTTTACACATTTTTGATATATACGTTCGTGGGAATAGGTCAATACCACTTTTTTAATTTTCTCTGTTCTCGGGAATAAATCCACAAGAGTTTCTTACTTTATATCGCTCTCTTCCATCAATTTATCAAAATCACTTTTGTATAAAGAATCTTGAATTACACGATACTTTTCAAACTCACTTTCGGCAAAGGCTTTTGCAATCTCTGCTGTTACCTTGCCTTTATCTTGTAAAATTTCAGCATCATTAAATTTTAGAAATGCATCTAATTTTTCTGCCCAGTCAGCCATAGTCATAGGAATTCTCCTACGTGCTTGCCTTGTTGCATAATCAAGATACATTGTCACAATCTCATTAAGTTCTTCTATTTCTTCCTTTAACAAGTAATTTTTAGCTACAGAAACATCCGCTTTTACAATTTTGCCATCCGGTGCATTTTTCCAAGTGGTTAATCCCATGTGTTCCTTCTTATGATTTGCTCTTGCAACAATAACTTCTGCCGCTGTATTTCCATGGATTGCATAATGCATTTTGTTTTGTACCGTAGCAAAAAAGTCTTTTGTTATCTTACTATCCTTAGAGTAATCCACTGCTGTTGCATATATATCAGTAATTTTTTGATAAAAACGTCTTTCGCTAGCTCTTATTTCTTGAATTTCAGAAATTAAGTGTTCAAAATAATCTTCATCAAAGATTTGACCATTGATCAATCTATTTTTATCTAAAACGTATCCTTGCTTTGTAAAAGTTTCTAAAACCTTTGTTGCCCATTGTCTAAACTGCGTTGCTCTTTGAGAATTAATACGATAACCAACTGCAATAATAGCTGCTAATGAATAGAATTTATATTTATAAGTCTTCCCATCATCAGCAGTTTGTGCAAATTTTGCACAAACTGAATTCTCATCAAGCTCGCCTGTTTCAAATATATTTTTAAAATGCTTTGTTACTACACTTCTATCTATATCAAACAATGTAGCTATGGCTTTTTGAGTTAACCAAACATCGCCATCTTGCACACGCACTTCTATGGAGTCACTGCCAGCATCCTTGGTAAAAACCATAAAATCTACTGTGCTATTTCGGATTTGTATTTTTTTATCTGCCATATTGATTTCCTTTCTAAAAATAATATTTTATTTTCCAAATGTTCTTCTAGCTGCTAGGATAGATTTTATATTCCAAAGTGAATTATATATTTATTTTCTTCTTTTGCTTGATTGGCTAAAGAAATTAAATCATTATATTCTAATTTATCTTGCATTGATAGAATTCTTATTAACATATTAATTGAAGTTGGTGGTATAAGTGTAATCCCACAATATGCAAGCCCCTTCCCTGCAATTTGAAGAGTGTGCCAATAACAATCTATATTTTTCAAATCCACTAAAATTGATTGGATAAAATCATCATCAACCTCAATGCACTTATATTTCTTAGGTTCATATTCATCAAATCTCTCTTCATACATAGGTTCATTTTGCATAATCCCAAACTCATGCTTTGCCATATAATCACCTTTACAAACCTTTCATTTCTGACTAAGCCCTTTCTTGATTAAATTTCCTTAATCCTCCATAGCCTTATTTATTGGACAAGAGTTGCAAATCTTACACACTTCATCTCTTGAAAATCCATTTATCTCTGGAACTGTAGAAAAAACTAACATTCTTTCAATTACCATAATTATTTCGTAACATAATCCATCTGCAATGTTTTTATCAAGCAATGGACAATAGTGATTATGTCCTATTAATTTTTGATACAATATTTCTTTATAAAAATATTCCTTAGCCTCATTAAGGCTCATTAGATTTGCCCCACCACCTAGATTTGGTTTCTTCTTCTGCAAAGGATCATCTTCCCAATCACATAAAGAGCATATATCAAAGTTATTTTCTTCATCTAAAGATAACGCTCCACAACAAGGGCATCTATACTTTTCCTTTTGTTTCATAGCAATTCACTCTTTAGTTTTTGAATTATCATTTTTTCTCTTTCATCTAAAAATTGCTCAAAGTTTGTAATGCTTAAATCTATATTTTTAGGTATATAATGCTTACTCTTATAATCATCCATAGTTTCTTTAGAAATAGTATCTGTAATCCACTTATCAAAATCCATATTACTCTTCTCTATGTTAGGTATAGATTCTAATAGTTGTAAATTCCCAATATAATTATAATTTTCTAAATAAAACTCTATACTCTCTTCTGAAATCCCACGTTTTTGTAGTTTCTTTTTTGTAAAACCACTTTTGGGATGCATATGATCAACATGAAAGTTATTTCTTAAATCTGCCCACGGATATAATATTGACATAATAACCAAAGTATCACCATGTCCATATTTAGAATACATTAAATTTTTAATATCCTCGTCTGTAAATACTAACGTACGGTTTGTACCCTTGAAATGATTAATAATTTCATCAAGTGGAAATTCCTTGCCATTATTTTTATTAATTATATCTCTAATCGGCTTTAATACACCATCTGGCATAAAACTAAATACTCTTTTTAGTAGTGCTCTTGTAAACCACTTCTTAATTTTTACCCTATCACTTATTGTAGCATTACTAATTTCAAAATTATCTGGTAAACCGATATGTTTTAAATAATAAGCAATTGGAATAATTAGGTTATTTGATGTGATATTTTCCCTACTAAACCCAAAGCTAGAAATTAACTTCATAGCATCTCTAATGGCTTTTGTTATGTCATCCCAATTGTCTTGTATTTTTAACATATTGCTTTTATTAAAATTATCTACTTTGAAAGATATATCATTGAAATCGCTTAATACTAAACAAGCTTTTAAAACAAAATCCTTATTTACATTAAAACCTCGTCCTATTTCATTAATCTCATCAACAAAAGAATTAATTTCCTCACGTGCATCTTTCTCTTCCCACTGTGCTGTTGCAAACGAAAGTAATAAATCAGAGTAACTTAGAGTTGTACCTCCACTATTTACACGAATAAATATATTCAGAACCTTATCTAATTCTTTACTTTGCTCTAAGTAATAACTGATTATAGGGGTAGTATGAATAACCGTATGTAACTTGAATAATGTTCTATTTGCAAATTTGGCCTTTGTTTTATCTGAATTAGAAGACAAATCATTTTCAATTAAATACTCATTCACATCACCCTGTTCTTTTAAATCAAGAATTTTACCTACTGGAAACCAATGATGATTTTCATCATTATTTTTTGATTCTGCATCAGTTAAAAACTCAAATTCATATTCATATTCTGGATCATCAGAACTTCCAAGGAGATTTAGATAAAGTTTCCTAACAGGATATGCCTGTTCATTATCCCACCTTTTGTAAGATAATTTATATGCATATGATCCTTTTAATCCTATATATAATGAAGTTAATCTTTGCTGTCCATCTAGCACTGCAATAATATCTTCACTTCCATTTAGATTGGCTTTCTCATTATGTCTTTTTTTCCTTTGATGATAATCTCTTAAAAATTCATAAAATCTAAATTCGCTTACATTCTCTTTTGAAACTTTCCAAAATAAGAATGCATTTATGGGATAATCTCTCATTAAGCTATCAAATAATTTTGTTATTTGATTGGTACTCCATACAAATTCCCTTTGTATAGAAGGTAACAAATATTTCTTAGAATGAATATTTCCTATTACCTCATTAATTGTTAATGGTGTTTGAAACGCCATAATTACCCTCCTTGTACAAGTTATTTATTATTTCTCATCTTTATCCACACTAATATTATCAAATATAAACAAATCATCAATTGGAATCTGTTCTCGTATATAATCTGTTAAATCCGTGTCTCCAACGGATACTGCCCCACAAAGTGATCCTTTAAAAGTATATTTTTTATTCTCTATATCTGTAATTTCCATTTTCCATATGCCTATATCTGTTGCATAGCAAAGTAGCTGATTCCTTTCATAGTATTGAGAAAATAAATTAAATATTTCATCAACAATCTTCTTTTCAATACTAAACTGTTGTTTTCTACCGATTTTATATTTTCCAAAACCATCAGCATAGTTATAACCTGTAAACCATACTCGCCCTTTGGATGATATTGTTAAATGCTGTTCTACTTCATCTTTTGGAGAAGGTTCTGGCCCATAACAGATATTGTTAGATATAATTCTTATTTTTCGTATACGCATATAATACCTTATCCTTTATCAATCCAATTATTATTTTTTCAATGCTCCACTCTTTTCTGGCACAGTACTTATATCAATATCATTTATTCTAGCAAAATATAATAAAAACTCATTAGCCAATTTCTCTTCCTCAGTGCCTTGTTTCAATTTTGCAATATCTTGCAGTATTTGAATAGCCTGTTCATCTCCAAAATATCTATGTAATCCTGAACTCCAAACTGCTACCTCTGGTTGGTTATCATTTGCATGATAATTCCAAAACAACATTTTATGCGCTTCTTTCGGAGAAAGCTTAATACGGTACTTAGATTTTGTAGTTACATATCCTTCCTCTTGGTTATCACCTTCATATGTTTCATCTACAAGAAATACACCAAATATGTATCTTTCCCTTTCTGAAGAATTGGGGTCACGTGTTGTTAATACACACAAACTATTGTTTTGTACTTTGTTTAATTTCATAGGTTGACCCTTTTTTTCACCTGTTTGTACAATACCTGCAAGTGCCTTCCACTCCCTAAGCATTTGACTTTCATAACAAACAAACCCGCCATTATTACATAAAGCATCTAATTCAAAACGAGTAATATCACCTTTTAGATATTGTCCACAAGCACAATCCTCAGAACTGCACCATGTGCGTTTCTCTAATTCAATATTATTTCTGATTACATCATCACTACAAACACCATTAAACCCAACTTGTTCATCAGAGTATCCTCCATCACAAAAATTACACTTGAACGCAATATTGGCACGTGGATAAACCTTTGTTTTAACTTTTATATATTTATCACCATTATTTTTTTCAATTTGCTTTTGTTGTTCCAATTCAGCCAATCGCTCTTTTTTCTCATTTTCAAGCTTTTTAATACTCTCTATTTCTCGTTTAATACTCTCAGCAATGTCGCTGCTTTCAGTTATTAGATATCCATCAAAAACATTTGGATATATAAACTTCTTTTCATCATTCTGAAATTTTACAGTAATATATGAATTTTCTTTAGCAATAATAATCCCTTCACCAAACACTTTATGTCTTACCTTTATATTAACCAAATCCATTAGCTTCCCCCCACTTAATCTCATTTACTCTTACCATAATTCTTCGGAAACTTTTCTTTTCCGAGTAACCATAAATACTTATCTATTTTCTTTAGGTTGAATTGCTCCAAACCATAATATCTTTGAAATTCAATCAATATATTTTTAAATTTTACATAATCCTTTAAATCCTCATTTTTGAATTTGTAAAAGTTATCTTTATCTCTAAAATACTTAAGCAAAGTATCAACAAAACTATCGTAAATAGGAAAATCAAGTGGCTTATGGTGGCTACAATATTTTGATGCAAAGGAATAGAAGTTTTTAATATTCCCATTATCCATTTCAATCTTTGCTATATCATCTACAAGAGTTATATCCCCATTTTTTAATCGCTCATCAATATCTAATGATATAATGTGTTTAGCCACCTTATATGCTGCAAAAATATTTGTGCTGTAAAAATCATTTAATGTAGACACCTTTACCAGCACATCTTCCATTAAAGTATTAGAAGGATATGTTACAAAGAACAATTTATCTAATGCCGCTTCTTGAAATTTGTAATTTTCTAAGTTATCCCATAGTTCAAGATACTTTATTACTTCATCCTCACTAGGTCTTGGAATATCTTCTCTATTTCTATTTTTTCTAAGTATTCTTGTTGCTACTTCCTTTTCCCCTTTTCCAACACTTAAACTTACAGTATTTCCAGTAACATATTCTTTTAATAACTTGATATTACGGCAATATGTATATGCATCTGATTTAGGATTTTTCCTTCCCCTATCTGAGAAGTGTTCCATCAGCTTTGTCCTATATCTTTCAATCCCATCTTCACTAGATAGCACTTCAATTGGTTCTATTCCAAAATCGTATCTAAAGATATAAAAAGCTTCACTGCAAATTATATCTTTATAAGATAACTGCTTGTAGTTAGTATTTAAAAACTCCTTAAACCCTACCCTTAATGCCGTCAAATCATCAATTTGAATAGCTTTATCAATCATATATATACCCCTCACTTTATCAACCCCAATTAGTCTATGCACTTCAATTCTTATCTCAGTAAATCTATTAGATGAGCATAATCCAAAGAGCCACACATCAAGCTTCTGCCAACCCATTTGTTAAGTTCAACAAGATTAGTTTTTTTGTACATTCTATAATCATAAAATCACCTTATACTTCTGCTGCCCTGAAGAAGTCTTTTCTATAGCTAGAATTTTACCATTTGTTTTATTTACATAATTTAAAAACAATGTTCCAAGTAATAGCCTATCGTTTCGAGGTATCCTATTCCACTCGTAGCCTTTAAATAAATCTTTTACTAAAAATATTTCATCATCCATAAGGTTCTCTGTTTCTTTAATTGCTATCTCTAGTAACTCATTTACATCAATCATGTTGATTCTCCTTAACAATCATAATAACAACATTGTTAATATCATTATATATTTTTAAATCTTTAAAAGTCAAACTATTCACGCATATCTTAAAAGAAAAAAACACCCTCTAGACTTTATAAACCTAAAGAGTGTTACAATTCTTTACATCTCCACCTCAACCTCTACGCCAGACTTAAATTCTACCTTGAATTTATCTTCATACACCATAATCTTTCCAATCAATCTCCTTATCAACTGCTCATCACACTCTTCAATAAGCGTTGGTTGCTCCTTTAGAAAAGCTGTCATATCCATAAGTCTTTGGCTCACTGCTTTCTTTTCTGCCTCTTCTGCTAAAGCATTATGTTTTTCTTCTCGCAGATGGTAAATCTCATCAGCAATATCGTTATAATCCTCCTTAGAATTGGCTCGTATTAATAGTTGCTTTTGTAATTCTTCTAGCTTTTTCTCTATTTCAGCTACTGCACTGGTATCCTGCTCATTAATTACCGTTTCTATATTATTGCTAAGAACTTCTAAAAAATCATCCTTTTGACCCAGCAGTTCATTAATAGCTTTTACAACTGCGTCCTTTAATAAATCCTCAAGCACCGTCCTTGAATGACAAGCTAACCCTGTATTCTCAAGTCTACTGACGCATCGCCATACAATAGATTTCTTGCCACGGTTGTTCCAATGAACTCTGCGATATATCTCTCCACATTCCCCGCAGAAAACAATCTGTGAGAATGGATGGCTACAGCTAAAGTTTCTTTTCTTCCCACTGCTGCTAATATGTCCTGTACTTCTTCTAATTAGTTCTTCTTGAACCTGCATAAAAATCTCTTTTGGAATTATAGCTTCGTGGCTATTTTCCACATAATACTGTGGAACAATACCGTTATTTTGGACTCTCTTTTTTGTAAGAAAATCTACGGTATAAGTTTTCTGGAGCAGTGCATCCCCCATATACTTTTCGTTACTTAGTATTTTTCGAATTGTACTGGTATGCCATCTTTTTTTACCTGCACTTGTCAATATTCCATCTCTTTCAAGTCCTTTTTTTATCTTATCCATGCTAGAGCCTTCAAGATATTCTCGATAAATACGTTTTATTATCTCTGCCTCTTCAGGAACAATTACAAGGTGCTTGTTTTCATCCTTTGTATATCCTAAAAACCTATTAGTATTTATTTGAATGATGCCTTGTTGGTATCGATATTGAATACCAAGCTTTACATTCTGGCTTAAACTCTGACTTTCTTGCTGGGCAAGGGATGCCATAATGGTAAGCATAATTTCTCCCTTAGAATCCAGACTATTTATATTTTCTTTTTCAAAATACACTGCAATGTTTTTCTCTTTTAACTTACGGATGTATTGCAAGTAGGGTAGAACTATATCGCCTTTCCTTATAGGTAGATTTATATAGCCCTCCCTCAGAACCGAACGTACACCTTTCAATGTATTCGGCTCGCCAGTTGTTTCTAAAAAAAAATTATTCTATTTTATG